>CAVWSA010000024.1:0-94505 GCA_963757545.1 uncultured Actinomycetes bacterium | reverse complement strand
AGCGCTGAGTACGCGTCCGCGCCGGCGGCTGGCATCTTGAACAGCGGCGCCTCGGCCAGCACGCGGCGGTACACCGCGGCGAAGGCTTCCGCCAGGTCGGCCGGGGGGCGGAACGAGTTCCAGAACACGGCCAGCCGGCCGCCGGGGCGCAGCACCCGGGCCGCCTGGGCCGCGCCGGCCACCGGGTCCACCCAGTGCCAGGCCTGCCCCGCGACGACCACGTCGAACGTCCGGCCCGGCCGGGTCCCAGTCCTCGAACGTGGCTACCTCGACGTCGAGGCCGCGGCGCCGGGCCAGGCTGGCCATCCGCTCGTCGGGGTCGACGCCGAGCACCTGGCAGCCGGCCGCCTGGAACAGCCGGGCGGCGATGCCGGTGCCGCAGCCGACGTCGAGCACGTCGTGTCCGGGGCTGGTGGCGATGATCCGGTCCACCAGGCCGGCCGGTAGCTAGGCCGGGCCCGGTCATAACGTGCCGCGTCCCAGCCGAACGACTCGGCCACCTCCCGGGCCTGGTGCGACTCGCGTTCCGGAAGAGGCACGTGCTCCGGCGGTATAGTGGGCATGCGCCCACGCTAAGTGGGCACATGCCCACTTAGCAATCGGGTTTCGCGCACAGCGAAAGGAAGGCTGGACGGTGCCGACCGGGGTGGCCATCCGCGACGTGCGTGCGCAACTGTTCGACGCGGCCGAGCGCGTGCTGCTGCGGGACGGGCCGAGCGGGCTGACCAGCCGGGCGGTCACCACCGAGGCAGGCTGCGCCAAGGGCGTGCTGCACCGGCACTTCGCCGACTTCGACGCGTTCCTGGCCGAGTTCGTGCTGGACCGGGTGAACCGGCTGGATGACCAGGCCGCCGCGCTGCGCGACGCGGCCGGGACCGGCACCGTGGCCGGCAACCTGTCCGCCGCGCTGGCCGCCATGTTCGGCTCGATCGCGGTAGCCATCGTCCCGCTGATCACGTTCCGGGACGAGCTGCGCGCCCGGCTGCGGCAGGCCTGGCCGGCCGGTGTGCCGGTGCTGACCGAGGCCGTCGCCATCATCACCGGCTACCTGGCCGCCGAGCGTGACCTGGGCCGGATCGCGGCCGACGCCGACCCCGACGGGCTCGGGCCCGCCCTGATCGGCGCCGCCCACCTGCTGTTCGCCGACCGCACCGGCCCGCCGCCGGACGACGACGCCCTGCGGAAGGTGGTCACCACGGTCATTGGCGGCGTGCTGCGGGAACCGCTGCGCCGCCGCCGGCCCGGCCGCGCGGCCCCGGACCGGCCCGCCACCGGGTTACCGGCCGGAAAACCATTGGCGCTGACCCATTGGTCAGTTAGCTGGGGGGATGAAGCTGGAGCAGTTCGACCCCGGGGCAGATGAGGCCGGGGTTCGCGCCTGCCACGAGATCTACCTGGCCTGCCACCCGATCGACGACCCGTCTGGGCCCCGTGGTCCGCCCGTACTTCGCCGGCTGGCTCACCCTGGGCTGGACCGAAGCCGGCAGGAAGTATGGCTGGCCCGGGACGGCCGGCGCCCCCGCGGCTGGTACCTGCTGAGCCTGCCGCAGCGGGAGAACCCGCATCTGGCCATGCTGGCGGCCACGGTGCACCCGGCGCACCGCCGGGCGCTGGGCGCCGCGCTGGTCCGGCACACGGCCGGCCGGGCCCGCCAGTCCGGCCGGACGTGCTGACCGGGCACGCCCGGGACGGCTCGCCTGGTTCGGCGTTCGCCGCCGCGATCGGCGCCCGGCCCGGCCTGGCTCACGTCGGCCGGGTGCTCCGGCTGGACGGCATGCCCGCCGGGCGGCGGGCCGCGCTGCGCGCACAGCGCCAGCGCCGCCCGCGGGTATGCCCTGCTGTCCTGGGACGGCCCGGCACCCGACGACCTGGTGGCCGGGCTGGCCGGGATCAATGCGTCGGCGTGGAGGACATGCCGCGGGATGCCGGGCAGGAGGCGCAGCGCGGGACGAGACCCGGGTCCGGCTCGATGAGCACCGCATCGCGGCCCAGGGATTGCGCTGGTACACGGTGGCCACCCGGTCGCTGGCCAGCGGCGAACTGGCCGCGTTCACCCAGCTCGCAGTGGACCCGGCCGTGCCGTCCTGGGGCCTGCAGGAGCTGACCGCGGTGGCCCGGCCGCACCGCGGCCACCGGCTGGGGCTGCTGGTCAAGGTGGCCATGCTCGAGCTGCTGGCCGGGCGGGAGCCGCAGCTGACCCAGATCATCACCGGGAACGCCGACGCGAATAGCACATGATCGCGATCAACGCCCAGCTCGGCTTCGAGGTGCTGGACCACTGGCCGTCCTGGGAGCTGGAGGTAAGCCGGGCGCTGACCGTGCGCCGTCAGGCGGTCAGCGTGACCCTGTAGGTCTCCGCCAACGGGCCAGCATCACCCCGCCGCCGGTTCCGGGTGCCGCTGGGCGCGCAGCACGGCGTCGTGCAGCGTCACCTGGTGCCCGTCCTCCGGGTGGGTGGCCTCGCGGGCCGCCGCCGTGTTGGTGATCACGTCCCAGCCGGCCAGGTTGAGCAGCGCGGCGATGTCGTCGCCGGAGAAGAACAGCTCCGGGATCGGCGGCCGGGGCACCACGCCGATGTCCGACGCGTGATGGCCGACGATGAGCAGAGTGCCGCCGGGCCGGACCGTGGCGGCCAGGCGGCGGAACGCCTTGTCCCGCGACCCCGGCGGGAAGTGCATGTAGTGCGCGGTGGCCAGGTCGTACTGGTCCTGGCCGGGGTCCAGTCGAGCAGGTCCGCCTGCTGCCAGCTGATCCGCCCGGCGATCTGTGGCCCGGCCGCGGCGGCGTGCCCGGCCGCCCGGTCCAGGGCCACCGTCGATATGTCCATCCCGGTGACCTGCCAGCCCTGGCTGGCCAGCCAGATGGTGTCCGCACCCTCGCCACAGCCCGCGTCCAGCGCCCGGCCGGGGGACAGCCCGCTGACTTCGGCGACCAGCGTGGCGTTCGGCTGGCCGCTCCACAGCGCGTCGCGGGTCCGGTACCGCTCGTCCCAGAACGTCTCGGTGAACATCTCGGCCAGACCGGCCTCATCGTGCCCGGTCACCACAACCACCTCCAGAGGGGAGCCACCGTCACCACCGGAGCATGCCCGCTGGCCGGCGCGATGCGCAAACTTTGTTGCCGGTCTGGCAAGCTGGGTGAATGGGTGATCTGGACACGGTGCTGGCCGCGGTCGGGCCCCGGCTGCGCGCGCTGCGCCTGGAGCGGGGCCGCACGCTGGGCGAACTGTCCGCGGCCACCGGCATCTCGGCCAGCACGCTGTCCCGGCTCGAATCGGGCCAGCGGCGGCCGAACCTCGACTTGCTGCTGCCGCTGGCCCAGGCGTACGGGGTCCCGCTGGATGACCTGGTCGGCGCGCCGACCACCGGCGACCCCCGGATCCACCTGCGGCCGTTCGCCGCCGCCAACGGCGAGACGTTCGTGCCGCTGACCCGCCGGCCCGGCGGCGTGCAGGCCTACAAACTGATCCTCTCGCCCAGCCGGGGCCAGACGCCCGACCCCCGGGTGCACGAGGGCTACGAGTGGCTCTACGTGCTGAACGGGCGGCTCCGGCTGGTGCTCGGCGACCAGGACCTGGTGCTGGTACCGGGTGAGGCGGCCGAGTTCGACACCCGGGTGCCGCACTGGTTCAGCACCGCGGACCAGGAGCCGGTGGAAATCCTCACGCTGTTCGGCCGCCAGGGCGAGCGCGCGCACCTGCGGGTCCGGCCCCGGGCCAGCGCGGACGGCTGACCCGGAGCCCAGGCTCACCAGCGCGGCGGCTCCGGCTTCATCCGGCCGTAGTCGTCCTCGACCACGGCCGGATCGGTGAAGAACGCGTCTTGCTGAGTCCGGGCCGGCCGCTGCTGCCGCCACCACCGGCCGACCCTGCTGCGCAACCACGAAAACATGACCTGACCTGCCACTTTCTGTCGGAGATTTAACGACTGTAGAACTGGCTGAGCAGCAGCTACGATCCAATCGCGTGGCCGGAAAACAGACCAATTTGGCCTGGGAGACCCTGCTCGCCGTGCCGGGCCCGGCGGGTACCCATGGCAAGCGCGGGCTGCCCGCCCGGCTGGCCAGCGCGATCCGGGCGGCCATCCGGGACGGGCGGCTGCCGCACGGCGCCGCGCTGCCGCCCAGCCGGGCGCTCGCGGCTGACCTGGGCGTGTCCCGCTGGACGGTGACCGAGGCCTACGGCCGGCTCATCACCGAGGGATACCTGGCCGGGCGGACCGGTTCAGCCACCCGGGTGTGCTGGACGCCCCGGCCGCACGAGGACCCGCCGCGGCCCGCCGCTCCCGCCGAGAAGCCACCCCGCGCGGTTCGCTACGACCTGGGCTACCGGTCCGACCAGCGCGCGTTCCCGCGCCGCCGGTGGGTCGAGGCGATCCGGGTCGCTGCCGAGACCGCGCCGTTCGACCAGCTCGACTACGCCCAGTCCGGCGGCCACCCACGGCTGCGCGAGATCCTGGCCGCGCACCTGAACCGGAGCCGGGGCGCGGCCGCCGACCCCGGCACGCTCTCGGTCTTCGCTGGCGCCGGGCAGGCCATGGCCCAGGTCTCGCACGCGCTGCGCGACGACGGGCACACCGCGATCGGCATGGAGAACCCGGGCTCGCCGCGGCTCTGGCAGGCTGCCCGGGCCGCCGGCCTGGACCTGGTGCCGCTGCCGGTGGACGACGACGGCCTGGTGGTAGCTGCGCTGCGGGACCACCCGGGGCTGCGCGCGGTGTGCGTGGGCGCGGCCCGGCAGGTCGCGTTCGGCTACCCGCTGGCGGCCAGGCGGACGGCGCTGCTGGACTGGGCCCGGCAGGCCGGCGGGCTGATCGTGGAGGACGATTACGACTCCGAGTTCAGTTACGCCGGCCCCGTGCCCGCCGTCATCCAGGGCGCCGACCGGGACCGGGTGGCGCTGCTCGGCTCGATGACCCGGACGCTGAACCCGACCGTCAGCATCGGCTGGGTGGTCACGCCGCGGCGGCTGGTCGGCGGGACCCGGGCCGGCCGTGGCCTGCCGGTCAGCCCGCCCGCGCTGAACCAGCTCGCGCTGGCCCACTTCATGGAGTCCGGCGCCTACGACCGGCACCTGCGCGCCTCCCGGCGGCGGTTCCGGGCCCGCCGGGCCGCGCTGGCCGGCGCGCTGGCCCGCGAGCTGCCCGGGTACCGGGTGCGCGGTGGGCAGGCCGGCCTCGACCTGCTGCTCGACCTGCCCGCGGGCACCGACACGGCGGCCATCCTCACCGCGGCACAGCAGCGGGACATGCGGCTGGGCACCCTCGACGCGCTGCGGCTGGTCCCGGACCCCGGCGCGCCCGGCCTGCTGCTCGGCTACGGCAATTTGAGCGACCGGCTGGTGGACGAGGCGGTCGCGGTCCTGGCCGGGATCCTCGGTGACCGCGGGTGATCCGCTGCGGGTGATCCACGGTGCAGACCGGTGACCTGGGCATGGCAGGCTGTCAGCCATGCGAACTGTGATCGTCACCGGCGACGCCCTCACCCTGGATGATGTCATCGACGTCGCCCGCGGCGAAGCGCGAGCCGAACTCGGCGCCGGGCGTCGCCGCCGTCATGCAGCCCAGCCGGTCCGTGGTGGCCGAGGCCATCGCGGGCGACGCGCCCGTCTACGGGGTCAACACCGGCTTCGGCGCGCTGGCCGACACCCGGGTGGGCGAGCAGGACCTGACCCGGCTGCAGGGCGCCATCATCCGCTCGCACGCGGCCGCCACCGGGGAGCCGCTGGACGACGCGACGGTGCGCGCGCTGCTGCTGCTCCGGGCCCGCACGCTGGCGGCGGGCTATTCCGGCGTCCGCGAGGACCTGCCGCGCCGCCTGCTCGAGCTGCTCGGCCTGGGCCTGCTCCCGGTGGTCCCGGGCAAGGGCTCGGTCGGCGCGTCCGGGGACCTGGCCCAGCTCGCCCACCTGGCCCAGCCGCTGATCGGCGAGGGCCGGCTGCGCGGCCCGGGCGACCCGCCGCGCGGCCGGCCCAGCGCCGAGGTGCTGGCCGAGCACGGCATCGTGCCGCTCCAGCTGGCCCCGAAGGAGGGCCTGTCCCTGGTCAACGGGACCGAGCCGATGCAGGCCCTGCTCGCCTTCTCGATCCACGACGCGCTGATGCTGGTGCAGGCGGCCGACCTGGCCTGCGCGCTGTCCATCGAGGCGCTGCTCGGCACCGACCGGCCCTACGACGAGCGGGTGCAGGTGATCCGGCCGCACCCGGGCCAGCTGGACAGCGCGGCCAACCTGCGCGCGCTGCTGGCCGGGCTCGCCGCTGCTGGCCAGCCACCGGCACAGCCGGCACGCGGTGCAGGACGCGTACTGCCTGCGCTGCGCGCCGCAGGTGCACGGCGCGGTCCGGGACGTGCTGGCGCACGCCCGCCGGGTCCTCGACATCGAGCTGGGCTCAGTGGTGGACAATCCGGTGGTGGTGCCCGACGGCGAGGTGATGACCACCGGGAACTTCCACGGCGAGCCGCTCGCGTTCGCCGCGGACATGCTGGCCATGGCCCTGGCCGAGCTGGCCAGCATCAGCGAGCGCCGGGTGGACCGGATGCTGGACCCGGCGTTCTCCCGTGGCCTGCCGCCGTTCCTGGCCCCGGAGGCGGGCACCAACTCCGGCTTCATGCTGGCCCAGTACACCGCGGCGTCGCTGGTCAGCGAGAACAAGGTGCTGGCCCACCCGGCCAGCGTGGACACCATCCCCACCTCAGGGAAGCAGGAAGACCACGTGTCGATGGGCTGGACCGGGGTGCGCAAGCTCCGCGACGTGGTGGCGAACGTGCGCACCTGCCTGGCCGTCGAGGTGGTCTGCGCGGCCCAGGGCATCGACCTGCGGGCCGAGGTGGCGCAGCCCAGCGAGCCGCTGCGCACCGTGCACGCGGCCATCCGGGCCGAGGTCCCGATGATGCTGGTGGACCGGGAGGTCGCGGAACAGATCAGCGCGGTGGACAGCTTGCTGCCCACCCTGGTCGCCGCGGCCAGCGCCGCGTGCGGGTCGCTGCGTTAGCGTCGAGCCGTGACGGTGTGGCTGAACGGGACGCTCGTCCCGGCGGAAGAGGCCCGGGTGTCCGTGCGCGATCACGGGCTGACCACGGGCGATGGCGTGTTCGAGGCGGTCAAGGTGACCGGCGGCGTGCCGTTCGCGCTGACCAGGCACCTGGCCCGGCTGCGGGCCTCGGCGGCCGGCCTGGGCCTGCCCGGCCCGGACCTGGCCCAGATCCGGGCCGGGGTGGGCGCGGTGCTGGCGGCGGCCGGGCAGCCGGACCGGGCCCGGATCCGGATCACGGTGACCGCGGGGGAGTCGCTGCTCGGCTCCGCCCGGCCGGACGGCCTGACCGCCGCCGGGCTGACCACGATCATCGTGCTCGGCGAGCTGGCCGGACGCCCCGGCCAGCTGCGACGTGGCGGTCTTCCCCTGGCCGCGCAACGAGCGCGGCGTGCTGGCCGGGGTGAAGACCACCTCGTACGCGGAGAACGTGCGCGCGCTGGCCTGGGCCCGGGAGCGCGGCGCGGCCGAGGCGATCTTCGGCAACCTGGCCGGGAACCTGTGCGAGGGCACCGGGACGAACGTGTTCCTGGTCACCGGCGGCCGGCTGGTCACCCCGCCGCTGTCGGCCAGGCTGCCTGGCCGGGGTCACCCGGGGGCTGGTCGTCGAGTGGGCCGGGGTGGCCGAGGAAGACGTGCCACTGGCCGCGCTGGCCGGCGCGGAGGAGGCGTTCCTGACCGGGACGACCCGCGATGTCCAGCCGATCCGGCTGGTCGATGGGGTGCCGCTGCCCGCCATGCCCGGCCCGCTGACCCGCAAGGCGGCCGAGATCTTCGCTGACGCGCGTCGGCCGGGTGCCCGGACCCGTGACGAACGGTCAGGGCAGGGCCGCGGCTCAGTCGCGGCGGAGGAGAGCGTCCAGCTCGCCGTCCAGGTTGATGAACTCGCCTTCCCGGCCCGCCGGGATGACCTGGAAGGTGCGCAGCAGGAACCCGGCCAGCGCGGTCAGCGGCGCCTCGAAGTGCGCCTGGCCGAACGGTGAGGACAGCGAGATGTTGAGCACCCGCTGCCCGGTCGGCGTGTCCGCGGGCCACACCCGCACGTCGCCGTCGCCCGCGGGCTCGGTCATCCCGCCCGCCAGCAGATCGCGGGCGAAGATCCACTCAACCGGCTCGTCCATGCCGACATGAAAGGCCATGCGGATGGCGTACGGGTCCTCGGCACGGTAATGAAGACTCGCCGTGAGCGGAACGCCATCGTGTTCTGGAACCACGAGTCTGAGGCCGAGCTCGGCTGCGACGGTGTTGCTGCTGTTCATTGCCTCGCCAAACCTTTGCCTTGTCTGATCCCGGGAACGCCGGGCTTCATCCATCCAGCGCTGCCGTCTCACAGGGTGACAGGGCACGCAGGCACGAAGTCTTCTCCAGGAGGATTCCGCGAACGCTGCCGCAACTAACCTCGGTCACCACGCACCAAACCGGCCGTGACCAGGGCAAACGCTTCTTGGGACTCAACGCAATCATGACCCAGCCCTGTTCCTGTGACCAGGAACAACACGCTGTGATCTCGGTCTCAGTAGTGTCACGGCAGAAATTTGGCTGCGCATCCCGTCCGCACCTCCGGTTATGCGTTCAGATAGCGAACAATCGTGCTTTGTCCGGTGGGCAACCTTACCGGCTTACCACTAGCCCGCACTACCCCAGCTAGCTCTACCTTCTCGCAACACCAGGCACAATCGCGACAATAACGGACTTATTACATGAGTAACGAATATCCGTATTGAATTGGGACAACCGGATGACCGGCCGGCGGCGGGCAGGTTTGCCGCTGGCGGCGGCCAGGTTCGCGGACGGCCTCCGGCGGCTGGGCCGGCAGCCCCCCGCCCGGGCCGCCCGTGCAGCCGGGTGGGGCGCCCCGGGACGCCCGCGGATACGCTAGTCTGTGTTCGCCCGCCAGCGGTCGGCCGTTGCACGGCCCGGCCAGCTGGGGGGCGCCATCCCGGGCGATTGGCTCAGTGGGAGAGCGCTCGTTCACACCGAGGAGGTCACTGGTTCGAACCCAGTATCGCCCACCAGCCCCGATCTGGCGTTGGCCAGGTCAGAAGCTCTTTGAGAGCTCATGCTACGGATCGTCCGGCCGCGCGCGGAGCGGGCTCAGCGGCTCGTCGACCAGCGGGACAGGGGAGTGCGGGTCGATTCGCGCGGTAGCCACCGCACAGATCTCCGCGCTAGCTCTCGCTTTGCCTGGTCCAGTACGCGAGGTTGGCGCGGTGGGCCAGCGTGTGCGGATGCCCGGAGCCAGATACCCGCTCGCGGATGGGCAGCAGCGCCGCGTACTGGTCGCGGGCGCCAGCCGCATCCCCGGCCTCCCCGGTCCGCCGGCGAGGTTGTGCCGGACGGCCAGAGTGGCCGGGTGCTCTGGGCCCAGGTCACGCCCGCGGAGGGCAGCAGCGCCGCGTCTGGTCGCGGGCCCCAGCCGCATCCCCCGTCTGCCCGATCCAGTAAGCGAGGTTGGCCCGGGCGGTCAGGGTGTCCGGGTGCTCCGGCCCGAGGACCCGCTCGCGGACGGGCAGCAGCGCCGCCAACTGGTCGCGGGCCCCAGCCGCATCCCCCGTCTGCCCGATCCAGTAGGCGAGGTTGGCCCGGGCGGTCAGGGTGTCCGGGTGCTCCGGGCCCAGGACCCGCTCGCGGACGGGCAGCAGCGCCGCGTACTGGTCGCGGGCCCCAGCCGCATCCCCCGTCTGCCCGGTCCAGTTGGCGAGGTTGGCCCGGGCGGTCAGGGTGTCCGGGTGCTCGGCGCCGAGCACTCGCTCCTGAACCGGCAACAGTGCGGCGATCTGGTCGCGAGCCTCGGCTGGATCACCTGCCTCTCCGGTCCAGTAGGCGAGGGCAGCGCGGCCAGTCAGTGTCTGGGTGCTCCGGGCCGAGGACCCGCTCGCAGATGGGCAGCAGCGCCGCGTACTTGTCGCGGGCCGCAGCCGCATCACCCGCCTCCCCGGTCCAGCCGGCGAGGGCGGCGCGGGCGGTCAGGGTGTCGGGATTCTCCGGGCCGAGGACCCGCTCCTCGACGGGCAGCAGCGCCGCCAACTGGTCGCGGGCCCCGGCCGCATCACCCGCCTCCCCGGTCCAGCCGGCCAGGGCGGCGCGGGCGGTCAGGGTGTCGGGATTCTCCGGGCCGAGGACCCGCTCCTCGACGGGCAGCAGCGCCGCCAACTGGTCGCGGGCCCCAGCTGGATCACCCGCCTCCCCGGTCCAGCCGGCCAGGGCAGCGCGGTCAGTCAAGGTCCCCGGCTCCTCGGGGCCGAGGACCCGCTCGCGAATGGGCAGCAGCGCCGCCAACTGGTCACGGGCCCCCGCCGCATTCCCCGCCTCCCCGGTCCACCGGGCCAGGGCAGTGCGAGCGGTCAGGGAATCCCGGTGCTCAGGTCCGAATGCTGCAGCCTCGTCGCAGGCCCCGGCGATCAGCCGAAACAGGTCACGGGCAGCGAGGTAACTGCCGCTATGGCCGAGGTAGCTCGCCATGTGCCGGATGCCGCAGCTGGTCAGGTCGAGCACAGCCCGGGCGTGCGGCAGCAGCAGCGCACACGACGGCCACGCCGAGGGCAGTTCGGTATCGGCAGGGATTGCCGCGCCGACCAGAGCCGCGGCCGCCTGCGCCCATGCGCGAGCGGCGGCGGGGGATGCCTGTCCGCGGGTAATGGCCTGGACTGGCGGTGCACCAGCACTAGGCCGTCACCGGCCGGGGTGACCAAGGAGTAGCGGCGCAGCGCGCTGATGGCGTCCCCGGTAGCGATCGGGTCACCCAGAAGCGGTCCCACGGCAGCAACGACGCTCAGGTCAAGCTCCTCGACGGCCTGGCCCGCCGAAAACAGCAGAGTCCACGGCACCGGTTCGGGGGCCAGGCAGGCAAGCAGCCGCAGCAGCCCTGCGGCAGCGGGTTTTTCGGCTGCCAGCCGGGACAAGGCGAGGCCCAGAGTGGCTGCCACATCCGCTGGGTGCCCGATGGCTTCGCCGCGGGCCAGCAGGTCCGCCTGGCGTTGCCTGAACATCGACAGGTACCCGGTCAGGGTGGCGTCGGTCGCCTGGATGTAGGCGGCGGCCTGCTCCAGCGCCAGCGGCAGGCCGCCCAGCCCCTCGGCTAGCCCGGTAGCGGCCTGGCGGTCGGGGTCGCCGGTCCGGTTCACCAGGAAGCCCGCCGCGATCTCGGTGTCAAGGACCGGGACCTCCACCGCCCGCCCCAGCGCCCATACGGCGCTTTGACTCGTGATCAGCACCTGGCCTCGGCCCGCGGGAGGCAAGAACCGCTGCACCGCCCGCTGGCCGGGGGCGTTGTCAAACACCAGGAGCCACGCCGCCGGAAACGCGGCGAGCACGGCATGGACCGACGCAACCGGATCCCGGACATCGAGCAGATCCCGAACGCCGAGCTGGCCAGCTAGGCGGCTGAATTCGGCGGTCAGCACCGTGGCGTCTTCGGCAGGGAACTGCCATGCCAGCCCGACCTCGGCCAGGTGCCGGTGCGCGTATTCCACCGCCACGCTCGTCTTGCCCGCCCCGCCCAGCCCGCACAGCGCGACCACACGTGGCCAGCGGCCGCCTTGCGCTGACAGCCGGGCATCCAGCTGCACAAGCAAATCCTCCCGGCCAGCCAACAGCGCCGGCCGGGGAGGCAGCCATACCGGCAGCCCTGGTACTTCCTGGCGCGACTGGACAACCTGTCCGATCGCGGTGCCGAAGTGGCTGGCCACCGCCGATCCGGGCCCGAACGACCCGGACGGCCCGGGCCCGGTTAGCTGGCTGCCGGGCCCGGGCGGGTAGGGCCCGGCAGCACCACATCCCCGTGGATCACGCCAGCCGCGGTTCCTCCACGATCTGCGGTGATATTCACATCCCGCCCCGCCGCCACCGCCTGATCGGCAGCGGACACCGTCCCAGCAGGCAACTGCGCCGCGATCTGCTGCACCACAGCGCGCAGCTGAGCCTGCACAGAGGGGTCTTCGTCCAGCATGTCCGCGAACCGGCCCGCCCACCGCCGCGCCACAGCGGCGCGCACCTGTTCGAGATCCGTGCCCTGCGCAGCTGCAAGTTGCTGGTGTGTCTCGGCCAGCCAGCGCTCCACCACTTCGGTTTTCCTGGGATTTCCCCAGCCCAACAGCCGGGCTACTTTATGCCGAGCCGTCTCCCACACATCCGTGCACGCCGCGGCCGCTACCGTCTGCCCGGCGAATTGCGCCAGCGCCATTAATCCCTCCGGCAACATCCCGGCCCCCTTCTCGCAACCTGCGACCCCACCATTGCACGGCGCAGCCACTCGTATCACCCAGACGGAACGGTGGCTATGGCGAGGCCAGTTCACTCACCGCGGCTGCCCAAAGACCGCAGGTTCAGGCTGAGACTCCGGTAGGCAAGGCCCAGAGAGCTACCCCTGCCCAGGCCCTGGACTCCAGCTACGGAAGAGCACCCGGCATGCTCGACTGCTGAGAGGTCATCATGCCCGGCAACGGGTCACTGTCGTCGGGGCCCGCCTCCAGGTCCCGAAGCTGGCCTTCCAGGTATGCCCTGAGCCTGCTGCGATATTCGCGCTCGAACACACGCAGGTCATCGACTCGCCGCTCAAGCTCCTCACGCTGCTCTACCAGCGAGCCCATGGCCTGACGGTGCCGCTCCTGCGCGTCCCGCTCCAGGCCTTCCGAGAAGGTCCGCGCATCGCTGGTGATCTGCTCCGCCTGGCGCCTGGCCTTCCCCAGAATCTCGTCCGCCTCACGCCGCACCCGGGCCAGGGTCTCGCCCGCCTCACGCCGCGCATCGGCGACCGCCTGGTCAGCGGTCTGCTGTGCGAGGGCGAGCACCCGAGTCACGGTACCGATGCTGTCGTCGCTGAGCTGGCCCGTCATGGTGCCCATGTTGTTCCTGGGCATATCCGTTACCACACGTTCCGCCAGCCGCTCCGGCTCTCGCAGCGGTGGCGCGGTAAACAACATCTCTGGCTCTGGGTCGGCCAGCGGCGAACTGAGCCCGGACATCGGAACTTTGCCCCCACGCAGGCTCTCGGCCAGCTTCGCCCGGAGTTCTTCGTTCTCCCGGACCAGCCGGTCCAGCTCGGTCTCGACCTCGTCGAGGAAGGCGTCTACCTCTTCCTCGTCATAACCGGGCCTGAGCCTGGTGGTACTGAACTGCTTGTTCCGCACATCTGCGGGCGTCAGAGGCATGTCTTCTCCTAGTAGCCAGGAGTACGCACTTCGAACATAGTGTGCACCCACAGCCTTGGCCACCGCCCCGGTGTGCATAGGACGCGGCAGCCAGGGTAGCGCAGTCCACTGCCGACGAAAGGACCTGACATGTGGGCTTTCCTGTCCCGCAGGCTGCGGACATGGCTGCTGGTCGCGATCGCGCTGCCGACCGCCCGGCTGCTCGTTCACCGGCTAGCGGTCTCGGCTGACCGCCGCGACGCTCGTTCAGCGAGACTGCTCCGCCGGGCCGACTCGGCGGTGACAACGGTGTCCCAGCGGACCGGGCGCAAAGCGGCGCGCTAGCGCTCGCGGCACCGCAGACCCATGACGGAAACGATCATCTTCGCTAGCCGCCGTCTTCGCTAGCCGCCGGCCATCGCCCCGACGATCAGGTACGGTTCGGTGCCCGCGGCCACCGGCTCCGGCAGCGGGTCATCCGGCGGCTCGTGCGACAGGTCCTGCTGGCAGGCGAAGAACCGGACGAACGCCCGGCGCTTCCCGCTGCGCTGGTCCCGGATGGTGCCGCGGAGCATGGGGTAGCCCGCCTCCAGCGCGTCGAGCACCGCCCGCTGGGTGACCGCGCCGGTCACCTGGACCGTGACCTCGCCGTCCACCTTGGCCAGCACCCGCAGGTGCGCCGGGAGCACGACCCGGATCATGACAGCGTCTGCACCTCGACCGACAGCACGGCAGGCAGGTCCCGGACGATCGGCGCCCAGTTGTCGCCCGCGTCGGCCGACACGTACACCTGCCCGCCGGTGGTGCCGAAGTACACGCCGCAGGAGTCCAGCGAGTCGACCGCCATCGCGTCCCGGAGCACGTTCACGTAGCAGTCCCGCTGCGGCAGGCCGGCGGTCAGCGGCTCCCACTCGTCCCCGCCGGTCTTGCTGACCGGTACACCCGCAGCTTGCCCTCGGGCGGGAAATGGTGCGAGTCGCTGGTGATCGGGACCACGTAGACGGTGTCCGGCTCGTGCGCGTGCACGTCGATCGGGAAGCCGAAGTCGGTCGGCAGGTTCCCGCTCACCTCGTGCCACGAGTCGCCCGCGTCGTCGCTGCGCATCACGTCCCAGTGCTTCTGCATGTACAGCACGGACGGCCGGGCCGGGTGCTGGGCGATCCGGTGCACGCAGTGGCCGACCTCGGCGGCCGGGTCCGGGATCCCCTCCGACTTCAGGCCCTGGTTGACCGGCTGCCAGGTGCCGCCCCCGTCGTCCGACCGGAACGCGCCCGCGGCCGAGATGGCGGCGAACATCCGGCCCGGCGCGGACTGGTCCAGGATGATCGTGTGCAGGCACATGCCGCCCGCGCCGGGCGCCCAGCCCGGCCCGGACCGGTGCGTGCGCAGCCCGGGCAGCTCGCGCCAGGACTGCCCGCCGTCGGTGGACTTGAACAGCCCGGCGTCCTCCACCCCGGCGTAGACCGTGTCCGGGTCGCCGGGCGACGGCTCCAGATGCCACACCCGGGCGAACTCCCACGGGTGCGGGGTGCCGTCGTACCACTGATGTGTGCCCGGCTCACCCTCGTACCGGAACTCGTTGCCCACCGGCGCCCAGCTCTGGCCGCCGTCGTCGGACCGCTGGATCAGCTGGCCGAACCAGCCGCTGCTCTGCGACGCGTACAGCCGGGACGGGTCGGCCGGCGACCCCTTGACGTGATAGATCTCCCAGCCCGGGAACAGCGGCCCGCTGACGTCCCACCGCTCCCGCTTGCCGTCCGAGGTCAGCACGAATGCGCCCTTGCGCGTGCCGACCAGCACTCTCACGCTGCTCATCACCACTCCATCCGGAACCGCCGGCGGCGTCCCGCCTGGCGCTGGCCTGCGTCTTCGTCCGGGCTATCACAGCCCGCCGACGGTTAGACGGCCGCCGCGCCGGAAAATCATCGGTCAGCCGGGCGGCTCGAGCACGGCCCAGCCATGCGGCTCGACCCGGTACGGCTGGCCCTGGTCATCCGGCGTGCTGGCCAGCAGCCGCTGGCCCGGCGGCCCGGGCAGCGGGAAGTCCACCGCGGCAGCAGACGTGTTCAGCAGCACGGTCAGCCCGGGGCCGCCGTCCGGGTCCACCGCCTGGTAGGCCAGCGCCTGATTGGCCAGGTGCCGCACCTCGGTGACGGACCGGGCCAGCCAGCTGTGCCGCCGCCGCAGCCCGATCAGATCCTGGTGCAGCCGGTAGACCGGCCAGCCCGCGGTAGCCAGCTCCGCCGGGCCGGCCGGGAACACCGGCCGGATCTCCGCATCCCCATCCGCCCGTTCATATTTGATCCCACTGAACGCCTGTTCGTCGCCGGCGTAGATGCTCGGCACCCCGCCGACCGTGAGCAGGACAAGCACTGCGTGCGCCAGGTGGCGTGGCTCAGCCAGCTGGCTGGCCAGCCGGGTGACGTCGTGGTTGCCGACGAAGGTGAGCGGCAGGAACCCGGCCAGCAACGTGTCGTGCCGGTCCAGCGCCCAGGCCAGCTCGAAGAAGTTGCCGTCGTTCAGGCTGCTCCAGATGGCCTTCCACAGCTCGTACTGGGTCACGCTGTCCAGGCCGCCGTCGCGGACCATGGCCGCGTAATCGCCGTGGATCATCTCGGCCACGAACCAGGCCCGTGGGTGCGCGCGGCGCACCCGGCCGAGAACCGCCCGCCAGAACGCGGGCGGCACCGCGTACGCCGCGTCCAGCCGCCAGCCGTCCGCGCCGCGGTCCAGCCAGTGGCTGAGCACCCGGGCCGCGTAGTCCTGCACCGCGGGCTCGGCGTGATTGAGCGCGACCAGGCCGCGGTGCCCCTCGAAGTCCGCGTAACCGAACCCGTCCGGTCCGCCGGCCGGGAAATCGAGCCGGAACCACGACGCGTAGCGGGACGCCGCGCCGTGCGCCAGTACGTCCTGGAACGCCGGGAATCCCCGGCCGACGTGGTTGAGCACCCCGTCCAGCAGCACCCGGATGCCGCGGTCGTGGCAGGCCCGCACCAGGTGGTCGAAGTCCTGCTCGGTGCCGAGCCGGGGATCGATCCGGAAGTGGTCTACGGTGTCGTAGCCGTGCGATTCGCTGGCGAACACCGGGCCGAGGGCCAGCCCGTTACAGCCGAGCTTGATCAGGTAGTCCAGCCACCCCTCGATGCGGCCCAGCCGGTGGGCCACCGGCGCGCCGGGCGGCTGGGCGGCCGGCCCGGCGCCGGTGAAACTGATCGGGTGCAGCTGCCACCAGATGGTGTGCTCGGACCAGTCGGCCATCGGGACCCACCCTACTGAACCAGCCGCCGCCCCCGGGTCTTTCGCCTCTACCGGTCCAGCGAGCCAGCGGTTCACTCTGGCCCCTTCAGCAGAGGAGACTTCATGACCACGTACAAGGTGATCCAACTCGTCGGGACAAGCTCCACATCCTGGGAGGACGCTGCGGCGGAAGCGCTCAAGACCGCGGGCGGGTCGCTCCGCGACCTCCGGGTGGCTGAGGTCGTCAAGCAGGACCTGCACATCGAAGAGGGCGGCGGCATCACGTTCCGGACCAAGCTGGAGGTGTCGTTCAAGTACCAGCACGAGGACTGATCCGGCCGTCCGGTGACGCCCGGGCCGGGCGCGGCGGCGCCTGGCCGCTGCTGACCGGTCGCGGCCAGGTCTTCACCTGCCGGATGGTGCCAGTTCGAGTTCCGGCAATCCGGGGCCCCTACGGTGATCGCCGTGACGGAACCGGCCTTAGTGGTGGAAGCCCGCGGGGTGACCAAGTGGTTCGGCGCGACCACGGCCCTCGACGGGGTGGACATCACCGTCCCGCCCGGCGTGGTGCATGGCCTGCTCGGTCCCAACGGCGCCGGCAAGACCACGTTACTAGCCGCCTTGTTCGGCCTGGTCCTGCCCGACGAGGGGACCCTGCGGCTGTTCGGCCGGACCCGGGCCGAGGCGGGACCTGACTGGCTGGACGGGGTGGGCGGGTTCGTCGAGACGCCCCGCTTCTACCCCTACCTCACCGGGCGGCAGAACCTGGCCGTGCTGGCCGGGCTGGACGGCGGGGACGCGGCCAGGCTCATCGACCACGCCATCGAGTCCGCTGGGCTGTCCGGTGCCCGCCGCCAGAAGGTGCGCGGTTACTCGCTCGGCATGCGGCAGCGGCTCGGCCTGGCCGCGGCCATGCTCCGGCGGCCGCGGCTGCTGATCCTGGACGAGCCCGCCAACGGCATGGACCCGGCCGGCATCCGGGACCTGCGGGCCGCGCTGCGGCGGCTGGCCGCCGATGGCCTGACCGTGCTGCTGAGCAGTCATGACATGGCCCAGGTCGAGGAGATCTGCGACAGCGTGACCGTGCTTCACCACGGCAGGGTCGTGTTCGCCGGCGGCCTGTCCGTCATGCGGGCCGGCGCCCCCGAGGGCGTGTGGCACCTGCGCACCAGCGACGACGACGCCGCGCTGAGCGCGGCCCAGGACCTGGCGGGGGTCAAGGCCTAGCCACGCGACGAGGGCGGCCTGACCGTGCACACGATCCAGGACCGCCTGGACGGCTATGTCGTGCACCTCGGCCGGTTCGTCGGATCCCACGCCATCCAGGACTTCGCCAACCCAGCTCAGCTCAACCGGCTGGACTGGTACAGCGCGCACGACTGGAAGGTGCCCTACCCGGGCGACAACAAGATCCTCACACCGGACGAGGTGCCCGGGCACAACCTGCCCGCGGATTACCTCGGCGACTAGGGCCACCCCCTAGCGCCGCACCCATGGGCCTGCCGTCCGCGCCTGCGAGCGGCAGGCCCATGTGGTGAACTCTGCTTGTGCCGCTAGCCCACGAACCCGCCCTGCTCCAGCTGACCGGGGTCAGCCGGAGCTATGGGGACCGCATCGCGCTGTGCCCGATGGATCTGTCGGTGGCGCCCGGGCAGTGCGTGGCGGTGCTCGGGGTCAACGGCTCGGGCAAGTCCACCCTGCTGCGCATCGCCGCGGGCCGGGACCGGCCGAGCAGCGGTCAGGTGGTCTACTCCGGCCGGGTGATGACCGAGGACGACCTGGTGGCGCGCACCGAGATCGCCGTGGTCGGCGACCTGGCCAGCGCCTACCCGGACCTCACTGTCCGGGAGCACCTGCTGCTGGTCGCGGTGGCGCACGGCGCGGGCGGTGCGGCCGCCGCCCAGGCCGACCGGGCGCTGCGGGAATGCCGGCTGGACGATCATGGCGACGCGCTGCCCGGCTCGCTGTCCAGCGGCCAGCTGCAGGCCCTGCAGCTGGCCGCGGTGCTGGTCCGGCCGCGCCGGCTGCTCGTCCTCGATGAGCCCGAGCAGCGCCTGGACCCCGGGGCCCGGCGCTGGCTGGCCGGCCTGCTGGGCGGCGAGAAGGCGGCCGGGGCGGCGCTGCTGGTGGCCACCCACCACACCGAGCTGGCCGCGGCCATCGCCGACCATGCCGTGGTGCTCAGCGACGGCGCGGTCATCGCCGAGGGGCCGCCACCGGTCGCGCTGGCCGCGGTTCAATGAGCACGGTCCAGTGACCGCCGTGCCGGGCCCGGTCGCCGTCCCGGACAGCACCGGGCCGACCTTCGCCCTGCTCCGCGAGATGCGCCGGGGCCAGGCCAGGAAGCAGGCGGCCAGCATCGCGTTCTGGATCTACCTGGGCCTGTTCATCGTGGCCGTGTGGGGCGGCTCGCTGATCGTGGCGGCCTACCGGGCGCTGCGCCACCCGCCGCCACCGACCGAGGTCTCGCTGCGCGTGCTGCACGCGGCGCCTGCCGGGCTGACCGCGCTGGCTCTGCTGGTGCTGCTGGTGCTGCTCCGGGACGCGCTGTGGCGCGGCCCGGTGACCGTGCCCGGCGCCACCGTGGACTGGCTGCTGGGCACCCCGGTGGACCGGCGGCGGCTGCTCCGGCCGAGGTTCCGGCTGTCCGCGGCCGGGGCGGTGCTGGCCGGTGCGGCGGTGGGCATCGTGCCCGCCGCCGCGCTGGTGGCGCTGGGCCTGGGCGGCCGGGACGGCGGTGATGTGCTCCGGCTGACCGGCGCCGGGGTGCTGTCCGCCGCGCTGCTGTTCGCGCTGGGCACCGGGCTGGCCGGGCTGGCCGAACGGCATCCGCAGGCCTGGCCGTGGCTGCGCCGGGCCACCCCGGTGGCGGTGGCGGCCGCGGCGGTACTGGCCGGCCTGGCCACCTGGGCGGCGTTGGGCAGACTGCCCGCCGTGGTGAGCGCGGTGCTGCTCTGGTCCGGGCCGTGGGGCTGGGCCGCCCAGGGCCTGACCGCCCAGGCCGGTCACGCTGTCGTGGCCAGCCCGGGCGCGCCGTGGTGGCCGCTGGCCACCGCGCTGCTGGCCGCGGCGGCGCTGGCCGCGCTGGCCGCCGGGCAGCGGGCGGCGGCCGGGGTGCCCGCCGCCGCGCTCCGGGCCCGGGCCCGCACCCTGGGTGCGATGTCCGCCGCCGCGCTGAGCATGAACACCCGCGGCGTCGCCGCGGCCTACGGCGCCGCGGCCAGCCAGCCGCGGCGCGCCCGGCTGCGCCTGCCGCCGCCGCAGCGTCGCGGGCTCGTGCTGGTCTGGCGGGACCTGCTCGCGCTGGCCCGGGCGCCCGGCCCGGCTGGCCGCCGCGGTCGCGGTGGCCTGGCTGGCGGTGGGGCTGATCGCGGCGGCCAGCCACGGCCGTCAGGTGTCCCTGCTGCCGGTGGGCTGCGGGCTCATCCTGGGCTACCTGGCCGCCGCCTGGCTGTGTGAGGGGGCCCGGCTGGACGCCGACGACCCGCGCCGCTCGGCTCAGCTCCCGTTCCGGTTCGGGTCGCTGGCCTGGCGGCACGCGGCGGTGCCGGCCGGGCTGCTGCTGGCCGCGGCCGGGCTGCCGGTGGCCGCGGCCTGCCTGGCCAGCGGCGACCCGCGGCCACTGGCCCTGCTGGCGGTCACCGCCCCGGTGCTGGTGGCCGGGGCGCTGGTCAACGTGTTCCGGCCGCCGCTCAGCCCGGGGATGTTCGTCGGCGCGGAGACGCCGGTCGGCAACACCGCGGTGCTCAACATCGTCTTCTGGTACGCGTGGGGCACACTGCTCGCGGTGGTGCCGATGACCGTGCTGCTGTACAGCGCGATCCGCTCGCCCGGCCCCGGCTCGCTGGCCCGCGCCGTGGTCATCGGCGCCGGGCTGGCCGCTGCCCTGGGCGGATACGCCGCCCGGCGGGCCGGGCGGCTGCAGGCCGGCTGACTCACCGAGAATCGTCCATCCTGGGCCGGCCTGTCGCCGTGATCTGACGCGCACCGGGAGGTACCGTCCGGCTCATGGATCAGGCCGCCCGGGATGACATCGCGGCCGCGGTGGCGGCGCATCGCGAACTTGGCCAGGACTACGACGGCGCGGTCGCCGAAGGGCTGATCGAGCGGATCGGCGTAGAGATCGACAAGCGGGTGCAGGCTCAACTGGCCGGCACCCGGTCCCGCCGGGGCCGCAAGCGCGCGGCCCGGGCGGCCCAGGCCGCGGCGGCCACCCAGGCCGGTCAGACCGCGCGGCTGGCCGTACCGGCCAAGGCCGCCCCGGCCGATCCGGACACCAGGCGTGGCTACTGGACCGGGGTGTTCGTGGGTGCCGCGCTGACCGGCGTACCGGCCGCGCTGGCCACCACCGGCCAGATGCAGTGGGTGATCGGCGTCTGGGCCGCGCTCGCGGCGATCTACTTCCTGGCCACCTGGGTGCACCGGCGGCGCGACGGCGGGTGACTCGGGTCACCTCTGGCCCGCGGTGGGCCGCCATCGGCTGTCTCGGCGCCGCGGCCTGCGGGCCGGCTGGACCGGGACGATCGTCAGAATGGGACAGTGATGAGCGAACCAGCCCGCCACCCGGCCCAGATCGTGGTCGGCGTGGACGGGTCACCCGAGTCAGTGAAAGCGCTGCGCTGGGCTGCCCGGCAAGCCGAGCTCACCGGGGCGGAACTCCAGGTGATCACGGCCTGGGAGTACCCGGCGTTCTACGGCTGGGCCCCGGCCAACCCGGGCGAGACGGACTTCGCGCACCTCTCGGCGAGCGCCCAGGACGAGGCGCTCGGCGCGGTGTTCGGGACAGACCGGCCGGACTGGGTGCGGACCCAGGTCGTGGAGGGCCCGGCCGCCCGGGCCCTGGTTGACGCGTCGGAGACCGCGGACCTGCTGGTGGTGGGCTCGCGCGGGTACGGCGGGCTGGCCGACGCGGTGCTCGGCTCGGTCAGCACCTACTGCGTGCACCACGCCCGCGGGCCGGTCACCATATGCCGGCCGGAGTGAGCGCTGCTTGCTTTTGCTCCTCCGGGGCGCTTGGACCCGCCTCCTTCCCTCCTCCCTCGTCGCTCGTCCCTCGCTCCTCGCTCGTCAGTCCAGTCGGCGGCGCGCCCCGGAGTGAGCGCTGCTTGCTTTTGCTCCTCCGGGGCCCCACCCACCTCCCCGTCCCCCTTCACCGCGCCTCCTTCCCTCCTCCCTCGTCGCTCGTCCCTTGCTCCTCGCTCGTCAGTCCAGTCGGCGGCGCGCCCCTTCGGCGCGGCCGGTGGTCAGCGTGTACTGCACCTCGAGCCGCTCGGCCGAGCGGCGCGCGCTGATCGCCACGCTGTCTCCGGGCAGCAGCGCGTGGTCGTCCACGATGGGCAGGCCCGCCGCGGTGAAGCTGACCCGGTGGCTGAGCAGCGCCGGGTGGCCGGCCGGCCCAGGTCGGCGGCGTCGGCCGGGCCGAGCAGTACCGGGGTGATCGTCTCCGCTGCCCGGGTGACGGCCAGCCCGTGCTCGGCCAGCACCGTGTACAGGCCACGTTCGGCCAGCTCGTCGACGTCGAGAGTGCCGGGACTGTCCGCCATGCGGCCCGTCGGCCCGGGTCAGCTCGGCGGGCAGGTAGGAGGTCTGCACGATCAGCGGCTGGCCGTCGGCCAGCCGGAGCCGGCGCAGCCGCAGCACGTCACCGGGGCCGCCGAGCCGGGCATCCACCGGCTCCGGGGCGGTGACGATGCCGGCGGCCAGCAGCCGGGTGCTGATCCGGGCGCCCTGGCCAGCCAGGTCGCTGGCGAAGCTGCGCAGGTGCCCCAGGTCGTAGGCGTACCGCTGCGCGACATAGCTGCCGCTGCCGTGCCGGATGTCGATCAGCCCGTCGTCGGCCAGCAACTGGAGGGCCTGGCGCAGCGTCATCACGCTGACGCCGAACTTGGCGGCCAGGTCGCGCTGCGCGGGCAGCGGATGGCCGGCCGGCCAGCGGCCGGTGCTGATCCGGTCCCGCAGCTCGGCGTGGATGCGCAGGTACTTCGGCTGCCGGTCGGGCGCGCTGCGGCGGCGGCCGGCCAGCAGCGCCGGGCCGGTCACGGCCGGGCTCCGTCCACCGCCGCGCGCAGTTCGCTGACCGCCCGGCCCACCTCGGCCACGGTCGCGCCGTCCAGCACCAGGCGCATCAGCGCGGAGGCCACGATCACCCCGTCGGCGTGCCGGGCCGCGGCCGCGGCCCGGGCCGGGGTGCCGATGCCGAAGCCGATGAGCACCGGACGGCCGCCGCGCGGCCGCCCGGGCTTCGGCGGCCACCGTCCAGCGGCTCGGGTCCTGCTGCTCGGCGGTCGTCCCGGTGGTGGCCATCACACTCATCACATACAGGAAGCCGCGCGTCCGGGCCGCGATGACACGCCGTTGCGCGGCCGGAGTGGCCGGCGTGACCATCAGCGTGGCGTCCAGGCCGGCCCGGCCGGCCGCGGCCAGGTAGCCGTCCGCCTCGGCGCTGGGCAGGTCCGGGATGATCGTGCCGCTGAACCCGGCCGCGGCCAGCCCGGCGCAGTAGCCGGGCAGCCCCGGCCGGAACGCGTGATTCGCGTAGCTCATCGCGATCAGCGGGACCGGCCATGGCCCAGCCGCGGCCAGCTCGGCCAGGATGCGGGCCGGACTGGCGCCGCGGGCCAGCGCGGCCTCCGACGCGCGCTGGATGACCGGACCGTCCAGCATCGGGTCGGAGAACGGCAGGCCGATCTCCACCGCGTCGGCGCCCGCGCCGATCACCGCGCCCAGCAGGCCGGTCCAGTCGGCGCGGATCCCGCCGGTGACGTAGCCGACCAGGCTGGGCCGTCCCGCGGCCCGGGCGGCGCCGAGCGCCGTCTCAACCGCGCCCACGGGTCAGCTCCTTGAGCTGGGCGGCGTCCTTGTCGCCGCGGCCGGACAGGGTGATCAGCACGGCTGACCCGGTGGCCAGGTCCCCGGCCCGGGCGGCGCGCCGCAGCCAGGCCAGCGCGTGCGCCGACTCCAGGGCGGGCAGGATGCCTTCCGCCCGGGCGCACCACCCGGCCGCGTCGATCGCCTCCTCGTCGGTGACGCGTGTGGTACTCGGCCCGCCCGGTCGCGGCCAGCCAGGCGTGCTCCGGGCCCACCCCCGGGTAGTCCAGGCCCGCGGAGACCGACTGGGCCTCGAGGATCTGCCCGTCGGCGTCCTGCAGAAAGCGGGACACGGTAGCCGTGCAGCACGCCGGGCTGGCCGCTGGTCAGCGCGGCCCCGCCGGCCGCCTCCACGCCGACCAGCCGGGCGGTGCTGTCGGCGAAGCCGGCGAACGTACCGGCCGCGTTCGAGCCGCCGCCGACGCAGGCCACGGCCACGTCCGGCACCGGGCGCGGCAGCCGGCCCGCGGCGGCCAGCGCGGCGCACTGGCTGCGCGCCTCGTCGCCGATGACCCGCTGCAGTTCGCGCACCAGCCACGGGTAAGGATGCGGGCCGAGCACCGAGCCGATGCAGTAGTGCGTGGAGTCCACCGTAGTGACCCAGTGCCGCAGCGCTTCGTTGGTGGCGTCCTTGAGCGTCCGCGAGCCGGACCGCACCGGGACCACGGTGGCGCCGAGCAGTTCCATCCGGAACACGTTGAGTTCCTGCCGGGCCATGTCCCGCTCACCCATGTAGACCGTGCAGCCCAGGCCCAGGTGCGCGGCCACGGTGGCGGCGGCCACCCCGTGCTGGCCCGCGCCGGTCTCGGCGACCAGCGCGGTCTTGCCCATCCGGCGGGCCAGCAGCGCCTGCCCCGCCACGTTGTTGATCTTGTGGCTGCCGGTATGCGCCAGGTCCTCGCGCTTGACCAGCACCTGCAGACCGAGATCGGCGGACAGCCGGGGCGCCACGGTGAGCGGGGTGGGCCGCCCGGCGTACTCGGTCAGCAGCCGGTCCAGTTCGGCCCGGAAACCGCGGTCGGCCCAGGCGGACCGGAACGCCGCGTCCAGTTCCGCGCAGGCCGGGATCAGCGCCTCGGGGACGAACCGCCCGCCGAACGGCCCGAACCGGCCGGCCGGCCCGGGATCGCCCATGACGGCCGGGCCCGGATCGCCGATGACGGCCGGGCAGCCGGGGCCAGGCCGGCCAGCGCAGCTGGCTCAGTCACGGTCATCACCCACTCCGATGTCACCCTTCACCCACTCCGATCTAGAGTTCTAGAACGTAAGAGTTCTAGAACTCTAGCGCACTGTGGAGCCGGCAGCCAGTAAGCGCGGGCACCGGGCCGCCAGTTCGCGAGCCGGTCCACCCGGGGCCCGCCAGTTCGCCGGGTTCTGGCCAGCCCGAGTGAGCAGGCACTGGCGTTAAGCAGGCTGGTTCGCCGGGGCTGGATGCGGACCGGTCGCGGCGCGGCTGACCCCGGCCGGAGCTGGGGCGGAGCCGTCCGCTTCCAGACGGTGAACGGCAGTAAATAGATCTTGTGCGGGCCGGCTGGGCAGGCGCATCATCTCTGCACGGGCAAATGCTGGTAAAGCGCTGGCATGGCCGCCGTCAGGAGGTGCTGATCAGATGGCAGCTAGCACGAGTGAGACAGGGCAGCCTCGGAAACTGCACCGCAACCTCAGCGTCTGGGAGGCCATCGGCATCTCGCTGGCGCTGATGGCGCCGTCCATGGCGGCCAGCATCAACCCGCAGGGCACCGCGACCACGGTGGGCCGGGCGGTGCCGATCGCGTTCGCGCTGGCCTTCGTCGGCGTGCTGCTGGTGGCCTACACGTTCGTCCGGCTGACCCAGCGGTTCCACCACTCCGGGTCGGTGTACGGGTTCGTCGGCGCGACGCTCGGCCCGCGCGCCGGGGTGATCTCCGGCTGGGCGCTGACCGGCACCTACACGTTCTACGCCGTGGTCACCTCGATGGCGGGCGGCCGGTTCGCCGCCAACTTCCTGGACCATCTGGGCGTCTGGCACAACCCGCCGACCTGGTCCGGCTTCCTGCTCGGCGCGCTCGGCATGATCATCGTCTGGTGGCTGGCCATCACCCCGGCCCGGGCGGCACCCGGCTGCTGCTGGCCGCCGAGGCGATCACCGTGCTGCTCATCGTGGTCGTCGTGGTGATCGTGTTCGCCAAGCTGGCCGGGCACAGCGCGCCGCACGGGCTCGGCGTGGACTGGTCGGTGTTCAGCCTGCCCTCGGGCATCCCGCTGTCCACCATCTTCCTCGGCGTGGTGTTCGGCTTCCTGTCCTTCGCCGGCTTCGAGGCCGCGGCCACCCTGGGCGAGGAGACCAAGCAGCCGCGGCGGGACATCCCGCGGGCCATCCTCGGCGTGGCCATCTTCGGCGGCGTCTACTTCTTCGTGGTCACCGCGGTCGAGGTGATGGGCTTCGGCACCTCGGCCAAGGGAGTCACCGCGTTCATCAGCTCGACGTCGCTGATCGGCGACCTGGGCACCAGCTACGTGTCGGCCTGGCTGGGCACGCTGATCACGCTGGGCGCGATGGTGTCCGCGTTCAGTTGCGCGCTGGCCAGCACGGTGGGCGCGTCCCGGCTCGCGTTCGCGATGGGCCGGGACGGGATCCTGCCCGCCCGGCTCGCCGTCGTCTCGGAGCGGCGCCGCACCCCGATCGTCGCCTCGGCGGCCGTGGTGCTGGCCGTGTACGTGATCATCGCGTTCACCTGGTTCGGGCTGGGCGGCGATCCGTTCACGCTGTTCCTGGAGAGTGGCACGATCGGCACGCTGATCCTGCTCGTGGTGTACATCCTGGCCACCATCGGCATGGTCAAGCTGGTGTTCTTCTCCGGGGACAGCACCATCCGGCGGTGGGAGCTGGCCATCCCGGTGCTCGGCATCATCGTGCTCGGCTACACGCTGTTCCGGAACATCTGGCCGCTGCCCACCGGGGTCGCGTGGTGGGGGCCGTCGGTGACCATCGCCTGGTTCGTGGTCGGCATCGCCTGGGTGCTGGCCCGGCCCGCGGCCACCCGGCGGGCCGGTGAGCTGCTCACCCGGTCCGAGGGGCTGTCCAGCTCCGGTTCCGCGGCCGCGGAGGAAGCCGCGAGCCCGGTCAGCTGATCCGGAAGCTGCTTGAATGTTCCCCGCCATGTACGTGCCGGTGCATGGCGGGGACAGCCATGCAGGCGTGCACCGGGAGGACACAGGACCATGCCACGGCCATTCAGCCAGTTCCGCAGCGATGACGAGCGCGACGCCGACCAGCGCCGGGCGCAGCAACTGCAGGAGCAGCACGCGGACGAGGTGACCGCGGTCGCGACCACGTTCATCGACGACAGCGGCGCGGCCCGGGTCAAGTCGGTGCCGCTGGCCGGGCTGGACCGGGCGGCGCGCAGCGGGCTGGGCTTCTCCCCGGTGATCGACGCGTTCGACAGCCTGGGCGGGATCAACCCGGCCTCGCCGCTGGACAAGCCGGACGGCGACCTGCGGATGGTGCCCGACCTGGACTCGTTCGCCACGCTCGGTGCGCCGGCGGGCTGGGCGTGGGCGCCGGGCGACCGGTTCTGGCAGGACGGCACGGTCTATCCCGGGTGCCAGCGGTCCTTCGCCCGGGCGCAGGTGGCGGCGGGCCTGCGGCAGGGCATCAGCGCGCTGATGGCGTTCGAGGTGGAGTGGATGGTCGGCCTGGACCAGGACGACTTCCAGCCCGCGATGCGCGGCACCGGCTACGGGATGTCCCGGCTGCTGGCCGCGGCCGACTACGCGCGCGACGTCATCGACAGCCTGGATGCGGCCGGGGTGCAGGTGCTGCAGCTGCACCCGGAGTACGGCCCGGGGCAGTTCGAGGTGTCCGTGGCGGCCCAGGACCCGGTGTCCGCCGCGGACACCAACGTGCTGGTCAAGCTGGTCATCTCGGCGGTCACCGCCGAGCACGGCTGGCGGGCCGCGTTCGGCCCCGCGGTGCTCACCGGCAACGTCGGGAACGGCGGGCACCTGCACGCCAGCTTCTGGGCTGACGGGCAGAACCTGCTGGCCGGTGGCCCGGGCCGGCATGGGCTGACCGAGCGCGGCGAATCGATGGCGGCCAGCCTGCTGGACAGGCTGCCCGCGCTGCTCGCCGTGGGCGCCCCGTCGCCCGCGTCCTACCTGCGGCTGCAGCCGTCGGTGTGGGCGGGCGCGTTCCAGATCTGGGGCACCGAGAACCGGGAGGCCGCGCTGCGCTTCATCGAGGCCGGCCCGGGCGCCCCGGGTGCCGCGAACCTGGAAATCAAGGGCTTCGACAACAGCGCCAACCCGTACCTGGCGGTCGGTTCGGTGCTGGCCGTGGCGCTGGCCGGCGCGGACCGGAAGGCCAGCCTGCCCGCCGAGGTGGCCGGGCGACCCGGCCAGCCCGGGGAACCCGGCCGCCGGGCAGGCGCCGCGGCTGCCCGGGTCGCTGGCCGGCACGGTCGCGGCGCTGGAGGCGGACGAGGACCTGCGCGCCGCCCTGGGCGGCGAGCTGCTGGCCGGTTTCGTGGCCGCCCGCCGGGCCGAGATCGAGCTGGCCGCGGGCAAGTCCGACGAGGAGATCATCGCCCAGTCCCGCTGGGTTCTCTGAGGTCCCTCCGACGCCTGGGCGTCTGCCCCCCGACGCCTCGGCGTCGTGATCATGAGTTTCGTGCCACTAGATTCGCACCAAACTCATGATCACGACTTGTGGCGGCGGTTAGCGAGGCACCGGGGTCAGGTGTTGCGGCCGCGGGCGGTGACCGGCCAGACGTTCACGATCTGGCCGTCTTCGGCGACGTAGAGCGAGTTGACCAGGTTGACCACGGTGCAGACGTGGTTGGGCAGGACGACGACCTGGTCACCGACCTGGGGCGGGGGCTGGCCGGCCGGGTGGCGGACCACCGCGTGGTGCTCCCACAGGCCGGTGATGACCGAGTCGGGGAAGTCCGGCAGCAGCCCGTGGCCGGGCGCCCAGGCCGGCCGGTCCTGGCCGAGCACCTTGGCCCCCGAATCGAGGATGAACCGGTCCGCGGTGGGCACCGAGACCACGGTGGCCAGGATGGCCAGCGCCACCTGGTCCACCGTGCAGCCGCCCAGCACGACCTGCTGGGCGTCGTTGAACGCGTACACCCCGGGGCGCAGCTCGGTGACCGGGCCGTCGTCGGCCGGGCCGAGGGACAGCGCGGCGCTTGGCGTGGATCCGCCGCTGCGCACCGGGCAGGGCAGCCCGGCCGCGGTCAGGCTGGCCGCCGCCGTGGCCAGCGCGGCCGCCTCGTCGGCCGCGGCCGGTACCGGGGCGCCGGGTGCGTAACTGTGCCCAGGGAAAGTGAACACGCCAGCCAGCCGCAGCCCCGCGGCGTCGGCCGCGGCCGCCACCGCGCCCGCGTCGGCCGGGGCCACGCCACTGCGGCGCAGCCCACAGTCCACCTCGACCAGCACCTGAGCGGGCGCCCCGGCCAGCGCGGCGGACAGCCGCTGCACCCCGGCGGCCGAGTCCACGCCGACCGACAGCTGGATCCGTCCGGCCAGGTCACGGAGCCGCCCGGCGCGGTCGGCGTCGGCCCACACCGGGTAGGCGATGAAGATGTCAGTCACCCCGGCGGCCGCGAACGTCTCGGCCTCGCCGGCCGTGGCCACGGTGAGGCCGGCCGCGCCCAGGGCCAGCTGGCGGCGGGCTATCTCGGCCGACTTGTGCGTCTTGCCGTGCGGGCGGACGGCCATCCCGCGGTGCGTGGCGCTGTCTGCCATCGCGCGCAGGTTGCTGTCGAGCGCGCCGCTGTCCACCACCACGGCGGGAGTCACCACCGCGCCGGGCGGCAGCTGCCATCGGCCGGACACGCGGGCGCTCAGGACGGCCGGGCCGCGGAACCGCCGGCCACCTCGTAGGACCACAGCTCGCTGGAGATGCCGACCGGCCGGGCGGCCTCTCCGGCACCCGCGTCAGTCCCATGGGCCGCTGCGCCAGGCTGGGCACCGCCAGGATGTGCGCCGCCCGCGCCGCCCGGGCCGCCCGCGCCGCGGTGGCCGTGGCCGAACGCGGGGGAGTTCAGCCAGGCGGCGAAACTGTCTTCGTCCCGCCACCGGGTCACCACCAGCCAGGTGGTCCGCTCATCGGTGGGCTTGAGCAGCTCGAACCCCTCGAAGCCGTCCTGGTCGTCCACCGCGCCGGCCCGCGCCGCGAACCGGTGGGCCAGTTCGTCGCCGCTGTCCGCCGGGACGGTAATCGCGTTGATCTTGATCACGGTCATACGCCCGATGATGCCAGCCGATGCCTGGCAGCCCGCGACCGGCAGCCAGCCGGCCAGCCGGCCAACTGCGCGTAACCGGCTGCGCTTATCTTGACCCCCATGGCACGAACCCGCCTGTACCGCCACGGCACCCTGGCCGACGAGGGCTTCCCGGTCAGCAAGGTGTCCGACTACCTGGCCGAACCCGATGCCGTGGTCTGGTTCGACCTGTGCGAGCCGGACGCCGCGGACCTCGCCTCGATCAGCGAGGAGCTCGGCCTGCACCCGCTGGCTGTGGAGGACGCGGTGGCTGGGCACCAGCGGGCCAAGCTGGACCGCTACCAGTCCCACCTGTTCGTCACGTCCTACCAGGTCAGGCTGGACACCGCGAGCGGCGAACTGGACACCAGCGAGATCGACGCGTTCGTCACCGAGCGCGCCCTGGTCACTGTGCGGCGCAGCTCGGACTTCGACATCGACGCCGTGCTGCGCCGCTGGGACGGCTCGCCTGACCTGGCCCGCAACGGGGTCAGCTTCCTGCTGCACGGGCTGCTGGACTACGTGGTGGACACCCACTTCGAGGCGGTCCAGCAGCTGGACACCCAGATCGAGGCGCTGGAGGACCAGCTCTTCGACGAGAACCCGCGGGACAAGGAGATGCAGCGGCGCACCTTCGAGCTGCGCAAGTCGCTGGTCCTGCTGCGCCGGGTGGTGCTGCCCATGCGCGAGGTGCTGAACAGCGTGCTGCGCCGCGACCTGCACGTGGTGGACGAGCAGATGCTGCCCTACTTCCACGACGTCTACGACCACGTGCTGCGGGCCACCGAATGGACCGAGTCCCTGCGCGACCTGGTCACCACCATCCTGGAGACGCATCTCACCGTGCGCGGCAACCGGCTGAATGTGATCATGAAGCAGGTGACCAGCTGGGCCGCGATCATCGCGGTGCCGACCGCGGTGACCGGATTTTACGGGCAGAATGTGCCGTATCCCGGATTCGGGCATACTTCGGGTTTCTGGGTCTCCACCACCATCATGGTCCTGCTGTCCGTTGGGCTGTATGTCGTGTTCCGCCGCAAGGACTGGCTCTGAGCGGACCGCACGAGTCGAAAATTGCGGCCCGGGCTCGGAACCGGCTAACCCGGGCATCCGTTCCTTAATGGCGGGCAGGGGCCGAAAGCCGGGCACTGGTGAAGTAGGGAGCGGGAGTTGCGGATTCCAGCGTGGGGTCGGGGGACGGCGGGATCGGGGGACACGGCGGCGTCCGGGGACCCGGCCCCGGCTGCGGGCACGGGGCCAGCCGGGGATCCGGCCGCCACCGAACCGGCCGCGGCGGAAGCTCCCGCGGCCACCGACGGGCCGGCCCCGGCCGAGACTCCGGCCCGGGCTGAGACTCCGGCCGCGGCTGAGACTCCGGCCGCCGAAGCCCCGGCCGCGGCGGAAGCTCCGGCCGCCGCCGAAGCCCCGGTCGCGCCTCCGCTCCCCGCGGCGGCCGCGGCGGCCACACCCCCCGCAGTGCCCGCCGCGCGCAGTGGCCTGGGCAGCCTGAGCCGGATCAAGGTGGCCGGGCTGGCCGCCGCCGTGCTCGGCGTGCTGGCCGTGGCCGGCATCGTGGCCGGCACCCTCGGCGGTGGGCAGCGCGCGGCCGGCCGGACCACCGGTGTGGCCGCGCACGCCTCGCACGCGGCCAGCCCAGCCGTCCCGCTGCAGGTGGTCTCGGTGACCCAGGGCGGCGCGACCACCCACACCGACGGCGCCGACCCGGTCCAGGTGACACTGTCCGCGCCGCTGGCCGTCACCTCGCCGCTGCCGATCGTCCGCCCGGCGGTGCCCGGCACCTGGAAGCGGGCGGGCAGCACGCTGAGCTTCACCCCGGCCACCCCGTTCCAGCCGGGCACCGCGGTCCGGGTGCGCTTCGCGGCCGGCCAGCGCGGCCTGCGCTCCGCGGCCGGCGGACTGCTAGCCAGCCCGGTGGTGGACCATGTGCGCACCGAGGGCTGGTCCAACCTGCGGCTGAAGCAGCTGCTGGCGCAGCTCGGCTACCTCCCGCTGAAGTGGAAGGCGCAGAACGCCAGCGCGCCGCAGCCGGACAACATGGCCACCGAACTGGCCGCCGTGTACAGCCCGCCGGCCGGTACCTTCAGCTGGAAGGGGGGCTATCCGAAGATCCTCACCACGTTCTGGGGCGGCCCGTCCAGCCTGATCATGGATGGCGCCATCCGGGCCTTCCAGTCCAACGAGGGCCTGACCATGACCGGGGTGGTGACCTGGAGCCTCTGGCAGCACCTGCTCGAGGCGGCGGCCAAGGGGCACACCAACCCGCACGGCTACACCTACGCGGTGGCCAGCGAGGGCAGCCCGGAGACGCTGACCGTGTGGCACGACGGCAAGGTCGTCATGCACACGCTGGCCAACACCGGCATCCCGGCCGCGCCCACCGCGGTCGGCACCAACCCGGTGTACCTGCGCTACCGGTTCCAGATCATGAAGGGCACCAACCCGGACGGGAGCACATACGCCGACCCGGTGTCCTGGGTGGCGTACTTCCAGCGGCGGCGAAGCGGTGCACTACTTCCCGCGTGGCTCCTACGGCTGGCCGCAGAGCCTGGGCTGCGTCGAGCTGCCGTAGACCCAGGCCAAGCAGGTCTGGCCGTACCTGACCTACGGGACGCTGGTCACCGTCACCGGCTGACCGGCCGTACCGGCCGATATCGAGGCGCGGCGGCTACCGCGCCTCGATAGCATCAGGAGGTCAGGGCGCCAGCCCGCCCGACGCACCTACGACCAGGGAGCCACCGTGCCTGCCCAGCCACCGCTGCACATCACCCTCGCCGGACGCGAGCACGAGGTGGCAGCGGGCACGACCGCGGGCCAGGCCCTTGATTTGCTTAACGCCAGTGCCGGGCGCCGCCGGCGGCCGGCTCCCCGGTGATCGCGGCCCGGGTCAACGGCGAGCTGCGCGACCTGGCCAGCCCGCTGGCCGATGATGACTCGGTCGAGCCGGTCGAGCTGGCCAGCCCGGACGGCCGGTCGATCATGCGGCACTCCACCGCGCACGTCATGGCGCAGGCGGTCCAGGAGCTGTTCCCCGAGGCCAAGCTGGGCATCGGCCCGCCGGTGGAGAACGGCTTCTACTACGACTTCGACGTGGCCCAGCCGTTCAGCCCGGACGACCTGAAGGCCATCGAGCAGCGGATGCGGCAGATCGTCAAGCAGGGCCAGCGGTTCTCCCGGCGCGAGGTCAGCGACGAGCGAGGCCCGCGCCGAGCTGGCGGACGAGCCGTACAAGCTGGAGCTGATCGGCCTCAAGGGCGGCTCGGCCGCCGCCCGGCCGACGCGGGCGCGGCGACCGCCCCGTCCGAGGTCAGCGTCGAGGAGGCGGTCGAGGTCGGCGGCGGCGCAGCTGACCATCTACGACAACCTCGACCCGGGCACCGGCGAGCTGTGCTGGAAGGACCTGTGCCGCGGCCCGCACCTGCCCACCACCCGGCACATCCCGGCGTTCAAGCTGATGCGCTCGCGGCGGCGCGTACTGGCGGGGCAGCGAGAAGAACCCGCAGCTGCAGCGGATCTACGGCACCGCGTGGGAGTCGCGCGAGGTGCAGGACGACTACCTGCGCCATGCTCGCCGAGGCCGAGAAGCGCGACCACCGCAAGCTGGGCGCCGAGCTCGACCTGTTCTCGTTCCCGACCGAGATCGGCAGCGGGCTGCCGGTGTTCCACCCCAAGGGCGGCGATCATCCGCCGGGTGATGGAGGACTACTCCCGGCGCCGCCACGAGGAAGCGGGCTACGAGTACGTCAACACCCCGCACATGACCAAGGAGGAGCTGTTCCAGACCTCCGGTCACCTGGGCTTCTACGCCGAGAGCATGTTCCCGCCGATGGAGCTGGAGGGCGCCAGGTACTACATGAAGCCGATGAACTGCCCGATGCACGTGCTGATCTACCAGTCGCGCGGGCGGTCCTACCGGGAGCTGCCGCTGCGGCTGTTCGAGTTCGGCACGGTGTACCGGTACGAGAAGTCCGGCGTGGTGCACGGGCTGACCCGGGCCCGCGGCTTCACCCAGGACGACTCGCACATCTTCTGCACCCCGGAGCAGCTGGGCCCGGAACTGGCCTCGCTGCTGGACTTCGTGGTCGGCCTGCTGCGTGATTTCGGGCTGACCGAGTTCGAGGCCGAGCTGTCCACCCGGCCGGAGAAGTTCGTCGGCGAGCCCGACGAGTGGGACGGCGGCCGAGGCCGCGCTCAAGCACGCGCTGGACGCCTCGGGCCTGCCCTACACGGTGGCCGAGGGCGAGGGCGCGTTCTACGCGCCCAAGATCGACGTGCACGTGAAGGACGCGATCGGCCGCCGCTGGCAGCTGTCCACCCTGCAGGTGGACTTCCAGGAACCGGGCCGGTTCGGCATCGAGTACCAGGCCGCGGACGGCACCCGGCAGCGCCCGTACATGATCCACCGGGCGCTGTTCGGCTCGATCGAGCGGTTCTTCGGCATCCTGGTCGAGCACTACGCGGGCGCGTTCCCGCCGTGGCTGGCCCCGGTCCAGGTGGTCGGCATCCCGATCACCGACGGGCACGTGCCGTACCTGGAGAAGGTCGCGGCCAGCCTGCGCGAGCGGGGCATCAGGGTCGAGGTCGACGCGGGCGACGACCGGATGCAGAAGAAGATCAGGACCGCGCAGCGGCAGAAGGTGCCGTACATGCTGCTGGCAGGGGACGAGGACATGGCCAAGGGCGCGGTCTCGTTCCGGTACCGCAGACGGTCGAGCAGCGCAACGGCGTGCCCGTCGAGGAGGCCATCGAGGAGATCGTCGCCGGCCGTCGAGCAGCGCATCCAGGTCTGACCGGCGGCCCATGTCGGACGAGCTGCAAGCGAGGTCCCCGGGCACGGCACGGGATCGGCGTGCCGGACGGCTTCCAGCGGCTGTGGACGCCGCACCGGATGGCCTACATCAAGGGCGAGAACAAGGCCCGGGCGCCCAGGCGCGACGAAGAGCTGCCCGTTCGACCACGCCCAGCGCTGCCCGACGACGACGGCCTGATCGTCGCCCGCGGCGCACGCTTGTCTTCACCGTGCTCAACCTGTACCCGTACAACGGCGGCCACCTGATGGTGCTGCCCGTACCGGCACGTGGCCGACTACACCGATCTGGACGGGCAGAGACAGCCGAGCTGGCCGAGCTTCACCAAGACGGCGATGCGCGCGCTGCGCGCCGCCTCCGGCGCGCAGGGCTTCAACATCGGCATGAACATGGGCAAGGTCGCCGGCGCGGGCATCGCCGCGCACCTGCACCAGCACGTAGTTCCGCGCTGGGGCGGCGACACCAACTTCATGCCGGTCATCGCCCACACCAAGGTCCTGCCCCAGCTGCTAGGCGACACCCGCGACATCCTCGCCGCAGCCTGGAAGGAAGGGGAGACCTTCTCCCGGGAGACGCCCGGGCCTGCGCGGCACAGCTAATCCCGCTCCTGCTGAACGCATGGATCGGGATCACTGTGCCACCCAGGCTGGGTGTCGCCGGGGCGCTCTCGGAAAGCGGCATTGCTCGTCCCTGCTGATCTCGCACAAGGAGGCTGGTGCTGACAGTGGAGTGGGTAGCACAGTGGCCCCGGCCCATGCGTTCAGCAAGGGCCGGGGTTAGCCGCTGCCCGCTCGATCCCGCCGTGCTAGGTCTTGACCTAGGCGTTCGCTTCCGTCGTAACCTTCTCGGCGAGGTGGGACGGCAGCGGCTCGTAGCGCAGGTAGCCGCGGCGTGAACGAGCCGGTGCCGTGCGACATCGAGCGCAGGTCGATCGCGTACCGGGTGATCTCCAGCTGCGGCACCTCGGCCTTGACCAGGGTCCGGCCGCCGGCCACCGGCTCGGTGCCGAGCACCCGGCCGCGCCGGGACGACAGATCGGACATGACCGCGCCCACGTAGTCGTCGGCGACCAGCACGGACACCTCGTCCACCGGCTCCAGCAGCAGCGCCTTGGCCTTCTCCGCGGCGTCCCGCAGCGCCAGCTTGCCCGCCTTCTGGAACGCCATGTCGGAGGAGTCGACCGAGTGCGCCTTCCCGTCGAACAGGGTGACCCGGATGTCCACCATCGGGTAGCCGGCCATCACGCCCTGCTCCATCTGGGCCCGCACGCCCTTCTCCACCGACGGGATGAACTGGCGCGGCACCACGCCGCCGACCACCTTGTCCACGAACTCGAAGCCCGTCGCCGGAGGGCAGCGGCTCGATCTCGATGTGGCACACCCCGTACTCGCCGTGCCCGCCGGACTGCTTGACGTTCCGGCCCATGCCCCTGCGCCTTGCCGGCCACCGTCTCGCGCAGCGGGACCCGCAGCTCCTTGGTCTCCACGCCCACCCCGTACCGGCTGGACAGCCGGTCCAGCAGCAGGTCGGAGTGGGCCTCGCCCATGCACCACAGCACGAGCTGGCGGGTCTCCGAGTTGTTCTCCATGCCGCAGCGTCGGGTCCTCGGCCACCAGCCGGCCGATGGCCTGCGACATCTTGTCCTCGTCGGCCTTGGACTTGGCCGAGATCGCGACCGGCAGCAGCGGCTCCGGCATCGACCAGGACTCCATCAGCAGCGGCTGGTCCTTGTCGGACAGCGTGTCCCCGGTCTCCGCGGTGCCCAGCTTGGCCACCGCGCAGATGTCCCCGGCCGGGCACTGGGCCATCGGCCGCTGCTGCTTGCCCAGCGGCGAGGTGAGCGCCCCGATCCGCTCGTCGCTGTCGTGGTCGGCGTGGCCGCGCTCGGCCATGCCGTGCCCGGACACGTGCACCGTGGCATCGGGCCGCAGCGTCCCGGAGAACACCCGGACCAGGCTGATCCGGCCCACGTAGGGGTCGGAGGTGGTCTTGACCACCTCGGCCAGCAGCGGGCCCTTGGGGTCGCAGCTCAGCCCGGGCACGTTCTTGCCGTCCAGCGTGGTCACCCCGGGCATCGGGTGCTCGCTGGGCGCCGGGAAGGCCTGGGTCATCACCTCGAGCAGTTCGGCGAAACCCACCCCGCCCTCGAAGCTGGACGCGGCCAGCACCGGGTAGAAGCTGCCCCGGGCCACGGCCTTCTCCAGGTCCTCGATGAGCACCTTGGGGTCGATGTCCTCGCCGGACAGGTACCGGTCCATCAGGGTCTCGTCCTCGGACTCCTGGATGATCCCCTCGATCAGCGAGCCGCGCAGCTCTTCCGCGCGGTCGGCGTAGGCCGGATCCGGGTCCCGCTCGGTCCTGCTGCCGTCCGAGTAGTCGAAGAACTTGCCGGTGAGCAGGCCGATCAGGCCGCGGACCTGGCCCGGTCCGTCGCTGACCGGCAGGTACAGCGGCGCGACCGAGTCGCCGAACGCGTCCTGGCAGGCGCGCAGCGCCTCGTCGAAGTCGGCCCGCTGGTGGTCCAGCTTGGTGATGACCACGGCCCGCGGCATGCCGACCCGGGCGCACTCCTCCCAGAGCATCTGGGTCAGGCCGTCCACCCCGTCGGTGGCGGAGCACGGTGAACAGCGCGGCGTCCGCCGCCCGCAGCCCGGCCCGCAGGTCGCCGGTGAAGTCCGCGTACCCGGGCGTGTCCAGGAGGTTGACCTTGACCCCGGCGTGCAGCACCGGCGCCAGGGTGAGGTTCACCGAGCGCTGCTGGCGGACCTCCACCTCGTCGAAGTCGCTGACCGTGGACTGCCGTCCTCGACCCGGCCGGCCCGCTGGATCCCGCCGGTATACGCGAGGAGCGCCTCGACCAGCGTGGTCTTGCCTGACCCTGAGTGGCCGACCAGCGCGACATTCCGCACGCTGTCGGGCTGGCCGGCCGCTGCTGTCCCGCCAGCAGGTGTCGGTCCCTTCTTATCGGTCATGAGCCTCGCCTCCAACGACTTTGTTCGGCTGCCTCACGCCAGCCTTTACCTCCCGGCCACCCGATCACAAGCCCTGAGACGGAATCATCCGAGCTGTCCCGTCGCCAGTAGGATCGGACGGCCATGCTGAACGCGCTGAGACCTCTGTTCGCCAAGCTGCTGACGCCGCTCGGCCAGGCACTGGCCGGTACGCCCGTCGACGCCGAACATGGTCACCCTGGCCGGCACCGTGGGCGTGGCGGTGGGTGCGCTGTGGCTGTTCCCGACCGGGCACCTGTTCGCCGGCACGCTGGTGTGCTGGGTCTTCGCCATGTTCGACATGCTGGACGGGCTGCTGGCCCGGGTGAAAGGGTCGTCCGGCCCATGGGGCGCGTTCCTCGACTCGACCCTGGACCGGGTAGGCGACGCCGCGGTCTTCTCCGGCCTGGCTATCTGGCTGGCCCGTGGCGGGCATCAGTAGGGGGCTGGCCGGCGTTGCTCTGTATCTGCCTGGTCGCCGGCAACATGGTGTCGTACGCGCGGGCCCGGGCCGAAGGGCTCGGGGTGACGGCTGACGTCGGGGTGGCGGAGCGGCCGGAGCGGCTGCTGGTCGCCCTGGTGGCGGCCGGCCTGACCGGCCTGGGCGTGCCGTTCGTGCTGGCCATCGGGCTCTGGGCCGTCGCCGTGGGCAGCACGATCACGTTCGGCCAGCGGGTCTGGGTGGTGCGGAAGGCGGTCGGCCCCGGCGCCGAAGGGGGCGCGGCGCCGACTGGACTGCCGCGCCAAAGGGGCGCGCCGCCGACTGGAGCGAGGAGCGAGGAGCGAGGGACGAGCGACGAGGGACGAGGGAAGTCGGCGGGTAAAAGCGCCCCGGAGGCGCAAGGAGAACAGGGATGACCTCGGTCAAAGATCGGCTCGGCGCGGCTGGGTATGCGCTCGGCTGGAAGCTGGTCTGCCGGCTGCCCGAGTCCTGGGCCCGCGGCCGGCTTCCGGTTCTTCGCGGACCTCGCCTGGCGGCGGCAGGGCCCGCGGGTGATGACCCTGGAGGGCAACCTGCGCCGGGTGCTCGGCCCGGGCGCGTCCGGCAAGCAACTGCGCGCGCTGTCCCGGCAGACCATGCGGTCCTACTCGCGGTACTGGCTGGAGGCGTTCCGGCTGCCGGTGATCCCGCTGGACCGGATCATGGCCGAGATGCACGCCAGCGGCGAGGAAAAGGATTCTGGGCAACCTGGCGGCCGGCCGCGGCGTGATCGTCGCGCTGCCGCACATGGGCAACTACGAGCAGGCCGGCGCACTGGATCATCAACCGCGGCGCGGGCTCGTTCACCACGGTCGCCGAGCGGCTCAAGCCGGAGTCGCTGTTCGACCGGTTCGTGGCGTTCCGTGAGGGTCTGGGCATGGAGGTGCTGCCCGCCACCGGCGGGCCGCAGCCGGTTCGGCGTGCTGGCCCAGCGGCTGCGGGCCGGCCGCTGGTCTGCCTGGTGTCCGACCGGGACGTGACCGGCGGGGGTATCGAGGTGGAATTCTTCGGGGAGAAGGCCCGGATGATGCCGCGGCCCAGCCCGCTGGCCGTGCAGACTGGCGCCGCCCTGCTCCCGGTCACGCTGTGGTTCGACGAGCCGGGCTGGGGGGCGGAGATCCACGAGGAGATCCCGGTGCCGGCCGAGGGCACCAGACGGGAGAAGGTCGCCACGATGACCCAGCAGCTGGCCGAGGTGTACGAGGCGGGCATCCGGGCCCACCCGCAGGACTGGCACATGCTGCAGCCGGTGTTCACCGCCGACCTTGACCCCGCCCGGCTGGCCGCGGCGCGGGCCCGGGCGGCCGCCAACGGGGCGGCCGTGGCGGCCGCCAGTGGGGACAGCAGCGCCGCGGTGAACGGCAGCGGGCCGTGAGAGTCGGCATCGTCTGCCCGTACACCTGGGATGTGCCCGGTGGCGTGCAGCAGCACATCCGGGACCTGGCCGAGGCGCTGATCGGGCTGGGCCATCAGGTGTCGGTCATCTCGCCGGCCGACGATGACACGCCGCTGCCGGGCTACGTGGTGCCGGCCGGCCGGGCCGTCCCGGTGCCGTACAACGGCTCGGTGGCCCGGCTGGCGTTCGGCTTCCTGTCCGCCAGCCGGGTACGCCGCTGGGTCAAGGAAGGCGGCTTCGACGTGCTGCACGTGCACGAGCCTGCCGCGCCCAGCCTGTCCCTGCTGGCCTGCTGGGTGGCGGACGGGCCGATCGTGGCCACCGTGCACACCGCGACACCCCGGTCCCGGGTGATGCATGCCGCCTACCCGGCGCTGCAGACCGCGCTGGAGAAGATCACCGGGCGGATCGCGGTGTCCGAGGCGGCGCGCACCACGCTGGTCGAGCACATGGGCGGCGACGCGGTGCTCATCCCGAACGGGGTGACGGTCAGCCGGTACGAGAAGGCCAGCCCGCTGCCCGGCTGGCCGGGTGACGGCGGCACGCTCGGCTTCCTGGGCCGGATGGACGAGCCGCGCAAGGGCCTGGACGTGCTGCTCCGCGCGTTCACCCAGCTGGCCGGCGAGCGGGCCGGGCTGCGGCTGCTGATCGCCGGGCCCGGCGACGTGGCCGACGTGCTGGCCCGGGTGCCGGAGCCGCTGCGGCCGAGGGTCATCCTGCTCGGCCAGGTCAGCGAGGAGGACAAGGCCCGGGTGTACCACTCGGTGGACGTGTTCTGCGCGCCGAACACCGGCGGCGAGAGCTTCGGCATCGTGCTGGCCGAGGCGATGGCCGCGGGCTCGCCCATCGTGGCCAGCGACCTGGACGCGTTCCGCCAGGTGCTGCGCGGCGGGAAGGCCGGTGAGCTGTTCGAGACCGGCGACCCGGCCGCGCTGGCCGCGGCGGCCGGCCGGCTGCTCGACGACCCGGCCCGGCGGGCCACGCTGTCCGCGGCCGCGTCCGACGCGGTACGGGTGTACGACTGGCCGGTGGTGGCCCGCGACGTGGTCAAGGTGTACGAGGCCGTGGTGGCGGCCAGCGGCCAGGTCGGGGTGGTGAGGTGACGCCATGCTGATCGACGTCATCCTCATCGCGGTCGCGGCCGTGCTGGTCGGCGTGTACGTGTCCTGGCGGGCCGGCCGGCTCGACCGGCTGCACAAGCGGACCGAGACGGCCCGGGCCGCGCTGGACGCGGCGCTGGTCCGGCGCAGCTCGGTGGCCCAGGAACTGGCCGCCTGCGGGGTGCTCGACCCGGCCACCAGCCTGCTGCTGGCCGGCGCCGCGCACGACGCCCGGGCGCGCGGGCCAGCCGGACGAGCTGGCCGAGAGCGACCTGACCCGGGCGCTGCGCGCGGTGCTCAGCCAGCCCGGCTTCCGCGACTCGCTGGCCGGCCGGGGCAGCGCCGACGAGCTGCTGGCCGAGCTGGAAGCCGCCGCGCACCAGGTGTTCCTGGCCCGCAAGTTCTACAACGACCTGGTCGCGGCCACGCTGGCCGCCCGGCGGCGCTGGCTGGTCCGGCTGCTCGGGCTGGCCGGCGGGGCGGCGCTGCCCGGCTTCTTCGAGATGGACGATTCGCTGGTGGTCGCGGACGGTGACGGGCGCGGGTCTGACATGCCGCATTTGACCAGCTGAAGTGGACCTACCATGGAGGCTGGAGAGTGCGGCAGAATTGAACCACCAGTCAGCCCGAGGCAAGTGAGGTTCCCTGTGTCAAGCAGTACCGCGTCCAGTCCCGTGGACTCCGCCCCGCACACCGGCACCGCGCGGGTCAAGCGCGGCATGGCCGACATGCTCAAGGGCGGCGTGATCATGGACGTGGTGACGCCGGACCAGGCCAAGATCGCCGAGGACGCGGGCGCCGTCGCGGTGATGGCGCTGGAACGGGTGCCGGCCGACATCCGGGCCGAGGGCGGGGTGGCCCGGATGAGCGACCCGGACATGATCGACGAGATCATCCACGCGGTGTCCATCCCGGTCATGGCCAAGTGCCGGATCGGGCACTTCGCCGAGGCGCAGGTGCTGCAGGCCATCGGGGTGGACTACATCGACGAGTCCGAGGTGCTCACCCCGGCCGACGAGGCGCATCACGTGGACAAGTGGAACTTCACCGTGCCGTTCGTCTGCGGGGCGACCAGCCTGGCCGAGGCGCTCCGGCGGCTGGCCGAAGGCGCCGCGATGATCCGGTCCAAGGGCGAGGCCGGCACCGGGAACGTGGTCGAGGCGACCCGGCACATGCGGCAGATCTCGGCCGATATCCGCCGCCTGACCACGCTGCGTGAGGAAGAGCTGTACGCCGCGGCCAAGGACCTGCAGGCGCCCTACGAGCTGGTCGCCGACGTGGCCCGGCTGGGCAAGCTCCCGGTCGTGCTGTTCACCGCGGGCGGCATCGCCACCCCGGCCGACGCGGCCATGATGATGCAGCTCGGCGCGGAAGGGGTGTTCGTCGGCTCCGGCATCTTCAAGTCCGGCGACCCGGCCCGGCGCGCCGCCGCGATCGTCAAGGCCACCACGTTCCACGACGATCCCGATGTCGTGGCCAAGGTCTCCCGCGGGCTGGGCGAGGCCATGGTCGGCATCAACACGGACACCCTGCCGCCCGCCGAGCGCTACGCCGGCCGCGGCTGGTGACCTGACCGGCTCGCGCCGCGGCCGTCCCGGCCGTCCGCGAGCCCCCGCCCATCGACGGTGCGGAGCATGACATGTTCGAGCGGTTCACCGACCGGGCCCGCCGGGTCGTGGTCCAGGCGCAGGAAGAATCCCGGCTGCTGAATCACAACTACATCGGGACCGAGCACCTGCTGCTCGGCCTGCTCCGTGAGGACGGCGGGGTGGCGGCCGAGGCGCTGGCCTCGCTGGAGGTCGGCCTGGACGCGGCCCGCGAGCAGGTCGCGGAGATCGTCGGCCGGGGCCAGGAGGCGCCGTCCGGGCACATCCCGTTCACCCCGCGGGCCAAGAAGGTGCTCGAGCTGTCGCTGCGCGAGGCGCTCCAGCTGGGCCACCCGTACATCGGACCCGGAGCACATCCTGCTCGGCCTGATCACCGAGGGGCATGGGGTGGCCGTAGAGGTGCTCGGCGTGCTGGGCGCCCCGCCGGAGCGGACCCGGGCCCGGGTGCTCGAACTGGCGCCGCCCGGCCGGTGCGAGCCAGCCGACCTGCCGCCCAGACCGCCCGGCCGGCTGGCCTCACCGTCACCCCGGCGCAGTTCCAGCAGCTGATGAACCGGCTGGCCGCCATCGACCGGCGGCTGGCCGCCATCGACCGGCGGCTGGCCGCCATCGAGCGGCAGCCCGGTCCCGGCGAGCCGCCGGCCGAGGCCGAGCCCGGCTGACCCCGCGCACCCGGGGAAGAGCCGCACCCGGTACGGGCGTTATTCAGAGAATCGCATCGCACCCGCAGGAGGAAGTCCATGCCCGAGCCCGGCCCGCGGATTGGTACGGGACCGGTCGTCGGCGTGCTCTCGCTGCAGGGCGACGTGGTCGAGCATGCCCGCGCGCTCCGCGCGGCAGGCGCCCGCCCGGTCACGGTGCGCCGCCCCGACGAGCTCGACGCGGTGGATGGCCTGATCATCCCGGGTGGGGAGTCCACCACGATCTGGAAGCTCGCGGTGATCTTCGAGCTGATGGAGCCGCTGCGCAAGCAGATCAGCGGTGGGCTGCCGGTATTCGGCTCGTGCGCCGGGATGATCATGCTGGCCGACCGGCTGCTGGACGGCATCGGCGGGCAGCAGACGTTCGGCGGCATCGACATGACCGTGCGGCGCAACGCGTTCGGCCGCCAGGTGGACTCGTTCGAGTCCGACATCACCCTGGCCGGGCTGGGGGGCGGCCCGTTGCGCGCGGTCTTCATCCGGGCACCATGGGTGGAGGAAACTGGCCAGGACGTGGAGGTTCTCGGCCGGGACCCGGGCACCGGTAGGATCGTCGCCGTCCGCCAGGGTCCCGCGCTGGCCACCGCCTTCCATCCTGAGCTGACCGGGGACCCGCGGGTGCACAAGCTTTTCGTTGACATGGTGAGGGATCGGATATGAGCGGCCACTCCAAGTGGGCCACGACCAAGCACAAGAAGGCGGTCATCGACGCCCGGCGAGGCAAGCTCTTCGCCAAGCTGATCAAGAATGTCGAGGTAGCGGCGCGGACCGGCGGGGCTGACCCGGCCGGCAACCCGACGCTGTTCGACGCGGTGCAGAAGGCCAAGAAGAGCTCGGTGCCGAACGACAACATCGACCGGGCCATCCGGCGCGGGGCTGGGCTGGAAGCAGGTGGCGCCGCCTACGAGTCGGTCAGCTACGAGGGGTATGCCCCCGGCGGGGTGGCGGTGCTGGTGGAATGCCTGACCGACAACCGGAACCGGGCCGCGGCTGACGTGCGCGCCGCGCTGACCCGGAACGGCGGCTCGATGGCGGACCCCGGCTCGGTGTCCTACCTGTTCCACCGCAAGGGCGTGGTGATCGTGCCCAAGGTAGCCGGGGTCAGCGAGGACGACGTGCTGATAGCCGTGCTGGACGCGGGGGCCGAGGAGGTCAACGACCTGGGCGAGTCGTTCGAGGTGACCAGCGAGCCAGGCGACCTGCTGGCGGTGCGCAGCGCGCTGCAGGAGGCAGGCATCGAGTACGACTCAGCCGAGGCGGCCTTCCTGCCCACCGTCGAGGTGGAACTGGACGCGGAACAGGCCAAGCGGGTGTTCCGGCTGATCGAGGCGCTGGAAGACTCGGACGACGTGCACGACGTGTACGCCAACTACTCGGTGCCCGACGCGGTGCTGGAGAGCCTGGACTGAACGGGCCCGTGCTGGGTGTGCCCGTGCTTGATGAGCCTGTGCTTGATGAGCCTGTGCTTGATGAGCCTGTGCTTGATGAGCGAGTGTCCTGAGGTGGACATCAGGGAGCTGGACGCGGGCGACGATCTCGATGCGCTGCTGGATCTGAGCAGCCGCGCCTTCGGGCCGCACGCGCCCGCTCAGCTGCCGGGCTGGTACGCCGAGGTGCGGTCGGGATCGCCGGACCGGCGCTGGCTGGCCGCGTTCGACGGCCCGCGGCTGGCCGCCGCCGGCCGCTATCACGTCATGCGGCAGTGCTGGCAGGGCCGCTGGCAGCCGATGGCCGGGGTGGCCAGCGTCATGGTCGCGCCGGAAGACCGCGGCCGGGGCACCGGCCGGGCGCTGATGACCGCCCTGCTGGAGCTGATCGCCAGCCGCGGCTACCGGATATCGGCGCTCTACCCGGCGACCTCGGCGCTCTACCGGTCGCTGGGCTGGGAGATCGCCGGGGTGCGGGATCGGCTCCGGTTCCCGGCGCGCTCACTGCGCTCGCTGACCGGGCCCGACCCGGTACTCACCTCGCCCGCCGCGGCCCCCGTCGCGGCGGGCGTGCGCCGCTGCGGCCCGGACGATGCGGCGGCCGTGCTGGCCGTGCTCAGCGACGCGCACCAGACGCTGCGGGACAGCGGGCCGGCCACCCGTGACGAGGAGACCGTCCGGCGCTGGCTGGCGGACGAGGACCGGTACTGCTACCTGGCTCCAGACGGATTCCTCAGCTACCGGTGGCGGAACGGGAACGACGAGATCGCGGTGGATCGCGTGGTGGCCGCCTCGGCCGCGACCACCCGGGCGCTGTGGGGCATCGTGGCGTCGCACGCGTCTATCGCCGAGACCGTACTGGCCTGCCTGGGCCCCGCCGACCCGGTGTGCTGGCTGACCCGAGAACCCGACGTGCAGGTGGCCGGCCGGCACCTGTGGATGCTGCGCATCCTGGACGCGCCCGGAGCGGTCGCGGAGCGCGGATTCCCGGCGGGCGCCGAGGTGACCGCGGCGCTCGAACTGACTGACCCGGCCTGCCCGGGTAACGAGGGGCGGTGGACGCTGGAGGTCAGCGGGGGCAAGGGGGTGCTCACCCCGGGCGGGGCGGCCGCCGGTGGGCGGTGCGCCGCTCATCGCTCGGGCCGCGCGGGTTCGCCGCGCTGTACGCGGGCACCCCGCTGGCGACGCTGCGCCGGGCTGGGCTGGCCAGCGGCGGCACCGCCGCCACCGATGCGGCCCTGGACACGGCGTTCGCGGCCACCCCGTTCCTGCACGACTACTTCTGACCCTGCTGGCCCGACACGCCGGGAGACTTCGGGCGCTGGCCAGCCCGGGCCCGGTAGTGTCGGTGCCTGCACCGAACATGTGTTCGTCGGCCGGCCGGAGCTAGGGGTGCGGATCCACTGATGCGGGTACTCGGCGTCGATCCCGGGCTGACCCGGTGCGGGCTGGGCGTGGTGGACGGCGCTGCCCGGACGGCCCCCGGCGCTGGTCGCCGCCGGCGTGGCCCGCACCGCGGCCGGGGATGACATCGCGGCCCGGCTGCTCGCGCTGGAAGCCGAGATCGACACCTGGCTGGCCGAGTACCGCCCGGACGCGGTCGCGGTGGAGCGGGTGTTCAGCCAGCACAACGTGCGTACCGTGATGGGCACGGCGCAGGCCGGCGCGGTGGCCGTGCTGTGCGCGGCCCGGCGCGGACTGCCGGTCGCGCTGCACACCCCCAGTGAGGTGAAGGCCGCGGTGACCGGCAGCGGCCGGGCCGATAAGGCGCAGGTGACCACGATGGTGATGCGGCTGCTCCGGCTGGCCGACCCGCCCCGGCCCGCGGACACGGCCGATGCCCTGGCGCTGGCCATCTGCCAGCTGTGGCGTGGCGGGACGCAGTCCCGGCTGGCCGCCGCGGCCCGCGCGGCCCAGCTCACTCAGGCAGGAGAACGCCGGTGATTTCGCATCTGGACGGGCTGGTCTGCGCGATCGCGCCGGAAGGCGCGGTGATCCAGGTGGGCGGGGTCGGGCTGCTGGTCCAGGCCACCCCGGGCACGCTGGCCACGCTGCGCAGCGGGGAGCGGGCCCGGGTGGCGACCTCGCTGGTGGTCCGGGAAGACGCGCTGACCCTGTACGGCTTCGCCAGCGACGACGAGCGGGACGTGTTCGAGCTGCTGCAGACGGCCAGCGGGATCGGTCCCCGGCTGGCCCTGGCCATGCTCGCCTCGTTCAGCCCGGACGGGCTGCGCCAGGCCATCGCGGCCGAGGACGTGACCGCGCTGACCCGGGTCCCCGGGATCGGCCGGAAAGGCGCGCAGCGGATCGTGCTGGAACTGGCCGGGCGGCTGGGCTCGCCCGGCGCGCCGGTCACCCTGGCCGGGACCGCCGGGCTGGCCAGCGCCGGCGGCGCGCGCCGCGTCCTGGCGCGACCAGGTCCGCACCGGCCTGGTCAACCTGGGCTGGCAGGCCCGCGACGCCGATCAGGCCATCGCCGCGGTCGAGGCCGAGCTGGCCGAGACGCGGCCGGAACGCGCCGAGCTCGACGTCAGCACGGCACTGCGCGCCGCGCTGCGGAAACTGAGCCGCACGTGAACGCGCCCGCGCCAAAGGAGGGCGCCGCCGACTGGACTGAGGAGCGAGGGAGCGAGGAACGAGCGACCGAGCGACGAGGGAAGGCGGCGGATCTAAGCCCTCCGGAGGCGCAAGACAGCATTGTTTCCGCGCTGGCCAGCGCGGATGAGCGGGCCATCGAGGGGGCGCTGCGGCCGAGGCGGCTGGCCGAGGTGATCGGCCAGACCCGGGTGCGGGAGCAGCTGTCGCTGCTGCTGGAAGGGGCGCTGCGGCGCGGCCGGGCGCCCGATCACGTGCTGATGTCCGGGCCGCCGGGACTGGGCAAGACCACGTTCGCGATGATCATCGCCGCCGAGCTGGGCGCCCAGCTGCGGATCACCAGCGGGCCGGCCATCGAGCGGGCCGGTGACCTGGCCGCCATCCTGTCCACGCTGGGCGAGGGCGACGTGGTGTTCATCGATGAAATTCACCGGCTGGCCCGGCCCGCCGAGGAAATGCTCTACCTGGCGATGGAGGACTTCCGGGTGGATGTGGTGGTCGGCAAGGGGCCCGGGGCCACCGCCATCCCGCTGGACATCGCCCCGTTCACCCTGGTCGGCGCGACCACCCGGGCCGGGCTGCTGCCCGCGCCGCTGCGTGACCGGTTCGGCTTCACCGCCCACCTGGACTTCTACGAGGCCGCCGAGCTGGAGGTGATCGTCCGCCGGTCGGCGGATCTGCTCGGGGTGACGCTGCGTGGCGACGGCGCCGAGGAGATCGCCCGGCGGTCCCGGGGCACGCCGCGGATCGCCAACCGGCTGCTCCGCCGGGTCCGTGACTACGCCGAGGTGCGGGCGGACGGCACGGTCACCCGGGCGCTGGCCCGGGCCGCGCTCGAGCTGTACGAGGTGGACGAGGAAGGGCTGGACCGGCTGGACCGGGCCGTGCTGAGCGCGCTGGTCACCCGGTTCGGCGGCGGGCCGGTCGGGCTGTCCACGCTGGCCGTCGCGGTCGGCGAGGAAGCCGAGACGGTGGAGGTGGTGGCCGAGCCGTTCCTGGTCCGCGGCGGCCTGATGGCCCGGACGCCGCGCGGCCGGGTGGCCACCCCGGCCGCCTGGGCTCATCTGGGCCTGGACCCGCCCGAGCCGCTCGGCCTGGCCGTGCCCGGGAGCCTGTTCGAGTGATTCCCGGCCGGCTGGTTGGTCGCGGAGATGTCACGATCAGTCGCCCGACCCCGTAGCCTGTTGGTGCGCCGCCTGCGCGCCGCTACACTTCGGCAGTTGGTCAACGACTGCCCGCTGGCCATGGATCCCGGTCCCGCCGGTTCACGGCCCGGTGCGCGGCCAGCGGAGCACATTCAACTGGAAGGATGCCCCCGCGATGATGGGGAACATGTATCTCGCAGCTGCTGCCAAAAGCTCCTCAGGGAACTACACGTTCCTGATCGTCATCGTCGTGCTGTTTGGCCTGCTCTACTTCGTCATGATCCGGCCGCAGCGCAACAAGCAGCGCCAGGCTCAAGCGATGCAGAGCCAGGTGCAGCCCGGCCAGCGCGTGCGCACCACCGCGGGCATGTACGCGACCGTGGTCGACGCGGATGACACCGACGTGGTGCTGGAGGTGGCGCCCGGCGTGCACCTTCGCTTCCTGCGCCGGGCCGTCATGGACGTGCTGCCCGACGAGGACGCGACTGGCGCCGCCGATACCGGGAGCCCGGAGTACGCCGAGCCCGCCGCGGCGGATGACGTGAGCGCGACAGCGGAGCCCGATGGCCTGAGCGCCGACGGCCAGGCGGCCGCCGGGCACCAGAACGGCTCCGCGCCGGACAGCCCCGCCGACTCCAGCCCGGCCGACAGCACGGCCTCCGGCGAGCAGCAAAGCGGACTGACCGGCAGCCCCGCGCCGGCGTCCCGGGGCGGGCGACACGCGAAGCGAAGGACAGGCAGAAGTGGCTCCCCCTAGCGGTAACGTCTCCCGGCCCGGCCGCGCGCTGGCCGTGCTGGGCGTGCTCATCGTGGTGCTGTTCCTGGCCATCGTCGGCGGCAACATCGTGCAGCCGTCCAAGTGGGGCAGCGATTTCAAGGTGAAACTCGGCCTCGACCTGACCAGCGGCACCACGGTGGCGCTGGAGGCGCAGGCGCCCAAGGGCGTGTCGTCGGCCCAGTTCGCCACGGACATGACCCAGGCCAAGAACATCATGGAGAGCCGGGTCAACGGCGCGGGCTTCACCGAGGCACAGGTCCAGCAGCAGGGCAGCAACATCATCAACGTGGCCGTGCCGGGCGCGAACAGCCAGAAGGTGATCGACCTGGTCGGCACGACCGCCCAGCTGCTGTTCCGCCAGGTGCTGCTGGTCGCGCCGAACACCAGCGACCGCCACGCCGACGCCCGACCCCGTCGGCCAGCGCGTCGGCCACGGCCACGCCGTCGGCCAGCCCGTCGGCCACGGCCAGCACCAAGGCCAAGGTCAGCATCGCGCCGGGTGGCGCGGCTGGCCAGCCAGCGTCGGCGGGCCGGGCGCACCTGCTCGCCGCGCAGGCCAAGGCGTCCGCCACCCCGTCGGCGACCGCCTCAGCCACCCCCACCCCGACGGCGAGTGCCACGCCCACCTCTGGGCTGTCCACGACGGCGGACGGCGGAAGGTAGCGCGGCGCTGGTCAGCGCGCACACCAAGGCCCTGTTCGACAAGCTGAACTGCGCGAGCAAGAACTGGAAGTCGGAAGTCGGCTATACCGGTACCCAGTACAACAACCCGGACGTCCAGACCGTCTCGTGCGGCACGATCGACGGGGTGCGGTACAAGTATGCGCTGGCCAACTCGACGGTACTCGGGCAAGGACATCAAGTCGGCCAGCGCCGGGCTGTCCAGCACCAGCGTGAACTGGCAGGTCAACCTCAGCTTCAAGCCGCACGGGGCGAGCGCGTGGGGCACGCTGACCACGGACATGTTCAACAAGTACGGCACGTCCTCGGCGAACTGACCAGCTGGCCGTGGTGCTGGACGGGGTGGTCATCTCATCACCGGTCATCGAGGGCGCGATGAACACCGGGAGCGCCGAGATCACCGGCAGCTTCACCGAGAACCAGGCCACTCTGCTGGCCAACCAGCTCAGCTACGGCGCGCTGCCGCTCACCTTCACCAAGCAGTCGATCCTCACCGTCTCGCCGCAGCTGGGCAGCGACCAGCTGCACGCCGGCCTGCTGGCCGGCGCGATCGGCCTGCTGCTGGTCGTGCTGTACTGCCTGCTCTACTACCGCGGCCTGGCCGTGGTCGCGGTGTCCAGCCTGATCATCGCGGCCGTGCTGGTGTTCGAGGCGATCATCCTGCTCGGCAAGCACGAGAACCTGGCCCTGGAGCTGTCCGGGGTGGCCGGCCTCATCGTGGCCATCGGCATCACCGCCGACTCGTTCGTGGTGTTCTTCGAACGGCTCCGTGACGAGGTACGGGACGGCCGCACGCTGCGCACCGCGGTGGAACGCGGCTGGAAACGGGCCCGGCGCACGGTGCTGGTCTCGGACACGGTGTCCTTCCTGGCCGCGGCGCTGCTCTGGTACTTCTCCATCGGGGAGGTCAAGGGCTTCGCGTTCACCCTCGGGCTGACCACGATCATCGACGTGGTGGTGGTGTTCCTGTTCACCAAGCCGATGATCACCCTGCTGGCCAGGACCAAGTTCTACGGCCAGGGGCACCGCTGGTCCGGGCTGGATCCGGCCCGGCTCGGCGCCCGGGCGCCCTGGCGATCATCCCGGCCCGCCCGGGCCACTACCGCCACCCCGCCGAAGGAGGCGTGATGTCGGCTCTGGGCAACATCGGCGGCCGGCTGTACCGCGGCGAGGTCTCCTTCGACTTCGTCGGGCGGCAGCGGCGCTGGTACATGATCTCCGGGCTGATCCTGGTGCTCTGCCTGGTCGGCCTGTTCACCCGCGGGCTGAACTTCACCGTGGACTTCAAGGGCGGCTCGGTCTTCAAGTTCCCGGTCGGCCACAGCAGCCTCACCCAGGTGCAGCACGCGGTCAGCAGCTCGCCGGCGAGCAGCAACGCGATCGTGCAGCAGGTCGGCTCGGGGAGCAGCGCCAACTGGTCGGTGCAGACCGGCAAGCTGCCGTTCTCCCAGCAGCAGGCAGGTGCAGGCCACGCTGAGCCGTGACCTTGGCGTCCCGCAGAACGAGATCAACATCAACTTCGTCGGGGCCAGCTGGGGCTCGGACATCACGCACAAGGCCGCTCGAGGCGCTGATCGCCTTCCTCATCGTGATCGTCATCTACCTGTCGATCGCGTTCGAGTGGCGGATGGCGATCGCCGCGCTGGTCGCGCTGGCGCACGACATCGTGATCACCATCGGGGTGTACGCGCTGGCCGGCTTCGAGGTCAGCCCGGCCACCGTGATCGGCCTGCTGACCATCCTGGGCTACTCGCTGTACGACACCGTGGTCGTCTTCGACAAGGTCCGGGAGAACACCGCGGGCCTGCTCAGCTCGACCCGCAGCACCTACAGCCAGGCGGCCAACCTGGCGCTGAACCAGACCCTGGTCCGGTCCATCAACACCTCGGTGATCGCCCTGCTGCCGGTGACGGCCATCCTGGTCATCGGCCTCGCGGTGCTCGGCGTGAACGAGTTGACCGACCTGGCCCTGGTGCTGTTCGTCGGCATGCTGTCCGGCACCTACTCCTCGATCTTCATCGCCACCCCGGTGCTGGCCGATCTCAAGGAGCGCCAGCCGCAGTACAAGGCGCTGGCCAGGCGGGTGGCGCTCAAGGAGTCCGGTGGCCGGGCAGCCAAGCGCGCCGCGGCCAAGGCCACCCGGGCCGCGGGCCGTGACGGCGGCCGGGCGGCCCCGGCGGGGCGACCGCCAGCGCGCTGGCCGACGACGCGCCGCCGGCCGAAGTCGATCCGGACGAGCTGACCGACGCGGGTCTGGCCGAGGACGACGCGACGCGGGCACCGCGGAGCGGGTCCCGGCAGGCCGGGCCGCGCCGCGGCCCCCCGGGCCCGGCGCGCGCAGCGGCCCCCGGCAGCAGCCCCGGCGGACCAGCTCGGCCAAGCGCCGGCCCGGCGGCAAGAAGAAGCGGCGTTAGATGCAGCCAGCGGACCCCCCCGGCCAGCCCGCCGCGGACCGCGAGCTGGCCGCGCTGATCGCCAGCCGGATCCGGGACATCGCCGACTACCCCCAGCCCGGTGTGCTGTTCAAGGACATCACCCCGCTGCTCGCGGACGGTGCCGCGCTGCGCGCCGTGGTGGCCGGGCTGGCCGCCGGGCAGCTGCGCCGGGGTGAGCCCGGCGGGGTGGACAAGGTGGCCGGGATCGAGGCCCGCGGCTTCATCCTGGCCGCCCCGGCCGCGCTCGCGCTCGGTGCCGGTTTCGTGCCGGTCCGCAAGCACGGCAAGCTGCCCGGCCCGACCTATGCGCAGAGCTACGACCTGGAGTACGGCAGCGCCACCATCGAAGTGCACCAGGACGCGTTCGCGCCGGGTGAGCGGGTGCTCATCGTGGACGACGTGCTGGCCACCGGCGGCACCGCGGCCGCGACCGCGGAACTGATCCGCAAGGCCGGCGCCGAGGTGACCGGGATCGCGGTCATCCTCGAGCTCAGCTTCCTGGCCGGCCGGGACAAGCTGCCAGACACCCTGGTCCGCTCGCTGCTGGTGGTGTGACCTGCGGCTCAGCTGACCGAGCGCGCCGACCTGGGCACTTTCTGGATCTTCCGCCGATAGACTGATGCCTTGGCGGATGTGAGGAGTGCCTGTGGCCGGTGACGCGGCACCGCCCGGCCCGGACAGCGCTGGCCGGGTCCCCGGGAATGACCGGAGCCCGTCCGACGCTGCTGCTCTCATGACGTCCGCTGCCGCTCCCACCAGCCCGGTTCCGCCGGCTGATGCCGCCCCGGACAGCGCGGCCCCAGCTGAGCGCGGCACCGGCCGCGGGCCGGCGGCTGGCCGCGGTGCCCGCGCGGGCACCGGGCGTGGCCCGGCGGCCGGCCGGGGTGCCGGAGCTGGGCGGCTGACCGGCAGTGGCAGCGAGGCAGGCAGTGGCGCCGCGGTCCGGCGCAGGCTGGCCCGGCTGGGCGCGCCCCGCGGCGGCGGCGGCAACCCGGTGCTCGAGCCGATGATCAAGACGGTGCGGGCCACCCACCCCAAGGCGGACGTCCGGCTGATCGAGCACGCCTACGACGTGGCCGCGCACTGGCACACCGGCCAGCAGCGCAAGAGCGGCGACCCGTACATCACCCACCCGCTCGCGGTGGCCACCATCCTGGCCGAGCTGGGCATGCCCCAGGAGACGATCTGCGGCGCCCTGCTGCACGACACGGTCGAGGACACCGCCTACACGCTGGCCGAGCTGCGCGGCGATTTCGGCGACGAGATCGCCAACCTGGTCGACGGCGTGACCAAGCTGGACAAGGTCAAGTACGGCGAGGCGGCCGAGGCCGAGACGGTACGCAAGATGGTCGTCGCCATGGCCCGCGACATCCGGGTCCTGGTCATCAAGCTGGCCGACCGGCTGCACAACATGCGCACGCTGCGCTACCTGGCCCGGGAGAAGCAGGAGCGCAAGGCGCGGGAGACGCTGGAGATCTACGCCCCGCTGGCGCACCGGCTGGGCATGAACACGATCAAGTGGGAGCTGGAGGACCTGGCCTTCGCCACCCTCTACCCCAAGCGGTACGACGAGATCGCCCGGCTGGTCTCCGAGCGGGCGCCGCGGCGCGACGTGTTCCTCCAGGAAGTCATCGAGGACGTCTCGGCCGACCTGCGCGAGGCCAAGGTCAAGGCGCGGGTGACCGGCCGGCCCAAGCACTACTACTCCGTGTACCAGAAGATGATCGCCCGCAACGTGGGCTTCGACGACATCTACGACCTGGTCGGCATCCGGGTCCTGGTGGACTCGGTACGCGACTGCTACGCGGCCCTCGGCACGGTGCATGCCCGGTGGAACCCGGTGCCCGGCCGGTTCAAGGACTACATCGCGATGCCGAAGTTCAACATGTACCAGTCGCTGCACACCACGGTGATCGGCCCCGGCGGCAAGCCGGTCGAGCTGCAGATCCGCACCTGGGGCATGCACCGGCGGGCGGAATACGGCGTCGCCGCGCACTGGAAGTACAAGGAGGAGACGGTGGCCGGGAACGGCCCCGGCGGCGACGGCAGCAGCGACATGGCCTGGCTGCGCCAGCTGGTGGACTGGCAGCGGGAGACCGCGGACCCGGCCGAGTTCCTCGAGTCGCTCCGGTTCGACCTGGGCGCCGCCGAGGTCTACGTGTTCACCCCGCGCGGCGAGGTGATCGCGCTACCGCAGGGCGCCACCCCGGTGGACTTCGCCTACGCCATTCACACCGAGGTCGGCCACCACACCATCGGCGCCCGGGTCAACGGCCGCCTGGTGGCGCTGGAGAGCGCCCTGGACAACGGCGACACGGTGGAGATCTTCACCTCCAAGGCGCAGGACGCCGGGCCGAGCCGGGACTGGCTGATGTTCGTCAAGAGCGCCCGGGCCCGGAACAAGATCCGGCACTGGTTCTCCAAGGAGCGCCGCGAGGCAGCCACCGAAACCGGCAAGACGGCGATCGCACGGGCCCTGCGCAAGCACGGCCTGCCACTGCAGCGCCTGGTCACCGGGGACGCGCTGCTGGCCATCGCCACCGAGCTGCACTACCCGGACCTGTCCGCGCTGTACGCCGCGGTCGGCGAGGGGCACGTCAGCGCGCAGTCGGTGGCGGCCAAGCTGGTCCGTCGACGCCGGCGGGATGGCCGGCGCGCAGGAGGACCTGGCCGAGGCCACGCTGCCGACCCGGCCGCCGCCGCAGCGGCCGATCGGCGATTCCGGCGTGGTGGTGGAAGGCACCTCGGACGTGTACGCGCGGCTGTCCAAGTGCTGCACCCCGGTCCCCGGCGACGAGATCACCGGGTTCGTCACCCGCGGGCACGGCGTGTCGGTGCACCGGGCGGACTGCCTGAACCTGCGGCACCTGCTCGACTCGCAGCCGGAACGGCTGGTCGCGGTGCGCTGGTCGCCCACCGAGGACTCACTGTTCCTGGTGGCCATCCAGGTCGAGGCGCTGGACCGGACCGGGCTGCTGTCCGACGTCACCCGGACCATCTCCGACCAGCACGTGAACATCCTGTCCGCCTCGGTCACCACGACCAGGGACCGGGTCGCGGTCAGCCGGTTCACGTTCGAGATGGGCGACCCCAAGCACCTCGGCCACGTGCTGCGCGCCGTCCGCGCCATCGACGGCGTCTACGACGTCTACTACCCGGATTACCTCGTAGCGCCGTGCTGGAAAACTTCAGCTCCCCGCTGCCCTGGCCCAGGCGTTGAGTTCCGCTGCTGCGCATCAGTGAATGGGTGTACACCCGAGGGGCCCCGGTCCGATCCGCGCCGCCGCCCGCGCCGGTCCGGGAGCTCGCCCAGGCTCGTCAGGTATGCCTGGCCTGGGAGAACGAGCACGCGCTGACCTTCGAGGTGGGTGCCGGCCCGGACCGGTGCTTCGTCAAATGGGCGCCTGCCGGTTCGCTGCTGGACCTGGCCGCCCAGGCGGCCCGGATGACCTGGGCCAGCGCATACACCCCCGTCCCGCGGGTGCTCGGCCTGGGTTCTGACGGTGCGGGTTCCTGGCTGGTCACGGCGGCCGCTGCCTGGGCACACACGCAGTCTCCCAGCGTTGGCTGGCCGACCCGCGCACCGCGGTGATTGCCATCGGCGAAGGGCTCCGTGCGCTGCACGATGCCCTGCCGGTGACAAACTGCCCGATTCTCCTGGATGGCACAGGACCGGATCACCGCCGCGCGGCGGGCGGCCGCGGCCTGGGCGCCTCGACACCTCGGACTGGGCTGCAGAACACCGGGAACTCGGCATCGAGGGTGCGCTCGGCCAGGTCCAGGACCTCCCGCCGGCCGACAAACTCGTCGTCTGCCATGGTGACGCCTGCGCGCCGAACACGCTCATCGCCTGTCGATGGGCGCTGGTCCGGCCACGTTGACCTCGGCGACCTCGGAGTCGCTGACCGCTGGGCCGACCTGGCCATCGCCACCTGGAGCACCGGGTGGAACTACGGGCCCGGCCTGGAGCAGGTGCTGCTTGACGCCTACGGGATCAAGCCGGACGCCGAGCGCACCCGCCATCACCGGCTGCTCTGGGAACTCGGCTAGCGGCTAGTCCGCCATGGCCAGGCCCTTCATGATGACCCGGGCCACCGGCGAGGGACCGGAACCGTCCACCGCCCCCGCCCGCGGCTGCGCGCCGGGCGACGACATGGTCCGGCCGCTGGCGTTAAGTGGGCTGGGACCCGCCTCAGCCCGAGAGCTCGGCGAGGGTGCGTTCGGCCTCTTCGAGCCAGGAACGGCGGGCGGTGATCGCCTCGGTGGCCTGCTCCGCGGCCCGGGTGTCGCCGCGCTGCTCCGCCTTGGCCAGCTGGTCCTCCAGGCTGGCGATGGCCGCCCGGATCTGGTCCACGGTGCCCTTGGCCCGGGCCAGCGCCTCCGGGTTGGACCGGCGCCACTGCGCGTCCTCGGCCTTGCGTACCGCGTCCTCGACCCGGCGCAGGCCCTGCTCCAGCCGGTCGTGCGCTTCCCGGGGCACCGGCCCGGCCTGCTCCCAGCGCTCCTGGATGGAACGCAGCGCGGCCCGGGTGGCCCGCACGTTGCTCGCCGGGAGCAGCTGGTTGGCCTCCTCCAGCAGCGCGGCCTTGACCGCGGCGTGCTCGCGCAGCTCGTTCTCCTTGGCCGAGTACACCTCCGAGCGGGCGGCGAAGAACTGGTCCTGGGCCGCCTTGAACCGGCTCCACAGCTCTTCCTCGTCGGCCCGGCCGGCCCGGCCCGCCGCCTTCCAGGACCGCATCAGATCCCGGTAGGCCGCCGCGGTCGGGCCCCAGTCGGTCGAGGTGGCCAGCGCCTCGGCCTCCACCACCAGCTTCTCCTTGCTCGCCTTGGCCTCTTCGCGCTCCTCTTCCAGCCCGGCGAAGTAGGCCTTGCGCCGCTTGGCGAACGCGTTGCGGGCGGCGGACAGCCGCTTCCACAGCGCGGTCTCCACCGCGCGGTCCGCCCGTGGCGCGGCCTTCCACTCCTCCAGCAGCTGGCGCATCCGCTCACCGCTGATCTTCCAGTGGGTGGCCTCGGCCGCGATCTGCTCGGCCTCGGAGACGATCCGCTCCTTGATCGCTTTGGCCTCGACCCGGGCGTGCTCACGGGCCGCCCGCACTTCCTCCCGGCGGCCCTCCACCTGGCCGGTCAGCGCCTCCAGCCTGGTCTGCAGCGAGTCCAGGTCACCGATCGCGTTGGCGCTGGCCACCGCCTCCAGCAGCCGGTCGATGGTGGCCCGGGCCGCGCCGGGGGACAGGTCGGTGCCGGATATCCGCTGCTCGAGCAGGGTTACCTCGGTCTCCAGCGCGGCGTACTTGCGCCGGTAGAAGGCCAGCGCCTCATCCGGGCTGCCTGCCTGCCATGAGCCAACCACCCGCTCGCCCCCGGCGGTACGCACGAAGACCGTACCGTCGTCGGCTACCCGGCCCCACGGATCGTTGGCGGTGCTCACCGCTAACCTCCTGCCCTGCCCTGCTCCAGACGGCATCGCCTGGCTCAGGTCTTCTTAATAGTGACGCTTTCGATGACGACTTTCTCCTTCGGGTGCCCATCCCCTGGCCATTGGCGTTGTCGCTGCCCGCCTTGGCCACATTCTGGATGATCCCGAGTCCTTTGACGACCGTGCCGAACGGCGTGTAGTTCGCGGCCAGCGTCGAGTTCTTGTAGACGAGGAAGAACTGGCTGCCGTTCGTATCCGGTCCCGAGTTGGCCATCGCCACCGTGCCCTGGGTGTACTTGGCGCCGGCCAGATTCTCGTCGTTGAACTTGTAGCCCGGCCCGCCGCTGCCGGTCCCGGTCGGGTCGCCGCACTGCAGCACGTACAGCGGGCTGACCGTGGTGAGCCGGTGGCAGTGCGTGTTGTTGAAGTACTTCTTGCCGGCCAGGTACACGAACGAGTTGACCGTGCAGGTGGCCTTGCTGTTCAGCAGGTCGATGACCACGTCACCCCGGTTGGTGTGGATGGTGGCCTGGTAGCGTGGCCCGCCAGTCGGGCTTGGCGGGCGGCTTGGCCGACGTTCCGGGCGGCGGTGCCGGAGGCCGGGTAGCGGCACGACCTGGCCGGCTCCGCGGCCAGCGCCGGGGTGGCCGACGGCGTCGGCGTGGCCGCCGCGGTGCCGGACGGCGAGGCCGAGGCGGTGGCCGACGCGGCTGCGTTGCTCGTCGTGCCGGGCTGGCTGAACAGGAAGAATCCGCCTACGCCCAAGCCCACCACGACCAGGCAGACCACGGATATCATCGTGATCTGCCGGGTCCGCCTGGCGTGCTCGGCTCGCCGCGCCTGCTGCCGCAGCATGCGCTCGCGGGCCAGCTTGCGCTGCCGCTCCTTCTTGCCCACAGGTCCGTTCCTCCTGGCTGCTTGTTGCCTGCTTACCAGCGAAACTTCGCGAATGGTACCGGCACCCGTGAGGTCGTGACGTCGCTGTTACCGGTTCGCGGCTGGGCTGAGCAGATCGGTAGCCTGGAGCGGCGGTCAGTGACCCGCATCCCGCTATCTGCCCGGAACGCCCTGAGGGAGGTCGGCCCGTGCTTGTTGCCGGGTTCCCGGCCGGCTCGTTCGCTGCCAATTGCTACCTGGTCGCCGCCGAGCCGGGCGCGGAGTGCCTGATCATCGACCCGGGCGAGGATGCCGAGCCCGGGATCGCGGAGATCGCCGAACGGCACCGGCTGAAGCCGGTCGCGGTGCTGCTCACCCACGGGCACATCGATCACGTCTGGTCGGTCGCCCCGGTCTGCGGGGCGAAAGGCATCCCGGCTTACATTCACCCGGCCGACCGGGCGCTGCTTACCGACCCGGCCCGCGGGCTGTCCCTGCGTCCCGGGGCCGAGCTGTTCGGCGGCCTCACGTTCAGCGAGCCGGACGACGTCCGGGAGCTCACCGACGGGACCGTGCTCAGCCTGGCCGGCCTGGAGATCACCGTGGATCACGCGCCAGGGCACACCCCGGGCTCGGTGGCGTTCCGCTCCGGCAGCGCCGTTATGTTCTCCGGTGACCTGCTGTTCGCCGGCTCGATCGGGCGGACCGACCTGCCCGGCGGCGACCCGGCCGCCATGATGGACAGCCTGGCCCGGGTCTGCCTGACGCTGCCGGACGAGACCACGGTGCTGCCCGGGCACGGGCCGCAGACCACGATCGGCGCCGAGCGCGCCAGCAACCAGTTCCTGGCCGGGCTGCGTCCTGGCGCGGGCCCCGGCGCGCAGCCCGCGCGGCCGGGCCGGGCGACCGGGCTGTGACGACCCGAGGTTTCCACAGGCGAGATTCATGATCCGAACCCACGAGGCGGGCACGCTGCGCGCGGCGCAGGCCGGCCAGACAGTGACGCTGGCGGGCTGGGTGGCCCGCCGCCGCGACCACGGCGGCGTCACGTTCATCGACCTGCGCGACGCCAGCGGGGTGGTCCAGGTCGTGTTCCGCGAGGAAGGCGAGGACGGGCCCGCGCACGCGCTGCGCGCCGAGTTCTGCGTCCGGGTGACCGGGCAGGTCCGGCGCAGGCCGGCCGGGAACGAGAACCCGGAGCTGCCCACCGGCGAGGTGGAGGTGGCCGCGGACGACCTGGAGGTGCTGGCCGAGTCGGACCCGCTGCCGTTCCCCATCGACGGGACCGGCGAGCTGAACGAGGACCTCCGGCTCCAGCTACCGCTACCTGGACATGCGCCGGGCCGAGACCGCGGCCGCGCTGCGCACCCGGTCCGAGGCCGGCTACCTGCTCAGCGACGTGCTGCGCGGGCACCGCTTCGTGTACCTGGAGACCCCGGACCTGACCCGGTCCACCCCGGAAGGGGCGCGCGACTTCCTGGTCCCGGTGCGGCTGCGCCCCGGGCACTGGTACGCGCTGCCCCAGTCGCCGCAGCTGTTCAAGCAGCTGCTCATGGTCGGCGGCTTCGAACGGTACTGGCAGCTGGCCCGGTGCTTCCGGGACGAGGACTTCCGGGCCGACCGGCAGCCGGAGTTCACCCAGGTGGACATCGAGATGAGCTTCATCACCCGGGACGACGTCATCGCCGTGGCCGAGGACCTGGTCGGCCGGCTGTGGGCGGAGATCGCCGGTTACCAGCTGCCCCGGCCGGTGCCCCGGATGACCTACGCCGACGCGATGGCCCGGTTCGGCTCGGACAAGCCGGACCTGCGGTTCGGCTGCGAGCTGACCGAGCTGACCAGCTACTTCGCGCAGACGTCGTTCCGCGTCTTCCAGGCCCCCCACGTCGGCGCGGTGGTCATGCCCGGCGGGGCCAGCCAGACCCGCCGGGAACTGGACGGCTGGCAGGAGTGGGCCCGGGCGCGCGGCGCCCGCGGGCTGGCCTACGTGCTGATCGACGCGGCGGGCGCGGTGTCCGACTCCGGCCCGGTGGCCAAGCACCTGTCCGCGCGAGGAGCGGGCCGGGCTGGCCGCCGCGGCCGGTGCGGGACCGGGGGACTGCGTGTTCTTCGCGGCCGGCCCGCCGCAGCAGGCCCGGTCCCTGCTCGGCGCGGCCCGGCTGGAGATCGGCCAGCGGCTCGGCCTCATCGACCCGGACGCGTGGGCGTTCACCTGGGTGGTGGACGCGCCGATGTTCGAGGAGGACGGCGCGGGCGGCTGGACCGCGGTGCACCACCCGTTCACCGCGCCGCTGCCGGAATGGGCGGGCAAGTTCGCCGACGAGCCGGGCGGCGCGCTGGCCGACGCCTACGACATGGTCTGCAACGGCACCGAGATCGGCGGTGGCTCGATCCGTATCCACCGGCCTGACCTGCAGCAGAAGGTCTTCGACGTGATCGGGCTGGCGCCCGAGGAAGCGCGGTCGCAGTTCGGCTTCCTGCTCGACGCGCTGCGCTTCGGCCCGCCGCCGCATGGCGGGATCGCGTTCGGCTGGGACCGGCTGATCATGCTGCTGACCGGGCGGGACACGATCCGGGACGTGATCGCCTTCCCGAAGGCCGCGTCCGGGGCCGACCCGCTCACCGGCGCGCCCACCCCGATCACCCCCGAGCAGCGCCGCGAGGCTGGCATCGACGCCAAGCCCGATCGCCGGCCTGGCCTGTCTGAGTAGCGCAGATAGTGTCTGGTGTGTGGTACGGAGCACGGACGGTGGCGGGCAGGCGGGCAGCCTGTTCGACGCGGCTGAGGAGGAGGCGGCCCGGGCGGCCGCCCCGCTGGCCGTGCGGATGCGCCCGCGCACCCTGGACGAGGTGGTCGGCCAGGCCCACCTGACCGGCCCGGGCACCCCGCTGCGCAAGCTGGCCGAGCACGACGCGGGCATGTCCGTGGTGCTGTGGGGCCCGCCGGGCACCGGGAAGACCACGCTGGCCCACGTGATCAGCCAGGTGACCCGCCGCCGGTTCACCGAGCTGTCCGCGGTCACCGCCGGGGTGAAGGACGTCCGGGCGGCGATCGAGGCGGCCCGCCGGGAGCTCGGCCTGACCGGCACGCAGACCGTGCTGTTCATCGACGAGGTGCACCGGTTCAACAAGGCGCAGCAGGACGCCCTGCTGCCCGCGGTGGAGAACCGCTGGGTGTCCTTCATCGGCGCGACCACCGAGAACCCGTCGTTCTCGGTGGTCGGCCCGCTGCTGTCCCGGTCCCTGCTGCTCACCCTGGAGCCGCTCGGCGACGAGAACATGCGGGAGGTCATCCGGCGGGCGCTCAGCGACGACCGCGGGCTGGCGGGCGCGGTCAGCCTGGACGACGCCGCGCTGGCCCACCTGATCCGGCTGGCCAGCGGCGATGCCCGGCGCGCACTGACCTACCTGGAGTCGGCCTCGCTCGGGCTGCAACGCGGCGCGGTCATCGACACCGGCACCCTGGAGCGGGCGGTGGACCGCGCCGCGGTCCGCTACGACCGGGCCGGCGACCAGCACTACGACGTGATCAGCGCGTTCATCAAGAGCATCCGGGGCAGCGACCCGGACGCGGCCGTGCACTACCTGGCCCGGATGATCGAGGCGGGCGAGGACCCGCGGTTCATCGCCCGGCGGCTGATCGTGCACGCCAGCGAGGATGTCGGGATGGCCGACCCGTCCGCGCTCGGCGTGGCCGTGGCCGCGGCGCACGCGGTCGAGTTCGTCGGCCTGCCGGAGGCCCGGATCAACCTGACCCAGGCCACCATCCACCTGGCTCTCGCGCCCAAGTCCAATTCGGTGATCAAGGCGATCGGCGCGGCCCAGGCCGACATCCGCGCCGGGCTGGCCGGGCCGGTGCCGGCGCACCTGCGCGACGCGCACTACCCGGGGGCGGCCCGGCTGGGCCACGGCCGGGGTTACGAGTACCCGCACGACTTCCCGGAGGGCGTGGTAGCCCAGCAGTACGCGCCGGATTCGCTGGCCGGCCGGCGCTATTACGAACCGTCCCGGCACGGCGCCGAGGCCCGGTACGCGGACCGGGCCGAGCGGATCCGGGCCATCCTGGACAACGCCCCCCTGGACAACACTGCGGAGCCGGACGGTTCATGACCATGGCGGGGGGTAGCCGCTCTGGTCGCGCGATGCGGGCGGCCGCCGCGAGATAAGGTCAGGCAGATGAGGGAGCAGGCATGCTGAACGCGGTCTGGGTGGCGGTGATCATCGCCGCCTTCTGCTGGGCGGTCCTGGTGGCCGCAGCGGTGTTCGTGCTGGTGAAGCTGGCCCGGCTGATCAACCAGACGTCCGCCGCCGTAGCCGGGCTGCGGGAGAGCAGTGACGCGGTGATCGACCGGGCGCACGCCACCCTCGATGCCACGGCCGGCCAGCTCAGCCGGACTGACGAGATCACCGCCAGCATGGATGAGGTGGCCGGCAACATGGCCGAGCTGACCGGCCGGGTGACCCAGTTCGCCCCGCTGGCCCGGCTGGCCGCGGCGCAGGCCGGGTCCCGGTTCGCCCGGGTCTCCGCGTTCGTCTACGGCGTCCGGCACGCCGCGGAACTGAGAGCCGGGTCCCGGGCCATCGAGAGCGGGGGGCGGCGGTGATCCGGCGGCTGTTCTGGCTGACCCTGGGCGCGCTGCTGGGCATCACCGCCTACCGGCGGGCCACCGCGCTGGCCCGCGCGATCATGCCCGGCCCGCGGGCCCGGGAGATCACCAGCTTCGCCGGGGACGTGCGTGAAGGCATGCAGATCTACCGCCAGCGCCAGCTCCAGGCCTCGCGCCCGGCCCTGGAAGGGCGCACCGACCACACAGAGCTCGATCAACCAGAGGATGGCCGTTGATGGAGTCGGCAGAGATCGCCCGCCGTTTCCTTACGTATTTCGAGAACCGCGGGCACACCGTCGTCCCGTCCGCCTCGCTGATCGCCGACGATCCCACGCTGCTGCTGGTGAACGCCGGGATGCAGCCGTTCAAGCCGTATTTCCTGGGCCAGGCCACACCGCCGTTCAGCCGGGCCACCAGCTGCCAGAAGTGCGTGCGTACCCCGGACATCGAAGAGGTCGGCAAGACCACCCGGCACGGCACGTTCTTCCAGATGCTGGGCAACTTCTCGTTCGGCGACTACTTCAAGGAACAGGCCATCCCGTTCGCCTGGGAACTGCTCACCACGCCGGAACACGGCGGCGGGTTCGGCTTCCCCGAGGACCGGCTGTGGGCCACCGTGTACCTCGACGACGACGAGGCGTTCCGCATCTGGCATGACGTGGTAGGGCTGCCGGAGAGCCGCATCCAGCGCCGTGGCATGGCGGACAACTACTGGTCGATGGGCGTGCCCGGGCCGTGCGGCCCATGCTCGGAGATCTACTACGACCGCGGCCCGGAGTACGGGCTGGAGGGCGGCCCGATCGTCGATGAGGACCGCTACCTGGAGGTGTGGAACCTCGTCTTCATGCAGTACCTGCGCGGCGAAGGGGCGGGCAAGGAAGGCTGGCCCATCCTGGGTGAGCTGCCCAAGCGCAACATCGACACCGGCATGGGCCTGGAGCGGATGGCCGCGATCCTGCAGGGCGTGGACAACATCTACGAGGTCGACACGCTGTGGAAGGTGCTGGACAAGGCGGCCGAGCTGACCGAGCAGAAGTACGGCCGGGACCACCGGTCCGACGTGGCGCTGCGGGTGGTGGCCGATCACGTGCGCACCGCGGCCATGCTGGTCGCCGACGGCGTGCTGCCGTCCAACGAGGGCCGCGGCTACGTGCTGCGGCGCATCCTGCGGCGCAGCATCTACAACTTGCGGCTGCTGGCCGGCGGCCAGCGCGGCGGCGGCAGCGACGGCCGCTACCTGCACGAACTGGCCGGCACCGCGCTGAACGCGATGGCCGATCTGTATCCCGAGCTGTGCACCGACGCGCCGCGGGTCCTCGGCGTGATCGACGCCGAGGAGGGCACGTTCCTGACCACGCTGCGCACCGGCTCGGCCATCTTCGACGCGGCGGTAGGCGAGACCCGGCGGCGCGGGGCCGCGACGCTGTCCGGCGAGCAGGCCTTCCAGCTGCATGACACGTACGGCTTCCCGATCGACCTCACCCTGGAGATGGCCAACGAGCAGGGCCTGGCCGTGGACGAGGACGGGTTCCGGCGGCTGATGGCCGAGCAGCGGCAGCGGGCCAAGCAGGACTCGCTGGACAAGAAGACCGGGAACGCGGACATCTCTGTGCTGGCCAGCCTGCTGACCAGGTCCGGGCCGGTCACCTTCACCGGCTACGACTTCACCTCCGGTGAGGCCACCGTCACCGGGCTGCTGGCCGATGGGGTGAGCGTGCCCGGCGGCGGGCCAGGGCAGCGAGGTCGAGGTGGTGCTGGACCGCACGCCGTTCTACGCCGAGGGCGGCGGCCAGCTGGCCGACGCCGGCCTGATCCGGGTGGCCAGCGCGCCGGGCGCGCCGGGCGGCCTGATCGAGGTGCGCGACGTGCAGCAGCCGGTGCCCGGGCTGATCGTGCACCGCGGCGTGGTGACCAGCGGTGAGGTGGTGGTCGGCGCGGCCGCGGAAGCGGAGATCGACATCGCCCGGCGGAGGGCGATCTCCCGGTCGCACACCGCCACGCACATGGTGCACCGGGCGTTCCGCGGCGCGCTGGGTGAGTCCGCGGCCCAGGCCGGCTCGGAGAACTCACCCGGCCGGATGCGGTTCGACTTCACCTCGGCCGGGGCGGTGCCGCCCGCGGTGCTCGCGTGACGTGGAGGACGAGGTCAACCAGGTGCTCATCGACGACCTCGCGGTGCGCGCGTTTGTCACGCCTATCGACGAGGCCCGGTCCATGGGCGCGATCGCGCTGTTCGGCGAGAAGTACGGCGACGAGGTCCGGGTCGTAGAGGTCGGTGACTACTCCCGGGAGCTGTGCGGCGGCACCCACGTGGCGCACTCCGGCCAGCTCGGCCTGATCAAGATCCTCGGGGAGTCGTCCATCGGCTCCGGGGTGCGCCGGGTGGAGGCGCTGGTCGGCACCGACGCGTTCCGCTATCTGGCCCGGGAGAGCCTGCTGGTCAGCCAGCTCACCGAGCAGCTCAAGACCCGCCGGGATGAGCTGCCGGACCGGGTGGCCGGGCTGGTCAGCCGGCTCCGGGACGCCGAGCGCGACCTGGAGCGGTTGCGCAGCCAGCAGGTGCTCGGCGCGGCCGCCGACCTGGCGGCGGGCGCCGAGGACGTCGGCCGGGTGGCCTTCGTCGCGCATCAGGTGCCCGCCGGGACCACCGCCGATGGCATCCGCAAGCTCGCGCTCGACGTGCGCGGCCGGCTGCCGGCCCAGCGGGCTGCCGTGGTGCTGATCGCGGGCGTGCCCGCCGACCGGCCGACGGTCGTGGTGGCCGTCAACGAGGCCGCCCGCGAGGCCGGCCTGGCGGCCGGGGCGCTGGTCCGGGCGGCGGCCGGCGCGCTCGGCGGGGGCGGCGGCGGCCGGGATGACATCGCCCAGGGCGGCGGCGCGCCGCAGGGCGACCGCGTCTGGCCAGGCGATCAGTGATGCATTTGATGTGGTTCGGGCGGTTGTCAGGGACACGGCGTGATCCCTTGCCGTACCTTTGAACCGTGCTGCAGCCATCCCGTTACGCCCACGAGGCCAATGACGTGCGGAGTTCGGCGCTGAGGACCGGCGTGCGGCTCGGTGTTCACTACGGCTCGGCCAGGATCGGCGTCGCCCGCAGCGACCCCGACGGCCTGCTGGCCAGCCCGCTGACCACCGTGCCGCGCGGCCCCGGTGACCTCGACCGCCTGGTCAGCCTGGCGCTGACCCACCAGGCCGTCGAGGTCGTCGTCGGGCTGCCCACCAGCCTGTCCGGGCGCGCCGGGGCCGCGGCGGCCGCGGCGACGGACTTCGCCACCGCCCTGGCTGGCCGGCTGAACCCGCTGCCGGTCCGGCTGGTGGACGAACGGTTCACCACCGTGCTGGCGCACGACGCGCTGCGCCAGGGCGGCAAGGGCGGCCGGGCCCGGCGGCCCGTCGTGGATCAAGCCGCCGCCGCCCTGCTGCTGCAGGGGGCGCTGGACGCCGAGCGCGCCACCGGCCGCCCGCCCGGCCAACCCGTCTCCCCGGCCCCTGGGGAGCACCGGGTGAGCCGCCACGCGCGGCGGGGGACACAGGGAGAGCAGGACTGGGAGCCGGGGAATTACCCGCCGCCGGCCGACAGCGGCGAGCCGTTTCCCGGCGGTGGCTACCCGCCCGCCGATGACGGCTGGGATCCTGGCCCGCAGGCCGACGAGGCGCGCGTACGCCGCGGACACTGGCGGATTCCCGGCCGGCGCAGCGGCTACCCGGAGCCGTCCCGGTGGCCGGAGCACGGCGGCCCCGGCGGGCAGCAGCCACCCGGGCCAGCCCACCGGGACGACTCGTACGACCTGGGGACCGGATCCGCTCGGCGGCGACCGGATGGCCCGGCGGCCCGAAGCCGAGCCGATGGCGCCGGAACGCTGGGAGCGCCAGTCCTGGGACGACCAGTCCTGGGCCAGGCCAGGCGAACAGACCTATGAGCCACAGCCATGGGACGAACGGGCCACCGGGCCGCAGTCCTGGGCCGCCCCGTCCTGGGAGGCCGATCCCGGCGCGTCCGGCGGGTTCCCGCCACCCCCCGCGGCCATGCCCGGGCCCGGTCATCCGTCCGGCCCGCTGTCCCCGTTGCCGGACTATGACTGGTCCGGCCCTGCCTCGGCGCCGCTGCCCAGTGTGCCGTCCTACGATGACGGCCGTGCCGAGCGCGGGTATCCGGGGTATGAGGGCTACGTGGATGACCCACGTGAAGTCGATCTCGGCCCGCAGGAATCGGGTGAGTACCCGGCCACCGGGGACTGGTATGAGGACACCGGGCAGCCGCCCGAATGGGCGGACGAGAACGACCGCCGTGACCTGCTCCCCGGGCTGAACGAGAGCAAGAAAGGCCGCCGTGGCGGTGGCCCGTCGGCCAGCGCGTCGGGCCGCAAGCGACGGCGCCGTGGCCGGGTCGCGATCCTGGCCTCGCTGATGGTGTTCGTGCTCATCGCCGGCGTCGGCGGCGCGGTGATCTACCACTATTACCGGACCTACATCCACCCGCCGGACTTCGCCGGGCCGGGTACCGGTTCGGTGCTGGTGCAGATCAAGCAGGGCCAGAGCGCGACCGCCGTGGGCGAGCGGCTGGCCGCGCTCGGCGTGGTGGCCAGCGCCCGCGCGTTCTCCAACGCGGCCAAGGCCAGCCCCAAGGGCAACGCACTCGAGCCCGGCACCTACCGGGTGCACAAGCACATGCAGGCGTCGCTGGCGCTGGCCCTGCTGCTCAGGCCGTCCAGCCGGGTCCAGGTCAAGGTGACCATCCCGGAGGGGTTCCGGCTGTCCGAGATCATCGCCCGGCTGGGCCAGGCGACCGGCAACATCAAGGGATACCAGCAGGCCATCGCGAACCCGGCTGACCTGGGCCTGCCCGCTTTCGCGCATGGCAAGCCGGAGGGATACCTGTTCCCGGCCACCTACGACATCCAGCCGGGCACCTCCCCGACCGCCGTGCTGAAGAGCATGGTGCAGCAGTTCGACCAGCAGGCCGCCAGCATCGGGCTGCCCGCGGCGGCCGCCCGGGCGCAGGAGAGCCAGGCCGCGGTGATCACCGTGGCCAGCATCGTCGAGGCCGAGGGCAAGATACCGTCGGAGTACCCGGAAATCGCTGAGGTGGTCTACAACCGGCTCAACGCGGTCCCGCCGATCAAGCTCCAGCTCGACACGACCGTGCTGTACGCGATGAGCCTGAAGCACGGCAACGCCGCGTTCAGCACCACGTTCCCGTCGCCGTACAACACCTACCTGCACGCGGGCCTGCCCCCGGGGCCGATCGACAGCCCCGGGAAGACGGCGATCGAGGCCGCGCTGCGCCCGGCGCACGGCAACCTGCTGTACTTCCTGACCATCAACTCGGCCACCGGGAAGACGCTGTTCTTCAGCAATGCTGCGGCGTTCGACGCCGCGGTGGCCAAGTACGGCAGCACCGGCACCGGCACCGGCACGCACACCGGTTCAGGCTGATCACCGAGGTGGTGACGGATTTCGCTGGCGAGGCGGGGCGCGCCGAAGGCGTGTTCCCGCCGAGCCCGGCGTTCGGCGCGCAGCGGCGATCAGGGGGTCCAGGGGGGTCGCCCCCCCGGATCAAAACGGGCCGCGGTACTGGGCGCGCCGATCGCGCACTCACTGTCGCCGGTGCTGCACCGGGCCGCTTACCAGGCGCTCGGCCTGACCGGGTGGTCTTACCAGGCCATCGAGTGTGACGAAGCCGGGCTGGCCGGGCTGATCGCCGGGTGCGGGCCGGACTGGGCCGGGCTGTCCCTCACCATGCCGCTCAAACGGGCCGTGCTCAGCCTGCTGGACGAGGCCGAGCCGCTGGTGGCGCAGGTCGGCGCGGCCAACACGGTGCGCTTCGACGCCGGGCTGCGGCATGGGCACAACACCGACGTGCCCGGCATGATCACCGCCATCAGCGAATCGGCCTCGGCGCGAAGCGACGATCGGGGAGCTCCGGGGGGCCGCCCCCCCGGGCCAGCACCGCGGCCAGGGTACGGGCCGGGGCTGACCCGGCAATCTCTCCGTATGCTGATCGAGGAAGGCGAGCCCGGGGTTCTTATCCTGGGCGGCGGCGCGACCGCCTGCTCCGCGCTGGCCGCGGCCCGCGGGCATGGGCGCCAGCCAGGCCACGGCAGCCGTCCGTAACCCCCAGCGGGCCGCATGACCTGCTGGCCGCCGCGGACCGGCTGGGGCTGCCCGTCCAGCTCGCCCCGTTCGGCGCCCCGCCGCAGCCCGCACCTGGGCTGCTCATCTCCACCGTCGCCGGCCGGCGCGGCTGACCACTACGCGGAGCGCATCCGGCAGGGCACGCTCAGCCCGGGCTGCGTGCTCGACGTGATATACCACCCGTGGCCCACCGCGCTGGCCACCGCCGCGCAGCAGGCCGGGGTGCCCACCGCGGGCGGATTCGCGCTGCTGCTGCACCAGGCGGCACGGCAGGTCGAGCTGATGACCGGCAAATTGGCCCCGGTCGAGGCGATGCGCGCCGCGGGGCTGGCCGCGCTGGCGGCCCGCCGGTAAGCGGATTGCCATCCCATTCCGGTGGACGTGCCCTGGCTGGGCACATAGCGTGATCACATGCGTGATGGGGGGATGGTTGCGGGGATTGCGGCTAATGATCCGGTGGCGCTCGGCGCCGCCTACGATCACTACGCCCCGGGGCTCTACGCGTACTGCCGGTCGCTGCTGAACGAGCCGGCCGAAGCGGCCGACGCGGTGCACGACACGTTCGTGATCGCGGCGATCCGGCTGGGCGGGCTGCGGGCACCCAGCCGTCTGCGGCCCTGGCTCTACGCGGTGGCCAGGAATGAGTGCCGCCGCCAGCTGGGCAGCCGGGAAGCGGCCACCTTAGACCAGGACAGCGCGGATCCCGGCGATGACACCACCGACTTCGGTGGCGCGCTGGACGAGGCTGAGCTGCGCGAGCTGGTCCAGTCGGCGCTGGCTGGGCTGAGCCCCGATGACCGGGAGATCGTCGAGCTCAGCATGCGGCACGCGTTCTACGGCGCTGACCTGGCCGACGCGCTTGGCGTGCCGCGTAACCAGGCGCGCGCGCTGGCCGCCCGCGGCCGTGCCCACCTGGAGAGCGCGCTGGGCGCGCTGCTGGTCACCCGGTCCCGCCAGGGGTCGTGCGCCGAGCTGGCGCAGATCCTGGCCAGCTGGGACGGGGAGCTGACACCAGCCATCCGCAAGCAGGTCGCCCGGCACATCGGCGGATGTGACTGGTGCGGCGAGCGGCGCCGCCGTGAGCTGAGCCCGCTGGCCCTGCTCGGCATGCTGCCCGTGCCCGAGCCTGCCACCCGGCCTGCGGGACCAGGTGCTGTCCCTGGTCAAGGACGACTCGCCGGACGCGGCGGTGCTGCGTGGCCAGCTGGCCCGCCGCGCGGAGCCGTTCGCCCGGTCCGGGTTCCCGGTGCCGCTGGACCGGCTGGCCGCCGCGCGCGGGCCAGCCACGTTCATCCCGGCGGCCGGAGTGCTGGTCGCGGTGTTCGCGGTGTTCGGCGGCGGCGCGGTGCTGGTGTCCAACACGCTGGCCAAGCCGGGATCGCCCGCGGTCACGGCGCTGGCGCCGGTGGCGCCCTCGGCCAGGCCGGCGCCTCGGCCAGCCCGCCCGCGTCCGGGCTGGCGCGTGATGGCCACCAGAACGGCGCCCAGCTGCGCCAGGCCCGGGCCGGCGGGACGCTGTCCGCCCGGCCGGGCGCGTCGCGGAACACCGCGGGCCAGCCGACGCCGTCGAAGTCCAGGACGGCCTCGCCCAGCCCGAGCCCGGCCAAGTCGCCGACCCAGACGCCCACGCCGACACCGACCACACCGAGCCCGACGCCGAGCCCGACCCAGACGCCCACGCCGACACCGACCACGCCCAGCCCGACCCCGACGCCGAGCCCGGACCCCACCCCGACGCCCAGTGGGTCCGACACGGCCACCGCGCCGGCCACCGTGGGCTCGGCCTGAGTCAGCGGCCCGCGGCGGCGGCCGGGAATACCACCGGGCGGCGCATTGCTGTTACTCTTACCTGACGACCAGCCCGGCATGTCCGTGCTGGGCGTGCAAGCGGAGGACCACCTCCCACCTAGCCGGCCACTAGGCTGGCGGGTAGCCTGTCGGCCTCCTGGGCTGGCCAGGCAGGCCGGGCGAACCGCCCCAACCGAGTGCCCGCCATTGAGCGGGCGCTTATCAGGGGGGCCGCCAGTTCCGGTTCAACCACCTCTCCTGCTGCGGAATCCGGAGCAGGGGGTGTGGCGTTAGGTGGGCTTCGCATGCACCCGTGCGGGGCCCCTTTTCTGTGCGGCAGGAAGACGCCGCCAGGGAAGAGCTCCGCGGGATGGTCGCAGCGCAGCCGATCCGGGCATGGGGCCCGGACGGTGACCAGGCCCAAGGAGGTCACATCAGCGCCGAACCCCGTATCAACGACCGCATCCGCGTCCCCGAAGTGCGGCTCGTCGGCCCCAACGGCGAGCAGGTCGGGATCGTCGCACTGAACGACGCGCTCCGGCTGGCTCAGGAATCCGACCTCGACTTGGTGGAGGTTGCGCCCACCGCGCGCCCGCCGGTCTGCAAGCTGATGGACTACGGAAAGTTCAAGTACGAGTCCGCGCTCAAGGCCCGCGAGTCGCGCAAGAACCAGGCGCAGACGGTCATCAAGGAGATCAAGCTCCGGCCGAAGATCGACCCGCACGACTACGGGACCAAGAAGGGTCACGTTGAGCGGTTCCTCAAGCAGGGTGACAAGGTCAAGGTGACCATCATGTTCCGCGGACGCGAGCAGTCCCGGCCCGAACTCGGGTTCCGGCTGCTGCAGCGGCTGGCCGGTGACGTCGAGGAGCTCGGCTTCGTGGAAGCCCAGCCCAAGCAGGACGGCCGGAACATGATCATGGTGATCGGACCGCACCGCAAGAAGAGCGAGTCCAAGTCCGACCGCGCCGCGGCCCGGGACGGGACGGCCGAAGCACCGCGACCGGCGCCCCGGCTGCGCCGCCCGGCGGCCCCGGCTGGCGGGGCCGCACCGGCCCAGTGCCAGCCAGCCCAGTGCCAGCCAGCCCAGTGCCGGCCAGCCCAGTGCCAGCCAGCCCAGTGCCAGCCCGCTGCCAGCCAGCCCGCTGCCAGCCAGAACAGCGCCGGCCACCAGAACGGGGCGGGCACCGGGGATCAGGCAGGCGCCTGACCGGGGACCGGACCGCACCTCAGACTTAGCTGCCGGGGGCACCAATGACAGCGGATGCCGGCAGGCATCCGAGGCACCGTGCCGCCACGGCACGCAACGAACACGGAGACAACGGCCGCCATGCCGAAGATGAAGACGCACAGCGGCGCCGCCAAGCGGTTCCGGCTCACCGGGACCGGCAAGGTGATGCGCCGCCGCGCCAACATGAACCACCTGCTGGAGCACAAGCCAAGCCGGCGAACCCGGCGGCTGGGCAAGGACCTGACGCTGGCCCCGGCGGACGTCAGGAAGACCAAGAAGCTGCTGGGGAAGTAACCCGGCCCGGCCGTCAAGGGAGTCAGTGAAATGGCACGCGTGAAGCGGGCGGTCAACGCCCACAAGAAGCGCAGGGTTGTCCTTGAGCGGGCGAGCGGTTACCGGGGCCAGCGCTCCCGGCTCTACCGCAAGGCCAAGGAGCAGGTCCTGCACTCGATGACGTACGCCTACCGGGACCGCAAGGACCGGAAGGGTACGTTCCGGCGGCTGTGGATCCAGCGCATCAACGCCGCGGCCCGGGCCGACGGCATCACCTACAACCGGTTCGTGCAGGGTCTGCGGCTGGCCGACGTCGAGGTGGACCGCCGGATGCTGGCCGAGCTCGCGGTGAGCGACCCGGCTGCCTTCTCCGCCCTGGTCGAGGTGGCCAAGGCCGCGCTGGCCGAGGTCGGCCCGGACGCCGCCAGCGCGGCGGCCTGAGGCCGGCGCAGCAGACGGGGGCGATCTGATGCGGCCAGCCGGCACGGAGCTGACCAGCATCCGGTCGCCCCGGGTCAAAGCGGCCCGCCAGCTCGGCAAGCGGGCGCTCCGGCAGCGGGCCAGGGCCTTCCTGGCCGAGGGGCCGCAGGCGGTCGGTGAGGCACTGGCCGCCGGTGACGTGGTGTCCCAGCTGTTCATCACGGCCACTGCGCAGGCCCGCTACGGCGATCTGGGCAGCCGCGCGGCCGCGCAGGGTGCCGAGGTGCACCCGGTCAGCGGTGAGGTCATGGCCGAACTGGCGCAGACCGTCACACCACAAGGCGTGCTAGCCGTCTGCCGGTTCATCGACGTGCCGCTGGCCGCGGTGACTGGCTCATTGGCTGGCGAGGGGGGGTGCGCCGAAGGCGTGTCCCCGCCGGGTCAGCGATCCCGGGGGGTTCCGGGGGGCCGCCCCCCGGGCAAGCCTGCGCCTGGTGGTGGTCCTGGCCAGCGTCCGCGACCCGGGCAACGCCGGCACGGTGCTGCGTACCGCCGACGCCGCCGGCGCGGACGCGGTCCTCTTCGCCGGCTCCTCGGTAGACCCGTACAACAGCAAATGCGTCCGCGCGTCCGCGGGCAGCCTGTTCCATCTGCCGGTGGTGACCGGCACGCCGGTGGCCGAGGCGGTCCGGGCGCTGCGCGCGGCCGGGCTGCGCGTGCTGGCCGCCGACGGCAGCGCCCACCGGACTCTGGATGACCTGCAGGCCGAGCGGAACAGCTCGGCGGCGGCACCGGGTGGCTGTTCGGCAACGAGGCGTGGGGCCTGCCGGCCGAGGTCCGCGCGCTGGCCGACGACATCGTCGCGGTGCCCATCTATGGCCGCGCGGAGAGCCTGAACCTGGCCGCCGCGGCCGCGGTCTGCCTGTACTCCTCGGCCCGGGCCCAGGGCCAGCGTTCCGCGCCCAGCCTGGTGGCCGGCACCCTGGGAGAGCAGTGACGTGCTGCGAACAGCTGGCCCAGGGGGCTGCCGCTGCCTGTCGCACAGGCGCTAGAGTCTGATCACGTTGCGTCATTCACGGTGCAGCGCTCAGCAGAGCAGCACCCAGCAGAGCACAGGAAGCTACCAGGGCCGGACGGAGGCGGCGGTCTGATGGACAGGCTCATGCCCGACCGGGCGGCCGCGCTGGCCAGCATGCCGGCCGGGCCGGTACTGGCGTCTGGCGGCATGGTCTGCCCGGACGACCTGCCGGACGGCCTCGTCATCGCCGATCATGCCGGCCGGATCGTCGTGTTCAACCAGGCCGCTACCCGGCTGACCGGAATCGCCGCCCAGCACGCACTGGGCCGCGACATCCGGCAGGTGCTCCCGCTGCAGGACACCGAGGGGCGCAGCTGGTGGGCGTGCGTCAACCCGTACCGGGGCCTGTCCACCCGCACCAGACACCCCGAGCTGCCGCTCGTCATGCCGGACGGCACCGAATTCCTGGTCACCATGGGCTACGTCCGGGTGCCCCGCGGCAAGCCCGGGCTGACCTGGCCCGGCCCGGTCCAACCAGGCGCGGTGCAGCGCATCGCGGTCAGCTTGCGCGGCGCGCAGCAACGGGCCCGGCTGGAACGCAGCCGGGCCGACCTGGTGTCCACCGTGGCCCATGAGCTCCGCTCCCCGCTGACCAGCGTCAAGGGCTTCACCGCCACGCTGCTGGCCAAGTGGACCCGGTTCACCGACGACCAGAAGCGGGTGATGCTGGAGACCGTCAACGCCGACGCGGACCGGGTGACCCGGCTGATCACCGAACTGCTCGACGTGTCCCGGATCGAGGCCGGCCGGATCGAGATCCACCGCCAGCTGGTGGACATCCCGCAGCGCGCGGAGAAGATCGTGGCCGGCCGGGTGGCCGCGGGTGACCCGCCGGAGCGGTTCCGTGTCGAAGTCCCCGCCGAGCTGCCGGAGACCTGGCTGGACGCCGACAAGGTGGACCAGATCCTGGGCAACCTGGTGGAGAACGCGGTCCGGCACGGTGCTGGTACGGTGACAATCGTGGTACAGCCCGCCGACAACCTCGGCCCGCGCGCGGTGAGCCGCGGTGGTCAGGGCCCCGCTGCCGCGCAGGCCACGGCGGTCGCGGTCAGCGTCCGCGACGAGGGCGACGGAATCCCGCCGGAACTGATCCCGCGGATCTTCCGGCAGTTCTGGCGGGCGAAGCGGCGCGGCGGGGCCGGGCTGGGCCTGTACATCGTGAAGGGCCTGGTCGAGGCGCATGGCGGGTCGATCACCGTGCAGAGCGCGCCGGGCGGCGGCGCCGAGTTCCGATTTACCATGCCCGCCGGCCTGCCCGACTTCGGGTAGCTGGCGGGCGCAGCGTGGCGGCCGCGGCCGGCCTTCCGTCCCGGTGCGGTCTTCTCCCGGCACCGCGGGCTGCCGCGCGTCAGCCGCCCAGTGACCGGAAATCCCAGGCCCAGCAGGCCCAGAACCAGCCCACAACGAGCAGCAGAGCGCACCAGGAAGCAGAGCGATGTCCGCACCGAACAAGCAGTACGACCCGGTGGAGGTGACGGCCCTGTCCGCCGGGGAAGTCGCCCGCAGGCGGGATGAGGCGCTGGCCGCCATCGCGGCCGCGCGCACCCTTGACGAGTTCAAGGCGGCCCGGCTGGCGCACGCCGGGGACCGGTCACCGCTGGCCGCCGCGCGGGCCGAGATCGGCGCGCTGCCACCAGCGGCCCGGGCCGAGGCAGGCAAGCGGGTCGGCGCCGCGCTGCGCGAGGTCAGCGACGCGCTCGCGGTCCGCCAGGCCGACCTGGAAGCCGAGCGGGACAAGCGGGTGCTGATCGACGAGGCGGTGGATGTCACGCTGCCCTGGGACCGGCAGCCGCCGGGCGCCCGGCATCCGGTGACCACGCTCAGCGAGCGGCTGTCCGACGTCTTCGTCGCCATGGGCTACGAGATCGCCGAGGGCCCCGAGGCCGAAGCCGAGTGGTACAACTTCGACGCGCTCAACTTCCCGCCCGACCACCCGGCCCGGGAGATGCAGGACACCCTGTTCATCGCGGGCCCGGACGGGTCGGACCGGTCCGGAGTGGTGCTGCGCACGCACACCTCGCCGGTGCAGATCCGGGCCATGCTGACCCGGCCGCTGCCGCTGTACGTGGTCAGCCCGGGCCAGTGCTACCGCAGCGACGCGCTGGACGCCACGCACAGCCCGGTGTTCCACCAGATCGAGTGCCTGGCCGTAGATGAAGGGCTGACCATGGCCGACCTGCGCGGCGCCATCCGTGCCTTCGTGGACGCGATGTTCGGCGAGGGGCTGCGCACCCGGCTGCGGCCCGACTTCTTCCCGTTCACCGAGCCATCCGCGGACGTGTCCATGGAGTGCCACATCTGCCGCGGCGCCGCCACCCGGCCGGGCGGTGCGCCGTGCCGGGTGTGCCGCTCCCAGGGCTGGATCGAGCTGGCCGGCTGCGGGATGGTGAACCCCCGGGTGCTGATCGCCTGCGGCATCGACCCCGACCGGTACAGCGGCTTCGCGTTCGGCCTGGGCATCGAGCGCACCCTGATGGTCCGGTCCGGCCTGGCCGACATCCGGGACACCCTGGACGGTGACGTCCGGTTCAGCCGCGCGTTCGGGATGGAGGCCTGATGCGACTCCCACTGTCCTGGCTGGCCGAGGCGGCCGGCCTGGCGCCGGGCCTGGATCCGGCCGAGGTGGCCCGGCGGCTCACCGCGGCCGGCCTGGAGGTCGAGTCGGTGGAGCCGGCCGGCCAGGACATCACCGGCGTGCTGGTGGCCGAGGTGACCGCCGTCGAGGACCTCACCGGGTTCAAGAAGCCGGTGCGGTACTGCCAGGTCAGCACCGGGGAAGGTGAGCCGCGCGGGGTGATCTGCGGGGCGGTCAACTTCGCCGCCGGGGACCGGGTGCCGCTGGCCCGGCCGGGCGCCCACCTGCCCGGCGGGTTCGAGATCAGTGCCCGGAAGACGTACGGGCACATCTCGGACGGGATGATCTGCTCCGCCGCCGAGCTGGGCATCGGCGAAGATCATTCCGGCATCCTGGTGCTGCCGCCGGACGCGCCGCTGGGCGCGGATTTCGTGGCCTACGCCGGCCTGGCCGACCACGTGCTGGACATCGCGGTCACCCCGGACCGGGGCTACGCGCTGTCCGTCCGCGGCGTGGCCCGGGAACTGGCCATCTCCTACCAGGTGCCGATCCGCGACCTGGCCGACGTGGGCCTGCCGGACGATGTCGCGGTGCTGTCCCCGGAGGTCTACCCGGCCAGCATCGAGGACCCCACCGGGTGCGACCGGTTCGTGCTGCGCGAGGTGCACGGGTTCGACCCGGCGGCGCCCACCCCGCTGTGGATCCGGGTCCGGCTGGCCCGCTCGGGCATGCGGTCGGTGTCGCTGGCCGTGGACATCACCAACTACGTGATGCTGGAGCTCGGCCAGCCGCTGCACGCGTTCGACCAGGACAAGCTGAACGGCCCCATCGTGGTCCGCCGGGCCCGCCCGGGTGAGCGGCTGGAAACCCTCGACCACGTGCTGCGCGACCTGGACCCGGAGGACATCGTCATCGCGGACTCCTCGGGCGCGATCTCGCTGGCCGGCACGATGGGCGGGCTGGCCACCGAGATCTCGGACAGGTCCACCGAGCTGGTCATCGAGGCGGCGCACTTCGACGCGCGGGGGATCGCCCGGGAGAGCCGCCGGCACAAGCTGTTCAGCGAGGCGTCCTACCGGTTCGAGCGCGGCGTGGACCGTGAGCTGCCGCTGCGCGCCTCGGCGCGGGCGGTGTCCCTGCTGGCCAGCCTGGGCGGGGGCACCGCCGTGCTGGGCTGCACGCACGCCTCGGTGGACGTGCCCGAGGTGTCGATCGCCATGGCGGCCGGCTACCCGGACCGGGTGGCGGGCATGGTGTACGGCCCGGAGGCGGTGCTGCGCCGGCTGCGCGAAGTGGGCTGCGCGGTGACCGAGGCGGCTGGCCAGCTGGCCGTGCTGCCGCCCTCCTGGCGGCCGGACCTGCGCTACCCGTGGGACCTGGCCGAGGAGGTCATCCGGCTGGAGGGCTACGAGAACATCCCGGTGCGGATGCCGCGGGCCACGGCCGGCCGCGGCCTGACCGACCGGCAGCGGCTGCGCCGGAGCACCGGCCGCGCGCTGGCCCTGAGCGGCTACACCGAGGTGCTCAGCCAGCCATTCAGCTCGGCCGCGGATCATGACCGGCTGCTGCTGCCACCCGACGACCCACGCCGCCGTGCGCCGCGGATCGCCAACCCGCTGAACGACGACGAGCCGCTGCTGTGCACCACGCTGCTGCCCGGCCTGCTCCGGGTGCTGATGCGCAACATCGGCCGCGGCTTCGGCGACATCGGCCTGTTCGAGAGCGGCCGGGTTTTCCTGGAGCCGCCGGGCGGCCCGCGGACCGCGCCCATCCTGCGGGTGGACCGTGGCCCGACGGCCGAAGAGGTGGCCACCCTGGAGGCGGCGCTGCCCGAGCAGCCGCTGCACATCGCCGCGGTGGTGACCGGGGAGCGGGAGCTGGGCGGCTGGTGGGGCGCCGGGCGGCTGGCCGGCTGGCAGGACGCTATCGAGGCCGCCCGCGAGGTGCTCCGGGAGAGCCGGGTCAGCTTCGAGATCCGCGCCGACCAGGCTGCGCCCTGGCATCCCGGCCGGTGCGCCGCGCTGTTCGTGCAGGCCGGCGAGGGCCAGGAGTGGCTGGCCGGGCACGCGGGGGAGCTGCACCCACGGGTCGTCACCGCGTTCGGCGTGCCGCCCCGGACCAGTGCCATGGAGCTCGACATGTCGGTCATCGAGGCCGCCGCGTCCGGGCTGCCACCGGTCCAGGCACCGCCGATATCGCCCTACCCGGCGGCCACCCAGGACGTCGCCCTGCTGGTGCCGCTGGAGGTGCCTGCCGCGGCGGTGCAGGCCGCCCTGGTCGCCGGGGTGCAGGGCAGCGGCTACCCAGGGCTGCTCGAGGACGTCCAGCTGTTCGACATCTACACCGGCGAGCAGGCCGGGGCCGGGCGCAAGTCGCTGGCCTACTCGCTGCGGTTCCGTGCCCCGGACCGCACGCTGACCGTGGAGGAGACGACCGTGGCCCGGGACGCGGCGGTGGCTGAGGCGGCCCGCCAGGTGGGCGCGGTGCTGCGCGGGCCATCCTGACCGGGCGGCCCAGCTAGTCGCCGGCCAGCTCACTGGCCGGCAGCGGCGCGGTGACCGGGCTGAGCAGAAAAGCCAGCACCAGCACAACGCCGGCTAGTGACAAGGCCTGCAGCACACCGACGTGGTCGCCGAAGAACCCGATGGCCGGGGGGCCGGCCAGGAAGGCAACATAGCCGATTGACGAAGCGGTGCTCACCCGGCCGGGTGCGTACCGGGGGTCGTCGGCCGCCGCGCTGAGGCCGACCGGGAAGCCCAGCGAAGTGCCCAGGCCGAGCAGCACGGCGCCGGCCAGGGCCACCGGCAGGAACCGGCCGAAGACGATCAGCAGCAGGCCGGCCAGCGCGGTGGCCGCGCCGGCCCGCAGCACGCTGACCCGGCCGAACCGGTCGATGAACCGCGGGCCGAACCACCGGCCCGTGGTCATCGCGGCCAGGAAGGTGGCCAGCGCGAGCGTGCCGAGCACCGGCGCCGCGTGATAGCCGGTGATGACCCCGAGGCTGAGCCAGTCGTTGCCGGTTCCCTCGGTGAACGCCATGCACAGCACGAACAGGCCGATGAGCAGGGTCCGTGGCTCGGTCCAGGCGCGCAGCGGGCTGCGCCGCGGCGCAGCCGCGGCGGACTGCGGTGCCGCGGCATGCGGCAGGAAGCGGCGAGTGGCGGCCGGCACCGCGATGGCCACCGCGGCCGCGACCGCGAGCAGGTGCGCGGTGACCGGCACACCCGCCGCGACCATGATGGCGCCGAGGCCGGCCCCGGCCACCGTGCCGATGCTCCACCCGGCGTGGAACCTGGGCATGAGGGACCGGCCGACGGCCTGCTCCACGGCCGCGGCCTGCACGTTCATCGCCACGTCCCAGTTGCCCATGCCGAAGCCGAACAGGAACAGCCCGGCCACCACCAGCGGGATCCCGTGCTGGTACCCCACCGCGACGGTGGCCAGGCCGGCGGCTGAGATCAGCGACATCACCAGCACCGTGCGGCGTTCCCCGATCCGGGTGATGACCAGCCCGGACAGCGGCATCGCGATGGTCGAGCCGATAGCGATGCTGAGCAGGATGAGCCCCAGCACGCCGGGGGACACCCGCAACTGGCTGCGCACCTGCGGGATCCGCGCAGCCCAGCTGGCGAACGCGAACCCGGCCGCGGTGAAAACCACGTAGACCCGGTTCCGTGCGCTGCGGACCCGCGACATCAGCGGACAGCACGTCAGTGGCGGACACGGCCTTCATGCTGCCAGCCGCCGGGCCCAGCCGCCGTGGCCGACCCGGTGACTACGGATGATGCGGGCAGCGGAATAGGGGGAGGCCCTTATCATCCCGGTTCGGATGTCGGTAGCCTTCACACGGGAGGTTGACCAGTGATCACGTACCGTAATCGGGGCATCGCCGTCATCGGCGGCCTGGACTCCGGCGGAGGGACAGATCACTAGCCGGTCATCCAGGCTCTCCAAGGACGGCCACGAGCCGGTCGAGGTCGCCGCTGAGCCGCGGTCCACCTTCGCCGCGGTCTTCGGCATTAGTGAGTTCCGGGCCCTGTGGACCGCGCAGGTCGTATCGGTGGCCGGCGACCAGCTCGCCCGGGTCGCGATCACCCTGCTGGTGTTCAGCCAGACCCACTCCGCGCTGCTGGCCGCGATCGCCTTCGCGGCGAGCGTCGTGCCTACGTTCGTCGGTGGGCTCACCCTGTCCGGCCTCGCCGACCGATGGCCCCGGCGGCAGGTGATGATCGCCTGCGACCTCAGCCGGGCGGTCATGGTCGGGGTAATGGCGCTGCCCTGGATGCCGATCGCGGTACGGGTCGTCCTGCTGTTCCTGGTCACCATGGTCAGTGCGCCGTTCACGGCGGCGCGGGCGGCCCTCTACCCGGAAATCCTGCCCGGCGACCGGTATGTCCTCGGCACCGCGGTGACCCTCACCACGCTTCAGTTCGCCCAGGTTCTCGGCTTCGCCGTGGGCGGCGCGGTGGTCGCCTTCTTCGGCGTCCGGGTCTCACTGCTGGTCGATGCGGCCACGTTCATCCTGTCCGCGGTCATCGTCCGGGTCTGGGTGCGCTCCCGGCCGGCCGCCCATCCGCCGTCGGTGCGGGCCAGTCCGGCCGGGCCCGCCTCAGCAGGGTCGCCGAGCAGCGGGCTCCGGGCCGGCCTGCGGCTGATCTTCGCCTCGCCAGCGTTGCTGGTTCCGATGCTCTACGGCTGGCTATCGACGTTCTACAACGTCCCGGAGGGCATCGCGGCGCCGTTGGCGGGCACTCTCGGTGGTGGGGATGTGGCCGTCGGGCTGATCCTGGCGGCCGGGGCGTTCGGTGCCTCGGTGGGCGCCGTGCTGTTCGGCCGGCTGGTCGAGCCGCGGTGGCGGCTGCGCTGGATGCCCCCGCTGGCCACGATGAGCTGCGCGGTGCTCATGTTGTTCTTTTTCCGGCCGCCCCTGCCGGCGGCCCTGCTGGTGCTGGCGGCCAGCGGCATCTTCGACTGCTACCAGCTCGCGGCGAATGCCGCCTTCGTGCGGGCGGTGCCGCACGGGCAGCGCAGCCAGGCGTTCGGCATCGCTCAGGGGGGCATGAACCTGGGCCAGGGCACCGCGATGATCATTGCTGGGGCCGCGGCGCAGCACGTCGCGCCCAGCGATGTCATCGCCGCCACCGGTCTCCTCGGCACCGTCGCCGCGATCTCGATGGCCTTGCTCAGCAGGAACAGGGGTGCAGAATCCGGCCCGTCGCGTCCGGCCGTGTAGGCGGGCGTCCAGGTTCATCCGCCGCGGTCGCTCATTTGCCCCATGCAGTATTGCGCATCGGGTTCCCTCCTCTAGATCGATAGCGGGGTGGTCCCGTGTTCAGCCCCAGGCGGTGTTGCGCATCAGGTGCTCCTCCTTCCGGTCCGGTCGATGGCGGTGTGCTCGGCTGGTCAGCCCCAGGCGGTGTTGCGCATCAGGTGCTCCTCCTTCCGGTCCGGTCGATGGCGGTGTGCTCGGCTGGTCAGCCCCAGGCGGTGTTGCGCATCAGGTTGTCCTCCTCCCGCAGCTCGTGACAGTGCTGTGGCTTGATCACTTTCCCCAGGCGGTGTTGCGCATCAGGTTCCTCCTTCGTGGTCGGCGGCGCTGCCACCGAATCCGTGTTCCTTATCGGATAGTCCCTCGAAATGCGTCTGACGTGGGTGGTAAGGCCGGACGCAAAGGTACATAGCACGCATTACGGTTCCATGGCCACGATGCTGCCCGGAAACCTGCCCCCAGCCCAGCACAGACTTGCAATCAGCAGGTAACCTAGAGCGACTGTGGTCCCGTCTTGCCCCGGAAAGTGGTTTCAGTGCGTAATGGGGGGTTGACAGGGGGCACACTACCTCTGTGACAATGCGGGACAGCGCTCTCACCCGTCGCAGTGGCCGGCCGAGTATGAGAGCTTGCGTGCCCACCGAGGAGGATGAGATGCGACGCCGCGTCCGCGAACGTGTGCGTTCTGGGCTGCAGGCCGTCCGGGCATGGCCGATGTGGGAGCTGCCGGGCGGGGCGGTCCTGTTCATCCTGCTCGTCATCGCCGGGTACGTGGGTGCGGTCGCCGTGGCGGCGGGCACCGCCGACGTCACGCTGAGCTCCCTGGGCTTGTTCGCCGCCCTGCTGGCCTGTATCGCGGCCACTGTCGAGCTCACCAAGCGCGGCGGTGAGAACGCCGGCGTCATCAAGGATGTCTACGCGGTGTGGGAGCTGCCCATTGCCATCCTGCTCCCGCCGCTGTTCGCGCTGCTCGCCCCCCTGGTCCAGTACGGCCTGACGAATCTGCGGGTCAGGCGTATCCCACCGCACCGGCGCACGTTCACCATCGCGGCGGTCGGGCTCTCGTACGGTGCCGTCTCCGCGCTCTTCCACTGGGCGGCCCAGCAGTCGCCGGGAGCGGCACTCGACAGTCGGGTTCATGTCACTGCGTGGCTTCTGGCCGTGGCTGCGGCCGCGATCGTGCGGTGGGCGCTGAACGAGGCGCTGGTGCTGCCGGCCATCAAGGCGTCGGACCCAGCCATGCGTATCCGCGACATGCTGTTCGCGTGGGACCGGATCCAGAACGACGTCGCGGAGTCGTGCGTTGCGGTGCTGGTCACGCTCGGCATAGCCATCAGCCCTCTCATCATCCTCTTCTCGCTACCCTTCGTGACGCTGCTTCAGCGTTCGGTCCGGCATACCCAGCTGGTGAACGCCTCCCGGATCGACTCCAAGACCGGGCTGCTGAACGCGGGGACCTGGGAACGCGAAGCCGCGTCCGAGGTGGCCCGTGCTGTCCGTACACGTACCCCCCTTGCCCTGGTCCTGATCGACATCGATCACTTCAAGCTGGTCAACGACCTGCACGGTCACCTGGCCGGGGATAAGGCTCTCCGGGCCATCGCGCACACTTTCCAGATTTTCCTGCGCGGCTACGATCTGGCCGGCCGGTTTGGCGGCGAAGAGTTCGCGCTGCTGCTGCCGCAGACCAGCGCGACCGACGCGCGCCAGATCGCGGAGCGGGTGCGGAAGCACATTGCGGCTATGCCGATCAGCGTGGATGATGATCCCGCTACCGAGCCACTACAGGTTACTGTCTCCGTCGGGGTGGCCGCACTAGGTGTGAGCTGGGAAAGGACAACCGGCAGCCAGCTCACCGACTTGCTGGCCGGCGCGGACAGCGCGCTGTACCGGGCCAAGCACGCGGGCCGCAACCAGGTCTGGATGGTGACCGACACGGCCACCGTGGGGGCCGATCGCGGAACGGGACGGTCTGCGGATGTGAGCGCTAACCAGCGGTAATCATCCGGTGACCGCGTGAACGATCAGGAGGACGGCGACGCCGAGGGACTGGGCAGCACGGCTACGATCTCCGCGTCGTCCCTGGTGCACTTCGAGGTGTCCCCGGTACGCAGGATCTCGGGCGTGTCGAACCCGACGCAGACCCAGCCGCTGACCGTGATCGGCCCGCCGCCACCATTGCCCGGCGCCTTACCGGACGCCACCTCCGCGGCGTAGGCCCGCTGCAGCTGCAGCGCGGCCGGGCAGCCCACCGATCCGTGCACCAGCTGCACCTGCACCGGGACGCTGGCCGCGGTCTTGCCCATGCCGCAGGGGCGGCCGCTGGGCACCGGGGACGCGGATTGCGGCCGCGGGCGACACCGGCGCGGCGCCGGCCGAGCCGTGCCCGCCGCATCCGGTGAGCAGGACCAGGGCCAGTACGGCGGGGAAAGCCGCGCCGGCGGGCCGAATGGAACGGCGCATGGGGGGCTCCTTTCGCGCCCCTCATCATGCCGCTAGCCCAGTAGCCCTCCGACGCCGGCTCCCCGTTCGGACGCGCCCCCGAGTGCGCCCGTTGTACGTACTTAAGATCCTTTGGGCTGCCAACCCTGCCCGGGTTCACCAGCCTGGAAACACATCTTGCATAACTAGTCATCCTCATGCATAATTTTGCGCGAGGGTCGGAGAACCGGATCCCAGGCGGCGAGCGGCAGGAGGGCGGATGGGAGTCCGGGTGGCGGTAGCCGGTGCCAGCGGCTACGCCGGGGGAGAGCTGCTCCGCCTGATCGCCGCGCACCCCGATCTCGAACTCGGCCCGGTAACCGGGCACGCCAGCACGGGCGCGGCCGTCACCGACCTGCACCCGCACCTGGCCAGCCTGGCCGGGCTGACGTTCGAGCCGACCGAGCCGGCCCGGCTGGCCGCGGCCGACCTGGTCTTCCTGGCCCTGCCGCACGAGGAGTCCGCGGCCATCGCCGCCCAGCTCCCGGCCGACGTCGCGGTCATCGACCTGAGCGCCAGCTTCCGGCTGGCCGACCCCGGCGACTGGGCGGCGTTCTACTCCGGCCCGCACGCCGGGCGCTGGGTGTACGGCCTGCCCGAACTGCCCGGGGCCCGGGACCGGATCCGGGCCGCCCGGCAGGTCGCCGCCCCCGGCTGCCACGCCACCGCGGTCATCCTGGCCCTGACGCCGCTGCTGGCCGCCGGGCTGGCCGATCCGGCCGACATCGTCGCCGTGTCCGCCTCCGGCACCTCCGGCGCGGGCCGCGCCCCGCCGGGCCGGCCTGCTGGCCACCGAGGTCATGGGCGCGATGTCGCCGTACCAGGTGGGCGGCGTGCACCGGCACACCCCGGAGATCGAGCAGGCGCTCGGCGAGGCCACCGGCACCCGCCCCACCGTGTCGTTCACCCCGCTGCTCGCGCCCATGCCGCGTGGCATCCTGGCCACCTGCACCGCCCGGCTGACCGGCCACCCAGCGGCGGCCGACCCGCGCGCGGCGCTCGCGGCCGCCTACGCGGACGACCCGTTCGTCCGGGTGCTGCCCGACGGGCAGTGGCCCAGCACCGCGGCCACCCTCGGCGGCAACACGGTGCACCTGCAAGCCACCGCGGACGCCCATGCCGGCCGGGCCGTCGCCGTGGCCGCCGAGGACAACCTGGTCAAGGGGGCGGCCGGGCAGGCCATCCAGATCGCCAACCTGATGCTCGGCCTGCCCGAGGGCGCGGGCCTGTCCGCGAATGGAGTCGCCCCATGAGCGTCACCGCACCGCTAGGCTTCCGCGCGGCCGGCGTGGCCGCCGGCCTCAAGACAACCGGCGAGCGAGACGTCGCGGTGGTGCTGAACGACGGGCCATCCCGCGCCGCGGCCGGCGTGTTCACCAGGAACCGGGTCAAGGCCGCCCCGGTGCTGTGGACCCGGCAGGTGCTCCGCGGCGGCCGGGTCCGGGCGGTGGCGCTCAACTCTGGCGGCGCGAACGCGTGCACCGGCCCGCTCGGCTTCCAGGACACCCATGCCACGGCCGAACGCCTGGCCGGGGCGCTCGGCACGCAGCCGGGCGCGGCCGCCGGGTCAGCCGGCGAGATCGCCGTCTGCTCGACCGGCCTGATCGGCGAGCGGCTGCCGATGGACCGGCTGCTCGGCGGGCTCGACGCGGCGCTCGCCGAGGCATCCCGGAGCGGCGGTACCACGGCGGCGGACGCGATCCGGACCACCGACACGGTGAGCAAGATCGCGTTCAGCCGGGCGGCCGGCTACACCATCGGCGGCATGGCCAAGGGCGCGGGCATGCTCGCCCCCGGCCTGGCCACCATGCTGTGCGTGCTCACCACCGACGCCGACCTGCCGGCCAGCGCGCTGGACAGCGCGCTGCGCGCGGCCACCCGGGTCACCTTCGACCGGCTGGACACCGACGGCTGCATGTCCACCAACGACACCGTGCTGCTGCTGGCCAGCGGCGCCACCGGGACCGGGCCGGACCCGGCGGAGTTCACCGCCGGGCTGACCGAGGTCTGCGCCGATCTGGCCCGCCAGCTGCAGGCGGACGCGGAGGGCGCGAGCAAGCTGATCGCCGTCGAGGTGGTCGGCGCGGCCAGCGAGCAGGACGCGGTCACCGCGGGCCGCGCGGTGGCCCGGTCCAGCCTGCTCAAGTGCGCCATCGCCGGGGAGGACCCGAACTGGGGCCGGGTCCTGGCCGCGGTGGGCACCACCGACGCGGTGTTCGAGCCGGACCGGCTGAACGTCGCCATCAACGGCGTCTGGGTGTGCCGCAACGGCTGCCCGGGCGACGACCGGGCCAAAGCCGACCTGCGGCCGCGGCAGGTGACCATCACCGTGGACCTGTCCGCCGGGCCGCACGCGGCCACCATCGCCACCACCGACCTGACCGTGGCGTACGTGCACGAGAACTCGGCCTACTCGACGTGACCACCCCCGTCCAGCCCCCGCTGGCCAGCCCGGACGGCGCTACCGCCGCGCTGGCCAAGGCGGCCACGCTGATCGAGGCGCTGCCCTGGCTGAGCCGGTTCCACGGCCGCATCGTGGTGCTCAAGTACGGCGGCCACGCGATGGCCGACGACGACCTGCGGCACGCGTTCGCCCAGGACGTGGTGTTCCTGCGGCACGCCGGGCTGCGCCCGGTGGTGGTGCACGGCGGCGGCCCGCAGATCTCCGCGCACCTGGACCGGCTCGGCGTGCCCAGCACGTTCAAGGCCGGGCTGCGGGTCACCTCGCCGGAAGCCATGGACGTGGTCCGCATGGTGCTCACCGGCCAGGTCAACCGCGACCTGGTCGGCCTGGTCAACCAGCACGGCCCGTTCGCGATCGGCATGTCCGGGGAAGACGCCAACCTGTTCACCGCCAGCCGCCGCGGCGCCGTGGTGGACGGCCAGCCGGTGGACCTCGGCCTGGTCGGCGAGATCGACGCGGTGGACCCGGGTGCGGTGCTCGCGCTGATCCGGGACGGCCGGGTGCCGGTCGTGTCCAGCGTCGCCCGCGGCGCCGACGGCCAGGTGTACAACGTGAACGCGGACACCGCCGCCGCCGCACTGGCCGTCGCGCTGGGCGCGGCCAAGCTGGTCGTGCTGACCGACGTCGAGGGCCTGTACCCGGACTGGCCGGGCGACGGCACGGCCCGCCGCGGCGAGGTCATCAGCCTGCTCAGCGCGGCCGAGCTGGAGACGATGCTGCCCGGGCTGAGCGCCGGGATGATCCCGAAGATGGAGGCGTGCCTGCGCGCGGTGCGCGGCGGGGTACCGCAGGCGCACGTGCTGGACGGCCGGCTGCCGCACTCGGTGCTGCTGGAGATCTTCACCGACTCCGGCATCGGCACCATGGTCGTGCCCGACGGGGCACCCGCATGATCGTGGTGGATTCGTGCCACATGGGCCCCCAACTCCCCACGATCATGGAATTTGCGCGAGGGAGGGAGTTCTGTGACGGCGACGCAGCGGCTGCAGGCCCGGTTCGAGGCCGCGCTGATGGGCAACTACGGGACCCCGCCGGTGGCGCTGGCCCGGGGCGAGGGCTGCCGGGTCTGGGACGTGGACGGCCAGGAATACCTCGACCTGTTCGCGGGCATCGCGGTCAGCTCGCTGGGGCACGCCCACCCGGCCATCATCGATGCGGTGCAGCCGGCAGGTGCGCAGCATCGCGCACACCTCCAACCTGTTCCTGCACGAGGCCGAGGTCGCGCTGGCCGAGCGCCTGCTGGGCCTGCTGGACGCGCCCGGCCGGGTGTTCTTCTGCAACTCGGGCACCGAGGCCAACGAGGCCGCGATCAAACTGGTCCGCCGCGCCCAGGGCCCGGCCCGCCCGGTGTTCGTGGCGGCTGAGGGCGGCTTCCACGGCCGCACCCTGGGCGCCCTCGCACTGACCGGCAAGAGTTCCATCCGGGCGGCGTTCGGCCCATTCGGTATTGACGTTCGGTTCGTGCGCTACGGCGACGCGGCGGCGCTACGGGCGGCCACCCGGGCCGACGTGGCCGCCGTATTCCTGGAGCCCAGCCTCGGTGAGGGCGGCGTGGTGCCGCCGCCAGCCGGCTACCTGCGCGCGGCCCGGGAGGCGTGTGACGCGGCAGGCGCGCTGCTGGTGCTGGACGAGATCCAGAGCGGGATCGGCCGGACCGGCGCCTGGTTCGCGCACCAGCCGGAGCAGGTCCGGCCGGACGTGCTCACCCTGGCCAAGGGGCTGGGCGGCGGGCTGCCCATCGGCGCCTGCGTCGGGCTGGGCGACGCCGGGACCGTGCTGCGCCCGGGCGACCACGGCAGCACGTTCGGCGGCAACCCGGTGGCCTGCGCCGCCGCGCTGGCCGTGCTGGACACGATCGAGGCCGGCGGCCTGCTGGCCCAGGCCAGCGCGGTGGGCCGGCAACTGGCCGGCGGGCTGGCCGGGCTGCGGCACCCGCTGCTGGCCGGGGTGCGCGGCCGTGGCCTGTGGCTGGCCGCGGTGCTGACCAGCCCGTCCGCCGCCGCCGTGGCTACCGCCGCCCGGCAGGCCGGCTTCCTGGTCAACGCCGTCCAGCCGGACGCGGTCCGGCTGGCGCCACCACTGATCCTGGCGGCGGATCAGGCCGCCGCGTTCCTCGATGCGCTGCCCGCCATCCTCGACGCGGTACCCTCGCCGCAAGCTGTCACCGCTGGAGGGGGGCCGCGATGACCCGGCATTTCCTGCGCGACGACGACCTCAGCCCGGCCGAGCAGGCCGAGGTGCTGGACCTGGCCGACCGGATGAAAGCGGACCGGTTCGGCCACCGCCCGCTGGCCGGGCCGCGCACCGTGGCCGTGCTGTTCGACAAGCCGTCCACCCGGACCAGGATCTCGTTCGCGGTCGGCATCGCCGAGCTGGGCGGCCAGCCGCTGGTCATCGACGCCCAGGCGTCCCAGCTCGGCCGGGGCGAGCCGGTCGCGGACACGGCCCGGATACTGGACCGCCAGGTGGCCGCGATCGTCTGGCGCACGTTCGGCCAGGACCGGGTGGCGGAGATGGCCGCGGTCAGCCGGGTGCCGGTGATCAACGCGCTGACCGACCAGTTCCACCCCTGCCAGGTGCTGGCCGACCTGCAGACAGCCCGGGCCGCGCACGGCCGGCTGGCCGGGCGGGTGCTCACCTTCCTCGGCGACGGGTCCGGCAACATGGCGCACTCCTACCTGCTCGGCGGGGCCACCGCCGGGATGCAGGTGCGGATCGCGGCCCCCGGCCAGTACCGCCCAGATCCCGCGGTACTGGCCGACGCGGCCGCCCGCGCCGCGGCCACCGGCGGGTCTGTCGACGTCACCGCGGACGCCAAGGCGGCCTGCGCGGACGCCGACGTGCTGGCCACCGACGTGTGGACGTCGATGGGCCAGGAAGGGCAGGAGACGGAGCGGGTCGCCGCGCTGCGGCCCTACCAGCTGGACGAGGACAAGCTGGCGCTGGGCCGCCCGGACTGCGTGGTGCTGCACTGCCTGCCCGCGCACCGCGGCGAGGAGATCACCGCCGCCGTGCTGGACGGCCCGCGCAGCGTGGTCTGGGACGAGGCGGAGAACCGGCTGCACGCGCAGAAGGCGCTGCTCGCCTGGCTGCTGGGCGCGTCCCGGTGACTCCGGTCAACCCGGTCAGCCCGGTCACCAAGATGGCCCGGCAGGCCCAGATCACCGCCATCCTGGCCAGCACCCCGGTGCGGTCCCAGGACGAGCTTGTCCGAGCTGCTGGCCCAGAACGGGGTGAAGGTCACCCAGGCCACGCTGTCCCGCGACCTCGACGAGCTGGGCGCGGTGCGGCTGCGTGGGCCGGACGGGGCGCTGGTCTACGCGCTGCCTGGCGAGCCGGGCGGCCCCGGTTCGCGGCCCGGCGGGCTGGCTGGCGCGCTGGCCGGGACCGGTGAACCGCGGTCCGGCCGGACCGGGGTGCCCGCCGGGGTACGCGGCGGGCTCGGCCCGCTGGCCGGGCGCGGCCCGGGCGGCTCTGGGCGGGCCGCCAGGACGGGCCGGGGCGGGGCGGGCGTGCCGGACCGGGAGCCGCCCAGCCGGCTGGCCCGGATCGCGGCCGACTTCCTGCTCAGCGCGGAACCCAGCGCGAACCTCGTGGTACTGCGCACCCCGGCCGGGGCCGCGCAGCTGCTGGCCTCCGCCATCGATCACGCCGCCTGGCCGTCCATCCTGGGCACGGTGGCCGGCGACGACACCGTGCTGGTCATCACCCGGGAGCCGCCGGCGGCCAGGAGGTGGCCCGGGCCCTGCTCCGGATCGCCGAAGGGCGGGCCTGAAGCGTACCCAGGATCACTGGCTGCGGTGCCGCCGGTGGCGGCACCGCATTACCATTCCGGGCAGCGCAACACGCGATGGAAGAGGGACGCGGTGGCAGAAGAGGAACGCACGCCGACCCGGCTGTGGGGCGGCCGGTTCGGGTCCAGCCCGGCCGAGGCGCTGGCCCGGCTGTCGGTGAGCGTCCAGTTCGACTGGCGGCTGGCCCCCTACGATCTGCTCGCCTCGCGGGCGCACACCAGGGTGCTGCACCGGGCCGGGCTGCTCTCCGACGCCGAGGCGGCCCGCCTGCTCGGCGCGCTGGACAGCCTGGACGCGGCCTGCCAGGACGGCAGCTTCCGGCCCACGGTGGCCGACGAGGACGTGCACACCGCGCTGGAACGTGGCCTGCTGGAACGGGTCGGCGCGCTCGGCGGCAAGCTGCGGGCGGGCCGCAGCCGGAACGACCAGATCGCCACCGACCTGCGGCTGTACCTGCGGGACCACGTCCGGCGGGTGGTGTCCCGGGTGGCCGAGCTGGAGACCGCGCTGCTGGGCCAGGCCGAGCAGCACCTGAATACCCCGGCCCCGGGCATGACCCACCTGCAGCACGCGCAGCCGGTGGTGTTCGGGCACCAGTTGCTGGCGCACGGCCAGGCGCTGGCCCGCGACGTCAGCCGGCTGCGGGACTGGGACAAGCGGGCCGCGGTCAGCCCGCTCGGCGCGGGTGCGCTGGCTGGCTCGTCGCTGCCGCTGGACCCGGAGGCGGTCGCCGCCGAGCTGGGCTTCGACCGTGCCGCGGAGAACTCCATGGACGCGGTGAGCGACCGTGACTTCGCGGCCGAGTTCTGCTTCGCGGCGGCGCTGCTCGGCGTGCACCTGTCCCGGCTGGGCGAGGAGATCGTGCTCTGGTCCACGTCCGAGTTCGGCTGGGTGGAGATCGACGACGCCTACGCGACCGGCTCCTCGATCATGCCGCAGAAGAAGAACCCGGACGTGGCCGAGCTGGCCCGGGGCAAGGCCGGCCGGCTCATCGGCGGCCTGACCGGCCTGCTGGTCGCGCTGAAGGGCCTGCCGCTCAGCTACGACCGCGACCTGCAGGAGGACAAGGAGCCGGTGTTCGACGCGGTGGACACGCTGCTGACCGTGCTGCCCGCGATGGCCGGCCTGGTGGCCACCATGACCATTCACGCGCAGCGGCTGTCCGCTGGTGCCAGCACCGGGTTCTCGCTCGCCACCGACCTGGCTGAGCTGCTCGTCCGGCGCGGGGTGCCGTTCCGCGAGGCGCACGAGGTGGTCGGTCACCTGGTGGTGTGGTGCCAGGTGCACGACTGCGACCTGCCCGACGTGAGCGACGAGGACCTGGCCAAGATCTCCGAGCACCTCACCCCGGACATCCGCGAGGTGCTCTCCGTGCAGGGCGCGCTGGCCGCCCGGAAGGCCCCCGGCGGCACCGCACCGGAGCGGGTCGCCGAGCAGTTGGTGGCGTTGCGTGCGGTGGTGGACGAGCATGCGGCCTGGGCGGCGCGCTGACCGTGGCAGTCGCGGGTGCGCTGCTGCCGCGGGAGTTCTTCGCTCGCCACTCGCTGCCAGGTGGCGCCGGAGCTGCTCGGCTGCGTGCTGGAGCACGAGACGGCGGACGGGCCTGGTGGCCGTGCGGCTGACCGAGGTCGAGGCGTACGAGGGTGCCGACGACCCGGCGTCGCATTCCTACCGCGGCCGGACCGCGCGGAACGCGGTCATGTTCGGCGGGCCTGGGCACGCCTACGTGTACTTCACCTACGGCATGCACTGGTGCGTCAACGTGGTCTGCCTGCCGCCCGGCACCGCGTCCGCGGTGCTGCATCCGGGCCGGGCAGGTGATCGACGGCCTGCCGCTGGCCGGGGCGCGGCGTTCGGCGGGCGGTGCGCGGCCCTCAGCGCGTGGCCGAGCGGGAACTGGCCCGCGGGCCAGCCCGGCTGTGCCAGGCGCTCGGCATCGACCGGGCCCAGAATGGCCTGGACGTGTGCGACCCGGCGTCGCCGCTGCGGATCCGGGCCGCGGCTGATCCGGGGCGGCCCGGCCGGGATCAGCCAGGGGCCGCGGGTCGGCATCAGCCGCGCGGCCGACTGGCCGTGGCGGTTCTGGCTGACCGGCGATCCGACCGTGTCGGTGTACCGGCCGCACGTGCCCCGGACCCGGCCGAAAGCGGTTTCACCTTCGGCCGGCGAAGGTGGCACGATGAGCCGGTGACCGACATCATCGACGAGCTGACCTGGCGCGGGCTCATCGCGCTGTGCACCGACCCCGACGAGCTGCGCAAGGCGCTCGACACCGGCCCGGTCACGGTGTACGTAGGCTTCGATCCCACCGCCCCCGGGCTGCACATCGGGAACCTGGTCCAGCTGCTCACGCTGCGCCGCCTGCAGCTGGCCGGGCACACGGCCGATCGCGCTGGTCGGCGGGGCGACCGGGCTGATCGGGGATCCCAGCGGCAAGTCGGTGGAACGGGTGCTCAACTCCCGCGAGGTGGTGGCCGGCTGGGTGGACCGGATCCGCGGCGAGGTATCCCGGTTCCTCGACTTCTCGGACACCCCGACCGGCGCGCTGGTGGTCAGCAACCTGGACTGGACCGAGCCGCTGTCCGCGCTGGAGTTCCTCCGCGACATCGGCAAGCACTTCCCGGTGAACCAGATGCTCAGCCGGGAGTCGGTCAAGGCCCGGCTGGAGGCGGGCGGGATCAGCTACACCGAGTTCAGCTACCAGATCCTGCAGGCCAACGACTTCCTGGAGCTGTACCGGCGGCACGGCTGCACGATGCAGGTGGGCGGCAGCGACCAGTGGGGCAACCTGGTGTCCGGGGTGGACCTGATCCGCCGGGTGGACGGGACCGCGGTGCACGCGCTGGCCACCCCGCTGATCACCAAGCCGGATGGGACCAAGTACGGCAAGACCGAGGGCGGCGCGATCTGGATCAGCGCCGACCTGATGAGCCCGTACGCGTTCTACCAGTTCTGGCTGAACCGGGCGGACGAGGAGGTGCCCGGCCTGCTCCGGGTGTTCACCTTCCGGTCCCGCGGGGAGATCGAGGAGCTGGAGAAGGAGATCCGCGACCGGCCCGCCGCCCGGATGGCGCAGCGGGTGCTGGCCGCCGAGGTGACCGAGCTGGTGCACGGCCCAGCCGAGACCGAGAAGGCCATCGCGGCCAGCCACGCCCTGTTCGGCCAGGGTGACCTGGCGGCCCTGGACGAAGCCACGCTGGCCGCGGCGCTGGCCGGGATCCCGTCGGTAACGGTGCCGGGCAGCAGCCCGGTTACGCCCGCCGGGGCCGGTCAGCCAGGCAGGTCCGGGCTGGCTGCTGGCGACCTGCCCACGGTGGCCGACCTGATGGCGGCGACCGGCATCGTGCCCAGCAAGTCCGCCGCGCGGCGGGTCATCGCCGAGGGCGGCGCCTACCTGAACAACCGGAAGGTGACCGAGCCGGATGCCCGGCCCGGGGAGGCTGATCTGCTGCGTGGCCGGTTCCTGGTGCTGCGGCGGGGCAAGCGGACCGTCGCCGGTGCCGAGGTCGTCCAGGGCTGAGCCCGGGCTGGCAGCGGCTCAGCGGCGGATTCACGGCCGCCTGGGCCGTGGCTCCAGTCACGGTGCCACCACGGCCCGGGCCGCCGGAGCCGTCATCCCGCTGACACCGGCACCCGGGGCCCGCATCGGCACCCGGGGCCCGCACCAGGGTGACGCGGCCATCCGGACCCGCACCACAGCAGAAACAGCCGCCGCTTTGAGTGAGAATATTCACGTTCGCCATTTCAGGACGCTTTGCTGGCACCGGCCACTTTCGTGACTACCAGGCACCCAGCTCGCCAGTCGTGGCCCGACGCCCGACGGCTCGCACGACCAGGCGCGCGGGAACCCGGGCCAGGCGGTGAGCTGGCCCGGGGCCTCTGGCGTGAGTACGGTCAGCGAGCCCTGCCCCATCTCATTGGCCGCATCAGGCCCGCTGGTACCAGCGGGGGTGCCTGGCCGCCCACTTTGCATGCGCGCCGTGCGGGGAAGTGCGCGTTTTGCCAGGAACGGGCGTACCGCGCGCATGCCATGTGCGTGCGCGCCCATGATCGGCGGTCGGCTGGCGTTGCGTTCTGGCGGCACTCAAGTCACGATCCGTCCTGGTGGCTGGGGGACTGCTGGGTGGCAGCGGATGGCGTGTCACCTGCCGATGTGATCGGAGGCACATCCGGGCCGGAGAGTAGGCGGGAAATTTTTTCCGCGCGATTTTTGCTGTGCTGGCTGCGGAGCGGGGTTGCTGGCGGGCTTGTGGCCGCCGGTTAGAAGCCTTGCGGCGCAGGTCAGCGTGGAGATGAACAGGCGGCGACTGGCGCGGGAAGCGCCGATTTGACGGAAACCGCTTTGCTGCCTAATGTTTCTCCTGCCCCGAGGGACACGGAACGCCGCTGGCGGATCGGCCCCCTCGGACCAGCCAGAAGCGAGCAAGAC
>CAVWSA010000023.1:0-304555 GCA_963757545.1 uncultured Actinomycetes bacterium | reverse complement strand
TACGGCTCGCTGGTCGGCGTGCCGATCGAGCTGGGTGATGGCCAGTGACCGGCAGACCGGGCAGCGACGGCTGCGGGGCCCCGGCGGGCGGGGCCGCGCTGCCGACGGACGCGGGCAACCAGGCGATCGTGCAGGGTCACGTGACCAGGGACGGCGCCGCCGTGCAGACCGGGTACGCCCGGCTGCTCAACGACGGCGGCGAGTTCGTCGCCGAGGTGCCGCTGGGGGCGGATGGCGGGTTCCGCTTCTTCGCCGCGCCGGGCACCTGGACGGTCCGGGTGCTGGCCCCCGGCGGGGTGAACTCCGACCAGACGGTGACCGCCGACTACGGCCAGATCACCGCGGTCGAGGTCAGCGTCTGAGCCCAGGCCGGTTTTAGCCGTCGCTGCAGGGGGCGGGGGGCAAACGTCCCTCCGCCCCCTGCACAGTGCTGGCCGGCTCGGCCGAGCCAGCCGGTCTCCCTCTTGTTCATCTTCTTGTCAGGTTCTCCTCGCCTAGTCGTTCACCTACACGTCACCTGCCCTCCTTATCAAGGTTGATGGCCAGGCGGGCGTCAGCCGTCCGGCGCGATCACCGTCAGCGACTAGGACGGGTTACATCAGTGTGTCTCCAGCCTGATCCGGCAGAACCATGGCTGCTTGAGCCATCGGGCTGGTCGAGGCTGTGCGGCCACGGTCGGCCTGCGCGACCCGGGCGAACAGCAGAATGACCGAATCACGCGCCAGCCCGGACGCCCGGACGATCGTCCCAGGCCCTGCTCTGTCGGCGGGCGTGCTGGCGGACCGGATGGCGGCCGCGCTGCTGCACCACGAGCCTGGCTGGCGGCTGCCCCGGCACACGGCGCTGGCCCGCCGCTACAACGTGACCACCGCGGAGATCGACGCGGCCATCGATCTGCTTGAGCAGCGCCACCTGCTCACCCGGCTGCCGGACGGCCATGTGTTCCGGGCCAGCCCGGCCGAGTACCGGCTCACCCTGGAGGGGCTGCCGGGGCTAGGCACCCACGTGGATCCGATGGGTGGGCAATTGGCCTGCAAGAGCCGCAACGTCGCCCGGCGGCGCGCCGCGGAGGACGTGGCCCGGGTGCTCGGCACGCCGCCTGGCAAGGACCTGCTGACTGTCCGCTGCCTGTGGACGGTGGGCGGCGAGCCAGCCGCCTACACCGCCAGCTACCTGCCGCCGGAAATGGAGAGCCTGGCCAGCGAGCAGACGGACGCATCCTGCCCGGCCAGATTCGCCCCGCCCTATGGCCGTCCCCGTGCCTTCCAGCTCGACTTCCAGGCACCTGCTCCCGCGGTGGCCCGCAGCCTGCGCTTCCGGCCGGCCCAGCCCGCCGCCACCGTCACCGTCCGGTTCGAGGACACCACGCGCCGCGGAGTGCTGGCGCTGACCGTAGCCGTGTTGCGGCCAGAACTGTTTCGCATCGTGGTGGAGTCCCCAGATATTCCAGCCCCCACGGTAGGCCCGGACGGCCCGCCGGGCGGCTGGACAGACGCTTAGAGGGCTGGGAGCCTTGACCGCGGAGGCGGCCCCGAACCCTGTCCCGTCCCCGGCAGACGAGAACGGATTCAGGAGGCTCTGACCATGGTTGAGCACCGCCAGGAATTCCAGCGCGAGATGGACGCCATCGAAGCCAAGGTCATCGAATTGTTCGCGATGGTCGCCGAGGACCTGCCCCGGGCGACCGACGCCCTCCTGTCCGGCGACAAAGAGACACTCCGGGCACTGACCGAACGTGAGCAGATGGTCGATGCCCTCTACCCGGAGATCGAGGAACTGGTCAACCGGGAGATCGCGCTGCAGGCGCCCGTCGCCTCCGACCTGCGCTTCCTGCTCTCGGTACTGCGCATCGTGCCTGAGCTGGAGCGTTCTCACGACCTCGTCATCGACGTCGCCCACCGGGCCAACCACATTCTCAGCCGGGACCTCTCGCCGCGCACCCGGGGGCTGGTGGAGGCGATGGGGCAGCTGGTGTCAGACATGTGGCGCACGGCGGTGGACTCCTGGTATCAGCGCGACCGCACCGCGGCGAAGGCGCTGCAAGACCGCGACGAGGAGATGGATGAGCTGCACGCCAGTCTCATCGCGGAACTCGCCTCCGGGCAGATGGCCATCCCGGTGACGATGGAGATGACGCTGGTGGCCCGCTCGTACGAGCGGCTGGCCGCGCACGCCGTCAACATCGCGCGCCGGGTGGTCTACCTGGCCGGGACCCAGGCGCCGGAGTAGATCCTTTGCACCAGCCACTTTCACCTGACGTCCCCGCAGTGTTCACCGTCTGGTCCTAATCCCTTAACTCGTCGGTACGCGCGGCACGGCAGACTCGCCCAGGTTGTCAAGATCTGGCGGGCTAGCTCGCCAACCCCGGGTGCCGGGTGCCCCTTGCACCCATGTAAATGACTATGTAATACCGGAGAATGGGGTATCTCAGATGCAACGTCGGCGCATCCAGCGCGCAGCGACTGTGGGGGTCGCGGCGGCCATGGCGTCCTTTGTGGCCGCCTGTGGATCCTCGGGCGGCAGCGGGTCGTCGTCCCCGTCGTCGAGCAGTGCGCTCAGCGGCACGCTCAACGCGAGCGGGTCGACGCTCCAATTGCCTTACGAACAGGCGGCCATCCAGGCCTACAAGTCGGTCCAGCCGGGCATGACGGTCAACTACGGCGGCGGCGGCTCCGGCAAGGGGCGGACCGACCTGGCCTCTGGGGTGGTCCAGTTCGCCGGCTCGGATTCGCCGATCCCCTCCGACGAGGTGGCGAGCTTCAAGGGCAAGAAGGTGCTGTACTTCCCCATCCTGATCGGCCCGATCACGGTGTCGTACAACCTGTCGAGCGTGAAGAACCTGAAGCTGACCCCGGCAGTGATCGCGGACATCTTCCAGGCCAAGATCACGAAGTGGAACGACCCGGCGATCAAGGCGATTAACCCCGGCGTCAGCCTGCCTAGCACGCCGATCACCATCGCCGTCCGCTCGGATTCGTCAGGCACGACGCAGAACTTCTCGCTGTTCCTTCAGGAGGCCGCCAGCAACTGGAAGCTCGGCAACGGCTCGACCATCAACTGGCCAAAGAGCGCGCACGCCGGCAACGGCAACGGCGGGGTGGCGCAGGTGATCAAGTCCACTCCCGGGGCCATCGGGTACGTGGACTACGCGGACGCCAAGGCCGCCGGGCTGGTCTACGCGTCGGTCAAGAACAAGGACGGTAACTTCGTCGCGCCGTCGACTTCTGCGGCCACCGCGGCCGCGGCCGGGGTCACCGTGGCGTCGGACCTGACGTTCCACGCGGTCTGGGCCCCGGGTGCGACCGCATACCCGATCACCGCCCAGTCGTGGGTTCTCGTCTACCAGAAGCAGTCGAGCGCCAACACCACGAAGCTGCTCAAGGCGTATGTGGGCTATCTGGTCGGTGACGGGCAGAAGCTGCTACCCACGCTGGGCTACGCGGAACTGCCCGCCAGCATCGACCAGAAGGCCAAGGCGCAGCTGAGCCAGATCGGATCGTAGTGAGTGCAGTAACGCAAGCGGATCAGGCCGCCCCGGGCGCTGTCCCGGCCGGCGGCCTGATCGGCCGTCGCGGCCTGGCCGACCGCACTTTCCAGTGGCTCGCACTGGCGGCTGGCCTGCTGGTGCTGGTGATCCTCGTGCTGATCGCCGTGTCCACCACCCAGCAGGCCTCGTCGTGGTTCAGCACCGAGGGCCTGGGCATCTTCGGGACCGTCTGGAACCCGGCGGCCAACAAGTTCGGCGCGTTGCCGTTCATCTACGGTACGGCCATCACCGGGATCATCGCGCTGGTGATGGCCGTACCGGTCAGCATCGGCATTGCCCTGCTGCTGACCGAGGTGGTGCCCTACCGGCTGGCCCGGCCGATCGTGTACGTGGTCGATCTGCTGGCCGTCGTCCCATCGGTGGTATGGGGGCTCTGGGGGATCCTGGTGTTCGCGCCGTGGATCCAGCACATCTACGCGTCGATCGCCTCCGCGGTCAACGGCATCCCGATACTCGGCTCGCTCTTCGGGCCACCAACCAGTGGGGCCTCGTTCTTCACCGCCGGCATCATCCTGGCCTTCATGATCACGCCAATCGTGACGTCGCTGTCGCGCGAGGTCATCGCGACCGTGCCGTCGGTCGACCGGGAGGGCGCGTACGCGCTGGGCGCCACCCGCTGGGAGATGATCCGTGGCGTCGTCTGGCCACACAGCCAAGGAGGTGTCGTAGGGTCGGTGCTGCTGGGGCTGGGCCGGGCGATGGGCGAGACGATCGCCGTGGCCCTGGTCATCGGCTCGTCGCCATCGATCACGTCGCACCTGTTCGCCACCGGCTACAACATGCCCGCGGTCATCGCGAACCAGTTCGGCGAGGCATCTGGAGTATTCCGGGCTGCGCTGATGGGGCTCGGCGTGCTGCTGTTCGCGTTCACTATTATCGTGAACGTCATTGCCCGCGTGGCGGTCGAGCGCTCAGCGCGGCGGATGCGGGGGGCCTGATGGCTGCGGTAACTCAGGAGCGGACCGCTGACCTGCGGGAGCCGACGGGCTGGCGGCGGACCAAGAACCGCATAGCCACCGTCGCGATGTGGGTCGCGTTCGTGGTCGTGATCATCCCCCTCGGGTTCGTCCTCTACACGGTGATCGCCAAGGGCGCCTCGGTGATCAGCTGGTCGTTCCTGACCAGCGAGATCCCGCCCAGTGTGCTGCCCGCGAGCGTGGGCGGCATGGGGCCGGCCGTGCTGGGCACCATCGAGATCACCGCCCTCGCCGCGGTGCTGGCCGTGCCGCTCGGTGTGCTCGGGGCCATCTACCTTAACGAGTACGGCGGCAAGGGCTGGCTGGCCCAGTTCATCGGGTTCATGGCCGACGTGATGACCGGCGTGCCGTCGATCATCATGGGCCTGTTCATCTTCTCGATCTGGGTGCTGCACTTCGGCTTCTCCGGCCTGGCCGGCGCGTTCGCGCTGGGCTGCCTGATGCTGCCGATCGTGATCCGGTCCACCCAGGAGATGCTCAGGCTGGTGCCGGACGCGCTGCGTGAGGGGAGCTACGCTCTCGGGGCCAGCAAGTCCCGGGTGACGTTGACCGTGGTGCTGCCCGCCGCGATCGGCGGGATCGTCTCCGGAGTCCTGCTGGCCGTCGCCCGGGCCGCGGGCGAAACGGCGCCGCTGCTGTTCACCATCCTGACCGTGACCGCGGCCAACCCGAACGTGTTCAGCGGGGCCAACACCTCGCTGCCCTCGCAGATTTTCGTGAACGCCTCCTCCCCATATCCTGGTGCCCAGGCCCGTGGCTGGGGGGCCGCACTCACGCTCATCGCGATCGCGTTCATCCTGATGATCGCTGCTCGTCTCGTCACCGCACGATTCGCCCGCTACCAGCGCTAGGAACGTCATGGAACAGCCACCGCCGAACTCCGCCGCCAAGACCGAACTGCCGAAGCCAGCGGCCTTGCAGGAGACAAGGCCGCGGGATGTCTCAGCCGAGCCGGGCAACCTCATCTTCGACGTGCAGAACGTCTCGATCTACTACGGATCGTTCAAGGCCGTCACAGAAGTCACGATGCCCGTCTACGAGAACGAGATCACCGCGTTCATCGGCTCGTCCGGCAGCGGCAAATCGACCGTGCTGCGGTCGTTCAACCGGATGAACGATCTCGTGCCGGGCGCCCGGGTGGAAGGCGAGATGGCCTACCGGGGGGAGTCGCTGTATGCCGGCGACGTGTCCGCGACGGCCGTGCGGCGGCGCATCGGCATGGTTTTCCAGAAGCCGAACCCGTTCCCCAAGTCGATCTACGACAACGTGGCCTACGGGCCCCGGATCAACGGCATCCGCAACAAGGGCAAGCTGGACGAGATCGTGGAGAACTCGCTGCGCAAGGCCGCGCTTTGGGACGAGGTCAAGAACCGGCTGAACACCTCCGGCCTGAGCCTGTCCGGCGGGCAGGCGCAGCGGCTGTGCATCGCCCGCACGATCGCGGTCGAGCCGGACGTCGTGCTGATGGACGAGCCCGCCTCGGCGCTCGACCCGATCGCGACCAGCGCCATCGAGGACCTGATGCTGGACCTCAAGCAGCAGTACACGATCATCGTGGTAACGCACAACATGCAGCAGGCCACCCGGGTCAGCGACCGCACCGCCGTCTTCTACGTACTCGTCAACGAAACGAGCGACACCCGCACCGGGGTGCTCGTCGAATACGGCACGACCGAGCAGATCTTCCAGGACCCGCACGACCCCCGCACCCAGGCCTACGTCACCGGCCGGATGGGCTGAGCAGATATGCCCGGAATCATCGTCGGGGTGGACGGCTCGGAGTGTTCCCGCCGTGCCCTCAGCTGGGCGATGCGCGAGGCGGCACAGCACAGATTCCCGCTGACCGTCATTGCCGTGCACCGGGCCTCGGCCCGGCCGGTCACCGAGGTCTACTGGCCGATGCCCGACTACCCCAACGACAGCCCGGACGAGGAGAGCGTGCGGAAAGCCGTCCGGGAACTGGTGAACAAGGCAGCCACCGAAGCGGGGGAGTCGGTACCTGACGTCACGGTGACCGTGACGACGGGCAATCCAGCGGAAGAACTGATCCGGGCCTCGCGAGACGCCGACATAGTCGTGGTGGGATCGCACGGCCGCGGCGGCTTCGCCAGCTTGCTGCTTGGGTCGGTAAGTAACCAGGTCGTGCATCATGCCGCCTGCCCGGTCGTGGTTATCCGCGCGCCGCACTAGTGTCGCGTGGCGTTAGTTGTTTGACGGTCTGACTTTGGTGAGCAGTTCGTCGGCGTCTTTGGTCCAGGTGAATGGCTGGCAGCGGTCGTTGTAGGCGTCGATGAATGCGCCGATCGCGGTGGTGAGCTCTTTGACGGAGCGGAAGGTGCCGCGGCGGATGGCCTGGCGGGTGATGATCCCGAAGAAGATCTCCACCATGTTCAGCCACGAGCACCCGGTCGGGGTGAAGTGCAGGGTGATCCGCTTGTTCTCCGGCTTCGCCAGCCACTTGCGGACCTCGGGGTGCTTGTGCGTGGCGTAGTTGTCCAGCACGACGTGCAGCTCCGTGCCGGGATGGGCGGCGGCAGCCTTCTTCAGGAACCGGAGGAACTCCTGGTGGCGGTGCCGCGGATAGCACGCGTCAGCGGTGATCTTCCCGGTGGCGATCTCCAGGGCGGCGAACAAGGTGGTGGTGCCGTGCCGGACGTAGTCATGAGTGCGCCGCGCCGCCAGCCCGGGCCGCAGCGGCAGCATCGGCGCGGTCCGGTCCAGGGCCTGCACCTGGGACTTCTCGTCAATGCTGACCACCACCGCGTTATCCGGCGGCGCCAGGTACAGGCCCACGACATCGCGGATCTTCGCCTCGAGTTCCGGGTCGGTGCTGAACTTGAACGTCTCGATCCGGTGCGGCTGGATCTTCCACTTCCGCCAGATCCTCGCCACGCTGGCGAACGAGATGCCCAGCTCGGCGGCGAGGAACCGGGCCGACCAGTGCGTGATCCCCAGCCGTTCCGGCGGCCTGCCGCCATCGGCCAGCGTCGCCACGACGACATCCGCCTCGCTGATCTCCGGCGGGCGGCCGGACCGCGGCTCATCCTCCAGGGCCCTGATGCCGCCCTGCTGGTAGCGGTCCCGCCAGCCGATCACCGTTGGACGCGACACCCCGGCCGCCCGGGCGATCTGCGCGTTCGGCATCCCGTCGGCGGCCAGCAGCACCATCCGGGCCCGCTTCGCCAGCCCCGACGGAACGCTCGGCAGCCGGGCCAGCTCAGCCAGCCGCTCACGGTCACCCTCACGCAAGATCAGTGCAGGAGCACGAGACATACTCCATTGTCCCGCTCAACCAACCGTAAAACAACTTTAAACACGCGACACTAGATGAGTGAGTCCTATTGATCTTCAGTGGTCGTATGCGATCAGAGATCGCTTGAGGGCTGCGCCGGTCCGCCAGTTGTGCCAGAGCGCTGCGGCGAGGGCGAGCAGGCGGGCGGCGACGCGGGCGTAGACCCCGGCCAGGGTGCGCCCGCCGTGGTCTTCGAGGGTGAGCTGGCCCTTGAGGGTGCCGGTGATGGCCTCGATCCACTGACGCTGCCGGGCGAGTTTGCCGAAGCGCGCAGGCTCGTCCTTGCGGTCAGGCCGGACGAGGTGTGCCTGGAGGTCTTTGCTGATGAACGCTTCGAAGTCGCGTCCGGCGAATCCTTTGTCCCCGAGGATGACCTGCCCGGCGCGGACCAGGTGATGATCGCGTTCGGGCAGGGCCTGGGTGACCTCGCGTTCGCCCAGCCCGGGGTGGGCCAGTCCCCAGATGATGGGCATGCCCTCCGGGGTGGTGATCAGGTACAGCCGGAAGCCCCAGAAGAACCGCGAGTGGCTGGGGCAGTAGCCATAGCCGGCGTGCCCGGCCAGGTCCGAGCGCCGGACCGTCTCCCGGCTGGCCGCACAGGGCAGCGGGGTGGAATCCACCAGCCGCAGCAGGTCATGCCAGGACGGCGTGTCACGGGCCAGCTCGGTGATCACCGCAGCCAGTAACCAGCCCGCGCAGCCGCTTGCCGTACCCGGACTGGCCAGGCAGGTGCGGGAACATCCCGGCCAGATGCGCACGCGCATACCGGATCCAGCGCCGCTCACTGGCGATGCCCAGCAGATGCTGAGCCACCGCCAGGCAGGCCAGCTCCGCATCGGACAGGGCAGGCTTGCGGCCCGGCCGGTGCTCTCGTGACCAGCCCAGCGCGGGCAGCACACGGTCATCGAGATCAACGTAGAGTGCGGTCAGGAGGGTGTTCAGGTCGTTCGTCACAAAATGATCTTGGACGCCCTCCGCCACATTCTCTGGGCAGCGACACGCGCCAAGGCCAATCGGACTCACTCATCTAGGGGCCTTCGGTGGCCACGAGAATCCGCTTGGTGTGCGCGGCGGCCGCGATGGCGCCGCTGACCTTGCTGGTTGCCTGCAGCGGTCCAGCCGGGTCAACCTCGTCCGGATTACCGGCCGCCTCGTCAGCGGCCACAGCCCAGCCGTCAGGTGGCGGCACCACCATGTCCGAGACCGGGAGCACTCTGCTCCTCCCGCTGGTCAGCGCGTGGCAGGTCGCGTACGGGACGCTCAACCCGAAGGTCCTCGTCACCACATCCGGAACTGGCTCAGGCGCCGGCATTTCCGACGCGGCCGCGGGCTCGGTGGACATCGGCGGGTCGGACGCGTACCTGTCCCCGGCCGACATCAGCCAGCACCCCGGCCTGGAGAACATCCCGCTCGCCGTGGCCGCGCTGATGGTCAACTACAACGTCCCCGGCGTCACCAGGCCGCTCAGGCTCAGCGGGAAAGTTCTGGCCGGGATCTACGCCGGCCAGATCACCGCCTGGACTGATCCGGCGATCAGGGCGCTTAACCCCAACGTGGCGCTGCCCAGCCTGAAGATCGTCCCGCTGCACCGTGCGGACAGTTCCGGCAGCACCTTCTTGTTCACTTCTTACCTGAACGCCCAGGACCCGAGCGGGTGGCTGCGTCCAACGTGGGCACCACGATCAACTGGCCGGGCGTGCCCGGTGCGCAGGCGGAGACCGGCAGCGGCAGCATGGTGAAGGGCTGCGCGGCGATCCGGGGCTGCATCGCCTACATCGGCGTCAGCTACCTGTACACCGGACCGGACCGTGGCTGAGGACGTGGCGGCGGTGCGATTCTCTGGACACGCGCGATGGGGGACTGGGAACCTTGACCCGAGATGCCTCCGTCCGTCACCACATCAGCACCCTACGTAGTAGACCGCGAGCCGCGCCGGTCTCGCCACCCGGTCCCGCGGGGCACCCCGCGACGCGGTGAGGTCGTCGCTGCGCTGACCCTGCTCTGGATCGCCGCGCACTTATTGCTGGCTCAGCTGACGCTGCTGCTGGCCGTCGCGTTTGGCCTGGTCAGCCGCCTTACCCGATGGCGCCCCGGGTGGCTGGTGGTGCCCGCCGCGGCCGGCCTGGTCTGGCTGCTGGCCATCGGTCCCCGGGCCGCGGTAGCCGGGTTCACCGCTGGCCCTCGGCAGGTGCTCGGGTACCTGACCGGGACGGCCGCTGACCCGGCCGGGCTGCTGCACCGGCTGCTCTACCCAGCCGGCGGCTACGCCGGGCTGGCCGGGTGGCTGCCCCGGCAGGCGCCACTGGCCCTGCTGGCCGCCGCGGCCGAGGCGGCGGTGGCCGGGTGGCTGCGCTGGCTGCACCGGGGTCACGGCACGGCGCCGGCGTTCCGGCCCGGACTCGTCGCGCTGGCCAGGCGGCAGTTCACCGTGTGGAGCGTTAAGCAAGGTGGGGTTGCGGGCCGGGCTGGCGCCGTGCTGGGCGTGGACTGGCCGAGCGGGCAGCCCGCAGAGGTGCCCTGGCCCGCGGCGGAACGCGGCGTGCTGGTAGCCGGAGACGCGGCCGCGGAAGTGGCCGCGGCCGGCTTCCGGTTCGTGCACGCAGCCATCCGGCGCCGCAAGCCGGTGGTCGTCGTCAACCTGTCCGGCGCCCCGGGCCTGGCCGGGGCGCTGCGGGCGGTCTGTGCGCAGGCAGGCGCGCCGCTGCACGTCTTCGGGGCGTTCGGGCCGGGCTGTTATGACCCGCTGCGCGACGGCGCCCCAGGCCGGAACGCGGCGCTGCTGCAGGGCATGATCGACTGGGCCGCGGTCAGCGACCCGGCCCGCCGCACCGGTACCGGCTACCTGCAGGACCTGGTCGCGGTGCTGGCCGCCGCGCCCGTCGATCCGCGGGTCCCGGTGCTGGACGACGTCGTCCACCTGCTCAGCCCGGATGCGCTGTGGGCGCGGATGCGCCAGGTGCCGCCGGAGCACCCGCGCCGCCCGGCGCTGGCCGAGCGGGTCAGGGCCTCGGCCAGTCTGCTGACCGCCGACCCAGCCACCGGTGCGTTTCTGGCCAGCGAACTGGCCGGGCTGCGCGCGTCGCCGCTGGGCCGCTGGCTGCGCCCGGCGGCCGCGGCCGGGGAGGACGAGATCAGCTTCACCGCGGTGCTACGTGACCGGGCGGTGGCGCTGTTCTCGCTGGGCCAGCCCCGGCCGGGCCGCGCCGCGCAGATGATCGCGAACCTGGCCGCGCTGGATCTTGCCGCAGTGTCCGCTGACTCGGCGCGAAGCGGGCTCGGCGGGGATGGGCTGGCCTGGTTCGGCCACTGTGACGTGCTGGCCGGGCCGGTGCTGGCCGGCCTGCTCAGCGCGGGCGCCCAGGCCGGGCTGGCCAGCGTGCTGGGCACCAGGTCAGCGGCGGTGGCCGGGCAGGTGGCGGCGCGGTCCAGTGTGCTGGTCATCCAGCACCCGGACCTGGCGGGCCAGCTGGACCTGCCCGGCCCGGCCCGCCGCGGCCAGTTTGTGCTGGCGGTCCGGGAACCCGGCGGCCAGTTGCGCACGGCCTGCCGGTTCGTCGCCGGGGCAGCGCCGTGACCGGCCCGGAGGCGCAGCCGGCTGCCGTCGCGCTGCCGCCCGCCGACCGGGTCTACCTGGGCTGGGAGTACGCCCAGGTGCACCCGGACCCGGGACCGCCGCCGCCGCGCCCGGCACTGCCCGGGCCAGTGCGGCTCAACCCGGGCTGGCTGACCGCGCAGCAGCGGGAGGAGCGGCGGCTCGCCGGCCGCTGCGGCTGGGCGGCGGGCTGGGCCTGGGACTGGCCGGGCTGACCGCCGTGCTGGGTGTGCTGGGGGTGCTCAACGCCGCGCTGACCGCGGTGGGGCTGGCCGGCTTCCTGCTGCTGGCCGGCTGGGGTGCCCGGGGGGTGTGGCGCGGCCGCCAGGACCTGCGGGCCCGGGTCGCCCGGGAGGAGCAACGGGTGGCCCGGGCCGGTGCCATCGCCGGCCGCGAGTGGCGCGGCCGGGCTGGCCGAGCATGACCGCCGGCTCCGGGCCTGGCAGGCCCGCAGCCGCCTGTTCCGGGCCCAGCACCGGTGGTACGGGGTGGCGCTGCCCGCGGAGATCGACCGGGTGGACGTGGCGGGCGGCACCCAGGCCGGCTGGTCGGCGCTGCTGGCCATGCTGGCCGGGCTCCGGCTGGCCGCGGGCGGCGAGGTCACCGTGCTGGACCTGGGCGAGGGTGCGGCAGCGCAGGACCTGCTGGGCGTCGCCCGCCGGACCGGCACCGACCCACTGGTCTGGCTGCTGCCCGCTGACCTGCCCCGCTTCGACCTGGGCCGCGGGCTGCCGCCGGGGGCGCTGGCTGACGTGCTGGCCGTGGCCGCGTCGGCGGGCGGCGACCCGGCCAGCCCACCCGATCCGTCCGGGCTGGCCCAGGACACGGCCATCCTGGAGCGCATCGCCGCGGTCCTCGGTGACCAGCCCAGCGTGGCCGAACTGGTAGCCGGCCTGCGGGCGCTGGCCGAGGTCGGCGATCCACATGAGGACATCCGGGCCGGGCTGATCAGCGAGGCCCAGGCCGAGGCGATCGCCGGGCTGTACGGCCAGGCGGCCACCGGCCGGGTCACCGAGCGGGCGCTGGCCCTGGAGGCCCGGCTGGGCAAGCTGGCCCGCCTCGGCTCGTCCCCGGTTCCGCTGCCGCCGAGCCGGCTGCGCGTGGTGGCGGTGGACGCCGCGGCCGGGCTGGCCGGGGCCCAGGTGCTCGGCAGCTACCTGACGGCCGGCCTGACCTGCCTGCTCCGCGGGCAGCGGCGGACGGGCCCGCCGTGGCAGCACACCGTGCTGGTCAGCGGGGCCGAGACGCTGCGCGGCGACGTGCTGGACCGGCTGACCGGCGCGTGCGAGGCGACCGGCACCGGGCTGGTGCTGGCCTACCGGTCGCTGCCGCCGCACGTCCGGGGGCGGCTGGGCCGGGGGAACGCGGCGGTGGCGTTCATGCGGCTGGGCAACGCGGACGACGCGCGGGCCGCCAGCGAGCAGATCGGCACCGAGCACCGGTTCGTGGTGGCCCAGCTCACCGACACGGTGGGCAGTTCGGTCAGTGATACGGCGGGCCAGGCATACACCAGCACGGTCGGCACGGCTTCGTCCGCCGCGGTGTCCCGGTCAGCCAGCCAGAACAGCGGGCAGAGCGGCGGGCGGGGCAGCAGCTGGGCCGGGCTCTCCCCGTTCGCACCGCGGACCGCGTCGGCCCATGGCGAGACCAGCTACTCGGCCGGAACCAGCGACTCGGTCTCGCTGACCGAGGGGATCAACCATGGCACGGCGTGGGGAGTGCAGACCGCGCGCGCCGTGGCTGCGAACCGCGCCCTGGCCCAGACCAGCCAGCGGTCCCGGGAGTTCCTCGTCGAGCAGCACGAACTGCAGCAGCTTCCGCCCACCGCGGTGATCGTCAGTTACGCGTCGCCGGCTGGCCGCCGGGTGGTGCTGGCGGACGCGAACCCGGGCATCCTGGGGCTGCCCTCCGCGACGCTGGACACGCTGGACGAGGTGGTCCGTGCGGGGCGGGAGGCCGCTGGCCCGCGGGGAGGTGCGGCTGACGTGCCGCGGTCCGCGGCGGCGGCTGCGGATGTGCCGGTGGCCCGCGGACCGGCTCCGCCCGCGAGAGTGGGCCTGCCCCGTCCTGGGCTGGGCCTGCGCCGTCCTGGGCTGGGCCTGCGCCGTCCTGGGCTGGGCCTGCGCCGTCCTGGGCTGGGCCCGCGCCGTCCTGAGGCTGGGCCTGCGCCGTCCTGGGCTGGGCCTGCGCCGTCCTGGGCTCGGCCTGCGCCGTCCCGGGCTGGGCCTGCGCCGTCCTGGCACGGGCCGGTGCCGCCGCCCAGCCGTGATCCCGCCGCGGCGCCGGTCAGCTGGCCGGACGAGGCCAGCCCGCGCCGGACCTGGAGCCGCTGCCCGATCCGCTGCCCTGGCCGCGGGACGGGAGCTGACCGTCACCGCCCGGTGAACTCGCGGCGGGCGGCTGATACGCAACACGGCGGGAGCCACCGTGGCTCCCGCCGTGCTGGGCCTGGCCGGCCGTGCGCGGCCAGTCAGGCCCGGTCAGGCCCGGACGCCATCGCGGCGGGCGGCCGTCTCGTGGCGGCGCGCGGTGCGCTGCGCAGTGGCGTGCACCCGCCCCGGCACCGGGGTGTGCGCGGCAACGTGGCTGCGGGCGGCCACGGGGCCAACCGGGCGGTAAGCCGGGACAGCCTTGTTGCTGGACGTGGTCGCACCAAACTGCGGGGCCCGGTCCGGGCGCCTGAAGGTCAGCCACAGCGGGATGCCGACCATGGCGGCGAAGATCAGTGCGGCGATGGGGAAGTTGGCTAGCACGAGGGCGCTCACGGGAATCTCTCCTTATTGCTGGCCGGCAGCGGCCTGCCGGATTTCTTATGGCTCCAGACTGCCTCCCGGGCTTCTTTCCGCCGTAGGCTCCGCTTCTGAGCTTCTTCTGAACGTAGGCCGCGGCTCAGCGGGGCTGGTGAGCCGGGTCACGGTCGATAGGCCGATGCCGGCGTGACCCGCGAGTTCGGGCTGCGGACAGGCCGTGCTGGCGGCGTAACTGCCGCAGCCGTGCCCCGTCCAGACGGTGAACCAGCGGCCAGACATGTGGGTGGGGCGTTCCCCCGCTGCTGTGGGTGGTGCTGGATGAGGGTGTGCTGCACCGGCGGGTCGCGGAGGCCAAAGTGATGCATGAGCAACTGGTGCATCTGGCGGAGATGTCGCGCCTGCCCAACATCAGTGTCGAAGTCGTGCCGTACGGCGCTGGGGCCGCGCAGCCAGCTGAGCTGACCACCACCCAGTGCCATGCGCCTGTTCTTGCTGTTCCGCGGTCGGCCGAGGATAAGGCCACCCCCCGGCCACGGTTCCACACCACGACTCAAGTCCCGGTACTCGCAAGCCAAGATCCCGGGCGCTGTTACTCATCCCAGGCCGGTGATGGGAGTAGTGCCCGGGATCCGTCCTGCCCGGCCCACGCCGTCCTCCTCGCCGTCCCGTCTCGCCTCCTGGGACGGCAGGGCTGAGGCAGGGACGAGTGGCCGTGCACAAGTGACCAACGGCCCGGCCGCCGCGGGCCTGCCCGGCCATAGCCTTGCAGCGTGGACACTTCAACGGTCATTGAATCGAGACCGGCTGAACTGACAGCCCGCCTCGCGGCGTTGGCCGATCCGGTGCGGCTGCGGATCGTCGGGGTGCTGGCTGGCGGCACCCGGTGCGTGTGCGACCTGCGGGCCACCGTGCCCGTCGCCGCTAACCTGCTGTCCTACCACCTTCGCGTGCTGCGCGACACGGGCCTGGTCACCGCGTCCCGCCGGGGTCGCTGGATCGACTACCGCCTCGACCCTGACGGGTTCGCCGCATTGTGGGCGCAAGCGTCCGCGGCAGGCTTGCCCCTGCCCGGCGATCACGTCACCGCCGCGCGGTGCGGGCCCGCCTGCGACGAGGCGGAGGTGGCCCGGTGACCAGTATCAAGACCGGCCGCACCGGCGCTGCGGCGCCCGGCGCAGGCGAACAGCGGGCGGTGCTGGCCCGGCTGTCCCGGCTGGACCGGCTCCTGCCGGTGTGGATCGGCGTCGCGATGGCCGCCGGCCTGCTGCTGGGCCGCCTGGTCCCTGGGCTGAACGGCGCGCTGAACCGCGTCAGCGTCACATGGCCAGCCTGCCGATCGCGCTCGGGCTGCTGCTGATGATGTACCCGGTGCTGGCCAAGGTCCGCTACGACCGAGATCGGGCGGATCACCGCCGACCGGCGGATGATGACGGCGTCCCTGGTGCTCAACTGGCTGGTCGGCCCGGCCGTCATGTTCACGCTGGCCTGGCTGCTGCTGCCGGACCAGCCCGCCTACCGGACCGGGGTGATCTTGGTCGGGCTGGCCCGCTGCATCGCGATGGTGCTGATCTGGACCGACCTGGCGCGCGGTGACCGGGAGATGGCGACTGTGCTGGTCGCGCTGAACGCGGTCTTCCAGGTCCTGCCTACGCCGCGCTTGGCTACTTCTACCTCGCAGGTGCTCCCCGGCTGGCTCGGCCTGCCGGGCACCAGTCGGCACGTGTCCTCGCCGAGATCGCCGGCATGGTCGCGCTCTTCCTCGGCTTCCCGCTGGCCGCCGGGTACCTGACCCGCACGCTCGGCGAGCGGGCCCGCGGCCGGGACTGGTACGAGAACCGGTTCCTGCCCAGGATCGCGCCGGTGGCGCTGTATGGCCTGCTGTTCACCGTCGTCATCTTGTTCGCCCTGCAAGGCAAGAAGATCACTACCGAGCCACTGGATGTGGCCCGGATCGCGCTGCCACTGCTGGCCTACTTCGTGATCATGTGGTTCGGCGGGTTCGCGGTCAGCCGCTGGCTCCACCTGTCCTACCCGCGGACCGTGGCACTGGCGTTCTCCGCCGCCAGCAACGACTTCGAGCTCGCGATCGCGGTCGCATCGGCGTGTTCGGGGTGACCAGCGGGCAAGCGCTCGCCGGTGTGGTCGGCCCGCGATCGAGGTCCGCCATGCTCGCGGGCTGGTCTACGTCGCGCTGTGGGCCCGCCACCGCTTCTACCCCGCGAAGGAGGGTCCGCCATGAATGCTTCGACTGCGCAGCGCTTGGCGGCCACGCCGATGCCGTCGCCGTCTGCGCCGACTGCGGCGCCGCCGTCTGCCCCGACCACGCGCACGTCACCGCCCGCCGGCTGACCCGCACCATGGTCATCAACCGCGTCGTCGCCGTCGAGCCCCCCGCCCGCACCATCCGCTGCGCCGTGTGCCAGGCAGCCCGCGACACAGCTGACCCGTACTCGGACGCCCAGGCCAGCAGCGGCCGGTGAGGCCGCTAGTCACCGCGCTCCGGCCACGTTCCAGGCGCTGATGAGGAATCGGCGCAGCCGCCGGCCCTCCGGGGTAGGACAAGGGGGCGGCCAGGCCGGGCAAGTGCGGCAACCCGTGAGGATCGCCAGGAAACCGGCGGCTGGGGACAGGACGGACGGTGCCCCTGCACGGCGCATGAAAGGCTGCTTCTTCAGGGATGACAAGCCTTTCGTGCCGCTCCCAGCGATTGAGGATGGCGATGCGCATGCTGGCACCGGCAGATTGCCCGCGCAGCCAGTGATCCACGTGCTGCGTGGGAATGTCATTCCCGCGGCCGAGGGCACCAGGGTGCAGGTTGTCTCACTGTTGGCCCGCAGCGGCGAGCCGATGACGTCAAGGAGATCGTCGCCGCCGTGCCGGTGAGCCGGTCCACGGTGACCGCTCACCTGAACCAGCTCGCCACGGTCGGGTTCGTGATCGCCGAGGAGCGCGACACGTCCCGGTTGTACCGGACCACGAGGAGTGCGTTGCATACTTCCCAACCGCCGCCGACCTGGTCGGCGGTGGTTCAGCCCTCGGTCAGGCGGGCAGCTAGGCCCGTCAGCTGGCCGGCAGGTGATCGCGGGGTCCGAGCCCGACTTGGGCGGGCGCGTCGCGGATCCAGGCGGCCAGGGGTGCGATCACCGCGCGGGCGTCGTGGCTGACACCCCTCAGGGTGTTGGAGGCAAACGAGCGCTGGAATTCCAGGCCGAGGTAGACCAGCCCGGCGTGCGTGGAGGAGATGCCGCGGACGTGAACCGGGGTCCCCTCTGAGTCGAGGGCGCCGAGCTCGTGCAGGTAGTTCAGGCTGGGACGGTAGCCGGTGGCGAGGATGATCGCGTCAACCGTCTCGCGCTGGCCGTCGCTCCAGATCACCTTGTTTCCGTCGAGCTCGGTGAACATTGGGCGCCGGTCGGCGCGGTCGTCAGCCAGAGTCTGCTGGAACCCGACACTGTCCGTGACCACGCTGCCGCCGGTGATCTTGCTCAACCATTCGGGGGGCAGAGTGTCAAAGCCGGTCTCGCGCAGCCAGTAGTGGATGTCCTTGTCGCCCAGCCGCTGGGGAATGAACCGCATGGCGTGGCGGCTGGCGAGTGTGACCGCCGCGACCGGCGCGAGCTCGTTGGCGACCTGGGCGGCGGAGTCTCCCGCCCCGACGACGATTACCCGCTGGCCGGTGTACGGCGCCGGGTTCCGGTAGTCGGCGACGTGCGAAAGCTCGCCGGTGAAGCCCTGGTCACCGGGGAAGGCCGGCCGGTAGGGGTTGGAGAAGGAACCGCTGGCGGCCACGATGCCGGACGCGCGTAGTGCCTGCCCGCACTCGGTTACGACGATGAACTGCCTGCCGTCCTGCCGGATGGTCGCCACGCGCGTGCTGGTCCGGATCTCGACGTCGAGCCGGGCGGCGTAGCGCTCGAGGTAGTCGGCTACCTCGTCCCGGCCCGGGTAGCGATCGGGCGCACCGGGGAATGGCATTCCCGGCATCGAGCTATATTCTGCGGGCGAGAACAAGTGCAGGCTGTCGTAGTAACGCGGCCACGACCCGGCGGGGCGGGCGCTGGCCTCGAGGATTATCGCTGGCATGCCCAGCTCGTGCAGTGCGCAGGCTGCGGCCAGGCCCGACTGCCCGCCGCCGACCACGATCACCGGGGCGGCGAAAGCCGGCGCGCGGTCTGGACCAAGGCTCACGTCTGGCTGTCTTGTCATGACGGTCGCCGGGCCAGCCTTCAGTGCCGCCCGGGAGCCTGGTCCGGCGTCGCTGAGGCCGTGAGCGCTGGCTGGCATGTGGCCGGGCTGGGTCATGCCGCAACCCTGGGTCGTTCCCGCTGGCCGCAGGCCGCGGTGAAGCCCTGCCGCCAGGTCGGGTAGCGCAGTGTTCAGCCGAGGTCTCTCTTGGTTTTGACAGCGCCGCTCGGCGTGGGCGAGCCCGGTCCCGGCCAGGCGTGCCTGGGCGGGGTTTTCCAGCAGGACGAGTTTGAGATGGCGAGACATGACAGGACCTCCCAAGACATTGATATCTGTCGATGTCTGCTTCCACCGCTGAGCTTGCCACAACACATCGACGTCTGTCAATATAGATGAGTATCGAAGTCTCTCATCGTGCTGGACCAGGCTGCCGTCGGCGCGTGCTGCGCCCCGGGGACGCAGCTCCAGGTACCGTCCCAGCACGCTGGCCAGGCCGTGCGCTGCGCCCCGCTGTCCCAGGGCGGCTCTCCGCCGAGCAGGCCGGGCCGGTAGCGCCGCTGCTGAAGGCGCTCGCGGACCCGTCCGGCTGCCGTTGATGTCCCTGGTCACGTCCCGTGACGGCGGCGAGGCGCATGTCTGCGGCCTCACGGGCGCCTTCGACCTGTTCCTCGCCGCCGTGATCGTGGTCTGGCGACTGCGCGGTGAGGGCGGAGACCGTGGGACCCGCGCGGTGCGCCTATTCGGCGTGACGTTCTTTGCCCTGGCCCGCTACCTCGCGGTCGAGAGCATCCGCGACCTCGCCATCCATGCTGGGCCTGGGCAGTCCGCGACGGGCCTGACGGTGGCGGGCGCCACGGTGATCGTGATGCCGGGCCTGGCGGTGGCCAAGCGCCGTACCGGGCACGCGCTCGGCAACCGCAGCCTGCCAACTCTGCCGAGACGGCCTTCTGTGCCTTCACCTCCACCGCCCTGGTGGGCGTTGGGCCTGGACACCGGTCTGGGCTGGTGGTGGGCTGACCCAGCGCCCCGCGCTTCGGGCCGGCTGCGGCGGAGATTCCCGGGGGCGGGTCGGCGGCGACCCGCGTGGTGACGGGACCGAGCGCTGCCGAGCAGCCGGGATAGCGACGTGTGGCTCGGAATTAGTTGCTGCGTTCAGCCCAGGAGGTGCGTCCCGCTGGGGCCCGGTGACCTGCTGGAGCATGGTGTGGGCGAGCGCCTGGATCCGGGGTGGCAGGGGACGTAGCTGGTGGCGGCGGCGTAGGCCTGGCCGGTGTGGGTGAGCCAGTCCAGGAGGCTGACGAGGGCCTGCCCGGTGGCCTGGCCGGGCTGGTGGGCGTAGACGAGCGCCCAGCTGTATCCGCTGATGGGGTAGCTGCTGGCGCCGGGCTGGTTGACGATCGAGAAGTTGGTGGCGTGATGTCGGGCTTTTGGGCGGCGGCCGCGGCGACGGACTGAGTGGACGGGATGACGTAATGGCCGGCCTGGTTGCGGATGGCGGCGGAAGGCAGGAGCAAGCCTTGCGAATATGACTGTTCGACATATCCGATGGAGAAGGGGGTGCGGTATACCGCAGTGGCCACCCCGCCATTGCCTTCTGCCCCCTCCCCGACCGGCCACTTAAGTTTCTTGCCGGTGCCGACCTTGGCCGCCCAGGCCGGGGAGACGCAGGAGAGGTAGTCGCTGAAGATGTAGGTGGTGCCGCTGCCGTCAGCGCGGTGCACGACGGAGATCGGCGCGTCCGGGAGGCCGAGGCCAGGGTTGAGGGCGGTGATGGCCGGGTCGTGCCAGCTGGTGATCTGGCCGAGGAAGATCCGGGCGAGCACCGGGCCGGTCAGGTGCAGCCGGGAGCCCGCCGGGAGGCTCAGGTTGTAGACCACCCCTTCACCGCCCAGGTCGACGGGCACCTGCACGACCGGGCCGCCCTTGAGCGGCCGCTTGCTCGCTGGCGGTCATGGGCACGTCGGAGGCACCGAAATCGGCCTGCTTCGCGCTGAAGGCGGCGATGCCCGCGCTGCTGCCCACCGCGGAGTAGCTCACGGTCACGGCCGGGTGCTGCTGGTGGTATTTGGCGAACGCCAGGCCGAAGAACGGCGCATCGAAGGTGGATCCCGCCCCGGTGAGCGCCTTCCGGGCCGCTGGCCGGCGGCGGCGGCCGCTGGCTGGCGCGGTTGCGGATGTGCCGGTGCTGCCGCGGTGGTGGCCGTGCAGGCGGCCAGGACGAGGGTGATGATCGCAGCGCCTGCGCTGAGGGTGCTGGTGCGTGCACGGCGAGTGGTGTGATGATGCCGTCCGTCGTTGGCTGGCATGGTGTCCCCTGAACGTGAGTTGGGTTAGTGCTGGCTGGTTGCCGGACCCAGGCCTGGGCGCCCATCTGGATGGCATCCCAGGGACTGCCGAGCGGTGGGGTGTAGGACAGGTCGAGGTCGCTGAGCCGCGTCGACGGTCATGCTGTGGAAGATGGCGGTGGCGGCGATGTCGATCCGCTTGGCGATTTCGGCGTGGCGGTGGCCGAAGAGCTGCACGCCGAGGAGCCGGCCGGTGGCGCGGTCGCCGGTGAACCGCATGGCGATGCGGTGGCTGCCGGGGTAATAGGCCTTGTGGTCGTCGGCTTCGGACTGGATGGTGACCGGGTCGTACCCGGCCGCGGCGCCTCGTGGTCCCGCAGGCCGGTGCGGGCGGCGGCCTGGTCGAAGATCTTCACGACCTGGGTGCCCAGGCTGCCGGCGAATTCCCGGGTCCCGCCGAGGGCGTTCTCACCCGCCACCCGGCCCTGCTTGTGCGCGGTGGTGCCGAGCGGCAGGTAGGTTTCACCGAGCAGCCGGTGATGGGTGACCACGCAATCGCCGGCGGCGTACACGTCGGGGAGATTGGTCCGCATGCCCCGGTCCACCGCGATCGCGCCCCGGGCACCCGAGCGTGGCCCCGGCGTCGGCGGCCAGGGCTGTGTCGGGGCGGACGCCGACGACGACCAGGACCATGTCGGCCAGCCGTGACACGGGCGTGCCGTCGGCTGCTTCCGCGTCGACCTCGCAGCCGTCCGCCCTCGCCCGCGCCGGCCCGGGTGATCTGGCGGACCGTGGTGCCGGTCAGGACCTCCACGCCGCGGGTGGCGAGCTGCTCGTGCACCAGCGGGCCAAGCGCCGGGTCAACGGTGGGCAGCACCTCGGGCAGCTGTTCCATCTGGATGACCTGCAGCCCGCGGGTGGTGAGGGCGTCGGCCATCTCCAGGCCGATGTAGCCGGCGCCGACGATCACCGCGCTGGACGGGCTGGGCTCCTCCAGCGTGCGCATCAGCGCGAACGTGTCGCCCATCGAGTGCAGCAGGTGCACGCCGTCGGCGGGTCCGAGGGCGTCCGGGCCGTGCAGGCCGGTGATCGGGGGGCGGACCGGGACCGCGCCAGTGCCGACGACGAGCTTGTCGTAGCCGAGCACTTCCTCCGCGCCGTCGGCGGAGGTGACCAGGAGTTTGCGGCCGCCCACGTCGATCCGGCGGGCGGTGGTGTCCAGCCGCAGGCGCATCCCGGTGGCTTCCAGGTCGGCGGTTGTGCGGTGGGCCAGGTTACGCCAGTGCGTCACCTCGCCGGAGACGTAGTAAGGGATGCCGCAGATCGAGAAGTTCGGGTAGGCGTCCGCGACGACCACGCTGACCTCGGCGCCCGGGTCCAGCTCGCGGGCGCGCAGCGCGGCGGATCCCGGCGTCGCTGCCGCCGATCATGACCAGGTGCATGGCTGGATCCCTTCGGGTGACTGGCTTAGCGGGGCTGGCTCTGGCCAGGCGGCGGGCTGGGATGCGCCGGTGCGCCGTCTGGGTGGCCCGGACCTGGTCCGGGCCACCCTGACTGGCGTGGTGCGGGAAGAGGATGTCGGCGGCCTGCTCCGGGGTGAAGCGGGGGTACAGGGCCCGGGTCACCAGCACGGCGAGGGCACCGCCGATGATCTGGGCGGCGATGAACGCCGGCGCGGAGGATGGGGCGATGCCGGCGAAGGTGTCGGAGAACATCCGGCCGATGGTGATCGCCGGGTTGGCGAAGCTGGTCGAGGACGTGAAGAAGTACGCCGCCCCGATATACGCGCCGACGGCCGCGGGGGCGGACCGGCTGCGGCCGGACCGGGCGAGCGCGAAGATGACCAAGATTAGCCCGAGGGTGGCGATCACCTCGGACAGGAAGTGGGCGGGTGTGGCCCGGTGTTTGGTGGAGATGCTGACCGCGGCCTGGGCGAACATCAGGTTGGCCAGCATGGCCCCGACGATGCAGCCCGCCACCTGCGCGGGCAGGTAGGCGGCCGCGTCGCGCCAGCGCAGCCCGCCGAACGCGGCGTCGGCGAAGGACACCACCGGGTTGAAATGGCCACCGGACACTGGCCCGAACATCAAGATGATGGCGAACAGGCCGGCCGCGGTCGCCGCCGCGTTCTCCAGCAACTCCAGGCCGGTGGCGCCGGGGGACAGGCGCTGCGCGGCGATCCCCGAGCCGATCACGATCGCGGCCAGGAAGCCGCTGCCGAGGAACTCGGCAGCCAGCCGGCGCCACAGCGCGACAGGTTCTGGTGGCGGTGTCCTGGTCACAGCGCCATCTTGACGGAGAAGGGTAGCTCAGTCAAGATTGAATCAATGAGTACTGAGCAAATGGCCGATGTGGTGGCCCGGGCTGCGGTGCATGCGGCGCTAGCCGACCCGGCCCGGCTGCTGATCACCGACACCCTCGCCGCCGGCGACGTCTCCCCGTCAGACCTGGCGGCCATGCTCACGATGCCGTCCAACCTGCTCGCCCACCATCTGCACGTGCTCGAGCAGGCGGGATTGATCACGCGCCGCCGTTCCGAAGGGGACCGCCGCCGCAGTTACCTGCGGCTGGTACCGGGCGCGCTCGATTCGCTCAGCCGCCCCCCGTCGCGCCGGGCGCGGCGGGTGTTGTTCGTGTGTACCGCTAACTCGGCGCGCTCGCATCTGGCGGCCGCGCTGTGGCGCCGGGCCAGTAAGGTCCCGGCGGCATCGGCCGGAACCCATCCGGCGGCGGCGATCGCGCCGGGCGCGATCGCCGCCGCGGGGCGTCATCACTTGCCGCTGCGCCGCCAGCAGCCGCGGCATATCAGCGAGGTACAGGAGGACGGCGACCTCGTCGTCACGGTGTGCGACCGGGCCCGTGAGGAACTCGGCCCGCTGGCGGCGGTGCACTGGTCAATCCCCGACCCGGTACCCGCGGGCGACCCCGGCAGCTTCGATGGGGCCCTGGCTGAGCTGGGTCATCGCATCGAGCGGTTCGCGCCGAACCTCACCGCTACTCCCTGACCCTGGCATGTCCGTTGGTGCGCGCTGTCCGCAGCAGACCGGGTGACTATGTCAGATCGTTATGCGGACAGTGCCCTCATAATCGGCATTTCCTGACCAGACCCGGTAGCAGGATCCATCATTTACTCAGGCTGGCTGGTGGGTGAGATGGGCCAGGGCGGCCAGTTGTGTCCTCCCCGGTGGGTTCGGTGGCGCGGAGGGGCACGAGGGCGATCCTGTCGGCCAGGGCGCTCACCCGCTCGATCTGCCCGGCCTCGCTGGCGGCGCGTTGCCGCAGGAAGGGCGCCTCGGGGCAGACCGCAGCGATGGAGTTGTTGATGACCCACGCCCAGGGATGGATGCCCGCGCGTTCCAGGTCTTCCTGCAGGTCCTGGGCTTCCAGGACCGGTGTGGTCTCGGCGAGGGTCACCAGGATGACCTTGGTCTGGGCTGGGTCCTGCAGGCGCATCAGGGGAGTGGTGAAGTTCACCGAGTCCCCCATGTGGCGGGCGATCTCGCGGTGGTAGGAGCCGGTGGCATCCAGCAGCAGCAGCGTGTGCCCGGTGGGTGCGGTGTTGACCACGACGAAGCGGCGCCTGGACTCGCTGAGCACCCTGGAGAACTGCTGGAAGACCGCGATCTCCTCGGTGCAGGGGGACAGCAGGTCCTCGGCCAGCACCGCGCGCCCGGCTTCGTCCAGGTCCTTGCCCTTCGTGGCCATCACATGGTTGCGGTAGGCCCGCGCCGCGGCGTCGGGATCGATGCGGGAGACCTGCAGGCCGGGGACGGTGCCGTGCAGTGTCTCGGTGAGGTGCGCCGCCGGGTCGGTGGTGGTCAGGTGCACCTCGCGGCCGGCCTGGGCCAGCGTGACGGCGATGGCCGCGGCGATGGTGGTCTTCCCGACTCCGCCCTTGCCCATGCACATGACCAGCCCGTGGTCGGCCGCCAAGATCTCGCCGACCAGCGTGGCCAGGGTCGCATCGGGGAGCTCCGGCAAGGCGTGTGCGCCGGCCTCGGCGGTCGTGCCAGCCGGGTGGAAGAGCGTGCTCAATGCGTCCACGCCGATCATGTTGGCCACCTTGAGGGACAGCATGTCGCGCGGCAGGCCAGCGATCGCGGGCGGCACGGCGGCGAGGGCGCTGGCCTCCCGGGCCCGGACGGCCCGGGTGAGGTCGTCCGCACCGTCCGTCTGGGGCAGGACCGCGTTGATGACGACGTACTGGCTGGTGATGCCGATCTGCCCGAGTTCACCGCTGGTGCGTTCGATCTCTGCTAGCGCTGAGGCCTGCGGGCGGGCGACCAGGACCATCCTCGTCTGGGCCGGGTCCTTCAGCGCGGCGACGGCCCGCGCGTACACGGCTTTCTGCTTCTCCAGGCCCGACAGCGGCCCCAGGCAGGACGCGTCGCCCTGGCCCGCCGCCAGGAAGTCGGTCCACGACCCGGGAAGCTGCAGCAGGCGGATGGTATGCCCCGTCGGGGCGGTATCGAACATGACATGGTCATACCGGCCGGCCAGGCCCTCGTCGGCCAGCAGGGCGGTGAACTCATTGAACGAGGCGATCTCGGTCGTGCACGAACCGGACAGCTGCTCGGTGATCATGGCCAGCTCTTTGTCCGGGAGCAGCCCGCGCACCGGGCCGATGATCCGCTCGCGGTAGGCCTCCGCGGCCTGCCCGGGGTTGATCTCCAAGGCCGACAAGCCAGGCACCTGGTCAACCGGCGTGATGGCGTTGCCGATCGTGACGCCGAGCACCTGCCCGACGTTCGACGCCGGATCGGTGCTGACCAGCAGCACCCGCTGGCCGCGGCCAGCCAGGTGCAAGGCTGCGGCGCAGGCGACGGACGTCTTGCCGACCCCTCCCTTGCCCGTGAAGAACAGGAACCGCGGCGGGGTTTCCAGGAACTTCATCCCGCTCCCTAGCAGCATCCGGCCGGCCCGCAGCTGTCACCGGTGATGGCGGTCAGCCCGAACTCCGTCACGCCGGCGGGGCGGCCGGGCCGGCCAGGCCCGCGTAACGGAGCAGCTGATCCCGGGCCGGGTACCTGCCGGTGGCGACAGTGACGCCGTTGACCATGGTCAGCGGCAGCTCCTCAGATCCGGCCACCTCCAGGAAGGAGCGCACGGTGTCGTTCCCGGCGAAGGCGGCCGGGTCGCTGGCCAGGTTGTGCCGGGAGATGTCAGCGCCCAGGCTCTTGAGGTGATCGACGTCCGCGGTGAATGTCACCAGGGCCTGGTCGAGGTCGGGGCCGCAGACTCCCGCGCTGCAGCACAGGGCTGGCTCGTAGACGTTGATCACGGGCATGGCGTTCTCCTCTTAGCAGGCCGGGTCAGCGGGCCTCGTTCTGGCCACTGACTTTCAAGAACCAGGTGGGCACGTGACGCTGCAACCCCAGTCACCACGCCCGTCCTCCGGCTGTCCTTATCGATAAACATCGATGCAGGCTCCAGCTTGCCAGCCTGGATAGATAGCCGTCAAGATAGAGGCATGTCGATGCAGGCACAGCGTTCTCCGGCAGCTTTCATCCCCGCCGCTGAGCTGCGGGTGGTGGTTGACGCGTGTTCTGCGCCGCTGGTCGGCGAGCCGCTCAGCGAGGACGCAGCGGCCGGGCTGGCCCAGGTGTTCAAGGCCCTGGGCGATCCGGTCCGGCTGCGGCTGGTGTCGCTGATCGGCGCGCACCAGGGCGGCGAGGTATGCGTCTGCGACCTGGCCGCCGCGTTCGACCTGACGCAGCCCACCATCAGCCATCACCTGAAGGTGCTGCGCGAGGCCGGGATCATCGACTCTGAGCGCCGCGGCACCTGGGTGTACTACTGGCTCGTGCCTGCCGCCCTGGAGCGCATGTCCGCCCTGCTCTCGCCACCCGCCCGCTAACTGCCCGCCGCCTAGCGGTGACCCCGCTCGGCCGCCAGGAGCAGCAGCGCGGCAGGAAGCGAGCACACGGCGACGGCGAGGAACACTGGCGGTATGGTCTGGCCATGGATCGTCCGGCCGTGCTGCCGCTGCGGGCATTCCTGGCCGCGCTGGGCAGCAAGCTGGCCGACGACGGCTACGCCCGGGTCCTACCGCCAGCTCACCGTGCCCCAGACCCTAGGACGCGTGCCTGCCTGACACCTGGGCCGGATAGCATCGTCGGCCATGGGCAAGCTTCCGATCCGGGCCCGCGTGGCCACCACGCTGGGCGGTGCCGCAGGCCGGATGTCGCGGCTCGCGGGCCGTGGTGACGGGTCCGTCATCGGCGGGGTCATCGGCCTGCGGGTGGAACCGGGCCTGCTCTCGCTGCTCGCCGCGGACCGCCAGATCGTCCTGGTCACCGGGACCAACGGCAAGACGACCACGACCCGGCTGATCACCGCGGCGCTCAGCGCGCTCGGCCAGGAGGTTGCCTCGAACGCGTTCGGCGCCAACATGGAGGCGGGCCTGGCCGCCGCGCTCGGCCAGGCGCCCGAGGCCCCGTACGCGGTGCTGGAAGTAGACGAGAAATATATCCCCGCGGTGCTCCAGGCGACCAAGGCCCGGGTGGTCACGCTGCTGAACCTCAGCCGCGACCAGATGGACCGCGCCGCGGAGATCTGGCTGGTGGCCCGGCGCTGGCGGGATGCGTTCCAGCAGGCGCCGTGGTGCCGGGTGGTGGCTAACGCGGACGACCCGCTGATTGCCTGGGCGGCCACCGGCGCGGCCCAGGTGACCTGGGTGGCGGCCGGCCAGCGCTGGCACGAGGACTCCTGGTGCTGCCCGCGGTGCGGCTCCCACCTGCGCCGGGACGACATGGGCTGGCGCTGCGGGGAATGCGGGTTCAGCCGCCCGGCGGCGCGCTGGGTGCTGGACGGGTCCCGGGTCATCGACTCCACCGGCGGGATGACCGAACTCAACCTGGCCCTGCCCGGCCGGGCCAACCGGTCCAACGCCGTCGTGGCCCTCGCGGTGGCCGAGGTGTTCGGCATCCCGCCGGCCGCCGCGCTGCAGAAGATGCGCTCGGTGACCTCGGTGGCTGGCCGGTACACCCAGGTAGAGCGGCAGGGCCGCCAGGTGCGGCTGCTGCTGGCCAAGAACCCGGCCGGCTGGCTGGAGGCGTTCGACGTGCTGGAGCCCGCGCCGGTGCCGGTCCTGCTGGCCGTCAACGCGCAGGTCCCGGACGGCCGGGACACGTCCTGGCTGTGGGACGTGGACTACCGGGTGGTGGCCGGCCGCCCGGTATTCGTGGCCGGCGAGCGCGGCCTGGACCTGGCCGTCCGGCTGGAGGCGGACCGGGTGCCGTTCCAGCTGGTGGATGGGATCGACGACGCGGTCAGCCGGGTCCGTCCCGGCGGGACCCTGGACGTCATCGCCAACTACACGGCGTTTCAGCAGATCCGGACGGCCGTCGGCCGCGCGGCGTGAAAGGCGGACAACCGATGGGGCCACCGTGGGATCCGAGCAGCAACCGGCGCGGCACGCACTCCCGGGCCAGCACGCTCCGGCTGGTCTGGGTCTACCCGGACCTGCTCAGCACGTACGGCGACCGCGGCAACCTGCTGATCCTGGAGCGCCGGGCCCGGCTGCGCGGCATCGGGGTGGAATCCATCCTGGTCAACTCCGACCAGCAGGTGCCCAGCCAGGGTGACATCTACCTGCTCGGCGGCGGGGAGGACCTGCCCCAGGTGCTCGCCGCCCGGCGGCTGCGGGAGGGCGGCGGGCTGGCCGCCGCGGCCCGCCGTGGCTCGGTGATCTTCGCCGTGTGCGCCGGCTACCAGTTGCTGGGCCACGAGTTCGGCGGCGAGGAAGGCCAGCCGGTGGCTGGCCTGGAGATCCTGGACATCCGGAGCGGCCGGGGTGAGCGGCGCGGCGTGGGCGAGATCCTGGCCGACGTCGATCCCGCGCTCGGCGTGCCCAAGCTGACCGGCTTCGAGAACCACCAGGGCGTCACCCAGGTCGGGCCGCAGGCAAGGCCGCTGGCCCGGGTGTCGGTCGGGGTAGGCAACGGGGACGGCACCGAGGGCGCCTACGCCGACCGGGTGCTCGGCACCTACCTGCACGGGCCCGTCCTGGTGCGCAACCCCGGCCTGGCCGACCTGCTGCTCAGCTGGGCCCTCGGGCCGTTGCCCCGGCTGGACCCGGCGCAGGAGGAGTGGACGTCCCGGTTCCGCGACCAGCGCCTGGCGGCCGTGCCGGGCTGAGCCCCGGGCTCAGTAGACGAGCGCCTGGGCGCCGTCCGCGCACACCTCGGCGACGAACGTGGCGGCGCCCGCGACGCGCACCCCCTCGATCGTGTCTGCCGCGGCGATGTCCCGCCGGGCCGCGCACTGGGTGCACAACGTCACCGTGCCAGCGGTCAGCACGCTGGCCAGCAGGTCGGTCAGCGGCGGGGCATGCGGCAGGCTGAAATCCCCGGCCCGGCCCGGCAGCGCGAACCAGGACGCTTCCCCGGTCAGCCACAGTGACGTGGTGATTCCGCTGGCCACCGCAGCCGCGGCCACGTTGAAGCCCTGGTTGCAGCGTTCCGGGTCTTCCTTGCCTGCGGTGATCTTGATGACGAGGCTGCGCGCGCTCATGGTCGCACCTTAACGTGACACGCCGGGGCCGGCATGGCGGACAGCCCCGCCCGGCGCCGCCCTCCGTACACTCTGTCTTACCTAAGATCGCGTTATTCAACGGGCCTTCGACGGTTCCTGCCGCTGCGGTGTGCACCGGCCGCTCGCGCAGATCCTTCGGACCTGCGCTCGCTAGCCGGAATTGAATAACGCTCACGGGTGGGGGCAGGAGGGAGACGATCATGCACGGAATCGTCAGCGCGCTTCTCCTGGTGGCTGCGTTCGCGGTGGTGGCGGTGCTGGCCGCGCTGCTGGCGGTGCGGCTGCTGCGGACCACCCGGGGAACGGAGGAGTGGGCGTCAGCCCGGCCCGGGAGCGGCCCGGTGCCTAGCCAGCCCGGCGGCCGGAACCCCACCCCGACCTGGCGCCGGTAAGTTTCCTGCTGGGCCGCTGGGAGGGCGCCGGGGTCGGCGGGTACCCGACCATCGAGAGCTTCCGGTTCGGCCAGGAGATGACGTTCAGCCACAACGGCAAGCCGTTCCTGATCTACTCCAGCCGGACCTGGCTGCTCGACGAGGACGGCAACCTGATCCGCCCGGCGGCCACCGAGAGCGGGTACTGGCGGCCCCAGCCGGACGGCCAGATCGAGGTGGTGCTGGCCCACCCAACCGGGATCGCCGAGATCTACGTCGGCGAGATCACCGGCAGCAAGATCGAGATGAGCACGGACGTGGTCGCCCGGACGGACACGGCCAAGGACGTCACCGCCGGGCACCGGCTGTACGGGCTGATCGGCGCCGACCTGGGCTGGGCCTTCGACATGGCGGCGATGGGCCAGCCGCTGCAGCCGCACCTGTCCGCGCAGCTCAAGCGCACCAGCTAGGCGGCTGGCTGGGCACGGTCGAACTGGACTGCCGCGCCGAAGGGGACGCGCCGCCGACTGGACTGAGGAGCGAGGGAGCGAGGAACGAGCGGCCGAGCGACGAGGGAAGGCGGCGGGTAGAGCGCCCCCGGAGGCGCAAAGCAAACAGAGCGCGGCGCGGCTCAGCGCCGGCGGAGCCAGTAGGTGCTGAACGCCCGTCCCTGGTAGAGCGAACTGGGCTGCTGGGTGACCCGGTGGCTGGTCCGGCCTACGCCGACGATCTGGTAGGTGCGCCACCAGTGGCTGCGCAGCCCGCCGTGGTGCCGTGCGGTGCCGACGGCCACCGCGGTGAAGGAGGCCGCCCGGTAGTCGGCCAGGGGCAGGATCTTCCCGGCCGCGCTGGCCGGCGCCTCGCTGATCACCTCGGCCGACGACCGGGTGCAGGCGCTGGCCGCGCAGCGCAGCGCCCGGCTGAATTGCCGTCCGCTGGATACGTCGTGCAGCCGCAGCCGGAATTTCTGGCGGGACGGCTGATAGCGAACGCTGGCCAGGATGGCATTTCCAGGATGTACCGGGAAAATTATCCCGGACCGTTTTGGGGTACATTTCATACCAGGCGTAATATCGCGGTTTCGATCCGGCGCATCTGGCGGCCACGCCGATCTGCTCGACGCTGCCGCTGCCTAGCCCGTCCAGGCCCACCCAGTGCGAGGAGGAAGCGCCGGGGGTGGCCCGGCAGTTGGCATACGGCACGAAGAACGCGGCCCGCACGTAGCGAAATACCCGGCCTACCCGGGCCGCCGCGTAGCCGGACCAGTTGTAGGAGGCGATGGAACGCTGGGCGGCGGTGGGCACACCCGGGACCCGGGCCGCGGCGGCCATCGGGCCACCGGGGGTGGCCGGGCCGCCCGCCGCGGCCGCCCGTGGTGCGCCGAAAGCGGTGCCGGTGAGCACGACGGAAAGGGCCGCGACGGCCGCGCAGCCGCGCGCGAGCTTCCGCATCAATTGTCCTTTTCTGCCCGGGAAATGGAATGCGCAAAGGTCCTGGCACCGACTTTACGCGGCACCAGGTGGAATGCGAAGGAAATTGAAGCCGGGCAATTAAAAACCCCCGGGCGGCTCCCGGCTGCTCACGGTGAGCAACGCGGGGACTGGCTGGACAGACCAGTCAGCCCGGGGGTCCGGTGTCTGCCGATATTCGCCGGCCGCCGCGCGCGATGCGCGAGCCGATGATGGCACCAGTGGTCAGAGCACACCGGTGCCTCGGCGGGACGGCGGCTAGCGGACAGCCACCTCGCGAGTCCGACTGCTATACATGCGTTGGACCACCTCCTTTCCCGCGTTGCCGAAAGGCTATGTCAGTCCCCGGGGGCAGGCAACTGGGTTACCCGCCGCCCGGCCAGCCGCGCAGCGTCCGCGGGAAGCCGAACCTGGTCAGCAAGGCGTTGTCGATGAACTTGGTCAGCGCGGAGATCCGGTCGCCGGACAGGGTGAGCACCAGCAGGCCGTGCGCGTGCAGCACCGGGGTCCGCGGATCGATCAGGTAGCAGCCGAACGCGGGCTGGCGGTTGGCGTGCGTGGGCAGCAGCCGGTACCGGCGGCCATTGCGGAACGCGTCGCTGGACAGGAAGTGGCCGGTGGCCGCCAGGCCCTGGCAGGCCAGCGGCAGCGGCGGCATGGTCAGCCATACGTCGTCGGTCAGCAGGGCCAGGATGGCCGGAACGTCGCCGCGCTGGAAGGCCCGGGCGAACTCGCCGGCGATCTTCCGCTCGCGGGCCGAGTGCGGCAGCGGGGCGCGCTCGCGGTCCGCGCCGGGCAGCCGCCCGGCCAGCGTGCCGCGGGCCAGGCTGAGCTCGACGGCGACCGAGTGCTCGGTGCTGCCCAGCATGCCGGCCACCTCGGCGGCCGGGAAGCCGAGCACGTCGCGCAGGATCAGCACGGCGCGCTGCCGGGGTGGCAGGCACTGCAGCGCGGCCAGGAAGGCCAGCGACACCGACTCGGTGGTCCCGTAGCGCGCTTCCGGGCCGGGCGCGCAGTCCGGCAGGCCGTCGAGCAGCACGTCCGGGTAGGGCTCCAGCCAGCTCGGCACCTCAGCTGTCATAGCTAGATAGACCCCGTGGCCGGGCAAAACTGGTCGCCGTCCGGCCGGGCGGGTGGAGCTGGGCCGGGCAAAACTTCCCGCGGCCCGGCCGGGCGGGTGGAGCTGGGCCGGGCAAAACTTCCCGCGGCCCGGCCGGGCGGCGGGAGACGGGGTGCTGAGGGGTTAATCTCAGCCCATGGCGCAGGCGTGGGACAAGGAGCTGCGGGCACGCGGGTACCGCGTCACCCCGCAGCGCCAGCTGGTGCTGGAGGCGGTCACCAAGCTGGAGCACGGCACGCCCGAGGAGATCTGCGCCACCGTGCAGCAGACCGCCCGCGGGGTGAACATCTCCACCATCTACCGGGCCCTGGAACTGCTCGAGCAGCTCGGCCTGGTCACGCACACCCACCTCGGGCACGGGGCACCCCGGTACCACCTGGCCGCCGAGGCCGAGCACGTGCACCTGGTCTGCTCGGAGTGCGGCCGGATCACCCAGATCGGGCCGGAGGAAGTCAGCCCACTGGTCACCGGGCTGGCCGCGAAGTACGGCTTCGAGACCGACGTCGGCCATCTCACGGTGTTCGGCCGCTGCGCCGACTGCCGGCCGGGCGCATAGCCTTGCCGATATGGACAGTCCACTGCTGAAGGTTGCTGGTGCCGTGCCCGCCGAGGGCCCTGACGCGGGGGTGGCCGCGCACTACGGGGACCCGTACGCCGAGCAACGCGCCCTCGACCTGGCCGCGGGCCTGGTGGACCGGTCCGACCGGGGGGTGCTGCGGATCACCGGCCCGGACCGGCTGAGCTGGCTGCACAGCCTGACCACCCAGCACCTGGAGCAGCTCGCGCCGGGCGGCGCGGCCGAGGCGCTGGTGCTCAGCCCGAACGGGCATATCGAGCACCACCTGACGCTGACCGACGACGGCACCGCAACCTGGGTCCACGTCGAGCCGGGCACCGCGGCTGGGCTGCTCAGCTTCCTGGAGTCGATGCGGTTCATGCTCCGGGTGGACCCGGCTGATGTCAGCGCCGAGTACGCGGTGCTCACGCTGCTCGGCCCGGATGCCGATGTTCCGCTGCCGGACGGGACGGCCGCTGCCATCCGGGGAGCGTTCGGTATCGATGTTCTTGTCGGGCGGGACCGGCTCGGCGCCGCAGCGGAGCAACTGCGCGAGCGTGGCCTGGCGCTGGCCGGTATGCAGGCCTACGAGGCGCTGCGGATCGCGGCGCACCGGCCGCGGTTCGGGCTGGACACCGACCACCGGACCATCCCGCACGAGGTCGGCTGGGTCGACTCCGCGGTGCACCTGGACAAGGGCTGCTACCGCGGCCAGGAGACGGTGGCCCGGGTGCACAATCTGGGCCATCCGCCGCGCCGCCTGGTGTTCCTGCACCTGGACGGCAGCGAAGACCGGCTGCCCGGGCATAATGACCCGGTCGAGCTGGATGGGGCGCCGGTTGGCTTCGTCGGCTCGGCGGCGCGGCACTATGAGCTCGGGCCGATCGGGCTCGCGCTGGTCAAGCGGACGACGCCGGTGCAGGCCACGCTGCTGGCGGGCGGCGTGCCGGCCGCGCAGGAGGTCGTGGTGCCGCCCGACGCGGGGGCGAACGTTAAGGTCACGCTGAAGCGCCGGCCTGGGCTGCTGCGCTAGAAACTGGAGGAGCGGATCGTGCTGCGGCGGATGCTGCTGGCCGCGTCGGGCAGTGACCGGACGCGGCAGCTGATCACTTCGGCGCCGGTCACCCGGAGCCTGGTAGCCCGGTACGTGGCCGGCGAGACCACCGCGGACGCGGTCGAGGTGACCCGGGACCTGCTGGCCAGCGGGCTGCTGGTCACCCTGGACCACCTGGGCGAGGACACCGGGGACCCGGATCAGGCGGCCGCGGCGACGGCCGAGTACACCGGGCTGCTCAGCCAGCTGGCCGCGGCCGGGCTGGCCCAGGGCGGCCGGGCCGAGGTATCGGTCAAGCCCACCGCGGTCGGCCTCGGCCTGGCCGAGCACGGGGTGAAGACGGCCACCGAGAACATCGCCCGGATCTGCGCGGCGGCCCGCAACGCCGGCACCACGGTGACGGTGGACATGGAGGAGCACACCCGGGTGGACGCCACGCTGCGCATCGTGGCCGAGCTGCGCCCGGACTACCCCGACCTGGGCTGCGTGATCCAGTCGCAGCTGCGCCGGACGGTCGCCGACTGCGCCGCGCTGGCCCGGCCGGGCTCCCGGGTCCGGCTGTGCAAGGGCGCCTATGACGCGCCGGACAGCAGTCGCCTTCCCCACCCGGCACGACGTGGACCGCAGCTACGCCCGCGCGCTGCGGGTGCTGATGAACGGCCCGGGCTACCCGATGCTGGCCACCCACGACCGGCGGCTGATCCAGATCGCCGCGGCGCAGGCGGCGCTGGCCGCCCGGCCGCCGGAGAGCTTCGAGTTCCAGATGCTGTACGGGGTCCGCCCGGCCGAGCAGCGCGCGGCTGGCCAGCGCGCGGCGCGCAGCTCCGGGTGTACCTGCCGTACGGCAGCGACTGGTACCGCTACCTGGTCCGCCGGCTGGCCGAGCGGCCGGCCAACGTCTCGTTCTTCCTCCGCTCGCTGGCCTCCGCCCGGTGACCGGGCCGCTGACCGGGCCGCTGATCGGCCGGGCAGCGTAGGCTCCACATCTGTGATCGGGATCTTCGGTGCGGGGAAGATGGGCGAGGCGCTCATCTCGGGGCTGCTGCGGGCCGGCCAGCCGCCGTCCGGGGTGGCCGCCGTGGTCCGCCGGCCGGAGCGGGCCGACCAGCTGCGCACCGCCTACGGCGTGGCCATCCTGAGCGCGGCCGACGCGGCCAAGAGCGCGGACACCCTGATCATCACGGTGAAGCCGCAGGACATGCCGGCCATGCTGGACGAGATCGCGCCGCACGTGCCCGCGGGCAAGCTGGTCATCTCGGTCGCGGCCGGCATCACCACCGGTTTCATCGAGCGGCGGCTCGGCGTGGACGTGCCGGTGGTCCGGGTCATGTCGAACACGCCGGTGCTGGTGGACGAGGCGATGAGCGTCATCTCGGCGGGCGCGTTCGCCCGGCCGGAGCACCTGGCCCGGGCCGAGGAACTGCTCCGCCCGGTGGGCAAGGTGCTGCGCATCCCGGAGTCCCAGCAGGACGCGGCTACCGCGCTGTCCGGCAGCGGCCCGGCCTACCTCTACTTCCTGGTCGAGGCCATGGTGGACGCCGGGATCCTGCTCGGCATGCCGCGCGGCACGGCGCTGGAAATGGTCATCCAGGCGGTGTACGGCGCGGCCACCATGCTGCGCGAGACCGGGGAGCATCCGGTGATCCTGCGCGAGGCGGTGACCTCACCCGGCGGGACGACGATCTCGGCCATCCGCGAGCTGGAGGTGCACGGGGTGCGCGCGGCGTTCCTGGCCGCGATCGAGGCGGCCCGGGATCGCGGGCAGGAGCTGGGCCGCGAATGACCTGCACCCTGCACGTGGCCTGGGATGACCAGCTGACCAATTACGACTTCGGTCCCGGCCACCCGCTGGCGCCGGTCCGGGTGGACCTGACCATGGCGCTGGCCCGGGCGTTCGGGGTGCTGGACGGGCCCGGGGTGACCGTGGCCGCGCCGTCGCCGGCCAGCCAGGACCAGCTCGAGCTGGTGCACGACCCGCGGTACATCGACGCGGTGCGGGCCGCCGCGGCCGACCCCGGTGTTCGGCCTGGGCACCCCGGACAACCCGGTGTTCCCGGGCATGCACGACGCGTCGGCGCTGGTCGCCGGGGCCACCCTGGCCGCGGCGGCCGCCGTGCACCAGGGGCAGGCCGAGCACGGGGTGAACGTGGCCGGCGGCCTGCACCACGCCATGCACCGGATGGCCAGCGGGTTCTGCGTGTACAACGACCCGGCCATCGCGATCCGCTGGCTGCTCGCGGCGGGGGTGCAGCGGATCGCCTACGTGGACATCGACGTGCACCACGGCGACGGGGTGGAAGCCGCGTTCTACGACGACCCGCGGGTGCTCACGATCAGCCTGCACGAGCACCCGATGACGCTGTTCCCCGGGACCGGCCTGCCCAGACGACACCGGCGGCCCGCTGGCCGATGGGCAGGCCGTCAACGTGGCGCTGCCCGCGGGCACCGGCGATGCGGGCTGGCTGCGCGCGTTCGACGCGGTGGTGCCGCCGCTGCTGCGCCGGTTCCGCCCGGACATCCTGGTCAGCCAGCACGGCTGCGACACGCACCGGCTGGACCCGCTGGCCCACCTCGAGCTGAGCATCGACGCGCAGCGGGCCGCGCACCAGCGGCTGCACCAGCTCGCCCACGAGACCGCGGGCGGCCGCTGGCTGCTCACCGGGGGCGGCGGGTACGAGCTGGTCCGGGTGGTGCCGCTGACCTGGACGCACCTGCTGGCCGAGGCGGCCGGCCAGCCGGTCGACCCGGCCGCGCCGACCCCGCAGCAGTGGCGCGAGTACACCCTGGCCCGCACCGGGGTGGCCGCGCCAGAGCGGATGACCGATGGGGCCGAGCCGACGTTCGTGCCGTTCGAGGGCGGCTTTGACCCGGCCAGCCCAGTGGACCGCGCGATCATGGCCACCCGCAGTGCGGTCTTTCCCGGCCACGGCCTTTTCCCTGGCTTGTGACCTGGTCGGGTCCGTTTTGGCCATGGCTGTGACCTGGGATGGGCCTAGCGGCGGGGTTGCCCTTTTCCGCACAGGACTTACGCTGGGGACGGAGGTGACTGATGCGCTGAATCCGGCCAGGCGCACTCGGCTCCGCGCGGAAGAGGGAAAAGAAGATGGCTGCAGGCGAAACACCGCTGAGCGACGTCAAGTTCCTGACCGTGGCCGAAGTGGCCTCGATCATGCGCGTCTCCAAGATGACCGTCTACCGGCTGGTGCACTCAGGTGAGCTGGAGGCGATCCGGGTCGGCCGCTCTTTCCGCGTCCCCGAGCAGGCGGTCAACCGGTACCTGAAGGGCTCGTTCGTAGCCGCGAGCTGATGTCGCCGGGGCACTGCACCGGGATGGCGCGACGGCGGGTAGCCTGTGTGGTTGGCGTGGGCCCAGCCAACCGGCATCGGGCGAATACGTCGTACGCCTTGTTGCCTCAATCCCGAGTGAGGGTGGTTTCGTGGGCTCCGTCATCAAGAAGCGCCGGAAGCGGATGGCTAAGAAGAAGCATCGCAAGCTGCTGCGGAAGACACGCGTACAGCGGCGCAACAAGAAGTAACCGCAGGCCGGGGGGGCACGGTTGGCACAGCTCGGGGGTTCGGCGGGGTCATCGCCCAGGCAGCCGCGGCGGCCTGCCGCCGCTCGGCGCGGAGCGGCGATCGGGGTCCGGGGTCGTCCCCCGGGCTAGCACCGCCGCCCGGCGCGGCGCGGCGATCGGCGGGTCCGGGGTCGCCCCCCGGGCTAACACTGCTTTCCGGCCAGACATCACGCTGGGCCGGGGCAGCGGCCAGGGGGCCGGCCCGGCGCCGCGGCGCTGGTCGGAAGGTGCCGGGCTGGTGACTCCGGGCGGCCCGGCCAGCCAGGACGGCTCCTGGCGCGGGCGGCTGGCTGACGCGGTGGACTTCGCCCGGCGTCAGGTGACGGGCGAGGGTGAGGCCGACGAGTTCGGCTTCGATCCGGAATTCAACTCCCGGCTGCTGATCCCGGTGGCCCGGCTGCTGTACCAGCAGTGGTTCCGGGTGCGCATGCAGGGCCTGGAAAATGTGCCGTCAACGGGCCCGGCGCTGGTGGTGGCCAACCATTCCGGCACGCTGCCGCTGGACGCGATCATGCTCCAGGCCGGGCTGCACGACGACCATCCCGCGCACCGCAACCTGCGGCTGCTCGGCGCGGACCTGGTCTACGAGCTGCCCGTGCTGTCCTACCTGGCCCGCCGATCCGGGCACACCCGGGCCTGCCCGGCCAACGCGCACCGGCTGCTGCGCGACGGCGAGCTGGTCGGCGTGTTCCCGGAAGGTTTCAAGGGCATCGGCAAGCCGTTCCGCGACCGGTACCAGCTGCGCCGGTTCGGCCGGGGCGGGTTCGCGGTGTCCGCGCTGCGCGCCCGGGTGCCGATCATCCCGTGCGCGATCGTCGGCGCCGAGGAGATCTACCCGATGCTGGCCAACGCCAAGCCGCTGGCCCGCATGCTGCGGCTGCCCTACTTCCCGGTCACCCCGCTGTTCCCGTGGCTGGGGCCGGTCGGCGCGGTGCCGCTGCCGTCCCAGTGGATCATCGAGTTCTGCCCGCCGGTGCCGACCACGGGCTACCCAGCCGGGGCGTGGCGGGACCAGGCCGCCGTGGCCGAGCTGGCCGCCGAGGTCCGCGACACGGTGCAGCGCAAGCTGGACTGAGCTGCTGGCCGAGCGTGGCCCGGCGTTCGGCTAGCCAGCTACTGGCTTCGGCTAGTCAGCTACTGCTGTTGCGCTGGTGCCGGCGGCGCAGCGCGAAGGCCGCCGCGATCCCGCCGGCCACGGCGCCGGTCGCGGCCGCGGTGGGCAGCGCGACCAGGGTCGCCTTCCGGCCGGACCGGAAGTCGTAGACCGGCCAGTCGTTGCGCCGGGCCTCGGCGCGCAGCCCGGCGTCCGGGTTGACCGCGTGCGGGTGGCCGACCAGGCGGAGCATCGGCAGGTCGTTGGCCGAGTCGCTGTACGCGGAGCAGCGGGCCAGGTCCAGGCCCTCGCGCTGGGCCAGCGAGGCCACCGCGGCCGCCTTGGCCTCGCCATGCAGCAGCCCGCCGACCAGCCGGCCGGTGTACACGCCGTCCACCGACTCGGCCACCGTGCCCAGCGCCCCGGTCAGCCCGAGCCGCTGCGAGATGACCGTGGCCAGTTCCACCGGCGTCGCGGTGACCAGCCACACCCGCTGCCCGGCGCGCAGATGGCCGAGGGCCAGCTCGCGGGTGCCCGCCCAGACCCGGTCGGCCATGGTCTCGTCGAAGATCTCCTCGCTCAGGCTGACGATGTCGGCCACCTTGTGCCCGGCCACGAACGTGAGCGCGGCCTCCCGGGCCGCGTCGATGTGATCCGCGCTCTCCGCGCCGCGGAGCCGGAAGTACACCTGGCCCCAGGCCATCCGGGCCAGGTCGCGGGGGCCGAACAGTGTTGCGCGCGGCCAGCCCGCGGGCGAAGTAGTAAATGGACGCGCCACGGATCAGCGTGTTGTCCACATCGAAGAACGCGCCTGCCGTCGGATCCGGCTGCGGCGGTTCCTGGTCAACGGTGGCCACCGCCGCCGAGGCGGCCCCGGCCAGCTCCGCGCGCTGCCGGCTGGACCTGGGCAGCCGCAGGGGCCGGGCCCCGCCGGGAAGCTGATCCAGCCGCTGCCGCATGGAAGCATCCAGCCGCTGCCTCATGTATGCCGAGTCTACAAAGGACAGCCGGGCCGGGCTGGGCTGGTCAGCCATCTGGTCCGCATTACCGGCCCGGGTCGTGCACCATGGTCTCAATGTCTATTTCGTTCCTCGTCGCGGCGGGCGGGACGCTGGCTGCCCTGGTGGGCACCGCGGCTGCTGATCCGGCGCTGCGCCCAGGCCCCGCGGGTGGACCTGGTCGCCTGGGTGCTGGCGCTGGCCGGGATGGTCATCGGGCTGGCCGCGCAGGCGGTCGGCTACCACCGCGGCTTCGCGCCGACCACGTTCCGCGCCGCGCAGCTGGGCCTGGCCCTGATCGCCCCGCTCGCGCTGGCCTGGGGGATGGCCGAGGTGGCCGCCCGGGGCCTGGTCATGCGGTTCGCCGCCCGGCTGTGCCTGTGCGGGCTGTTCGTGGTGGCGGCCGTGATCCTGGCCACCGACGTGCTGAGCGACCAGGCGTTCGGCCAGGCCTGGCCGCTGGCCCGGGCGCACTACCAGTTCCTCCCGCTCGGCCTGCTGGCCGTGGTCGCCGTGGTGGTCGTGCTGGCCGTGGTCTGCTCGCTGGCCGCGGCCGGGCTGCGCGCCCGGCAGCGATCCCGGCTGGCGGCCGGTGCTGCTCGTGCTGGGCGCGGCGGCCGTGGCCGCGCTGGCCACCCAGGGACTGCTGGTCAACCTGCCGGTGAACTCGGGCTATGCCGCCCTGTCGCTGGTCGCGGTGGTGGCCGCCTGGCTGGCCGGCGACCGGGCGGCCCGGGTCCGGCTGGCCGCGCTGCGCGGCCCGGGCGGCGCCGGCTGGCCGCGGCGGCCGCGGGCAGGACTGGTCCCGGCACGGGCTCGGGCTACGCCGGGGACGACTCGATGGACCTGTACCGGGACAGCTACGGGTACGGCGACTCCGGCGCGTACCCGGCCTACCAGGGCGACCGGTACGGCTACGACTCGGCCGGGTTCGCCGCGCCGGGCTTCGACTCGCAGGAGTTCCCGGCGCAGCGGTGATTCCCGCGGGTTCGCCGCGCCGGTGACTCCCGCGGGTTCGCCGCGCCGGATGATTCCCGCGGCTTCGCCGCGCAGGGCATCGACCCGGACGCCGAGCCGGTGACCGGCGCGTTCGACGCGCTGTACCGGGACAGCGGGACCGCGGCCCGGCCGCCGGACGGCGACGGCCGGGCCTGGCCGCGGCCACCGAGAGCGCTGCCCGGCGAACCGGAGACCGGCATGCAGCTGGCCGCGCTGAGCGAGGCCGCGCTGGGCGCCGCCGCGCTGGCCGACCCGGCGGCCGATACCGAACGCCTGTACGGCCAGATCGCCATCTACACGCTGCTGGAATCGGGCGCGGCCGAATTCGACCGGCTGGCCAGCACGGTGCTCGAGCAGGTGCGCACCACCGAGCCGGACACCCTGGTGTTCGTGGTGCACGGCGTGCCGTCCGCGCCGTTGCAGCGCATCCTGTACCAGGTGTACCGGGACCGGGCCGCCTACGACGAGCACCAGCGGAAGTCGTACGTGACCGACTTCGAGGCGCGGCTGCGCCCGCTGGTGCTGGCCACCAACGTGATCGAGCTCGGTGTCCGGGAGGCGAAGGTGTCCTCGCTGGGGTCGGCCCCACGTGCCGGGCGGGTGCCGTGACCACGGCCGCCGAGAGACGGTGCGGTGACCACGGGCGCCGGGGGGCCGGGGCCGTCCGGGCACCGGGTCACCCTGCTGTCCCGGCCCGGCTGCCACCTGTGTGACACCGCCCGCGAAGTGATCACCAGGGTCACCGCCGATCTCGGTGTGCCCTGGGAGGAACGGGACATCACCCAGTCCGCGGCTGATCTCGAGGAGTACTGGGACAAGATCCCGGTCACCCTGATCGACGGGGTGCAGCACGACTTCTGGCGGGTCAGCGAGGACCGGCTGCGCAGCGCCCTCAGCCGCTGACCCGCCCGCGCCGAAGGGGCGCGCCGCCGACTGGACTGCCGCGCCGAGGACGCCGGAGGCGCGGCGACGCCGACGAGGACTGAGGAGCGAGGGAGCGAGGAACGAGCGACCGGGCGACGAGGGAAGTCGGCGGGTCCAAGCCCCCCGGAGGCGCAAAGGAGAACAGCCCCGACTTTGTGCAAACGTTCACAAGGGCGTACCGTGGAAGGCGCAGTCTCGCGCGGGCACCTGGGCCGCCCGCAGTGCCCGCAGGTCGATCCCCTCAGGAGCGTCGGCGCATGTCACGCCGTTCAGTGTCTGCGAACGGAAGCCAGGGCATCCCGGAGGCGACCATCGCCCGCCTCCCCGTGTACCTGAGGGTCCTGTACGCCTTCGCCGAGCAGGACATCCCCACCGTGTCCAGCGAAGAACTGGCCGCCGCGGCCGGGGTGAACTCGGCCAAGCTGCGCAAGGACCTGTCCCACCTGGGCTCCTACGGCACCCGTGGGGTCGGTTATGACGTGGAGTACCTCGTCTACCAGGTATCCCGTGAGCTGGGCCTGACCCAGGACTGGCCGGTCGTCATCATCGGCGCCGGAAACCTGGGCCGGGCGCTGGCCAATTACGGCGGCTTCGCGTCCCGCGGTTTCCGTATCGCCGCGGTGCTGGACAGCGACCCCGAGGTGGTCGGCACCGAGATCGCCGGGCACGGCGTGCTGGACGTGGGCCAGATGGAGGACGTGGTCGCCCGGTACCGGGTGTCCATCGGGGTCATCGCCACCCCGGCGGGCGCCGCCCAGGCGGTGTGCGACCGGCTGGTCGCCGCCGGGGTAACCAGCATCCTTAATTTCGCCCCCGTCGTCCTCAATGTGCCCAATGGCGTAGACGTGCGTAAGGTTGACCTGTCGATCGAGTTGCAGATTCTCGCCTTCCACGCGCAGCGGAGGTCGGTGGTGCGCGTTCCCCAGGACGCAGAGGCGGCGGTCAGCCCATGAGCGCGCAGCACCCTGGAGGCGCAAAGGTAAGCAGCCCATGAGCGTGCTGGTGGTCGGGCTCAGCCACAAGAGCGCCTCGCTCGGCATCCTGGAGCGGGCCGTGGTCAGCGGGGACGCCCAAGGCAAGCTGCTCCGCGACCTGTCGCAGGCGCCCAACGTGGCCGGCGCGTTCGTGGTGTCCACCTGTAACCGGGCCGAGGTCTACGCCGAGGTGGACAAGTTCCACGGCGGCGTGTCGTCCATCACCGACCTGCTGGCCCGGCACTCCGGGATACCGCTCGGCGAGCTGACCCCGCACCTGTACGTGCACTACGAGGACCGCGCGGTGCAGCACCTGCTCGCGGTGGCCTGCGGGCTTGACTCCATGGTGGTCGGCGAGAGCCAGATCCTCGGCCAGGTGAGGCAGGCCCTCGGCACCGCCCGCGAGCAGCGGACGCTGAGCCGCGGGCTGGGTGAGCTGGGCGCCCTGGCGCTGCGCACCGGCAAGCGGGCGCACACCGAGACCCGGATCGATCAGGCCGGGGCGAACCTGGTCAGCGTGGGCATCGCGGCCGCCCAGGAGCGGCTGGGCCAGGCGCCGGACAGCCTGGCCGGGCGGACCGTGCTGATCGTCGGGGCCGGCTCGATGAGCTCGCTGGCCGCCAGCACCGCGGCCCGGATGGGTGCGGCGCACATCGTGGTGGCCAACCGCACCATGGACCGGGCCGGCAAGCTGGCCGCCACGGTGGCCGGCAGCACCGCCGAACTGACCGCCCTGGCCGGGCCGCTGGCCCAGGCGGACCTGGTCATCTCGTGCACCGGGGCCACCGGGGTGGTGATCGGCGCCGAACTGGTGGCCAGTGCGCTGCGGCAGCGCGCTCGCACTGGCAGCACGGGCGCCGGCTCCGCTGGCCGGCCGCTGGCCCTGCTCGACCTGGCCGTGCCGCGGGACGTTGACCCGGAGGTGGCTCAGCTGCCCGGGGTGCACGTGGTCGGCCTGGACTCGCTGGGTGGCGCCGGGGAGTACCGGGCGGCCGCCCGGGAAGGCGACATCGCGGCCGTCCGGGCCATCGTGGCCGACGAGTTCGCCTGCCGGGTCTCCGCCATGCACGCGGCCCGGGTCGCGCCGACCGTGGTCGCGCTGCGGGCCAAGGCGGCCACCGTGGTGGACGCGGAACTGGCCCGGCTGGAAGGGCGGCTGCGCACCGCCGACCATGGCATGCTGAATGAGGTCGAACGGGCCATGCGCCGGGTGGTGGACAAGCTGCTGCACGCGCCGACGGTGCGGGTCAAGGAACTGGCCGGGCTCCCCAGGCGGCGATTCCTACGAGAACGCGCTCCGCGTCCTGTTCGACCTGGACCCCGCCGTGGTCAACGCGGTCACCGTGGCGGACGCCGCGCCAGGTGACGTGGACCCGGCCGAGGCAGGCCCAGCCGACGCGGTCACCGCGCAGCCAGCGAGTGCAGAGGACGAGACATGAACCAGCCGCCACTGCGTCTGGGCACCCGGAAGAGCCCGATGGCCATGGCCCAGTCCGGCCAGGTAGCCCGGCTCATCACGGAGCGGACCGGGGCCGCGGTCGAACTCGTCGGGCTGACCACGTTCGGCGACGTCACCCGGGCCGAGCTGGCCCAGATCGGCGGCACCGGGGTGTTCGTCAGCGCGCTGCGGGAGAGCCTGCTGGCCGGGCAGATCGACCTGGCCGTGCACTCGCTCAAGGATCTGCCGGTCGGGCCGGTACCCGGGCTGGTGCTGGCCGCGGTGCCGACCCGGGACGACCCCAGGGACGCGCTGGTCGGCCGGGATGGGGCCAAGCTCGCTGACCTGCCGTCCGGTGCCCGGATCGGCACCGGGTCGCCGCGGCGGGCCGCCCAGCTCCGGCTGCTCCGCCCGGACGTGCAGCCGGTGCCGGTCCGCGGCAACGCGGGCACCCGGCTGGGCAAGGTGACGTCCGGCGAGCTGGACGCGGTGCTGCTGGCCTGTGCCGGGCTGGCCCGCATCGGCCGGCTGGACGCGGTGACCCAGGTGTTCGAGCCGGAGGAGATGCTGCCCGCCCCCGGGCAGGGCGCGCTCGCGGTGGAGTGCCGCGACGGCGACACGCCGCTGGCCGAATTGCTGTCCAGCGTGCGACGATCCGGTCAGCCGGGCCGCGGTCACCGCGGAGCGCGCCGTGCTGGCCGCGTTGCAGGCCGGGTGCAGCGCGCCGGTGGGCGCGTATGCTGCCGGAACGGAGTTGCTGCACGTGACGGCCGTGATCGCGGCCGTCGACGGGGAATCAGCGGTGCGGGCCAGTGCCAGTGCCCCGGCCGCCGAGGCGGCCCGCCTCGGCGGTGATGTGGCGGCCGAGCTGCTCCGGCAGGGCGCAGCGCGGCTGCTGGCCCCGAGCGTTATTCAGGACCGGCTAGCGAGTGCGGGCCCGGAGGGCCGGTACGAGCGGCCGGTGGAGATTAGCGGGGTAGTAGCTGTGGATCGCGACCTGAATAACGCGGCTCCGGAGGGGACAGAGTCTTCGGAACACCTCAGCAATGGGGACGATGCATGAGTCAGAGATCAAAACAGGACACAGCTCAGACCGGGACCACGGGCCGTGCGGGCCAGCCGGGGCTGGTGGCGTTCGTGGGCACCGGCCCGGGCAGCACCGAGCTGCTCACCGTCCGCGCCGCCGAACTGCTCGGCCGTGCCGACCTGGTGGCGGGCAGCCCAGAGGTCATCGAGCAGCTCCGCGCACCTGCTGCCCGCTGACGCGGACATCCGCGATGTGGCCGACCTGGACAGCGAGCCGGGCCTGCTGATCGGCGCGGCCCGGGACGGGCGGCTCGCGGTAGCCGCCTACCGTGGCGACCCGCTGCTCTTCGGGGCGGCCGCCGGGCACATCGCGGCGTGCGCCAAGGCCAAGGTCCGGTTCGAGATCGTGCCGGGCATGCCCGCCGCCACGGCGGTGCCCGCCTACGCCGGGATCCCGCTGACCTCGGAGGCAGGCGGGGACATCCGGATCATCGAGGCGTCGGAGGTGAGCCGCTCTCGGCCGACACCGCGCCGCCGCGCAGCCTGGTCATCCTGGGTGTCGAGGCCGGACCGGCCGACCTGGCCAAGATGCTGCTCGCGGCGGGCTGGCCGGAGCGGACCCCGTTCACCATCACCTGGTGCGGGACCACCACCGACCAGCTCACCGTGCGCTGCCACCTGGGCTCGGTGACCGCCGACCTCAAGTCGGCCGGGGTGAACCTGCTCACCGAGACCGGGCCCGCCGTGGGCGTGGTCGGCGAGACGGCCGGGACGCACCAGGAACTGTCCTGGTTCGAGAGCAAGCCGCTGTTCGGCTGGCGGGTGCTGGTGCCGCGGACCAAGGAGCAGGCCGGCTCGGTGTCGCAGCGGCTGCGCGCCTACGGCGCGGTGCCGGAAGAGGTGCCGACCATCGCGGTCGAGCCGCCGCGCACCCCGCAGCAGATGGAGCGCGCGGTCAAGGGGCTGGTCACCGGGCGGTACCAGTGGGTCGCGTTCACCTCAGCCAACGCGGTCCGGGCGGTGCGCGAGAAGCTGGAGGAGTACGGGCTGGACGCGCGGGCTTTCGCCGGCGTCAAGGTGGCCGCGGTCGGCGAGCAGACCGGGAAGGCGCTGCTGGCCTTCGGCATCAAGCCGGATCTGATCCCCGAGGGGGACCAGTCCGGGGAAGGGCTGGCGGCGGCCTGGCAGCCCTACGACAGCGCGCTCGACCCGATCAACCGGGTGCTGCTGCCCCGGGCCGACATCGCCACCGAGACGCTGGTCGCCCGGCTCACCGAACTGGGCTGGGAGGCGGAGGACGTGACCGCCTACCGTACGGTGCGGGCCGCGCCACCGCCCGCCCCGATCCGCGAGGCGATCAAGGGCGGCGGGTTCGACGCCGTGCTGTTCACCTCGTCCTCCACGGTGCGGAACCTGATCGGCATCGCGGGCAAGCCGCACGCGGTCACGGTGATCGCGGTGATCGGGCCGCAGACCGCGCAGACGGCGGCGGAATTCGGCCTGCGGGTGGACGTCAAGGCGCCGCGGCCATCGGCCACCGCCCTGGTGGACGCGCTGGCCGAGCACGCGGCCGCGGTCCGCGACGCGGCCATCACGGCTGGCGAACCGGTGCGCAAGCCCAGCGAGCGGCGCCGCGGCGCCCGGCGGCGGCTGCGGTGACGACGCCGGGCTTCCCCGCCGCCCGGCCGAGGCGGCTGCGCCGCACCGCGGCGCTGCGCCGCCTGGTCGCGCAGACCAGCGTGCAGCCGTCGGACCTGCTGCTGCCGATGTTCGTCAAGGAAGGCATCACCGAGCCGCAGCCGGTCGGCTCCATGCCCGGCGTGGTCCAGCACACCCGGGACAGCCTGCGCAAGGCGGCGGTGGAGGCGACCGAGGCCGGGGTCGGCGGCCTGGTCCTGTTCGGCGTCCCGGCGGTCAAGGACGGCCGCGGCTCGGCGGCCGACGACCCGGACGGGATCCTCAACCTGGCCCTGGGCGACCTGGCCGCCGAGGTGGGCGACGCCACCGTGCTGATGGCCGACCTGTGCCTGGACGAGTACACCGACCACGGCCATTGCGGCCTGCTGACCCCGGCGGGCGAGGTGGACAACGACGCGACGCTGGAGCGGTACGCGTCGATCGCGGTCGCGCAGGCCGCGGCCGGGGCGCACGTGGTGGCGCCCAGCGGGATGATGGACGGCCAGGTGGCCGCGATCCGGGCGGCGCTGGACCAGGCCGGTTATCCCGAGGTGGCTATCTGCGCCTACTCGGCCAAGTACGCCTCCGCGTTCTACGGGCCGTTCCGGGACGCGGCCGAGTGCGCGCCGCAGTTCGGCGACCGGGCCGCCTACCAGCAGGACCCGCGGGCCGGCGACGCGCTGCGCGAGATCCTGCTGGACGTGGCCGAGGGCGCGGACATCGTGATGGTCAAGCCCGCGCTGCCCTATCTCGACGTGATCGCCGAGGCGGCGGCCAGCGTGCCGGTGCCGGTGGCCGCGTACCAGGTGAGCGGCGAGTACGCGATGGTCGAGGCGGCGGCGGCCAACGGCTGGCTGGACCGGGACCGGGTCATCATGGAGACGGTGACCGGGATCCGCCGGGCCGGAGCGAGCATCATCCTCACCTACTGGGCGGCTGAGCTGGCCCGCTGGCTGGGCTGAGCGGTCTGGGCCCAGCCGGACCTGGGTGACGGAGTAGCGAGAGGGCTGGCGGGGCCAGGTGGGAGTCTCCGTTCGGCAACATGTCGGCATCTCCCGGGGAGTCGGCCTGCGCGCAGCGTGGCCGGCCCGCCATCCTTGGTAAGGGAGAGCGCTAACACTGCCGTCGCGGGAAGTGGAGCCTGATGGTCGCACCGGTACTGCGCCGGAGCCGGCGCCGGGAAGCCGGGCGGCTGGCCGCGGCCGCCGCCGGGTACGCCCGGCTCGGCTGGCCGGTCTGCCTGGGGGCATACCCGCCGAGCCAGAACGCGGGCCGGGCCTGTTCCTGCGACCGGGTCGGCTGCCCGGCGCCCGCCGCCCACCCGATGTCGCCGGCCTGGCACCTGCTGGCCAGCTGCGAGCCAGGCAAGGTCCGGCAGCGCTGGATCGACCATCCCGAGGCCAACATCGTGCTGCCCACCGGCCGGGTGTTCGACGTGCTCGACGTGCCCGCCGCCGCGGGCAGCGCGGCACTGGACGCGATGCGCCAGGCCGCGGTGCAGCCCGGGCCGGTGGCGGCCGGGGCCGGCCGGACGCTGTTCTTCGTGGCCACCCGGGGTGCCCCCGAGGACGAGGACGAGTGGTGGTCCTGCCAGCTGGACTGCGCCCCGGAGGACGTCGGCGAGGTGGTCGGCCTGCGCTGGCACTGCCGGAACAGCTTCGTGCTCGCGCCGCCCTCCCGTGACCCGTTCGGCAGCCCGGCCCGCTGGCTGATCCCGCCGCCCCCCGATGGTCCGGCCCGCTGCCCGATGCCCTGCGCCTGCTGGAGTTCCTGGCCGACGCGTGCGAAGAGGAGGCGTGAACATTTCCGGAGGCACTGTGCGACGCTCGGACGGATCCGGCGAGCTGTTCAGCCGGGCCAGCGCGGTCATCCCGGGCGGAGTGAATTCCCCGGTCCGGGCGTTCGGCTCGGTGGGTGGCGTGCCGGTGTTCATGGCTTCCGGGCGCGGAGCGTATCTCACCGACGTCGACGGCCGCAGCTACGTGGACCTGGTCTGCTCCTGGGGGCCGATGATCCTCGGGCACGCCTACCCGGCGGTCACCGAGGCGGTGCAGGCGGCCGCGGCCAAGGGCACCTCGTTCGGCACCGCCACGGCCGGCGAGGTGGAACTGGCCGAGGAGATCGTCGCGCGCACCCCGGTGGAGAAGGTCCGGCTGGTCAACTCGGGCACCGAGGCGACGATGACCGCGGTGCGGCTGGCCCGCGCGTTCACCGGCCGCCGGATAGTGGTGAAGTTCGCCGGCTGCTACCACGGGCACGTGGACGCGCTGCTGGCCGCGGCGGGCTCCGGGGTAGCCACCTTCGGGCTGCCCGACTCGCCCGGGGTGACCGGGGCAGCGGCCGGGGACACCCTGGTCCTGCCGTACAACGACGCGCTCGCGGTGCGCCAGGCCTTCGTCGAGCACGGCGCCCGGATCGCCTGCGTGATCACCGAGGCGTGCCCGGCCAACATGGGCGTGGTGCCGCCGACGGCCGGCTTCAACGACCTGCTGGCCGAGCTGTGCCGGGAGCACGGCGCGCTGCTGATCATGGATGAGGTGCTGACCGGGTTCCGGGTCACCGCGTCCGGCTGGTACGGCCGGGAAGGGGTGGCCGGCGACCTGATCACGTTCGGCAAGGTGATGGGCGGCGGGCTGCCCGCGGCCGCGTTCGGCGGCCGGGCCGAGATCATGGACCGGCTCGCCCCCACCGGCCCGGTCTACCAGGCCGGCACGCTGTCCGGTAACCCGCTGGCCACCGCGGCCGGGCTGGCCACGCTGCGCAACTGCACGCCGGAGGTGTACGCCCGGCTGGACGAGGTCGCGGCCACCATCGCCAAGCTGGCCAGCGACACGCTGAGCGCGGCCGGGGTGCCGTTCCGGCTGCAGGAGGCGGGCAACCTGTTCTCCGTGTTCCTGGGCACCGAGCAGGCGGTGCGCGACTTCGGCGAGGCCCGCGGCCAGTCCACCGCGGCCTACGCGGCGTTCTTCCACGCCATGCTGGAGCAGGGCGTCTACCTGCCGCCGTCGGCCTACGAGGCGTGGTTCGTGTCCGCCGCGCACGACGACGAGGCGGTGGAACGGATCGCCGCCGCGCTGCCCGCCGCCGCCCGCGCCGCCGCCGACGCCCTCGGCTGACCCGGCGGCGGGACCGGGCTCGGCCGCTAGCCGACGGCGATGCAGATGATGCCGGCCGCGATGGCGGCGGCCGCGGCCAGCCGGCGGGCCAGCTGCCCCTCGCCCAGCATCCGGCGGCCGAGCAGCACCCCGGCCAGCACGCTGACCTCGCGGGCCGGCGCGACGGCGCTGACCGCGGTGAAGCTCAGCGCGGCCAGCACCAGGATGTAGGCCAGCGGCGCGAGCACCGCGGCGCCCGCCACCTGGCGCCGGTACGTCCGCCAGACCAGCGCGGTGCGCGGCCGCTGGCGCGAGCGCGAACGGGGCCAGCACCAGCGCCATCACCGGCATCGCGGCGTAGCCCTGGAGCAGCGGCGGCACCTTGAGCGTGCTCACCGCGTACTTGTCCCACAGCGTGTAGGACGCGATGAACATGCCGGTGACCAGCGCGAAGGCCAGCGCCCGCGAGGCTGGACGGGTGGCTGACCGTCCGCCTCCAGCGGGCGCCCCGAAGGCAGCAGAACGCCGGCTATCACCAGGCCGATCCCGGCCAGCCCGGCCGGCCCGGGTGCTCGCCGAGCAGCACGATGCCGGCCAGCGCGGCGAGCAGGGCGCCGCTGCCGCGGCCCACCGGGTAGACCAGGGACAGGTCACCCAGCCGGTAGCCGGACTGCAGGAACAGGAAGTAGCCCGCCTGCAGCAGCCCGGTGCCGATCAGGAACACCCAGCACAGCGCGGTCAGCCGGGGCGGGTCGATGAGCAGCGCGCTGACCAGGACCACCGGCGCATAGAGCACGGTGGCGGCGAGCGACATCAGCCAGACGAACGATGCGGCGCCGGTCACCGAGGCCTGCTTGCTGAACAGGTTCCAGGTGGCGTGCGCGACGGCGGCGACGAGGATCAGGGCCAGAGCGGTGGCGCTCACTGGGGCGGCTCCCTAGTCCGGACCCGGGACCTGCCCGGGCATGGCGAACGAGAGCCCTCGAGGTTTCTATCCCGTCAGGTGTGGGTGCCCCAGGCCGGGACGCCTGGCGCCGCTCGGTCCAGCCTGCCCCGCTCTTGTTGTGCGGCCGGGGGCCGCCCGGCAGACCGGGCGCGGGCGGGGCACGGAACCCTAGGCGCAACCGCAAGCTGCCCGGAGTCTACCTGCTCGGCGGCTGCCCGGAGCAGGCTGAGCTGGGCGTCCCGGTAGGCTGTGGCCGCCATGACTGAGAACCCAGGTCCGGACACCGTGCTGCACCTGCTGCGGCACGGTGAGGTCTACAACCCGGGCGGCGTGCTGTATGGCCGCCTGCCCGACTTCCACCTCTCCGAAGAGGGCCGCCTGATGGCCAAGGCCGCGGCGGGCTTCCTGGCCGGCCGGGACGTGGTGCTGCTCCGCTCATCACCACTGGACCGGACGCTGGAGACCTCCGCCCCGCTGGCCGCGCAGTTCGAGCTCGAGGTGAGCATCGACGAGCGGCTGATCGAGCCGACCAATGTGTTCGAGGGCACCACGGTCGGCGTCGGCTCCGGCGCGCTGCGCGAACCCGGCTAACTGGCGCTACCTGTACAACCCGTTCCGCCCGTCCTGGGGTGAGCCGTACCCGGACATCGCGGCCCGGATGCTGGCCGCGATGGCCGACGCGGCGCAGGCCGCGCGCGGGCACGAGGCGGTGCTGGTCAGCCACCAGCTGCCGATCTGGATCGCGCGCCGGGCGGCCGAGGGCAGGCACCTGTGGCACAACCCGGCGCACCGGCAGTGCGCGCTGGCCAGCGTGACCAGCTTCAGCTACACCGGGGACCGGATCACCGGGGTCAGCTACGCCGAGCCGGCCGGATCCCGCGCGCCGACGCCGGGGTGCCTGACCGCGGGCCGGCCCGCTGTCAGCCGCGCCAGCCCTATCGGGCACAATGGGGCGCGGTACTACTCGCTGTAGGAGCTATCTCCGTGTCCCGTCCGCCCCGCACGCCGTCCCGGGTGACCCGGCCGGGCCGTGCCGCGCGGCTCGCCCTGCTGGCCGCTGTTCCGGCGCTGGCCGCATCCGGCTGCGCGGGCGGCGCGATCGCCTCGAACAGCCCGGCCAGCAACGGCCAGAGCTTCGTGTCCGGCAGCCCGGGCACCACGCTGTACCGGGCCGGGACCGGCCCGGTCGCCCCGGCGGTGAGCGGCCCGCTGGTCGGCGGTGGCCGGCTCAGCCTGGCCAGCTACCGCGGGCACGTGGTGGTACTGAACTTCTGGGGATCATGGTGCCCGCCATGCCGGCAGGAGGCGCCCGGCCTGGCCCAGCTGGCCCGCCAGTACCGCCCGTCCGGCGTCCGGTTCCTGGGCATCGACATCCGGGACAGCCCGGCCACCGCCGAGGCCTTCATGAGTGACTTCCGGATCAGCTACCCGAGCCTGAACGACCCGAGCGACAACCTCGCGCTCGATTTCCGGGACACCGTGCCGCCCGCCGGGATCCCCACCACACTGGTGATATCGCGCAGCGGCCGGATCACCGCGCGGGTGATCGGCGGAGTGACCTATGACAGCCTGAAGACGCTGATCCAGCGAGTGGCGGCAGAGCCCGGATGACCGAGACCTCCCGGATGACCGAGACCGGCGCGGCGGAGACCGCGCGCCGAGGCCGGCGCGCCCGAGGCCGGCCAGCGGGCGGCACCGGCCGCGGCGTCCTCGCCGCCGCCCGGCGCGGCCTACGGGCTGCTGGGCTGGCTGCGCTGGGGCTGGCGCCAGCTGACCTCGATGCGCACCGCGCTGATCCTGCTGTTCCTGCTGGCCGTGGCGAGTGTGCCCGGCTCGCTGCTGCCGCAGCAGGGCATCGACCCGGCGGCCGTGCAGCAGTACTACGCCTCGCATCCGGGGCTGGCCCCGTGGCTGGCCCGGCTGTCCCTGTTCAACGTGTTCGCGGCGCCCTGGTTCGCGGCCGTCTACCTGCTGCTGTTCCTGTCGCTGGCCGGCTGCGTGGTGCCCCGGGCGTACCGGCTGGCCCGCTCGGCCCGGGCGCTGCCCCCGCCCGCGCCGCGTAACGTGGCCCGGATGCCGCAGTCGGTGCGGCACCAGACCGGGCAGGACGCGGCGGCCGCGCTGGCCGCCGCCACCGCGGTACTCAAGGCGCGCAAGTTCCGGCTGCGCACCGGCGACGGCTGGGTTTCGGCGGAAAAGGGCTACCGGCGGGAACTCGGCAACCTGCTGTTCCACCTGGCCCTGCTCGGCCTGCTCGGCGCGGTCGCCCTGGGCGGGATGTTCGGCTACAAGGCGAACCGGCTGCTGGTGTCCGGCACGTCGTTCGCCAACACGGTGACCGCGCTGGACGTGTTCCACCCGGGCCGGCTGGTGTCCTCGGCCGACCTGCAGCCGTTCACCATCACGCTGAACCGGTTCTCGGCCAGCTACGTCCGGTCCGGCCAGCTGCGCGGCCAGCCGTCCTCGTTCAACGCCTACCTCAGCTACTCGGCGCAGCCCGGGGCGGCCAGCCAGCACTACGACCTGCGGGTGAACCACCCGCTGAACGTGGACGGCGTGAAGGTGTACCTGATCGGCCACGGGTACGCCCCGGTGTTCAAGGTCACCGACGGGACCGGGAAGGTGGTCTTCGACCAGCCGGTGCCGTTCATCGCGGTGAACACGTCCGGGCTCACCTCCGAGGGCGTGGTCAAGGTCCCGGACGCCCGGCCGCGACCAGCTCGGCTTCGCGGGCGTGTTCCTGCCCACCGCGGTGGACGCCGGGCGGGACGCTGGAGTCCGTCTTCCCGGCGCCGCTCAACCCCCGGGTCAGCCTGATCTCCTATAAGGGCAACCTGGGCATGAACAGTGGCCCGTCGCAGTCGGTGTACCAGCTCAACACGGCCGGCCTGACCGAGCTGCCGGTCGCGCCGCGCCCGCTGGCCCCCGGCCAGTCGATCAAGCTGCCGGGCGGCGCCGGGACGCTGACCTTCACCGGGTACCGGCAGTGGGCCAGCCTGGCCATCACCTACGACCCAGGGCAGCTGCCCGCGCTGATCGCGGGACTGGCCGCGCTGGCCGGGCTGCTGCTGTCCTTCTTCATCCGGCGCCGCCGGATGTTCGTCCGGGCCTACCCGGGTCCCGGCGGCCGCACCGTGGTTGACGTGGGCGGCCTGGCCCGGTCCGACCCGGCAGGCGGGTTCGACGAGGAGTTCGCCCGGCTGGCCGAGGAGTTCCGGGCAGCGTACGCGGGCGAGACAACCGAGGGGAAACCAGACTGATGGCCGTCAACCAGGGGCTGTCCCACCTCAGTGACCATTTCCTCATGGTCACCCTGGTGCTCTACTTCCTGGCCGTGCTGGCCTTCGCGGCCGACTTCGCGTTCGGCCGGCGTCCCGCGGCCGAGCCGCCAAGGCCGAGGTGCCGGAACTGGTGACGGCGGGCACGGCCGGTGCGGCCGCCGCGGGCACGTCGCAGGCCAGCGTGGCCAACGCCAGCACCGGGAACGCCAGCGCCGGAACGCCAGCCCGGGAACGGCGGCACGGGCCAGCGCCGGACGCGGCCACGGCCGCGGCCTGGCGCTGCGCGACGCCAGCTTCTGGGTCCGCGCCGGGCTCGGGCTTACCGTGCTGGGCCTGCTCGCGCACATCGTCGGCGTGGTCATCCGCGGCCTGGCCGTGCACCGGGTGCCGTGGGGCGACATGTACGAGTTCGTGATCGCGGTGACCTGCGTGGCGGTGCTGTTCTTCCTCGGCCTGATGATCCGGTACCGGCCGTACCGCCTCGGCCTGTTCTTCATGGCCCCGATCGTGATCATCATCGGCCTGGCCCAGACGGTCATCTACACCCCGGCCGGCCCGCTGGTGCCCGCGCTGAACTCGTACTGGCTGGCCATCCACGTGACCGCGATAACCCTGGCCACCGGGACCTACGTGGTGGCCGCCGTGCTCGCCGTGGTCTACCTGTTCGCCGACCGGCATGCCCGGCGCGCCGCGGCTGGCCTGCCGGTGCGCAACAGCGAGGTGTTCCGGCTGCTGCCCAGCCCGGAGCGGCTCGACCAGTTCGCCTACCGGACAGTGGTGTTCGCGTTCCCGCTCTGGACGTTCGGCATCATGGCCGGCGCGATCTGGGCCGACGAGGCCTGGGGCCGGTACTGGGGCTGGGACCCCACCGAGACCTGGGCCTTCATCACCTGGGTGGTGTACGCCTGCTTCCTGCACGCGCGGGTCACCGCGGGCTGGCGCGGCCGCCGGGCCGCCTACATCCAGCTGGTCGGGTTCGCCTGCCTGCTGTTCAACCTGCTTGGCGTGAGCCTGTTCATCACCGGCCTGCACTCCTACGCCGGGCTGAGCTAGAAGCTAGCGCCGCCCGGGTCGCCGTCGCCGCGGATGACGCGGTCCAGTTCGGCCAGGAACTCCGGGTCATCGTCCGGGCCACGCGGCGCCATCCAGTCGGCCGGGGCCGCCGGGCGGCCCGGTGACACGTGGTCATCGGCGGAGGCGCAGCGCGCGCGGCCGGCCGGATGCCGGCGGAAGGCGGCGTCCGCGGCCGAGCCCGCCGGGCGGGCCAGCCGCCGGGGGCGCCACGACCAGCACACCCAGAAGCCCAGCGCGAGCAGCAGAACGAGCGCGCCGACCAGCCACATGCGCGGCAGCTTAGTACTGCTGCGGCCCAATCGTCGGGGATTGCCGCGAGTCAGCAGGTACGGCCGGGGTTCCGTAACGGGTAACAGCGAGTGACAACAGGTGACGTTAGCCGTGTTTCGTCATACCCTGGCAACCTGGCACGCGATCGCTGGGAGTGCGGAATATGCGGCTGCGGCTTATCGATCGCGTTCGCCGGTACATCCGGCCCGGTCCGCGGGGCTCGCGATCCCGCGGCCCGGCGCGAACCGGATCATCCGGGATGGGCAGTGCGCCCAGCCCGTCCGGGGCCGGCCGTCATCGCCGGGACTACGGATACCGGCCTGGCCCGCCGGTGGACGCCGCACCGTCGAGCCCGGTAGTCCAGTCCTCAGCCGAGCAGACCGCATCCGGGCCGCAGGCCGCCGAGCTTCCCCGCCGGGTGCCACGCCGCTCCGGCTCGGCCAGCCCGACCAGGGCGGGCCAGCCTGGCGCTGGCCGGCCCGGTGCTGGCCAGCCCGCGGCTGGCCAGCCCGGTGCCAGTCGCCCCGGTGCTAGCCAGCCCGGTGCTAGCCAGCCCGGTGCTGGCCAGCCCAGTGCCAGCCAGCCCAGTGCCAGCCAGCCCGGCGCCGCTGCCGGGCAGCCGGCGGTTGGCCCGGCCCAGGCCGCAGGCCCAGGCCCGGTGGGCCGCCGCCGGCCAGGCCCGGGCGGCCATCCGGCCCAGCCCCGGTCAGGCGGCGCCGGCCGACGGCAGCCAGGCTCAGGCGGCCGGGCAGGCCCGGGCCCAGCGCCGGGCCGAACCGGACGCGGCCCGGCTGCCCTGGTACGAGGTCGCGCATGCCCGCCGGACGGCCGAGGGGCTGGCCAACTGCGGGCCGCTGGAACAGGTGCTGCACCGGGAGTGGCCGGCCAGCGTGGTGCCCTCGGCCCCGGTGGTCCGCGCGGTCAACCGGCTGGCTGGGCTGCCGCAAGTGATCAAGGAAATCCTGGCTGGGGGGCTGGATGCCATCCACGTCGGCGAGGGCGGCGTGCCCGAACTGGACGACATGGCCCGGCTGCGCGGGGTCCCGCTGCCCTCCGGCCGCGCCACCTGGGACGCCTGTGCGGGCGCGTACGGCCAGCGCAAGATCATCGTCGGGTCGCGGCCGTCGTCCGCCCCCGACGTGATGTGCCACGAAGTTGGGCACGCGCTGGACGACATCGACCGGGTGGACGGCCGCTGGCAGTCCGACTCGGTGCAGTTCCGCCAGCTCTACCAGCGCTGCCAGGACGCGCTGGTCAGTGACTTCCACCGGCAGCCGGGGGATCTCGGCCGCCGTGAGTTCTTCGCGGACGCGTTCGCGGCCATCGCCTCGCAGCAGCGTCCCGCGCTCGTTGACATGCTGGGCGGCAACACCAGAGTCGCTCTTGATGTCATGCTGTACTTCAACATCCGCTACGGCCTCTAGCTAGAGTGATTCAGTAATGTTCGTCATCCAGCTGCCCAACGGGAACCTCCTGGTCCCCGAGTCGGCCCTGGCTGAGGGGGGACAGCTGATGGGCGACGCGTATGTGGAAATCGGCCCGGGAGACGCGGACTACGCCCGGCTTGCCCCCCGCGCCATCACCGAGCAGCAACTCGAGGAACGGCGGCGCAGCTGGCAGGACGGGGACGCGGCGCTGCAACGGCAGTTCGCCGAGTTCCTGGCCAGCCAGGGCGGGGCCGGCCAGGACCGGGACGGGGAGCGCGGCGGCCGGTCCTGACCGCCGGTCCCGAGCGCACTGGGGCTAGTCGGCGCGGTCCTCCCGCGCCGTGCCGGACTCACCGCGAAGCAGCGCGCGCACCTCGGATTCGCGGAACCGGCGATGCCCCCCAGGTGTGCGGATGCTGCTGATCCGGCCGGACGCGGCCCATCGGGTTACGGTCTTGGGATCCACCCGGAAGAGCGCGGCCACCTCCCCCGGCGTCAGGAGGCGCTCGTTGCTGCCGTCCACGCTGTTCCCCTCCTGAGCACCCGAACCCCGGGCCCATCCCTACAGGCCTGCCCCAAGTGTGGCGACAAACGCCGGTTTTCTCCTTCGATTCCGTAAAAAGCTGCCGGTTGGTGATCTAGGGAGCGCGGTGGTGCCGGAGCGACCCGTGGTTCAGGCGGGATGCTGATCCAGGGCGGCTGATCTGGGCCGGATGCGGGTAGCCGGGTCTGGCCCGGGCCGCGGCGGCCATAGGGTATGCAGGTGCAATCGCTCGTGTCGATCCAGGAGATCAGGGCCGCCGCGGCGGCCCTGGCGGGCGTGGCGGTGCGCACCCCGCTGGTGCCGTTCCCCGGTGCCGACCCGGCGCTGCTCGTCAAGCCGGAATCGCTGCAGCCGACCGGTGCGTTCAAGCTGCGCGGCGCGTATGCGGCGATGAACACGCTGCCCGCGGCAGCGCGGGAGCGCGGCGTGATCACGCACTCCAGCGGCAACCATGGCCTGGCCGTGGCCTACGCGGCCGCGCTGCTCGAGATGCCCGCGATCGTGATCGTGCCGGAGGACGCCGCCCCGGTAAAGGTGGCCGCCATCCGCGCGCTCGGTGCCGAGATCGTCATCTCCGCACCCAACCTGGCCGCCCGGCTGGCCGCCACCCGCGACCTGGCCGCGCAGCGCGGCGCGGTGTCCATCCCGCCGTTCGATGACCGCCGGGTGATCGCCGGTCAGGGCACCGTCGGCCTGGAGATCGCGGCGGACTGCCCCGGCGTGGACCTGGTCGTGGTCCCGGTGGGCGGCGGCGGGCTGATCTCCGGCGTGGCCGCCGCGGTCCGGGCGCTGCGCCCGGAGGCGGCCATCATCGGCGTGGAGCCCGCGCTGGCCGCGGACGCCAGGGACTCACTGCACGAAGGGCACCAGGTGGCCTGGCCGCCCGGCGCGACGCACCGGACCATCGCCGACGCGCTCCGTGTTGACCAGGTCGGCGCGCTGCCCATGCAGCACATGCTGGAACTGGTGGACGACATCGTCACGGTCACCGAGGACGAGATCCGCGCCGCGATACGCCGGCTGGCCGTGGAGGCGCGGCTCATCGCCGAACCGGGTGGCGCGGTCGCGGTGGCCGCCTGCCTGTTCCGGCGGGCGGAACTGCCGGCCGCGGGCAGCACGGTCGCGGTGCTGTCCGGCGGCAACATCGACCCGGCCATGCTGCTGTCGATCCTGGGTACCGTCCCGGTGACGGTGGCTGGGTAGGCTGGCCCTGCTATGCGATCCATGCTTGCCTACACCACGGCCCGGCTGCTGCTGTTCGTCGCGGCTACCGGGCTGCTCTACCTGGCCGGGGCCCGCGGCCTGCTGCTGCTCGGGCTGGCCCTGCTGGTCAGCGGCATCGCCAGCTACGTGCTGCTGTCCCGGCAGCGGGACCGGATGTCCCGGGCGCTGTCGGCCCGGCTGACCGGCACGCGCAGCCGGGTCGGCGAGTTCCGCAGCAGGCTGGACGCTGGGACCCGGGCCGAGGATGTGGATGACGAACCCGGCCCGGCCAGTGTGCCCGGCCCGGCCAGTGTGCCCGGCCCAGCCAGTGTGCCCGGCCCGGCCAGTGTGCCCGGCCCGGCCAGTGTGCCCGGCCCGGCCAGTGTGCCCGGCCCGGTCAGCGTGCCGAGCCCAGCCGACCGGGAAAGCCAGGCCTAGCCTTCGCCCGGGGCGAGCCAGCCGCCGGAGACCAGCAGGTGCATGACCGCCGCCAGCGCTTCCTGACGGCTCACCGCCGAGGTGTCGATGACCAGGTCCGCGTCGTCGGGTTCCTCGTACGGGTCGGACACCCCGGTGAAGTGGTCGATGAGCCCGGCCCGTGCCTTGGCGTACAGGCCCTTACGGTCCCGGGCCTCGCACACCTCGGCCGGGGTGGCCACGTAGATCAGCAGGAAGTCGCCGACCTCCTGGACCGCGCGCCGCACGTCCCGGCGGGCCTGGGCGTAGGGCGCGATCGGCGCGCAGATGGCGATACCGCCGTGCCGGGCGATCTCGGTAGCCACGAAGCCGATCCGGGCGATGTTCAGATCCCGGTCGGCCCGGGAGAACGTCAGCCCGGCCGACAGCAGCGCGCGGACCAGGTCACCGTCCAGCAGTGACACGGTGCGGTCCCCGCGCTCGCTCAGCGCGTCGCGCAGCGCCCGGGCCAGCGTGGACTTCCCCGAGCCAGACAGCCCGGTGAAGAACACGACCAGCCCGCGCTCGCTGCGCCGCGGCCGGGCCCGGCGCAGTTCCGCGGCCACCGCCGGGGGAGTGAACCAGGCCGGTATCTCCTCGCCGCGGTCGAGCAGATCGTCGAGTTCGCCGGTGGCCAGGTCGGTGCGCTCGGTGCCCGCCTCGATCAGGGCCAGCGGGCGCCACACCTCGGTGGTGGGGTCGTACGCCCAGTCGCCGGGGGAGAGCACCGGGATCAGCGGCGCGGGGCGCACCGCGTCGCTGGCCAGCCCGGCGGGCGCGTCCGGCCAGCAGATGCGTTGCGCCGTAGGCCGCCGCCACCCGGGCCTGCAGCGCCAGGTCATCGGCCGGGCTGGCCGGACCGCGGCGCAGCGGCACCGGGATGACCACGGTACCGGGGGCAGGCTGCGGGCGGCGCCCGCACCGTGCGGACCAGCGCGTCCGGCCGCAGCACGATGTCGGCCGGCCCGGCCACCCGGGGCAGCAGCAGCAACCGGGCCTTCAGCTGGCTGGCCGCGTGCCGCAATTGGCCGATCTGCCGGGAGTGCAGCGGCGCGCTGGTCACGTAGCCGAGCACCGGGGTTTCGGCCAGTTCGGCGCGCACCTCCGCGGGCAGCCGCCGGAGCTCACGGAACGGCCCGTGCTCCGGTGGGCGGAGCGCGGTCACCGGGCCGCTGAGCCGGACCAGCCGCGGGCCCGCGTCCGCGGGTCATCGGCCGGACTCGGTGGAGCGGTCCAGCGGCAGCTGCTGTCCAGTCGGTGAGCCCGGTATATCCAGCACAGCAAGCGGCGTGCCTTCCGGGTCCTGGAGCAGCACCCGGGCCGCGTCCGGCTTGATGCTCCCGGCGGGCACGTCCAGGGTGACCGGCACCGGCCACGGCGTGCCGTCCGGCAGCGTGCCATGCGCGCTGACCGACATCACCTCGGCCGGGGTCAGGTAGCCGTGCAGTGGCTGCGAACGCGCCGGTGAGCAGCAGCTCCAGATCACCCAGCTGCCCCTCGTCCAGGGTCAGCGAGGGAAGCCCGGCCAGCTGCGCGGAGCTGCCCGCCTGCGTCTGCGCCTGCACGATTTCCCCTCCATCGCGGCCGCGGGTAACTCCCGGCCGTATCCGCCGGGCAAGCAGAGGCTACATCAGAGGATGCGGGCGAACCGGTTCTCTGGCTTGCGCAGCACGTAGAGGTACTCCTCGTGGTCGGCGGTCAGCCGGTGCCCGGACAGCCAGGCCACCGCCTGCTGTGCGGCCAGGTAGCCGCGCGGCGCCGGGCGCAGCCCGCCCGCCAGCCCGCCGAGCGGCTGGCGCTCGGCGATGACCAGGCCGCGGAGCAGGACGTAGGACTGGATGCCGCGCACCGAGGCGAGCCGCTCGTACACTGCCGGGTGCGGCCCCGGTCGTCCCGGCCGGTGCCGGCGCCAGATCGCCCCGCGCAGCCCGGTGGGCAGCACCCGGTCCAGGAAGCCCGCCGCCGAGTCCCGGTCCCGGATCTGCAGCAGCAGCAGGCCGCCCGGCTTGATCGCGTCGGTCAGCCGGTCGAGTACCAGTTCGGCATGGTGGATCCGGTCCAGCAGCAGGACGTGCGGCCACGATGTCGTAGGACCGCTGGGGCAGCGGCACGGTGCGCAGGTCACCGAGCGTGCAACGGCTCAGGTCCGGGTGGCTGGCCAGCGCGGACCGGTTGACCGGCTGATCGTCGTCGACCAGGGTGACGATGATGTCGGCGCCGCTGTCCCGCAGTCCGCCCAGGCCCAGGTCCCCGGCCGCGGTGACCGCCCCGGCCAGCAGTACGGCGATCTGCTGGCCGAACCGTTCCGCCGCATACCCCTGCGCCCACCTGGTGAAAAGGCTGGTCTCCGCCGTGGTATCCGGCGGCACTGGCTGGCGCTGCGCGTGCTGATCGCGCTGCGGGATCCGATCGCGCCCCCGGGCGGCGCGCCAGACGGCCCCCGCGCGAGCGCGCAGACTGGCTAGTGTCGCCCCCCGGAACACCGCTGACCGATGTCACAAACCCCTAAACTAGCCCTCTGCCTGCGGATAGTCACGGTGTCCATGACCGGCTATTTGCGCGGGGATACCGGTCCGGGGACCGGGTGTGCCGAGTTGCCTGGCCGGCCCCCTAAACTAGAGGTATCCCGCCTGGCTCCTGGCAGCCCCGCTGCCCGCTAGTGCGGGCCTTTCGTGCTGCCTCCCGTGGCCGCCACTACGGGCTGATCAAGGACACCATGAGCCTCGCCGGATTGCTCAGCGTCATAGCCGAGGACCCCGGGCTGCGGCATGCGCTGAGCCAGGGTGACACGGATACGGATCTCGTCGCACCGCCCGCGCTGCGGCCATTCCTGGCCGCCGCGTCTCTCGTTTTGCCGCAGCTGCGCGCTGGCCGCCACCCCACCGGGGGCGGATCAGCCCGGGACTGAGCCGCAGCGGTTCGTGCTGGCCGTGACGGCCACCGCGCGCGAGGCGGAGGAGCTGACCAGCGCCCTCGAGTCGCTGCTGCCGCCAGGCACGGTGGCCTGCTTCCCGGCCTGGGAAACCCTGCCGCACGAACGGATCTCGCCGCGTTCGGACACCTCCGGGCGGCGGCTGGCCGTGCTGCGCCGGCTGGCCCACCCGGACCCGGGCAGCCCGCAGGCCGGCCCGGTCACCGTGCTGGTCAGCCCGGTGCGCAGCCTGCTGCAGCCGATGGTCAGCGGGCTGGGCGACCTGGAACCGGTGGCGCTGCGCGCAGGCCAGGACGCCGACTTCGAGCAGACCATCACCCGGCTGGTGGACATCGGCTACGTGCGCACCGACCTGGTCGAGCACCGCGGCGAGATCGCCGTGCGCGGCGGCATCCTGGACGTGTTCCCGCCCACCGAGGAACACCCGCTGCGGGTGGAGTTCTGGGGGGACAGCGTCGAGGAGATCCGCTACTTCCGGGTCGCCGACCAGCGCAGCCTGCACGCCGGCCGACGGCCTGTGGGCCCCGCCGTGCCGCGAGTTGCTGCTCACCCCGGCGGTCCGCGAGCGGGCCAGGCAGCTGGCCAAGGACCATCCCGGCCTGGCCGAGATCCTGGGCAAGCTGGCCGACGGCATCGGTGTGGAAGGCATGGAAGCGTTCGCCCCGGTGCTGGCCGACCGGATGGAACTGCTGCTCGACCACGTGCCGCCCGGCGGCCTGGTGCTGGCCTGCGATCCGGAGCGGATCCGGGCCCGGGCCGCCGACCTGGTCCGGACCAGCCAGGAGTTCCTCGACGCATCCTGGGTGAACGCGGCCGCGGGCGGCCAGGCTCCGGTCGATCTGGGGGCGGCGGCGTTCCAGCCGCTGGCCGCGGTGCGGTCCGCGGCCCGCGATCTCGGCATCGGCTGGTGGACCGTCACCCCGTTCGACAGCCCGGACGCGCTGCCCGGCGAACTCCCGGATGTGGCCGAGGCCGGGACAGACCGGCTGGCGTTGCGCATCCAGGCCTCGCCGGTGCCGGGCTATCGCGGCGATACCGCGCGCGCGATCGCCGACGTGCGCCAGTGGCTGGCCGACGGATGGCGGGTGGCGCTGGTCACCGAGGGGCACGGCCCGGCCCAGCGGCTGGCCGAGATGCTCCGCGGCGAAGGTCTCGGCGCCCGGCTCGGCGACCTCGACCAGCCGCCCGAGCCTGGCCGTGCCATACGTGAGCACCGGGCTGCTCGGCCACGGCTTCAGCTGGGCGCCGGTGCGGCTGGCCGTGCTGACCGAGGCCGACCTGGCCGGGCAGCGCACGGCCAGCAAGGACATGCGGATGCCCGCCCGGCGGCGCGGCGGCATCGACCCGCTGCAGCTCACCCCGGGTGACTACATCGTGCACGAGCAGCACGGCGTGGGCCGGTACCTGGAGATGACCAGCCGCAACGTGCAGGGCGCGACCCGCGAGTACCTGGTCATCGAGTACGCGGCCAGCAAGCGCGGCCAGCCGCCGGACCGGCTGTACGTGCCGACCGACCAGCTCGACCAGGTCACCCGGTACGTCGGCGGCGAGCAGCCCAGCCTGCACCGGCTGGGCGGCGCGGACTGGGCCAAGACCAAGGGCCGGGCGCGCAAGGCGGTCCGGCAGATCGCCGCCGAGCTGATCCGGCTGTACTCGGCGCGGATGGCCTCGCCGGGGCACGCGTTCGGCCCGGACACCCCGTGGCAGCGTGAGCTGGAGGACGCGTTCCCGTACGTGGAGACGCCGGACCAGCTGGCGGCCATCAACGAGGTCAAGCGGGACATGGAACGGCCGGTGCCGATGGACCGGCTGATCTGCGGCGACGTCGGCTACGGCAAGACCGAGATCGCGGTGCGGGCGGCGTTCAAGGCGGTCCAGGACGGCAGCCAGGTGGCCGTGCTGGTGCCGACCACGCTGCTGGCCCAGCAGCACTTCGCCACGTTCAGCGAGCGGTTCGCGCCGTTCCCGGTGACGGTGCGGATGCTGTCCCGGTTCCAGAGCGACGCCGAGGCGGCGCAGGTCCGCGAGGAGATGACCGAGGGCAAGGTGGACGTGGTGGTCGGCACCCACCGGCTGCTCTCCCCGGACACCCGGTTCGCCCGGCTCGGCCTGGTCATCCTGGACGAGGAACAGCGGTTCGGCGTCGAGCACAAGGAGTACCTGAAGCGGCTGCGCACCGAGGTGGACGTGCTGGCCATGTCGGCCACCCCGATCCCGCGCACGCTGGAGATGGGCATCGCCGGGATCCGCGAGATGTCCACCATCCTCACCCCGCCGGAAGAACGCCATCCCGTGCTCACTCTGGTCGGCCCGTACGACGAGAAGCAGATCGCCGCGGCCATCCGGCGTGAGCTGCTGCGCGACGGCCAGGTGTTCTTCGTGCACAACCGGGTCAGCTCGATCAACCGGGTGGCGGCCCGGCTGGGTGAGCTGGTCCCGGAGGCCCGGATCGCGGTCGGCCATGGCCAGATGAACGAGCACGTGCTGGAAAGCGTGATGAGCGACTTCGTGGACCGCAAGTTCGACGTGCTGGTGTCCACCACCATCATCGAGTCCGGGCTGGACATCCCGAACGCGAACACGCTGATCGTGGACCGGGCGGACACCTATGGGCTGCCCCAGCTGCACCAGCTGCGCGGCCGGGTCGGCCGGAGCAGTGAGCGGGGCTACGCCTACTTCCTGTTCCCGCCGGAGACCCCGCTGACCGAGACGGCGCACGAGCGGCTGGCCACCATCGCGCAGCACACCGAGGCAGGCGCGGGCATGTATGTGGCGCTGAAGGACCTGGAGATCCGCGGCGCGGGCAACCTGCTCGGCGGCGAGCAGTCCGGGCACATCGCCGGGGTCGGGTTCGACCTGTACGTGCGGATGATCGGCGAAGCGGTCACCGAGCTGAAGGGCGACGGGCCCGCGGAGCGGCCCGAGGTCCGGGTGGAGCTCCCGGTCAACGCGCACATCCCGCACGACTACGTGCCCGGTGAGCGGCTCCGGCTGGAGGCCTACACCCGGGTCGCGGCCATCGACTCCGCCGAGGACGTGGCCGAGGTGCGGGACGAGCTGGCCGACCGGTACGGCCCGCCGCCGGAGCCGGTGGAAAACCTGCTGTCGGTGGCGCGGCTGCGTTTCCAGGCCCGGCGGGCCGGGCTGACCGACATCGTCCAGCAGGGCACGTTCATCCGGTTCTCCCCGGTGCAGCTGCCCGACTCACGCCAGGTCCGGGTGCAGCGGCTGTACCCGAAGACGGTGCTCAAGCCCGCGGTGCGTAGCATGCTCGTACCGGTGCCCAGGGCGGCGCCCGCCGGGCGGCCCGCACCGCCCGGCGCTCCGTTGCTGCGGGACGCTGAGCTGCTGGCCTGGTGCGCCCAGCTCATCGGGGCTGTGCTGGAACCGGATGCACCGGTGCCCGCACCCGAGGGAACCGGCTAGAGGAGAAGAAAGGGACACCTCCGTGCTCCGCACCCCCATCACCCTGACCGCCGCGGCGCTGGCCGGGCTGCTCGCGCTGTCCGCCTGCGGGTCCGTCAAGCTGGGCGCGGCGGCGGTGACCAGCGACCAGCGGATCTCGTCCGCCACGGTGGCCGCCGAGGTGAGCAACCTCAACCAGGCCTACCAGGCGGACAAAGCCAAGATCCAGCTCCAGTTCGCCGCGTCGCAGATGCCGCAGGAGGTGCTCAGCTGGCTGCTCCGGTTCAAGGTGCGGGAGCAGATGGCGCAGCGCTACGGCATCACGGTGAGCCAGACCCAGGTGCAGGACGCGCTGTCGTCGATCTCCGCGCAGGCCAAGCAGAGCGGGGTCACCGCGACCGCGCTGGCTGTCGCTAACGGGGTGCCGCCGGACCAGATGAACGAGCTGGGCCGGTACGTGGCCATCCAGGACGCGATCCTGAACCGGCTGGACGGCGGGAAGCTGCCCACCGCCACCCCCGCGCTGCAGTCGCTGAGCAACCAGTTCGACGCCTCGCAGTGCGTCGCGGCCAAGAGCCTCGGCATCCAGGTCAACCCGCAGTACGGCGCGCTGGACTACCGGACCATCGGCGTGGTCGCGGCGCCGGGCAAGCTGTCCGCGCTGCCCGGTGCGCCGTCCCCGTCGCCGACCGGGACGGCTGCCCCGCAGCTCACCCCGCACTGCTGATGCGCCGGCTCGTCCTGCTGGTGACCGCGCCCACGGTGCGGGCCGGGCTGCTCAGCTGGCCTGCCTGGCAGGTGCTGCAGGGCGCTGACCGGGTGCTGGCCGCGGCGGCGGATGATCCGCTGCTGCCCGCGCTGGCCGAGGCCGGGGTTGGCTGGGAGCTGCTGCCGGGCGCGGCCGGGGCGGCCCCGGCCGAGCTGGCCCGGCTGCTCGCCGCGGCGGTGGCCGTGCCCGGGCTGCGTCCTGGCGACACGGTCTGGCTGTGCCCGCACGACCCGCCCGGGCGCCCGGCGGGCGTGCTGCCGGGGCCGGTTGCGCTGGCCGATTCACTGGGCGGGCCCGATGGCCCGGCGGGCACCGCGGTGGAGCTGCTGTACGGGTCGAGCGCGCTACCCGGCGGGGAACTGCTCACCCTGGTCTCGGTGATGGACACGCTGCGCCGGAACTGCCCCTGGGACGCCAAGCAGACGCACGAGTCGCTCGCCCCGTACCTGATCGAGGAGTCCTACGAGGCGCTGGACGCGCTGGAGAGCGGGGACCGGAAGGCGCTCCGCGAGGAACTCGGCGACGTGCTGCTCCAGGTGATGTTCCACGCCCGGGTGGCGCAGGAGCGGGCGGACGAGACCGGGTTCACCGTGGACGACGTGGCCGACGGCATCGTGACCAAGCTGGTCCGCAGGCACCCGCACGTGTTCGCCGACGTGGCCGTGTCCGGCGCCGAGGACGTCAAGCGCAACTGGGACGTGATCAAGGCAGCAGAACGCGAATCGGCCACCGGCTCAGCCGGGTCGGCGCTGGACGGCGTGCCGTTCGGCCAGCCCGCCCTCGCGCTGGCCGCCCAGCTGCAGCGGCGCGCGAGCGCAGCGGGCGTGCCCGCGGATCTGGTCACCGCGGGCGGCGCCGGGGATGGGCTTGGCGCCGAGCTGTTCGCGCTGGTGGCCAAGGCGCGGGCGGCCGGGCTCGACCCCGAGCTGGAACTGCGCGGCGCGGCCCGGCCGGTACCGGGACCGGGTTCGCGCCTGGGAGACGGCCAACCGGGCCAGCCCGCTGGTTAGCGCCCCGGCCCGGGCCTGGCCTGGCCGGTGCCCGCGGCGTGGCCGGTGCGCGGGCCGGCGTGGACTCCACTAGGCTCCAATACGGACATGTCAGCCGAGCTTTCAGGAGTCGTCGTGGCCTCGATCGAGGCGGTGCACGCCAGGCAGATTCTGGATTCCCGCGGAAACCCCACCCTTGAGGTCGAGGTCGCCCTTGACGACGGCTCGCTGGGCCGCGCGGCGGCGCCGAGCGGCGCCTCCACCGGTGCGTTCGAGGCGGTGGAACTGCGCGACGGCGGCGAGGACTACGGTGGCAAGGCGGTCACCAAGGCGGTCCAGGGCATCATCGATGAGATCCAGCCCGAGCTGCTCGGCTTCGACGCGGACGACCAGCGCCTGGTCGACCAGGCCATGATCGACCTGGACCGCACCCCGGACAAGTCACGGCTCGGCGCGAACGCCATCACCGGGGTGAGCATGGCGGTGGCCAAGGCGGCGGCCGAGTCGGCGGGCCTGCCGCTGTTCCGCTACCTGGGCGGCCCGAACGCGCACCTGCTGCCGGTGCCGATGATGAACATCCTGAACGGCGGCGCGCACGCGGACAACAGCGTGGACATCCAGGAATTCATGATCGCCCCGATCGGCGCGGCGTCGTTCACCGAGGCGGTGCAGTGGGGCGCGGAGACCTACCACGCGCTGAAGTCGGTGCTCAAGCAGCACGGGCTGAACACCGGGGTAGGCGACGAGGGTGGTTTCGCTCCCGACCTGGCGCACAACCGGGCCGCGCTGGACCTGATCGTCGAGGCGATCGGGAAGGCCGGGTTCACCCCGGGCCTCGATGTGGCGCTGGCCATCGACTCCGCGGCCAACGAGTTCTACTCCGACGGGTCCTACCAGTTCGAGGGCGACCCCGAAGGACTCGGCCGAGATGACCCGGATCTACACCGAATGGCTGGACGCGTACCCGATCGTGTCGCTGGAGGACCCGCTGTTCGAGGAGGACTGGGCCGGCTGGCAGGCGCTCACGGCCGCGCTCGGGGACCGGGTGCAGATCGTCGGGGACGACATCTTCGTGACCAACCCGGAGCGGATCCGCCGCGGCATCGCCGAACGGTCGGCTAACGCGCTGCTGGTCAAGGTGAACCAGATCGGCTCGATCACCGAGACGCTGGACGCGGTGTCACTGGCCCAGCGCAGCGGCTACGCCGTGCATGATCAGCCACCGGTCCGGCGAGACGGACGACACGACGATCTCCGACCTCTCGGTCGCGGTGAACGCCGGGCAGATCAAGTCGGGCGCGCCGGCCCGTGGCGAGCGGGTGGCCAAGTACAACCAGCTGATGCGGATCGAGGAAATGCTCGATGACGCGGCCGTCTACGCAGGTGCCAGCGCCTTCCCGCGGTGGACCCCGGCTGACTGATGCCCGGCCCGCAGCCAGCGCCCAAGCCCGCGCAGCCGCCGGCCTCCGCCGGCGGCGGCGCAGCCGGCAGCGGCTCAGCAGCCGGAACGCGCCCGGTTCACCAGCCGGGCGGCGGTGCTGGCCGTGGTGCTCTGCGCGATCGCGCTCAGCCTGGCCTACCCGGTGCGGGAGTACATCGCGCAGCGGCGGCAGATCGACCAGCTGCAAGCGCAGAGCGCGCAGACCGAGGCCCAGCTGGCCCGGCTGCAGGCCGAGGCGGCGCGGCTGAACGATCCGGCCTATATCGAGCAGCAGGCCCGCGACCGGCTGCACTACTGCCTGCCGCGGCAGACCTGCTACGTGATCATCGGCGGCCAGCCGGCCAGCAACGCGGGCCAGGCAGCCGCCGCGGTGGCTGGCACCCCGTGGTACGAGCGGCTCTGGTCCTCCGTCCGCCAGGCCGACCAGCAGCCCGCCTCGCGATGACCGCGCCCGAAGGGGCGCGCCGCCGACTGGACAGCCGAGCCGAAGGGGCACGCCGCCGACTGGACTGAGGAGCGGAGGAACGAGCGACGAGGGAAGTCGGCGGGTCCAAGCGCCCCGGAGGCGCAAAGAAGCAGAGCCGAGACCAAAAAGTAGAGCTGCAGCTGGGCAGGCCCCGCGGGGGCTGCGCGGGGTGGCGCACCGCTGCCCGTGCGGGCTGCCCGACGTGGTCGAGACGGCGCCGCGGCTGCGAAGACGGCTCGCCCTTCCCCACCCTGTTCTACCTGACCTGCCCGCGCGCGGCGGCCGCGCTGAGCAGGCTGGAATCGGCGGGACTGATGCGCGAGATGGAGCAGCGGCTGGCCACCGAGCCGGAGCTGCGCGCGGCCCAGCAGGCGGCGCACCGCGACTACCTGGCCCGCCGGGACGCGGCGGCGGCCGCGGACGGCGTGCCGCCGCTGCCGCCGGGCACGCAGAGCGCGGGTGGCATGCCGGACCGGGTCAAGTGCCTGCACGCGCTGGCCGCGCACGAGCTCGCCGTGCCGGGCGCCAACCGGCTGGGCCGGGAGGCGGTGCGACGCGGCGGGGGAGTGGTGGTCGCGCGGCCGGTGCGTCCCGTGACCGCCCGCGGCGCGATGACACCGGGTCGCGGCCATCGACTGTGGCACCAACTCGCTGCGCCTGCTGGTGGCCGACGTCGACCCGGCGGCCGGGCGGCTGACCGATGTGGACCGCCGGATGGAAATCGTCCGGCTGGGCCAGGGGGTGGACGCCACCGGGCGGCTGGCACCGGAAGCACTGGACCGCACGCTGCCGCGCGCTGGCCGGCTACGCCAAGATCATCAGAGCCACCTCGGCGGGCCGCGGTGCGGATGGTCGCCACCAGCGCCACCCGGGACGCGGCCAACGCCGCCGACTTCGTCCGCGGCGTCGAGGAGGTGCTCGGCGTGACGCCCGAGGTGCTCAGCGGCCAGGACGAGGCGTACCTGTCGTTCACCGGCGCCACCGCCGAACTGGCCGCGCCTGACCGGCCATCGGCTGGCCCCGGGGCCGCCGCCCGGTGGCCCGTACCTGGTGGTGGACATCGGCGGCGGGTCGACGGAGTTCGTGCTCGGGGCGGCCGGCCAGCCGGCCACCCGGCCGCGCGCACCGGCATCAATGCGCTGTCCGTGGACATCGGCTGTGTCCGGCTGACCGAACGCCATCTGCACGGCGACCCGCCCGCCCGGGCCGAGATCGCGGCGGCCGCGGCGGATATCGAGGCCGCCCTGGACCGGGTGGCCGCGGCCATGCCCGCGGCGACGGCCCGGACGCTGGTCGGCCTGGCCGGGTCGGTGACCACCATCGCCGGCCTCGCGCTCGGGCTGGCCGAATACGACCCGAGCCGGATCCACCACGCGCGCATCTCCGCCGCCCAGGTCGCGGAGCAGACCCGTGCGCTGCTCGGCCAGACCCGCGCGCAGCGGGCCGCGCTCGGCGTCATGCACCCGGGCCGGGTGGACGTGATCGGCGGCGGCGCCCTGGTGCTGGACCACGTGATGCACCGGTTCGGCTTCACCGAGGTGCTGGTCAGTGAGCACGACATCCTGGACGGCATCGCCTGGTCGCTGGCGGCGGGCCGGTGAGCACGCCGGACGGCGCAACGTCACGTAACCCGGCGCCAGCTAACCCGGTACCAGCCGGCCCGGTGCCGCCCGGTACCGGCTGGCCCGACGACCCGGCCACCCCCGAGACGCCGGTGGCCGCCGGCCCGGCGCAGGTCCGCGCGCTCGCGGCCAGCGCGGGCGGCCTGGCCGAGCTGACCGCCCGGGAGTCGGTGTGCCGGGCCTGCCCGCGGCTGGTCGCCTGGCGGGAAGAGGTGGCCCGGGTCAAGCGCCGGGCGCATGCCACCGAGCCGTACTGGGGCCGGCCGATCGCGGGCTGGGGCAGCGATCAGCCGCGCATCCTCATCCTCGGGCTGGCGCCCGCGGCGCACGGCGGCAACCGGACCGGCCGGATCTTCACCGGGGACCGCAGCGGCGACGTGCTGTTCGCGTCACTGCACCGGTGCGGGCTGGCCGCCGAGCCGTACAGCACGGCGGCCGGCGACGGGCAGCGGCTGCTGCACACCCGGATGGTGGCCGCGGTGCGCTGCGCGCCGCCCGCCAACAAGCCGACGGTGACCGAGCGGGACACCTGCCAGCCGTGGCTCACCGAGGAACTCCGGTTGCTGGCCGGCGGCTTGCGGGCCATCGTGTGCCTGGGCGCATTCGCCTGGCAGGCGCTGTGGCCGGTGCTGGGTACGGTGGGCTTCCCGGTGCCCAGGCCGCGGCCGGCCTTCGGGCACGGGGCCGAGGCCGTGCTGACCGGACCGGACGGCGCCGGTCACCGTTATTGGGTGTTATCACCCGAGTCAGCAGAACACGTTCACTGGACGGGTCACTCCTGGCATGCTGGATGCGGTCTTCCGGCAAGCTCGTGCCGCGGCTGGGCTGGCGGGTTGACGGGGGCGGGACTGTCATCTGGTTACTCTCCGTGAGCAATCAGCGTCGAACGTAATCGAAATGGTTACTCTTTGCATTCAGTCCACTAGTGAAAATAGATAACTGCCCCCGGCCGAAACAATCTGTATCAATTCGGCTGCCCGAGAGTCGCACCGACTCTCCGGGGTATTATTACCCAGCCCCCGTAGCCCAAGGGAAGAGGCCGGCCCCCTAAAAGGGTCCCCAGTGTCGGTTCGACTCCGACCGGGGGCACCGTTGTTAAGTAGCTTCTGACCTGCATCGATGCGCTGTGACGGCCCCGCTGTGCGGGCGGTGCGGCTAAGGATTGTGCGGCGTTCGCCTATCGCACAGCTGGCAGCTATCCGGCCTGGTGCCATGCTAAGCAGGCCATTCCCGGCTGCTACTGATCATGCTGGCCGGCTAAATCGCCGGTCAATCACAATCCGCCGAAACAGGCGATGAGCAGGACTGTTGTTCCACGGGAACGGCGGTCGCGCAGTCGGCAACTCGCCGCGAATCAAATTTGGCCGGATTGGCCACGAACCGGGCTGTGCCGCCCCGCCGGACTGTGATCATGACTTGACTGGGCCCGCATGCCAACGCAGGTGGTAGCGCCGGCCCAGGTGGCGGGCGAGTGCGTGGGCAGTGCGCGGGCCGGGTCTAGCCGCTGATGTCAGGGCCCGCCCGGGTGATGGTGATGCGCACGATGCAGCGCCGGTCGCGGATCATGGCCGCCCGGTAGTCATCCCAGTCCGGGTGCTCGCCGGAGACCCGCCGGTAGTAGTCGACCAGGTGGTCCATGGCCGCAGGCAGCGAGATGATCTCCGCGGTGCCGTCCACCTGGACCCACTGGCCGAAGAACGCGTCGGTGAACACGCAGAGCGAGGCGGCCGGGTTGCGGCGCAGGTTCCTGGTCTTGACCGCGGTCTCGCGGGTGCTGATGACGACCAGCCCGGCGTCGTCCACGCCACAGGTCACCGGGGACAGCTGGGGACGCCCGTCCGCGCGGGCAGTGGCCAGCACGGCCCGGTGGTTGCGCGCAGGAACTCCCGGGCCTGCTCTACATCCATGGGTCAGGCGGTGTTCAACCGCAGGCGGCGGCGGACCTCGTACTCGTGCACGATCGCGGAGGCGTAGCCGTGAGACAGGCCGTGCTCGTCGGACAGCCAGTGCGCGCGCTCTTCGCAGCGCGAGAACGGCGGCCCAGATTCGAGGCTCATGAACCACTCTCGGAGTTCGCGCCCGGTGTTGGACGGGATGCGGGCGAGGATGTTCTTGTGCATCTCCGGAGAGTGATTCAGGGACATGGCCACCTCCAGGGGCGAACTGCTCTTGGAGTTGAGCGTGCCCTACCGGCAGGCCGCTGACAACCCCCCGGCGTTATCCTTCCGCAATGTTCCGGATGGTCCCTGGTAACTGGCTTGTCGCCTGGGCGGATCGCTCCGGAACAGCCGGTTCAGCTCAGCCGCTCCACGATCATCGCCATGCCCTGGCCGCCGCCCACGCACATGGTCTCCAGGCCGAACGTCTTGTCGTGGAAGGCCAGGCTGTTCAGCAGCGTGGAGGTGATCCGGGCGCCGGTCATGCCGAACGGGTGGCCGACGGCGATCGCCCCGCCGTTCACGTTGAGCTTGTCGATGTCGATGCCGAGATCCCGGTAGGACGGGATGACCTGGGCGGCGAACGCCTCGTTGATCTCCACCAGGTCGATGTCGTCGATGGTCATCCCGGCCCGGCTGAGCGCCTGGCGGGAGGCCTGCACCGGGCCGAGGCCCATGATCTCTGGGGACAGCCCGGTCACCCCGGTGGACACGATCCGGGCCAGCGGGGTGATGCCGAGCTCGGCCGCCTTCACGTCGCTCATCACCACGACCGCGGCCGCGCCGTCGTTGAGCGGGCAGCAGTTGCCCGCGGTGACCGTGCCGTCCGGCCGGAACACCGGCTGCAGCCCGGCCACCTTCTCCAGGGTGGTGCCCGGCCGCGGGCCGTCGTCCGCGCTCACCACGGTGCCGTCGGGCAGCGTGACCGGGGTGATGTCCCGCTGCCAGAACCCGTTGGCCAGCGCCTTCTCGGCCAGGTTCTGCGACCGGACGCCGAACTCGTCCTGCTCGGCCCGGGTTATCCCGCGCAGCTGGGCCAGGTTCTCCGCGGTCTGGCCCATCGCGATGTAGACGTCCGGGATGGCGCCGTCCTGCCGCGGGTCGTGCCAGACCGGGGCGGCCGCCTCGGCGCGCTGCCCGGAGCGCTGCCTCGGCGCTCGGCGAACACCGGGTTCTGCGTGTCCGGCCAGCTGTCGCTGCTGCCGTGGGCGAACCGGCTGACGCACTCCACGCCGGCCGAGATGAACACGTCACCCTCGCCCGCCTTGATGGCGTGGAAGGCCATCCGGGTGGTCTGCAGCGACGAGGAGCAGTACCGGGTGATGGTGGTGCCGGGGAGGTTGTCGTAGCCGAGCATGACGGCGACCACCCGGGCCATGTTGAAGCCCTGCTCGCCACCGGGCAGCCCGCAGCCCAGCATCAGGTCGTCGATGTCGTCCGGGCTGAGCTGCGGGACCTTGGCCAGCGCCGCGGAGATCAGCTGGCAGGTCAGGTCGTCGGGGCGGATGGAGGTCAGCGACCCCTTGAACGCACGGCCGATCGGGGACCGGGCGGTAGCGACGATGACGGCCTCGGGCATGGCGGGCTCCCTTGCTGACGCTGATTACTGACCAGTAGCTTACGGCACGCTGCTGCGCCCGCATAATCCCCGGTGGGACAGCGGCACCGCCCTGGTGGGATAGCGTCAATGATCAACGCAGGTCAGATCGGCCGAGGTGGTTGGCGATGCAGGTGCACGAATCCCTGATCGAACTGGTTGGCAACACGCCGCTGGTTCGGCTGGGCAGGGTGACCAGGGACGTGGGCGGTGGGCACCAGCCCGCCGTGCTGGCCAAGGTCGAGTACTTCAACCCGGGCGGCTCGGTCAAGGACCGGATCGCACTGCGCATGGTGGCGGCGGCGGAGGCGTCCGGCGCGCTGCGGCCGGGCGGCACGATCATCGAGCCGACGTCCGGCAACACCGGCGTCGGCCTGGCCATCGTGGCCGCGCAGAAGGGTTACCGGTGCGTGTTCGTCTGCCCGGACAAGGTCGGTGCGGACAAGATCGGCGTGCTCCGCGCCTACGGCGCCGAGGTAGTGGTCTGCCCCGGATCGGTGCCGCCGGAGCACCCGGACTCGTACTACTCGGTGTCCACCCGGCTGGCCAGCCAGACCCCGGGTGGCTGGAAACCGGATCAGTACGCCAACCCGGAGAACCCGGCCTCGCACTATCACTCGACCGGCCCGGAGATCTGGGCGCAGACGGACGGCCAGGTCACCCACTTCGTGGCGGGTATCGGCACCGGGGGCACGATCACCGGCACCGGCCGCTACCTCAAAGAGGTGTCCGGTGGCCGGGTCCGGGTCATCGGGGCCGACCCGGAAGGCTCGGTGTACTCCGGCGGGACCGGGCGGCCCTACCTGGTCGAGGGGGTCGGCGAGGACCTGTGGCCGCCCAACTACGACCCAGCCGTATGCGACGAGGTGATCGCGGTGAGCGACGCCGAGTCGTTCCTGATGACCCGGCGGCTGGCCCGTGAGGAGGCGCTGCTCACCGGCGGCTCGGGCGGGCTGGCTGTGGTGGCCGCGCTGCGCGTCGCGGCGGCGGCGGCCGAGGGGGACGTGATCGTGGTGCTGCTGCCGGACACCGGCCGTGGCTACCTGTCCAAGATCTTCAATGACGAGTGGATGGCCGACTACGGCTTCCTCACCGCCGAAACGGCCGAGCCGAAGGTGGCCGACGTGCTGGCCCGGAAGCAGCCCGGGCTGCCCGAGTTCGTGCACGCGCATCCCGAGGAGACGGTGGCCGCGGCCATCGACCTGCTCCGTGAGTACAACGTGTCCCAGTTGCCGGTGATGAAGGAGGAGCCGCCGGTCATGGTGGCCGAGGTGGTCGGCTCGATCGTGGAACGCGACCTGCTGGACGCGCTGCTGTCCGGCCGGGCCCGGCCGCAGGACGCGCTGGAGAGCCACATGTCGTCGCCGCTGCCCATGGTGGGCTCCGGCGAGTCGCTCAGCCAGGTGCTCGGCCCGCTGGAGCAGGCCGGGGCGGCCCTGGTGCTGGTGGACGGCAAGCCGGCCGGCATGATCACGCCGCAGGACGTGCTCGGCTTCCTGGCCAGCAGCCCGTGATCCGGTTACCGCCCGGCTGACGTATTTGCCCGCGAAAGGGTCAGCTTCCGGTCTGTGATACGCGTTACCCGTGCTATCAATGTTACAGAAATGGCGACCTGGCCTCCGGAATCTTAATTCCGGTCGCTGACCGAAATGCTCAGCCTTAATTTATCCCTAGGCCTATATTGCTGGCCGGCCAGTATTCGAGTTACCGGAAGGTAGCTCGTATCGTGCCTGGTCAGCGCGCTCTCATAATGGATCGGGGCGCCACAAGTGCACGTTCCCGGCAGCTCTTTCCGCGAATGACAAAATTGTCATCCTGGCGGCGCCGATCACCATGCGCGTCACATTGATTCTACCGCGGTCGCTATACCCGCCGCCTACCCGAGGGGGACGCACCCCGATTCCGCTGGCCGGGATCGTGCCGGTGCCGGGCGCAAGGTACGGCGGGCGGGCTGGCAGGCGCCCGCGCCTGCACCGTCACGTCCGCAACGGCGCCCGTCGCCGACGGCAGCGCCGTCGTCCAAGGAGGAAGGACATGGACGCAGCGAAACTGAAGGGCATAGCACTGAGCCGGCGATCCGCGCTCAAGGGAGGCGGCGCCGCCGCCTTCCTGATCTCCCAGGCCGTGCTGTTCGAGCGGATCGGCTGGGCGCCCAAGCGGCCCGCCTCGGCCAGCACACAAGCATTCCCCGATATCCAGTTCGACCTGGGCGCCTTCATCAACCCGGCGCAGGTCTTCAACGACGGCGCGGGTAACGTCACCGCGCAGCTCCCACCCGTCTACAGCCTGTTCCTGCCGGTCGTGCTGACCCGCACGCCGACGGCTGACGATCAGGCCACGCTGGCCAAGGCGCTGGACACAATCGAGGCCAGCTACCCGGCCAGCCCGGCGGGCGTGCTGATCTTCTCGGTGTCCTACGGCCTGCCGTACTTCAGCCGGCTGCCCCAGGCGCTGGTCGCCAGCCACATGCCGGTGCTGCTCTCCGACCCGGGCCGGCCGGTGCTCGAAGAAGCGTCCCGTTCCCCACCGACGTGGTGGACGGCCTGGTCGGCGGCCCGGGCGCGATCGTCCCCGGCATCACCAAGGACCGGTTCAACGTCGATGTGGTGATCGAGTCCAACGACATGGTGTTCCACCTGCGCAGCGACTCGCTGACCAACCTGACCTCGGTGTCGCTGTGGCTGCAGGGCAGCAACGACCTGAACGGCCAGCACGTGCCCTCACCCGATTTTGGCGGCCTGCTCAGCTTCCAGACGCCGCGCGTCCAGTTCGTCCAGCAGGGCCTGCCGCGCAAGCTGGCCGACGAGCACGGCTTCGAGTTCGCGTCCCGGATCAACCCGGACTCGACGATGGCGATGGGGTTCGTGGACCAGCAGACCAACGCGTCCGGCCCGGCCGCGATCACCACGTTCGTGGGCAACGCGTCGGCCAAGCTGACCAGCGCACAGCCCGGCGACTACTTCGACAACGGCTCGATCGCCCACTTCTCGCACGTGATCGAGGATCTGTACCAGTTCTACGCGCTGCCCGGCCAGGACCCCAGGCACGCCGGACGGGGAGCCGTTCACCGAGCGGTGCCAGTACATGTTCCGCTCCAACCAGCTCGGCACGCCCAACGGGATCCCCTCGGTCGGCCACCCCGGGCAATTCCACGACGGCGGCGGCCCGGCCTTCATCAACAACGTGTTCCAGGGCACCGCGGCCGCGCGGCTCGGGGCCCGGACGCGCACGGCAAGTTCACCCCGGGCAACGCCCGGCTCGGCGCCACATTCACCGGTGAGCCGCGGATCGGCCATGAGGCGGCGCTGCAGCAGGTGTCCCGGGCGGCCGATAGCACGCCGCTGCACATCCGGGCGGACGGCCCCGGGCTGGACGGCATGGACGTGCCCGCCTTCCGCACCTTCCCGGCGCCCGCCGGGGTCGAGGTGCCGGCCGGCAGCAACCAGTTCAAGCTGCAGTTCTTCATCTACGTGCCGACCGCGGACCTGTTCGCCCGGATGCGCACCGAGCAGGCCGCGCAGCAGTTGCAGAAGGACTTCCTGGCCGGCGAGACCGACGACAACGGCCTGGAGCGGCACATCACCGCGACCCGGCGGCAGAACTTCCTGGTCCCGCCCCGGCGGCACCGGGCCTTCCCGCTGCTGGAACTGGCCGCACGGCCACTCCGGCCAGTCGGGCCAGCACGCGAGCCGGGCCCGGTCAGCCGGGACGAGCGGCGGATCAGGGTCCGGTGGGTCCAACGGGTCCAGCAGTTCCGGCGCGTCCAACGGGTCCGGCTCCGGTGGTCTGGTGGGACTGGCGGGTCCGGGAACGGGCACGGCGGCTCCGGCGGCGGCCATGGCGGCGAGCACAGTAGCGGCTCGGGCGGCCGGCCCGGCAGTGGCTGATCAGCTGTGACAGAGTGTCATGGGTGACGATCAAGAATGCTGGCGGATTCGAGACGCGGGCCATCCATGCCGGCCAGCAGGCCGACCCGCGGACCGGGGCCGTGGTCCCGCCGATCTACCAGGTATCCACCTACAAGCAGGACGGGGTGGGCGGGCTGCGCGAGGGCTACGAGTACTCGCGCACCGCCAACCCCACCCGGGGCGCGCTGGAGGAGTGCCTGGCCGCGCTGGAAGGCGGCGCGCGGGCGTTCGCGTTCGCGTCCGGGATGGCGGCCGAGGACTGCCTGGTCCGCGCGGCCTGCACACCCGGCGATCACGTGCTCATCCCGGACGACGCGTACGGCGGCACGTTCCGGCTGATGTCCCGGGTGCTGGCCGGCTGGGGGATCAGCTACCGCCCGGTGCGGCTGTCCGATCCGCGGGCGGTGCGCGACGCGCTGGCCGAGCGGCCGGCCCGGCTGCTGTGGGCCGAGACGCCGACCAACCCGCTGCTGTCCATCGCGGACATCAGCGCGCTGGCCCAGCTGGCCCACGACGCGGGGGCGTTGCTGGTGGTGGACAACACGTTCGCCTCGCCGTACCTGCAGCAGCCGCTGGCGCTGGGCGCGGACGCGGTGGTGCACTCCACCACGAAGTACCTCGGCGGCCATTCCGACGTGGTCGGCGGCGCGCTGGTCATTGCGGCTGGTGCGGCAGGTGCCCGCGGCCCGCTTGACGAGCAGATCCCTTTCCTGCAGAACGCCACCGGCGGCATCGCGGGACCATTCGATGCGTGGCTGACGCTGCGGGGCATCAAGACCCTGGCGGTCCGGATGGACCGGCACGGGCAGAACGCGGCCCGGGTGGCCGACATGCTGGCCGCGCACCCGGCGGTGACCGAGGTGCTGTACCCGGGCCTGCCCGGGCACCCGGGCCACGAGGTGGCGGCCAAGCAGATGCGCGGCTTCGGCGGGATGGTGTCGTTCCGGGTGCGTGGCGGCGAGGCGGCCGCCGTCGCGGTGTGCGGCCGGACCGAGCTGTTCACCCTGGGCGAGTCGCTGGGCGGGGTGGAGTCGCTGATCGAGCACCCGGCCCGGATGACGCATGCCTCCGCGGCCGGGTCGCCGCTCGAGGTGCCCGCCGACCTGGTCCGGCTGTCGGTCGGCATCGAGACCGCCGAGGACCTGCTCGAGGACCTGCGCCAGGCGCTGGGCTAGCTGTTCCAGATCATCAGGGCCAGGATGACCAGCCAGATCAGGCTGACCACGCCGGCCATGGAGGCGATCCGGCCGCGCTCCACGCTGGCCACGTGGGCGGCTGACGCCCGGGTAGTGGTGGCGGCCGCCGCGGCCCCGGTGGCGGCCCCCGGGCCGGCAGGCCGGGGCGGGTTCCACGTCGGCCGCGGTGGGCTGGCGTGCCGGCGGTGGACTCGGCGGGCGCCGCGCGCCGGCCTCGCGGGCGGCGCCTGGGCGGCTTCCAGCGCGCCGATCGCCCGGCCCTGGTCCCGGATGATGAGCAGCAGCAGGACCAGCGCGACCACGAACAGCGTCAGCGACGCGGTGATCCACGCCTTGGCCATATCGTGCAGCGACTGGCCTGCGATGATGCCGAATAGCAGAACGCCGAGCGAGGCCGCGCCGAATATCCGGGTCATCCGGGACAGGTAGCGCAGCACGCCGATGTTGCCGGCCCGGATGTACCGCGGGGTCAACATGGTCGCGATGGTGACCGGGCCAATGCTGAAAACGACGAACGCGACGTGCAGCCACACCCACAGCCGCTCGGTGAAAGACATGCCCTGATCTTAGGGGTACCGGCAGGCCCGGAGCGGCCCTGAGCCCGGAGCGGCCCCCGGACGAGCCGGGGACCGCCGGGACAGGGTGCGCAGCCCGGTTACTTGCTGGCCGACTTGCCGCTCGCGGCTGACGAACCAGGCGCCCGCGCCACACGCGAGGGCGATCACGAACGAGATAGCCATCCGCAGGTCGTGCTTGCCCGCCCCGCCGTTCTTGATGTGTCCGACGAAGCCCGGCAGGTCCTTGGCCGGCACCGCCAGGTAAACGATCGCGAGGAGCAGGAACAGCACCGCGAGGATCCAGAGAATCAGCACCGCGGGCTTCCGGCCCGACGTTCTTGGTCCTGATTCGGTCACAGCGCTCACGTAGGCCTCCTAGAGAGATGCGGGCCAAATCCGGCTGCCGCGCGTTTGGCCCACCGATGCGGTAACTGCCGCACGCTACTACGCCCGCCGGGGCGCTGCGGGAAGCTCACAAAAGCCGTAAAGCAAAATCTATCCCGCGTATCCCTGCAGGGTGACTTACCGGCCGTTCCGGGATGAACCATTGACCCGGCGTTACCTACCGGCGGGATTCGGCGGGTGCGCAGGAAGTCCCGGACCACGAACTCGCCGAGCCGTTCCGGCACCGCGCGGAGCACCCGGCCGCCATTGCGGCGGGCCACCTCGTTCACGAAATCGGTCAGCCGCTCGTCCTCGGCCAGCATGAACACGTTCAGCGAGGCGTGCCGCCGGGTCATCTTGTCCACCTCGGCCAGGGTGAGCTGGATGGTCTCCGGCGCGGGCGGCCAGTCGAACCAGGACTGCCCGTCCCGGCGCAGGTGCGCGGTCGGCTCCCCGTCGGTGACGATCAGCACCACCGGGTCGTGTTCCGGGCGCCGGTCCAGGTAGCGGCCAGCCAGCACCAGGGCGTGATGCAGGTTGGTGCCCTGGACCATGTCCCAGCCCAGCCCGGCCAGGTCGGTCTCGCGCAACTCCCTGGCGTAGTTGGAGAACCCGATGACCTGGATGGAGTCCTGCGGGAACCGGCTGCGCACCAGGGCGTGCAGGGCCAGCGCGGTCTGCTTGGCCGCGCCCCAGGTACCGCGCAGCGCCATCGAGTAGGACAGGTCGACCAGCAGGCAGACCGCGGCCGAGGCGCGCCGCTGCGTCTCGCCGACCTCGAAGTCCTCGCCGGTCAGGCGAACCCGGGGCGGCGTCCCCTCCCAGTGGTCGGGGTCCTCGCCGGCCCGCGGCCGGAACGCGGCGGCGTCCCGGAGCAGCGCGTTGCGCACCGTGGCGGGCGCGTCGATGGCCTGCTCGTCGCCGAACTGCCAGCGCCGGGTGGCGCCGGTGTACTCGCCGGCCTGCCCGGCGTCGCGCTGCTCGTGGTCGCCGTAGCCGCCGTCCGGCAGGTCGGCGAACACCCGGCGCAGCGCCGTCTCGCCGAGCCGCCGCACCGCCTTCGGGGTGAGTTCCAGCTGGCCGGCGTTGCGCTGCAGGTAACCCTGCCGCTCCAGTTCCCGCTCGGTCTGCCGGAGCGCCTCCATGTCGTCCACGGCCTGGCGGCCCAGCGCGCGCCGGATAGCCGCCTCGTCGATGTCGTCCAGCCGGGCGCCCGGGTAGTCCTGGCGCAGCTCCGCCTCCAGGTCGGCCAGGTCGGCCAGGTCGGCCAGCGCGGTGGTGGCGTCGCTCAGGCCGAGCGGCTGGTCACCGGTCATCGGGTCGCCCGGCCAGCTGGCCATGTCCAGCTCCGGCCGCCGGGCGCGCAGCGCGTCGGACAGCCGGGCCATCTCGGCGGCCAGCCCGGCGTCCTGCAGCGCCTGCTCCATCAGCGCGGCCAGTTCGTCGCGCTGTCCCTCGGTCAGCGAGCCGAGCAGCCGCTGCGCCGCGGTGGCCCGGCGGACCAGCGAGTCCACCAGCTCCTCGAGGTCGTGCGGGTGCTCCGGGAACATGTCCCCGTAGCGGTCCATGAACGCCTCGAAGTCGGCCTGGGTGTGCTCGCCGCGGGCGTCCTTCTCCAGCATCGAGTTCAGCTCGGCCATCATGTCCTTGACCCGCTGCATGGCCTCCGGGTCCGGCTGCTGCAGCACGTCCTTCATGCCGCGGAACTGGCTGTCCAGCACCTCTGACCGGAGCAGGTCCTTCAGCTGCTCGAACGTCTGCCGCGCGGCCGGGCTGCGCCAGTTGTAGTCGGCCAGCTGGCGGATGGCCTGCGCGGTGTCGGACGGCAGTGCGTCCAGCTCGTCCTCGCGCAGCCGGGCTTCGTCGCTGGGATCGGGGAACAGCTCGGCGCGCTCCTGCCCGATCGCGGTGTCCAGCAGCGCCCGGGCCTGCTCCAGGATGCCGTCCAGGCGGCCCCGGCTGCGGATCTCCTGCTGCCGCTCGCGCACCCGGCGGAGCAGGTCGTCCAGGCCGCGGCGGTCATTCACGCCGCGGCGCAGCAGGTCGCGCAGCGCGCTGGACGGATCCGCGCCGTCCAGTACCGCGTCGCCCAGTTCGTCCAGGGCGCCCCGGGCGTCGAACGGTGGGGCCAGCGGGTCCGGCCCGTCGTGGTATTCGCCGTACCGGTAACCACTCACGGGTGCGCGTCACCTCTCAGGTGCGATAGACGGCACTGCCGTCAATGACATCCTTGGACAGCCGCCGCATCAGGTACAGCCCTTCCAGGGCGAACTCCAGCGCCGCGGCCGCCTCGCCGAACGACTCGCCGCCGTCCATGCCGAGCCGCTCCATGATCCGGGCCAGCCCGGGCACCTCGCCGATCCGGTTCAGCAGCACGTCCGCGGCCACCAGGTCGCCGGTCTCCACCGAGCCACCGCCCTCGAACGTGGCCAGCAGGCCGCCCAGGTCGGCGCTGCCCAGCCGGGACCGGAACGTCTCGGCGACCGCCCGGCGGAGCAGGTGCTCCAGCACCTCGGCCTCCCGGCCTTCCTCGCTGACCTCGAACTCCACCTTGCCGCGCAGGCTGCCCACGATCGGCGGCAGGTCGCAGATCCGGGCTACCGGCTGCGCCTCCCCGGTCAGCGCGGCCCGGCGCACCGCGGACGCGGCCGCCGACTCGGCGGCGGCGATGGCGAACCGGGCCGACACGCCGGACCGGGAGTCCACCGCGGGCGAGGCGCGGACCAGCCGGGTGAACCGGGCGATGACCTCGACCAGATGCTCGGGCAGCGTGGCGCCGGGGTCGGCGCCGTCCCAGGCGATCAGCGACTCCTGCACGGTCAGCGCCAGCTCGTCGTCCAGGGTCAGCGGGTAGTGGGTGCGGATCTCCGCGCCGAACCGGTCCTTCAGCGGGGTGATGATCCGGCCCCGGTTGGTGTAGTCCTCGGGGTTGGCGCTGGCCACCAGGACCAGGTCCAGGGGCAGCCGCAGCGCATAGCCGCGCACCCCGATGTCCCGCTCCTCGAGCACGTTGAGCAGCGCGACCTGGATCCGCTCGGCCAGGTCGGGCAGCTCGTTCAGGCAGAAGATGCCCCGGTTGGTCCGCGGGCACCAGGCCGAAGTGGATGGTCTCCGGATCACCCAGGGTGCGGCCCTCGGCCACCTTGACCGGGTCGATGTCGCCGATCAGGTCGCCCACGCTGGTGTCCGGCGTGGCCAGCTTCTCGCCGTAGCGCTCGGTGCGGTGCCGCCAGATGACCGGCAGCTCGTCGCCCAGTTCGGCGGCCAGCCGCTGGCAGCGCGCGCAGACCGGCTGATACGGGTGGTCGTTGATCTCGCAGCCCTCGACGGCCGGGCGTCCACTCGTCGAGCAGCACCGGCAGCGTGCGGATCAGCCGCGTCTTACCCTGGCCCCGCTCGCCGAGCAGGATCGTGTCGTGCCCGGCCAGCATGGCCCGCTCCACGTGCGGCAGCACGGTCTGGCCGAACCCGACGATGCCGGGGAACCGGTCTTCGCCCGCGCGCATCCTGGCCAGCAGGTTGCGGCGCAGTTCGTCTTTGACGGTCTCGTATCGGTGCCCGGCGGCGCGCAGTTCGCCCAGGGTTGCCGCGCTCGGCCGGGGCGGGACGGAGTCAGCTTGGGAAGTCTGGTTGTGTGACTGCACAGTATCGACACTATGTGCATGTCCATGCTGCTCGCATCCCGGGCCGGTCACGGTGGCCGCCCGGCGGGTCACGTTGACCGCGGGTGCGACACTTCAGGCATGGCGATCATCTCCTCCCCGTGGGCGCCGCCGACGTAGCCGCCGCCTACGACGTCCTCCGCGACGTGCTGCCGCCTACCCCGCTGCTGCACTCCCGGGTGCTGTCCGAGCGGCTCGGCGGACCGGTGTTCCTCAAGTGCGAGAACCTGCAGCGGACCGGGTCGTTCAAGGCCCGCGGCGGGTACTGGCGGATCTCCCGGCTGAGCGAGGCCGAGCGGGCCAACGGGGTGGTCGCGGCCAGCGCGGGCAACCACGCCCAGGGGGTGGCCTTCGCGGCCGAGATCCTCGGCGTGAAGGCCACCGTCATCATGCCGGAGGGCGCGCCGCTGCCCAAGATCGAGGCCACCCGTGGCTACGGGGCGGGCATCATCTTCCACGGCGAGACGGTGGATGACTCGGTGGAGTACGCCCGGGAGTACGCCAAGGAGCGGTCGGCGGTGCTCATCCACCCGTTCGACCACCCGGACATCGTGGCCGGCCAGGGCACCCTGGGCCTGGAGATCATGCAGCAGTGCCCGCAGGTGCGGACGATCGCCATCCCGGTCGGCGGCGGCGGCGTGGCCGCCGGGGTCACCGTCGCGGTCAAGGCGGCCGACCCGGTGGTCGAGGTGATCGGGGTGCAGGCCGAGGCGGTGGCCGGCTACCCAGCCTCGCTGGCCGCCGGGCACCCGGTCCGGGTGGCGGCCGCGCGCGACCATGGCCGACGGCATCGCGGTCTGCCAGCCCGGGGACATCCCGTTCGGCATCATCTCGGCCTACGCCGACCGGGTGGTGACGGTGTCCGAGGAGAGCCTGTCCCGGGCCCTGGTGCTCTGCCTGGAGCGGGCCAAGCAGGTTGTCGAGCCGGCCGGCGCGGCCGGGGTGGCCGGCCTGCTGGAGTACGCCGGCATGTTCGAGCCGCCGGTGGTCGCGGTGCTGTCCGGCGGCAACATCGACCCGCTGCTGCTGTCCAAGGTGCTCCGGCACGGGCTGGCCGCGGCGGGCCGGTACCTGACCTTCCGGTGCCGGATCCCGGACCGTCCCGGCGCGCTGGCCGCGCTGCTGACCGCGGTAGCCGGGCTGGGCGCCAACGTGCTGGACGTGGTGCACGAGCGGGCCACGCCGCGGCTTCAGGTGGGCGAGGTGGAGGTGCTGCTCCAGGTGGAGACGCGCGGCCCGGTGCACTGCGACGAGGTGACCAGCGAACTGCGCAAAGCCGGATACCACCTAATGTTCCGCTGACCAGATGTCATGATCATTGAAAATCGTGATCATGACTTCGGTGCGAATCTAGTAGCACCTAAGTCATGATCACGATTCGGGGCGGCGGCCTGGCTTAGAGGTTGCCGCGGCGGGCCTGCTCGCGCTCGATGGCCTCGAACAGCGCCTTGAAGTTGCCCTTGCCGAAGCCTTCCGAGCCGTGCCGCTCGATCAGCTCGAAGAATACGGTGGGCCGGTCCTGCACCGGCTTGGTGAAGATCTGCAGCAGGTAGCCGTCCTCGTCCCGGTCCACCAGGATGCCCAGCTCGCGCAGGATGTGCAGGCCGATGTGGGTCTCGCCCGCCCAGTCGCCCAGGGTGTCGTAGTAGCTGTCCGGGGTGGTCAGGAAGCTGACCCCGGCGGCCCGCATGGCGCGCACCGTGGCCACGATGTCGCCGCAGGCCAGCGCGATGTGCTGGACTCCGGGCCCAGCGTAGAACTCCAGGTACTCGTCGATCTGCGACTTCTTCTTGCCCACCGCGGGCTCGTTGATCGGGAACTTGACGGTCCGCGAGCCGTCCGCGACCACCTTGCTCATCAGCGCGGAGTACTCGGTGGCGATGTCGTCGCCGACGAACTCCTTCATGTTGGTGAAGCCCATCACCCGCTGGTAGAAGCCGACCCACTCGTCCATCCGGCCCAGCTCGACGTTGCCCACGCAGTGGTCGATCTCGGTGAAGAAGGGCCGGTCCGGCGGCGTCACGATCGGCTCGGCGGCCAGGTAGCCGGGCAGGTAAGGCCCGCTGTAGCCGGCCCGCTCAACCAGGGTGTGCCGGGTGTCCCCGAAGGTCGCGATGGCGGCCAGCATCACCTTGCCCGACTCGTCCTCCTCCAGGTGCGGCTCGGCCAGGCCGCGCGCGCCGCGCGACGTCGCGTACTGGTAGGCGGCCTCGGCCGAGTGCACGCCGAGGGCCAGGTCGATGACCCCGTCGCCGTGCTCGGCCACGTGCCGGGCCAGCTCGGTGCCCGGCCGCACCGGCCCGCGCAGCACGAACCGGGCCCGGCCGGACTCCAGCACGTAGCCCACCTCGTCGCGGCAGCCGGTCTCCGGCCCGCGATAGCCGACGCAGTGCATGCCGAACGCCGTCGAGTAGTAGTGCGCCGCCTGCCGCGCGTTGCCCACGGCGAAGACGACCGCGTCCATGCCGGTGACCGGGAACTCGTCTGTGTGCTCCATGAGGAGCATGCTCCGCTGGATGTGGCAAGTTGAGCAACAGTGACTTTATTCGCTAGTCAATTTGTACAATACTTAACGCTATACCGCGAGGTAACTGTACATAGTGCCGCTGATGCCGACGGGGGCCTGAGTCATGATCGACGAGCTGGACGGGCGGCTGATCGCCCTGCTGGCGGCCGAGCCGCGGGTGGGCGTGCTGGAGGCGTCGAAGCGGCTCGCCGTGGCCCGTGGCACGGTGCAGGCCCGGCTGGACCGGCTGCACCGCAGCGGTGTGGTCACCGGCTACGGCCCCGACGTGGACCCGGTCGCGCTGGACCATGGCGTGACCGCGTTCGTCACCCTGGAGATCCGCCAGGCCGGTGGGCACGATCCGGTGGCCGGGCGGCTGGCCGCCATCCCCGAGGTGCTCGAGGCGCACACCACCACCGGAGCCGGGGACATGCTGTGCCGGGTGGTGGCCCGGACCAACGCGGACCTGCAGCGGGTGATCGACGCCATCCTGGACGTGGCCGGGGTGGTCCGGGCCTCCACGGTGATCGCGCTGGCGACGCCGCTGCCATACCGGGTGCTGCCGCTGGTCCGCGCGGTCGCAGCCGCGCCGTCCACGACCGCACAAACATCACCAGCCCCAGAACTCACCTGAGCCTCGCCGACCCGATGTTCCTGACTGCGTGGCTGCATCATTCATGTAGTTGGCCCGTTGGCGGCGGGGCCGGCACGTCGGCCAGCTCGCAGGCCAGGTCCAGGACGATCTGGTGCAGCTCGGCCGGGTCGGCCGCTTCCCGCTGGTACAGCATGCAGCCCAGGCCGACCGACGCCACGGCCATCGAGGCGCGCACCCGGTCGCGCAGCGGCGCGTCCGGCGGCACCAGCAGGTTGCGGAGCGTCTCGAACTGCTTGCGGAACATCCTCTTCCGGTCCTGGCCCTCGTGCTCGGTCATCAGGTGATCGCACCGCGGCCTGGTTCTGCTCCAGGAAGCGCAGCACCTCCAGGCGGTGGCTCCACGATGTCGCTGTACCGGGCGAGCAGCACGGCCCGGCCCTGCGCGTTGAGCGGCTGGTCGCTGCCCCAGGCGATGCAGTGCGTCGAGTTCGTGCACGTAGTCTTCGGTGAAGCTGCGGACGATGTCCTCTTTGGACTTGAAGTGGTAGTACAGCGCGGCCTTGGTCACCCCGAGGCGCTCGGCGATCTCGCGCAGCGAGGTTTTCTCGTAGCCCTGCTCGGCGAACAGTTCCAGGGCCACCGACTGGATCCGCTCCCGGGTGTCACCGCGCGGCCGCCCGCCCGCTGGCCGGCCCGGCCGGTTGCCGTTGGCCGGGAACTCGGCCGCGTCTCTGGCCGCGAACTCAGCCGTCTCTTCGTCCATGGTGGTCCCGCATTCTCACCGCTGCGCCCCACGCTAAACTTACTTGACGCCCGGTTAGTAACCGTTTTAGCCTGGCGTCTGTCATACTAGCCGGTCGGCAAGTAAGTTATCCACGGGGAGCTTTTATGGCAGACGTTCAGGCCACTCCGGGTCCGGCCGCCGACGCCAGCGTCGGCATGCGCCGCGAGATCCTCGTGGTGCTGCCCGGCCTGCTGCTGGCCATCATGCTGGCCATGCTGGACCAGCTCATCGTGGGCACCGCGCTGCCCCGCATCGTGGGTGACCTGGGCGGCGTGGCCCACCTGTCCTGGGTGGTCACCGCGTACGTGCTGGCGTCCACCATCACCACCCCGCTGTACGGCAAGCTCGGCGACATGTACGGCCGCAAGAAGCTGTTCATGACGGCCATCGTGATCTTCCTGGCCGGCTCCGCGCTGGCCGGGCTGTCCCAGTCCATGGCCATGCTGATCACCTTCCGGGCCATCCAGGGACTCGGCGCGGGCGGCCTGATGGTCAGCGCCATCGCGATCATCGGCGACCTGGTCTCGCCGCGCGAGCGGGGCCAGTACATGGGCTACATCATGGCCGTGATGATGATCGCCACCATCGGCGGGCCGCTGCTCGGCGGGTGGATCACCGAGAGCTTCTCCTGGCGCTGGATCTTCTACATCAACCTGCCGATCGGCGGCGCCGCGCTGGCCTACCTGGCCGCCACGCTCAAGCTGCCGAAGAAGCACGTCGAACACCGGGTGGACTACCTGGGCGCGGCCGTGCTCGCGGTGGCGGCCACCTCGGTCGTGCTCGGCGCCACCTGGGGCGGCACCCAGTACGCCTGGCTCTCGCCACAGATCACCGGGCTCGGTACGGTGGCCGTGCTCTCCGTGCTGGCGTTCATCTGGATCGAGAGCCGGGCGGCCGAGCCCATCCTGCCGCTGCACATCTTCCGCAGCCGCAACTTCAGCCTGGTGTCCGCGCTGAGCTTCCTGGCCGGCCTGGCCATGTTCGGCGCGATCACGTTCCTGCCGCTGTACCAGCAGACCGTGCAGGGCGCCTCGCCCACGGTCAGCGGGCTGCTGCTCACCCCGATGATGGTCGGCGTGATGATCACCTCGCTGATCTCCGGGCAGGTGACCACCCGGACCGGCCGGTACCGGGCGCTGCCCATCATGGGCGCGGCGGGGATGACCGCCGGCATGTTCCTGCTGTCCCTGCTCGGGGTGAACACCAGCCGGGTCACCTCGGCGCTGTTCATGGTCGTGCTCGGTCTCGGCATGGGCTTCCTGATGCAGCTCACCACGCTGCTCGCGCAGAACAGCGTGCAGCCCAGGGACATCGGCGTGGCCAGCAGTTCGCGGCTGTTCTTCCAGCAGATCGGCGGCTCCATCGGGGTGGCGGCGTTCGGCGCCATCTTCGCCCGGCGGCTGCAGGACGCGCTGACCGCGGCGTCGCCGCACGTGCACATCGCCACCAGCGGCGGCCAGCTCAACCCGGCCACCGTCAAGGCGCTGCCGCCGGCCATCCAGCACGACGTGTTCTACGCGATCGCGCACGCGATTCAGGGCGTGTTCCTGTGGGCCATCCCGGCCTGCGCGCTGGCCTTCGCGCTGACCTGGTTCCTCAAGGAGGTGCCGCTGCGCGGCCGGGCCCCGGCCGATCAGCCCGCTGCCCCGGAGCTGGTCAGTTAGTTAGCATGCCAGCCAAGGGGCTGACATGACTGCTGACGCGCGAGGGCTTGACCTCACCGGTTCCAGTGCCGCCGCGGCCGCCTATGACCAGGCCATCGATGACCTGATCCGGTTCCGGCCCGAAGTGGTGGACGCGGCCGCCGCCGCGGTGGCGGCCGACCCGGGCTGCGCCATGGCCACGGTGTTCTCCGCCTACCTGGCGCTGATGTCCACCGAGGAAGGAGCGGTCGCCGCGGCCCAGGCCGCGCTGGACGGCCTGCGCGGCGACCCGGCCGCGCTGCTGCCGCGGGAGCGGGCCCACCTGGCCGCCGCGGCCCGCTGGGTGGCCGGCGACATGCTCGGGGCGGGGGAGACGCTGAGCGGGATCTCGGTGAGCTACCCGACCGACCTGCTGGCCCTGTTCACCGGCCACCAGATCGACTTCTTCACCGGCCACGCGGTCAGCCTGCGGGACCGGATCGGCCGGGCCCTGGGCGGCTGGCCGGCCGGCCAGCCGCAGCTCGGCTTCGTGCACGGGATGTACGCGTTCGGCCTGGAGGAGTGCAACCTCTACCAGCAGTCGGAAGAGGCGGGCCAGCGCGCTGTGGAGCAGAACCCGGACGACGTCTGGGGCATCCACGCAGTGGTGCACACCTACGAGATGGCAGGCCGGATCCCGGACGGCGTCCGGTATCTGCGCCGCCGCGAGGCCGACTGGACCGCCGGCAACTTCCTCAACGTGCACAACTCCTGGCACTACGCGCTGTACCTGCTGCAAGGCGGGGACACCGCAGGGGCGCTGGCCGTCTACGACCGGATGCTGCATCACGAGGGGTCGGCCGACGTGGCGCTGGAACTGCTCGACGCCACCGCGCTGCTGTGGCGGATGCACCTGGAGGGCACTCCGGTGGGGGACCGCTGGCCGCCGCTCGCCGCGGCCTGGGGCCGGCTGCTGGCCCCGGGCTTCTACCCGTTCAACGACATGCACGCGGTGCTGGCGTTCATCGGGCATGGCGAGCTGGACCGGGCCGAACAGGTGGTCGCGGCGCAGGCCGAACTGGCCAGCCGGGGCGACCGGGGCAGCACCGGCTGGGCGATGACGGCCCAGGTCGGCCTGCCGGTCTGCCGCGCACTGGTGCACTTCGGCCGGGGCGAGTACGGCGACGTGCTCAGCGAACTGCTGCCGATCCGGACCCAGGTGCATACGTTCGGCGGCAGTCACGCGCAGCGGGACGCGGTAGAGCGCACCCTGCTCGAAGCGGCCATCCGGGCCGGCCGGCCGATCTGGCCGCCGCCCTGGTCAGCGAGCGGCTGTCGGTCCGCGAGGGCAACACCTACGCATGGTCGAAGCGGGCCTGGCTGCGCCGGGCCGCGGGCGACGAGCCGGGCGCGTCGGCCGCGCTGGCCCGGGCCGGCGAGCTGGCCGGGGAGATCCGCCAGGCCGCGACAGGCTGACGCCGCAACCCCCGGCTTACCGCGGCCATACACCGGCCACCACCCACCCGGCGCGGCCCGGCCCGGCGGCCATAAAACCAGCGCGGCGCGTGGGCTGCTGGGCACCACGCACCGCGCTGGTCTGGTCAGGCTGGCGGGCTAGCCGCCGACGTACGGGACTGCCTCCAGGATCTCGACCGTGGCCGCGCGGCCGTTCGGCAGCGTGTAGCTGGCGGTGTCGCCGATCTTCTTCCCGCTGATGGCCGACCCGAGCGGTGAGCGCGGCGAATACACGTCGATCGGCGCGCCGCTCTCCTCCCGGGAGGCCAGCAGGAAGGTGACCTCTTCGTCATCGCCCGCGAACCGGACGGTCACCGTCATCCCAGGGCCGACTACCCCATCGGTCCGCGGGGGCTCCCCGACGCGAGCGTGCTGCAGGATGTGCTGGAGCTGGATGATCCGCCCCTCGATCTTGCCCTGCTCTTCCTTGGCGGCGTGGTAGCCGCCGTTCTCGCGCAGGTCACCCTCATCCCGGGCGGCCTCGATCTTCTTTGCGATATCGACACGCCCGGGGCCCGAGAGGTGATCCAACTCCGACTTGAGCCGGTCATACGCCTCCTGGGTGAGCCAGGTAAGGCTGTCGTTCTGCGTCTCGGTCACCGGTACTCCTTGCCTGCGGTGCGGATACGAGCATCCGCCTGAGCCATCCGCGGCTCCTCGGGGGTAATCCTTCTAAGCTAACAAGGCCTGACAAGTACGTCGCCCCAGATGAGCCTCAAGTCGGCCAGGATACGGGAATGTCATCCCGGTGCCAGCGTGTTGTGCTGCACAATGTTCTGTCGGCGAGGCACTCCAGCGGCCCGCCGGCGTGAGCTCATTACTTCCTGATGGTGCCGAAGGGAATTTCGCGTGCCTGCCGACCAGAATGATCCCGCCCCCAGTCCCGGGGAACCCGCGCCGCTGCGGCTGATGGCCGTGCACGCGCACCCGGACGACGAGTCGAGCAAAGGTGCCGCCACCATGGCCCGCTATGCGCGGGACGGCGTGGACGTCCTGGTGGCCACGCTGACCGGCGGCGAGCGCGGGGACATTCTCAACCAGGCGATGGACCACCCCGAAGTGCGGGCCAACCTGCCGCAGATCCGGCGCGAGGAGATGGCCCGGGCGCGCGAGATCCTCGGCGTCCGCCAGCAGTTCCTCGGCTTCGTCGACTCCGGGCTGCCGGAGGGCGATCCGCTGCCGCCGCTGCCCGCGGGCTGCTTCGCGCTGCAGCCGCTCGCGGTGGCCGCCGAACCGCTGGTGCGCGCGGTCCGTGAGTTCCGGCCGCACGTCATCCTCACCTACGACGAGCAGGGCGGCTACCCGCACCCGGACCACATCAAGACCCATGAGGTGGCGGTGGAGGCGTTCGAGGCCGCGGCCGACCCGGACCGCTACCCGGACACCGGGGACCCGTGGCAGCCACTCAAGCTGTACTACTTCGCCACCTTCCACAAGGACCGGTTCACCGCGCTGCACGAGGAGATGCTGCGGCGTGGCCTGGAGTCCCCGTACGCGGACTGGTTCCAGCGCTGGGACGAGCGCGCCGCGGACCGCCGCGAGTACGAGATCACCACCCGGGTGCCGTGCGGCGACTACTTCCCGGTCCGGGACCAGGCGCTGCTGGCGCACGCCACCCAGATCGACCCGCAGGGTTCCTGGTTCGCCTGCCCCCAGGAGGTGCAGCGTGCGGCCTGGCCGACCGAGGACTACCATCTAGCCAGATCGGTAGTTGACGCGGAGCTCCCCGAGGACGACCTGTTCGCCGGGGTGCGGGAGAGGGTGTGCTTGTGACGCTGCTGGCGGCGTCGAGCGTGGCCAGCCAGGTCACCCCGGGCCTGCTCGGGTTCCTGGTCGTCGCGGGCATGGCCGTGGCCATGTACTTCCTGTTCCGCTCCATGAACAAGCAGCTGCGGAAGATCTCACCTGACCCGCGGGTCCGGGCCGCCGCGGCCAAGCCACGGCGGGCCGCTCAGCCGTCTTCCCCGCCCCCGGGTCCCGGCGGCCAGCCGTAACGGCTCAACCTTCTTCGCCGCCTCCGGATCCCAGCGGCAGGCCGTAAGCCAGCAGCGTGAAACCCGGCACCGGCGACCAGTCCCGCTCCGGCAGCCGGCCGAAACCGGCCGCCATGTACAGGTGCCGCGCCGCATCCATGCCGGACTGCGTGCTCAGCACAAGATGCCGGACCCCGCGGCGCGCGGCACGCTCGGTGACCGCGCGCAGTAGCGCCCGGCCGACCCCGCGGCCCTGCGCTTCCGGCGCCACCGCCAGCGCCCTGACCTCGGCTTCGTCCGGGCCGCGGACCACCTGCCCGGCGTGCGGCGGCAGCTGCAGCATGACCGTGCCGAGCAGCCGGCCGTCGGCCACCGCGGTGAGAATCTGCCCGGTCCCGTCGGTGCCCAGGGTGCGCAGCGTCTCGCCGTAGTTGGAGGCGTCGGAGAGGAAGCCGTCCGCCTGGTAGGCGGCCACCCGCAGCTCGCCGATGGCGGCGAACTCCGCGGGCTGGGCATCCCGCACGGTCACCGGGTCCGCCATGCTGCTCCTTCCGTGCTGTCACCGGGCAACCCGGCCGGTCCCGCCACGCCGTCCTCCGTCAGCAACCCGGCCAGGGCCTGCTTGATGGTAGGCCGGGAGCCGAACACGAGCAGAAACAGGGCCTCCCGGGCCAGCCGCTGGGCGTCCTGGTCGGCCAGGATCGCGCGGGCGCCCTGCGTCACGACCAGGGCCGCGGCGGCCCGCATGGCCAGCTCACAGGCGGCCGCCCGGGCCGCGGGCAGGTGGTCCGGCCCGGCCGTGTCCAGCCCGGCGCGGCACGCGGTCAGCTGATCGTCGTGCCGGACGGCGCCGCGTTCGGCGGCCAGCCGGTCAACGCCGCGCAGGCCCAGGCCCTCATCCAGAAAGGCGACCAGGTGCTCGCCCAGGCGGCCCACCTGGCCGCCTAATCCCGCTTCTCCATCAGCGCGGTGAGAATGTGGTCGCCGGTGACCACATTCTCACCGCGCTAACGCATTTGGTGCCCTGGGGGTGGCGGCGCGGGTGGCGCGGCGGCGAGGAGGTGGCGGCGCGCGGCGTTGTGGCTGGAACTGTCGCGGGCGGTTGCTAGGTTGACCGGGACCGGGCAGGCGGCCCGGCGCCTGGCCGCTGCGGCCGCGAGGAGCGCAGAACATGCTGGTCATCCACGGGGTCTGGGCGCGCGGCGCGCTCTGCCTGTGGGCGGAGGACGCGCGGCTGCCCGCGCGTACCCCCGAGTCGCTGGATGGGGTGCCGGGCGGGCGGCGGTCCCGGGCGCCCCGGCCACACCCGTTCGCCGCCGACCCCGAGACCATCGCCGGGGCGCTAGCCAGCCTGGGCGACGCCGCGGGCGAGGCGGCCCGGCAGGCGCCCGCGGACGAATTGCCCTGCTGGCTGCCGTCCGCCCCGGACGGCCCGCAGCCCGCGCCCGAGCTGATCAGGCCGGCCGCCGAAGCGGACGGCACCAGCCGGGCGCGCTGGCCGGCCCTCGGCTGCTGGCGGGTTCCGGCGCTGGCCATCGAGCCGCCTGCCGCACTAGGCGTGCTCGCCGCGCTGGACCGGCTGGCCGCGGCCGGTGAGCTGGGCGGCGCCGGTGAGCTAGCGGCTGGCGGGTCGGTGGCGTACTGGGCCGCGGTGGCCTGGTTCGCGGATGACCTGGCCGCCCGGGGCCGGGTGCTGCCCGCCCTGGTCCCGCCGGCCGACGACACGGCCCGGTCGGCTGCCGCCTGGGCGGCCCGCTGGTATCCGGTGCTGACCGGGCATGACGCGCGGCGGGCGGCGGAGTTCGCCGATGCCATGCCGCCGCTGTGCCGGGCCGCCGAACCAGGCGGTGAGCCGCCCGCCCCGATCCTGGCCGCCGCGCTGGCCGCCCTGGCCGACGCGGCGGCCCGGGCCCGGCTGGCCGCCGGACCGCCCGGCTGGACGCTGCTCCCGGCACGCCGCGGCCGCCGCCCGGCGCACGTCCCGGTGGCCGAACGCTGGGCGGCCGCGCTGGCCAGCCCGGACCCGCACGTGCTGGTGGACGCCGCAGAGGACGAGACGGCCGCCGCACTGGCCGCTGCCCTCGATGACTGGCGGGCCGCGGCCCAGGCGCCGGCCGGCCCGGTACGCACCTGCTTCCGCCTGGTCGAGCCATCGGCCGAGCCCGCTGTGGCGGCTGACCCGGCGGATGCGCAGGACCCGGCCGGGCTCGCCGTGGCGGGTTGAGTTCGCCTTGCAGTCCACCGAGGATCCCAGCCTGATGCTGCCCGCCGACGACGTCTGGGCGGGCACCGGCGGCTGGTCGCCAGGCGGCATCGTGCACCCGGATGAGGAACTGCTGGCCGGGCTGGGCTCGGCCGCCCGGCTGTTCGACGAGCTGGACACCGCGCTGCGCGCACCCGCACCGGCCGACGTCGAACTGGACACCGCCGGGGCGTTCCGCTTCCTGACGGAGACCGGCCCGATGCTGGCCGGGGCCGGCTTCGGCGTGCTGCTGCCGGACTGGGCCCGCAAGGCCCGGCTCGGCCTGAAACTCACCTCACGCACCCGGAACGGCGCCAGCACCGGCGCGAACGGCGCAGGCAGCGGGGCCGGGTTCGGCCTGCACGACCTGGTCCAGTTCCGTTACGACCTGGCTGTCGGCGATGCCACCCTGGACCCGGGTGAGCTGGCCGAACTGGCCCGGCTGAAGATCCCGCTGGTCCGGATCCGCGGCCAGTGGGTGGAACTGGACGAGCGGAACCTGAAGGCCGCACTGAAGTTCCTGGACAGCGACCGCTCAGGTGAGATGCCCGCTGGCGACGTCCTGCTGGCGGGCTTGCGCGGCCCCGACGAGGACCTCCCGGTCACCACCGTCGACGCTGACGGCTGGCTCGGCGACCTGCTCTCCGGCCAGACCGAGCAGAGCCTGACCGCATTGGCCACGCCTGCCTCATTCCACGGCAAGCTGCGGCCCTACCAGGAGCGCGGCCTAGCCTGGCTGTCCTTCCTCAGTAGCCTCGGGTTGGGCGGAATCCTCGCGGACGATATGGGAATGGGTAAATCACCCCAAACCCTATCTTTGCTCATATATGAGAAGGAAACCGGGTAAAAGGAGCGGCCCGACCTTGCTGGTGTCCCCGATGTCGCTCGTCGGCAACTGGCAGAAGGAGGCGGAGCGGTTCACGCCGGATCTGGTGGTGCATGTGCACCATGGGTCGGACCGGCTGTCCGGGGATGAGCTGCGCGACGCGCTGAGTGCAGCTGACCTGGTCATCACCACCTACGCCATCGCGGCCCGGGACCGGGACGAGCTGGCCGCGGATCGGCTGGCAGCGGGTGGTCTGCGACGAGGCGCAGAACATCAAGAACGCGGGCACCCGGCAGGCCCGCGCGGTGCGCAGCCTGCCCGCCGCGTCCCGGATCGCGCTGACCGGCACGCCGGTGGAGAACCGGCTTGGCGAGCTGTGGTCGATCATGGAATTCACCAGCCCGGGGCTGCTCGGCCCGGCGGAGAAGTTCCGCAGCAGCTTCGCGGTCCCGGTGGAACGGCACGGCGACGAGGACGCGGCCGACCGGCTGAAGCGGCTGACCGGCCCGTTCATCCTGCGCCGGGTGAAGACCGACCGGTCGATCATCTCCGACCTGCCGGACAAGATCGAGATGAAGGTGTGGTGCAACCTCACCCCCGAGCAGGCGTCGCTGTACCAGGCCACCGTGGCCGACATGCTGGCCCGGATCGAGTCGGCCGAGCAGGACATCGAGCGGCGCGGCCTGGTGCTGGCCACGATGGCCAAGCTCAAGCAGGTCTGCAACCATCCGGCGCACCTGCTCGGCGACGGCTCGCGGCTGCCCGGCCGGTCCGGCAAGCTGGCCCGGCTGGAGGAGATCTGCGACGAGATCGTCGCCGCCGGGGACAAGGCGCTCTGCTTCACCCAGTACGCGGAGTTCGGCCGGGTGCTGCAGCCGTACCTGACCGCCCGGCTCGGCTGCCCGGTGCTGTACCTGCACGGCGGCACGGCCAAGAAGGCCCGGGACGCGATGGTGGCCAGCTTCCAGTCGCTCACCGAGCCCGCCGTGTTCCTGCTCTCGCTCAAAGCGGGCGGCACCGGGCTGAATCTGACCGGGGCGAATCACGTGATCCATTTCGACCGGTGGTGGAACCCGGCGGTCGAGGACCAGGCCACGGACCGGGCGTTCCGCATCGGGCAACGGAAAGATGTGCAGGTGCGGAAGTTCGTCTGCGTGGGCACCCTGGAGGAGCGCATCGACTCGATGATCGAGGAGAAGAAGGCGCTGGCCGAGCGGATCGTCGGCACCGGGGAAAGCTGGCTCACCGAGCTGTCCACGGCCGACCTGCGCGATGTGCTGGCCCTGTCGCCCGAGGCGGTGTCCGAATGAGCGCGCCAAGGGGGGCGCCGCCGACTGGACTCCCGAGCCGAAGGGGCGCGCCGCCGACTGGACTGAGGAGCGGGGGAGCGAGGAACGAGCGACCGGGCGACGAGGGAAGGAGGCGGCCAAGAGCGCCCCGGAGGCTCAAGCCAGCACTGACTGGTGGCACGAGGCGGGGCCGCCGATCGAGGTCGAGGGCGGCATCAAGGCACGCAGCAAGCGGGGCGCCATCGGCGAGCAGTGGTGGTCGCGGCGGTTCGTCGAAGTGCTGGAGTCGTTCGGGATGAGCGGACGGCTGGCCCGGGGCCGCCACTACGCCCGGCGTGGCCAGGTGCTGGAGTTCGAGCTGGGGCACGGCGTGGTGCGGGCCCGGGTGCAGGGCTCCCGGCCGATGCCCTACCAGGCGCGGATCGGGGTGCTGCCGCTGACCAGCGCGCAGTGGCGGCGGGTCATCGAGGCGCTGCGCGGGCAGGCGCTGTTCCGGGCCAAGCTGCTGGCCGGGGAGATGCCGCACGAGATCGAGCAGGTGTTCGCCGACTGCGGCACCCCGCTGTTCCCCCGGTCGGCCCGGGACCTCGACCTGTTCTGCTCCTGCCCGGACTGGGGCGTGCCGTGCAAGCACCTGGCCGCGGTCTGCTACGTGCTGGCCGAGCGGTTCGACGACGACCCGTTCGGCATGCTGGCCTGGCGGGGCCGGGACCGGGCGGACCTGCTGGCCGCGCTGCGCGGGCCGGCCGCGGGCCGGGACGGGCCCGGCGGCGCGCCGCCGCGGCCCGGCTCCGCCGCGGCGCAGGCGGCCCCGGCGGCCGCACCGCTGGCGCAGTGCCTGGACCGATTCTGGTCGCCGGGGGTGAGCCGGGCCCGGCTCCGTGCCGCCCAGGCCACCCCGCCGGTACCGCCCGACCTGCTGCTCCGCTCGGCCAAGCCACCTGACGTGCAGATCCGCGGCACTGACCTGGCCACCCTGCTCGGGCTGGCCTACCAGCGGCTGGCCGGCCAGGACGCGCCCCTGGGCCTGGACGAGCAGGGTCTAGACGAGCAAGTGCCCGAATGATCAGATGGGGCAGGAATTCAGATGGGACAGGAATAACGTACATAAGCGTGTCCGGCACGCCACAATGAGTTGATTGGCAGCAGGAGAGCGGGGAGGGTGCCAGCAATGAACCGGAGCACAGCATGACCGCGGACCCAGGCGCGGCGGACCGCAGCGAGCCGGGCCAGGTACCCGCGGCCCAGGTGCCGCCAGAGGCGCGGCTGGTGGATGTCCGGGAACCTGAGGAGTGGGCCGCCGGGCACGCGCCCGGGGCGACCCACATCCCGCTGGGTGAGCTCGGCGCCCGGTACACGGAGATCCCGCAGGACGGGCCGGTCTACCTGATCTGCCGGAGCGGTGGCCGGTCCAACCGGGCGGCGCACGCGCTGGCCGGGGCGGGCTGGGACGCGCTGAACGTGAGCGACGGGATGCAGGGCTGGGCCGCGGCCGGCCGCCCGATGACCAACGATTCCGGCACCCCGCCGTACGTGGCCTGACTGCCGCGGCCAACCGACATATGTAGGCTACATATGTCGGTTATCAGAAGCGCGTGCAGGTCGGGGTGGCCGTCGCGCCACAAGAGCAGCACCACCCGGCCGACGATGCTGCTGCCCTTGATCGGGCCCCAGTAGCGGCTGTCGCAGGAGACCTGCCGGTTGTCACCCATCATGTAGAACTCGCCGGCCGGGACGCGGAACGGGTGCTGCCGGGTGGCGTCTGGTATCGGCGGGCCGAGCGGGTCGATGCGGGGCAGGTAGGGCTCGGCCAGCGGCCGCCCGTTCACGTACACCGTGTTGCCGGCCGAGTAGATGGTCTGCCCGGGCAGCGCGATGACCCGCTTGACCAGGTCCCCATCCGCGCCGCACTGGTCGCGCGGTGGCCGGGAGAACACCACGATGTCGCCCTGGCGCAGGTCATGCCAGTTGAAGAACGCCTTCAGCACCAGGATCCGGTCATACGGCCGCAGCGTCGGCACCATGGACGTGCTGGGGATCCAGAAAGTCTGGATCACGAACGTCCGGACGCCCAGGGCCAGTAGCACGGCCACGACCAGGGCGATAGCCCCCTCGGCCAGGGCCCGGGCGGCGCCGGGCGCCGTCGGCCGTCACCGGCTGGCGTCCGCGCGGCACCTTCCCCTCGGGCCCAGTCTGGCCCGGCCCGGTCAGCAGTGCTCGCCATGACCATCCGCCCGGCGCCCGGCCGGGCGCGGGTGCAGAGCCAGGTGCGGGTGCAGGTGCAGGGCCGGGAGCAGGTGCCGGGCGGGGAGCAGGTGCCGGGCCGGGCGCAGGCTGGGCCGCGCCGGCGCAGCGTGGCCATGCGCCTGGGCTGGCGGGGTGTGCCCGGGCGGCGCTGGCCGCGCTGGCCGGGGCCGACGCGGACAGCAGCCCGAGCGGGACGCCGAGCGAGCCCGCCACGACCAGCACCGCGACCGCCGCCGCGGCCAGCCGGTGTCCCGGCTGCGGCGTCAGCCACGCGCGGGCCGCGCCGCACAGATAGCTGCACGCGATGGAGCGGGCGGGTACGCCGTCCCTGATCAGCAGCGCGGCCAGTTCGGCAGCTTCGGCGCCGTGCCGCCGCCGCCACCGCCGCGGGTAGCAGCGCAGCGCGAGGCCGACCAGGCCGTCCGGCGGTAGCCCCGGCATCAGATCCCGCCCAGCCGCAGCCGGAGCCGGCCCACCGCGCTGACCCGTTCGAGTGAGTCGAGGTGCGCGCGCAGCGCCGCCGCCCCGGCCACGGTGATCTGGTACGGATGCCGCCGCTCGTCGGTGGGCAGCGCCTCGACCAGGCCGAGCCGCTCCAGCCGGTCCAGCGCGCCGTACAGCGTGCCCGGGCCGAGTTGCAGCCCGGCGAACCCATTGATGTCCTGGATCAGCGCGTACCCGTGCTTGGGGCCATCGGCCAGGCTGGTCAGGATCAGCACCGACGCGTCCCCGGCCCGGCGCAGCACGTCCTGGCCGCCCAGGTCATCCTGCCTCCGCTTACCCGCTGGCATCTGGCCTCCCTCTAGTACGGCGACCAATATATCAGTCGGCGTACTAGAGGGAGGGTGGATGCGTACTCCGGGGCTGCGCCTCAGCGGCACCCACCGCTGGGGTCAGGGGCCGGCTCAACGGTCCGGGGCCAGCACCGGGCGGACCGGGACCCCGCCGGCCACCGTGCCCAGGTTGGCCAGGGTCACGCTGCCCAGGCCACCGGTGGTGCTGCCGTCCGCCAGCACGGCGACGGCCAGCGTGTTCTCCCCGCGCGGCTGGAGCAGCCCGGCGGGCAGCACGAACGTGCTCTGCGGGCCGACGTTGTTGATGTACTGCCCCACGTTCCAGCCGTTGAGGAAGATCTGCGCCCGGTAGGACTTGGACGGCGTGTCGGTGATGGTCAGGCCGAGCGAGGCATCCAGCCCAGGTGGCACGTCCAGCCGGAACCTGCTCCGGTACCAGGACACGCCCGGCCGGGTATCGGCGTTAGGCAGCGTGATGTCCGTCCAGCTGCCGTCGTCGAAGCCGGGCAGGTACCAGCCGGAGCGCTCGCCGTACAGGCCGCCGTTGTTGAGCGGGCCGCGGGCCCGGTCCGGCGGGTTCTCGCCGCCGAGGGCACCCTGGATACGCCAGGTGACCTGCGGTGACGCGCCGGTGAAGGTGACTGCGGTGAGGCCGAGGGCCTGCTTGAAGGCCTGGTTGGCGCCGCCGTCCTCCTGGTGCGACATGGACCGCGCCAGCACGGCCAGCAGATGCGGGCCGTCGTCCTGCCCGGCGGCCGGGATGGGCAGCGGCACGGTCGCCGTCCAGCCTTGCGTGGTGGACTGGCTGGACGTCGGCACCGGGATCTCCCCGGCGCCGAGGAACTGCCCGTCCAGCCAGGCGAGCAACATGCCGACCTGGCCGGTCTGGTAGCTCAGGCTGACCGAGGTGGCCCCGGCCGTGCCGGACCACGAGCCGCGGTACCACACGTCGCCGTAGTGGAAGCCGTAGTCGTCCACGAACAGCACCGGCTGCCCGGCCGGCACCGGGGTGGCGCTGGCCGAGGTGGTCTTGTCAGCCAGGGCCCAGCCGCTGTCGTCGAAGCCCGGGTCGGCTTCCGGGTTCTCCGCCGCGTACTTCCACCCGGTCAGCGCGGGCAACTCGACCGCCGGCGGCCCGTTGAGCGGGTTACGGCTGGCCAGGCTGCCCGAGCCGGTCCGGGTCAGCGGGACCGGCCGGCCGTTCCACCACACCGCGCCGATCGGCCGGGGCGCCCACACCTCCAGCGGCGTGGCCGCCGCGGTGTCCCCGGTCAGTTCCAGCACGGCGCCCCGCACAGTCGCGGTGCGGACCAGGGCCGGCCCGCTGACCAGCACCGGGCCGGCCGCGGTGTCCAGCCGCCAGAACGTGCCGGCCGCGGTGTCGTCCACGGCCAGCAGGAGCAGCGGCCGGCCACGGCCGGCCGGGGTGACCTCGATCCTGGTGACCCCCTGGTGCGGGTAGTCGAGCAGCAGGTCCCCGGTGCTGGCGTCCCAGGAACTGGTCACGCCGGTCCCGGCCAGCACGCGGACGGCCGGCCCGGACGCGCCGGCCGGGTAGCGCAGCACGGTCTCGCCGTCATCCCCGGGCCGGCTGGCCAGCAGCGCGACGTCCTGGCTGCCGATCGGCGGCGTGCGTCATCAGGTGCGACGTGGAGTACACCAGATGGGCTGAGTCCAGCTGGTACCCGGCCACGATCACCTTCATGTCCTTGCCGTTGAGCTGCAAGGTGCCGGCCTGCGGCACGGTGTAGGAGCCGTCCGCGGTGCTCACCGGCAGGGTGAAGGTCAGGTCGGCGGTGTGGTCGTTGCGCACGAAGAAGAAGTTCGTGGCCGTGTCCGGGTTGGCCAGGTGGTACGTCTTGACCAGCGAGTTCGACGCGCTGACCGGGCTGGCCGTGTCCAGCTTGGTGATGTCCGGCACCGCCTGGAGGAAGTACCCCAGCTCCTTCATGGCCGGGATCTTCGCGGTGAGCTGGCGCGGCTCGCTGATCGCCGCGCCGTAGTCGTATGAGGTGTACACGACCGGCGCGGGCAGCCAGCCCCAGGACGTGCCGCCGAAGGTCATGTACACGTTCTGCAGCTTGATCCCGTTGGCCACGTTGGTCAGGTAGAACTGGCGCTCGTAGGCCGGGCCGTCGAAGGCACGCTCGTAGCCGTAGCCCTGACCCTGCCATGGCGCGCCGCCCCACGGGTCGAAGTAGCCGCCGCCGAACTCGGCCTCGAAGCCGGGCGTGTTCGGGCTCGCGCTGGCGCCGCCCTTGGCCCCGCCCGGGCCGTAGTAACCCCAGTCCGGCGGCGCACCGCTGGCCGACGGGTAGCCGTCGAACGCGTACAGGTAGTTGCTGTCCGGCATGGGGAAGCTGCCCGGCACCCAGTAGCCGTTGCGGCCCTTGTCGTTGTGGTAGATCGGCACCGTGATGCCGTCCGCACGGACCTTGGCGTACAGGTGCGCCATGTAGTTGATGCCGGTCGGGCTGCCTACGTAGGATGCGTACTCGTTCTCGATCTGGTACAGCAGCAGCGTGCCGCCACCGTCGGTGAGCTGGTGCCGGGCCAGGATGCCGTCGATCGCGGTCAGCCACTCGTCCACGTAGCCCAGGTACACCGGGTCATCGGTGCGGGCCACGGCCGCGGTGCGGGTCAGCCAGCCGGGGAACCCGCCGGCGTTCAGCTCGCCGTTGATGTACGGGCCGGGCCGGGCCAGCACGTAGATCCCGGTGTCCGCGGCCATCCGCATGACCAGGTCCATGTCCCGGACGCCGGTGAAGTCGTAGCTGCCCGGCGCGGCGGAGTGGTAGCTCCAGTTGAAGTACATGCACACCGCGTTGTAGCCGCTGGCCTTCATCTTCTGCAGGATGTCCAGCCACAGCGAGGGGCTGGGCAACCGGAACGGGTGAAACTCCCCGGACCAGACGAACAGCCGGCTGCCGTCGACCAGCAGCGAGTACGGATCGAACGTGATCGTATGCGCCGCCGGGCCGGCGCCCAGGCCAGCGCCGGACCGGACGGGCAGCTGAGCAGTCGCCGCGCGCGCTAAGCCCGGCCGGGCGGCCAGGCCAGCGGCCGCGGCGAGTGCGGTCCCGGACAGCACCGCGCGCCGGGAGATCGTTGGCCTGCTGCGCCCGGCCGCAGCGCTGCCGGAGCCGCCGCCCCCGGTCGCGCCCTGCGGAGCCGAATGATCGTGTGGATTCTTCATCGGTTGCATCCCCTGCCTCACCCACCGCCCAAGATCTGACGACTTCACAGCTAACACCCGTGTTCGCTTTTGTCTAGAGGTGTGCAATTTTGTTCGAGCGGTGGAACGGTTCCGTGTATCGCGCCGGGGTGCAGCCCCACTTAGCACGCATCCCGTGCGGACAAAACCGGTGAAATCCCCCGCCAGGGCGCACGTTTCGCGTGCAAAGTGCGCTGGGCCCGCGGCGCGGGCCATGCGGTCCGCTAGCCCGGGTTGCCGGGCTGGTCAGCTGTCCGCGGCGGGGTCAGCTCGGCCAGGAAGGCGCGGGCGGCGGCGGACAGCCGCCGGGCGGTCGGGGTGGCCACCGACAGCCGCCAGGTCAGCCGCGGGCTGGCCAGCCCGACGAGGTGCACGCCGGGGAATCCCCGGGCGGCCGAGACCGGCATGAACGCCACGCCCAGGCCGTACCGGACCAGGGCCGCGGCCGAGGCGTAGTCGGCCACTTCGAACGGCACCTGGCGATCCAGACCCGCCGCGGCGAACGCGCGGTCCGACACGGTGCGGTTGCCCCATCCCGGCGGGAAGTCCACGAACGTCTCATCGGCCAGCTCGTCCAGCCGTACCGCCGGTGCCCCGGCCAGCGGATGCCGGTCCGCGCAGAGCAGCACCAGCGGCTCTTCGCTCAGCGGATGCAGCCGCAGCCCGGCCTGCGGCTGACCGGGCAGGCCGACCAGGGCCAGGTCGAGTTCGCCCGCGATGACCTGGCGGGCCAGGCCGGCCGAGCCCGCGGCGGACTGCCGCAGGTGCACGGCCACGCGCGGATGCGAGTCATGAAACCGGCCCAGCAGTTCCGGCAGGTCGAACGCGGCCGGTGGAGGTCAGCGTGCCCACGATGAGCGTGCCACGGAGCCCGGCCCGGGCCTGCGCCACCGCGTCCTGGGCGGCCTGCGCAGCGGCCAGCGTGGCCCGGGCCTCGGGCAGCAGCGCCTGGCCCGCGTCGGTCAGCGCCACCCGGTGCCGGTCCCGGTCGAACAGCACCGCGCCCAGCTCACGCTCCAGGCCCTGGATGGCGCTGGACACGCCGGACTGCACCACATGCAGCCGGCGCGCGGCCTTGGTGAAGGACAGTTCCTCGGCCACCACCACGAATTTCCGCAGGCTCTCCAGCGACGGCAGTTGACCTGCATCGATCTGGGAACCGGACTTCCGGCCGTCCGTCGAGACCATCATCACCTGCCACCGCTGAGCTGGGCCGGGAGTTATTGCGGCCCCGAGTTGAGGCTAACCGGACCCGGACTGGACGTGGAGATCCCGCCGGGGAGGTTCGCCTTCTTATCTTGTACCGAGATGCTGGTAAGCAATAGTTGTCGTTTGCTTCGATCACCGATCGTGCCGAAGCTGGATGTGGATAGACATCGAAGGAGCTTTGACATGACGGCAGTACGGGCGCTGACTCGCCCGGCCAGCCTGCGCGATGCCGCCCCCGGCCGCCCGGGGCGCCCGGGCCGCCTGGGCCGACCTGGCCGCCCTGGTCACCGCGGTGCCGGGCACCGGGCCGGGTTCTGGCTGGTCGGATTCGTTTTCCTGATGACGATGGCGTTCTCCGCGGTGCCCGCCCCGCTGTACGTGCTGTACGCGGCGCGCGACGGGTTCGGCCCGCTGATGGTCACGGTGATCTTCGCGGCGTACGCGGCGGGCGTGATGGCCAGCCTGTTCCTGGCCGGGCACCTGTCCGACTGGCTGGGGCGGCGCCGGATGGCGGCCATCGCGGTGGCGGTCAACCTGGTGTCCGGGGTGGTGTTCCTGACCTGGCCCACCGTGCCTGGCCTGCTCATCGCCCGGGTGATCTCCGGCGTGAGCATCGGCATGCTGACCGCCACGGCTACCGCATACCTGAGCGAGCTGGACGCGGCCGGCCACGGCGGGCTGGCCCGGCGCCGGGCCGAGATCACCGCGACCGCGGCCAACCTGGGCGGGCTCGGCTTCGGGCCGCTGGTGGCCGGATTCCTCGCCCAGTACGTGGCGGACCCGCTGCAGGTGCCCTATCTGGTCTTCGAGGGCCTCATGCTGGCTGGGCTGGCCGGGCTGGCCCTGGTCCCGGAGACGGTAACCCGGCCGCTGCCCCGGCCCGCGTACCGCCCGCAGCGGGTATCGGTCCCGGCTGACCAGCGGCCGCTGTTCTTCGCGGCGGGCGCCGCGGCAGCCGCCGGGTTCGCCCTGCTCGGGCTGTTCAACTCGCTGGCGCCGAGCTTCATCGCGGGCACCTTGGATGACCCGTCGCACGCGCTGGCCGGGGTGGCCACGTTCGCGGTGTTCGGCGCGGCGGCGGTCGCCCAGCTCGTGCTGGGCCGGGCCGCGCTGCGCCGCCAGCTGGCCGTCGGGATGGGCCTGCTGCTGCTCGGCCTGGCCCTGGTCACCGTCGCGGTCTGGGCGACCAGCCTGGCTCTGCTGCTGGCCGGCGGGGTGCTCGCGGGCAGTGGTACCGGTGCGCTGTTCAAGGGCAGCGTGTCCGCCGTGCTCGGCATCGCCCCGCCCGCGGCTCGCGGCGAGACGCTGGCCGGCCTGTTCCTGGCCGCCTACCTCGGGCTGGCCGTGCCCGTGGTGGCGCTCGGGGTGGCCACCGAGCTGCTCTCCACGCGCACCGCGGTGTCGGCCTTCGCGGCCGTGCTGGCCGCCGTGGTGGCCCTGGTCAGCCGGCCGCTGCTGCGCCGGTCCGGCCAGGCTGGGAACGCGGGCGGCCAGGCTGCGTAGCCGGCCGGCGGATGACCGTATTCCCTACAGCTCGATAGGGTAGAAACATCCGACTGCGTGAGGGGTCTCATGAAATACGTCAATCTCGGCGCGACCGGGCTGCGCGTCTCGCGGATCTGCCTCGGCATGATGAGCTACGGCAACAACAGCGAGCGGGCCTGGGTACTGGACGAGGACGCGGCCGAGCCGATCGTCCGGGCGGCGGCGGAGGGCGGGGTCAACTTCTACGACACCGCGGATGTGTACTCCGCGGGGGCCAGCGAAACCGCCACCGGGCGGCTGCTCGGCAAGATCTTCACCCGCGAGGAAGTCGTGGTGGCGACCAAGGTGCACGGCCCCACCATGCCGGGCGAGAACGGCCGCGGCCTGTCCCGCAAGCACATCATGGCGTCGATCGACGCCTCACTGGCCCGGCTGGACATGGACTACGTGGACCTGTACCAGATCCACCGCTGGGACCCGACCACGCCGATCGAGGAGACGATGGCCGCGCTGCACGACGTGGTCAAGGCGGGCAAGGCCCGGTACATCGGCGCCAGCAGCATGTTCGCCTGGCAGTTCGCCAAGGCGCAGTACACCGCCGGACGCGCACGGCTGGACCCGGTTCGTGTCCATGCAGGACTACTACAACCTGGTCTACCGCGAGGAAGAGCGGGAGATGATCCCGCAGTGCATCGACCAGGGCGTCGGTGTGATCCCGTGGAGCCCGCTGGCCCGCGGCCTGCTGGCCGGCAACCCGGACCCGGGACGGCGGCAAGCACACCACCCGGGCGAACAGCGATGCGTTCGGCGATGCTCTGTATTCGATGGTCGAGGACTACGACGTCGCGGACCGCGCGGCCGAGATCGCGGCGGACCGGGGGGTGCCGCCCGCCCAGGTCGGCGCTGGCCTGGCTGCTGCACCGGCCCGGGGTGACCGCGCCCATCGTGGGCGCCACCAAGGTGGCGCACATCCAGGACGCGCTGGCCGCCGAGCAGCTGGAGCTGAGCGCGGACGAGATGTACCGCCTCGAGGAGCTGTACGTGCCGCACGCCATCGCCGGCCACAGCTGACCGCGGTCCGCTGAGCCCTGACCGCGACCGGGGCCTCCCGAGCCCGGCCGGGCCCGGGCCACGCCCGCTCCGCGGTCCGGCCGTCAGCTTGCCGCTGGGTACGGCAGGTTGAGCATCCGGGCCATCTCGGCCATGGTGATCTCGAACATCGGCTCGGCATCGTCCAGCGCGAAGTGCAGGTGGCCGAACACCTCCATGCTCACGATCCCGTACAGCCGGACCCAGCAGCGCAGGAACGCGAGCAGCGCGCCCAGCGGCAGATCGGTGCCGAGCCCGTCCTGGTAGCGGGCCAGCTGGTCGCGCAGGCCCGGATCGATCTTCTCCGGCGCAGGCACCGGGAACGGCCGCCGCTGCCACAGCTCGACGAACAGGGTGAAGAACGTGCCCGCGAACCGGCGGGCGCACTCCTCGGCGAAGTCGTCGTTCTCCACGTTCACGCCGGGCAGCGGCGTGCCGAACAGCAGGGCGAACTCCGGCCGGTGGTTCAGCGCCCAGCGCCGGAACGCGCGGCATGCGGCGGCCACCTTGGCGGTCATGTCGCCGCCCGCTGCCGCGCCGGCCGCGTGGATGGCGGCTTCGATCTCGTCGGCCAGCTCGCCGAAGATGTCCCCGCACACGTTCTGCAGCAGGTCCTCGTGGCTGCCGAAGTAGCGGTACAGCGCCGGGGCGGTCATGCCCATGTCCCGGGCGATGGCGCGCAGGGTGACCGCCTCGTGCCCCTGCTCGACCAGGATCTTCCGCGCCGTCTGCTTGATCTCCACCGTGGTCTCGGCGCGGACGCGATCACGTCGGCTCAGCGTCTCCGGCACGGGGTGCGCCTCCTGATCGGGTCTCATGGCCCAGCGGCCCAGCTGAGAGCCCGCTGTGATGCGGGTTGCCATCGGGTAAACAGCCTTGACACTAGTAAACCCCATATGCAAGGTTTACGGCGTTAGCAGTTTACGGTGTTCACGGATGTGATTCCTGATAGCAGTGTAGGCGGTGGAGGACCCGATGTTCGAGTCTTGGGGACGTCTGGTGTACGCGCGGCGGCGGCTGGTCCTGGCGCTGGCTGGCCTGGTGGTGGTGGCCGCGGCCGTGTGGGGGACCGGCGTGTTCGGTGCGCTCCAGTCCGGCGGCGGCTTCACCGCCCCGGGCAGCCAGAGCCAGCGGGAGAGCGACCTGGCCGCGCGGACGTTCGGCCGGAACACGGCCGACGTGGTGGTGCTCTACACCAGCCGCACGCTGACCGTGCACGACGCCGCGTTCCGCAACGCGGTCACCCGGACCCTGGCCGCGCTGCCCAGACCCGAGGTACCGACCGCCGCCAGCTACTGGTCCACCGGGTCGCCGCAGTTCGTCGGCGACAACGGCCACGCTACATATGTAGCTCTGCAGCTGGCTGGCGGATCCGACTCGGCCCGGCTGGACACCTACGCCGAGATCCAGGGCAAGCTGGCCGCCCCCGGGCTGACCAGCCAGGTCGGCGGGCAGGTGCCGACCTACTCGGCGATCAACAAGGAGGTCAAGGCGGACATCGGCCGGGCCGAGGCCATCTCCCTGCCGGTGCTGCTCGTCCTGCTGCTGGTCATCTTCGGCAGCCTGGCCGCGGCCAGCCTGCCGCTGGCTATCGGCGGCATCGGCATCCTCGGCTCGTTCGCCGCGCTGCGGCTGCTCACCCTGGTCACCGGGGTGTCCATCTACTCGATCAACATCACCACGATCCTGGGCCTGGGCCTGGCCATCGACTACGGCCTGTTCATGGTCAGCCGGTTCCGCGAGGAACTGCACCGGCAGCCCACGCACGGAGGACGCGGTGGCCCGCACGGTGGCCACCGCGGGCCGCACCGTCGCGGTGTCCGGGGTCACCGTGGCCGTGGCGCTGGCCGGGCTGATGCTGTTCCCGGAGACGTTCCTGCGCTCGATGGGCTACGGCGGCGTGGCCACCGTCGTGGTGGACATGCTGGCCGCGCTCACCGTCATGCCCGCGCTGCTGGCCGTGCTCGGCCCCCGGGTGAACGCGCTGCGGGTGCGCCGCGCCGCGGCCCGGCCGCCCCGGGATGAGCAGAGCGGCGCCTGGTACCGGCTGGCCCGCAGCGTGATGCGGCGGCCCGCCGTCTACGCCGTGGTGATCGTCGTCGCGCTGCTCGCGCTGGCCGCGCCGTTCCGGCACATCACCTGGGGTGGCACCGACGCCCGGGCGCTGCCCGCGGGCGCGCCGGCCCGGGTGGTGACCGAGGCGCTGAACAAGGACTTCCCCGGCAACCCGGCCAGCCCGATCGAGGTGATCACGAAGCTGGACGGCCCGGCCACGGCCCCGGCCCAGCAGGCCGCGCTCGCTTCCTACCTGCAGCGCCTCGAGCGCGTGCCCGGGTGTCTCGGCGGCCCAGGTCACCGGGATGCGCGGGCCGGCCGTCCGCATCGATTTGCGTTATGCAGCTGATCCTTCCTCGGTAACGGCGCGGCAGCTGGTCACGGCGGTGCGCGCCGTCCCGGCCCCGGCTGGCAGTCACGTCTACGTGGGCGGCGTGACTGCGCAGCTGGTGGACGAGCTGGCCAGCCTGGGGCACACCCTGCCGTGGATGGCGCTGGTCATCTGCCTGGCCACGTTCGTGCTGCTGTTCCTGGCCTTCGGCTCGGTGGTGCTGCCGGTCAAGGCCATCGGCATGAACGCGCTGTCGCTGTCCGCCACGTTCGGGGTCATCGTGTGGATCTTCCAGGAAGGGCACCTGTCCGGGCTGCTCCGGTTCACCCCGACCGGCACCATCGACCCGGCCATGCCGATCCTGCTGCTGGCCATCGTGTTCGGCCTGTCCATGGACTACGAGGTGTTCCTGCTGTCCCGGATCCGCGAGCGGTACGACGTCACCGGCGACAACACGGCGGCCATCGCCAGCGGGCTGCAGCGCACCGGCGGCCTGATCACCAGCCTGGCGCTGCATGCTGGTCATCGTGGTGGGCGCGTTCTCCGCGTCCGGGATCACGTTCATCAAGCTGCTCGGCGTGGGCATGATCGTCGCGCTGATCGTGGACGCCACCATCGTCCGGGTGCTGCTGGTGCCGGCCACCATGCGGCTGCTCGGCCGGGCCAACTGGTGGGCGCCCGGGCCGCTGGGCCGGGTGTACCGGCGGTACGGCATCCGGGAGCAGGGCGCGCCGCAGCCGGTGGCCGAGCCCGTCCGCAGCTGAGCGGCCGGACGGGCTGAGCGCCGGCGGGCCGGGCGGACGGGCTGAGCGGCCGCCCGGGCCGGGCGGGCCGGCGGTACCGGGACCGCCGGCCCGCCCGGGCAGGCCGGGTCAGCAGTTCGGGTTGGGCCGCACCGGGCTCACGAAGGCGCCGATCGTGCCCGGCCCGACCGAGCCGTACTGGGCGTCCCGGCCGAATGTGTTGCCGTTGCGCATGTTGCCGAACTCCCAGACGCACTGGCCGCCGACCATCGCCTGGGTCCAGTACGGATAGAAGTGCCCGGGGCCCTTGGGCGGCAGCACGCAGCCCGATCCGGTATTCAGGTTGCAGTTCGTGTTGAACTCCGTGGCGCTGGCGTCGGTGACGAACTGGATCGCGGGATAGCGCTGGCCGCCGACCGTGGTCGGCTGCTGTTGCAGGAACGAGGACGGGTACCGGCCCGGCTGGACGGAGTCCGGCCAGTCCGCCCGGTACGGGGTGCCGTCGTAGTCCAGGTCGCCGATCGCGTCGAAGTACACGGCGCAGCCGGTGACCAGGTTCGGCGCGGCCAGGCCGGTGTGCCGGTCGCCGAACCTGTAGCACGGGGCGTCATTCGGCTCCAGCCCCGCCTTCGCGGTATCCCGGCCTGCCTCGTACGGCCCCGAGCAGTGCTTGTAGTACGTGTCGGTGTGGTGCTTGCCCAGCGAGATGGTGCCGGCGCCGCTGACCGACGTGCACGGCTCGAAGTGGCCGATCTCGAACTCGTCGTTGATCATGTAGGGCCCGATGCCCCACGGGATGATGTTCTGCGACCGGGCGGTGTTGTACTCCGGCTGGAAGTTGAACCGATGGCCCGCGCAGCTGAACGGGCTGGTGTTCATGAAGCCGTTCGCGCCCGATGCGATCATGAAGCCGCTCTGCCCGGTAGACCAGTCGGTCTCTTTGACTTCGAGCGCATGACCTCCCGGGACCTTGGCGTTGAACATCTGGACGGTTATCCGGTCCCCCGGGTTCATCAGCAGCGTGTGCCGGTTCGGGCGGAACGTTTTCAGGTTGCTCAGCTGCGGGCTGGGCGGGCCCGGTGGCACGCCGTTGGTCTGCACGAAAGCGAAGTTGACCGGCTCGGTGCATTGCGTCGTTGCACGCACCCGACCCGTTGCCCTGGCACTCCAGGCTGTCGATGTTCAGCGCCGAGCACCAGTGCGCTGTTGTCACAGCTGATGGCGTCGGTGAACGGCGCGAAGCCCGGCGGGTAGAACTGCAACTCCACGAACGCCGCGCCCGCGCCCGGGTAGCTGCCGGCGGCGCGTTGGCGTCCGACTCGGCCTTGCAGGGCAGCAGCGGCGCGGAATTCGGGTCGCACACCGTGGTGGAGAACCACGGCGCCAGGCTCAGCTCGAACGTAGTGCGTGACGTCCTTCCCGGGATGGCGCACCGTCGGCAGCTTGGCCGGCTCGACCGGGAGCCTTTCGTTGAACGTGATGTTGTTACCGGAGCCGGGCTGGCTGGAAATGAACCGGACCGACGGCTCGTCGTGCCCGATGTAGTGGCCGCTCTCCTCGAACCGGCTGTTCCCCGGTCCGCGCGGGTCGAGGCACGGCAGCCCCTGTTTCACCGAATGCTGGATCGGGCTCAGCCCGTTGCAGTCGAGTTCGCCGATAGCATGCGGCGCTACTCTCACCGCCCCGGCCGCGGGTGCCGGGCAGCGCGATACCGCTGGCATGGCGCCGCCCAGCGCCAGTGCCGTCACCGCCCCCGCGACCACCGCCGTGATTGCGGACAGCCGGTTTCTCCAGAGATGTCGGCGCATGGTGGTGCTGCCCCCTTATCGTTCCCCCACCTGGCGGCCGGTGCCGCATCCAGCGACGCACTCACCCGGCGACCGGCCGTGCCGGGCCTGCCCCCACAGCACGGCCCAGCTCTCCTAATCTGCGCCCGTCCGGCCAGATCGGCAACAGTGTGCGGCCATTTAATTGCCGGCGGAGGCGCCAGCCCGGTCGCCCGCCCCGTGGTCAGGCCCAGCCCCGTGGTCAGCCGCCAGCCCCGTGGTTAGCCAGCCCCGTGGTTCGCCAGCCCCGTGGTTAGCCAGCCCCGTGGTTAGCCCGCCCCGTGGTTAGCCCGCCCCGTGGTTAGCCAGCGCTGACGGCCAGGGCGAGCGGCAGCACGGCGGGGGCGCCTGCCTCGCGGAGCAGCTTGGCGCCGACCGTCATGGTCCACCCGGTCTCGATCCGGTCGTCGATGAGCAGCACCGGGCCGCCCAGGCCGGCCACGGCCGCGCCGACCGGGCCGGGCAGCACCAGCTCACGCCACACCGCCTGCAGCCGCTGCGGGCTGTTGAACTGCCGCGGCCCGGGCCCGTGGCCCGCGTAGCCGAGCGCGCCGAGCAGCGGCAGCCGCCCGATCCCGGCGATCCGCGTCGGCCAGGCTGCCGACCAGCCGCGGCCTGCTCCGGCTGGGCAGGCTGACCACGCCGGCCGGCCGCTGCGGCCAATCCCACGCCGCGAGCACCTGCACCAGCGCGGCCACCAGATCCTCCGGCACCGCCTCATCAGCCTCCTTTTGCCCAACGCCCGCTGGTGTGTCACCGTCCAGCACGGCGCGCAGCCGTACCCCCCAGCCAAGCCCGGTCAGGCGGCCGAGCGCCCGGCCGGTGTCGGCGGCCAGTTCCGGGGCGATCTTGCCGGACACCTCGACGCCCAGGGCAGGCATGCCGGGCGGCCACATCCGGCGCGGGGCGACGTCGAGCCCGGGACGGAGCAGCCGGGCCTGCGCCGCCTCGGCGCCCGCGGCGGGCACCTCGGCGGGCCACGGCTGCCCGGTGCAGTTGTCGCACCGGCCGCACGGCCCGGCCGCCGGGTCGTCCAGCTGCTGGCGGAGGAACTCCATCCGGCACTGGCTGGTGCCCAGGTAGCTGAGCATGGCCTGCTGCTCGCGCTGCCGCTCGGCGGCCACCCGTGCGTAGCGGTCCGCGTCGTAGGCCCACGGCTGGCCGGTCGCGGTCCAGCCGCCGCTGACCCGGCACACCGCGCCGTCCACGTCGAGCACCTTGAGCATCATCTCCAGCCGGGCCCGGCTGAGGTCCACCTGGGTTTCCAGCGCGCTGGCGGACAGCGGCCGGTCCGCCGCGCCGAGCGCGGCCAGGGTGGCCCGGACGACCGGCTCCGGCGGGAAGGCGAGCGAGGCGAAGTAGGCCCAGATATCCCGGTCCTCGGGCCCGGGCAGCAGGATCACCTCGGCCCGCGGCACGGCCCGGCCGGCCCGGCCGATCTGCTGGTAGTACGCGACCGGCGACTGCGGGGCGCCCAGGTGCACCACGAAGCCCAGGTCCGGCTTGTCGAACCCCATGCCCAGGGCGCTGGTCGCGACCAGCGCCTTGAGTTCCCCGGCGAGCAGCGCCTGCTCGGCGTCGAGCCGCTGGGCCTGCTCGTCCCGGCCGGTGTACGGGGCCACCTGGTGGCCCCGGTCACGGAGGAAGGCCGCGGTCTCCTGGGCCGCGGCCACGGTGAGCGCGTAGATGATGCCGGAGCCGGGCAGCTCGGCCAGGTGCCCGTCCAGCCAGCCGAGCCGCTGCTGCGCGGTGGGCAGCCGGACCACGGCCAGCCGCAGGCTGTCCCGGTCCAGCGGGCCGCGCAGCACCAGCACCTCGCCGCCCTCGCCGCTGGCCAGCTGCTCGGCCACGTCGCGGGTGACCCGGGCATTGGCGGTGGCCGTGGTGGCCAGCACCGGCACGCCGGGCGGCAGCCCGGCCAGCAGGGTACGCAGCCGCCGGTAGTCCGGCCGGAAATCATGGCCCCAGTCGGAGATGCAGTGCGCCTCGTCCACCACCAGCAGCCCGGCGGTGGCGGCCAGCTTGGGCAGGACGAGGTCGCGGAACCCCGGGTTGTTCAGCCGCTCCGGGCTGACCAGCAGCACATCGACCGCCCCGGCAGCGATCTCCGCGTAGATCTCGTCCCACTCGGTGACGTTGGCCGAGTTCACCGTGCGGGCGCGCAGGCCGGCCCGGGCGGCCGCGTCGATCTGGTTGCGCATCAGCGCGAGCAGCGGGGAGACGATCACGGCCGGCCCTGCGCCGCGGGCCCGCAGCAGCGCGGTGGCCACGAAGTAGACCGCGGACTTGCCCCAGCCGGTGCGCTGCACGACCAGCGCCCGGCGGTGGCCGCCGGCCAGCGCCTCGATCGCCGTCCACTGGTCCGCGCGCAGCCGGGCCTGCTCCCCGGCCAGCGCGCGCAGGCAGCGCTCGGCCTCGTCGCGCAGGCCTTCGGCCGCCGCGTCCGGGCGGGCGGCTTGGTCAGCAGGGGTGGCAGCCATGCCTCCCTTGCTATCAGCAACCACCGACATCCGTCCGGGGTGTCACCGTGGCAGACGGCCAGCAGCGAACTATCCTGCCAGCAGGTGGAAGGGATTTCCGGATCATGGAGGAGACCGGCCGTAGCCCAGTTCCAGGCGTCCGCGGGGAGGAAGTGAGCTGCGGTGGATTATGTGAAGGCCCTGTTCAGCGTCAAGGGCCTGGTCATCGTGGTCTACATCCTGATTGGTGTCTTCGTGAACACCGCGTCGCCCACACCTGCCGCACGCGGCGCTCAACCTGACCGCGCTGCACAGCTGGGTGCAGTACTTCATCTCGATCTTGTTCTGGCCGCTCGGCTTCTGGCATCCCACGTTCAACGTGGGCAAGTGGCCGGCGGCTCGTCTCCTAGCTGACCGCGTCCTGGGCGGCCGCAGTGAGCCGCCGAGCTTTCCGGCGACGTAGAGCAGCAGGATCACGCCACCGATGAAGAGCACGGCCACGCCAGAGTGCCGCCACGCGGTCTTCCGGGCCGTGCCCACCGCGTTCTTCGGTGTATTCAGCTGGCGCATCGAGGCGCGGGCCGCCCCGAAGCGGTAGGCGGCGAACCCGGCCAGGATGCCGCACACCAGGTACAACAGCACCATCGCCCCAGCTTGCCACCATCCGGCCTGGGCCGCACCGTGGGATACTCTCGCTAAACATCGGATGTGCGCGGATGTCGGTAGCCAGGGCCTGGGGCGGCAGCGCAGTGGGCGGTTCAGGTACGGAGGGCAGCCGTGGCGCTGACAGACGAGGCGATCGAGAAGATCAAGGCCATGATCGTCTCGGGCACGCTGCGCGCCGGGGACCGGCTGCCCCGGGAAGCCGACCTGGCCGCCGAGCTGGGCCTGTCCCGCAGTTCGCTGCGCGAGGCGGTCAAGGCGCTGTCCCTGGTCAACATCCTGGATGTGCGGCGCGGCGACGGCACGTACGTGACCAGCCTGCAGCCACCGCTGCTGCTCGAGGCGCTCAGCTTCATCGTGGACTTCCACCGCGACGGCACCGTGCTGGAGTTCCTCCAGGTGCGGCGGATCCTGGAGCCGGAGGCCACCGCCATGGCGGCGGAGCGGATCACCCCGGCAGAACTCGACGGGCTGCGCGGGCTGCTGGACAGCCTGGGAGAGGATCCCGGGGTGGCGGACCTGGTCGCCAACGACCTGGAATTCCACCGCCGGATCTCGGCCTGCTCCGGGAACAGCGTGCTCTGCTCGCTGCTGGACTCGCTGTCCGGGCCGACGTCCCGGGCCCGGGTCTGGCGCGCGCTCACCCAGGCCGGCGCGACCCAGCGGACGCTGGCCGAGCACCGCGCCATCCTGGACGCGCTGGCCTCGCACGACCCGGAGGTGGCCCGGTCGTGGTCCACCGTGCACATCGCCAGCGTCCAGCAGTGGCTGGCCTCCGTGCTGTGACTGCCGGACAGCCCGTGCTACCGTGCTGTGACTGCCGTGCTGCGACTGCCGTGCTGTGACTGCCGTGCTCCATTCGGTCGGTGCGGTTCGCTGGCAGCGCGGTAAGTCCTGGGCCGCGGCAGGCGCGGGCCGGCCCGCAGCCGGGGCCGGATGGCGCCACTGCCCGCGGCGTGCCAGGCTATGCGTACCAGGGGGTGGGTGTCCGGATACGCCATACTGGCCAGGACAGTAGAGGTATAGCTCACGACATGTCTGGCGTATAGCCTTTGACCTGGCCGGTCAGTCGCTATGCTGCCACCTGACCGGCCCTGACGGCAGCCCCCCGCCCTGCAGTCGCGCTGTATTGCCGCGCGCGCACCACGCTAATTGGTGCGCAAGGCCCGAGGAGGTCGCTGATGATCGGCACCGGTTTAATACGTGCGCCGCGAGGGCGCAGGCCAATCTGGCCTGTAGCGATTGCCGGGCTGGTGGCCAGCCAGGTCCTCCTGACCGCTCCTGCCCTGGCTGGAGCGGCCCGCACCGCTGATGCCACCATCGGCGCCCGGACCCTGGTCAATTGCGGCGGCGGGATCCAGGCGGTCAACGTGACGCTGCCCGCCGGCTTCGACCCGCTGACGGCAACCCAGTCCGAGCTGATCGCCAACGGGCTGCCCGGCCGTCCGGCCGGGTTCAGCTGGCCACCTGGCAGCGGCTCGTCACCGGCCAGGTCCGCGCGGCCCGGTCCAGTTGCGCGCTGACCAAGGCCGCGCCGGCCAGCGCGGCTATGTCCATTGTCGGCGATGTCAGCGTTATTGGCGATGTCAGCATCGTTGGCGACGCCAGCGTGATCCGGGCGGACAGCATTGTTGGCGATTCGACCAACGTCGGCAGCGACAGCATTGTTGGCGACAGCATCGTCGGGGACGCGAGCATTGTCGGCGATACCATCGCGCAGTCCATTGTCGGCGATTCCACCACGGCCGACGCGTCCCCGCTCGCCTCGTCAGTCACGGCCGCGAGCCAGCACCGCGGCCAAGAACCGCTTCCTCGACACGTACGGCACCTGGCGGGTGCGCCGGGCGTTCCGGCCACAGCGCGGGCGGCTCGACCGGGCTGGCCACCGCCGGGCTGGCGCTCGGCACCGGCGCGTCGGCCACGGCGCCCAAGGTCGAGGCGGGCTCGGCGGCCCGCGGCCCAGCCGTGGCCGGCCGGTACCACTATTACCTGTGGTGGCGGGTGTATCCGCAGCAGGCGATGCGGCAGGGGATCAGCCTCGACGTGGCCCCGGGCGACACCGTCTACGCGCACGTCCGGCTGGGGCACGGCGCGGCGCTGATCACGGTGCGGGACGAGTCCACCGGCGCAGGCGGCACCTACCTGGTGCGCCTGGCCCAGCTGGCCGGCTAGCCGGGCACCCGAACTGGCCGGGCAACCGAAAGGGATCTGTGACTGCATTGTGTGGCCGCTAACCGCCGCCCAGGCAGCGGTTAGCGGCCATGAACCCGGGCCAGGCCAGGCACCGGAGTGTTGGCGCGTTATCAGGCGGCCGTTGTGGTGAGTATATCGTGGTGCAAGTTCGTGTGATCGGCGATCCCGTCGTCCCACCGGGCACTTCAGGCGCACGCGTCTGGGCTTATGCGGTGGGCGACGTTCTTTCCGCGGGAGTGGTGCGCTGCGCCGGGTTATATGTCCGGTTTAGCGGTATCAGCCCCGTGATGTGTGCGGGCATTCATGATCGGCAGCTCGGAGAAGAGCCGCGCGCGGAGCGTTCCAGGATGCTGGTGGGGCGGCTGAGACCCGTGGTGCGGCGAAGTGCCGCCAGTGCTGTGCGGCATGGTTACGCGGCTGGGGTGGCTGCCAGCATGGCTGGATGGACGCTGCGCGGACGCCGATACGCACGCTGAAGGTGTGCCTCAACGGCCAGCGGGACCGGGCCGAGCATCCCGCTGTGCCGGTGACCCCGGCCGAGCTGGCCAGTGCGGCCGCGGCGGCGGTGGCTGCCGGGGCGGAAGCGGTGCATCTGCACGCCCGCGGGCCCGCCGGAGCCGAATCGGTGCAGGTGGCCGATGTCGGCGCGGCGGTGACGGCGGTACGGCAGGCCTGCCCGGGTACCCCGGTCGGGGTGTCCACCGGGCTGTGGATCACCGGCGGTGATCCAGCCGCGCGGCAGGCTGGCGTGGCGGGCTGGGCCGGCCTGGCCGCCGCCGCGCGGCCCGACTTCGCCTCGGTCAACGTGTCCGAGGCGGGCTGGGCCGAGGTGGCCCATACCCTGGCCGCGGCCGGGATCGGGGTCGAGGCCGGCGTCTGGTCGGTGGCCGACGTGCGGGTACTGGCGGGCACCCCGGACCTGCCGCCGCTGCTGCGGGTGATGGTGGAGGTCCCCGGCGCGGCCGGGGGCAGCGCGGCCGCGCAGGGCCGGGAGATCGTGCGCAGCGTGCGGGAGTCCGCGCGGCAGGCTGACCCGCTGCTGCTGCACGGCGCGGAGGCCGGCTGCTGGCCGCTGATCGTGCTGGCCGGGGAACTCGGGCTGGCCACCCGGATCGGCCTGGAGGACACCACCACCGGTCCGGCCGGTGAGCCGGTCGGCGGCAACGCCGAGCTGGTCCGGCTGGCCCTGGCCATGCTCCCGCACCCGCACCCGCACCGGCACCGGCACCGGCCTGTACCCGGTCAGCCGCCGGGCCGGATGTAGCCAATAGTGAGCAGCGGGGTCGGGGCCAGCGCCCGTACGACGCCCTGGGCGTCGCACGCGCCTGCCGGCGCCCAGGCGGGCTGCGCCGCGCCGCAGTCGGGGCAGAGGCCGAACAGCTCGACGGTATGGTCCACCGCGGTGAAGCCCGCCTCGGCCGCGACCTGCTCGGCCCAGCGTTCCACCGCCCGGCCCTCGACCTCGACGCTGGTCCCGCAGGACCGGCAGATGAGGTGGTGGTGATGCGTGTCGGTCTCGCAGCGGCGGTACAGCGTCTCGCCGCTGGCGTCGCGGATCGTGTCGACCCGGCCATCCTCGCTGAGTACCTGGAGATGCCGGTACACGGTGGTCAGCCCGATGTGCTCGCCGCGCTGCCGCAGCTCGGCGTGGATCTGCTGCGCGCTGCAGAACCCCGGCAGCCCGCTGAGTACGGCGGACAGCGCCTCGGCCTGCCGGGTCCCGCGGACCCGGGTACCGCCCGGCGGGCGCTTAGCGGGCACCGTCATCACATCCGCACATTAGCAGCCAGTGCCCCGGTCCCCGGGGCCGTGGCCAGCGGGGCCGGCCGGGACCGCCCGGCGGCGGCGTAAGGCCGCCCAGCCGCGGCCGGCCGCGTAGCAGACCGCGCCCAGCGCGCCGACGAAGAACCCGACCGGCCAGTTCGTCTGGTACGCCGCCGCGATCGACAGCCACACCACGACCAGCGCGATGAGCACCGACAGCAGCATGGCCGGCAGCGGCCGGTCGGTCACCGTCCGGGCCGCGGCCGGTGGGCCGATCATCAGGCTGAAGATCAGCAGCGCGCCGGTCACCGGCAGCGTCATGCTGGTGGCCAGGGCCAGCACGATCAGGAAGAACAGCTCCATCCGGCTGGCCCGGACGCCGCGCGCCTCGGCCAGCTCGGGCATCAGCGAGGAGAGCAGCAGCGGCCGGAACAGGGCCAGGGTGGCCAGCACGCACAGGCCGCCCAGGATGGCGACCGGCGCTATCTCGGTGGCGCTGACGCCGAGCACCTCGCCGAACAGCAGCGAGTAGATCTCCGGTGCGTACTCGCTGCTGAAGCTGAGGAACAGCGCACCCAGCCCGAGCATCACGACCAGGGCCAGTGCGGTCGCGACGTCGCGGCGGCCGCGGCGGCCGAGCCAGCCGATGCCGAGCGCGCCGACCAGCGAGGCCACGGCCACCCCGAGCAGGGTGCTGACGCCGAGCAGGCTGGCCGCGGCCGCCCCGGTGAACGCACCCTGCGGGACCGCGTCGGCCACGAAGGCCGCGCCGCGCAGCACGACGAAGAAGCCGACCACCCCGGCGACCACGGCGACGATGCTGGCCACGGCCCAGGTGCTGGTCATGAATCCGGAGAACATGCCCATCACCCCGGCACCCGGCGTACCGGCCGGGGGCTGAGCAGATAGAACAGCGAAGATCAGCGTGACCACGAAGAAGCTGACCGGCCAGCCGTGCCGGCCCGGTGGCCAGTAGAAGCTGTCGTAGGCCAGCAGCACGCCGAGCCAGGTGGCGGCCAGGCCGATCAGCGCCGCCCAGACCATGGCCAGCCCGGGCCGGCTGGTCAGCCGCAGCCCGGTCGCGGCGGGCCCGATGAGCAGCGCGGTGCTCAGGATCGCGCCGATGGTCATGGCCGACAGCGAGACGGTGAGCGCGATCGCGATCAGGCACGCCGCGCCGACCAGCCGGACGCTGATGCCGCGGGCCGCGGCCAGCTCGGTGGCGGCCGAGCTGAGCAGCAGCGGCCGGTACAGCACCAGCACGATGCCCAGCGCCAGCGCGCTGAACGCCACGATGACCGGGATGAGCGAGCTGGAGATAGTGAACATCGAGCCGAACAGGATGGTGATCGTGGCGCCGGTGGTGCTGGTGTGCGTGGTGTCCCAGTACAGGAACAATGCGCCCAGGCCCAGCCCCGCGCCGCGGACGATCCCGGTGGCCAGGTCGCGGCCGCGCGGCCGCTGCACCCCGATCATGTCCATCACGCCGGCGGCCAGCACGCCCACGCCGGCGAAACCCCACAGCGGGCTGATGCCGGCCAGGAACGAGGCCGAGCCACCGGTGACGCTGATGTCGGCCAGGGCATGGCCGGCGTAGGACTGGCCGCGGAGCACCGCGAACGACCCGACGATGCCGGACACCACGGCGACGATGCCGCCCGCGACCAGCGCCGACCGCACCGGCGCGCTGCCGAAGAAGCCCGGCTCGACGATCAGTTGCAGCAGGTGGGGCACGGTCAGGCGCTCTCCGCCAGGTGCGGGTCCGGCTCGTCCTCGCAGTGGCTGGCGGGCGCGTCGGCGGACGGCGGCGGCACCCGGGTGCCGCCGCCCCGCCCGGCCACCACCAGGATCCGGTCGTGCACCCGGATCACGTCCACGTGCTGGCCGTACAGGTCGCTGAGCACGTCGGTGCGGACCACCTCGGCGGTGGTCCCGGTCGCCGCCCGGCCCGCGGCCAGGTAGACGATCCGGTCCATGACGGGCAGCAGCGGGTTCATGTCGTGGGCCGAGATCAGCACCGCGACCTGCTGCTGGCTGGGCCACCTGGCCGAGCAGCGCTGACGACGTCCTGCTCGCTGGCGATGTCCAGGTTGGCCAGCGGCTCGTCGAGCAGCAGCAGCCGGGGGCGGCTGATCAGCGCGTGCGCGATCAGCACCCGCTGCTGCTCGCCGCCGGACAGGTTGCCGACCCGGGAGTCGGCGAACCGCTCCGCGCCGACCGCCGACAGCATCTCGTCCACCAGCTTGCGCCGCCTGGCCGAGGGCAGCGGCAGGCCGAGCCGCTGCCCATCCAGGCCCAGCCCGACCAGGTCGCGGGCGCGCAGCGGCATGTCCGGGTCGAGCGCTATCTTCTGCGGCACGTAGCCGACCAGCCCGGCCCGCCGGGTCCGGGTCTGGCCGGCCACCCGCACCGTGCCGCTGGTCGGCGCCTGCAGCCCGAGGATCACCTTGAGCAGCGTGGTCTTGCCCGCCCCGTTGGCGCCGATCAGCCCGGTGAACTCGCCCTCGCGCATGGTGAAGCTGACGTCCCGCAGGATCTCGCCGGCCGCCCAGCCGGACGTTCAGGTCCTGCACGCTGAGCACCTCGGCCGGGCTGGCGGCCGGTGGCTGGCCGGTCATGACCCGAGCTTCTGGGTGGACACCTGGTCGGCCACCGCCCGCTGCAGCGCGTGCACCTCGGCCAGCATCCACGACTGGTAGTCGTAGCCGGCCGGCATGGTCTCGTACACGCCGACCACGGGATCCCGTACCGGTGCGCGCTGGCCAGGAACGACGCGGTCAGTGAGTCCGTCACCTGCTGGTTGTACAGGAACACCCTGACCTTGTGCTGGGCGAACAGGCTGTTTTCCAGCGACACGTACTGCGGCGAGAGGTCCACCCCGTTCATCACGTCGGCCTGGAAGCCGAACGGGGTCAGGTTGCGGGCGCCCGGCGGCTTGCAGCATGTAGTCGCCGACCGGCTCGGTCACCGCCACCGGCGTACCTGGGTACGCCGCCTTGAACTTGGCCAGCGCCTGGTACCAGGGCTGCAGGGACGTGTCGAACGCGGCCGCCCGGGCCCGGAAGTAGCCGGCGTGTGACGGCTGGATGCTGGCCAGGTCGCTGGCCACCGCCTTGGCCACGGCGGGCATGGTGGACGGCTTGTACCACAGGTGCGGGTTCGGCGTGCTGTCCGGCAGGCCGAGCAGGTTCTGCACGTCGATCACCTTGCGGTGCGCGTTCGGCGCCGCGGCCTCGATCTTGTTCATGTAGCTGTCGTAGCCGAGGCCGTTCTGCACCACGAGGCTGGCGCTGCTGACCAGCTGGGCCACGCTCGCGCTGGCCTCGAACGTGTGCGGGTCGGTGTTCGGGTTGCTCTCGATCGCGGTCACGTGCACGTACTTGCCGCCGATCTGGCTGATCACGTTGGCGTACTCGTTCTCCGCCCCGACGGCCACGATCGTGGCGCTGGCATCGGCCGCGGCGGTGGAGCCCGGGCTGGAAGAGCAGCCGGCGGCCAGCATCACGGCGGCCAGGCCGGTACCGGCCAGCGCCGCGACGGCGAGGCGGCGGGGGGTGCGTGCGGCAGGCAGGCGTACAGACATCGGTTGCTTCGTCTCCAGGTCATGTCGCGGGGAACGGGCGCATCACCAGCTTGTTGAAAACGATAACCGTTATGACTTCCGTTCGCAACACGGCCTGGCGGCTTGACGTAGCCCCTGCTCAGCCGCGAATCTAGTCAACCGGAAATGAAAACCATTTCCGGTTGACTAGACACAAGCCGACTGGAGGACCTCACCATGTCCCTTGACGTGACACCGGGCCTGCTGGACCAGGCCCGCAGCGGACCGGTCCGCGACGACGCGTTCGTCAACACCGTCCACTCCTCACTGCCGTACGCGTATCAGCTCATCAGCGGTCTGGCCGCCGAACTGGACCGGGGGAGCGACATCCCGTTCGCGGACAACCAGGTCCCGCCACCGAGTGAGACCGAGCGGGGGCAGTTGCTGCGTGCCCTGGCCAGCGACTCGATCCGGGGCAGCCTGGAACGGCACTTCGGCGTCCGGCTCGCGTTCCAGAATTGCCACCGGGTCGCCGCGTTCCGGCCCGGCGACGGCGGCCCGGAGTACCAGGAGTTCATCTCGCCCCGGGCCCAGGTACTCAACCAGTCGCCCGCCCTGCGGAGCTGCTAGATCGCCCGCGGCGGGCCCGCCGGGTACCGGCGGGCCCGCCGCAGGGCCGAAGATGGGCACATGGCCGATCGACTGAAGAACGCGACCAGCCCGTACCTGCTGCAGCACGCGGACAACCCGGTGGACTGGTGGCCGTGGGGCGACGAGGCGTTCGCCGAGGCCCGGGCCCGCGACGTTCCGGTGCTGCTCTCGGTCGGCTACTCGGCCTGCCACTGGTGCCACGTGATGGCGCACGAGTCCTTCGAGGACCCGCAGACCGCCACCCTGATGAACGACAACCTGGTGGCGATCAAGGTCGACCGGGAGGAACGGCCGGACGTGGACGCGGTCTACATGACCGCCACCCAGGCCATGACCGGCCAGGGCGGCTGGCCGATGACGGTGTTCCTGACCCCGGACCGGGAGCCGTTCTTCTGCGGCACCTACTTCCCCCGCGACTACTTCCAGCGCCTGGTGCTCGGCGTGGCCAAAGCCTGGCGGGAGGACCGCTCGAACGTCACCAGCCAGGCAAGTGGGATCGCCGCGGCGCTGGCCGAGCGGGCCACGCCACTGCGCGGCGCGGGCGGCGCGGGCGGCGCGCCGGGCCAGGCGGCCCTGGCCGAGCTGTCCGACCAGGCGGTGCGCGCACTGGCCGGGGAGTACGACGCGGCGCAGGGCGGCTTCGGCGGCGCGCCCAAGTTCCCGCCGTCCATGGTGCTGGAGTTCCTGCTCCGGCACGCCGAACGGGGCGGGCCGGGCGCCGCGCAGGCGCTGGCCATGACCGAGGGCACCGCCGAGGCGATGGCCCGCGGCGGCCTGTACGACCAGCTGGCCGGCGGCTTCGCGCGCTACTCGACGGACGCCGGCTGGGTCGTGCCGCACTTCGAGAAGATGCTCTACGACAACGCGCTGCTGGCCCGGGTATACGCCCACCTGTGGCGGCGCACCGGATCGGCGCTGGCCCGCCGGGTGGCCACCGAGACCTGCCAGTGGATGCTGACTGAGCTGCGCACCCCGGAAGGCGGGCTGGCCGCCGCGCTGGACGCGGACAGCGACGGCGCGGAAGGCCTCTTCTATACCTGGACCCCGGCCGAGTTGACCGGCGCACTGGGGGCCGAGGACGGCGAGTGGGCGGCGCTGGCGTTCGGTGTGACAGGTTCTGGCACGTTCGAGCACGGGCGTTCGGTGCTGCAGCGGCGCACCGACCCCAGCGATGCGGAGCGGCTGGCCCGGGTGCGCGGCGCGCTGCTGGCCCGGCGCGGCCAGCGGGTCCGGCCGGGCCGGGACGACAAGGTGGTCGCGGCGTGGAACGGGCTGGCCATCGCCGCGCTGGCCGAGGCCGGGCTGCTGCTCGGCGAGCCGGAGTTCGTGGCCGCCGCGCGGGCCGCGGCCGGGCTGCTGCACCGGGTGCACCTGGCTGACGGGCGGCTGGCCCGGACCTCCCGGGACGGGGTGGCCGGGCCGAGTGCCGGGGTGCTGGACGACTACGCGTGCGTGGCCGAGGGGTTCCTGGCGCTGTCCGGGGTGACCGGCGAGGCGCGCTGGGTGACGCTGGCCGGGCAGTTGCTGGACACCGCGCTGGACCGGTTCGGCGATGGGTCCGGCGGCTTCTACGACACCGCCGACGACGGCGAGGCGCTGGTCTACCGGCCGGCCGACCCGGCCGACGGGCCCACCCCGTCCGGGGCGTTCGCCGCCGCCGGGGCGCTGCTCAGCTACGCCGCGCTGACCGGCTCGGCGCGGCACCGCGACGCGGCGGTGGCCGCGCTGGGCGTTCTCGAGCCGATCGCGGGCCGGTTCCCGCGGGCGGCTGGCTGGGGGCTGGCCGTGGCCGAGGCGCTGCTGTCCGGCCCGGCCGAGATCGCCGTGGTCGGGCCGCCCGGCGCGGCCGGGACCGCGGCGCTGCACCGGACCGCGCTGCACGCCGCGCCGCCGGGCGCCGTCATCGCGCTGGGCGACGGGTCCGGGCCGGCCGGCGGGCGGCGCCGGCCGGCGGCCTGGCCGCCGGGGCGGACCGCATCGCGCTGCTGGCCGGGCGCGGACTGGTCAACGGCGGGCCGGCCGCCTACGTCTGCCGCGACTTCACCTGCCTGGCCCCGGTCACCGAACCGGACGCGCTGCGCGCCGCCCTGGACCGGAACCCCGGGTAACTTTCAGCCGAATTTTCCGGTCCAGGCTCCGGTGCGGAACCGCTGGCCTGGCCTGCCGGGAGTCCCGCCAGGGCCGGCCGGAGGCGGGACCGCGGCCCCTGGTATGCGCCGCGCGGCTGGGGTATAGCTGGATCCGTGACCTCTCTGCCGGTCCTCGCGCGTGCCTGCGCCCGGCACACCGTGGCGCGGCCTGCCGGGCCCGCCGCGCTGGCGGCGCTGGCCCTGCTCGGCGTCACCGCGGCCGCTGGGCTGCCCGCCGCGCAGGCGGCCAGCCAGCAGGCGGCGGGCGGGCACCTGATCGGCGTCCCGGCGGGCAGCGACGTGCCGGTACCGGCCACGCCGGACGGCAGCATCATGCAGCCCGCTGGCGCGGCGCCCACGGTGGCGGTGACCGAGGCGGCGGCGCAGCAGCCGGACGTCGCCCCGGTGGGCAAGCTGATGCGGGTGGACATCCTGGTCGTGTCGCATGACGCGCTGCCGTCCAGCGCGGCGGCCAAGGTGGCCCGGCTGCCCGGGGTGCAGGCGGCCCGTGCGGTGGACGCCGCGCGGATCCAGGTCAACGGCAAGTTCGTGGCCATGCTCGGGGTGGACCCGTCCACGTTCCGCGACTTCGCGGCCGGCCCGACCGCCCGGTCCAGCCAGCTCTGGCGGAACGTGGCCGCGGGCGGCATCGCCGTCTCGTACACCATGGGCCGGCAGGACAAGCTGCCGCTGGGCGGCGCCGTGCAGGTGAACGGGCGGCAGCGGGAGGCACTGCGGGTCGGCGGGTTCGGCACGGTGGGCATCGGCGGGGTGGACGCCGTCGTCTCAGCCCAGGTGGCCCGCTCGCTCGGCTTCCCGGTCGGCAACGCGATCATGGTCAGCGCGCCGCACGCGCAGATCGCGTCGCTGGTGCGCAAGATCAAGGCCAAGATGCCGCACCACACGCTGGTCGAGCCGCTGGTGACTACCGTGGCGACCGGCCAGCCGGCGGCGGCCAGCGCGGTCGGCTCGGGCGGCGGCGTAGCGCCCGGCACCGGGGCGAGTACCGGCCAGCCGGGCAGCGCGCTGACCACCACCCAGCTCATCGCCATGCTGAAGGCCGCGGTCAGCCGGGCCGGCCTGCCGTACGTGTGGGGTGCGGCCGGGCCGAACTCGTTCGATTGCTCGGGGCTGGTGCAGTGGTCCTTCGCCCAGGCGGGCATCGTCATGCCGCGGGTGGCCGCCGACCAGGCGCGCACCGGGCCGGCCGTGTCGGTGAGCCAGTTGCAGCCGGGCGACCTGCTCTTCTACCACACCGACCCAACGGCGCCCGATTATGTCTCGCACGTAGCCATCTACCTGGGCAAGGGCCTGGAGATCCAGGCACCGGAACCGGGCCAGGACGTGCAGATCGTGCCGCTCTGGCTGGGCAGCGAGTTCGCCGGTGCGGTGCAGGTGGACCCGGCCATCGCCGCCCAGGTGGCCGGCAACCCGGTCGGCTGAGCCGGCGCATCCGCGAGCCGCACCCGGCACGCCGGGCGCCCTCGGTCGTGATCATGGGACTGGTGGTATTAGAACCCAACGTGGCTGGGGCGGCCGTGCGGGCTGCTTGCGTTGCATGATCATGCATGATTACATGATTACGTGGGAACGGAGAAATCCGGTGACGCCGACGCCGGATCAGGTGACGACCTGCACCGATGGTTCATCGGCCGGCTGCCGGAGGCCTGGTTCACCGGAACGCCCGAGGTCGTGGCGGACCGGGAAGAGATCACCGTGGTCGGCCCGCTGGATGACCTGGACCTGCCGGACGGCGCGCCGCCCGCCGCCCGCGCCGCCGCTGTCGAGGGCCGCGCCCGCCGGTTCCGCGAGGAGACCCGGGAGCACCGGATCGAGATCGCCCGGGAGGCTGAGCACAGATTCGGCCGGAAGGTCTCCTGGGGGGTGCGCTGCGGCGACCTCAAGGTAATGTTCACCACGCTGTCGGTGCCGGTGATGACCCGGCTGCGGCAGGCCGAGCGCCGGGTGCTGGACACCCTGGTGGACGCGGGCGTGGCGCGCAGCCGCAGCGACGCGCTGGCCTGGTGCGTCCGCCTGGTCGGTGAGCACGAGGAATCCTGGCTCGGCCAGCTGCGCGAGGCGCTGCGCCGGGTCGAGGAGGTTCGCGCCGAGGGCCCACAGGCCTAATCGCAGATAAAACCGCAGGTAAAACCGCGGGCAAATGGCCGCCCGCCGCCGCCGATCCGGCCCGCCCAGCGCGCCGCGGAACACACCGAACCCCCCGGACATGTCCCGAGCCCTCCCTCATTGGTGACATCCTTGATAAGGGCAGGCCACCCTCTTGATCGGCGACAAGCGGCGGAAGTGGGTTTGGATGGGACTGCGCGATCTCGTCTACCGCGTGTACGAGCGCAGGCTGGAAACATCCCTGTCCCGGCGTGACGTCCCCCGGCATGTCGGCGTGATCCTGGACGGGAACCGCCGGTGGGCCCGGCTGGCCGGCTTCACCGATGTCAGCGACGGCCACCAGAAGGGCGCCGAGCACATCGTCGAGCTGCTCGGCTGGTGCAGCCAGGCCGGGGTGGAGGTGGTCACGCTGTGGCTGCTGTCCACCGACAACCTGGCCCGGCCAGCCAGCGAGCTGGACCCGCTGCTGAAGATCATCGAGACCACGGTCACCGGCCTGGCCGACGCGGGCTGGCACGTGAAGCCGGTGGGCGCGCTCGATCTGCTGCCCGCTGAAACGGCCCACCTGCTCAAGGACGCGGGCGAAGCCACCGCACGCCAGCCTGGCCTGCTGGTCAACGTGGCCATCGGCTACGGCGGCCGCCGGGAGATCGCCGACGCGGTCCGGTCGCTGCTGCAGGACCACGCGACCAAGGGCACCACGATCGAGGAGCTGGCCGAGGTCCTCGACGTGGAGCACATCGCCGAGCATTTGTATACCGCCGGCCAGCCCGACCCGGACCTGGTCATCAGGACCTCCGGGGAGCAGCGGCTGGGTGGCTTCCTGCTCTGGCAGAGCGCGCACTCGGAGTTCTACTTCTGCGACGCGTACTGGCCTGACTTCCGCCGGGTCAACTTCCTCCGCGCGCTCCGCTCCTATTCCGCCCGCCAGCGCAGGTTCGGCTCCTGAAACCTCTTTTTTTTGCCGAACGCCCTCAACCGCCACCGCCGCCGCTAAACCTCGGTGACACGTGGTACGCGACACCCCGGCTGGGTCTTCCAGGGGCCGCCCGGTGCGGGTACCTTCGAAGTCAGGCGGGCGGTGCCTAGCCGCCCACCCCGGGAAGGCCCTCGACATACTCGAGCTTCGTGTCCTGGCACGCAGGCGAGACGAGCGAAGGGCCGGGACCCGGCCCTTCGAGGGCAGGTCCCGGTCCTGGAGACACTTCTGTGTCCGAGCTCGGCGCCGGTCACGGCGCCCAGGGGAGAACGAGTGGCCAGTTCTTCTGCCCGTCGCACATCGCGGCCCAGCACTGCCCAATCCGACGACGCGGCCCCGGTCAACGTGGGGGCCAGGCGGTTCAGCTACGTGCTGGACACCAGTGTCCTGCTCGCCGACCCGGCCGCGATCAGCCGGTTCGCCGAGCACCGGGTGATCCTGCCCATCGTTGTCATCACCGAGCTTGAGGCTAAGCGGCATCATCCTGAGCTGGGCTATTTCGCCCGGCAGGCCCTCCGGTACCTGGATGACCTGCGGATTGAGTACGGTCGGCTGGATGCCGACCTGCCCATCGGTGAGGAAGGCGGCACCGTCCGCGTCGAGCTGAACCACTCCGACCCCACGGTGCTTCCCCCGGGGTTCCGGCTCGGCGACAACGACACCCGGATCCTGTCGGTGGCGCGCAGCCTGGCGGCAGAAGGCGATGACGTGGTACTGGTCAGCAAGGACCTGCCGCTGCGGGTGAAGGCGGCCTCTATCGGGCTGACCGCGCAGGAGTACCGGGCCGAGCTGCCGCCGGACTCCGGCTGGACCGGGATGCGGGAGCTGGAAGTCAGCGCCGAGGACATCCAGGAGCTGTACGACACCGGCAAGCTGGACTCCGAGTCCGCCCGCGAGCTGCCCTGCCACACCGGCCTGGTGCTGGTGGCAGCGGGCGGCCAGGGCAGCTGCAGCGCGCTGGGCCGGGTGCTGCCGGACAAGTCGGTCCGGCTGGTCCGCGGCGACCGGGAGGCGTTCGGCCTGCACGGCCGCAGCGCGGAACAGCGGGTCGCCCTCGACCTGCTGCTGGACCCGGACGTGGGCATCGTCTCGCTCGGCGGCCGGGCGGGCACCGGCAAGTCGGCGCTGGCTCTGTGCGCCGGCCTGGAAGCGGTCATGGAGCGCCGCCAGCACCGCAAGGTCGTGGTATTCCGCCCGCTGTACGCGGTCGGCGGGCAGGAACTCGGCTACCTGCCCGGGTCCGAGGCGGACAAGATGAACCCGTGGGCGCAGGCGGTCTACGACACGCTGTCCGCGGTCACCTCGCAGGACGTGATCGACGAGGTGCTGGCCCGGGACATGTTCGAGGTGCTGCCGCTGACCCACATCCGGGGCCGGTCGCTGCACGACTCGTTCGTGATCGTGGACGAGGCCCAGTCCCTGGAGCAGAGCGTGCTGCTCACCGTGCTGTCCCGGATCGGGTCAGGCTCCCGGGTGGTGCTCACCCACGACATCGCGCAGCGCGACAACCTGCGGGTCGGCCGGCACGACGGGGTGGTCGCGGTGATCGAGAAACTGAAGGGCCACCCGCTGTTCGCGCACGTGACCCTGGTCCGCTCGGAACGGTCCCCGATCGCCGCGCTGGTCACCGAGATGCTGGAGGATTCTGTCCTGTAAGCCACGCCGCCGAACCCGCCCCGGCTAGCCAGCAGCCGGGGCGAGTCGGCACACTTGTCCCCATGGCTTTTGACTTGGCGGACCTTCTCGCGGCCCGGCACGGGGAGGGCTACGCCCTCGCCGACCAGTACCTGAACCCCCAGCTGTCGCGGACGCTGCACGCCATCGGCTTCGACCGGACGTACGAGCGCGCCGAGGGTGCCTACCTGTACGACTCCGACGGCAACCGGTACGCGGACTTCCTGGCCGGGTTCGGGGTGTTCGGGGTCGGCCGGAACCACCCGGTGGTGCGCAAGGCCCTGCACGACGTGCTAGACGCCGAACTGGCCGACCTGGTCCAGTTCGACGCCGCGCTGCTGCCCGGCCTGCTCGCCGAGCGGCTGCTGGCCAAGGCGCCGGGGCTGGACCGGGTGTACTTCGGCAACAGCGGCACCGAGGCGGTCGAGGCGGCGCTGAAGTTCGCCCGGTACGCCACCGGGCGGGGCCGGATCATCTACTGCGACCACGCGTTCCACGGGCTCACCACCGGGTCGCTATCGGTGAACGGCGCGGAGGAGTTCCGCAGCGGCTTCGCCCCGCTGCTGCCGGACACCATGATCCCGTTCGGCGACCTGGACGCGCTGGCCGCCGAACTGCGCAAGGGTGACGTGGCCGCGCTGCTCATCGAGCCGATCCAGGGCAAGGGCGTGCACCTGGTGCCGCCCGGCTTCCTGGCCGCGGCGGCCACCTTGCTGCACGAGCACGGCGCACTGCTGATCTGCGACGAGGTGCAGACCGGGCTGGGCCGCACCGGCAAGTTCTTCAGCTACCAGCACGACTCGGTACAGCCGGACATCGTCACCGCGGCCAAGGCGCTGTCCGGCGGCTTCATCCCGGTCGGCGCCACGCTGGCCAAGGGCTGGATCTTCGACAAGGTCTACTCGTCGATGGACCGGGTGCTGGTGCACGACTCCACGTTCGGCTCCAACGCGGCGGCCATGGCAGCCGGCCTGGCCGCGCTGTCCGTCATCGACGACGAGGACCTGGTCGGCAACGCCGAGCGCACCGGCGCCGCGCTGCGGGACGCGCTCCAGTTGCTGGTGGACAAGTACGAGATGCTCACCGAGGTGCGCGGCCGCGGGCTGATGATCGGCCTGGAGTTCGGCCGGCCGAAGGGCATCCGGCCGCGGGCGGCGTGGAAGGCGCTGCAGGCGGCCCGGGTCGGGCTGTTCGCGCAGATGGTGGTCGTCGCGCTGTTCGAGCGGCACCGCATCCTGACCCAGGTGCCGGGCGATCATATCGAGGCGATCAAGCTCATCCCGCCGCTGATCATCGGCGACGCCGAGGTGGAGCTGTTCCGGGACAGTTTCCAGTCGGTAATGGACGACGCGAGCCGGGGCAGCGGGCTGATCTGGGACTTCGGCCAGACGCTGATCAAGCAGGCGGTCAGCAACCGTCGGCCGTGACCGGGCTAAGGCCTGTCCCGTAGATCTTCGACCTGCTGCGCGGTCCCCGGAGGGCGCCTCGCTGCGTTGTCGTCGTCGCCCATAGCTCCGCTATGGGCTCCTCCTCCGCCTTGCGATCCATCCCTCCGGATGACCGCTCGCGACGGCCAAGATCTACGGGACTGGCCTAGCCTCCTCGCTGGTGATCAGCACTTCCGCCACGCTCAGGTCGTGCGGGTAAGTGATCTTGATGTTGCGCTCGCTGCCCGGCACCACGGCCACCGGCACCTCCGGCAGGTAGCGCATGACCACCCCGCAGTCGTCGGTCGCGGCCAGGTCCGCGTAGCCCGGGTCGGCCAGCGCCAGCTCGTGGGCCTGCCGGATCACCGACAGCCGGAAGCCCTGTGGCGTCTGGCACCGGCGCAGCGTGTCGCGATGCGGCATGCTGGTCATGATGCCGTCCTGGACCACCACGATCGTGTCGGACACGGGCACGGCCACGCCCACCGCCCGGTGGTCGCGCAGCGCGCGCAGGCATCCGGCGATCGTCGGCTGGTCGAGCAGCGGCCGGGCCGCGTCATGGAACAGCACGTCGCAGTCGCCCGGGCCGAGCGCGGCGATCGCCCGCCGGGTCGATCCGGGGCGGCTGGCACCGCCCTCGATGATCCCGGTCACCTTCTGGTACCCGCGCGCCGCGAGCAGGTCGCGGACCTGCCCGGTGTGCCCGGGCGCCATCACGATCAGGATCTCGTCCACCCCGGGGGCCTGCTCGAAGGCGGCCACCGAATGCTCCAGCAGGGCCCGGCCGGCCAGCGGCAGCAGCTGCTTGGGGACGGCCGCGCCGAACCGCAGCCCCGGAGCCGGCGCCGAGCACGACCGCCACTGTGCGCATGAGCGGACTGTACCCGGACCGCGCGCTAGCAACAACGTGGGGCAGGCCCGGCGGGCTGCCCGCGTGGTCGGTGCAGGGCACGGACCTGCCTGGTACGGCCTGCCCCACTCGGGTACTACTTCCTAGTCCGGGGGGACGACCCCCCTGGACCCCCCGGGCCGCTCCGCGCCGGCATGGGCCCGGCGGGGACACGCCTTCGGCGCGCCCCGCCTTACCAGCGAATGACTTCAGCGCCGCTGGCCGGGGAACGACCCGCTGCACGGCTCGCCAGGACGACCCGGGAGCGCCGATGACGGTAACCACGGCTGTGGTGGTGCTGCCGCGCCGGATGGCGATCTGGGCGGCCCGTCGTGCCCTGGCCCGTAACTCGCTGACCGGCATCGAGCTGGGCTGCAGCCTGTGTGCGGCGGTCTGGTTCAGCGCCGGGCGGCCGGCCGCGGCGCTGGCTGGCGGCGCCGCGCTGGGCGGCGGGTACCTGGCCCGCCGGGTCGGCCAGGTTGACCCGGGGGGGCGACCCCCCGGAACCCCCCGATCGCCGCTTCGCGCCGAACGCCGGCTCGGCGAGCACCCGCCTGCGGCGGGCCCCGCCTCGCCGGCTTCGAGTCCCAGCATCCTTGGACAGCGCCTCGTCCGGCGCGAGCCCAGCATCCCTGGACAGCCCCTCGCCGCCGCGAGCCCTGGCATCCCTGGACAGCGCCTCGGCGGCGCGAGCCCTAGCATCCCTGGACAGCGCCTCGTCGGCGCCAGCCCCGGGATCCCTGGATGCCGCGTTCGCGGGCTGGCTGGCGGTTATCTGCGGCTGGGCCGGGGAACTGGCCGTCTACGCCGGGCTGGCCGTCGGCGCGGCGGGCAGCCCGGTGATCGCCTGGAAACTGGCCACCGGGACCGCGATGCTGTTCGCGCTGCGCAAGGTGGCCCGGCTGTGCCGGCCAGGCCCAGGCCGCCGCGTACCCGGTAACGCAGCCGCCTGGTACGCGGCCGTCCGCCCGCCAGCGCAGCCACCCAGCCGGGCAGCCGGGCACCCGGCGCCCGGTACCGCCCGGTTTTCCCTCGGCGTGCTGGTCGGGCAGGTGCTCGCCGTACCGGCCTGGGCCCGCGCCCTGGTGATCACCGGCACCGCGGCCTACTACGGCAACCGGACCGCGCTGCTGGTCATGACTGCTGCGGCGCGGTCGCGCTGGCCTGGTCGCTGGTGGCCGGGCCGCACCGGCCGCGGCAGCGGGCCGCTGGCCGGGCCCGCGCGGGCACCCCGGGCGGGCCGGACCGCGCCGGGCACCCCCGGCCAGCCCGGGGGAGTGGCCGCCTGCCGGGACGACGGGCCGATCGCCCGGTTCGCCGGGGCGCTGGTGCACGGCCAGCTGGTCCCGCTGCCGCCCGCGGTAGCCGGGCTGATCGCCACCGTGCTGCTGGCCGCCCTGGGCCTGGGCAGCCTGGACGGGCTGGTGCTGCTCACCCCGGTGGCGGCCATGCTGCTGGCCGCCCCTGGCTCGGCCCACCCGCATGACGGGCCGCTGGACTGGCTGGCCCCGGTCATCATCCAGGCCGGCCAGTACATCTACCTGGCCGCCCTCGGCTTCGCCATCGGGATTCCCGGCCCGATCACGTTCGGCCTGATCGGCCTCGTCGCGCTGCGCCAACTGGATGTGGCCTACCAGGCCCAGAACCCGCTGGGGCCGCGCGGCGCGCGGGGCAGCCTGGGCTGGGAGGGCAGGATGCTGGTCGCCGGATTCAGCGCCATGGTCGGCCTGGGCACCGTGGGTTATCTGGCGCTGATGGTCTACCTCGGCTGGCTGCTCTGCGGAAACGGCCTGTCCGGCTGGTTCGTGGCCTGCCGCCGTATCGGCCGCGCCCAGCCCAGCAGCGCCCACCCCAGAAACGGAGGTGCCATCCGGGCGTCGTCGGGGTGAACGGCTAGGATCGCCCATGGAGGGTGTCCATATGCTCCAGCTCAGGCAAGCGCCGCTGCGCCGCTTCGAGCCGGGCGGGGGATGGCAGTCGCCGATTAACCATCCCGCGCCGCTGGCTGGCGGCGTTGTTTGTGGGTTGCACGCTGTTCGCCGTTGGCATGGGCGTGTTCAGCAGCGATGCCCTGCACCGGCTCTGGGGACTGTTCGCCGCCGGGGCGTACGTGCTGGCCGCCGTGGCCGTGCTGGCCTGGCGGTCGGCCCGCGGCGTGGACCTGGCGCTGATCCTCGGCATCGGCGGGGCGCTGGTCGCGCCGCTCGCCGTGCTGGCGCAGCAGGGCAAGTGGCAGCCTGAGGTCGGGGTGATCGCCCGCGGCGCCCGGCTGATGGTGCACCACGGCTCGCCGTACCTGAGCGACGCGGTGGTCCGGGCCACCCACGACCCCAACGTCTACAACCCGTACCTGCCGGTGATGGCGGTGTTCGGCATCCCGCGGGCGCTGTTCGGCCCGGGCCTGCTGACCGACCCCCGGGTGTGGTTCTGCCTGGGCTTCGCCGCCCTGTTCGCGGCCGCGCTGGCCGTCGCGGGCGCGCGTGACGTGCTGCGCTGGACGGTGCTGGTCACGGCCACCCCGGTGATCGCCTTCTCGCTCACCGTAGGCGGCACCGACGTCCCAGTGCTGGCCCTGATCTGCCTCGGCCTGGCGCTGCTCTGGCGTAACCCGCGGCCGCTGCTGGCCGGGGTGGTGCTGGGCATCGCGGCGGCCACCAAGGCGACCGCATGGCCCGCGCTGGTCGTGGCCGCGACCATGGTGCTGGTCCGGGACGGCCGCCGCACCGCGGCCCGGTTCTCGGCCACCGCCGTGGTCGTGGCCTGCGCCATCATCGTGCCGGTCGCCATGCTCGGCGCGCACGCACTGGTGGACAACACGATCCTGTTCCCGCTCGGCCTGGCCAGCGTCAAGTCGCAGGCGGTCAGCCCGCTGCCCGGGCACCTGCTCGCGGATACCGGGCATATCGGGCACCTGATCGCCGTGACGCTGCTCTGCCTGGCCGGGCTGGGTGTGCTGGTCTCGCTGGTGGTCCAGCCACCGCGCACCGTGCCCGCCGCCACCTGGCGGCTGATCATCGGCCTGCTGCTGATGTTCACCTTGGCCCCGGCGACCCGGTTCGGCTACTTCATGTACCCGCTCGGCCTGTGGGCCTGGCTGGTCATCGCCCAGTTCGGCCTGCAGCGCAGCCGCGCCGCCCCGCACGGCGGCGACCCGGGCGAGTCACCGTCCGGCGGGCTGGCCCAGTCCCGCGTCGGCCTGAGCCGGGGCGCCGCGGCCCGATCCAGGTACTGGCGTTAAGTATCGGCGGGGTGGGTTTGGTCAGCCGCCGGGCAGCGGCGTGTCCGGGCCGGCGAACGCGGCCGAATCGGAGCAGATGTTGGTGTTCGCGGTGATGCCGCCGTAGCTCTTGGCCAGGTTGTTCAGCTTCTGCTGGGCCGACTTGGTGGACCCGACCTGAGCCAGCCGCCGTGCTCAGCCCGCTGAAGCTGGAGCCGAGGATGAGCGTGATCGAGTTCGTGCCCAGCGCGGCGTCCTGCTTCACCGCGACGGAGCTGAGCAGGGTCTTGAGCGTGTTCACCGCGGGCAGCTGCGCGGCCGAGGAGTACTCGATCACGTTGCTGGTGAACGCGTAGTTCGGAGCCGGGCCGGTGCCGGTCACCTTGAACCCCTTGGCGGTCAGCGCGCTGGCCGTGCTGCCCGCGATGCCGTTGACGCCGGACCCGTTCAGCACGTTGACGTTGACCTTGGCCGGGCTGACCGTGGGCACCTTAGCCGCCCTGGCCTTCTTGCCCTTGGCCGCGGCGGGCAGCTCGCGGTCGGCCTCGACAGCCCGGAACAGCCGGTCAGACTGCGGCTGCGCCCAGGACAGCTCGGCCGCCGGGTCGCCCGCGTACGGCACTACCGGGACCGTGATGAACTGCACGGCGCTGGAGCTCAGGCTCTTCATGCTGGTCGCGATGCGCAGCATGGTGTTCAGGTCCAGGCCGCTGTCGGTGGTCAGCGACTTGGCCACGTCGCGCACCACGGCGAAGATCCGGCTGGGCTGGCCGAGCAGGCCGGTGGACTTGAGCTTCTGCATGACCGCGGCCAGGAAGTACTGCTGGCGCTGGATGCGCTGGGTGTCCGAGCCCTAGCCGATGTCCTCGCGCAGCCGGACGAAGGCCAGCGCCTGCGCCCCGTTGACCACGTGCTTCCCGGCCCCCAGGTGCAGCCGGGACTGGGCGTTGTTGATCGCGAACGGCAGGCACACCGGGACGCCGCGCGACGTCGTTGACGATGGACTGGAAGCCGGCGAAGTTCACTTCCACGAAGTGCTGGATGCGGATGCCGGTGGTCTGCTCCAGGGTCTTCCACAGGCAGGGCGCGCCGCCGGCCGAGAACGTGGCGTTCAGCCGCTCGACCTGGCCCGGCTGGGCGGTCTGCCCGGTGTGCCCCTGACCGTCGTTCGAGCAGGCCAGCACCGGCACCATCGAGTCGCGCGGGAAGCTGATGATGTCCGCCCGGGTGTGCCCAGGCGCGATGTGCAGCAGCATCGAGGTGTCCGAGCGGGCGCCCAGCACGTCCGCGCCGAACTTGCTGCCCAGGCCGGCCCGCGAGTCCGAGCCGATGACGAGGATGTTCAGCCCGGCCGTGTATGGCGGCCGGTGGCCGAGCATGGCCGCGGTGACCGTCTCCCGGTGGATGCTGCCCAGCACGCTGCGGTACTGCGCGTAGGCCACCAGCGAGGTGCCCACCACGCCGGCCATGGCCACGATCGCGATCCCGCCCAGCCACTTACGCCGGCGGCCGTGCAGGAAGCCTGGCCCGCGGTTCTGCGGCGGCTGAGCCGGCGGGCCGCCCGCGCGCCCACGCTGCGCTTGCCCGGACTTGCCGGCTTTCCTGGCCGCCCGGCTGGCCCGCCACCCGCCGGTGTCCGGACCGGTGGCGTCCGCGTCGCCGATGCCCAGCCCGCTGCTGTCCCGGTCATCCGGGCCGTGCAGGTAATTGGCCAGCTGCCAGTCGGTGTCGCCGGCCTGGCCCAGATCCCCCGACGTCGTCCCGGCTGCCCGCGGCCCAGGCACCTGGTATCCGGGCTGCGCTACTGGTCCCCCGGGCTCGTCCACATCTGCGTAGCGGGTCATCGCTCCTCGCGGCGTAGATCATCGATTGTGCGGGGGTGTGCCGCCTATTGTTCCGTGCCAGGCCACGGCATGTGGCGCAATGGGATGAATCGGTCAGCTCCGGTTCCCCTGCTGCCGGGCGCTTCCGCTTAGAGTGGTGGGCGTGGTCCGGGATGCCCATCCAGCCGGCGACGTAGCCGAAAGCAGCGGCCAGCAGGCTGCGCCTGCCGTCCGGCAGAAACGCCGGGTTTCTCTCGCTGGGCGCAGCTTCGCCCAGGTCACCGTGCTGCCGGTGCTGCTCGTGCTGGCCTGGCTGCTGCCTGGCGTGGCGCTGCTGCTGGCCGGCCAGTTGTGGCCCGCGCCGCTGGTGCTGATTGCCGTTCCGCTGGCCGTCATCATGATCGCCGCTGTCACGCACCGGGTGCCCGGCTGGCGGCTGGTTCCGGTGCTGGCCGGCGGCCAGGGCAAGCCGGTCCGGGCCTGGGCCGGCTGGTGGGGCCTGGGTGGCACCCTGGCCGTCGCGATCGGCTTTGGCGCGTGGCAGATCCTGCTGAACTCGCCGCAGATCATCGTGCTGCGCGAGCCCGGCGCGGTGTTTCAGGTCGGCTACTGGATCTCCGCGCATGGCTCGCTGCCCATCACCCAGTCGCTGGCCGCGTTCGGCGGGGCGCATCCGGGGCTGAGCTTCGGCAGCACTGGGTTCGGTATGGCCTCCGGTTCCGGCGGCCGCTGCTGGCTCGGCCGCGGCGGGTGCGGGGATCGCACCGGAGTTCATGCCCGGGCTGGCCATCCTGCTGGCCGGCGGCTGGTGGATCCACGGCGTGGCCGCGGCGGCGCTGGTCCCGCCGGTGCTCGGGGCGCTGGCCCTGGTCACGTTCGGCGGCCTGGCCGGGCGGCTGATCGGCCCGCAGTGGGCCCCGGCCGCCGCCGCCATCCTCGGCCTGAGCCTGCCCGAGCAGTACACCAGCCGGGCCGCGTTCCTCCAGCCGCTGGTGCAGATCCTGGCCTTCGGCGGGCTGTGCCTGGTGGTGGACGCACTGACCAGCCCGCGGGGCCGGCCCATGCTGGCCGGTTACGCCGACTGGCTGCGCTGGCCGGACTGGCTGCCGCCACGCACCGCGGCCGCGGCACTCGGCGGGCTGGCCCTCGGGATGACCACCGTGGTATCCCTGGGCGCGCTGCCCTTCCTGATTCCGGTCATCCCGTTCCTGGGCGTGGCGGTGCTGGCCCGGCGGCCGGTGGTGGTCCCGTTCGGGGCCGGCCTGCTGGCTGGTCTTGGTGTGCGGCCTGGCCGCGGGGCAGCTGGCCGCGCCTGGGTACCGGGCGGCGCCGGGCTTCGCGGTACGGCCGGTCAGCCTGATCGCGTTGATCGCCGCCGTGGTGACGCTGGCTGCCGTGCTGCTCGCGTTGTGGCCGCCAGTGCGGCGCCGGGCCCGGGTGACGATGCGCGCGGCCGTGCGATGGTGGCTGCCCGAGGCGTGCGCGGTGCTGGTGGCCGTCTTGGTGGCCGCATTCCTGATCCGGCCCGCGGTGCAGACCGTGCACTGGCGGCCCGGGGCGGCCACGGCGGGCTACGTGGCCGCGCTGCAGCGGTTGCTCGGCATGCCGGTGCAGCCGACCCGGTCCTATGCCGAAGACAGCATGTACTGGGTCATCTGGTACATCGGGATCCCGGCGCTGCTGCTCGGCGCGTTCGGCGCCGCGCTGCTCACCCGGCGGTGCGTGCGTGGGCTGCTCCGCTGGCAGGACGACGAGGACCGCACGGTGCGGGCCTGGGCGCTGCCGCTGGCCGTGTTCGGCTGGGGCACGGTCGCCGTGCTCTGGGCCCCGGGCACCGTGCCCGATCAGCCGTGGGCCAGCCGGGTGCTGGTTCCGCTGGTGCTGCCCGGGTTCGTGCTGTGCGCGATCTGGGTCGCGGCCTGGCTGGACCGCCGGGCCCGGGAGCGGGGTGCGGGCCTGGCCGCGGTCGTGCTGGCCGCGGCGTGCTTCGTGGTGGCGCTGGGCGTGCCGACCGCGGTGACCACGCTGGGGCTCAGCTTCGGCAACTCCGGGTCTTCGAAGCACTCGACGCTGATCACTCTGACCGGGCTGGGCGTGCATCAGACCGGGGCCGGGCAGTCGCTGGCAGTGCAGCGGTTGTGCGGGACGATGAGCTCGCAGATGTCGGTGCTGATCGTCGACCGGCCGGCCGCTGATGAATTCGCCCAGGTGATCCGGGGGATGTGCAAGGTGCCCACCGCCGTCATGGCGGGCGCTCCGGTCGCTGAGGTGCAAGCCGTGGAGCAGGCGATCACGGCCAAGGGGCGGGAGCCGGTGCTGCTGGCTACGCGTGCCGCTGAGCTGGTCCGGTTCCAGGCCACGCCGCGGAAGGTGCTCGGGCTGAACACGACGCAGGAACCGCACACGCTGACCCAGCCGCCGACGTCGCCGTGGCAGATCACGTATTCGCTGTGGATGCTGGCGCCGGGGATCTCGACGCCGGGGGCCTGACCCGCCGCTGGGAGCCGGTGGATCGGCTGGGCGCCGGTTGGTTCGGCTGGGGACCGGTGGTTCGGCGGTGCTTGAGGGCTGGGCTGTGGGTATTGGTGCGGCGGCGGGCCGATTTGCCAGCGGTCGCGCAAGCCCATATGGTTGAGGGACACCGACGCGGGGTGGAGCAGTTCGGTAGCTCGCTGGGCTCATAACCCAGAGGTCGCAGGTTCAAATCCTGCCCCCGCTACAAAGTTGCAGTTCAGGGACCCTTTCCGATCTTGGAAGGGGCCTTCTGTTTTGCCGTTTGTGCACGGCGGGTCACGCGACAGTGTCCTTGCCCGGCCGGTCGCCCTCGTTCTTTGCGATCTCTGCCGAGGCGAGCGCGCCACCGATGATCAGCTCGGCGAGCGTGTTCGCCACCTGGCGATCCGCCTCCACGTCGGCCTGCACGTATCGCTTCATGGTGAAAGCCACGTCCGCGTGCCCGGTCAGCTGGCTGAGCGTTTTCTAGTCGATCTTCGCGTTCCGGCCAGCGGTCGCATAGCTGTGCCGGACGTCGTGCAGGTCGGTCTCGGGCAGCCCGGCCGCCGCCACCACCAGCCGTCCGACCGGACAAGCGCCGCGCTCTGCCTCCCCAAGGCCCGCGCAGCGCACGCGGGCCGCATACCAGCAGCGCAGTTGTCAGACGGGCTGCTACGTCAGCAGGTCGGGGCCTCGCAGGAGCGTCTTACCTGTTGTCCGGCTCGTGGGAGCCGCGGACGGCCGTGCAGCAATCGGCGTCGGCTGGCAGGTATCCGGGGGAGCCTGCGTTAGAACTCGCTCTTGAGCCGTTCAATGTCGCGGGTGTGTTCCCGCACCTGCTCGTAGGCGGGGCGTTCGGGAATGCGGGTTAGGGCCCAGCGGATGGCCTCCGCGCGGTTGTTCGCGATACCCGCGGCGATCAGCGTGTCCACGATGTCCAGCTCGGCCGTCCTGAGCCGGACCATCACGTGGGTGAACTCGCCATCGGCGGCCTTGCGGCCGTCTTCGACAAACTGGACGTTACCGCCCGTCCGCTGACCGCGATTGTCTTCGGTCATCACCTCGATGTACCGGATCTCGGGCCACCGCTCCAACAGGTCGTTCCGGAACTGGTTGAGCCCGGGGGCGACGGCCAGCTTGAACGTCCTGGCCGCCTTGGCCACCTTGCGGGGATCGGGATGCGGATCTCGCACGCGGTCGGCGGGATCTTTGAAGACGAGCCTAGGCATCAGCTGGTCCGGCTCCATCCACGGCGCGTCGTCGTGTTGCAGCAACTCGACGCGGCGTATCCAGTCGGGGAAGAGCTTGTTCGCCGCGATTTCGAGTTCGTGCTGGATGTGGTCTCTCTCCGCCTGGCGCATCCGCCCTCCTTAAGCCTGCGTAACTCAGATTACTACACTTCATGGAGTAAGCCACTTACCCCGACAGGCTCGGTGATCCACTCCCGCGTTGGCGCGCACCCGGGGCTCGCCGCCCCCGGACCCCCGCGGATATGGATTCCGGTGTACTGGCCGGACATGCTGAGCCATCAGACGCACTACCAGGTATCCGGCCCGGAGAAGCGCCGTCGCTACGTGCGGGATCTGTTCGAGCTCGTCGTCCAGTGCGTGCGCGAAGGTGACGCCGGGCCGATCATCGCGTCCTGCCAGCAGACCGCGGCGGACCGCTTTGAGGCGGGGGGCGATATTGCCGAGATCCAGGAAACATTCAACGTCCTGGCGGAGGTGCTCTGGCGCCACGTAGCCAGCACCCTCGCCGGCGATCAGCGGATCGAGACACTGCGGCTTGTGAATACCGTCCTCGGGGCGGGCAAAGACGCCCTGGCCCGGACCTACGTGGACCGGGCCAGCCGGGGACGCAGTCCGCTGGACGAGCAGCCCGCGGCGGCGCGTGGCGGCGGCGAGGCGGGCGGCGCGGCCCGGGGTGCTGGCCTCGCGGGCGGCGCCGTCCAGACCGAAGTCCTCGGGCAAGTTGGCGTCGTCACCCTTGCCGACCTGCGCAGGCGCAACGTCCTTAGTTCCCGGACGGTCAATGGTGTCCTCGCCGCCCTCGGGAGCCTGCAATCCCAGCAAGCGCGTGCCGTGGTGCTCCGCGCCGCGGCGGGACTGGATGTCTGGTCCGCCGGCCATGACATTGACGAGCTTCCCCGTGGCGGGCGGGACCCGCTGGGCTACAACGACCCGCTGGAGCAGTTGCTCCGGGCTATCCGCACCTTCCCTGCCCCAGTCGTCGCCATGGTGCACGGCTCGGTGTGGGGCGGAGCATTCGATCTGGTGCTCAGCTGTGACCTGGTCGTCGCCGATGAGACGGCGACGTTCGCCATCACTGCCGCGAACCTGGGACTGCCGTACAACATCACCGGGCTGCTCCACTGCCTCGGACGGCTGCCCATCAATCTGGTCAAGGAGATGTTCTTTACCGCCGCGTCCCTCGATGCCCACAAGGCCAGGGAATGGCTGGTGGTCAACCATCTGGTGAGCTCAGCCGAGCTCGAGGGATTCACCCTCGAGCTGGCCGCGACAATGGCGTCGAAGTCACCGATGGCCATGGCGGTCATCAAGGAGCAGCTCCGCGTCCTGACGGACTACCAGCCCATTGCGGCGCATGTGTACGAACGCGTCCAGGGGCTGCGACGGGAGGCTTACGACAGCAGCGACTACCTCGAGGGCCTCAGGGCCTTCGCCGAGAAACGCCCCCCGGTCTTCCGGGGCACCTGACCCACCAAACCCAGTGCGGTTCAGCACACCGGCGGGACAGCGCAGCATTCGCCAGCAGCGCAGGCCCCGCTCCTGACCAACGCGGATTTCACGCAGCGGATTCGGCCCGGCATGATCGCCGTCGCGCTCGCCGGCACGACCGAGCGCCTGAATGCCGAGATCGGATCGACACGAAGATCAGCTGGGGAGCCGCCGCTCACTGGGCGGGGGAACACCGGCTCGTCGGCGCGACAGAACGGCTCTTTGTGCGCATGGATGCCCAGCCGACCGGACTGGGCTGGCATACAGGATCGGCGGATACGGCGTGGACATTGACGGCCATTGGCGCGTCACGGAGCGCGACGGCGCCGCTGGGCCGTGGCGCAGCGGGCTGTGGACGCTGCCTGTTGCTAGGCGGTTCCGGTACGCTCCCAGGGTGTCGGGCTCGAATACACGATCAGGGCGCTGAACTGCTTCTTTCCGTATGGGCGTGGGGCATGTCATGCGGCGGTGATCGCCAGCCTGAACGGGGCGACCCTGCAGGGGTGGACCGGCTACGCGCACGCAATGCAGGACGCCGGCGCCGCGGCGATCGAGCTGAACATCTAATACCTGCCCGGCAGCCCGCGCACCCCCGGGACAGGGGTGGAACAGCGCCACCTCGATGTGCTTGCGCGCGTGAAGGACTCGGTCACCATCCCGGTCGCCGTCAAACTCAGCCCTTACTTCAGCTCGCCAGGAGAGATGGCCCTGCGGCTGGACGAGGCCGGTGCCGACGCACTGGTGCTGTTCAACTGCTTCCTGCAGCCCGGCATCGACGCCGACCAGCTCACCGTCGTCCCGCGCATGGCCTTGTCGAGCCAGGCCGACGCGCGGCTGCCGCAGACGTGGATCGCGTTGCTGTACGGAAGGGTCGGTGCCGCGCTCGCCGCCAGCTCTGGCGTCGAGACCGCCGCCGACGTCGCCGCTTATCTGCTGGCCGGGGCCGACGTCGTCATGACCGCCTCCGCGCTGCTGCGTCATGGACCCCAGCACGCGGCGGTCCTGCTGGACGGCTTGACCTCCTGGATGGCTCGCAAAGGCTTCCAGGCCATAGACGAGCTACGCGGCATGCTCGCCGTGCCGGCCGACACCGACGAGGTGGGATGTGAGTGCGCCGGCTACGTCACCGCGCTGCGGGCGGCCAACGCCGGCGCCTACCAGCCCTGGTGACGACCCGCGAAGCCGTCAGACTGCCATGCTGTGAAGGCCGCCCGGTGGCGCCGGCATCCCGGCGTTACTCGCTCGGCGCGGGCGCCGGGATCGCATGCCGACTGCTCGCCTTTCTCAGGGCTTCCACTCCGGGTTCTCCTGGCATTCCCCAGTGAGGCGGCCAGCGCGGAAGGAGGAAGCCGAGGACCCCACGCCTGCTGGCTGGCACCGCCTGACTGAATACGCGCGGCGCTGACGGGAAGCACCATCGGATGCCCAGGAAACACGCGCCGCGGGCACGCGAGGAACTAGCCCGCGAGGACTACCACGACCCCTTCGCCGGTTTCGCCGGCGCCGCCCGCGCGCAGCGCGCTCACCCTCCGCCTGATCCTGGCCAGCTTCGGCCTGATCGCCTGTTCGCTCAGCGCAGCCGCCTTCATCGTCATCGCCTACCAGCCTGCGATCGCCGGGATTCTTGCCTTCCTCGCCGGGGTGGCGGCCGTGGACATCATCGTGGTGGCGCGCCGCAAGCTGCGCGGCGAACCAGGCTAAGCAAGCCAGGCAGCAGAAGTTGGTGGCCGAAGGTCGCGGGCATAGCGCGCTGCTGACTCGGCCTCACCGTCATGCTGCGCAGTCCGCCCGTTCGCCAAGAGCGTCCAGACGGCTTTCCTAGACTCGTGGCGTGGTGGAAGGGGATAGTGGCTCCTTTGAGCTTGGGACTGACGGCCCGAAGGTCATCCTCGTCGGTGTTGACGAGTTGACTACCTCGGCTCGGGCGGCGTGGTATGCGGCTGGGCTGGCACGCAGGCAAGGCGCCCGCCTGATAGCGGTGTATGTCGCTCCGATCGCATCGATGGCCGCGACCGCACCCGGCGGTGCCGCGATTGTTGCCGCCGAGGCCGAGGCCCACGACCTGTCCGCTGAGCAGATGCGCGGCCAGGCGGAGAATGCTGCGCGGGAACTCGGCATTCCGATCACGTTCATCGAGGCGCACGGGGACCCCTACGCCGAGATCCGCCGGATCGCCGACGAGAGTCATGCCGATGCCCTCGTGGTCGGGGCGTCGGCGAAGTTCGGTCACCGGCTGCTGGGATCGCTGGCGGTGCGGCTGGTGCGGGCGGGCCGGTGGCCGGTCACCGTCGTGCCCTAACCCGCTGCCCCGGGCTCAGAACCGCCCGGCTTGGGCCACGCGATCGCCTGTGCGACTCGGAGATCCAGCGCATGATCAGCCGGACGTCACCGGTCCACGATGTCCGGTAAGCATGACTTCCTCCCGATCCAACCCCCACCCCGGGCACTGGGCTCCAGACGGTCAGACGTCTTGGTGACTCCTAGCCAAGGTGTCTGTCAGGTATTGGTTGAGTGCGGCCTCGGGCACCCGGAAGGAACGCCCGACGCGGATCGCTTCCAGTTCACCGGAGTGGACGAGGCGGTAGACGGTCATCTTCGACACACGCATGATTGAGGCTACTTCTGCCACCGTCAGGTACCTGATGTTCTCCCTACTACCTGACTGCCGGCCCTGCTGCGAAGTTGCCTCGATGTCTGTGATCAGGGCGCCAGTCGAGCTGTCATCCGTGCCGTGAGGGGTGAATGCCGGAGAAGCATCAGCTAGTGCGATCAGCAGTTGCCGAAGGAAATTCCCTCCCGGCTCGCGTGGTCTCCGGCGGAAAGCTGGAGCAGCGTCAGCGAGCGCGACTAGGAGTCGGCGCGCACCACCCTCACGGCCCACCAAGCTCACCCTGCTTCCCATCGTCACCCCCGCGCGGAAGGACTGCCAAGGTGTATGAACTCAGCTTCTTCACGGCAACCGGGGCTGCAACACCGATACCAAGCGCCACTGCTGCGTTGGAAATAAACCCCGACTGGGCAGCCGCCCCGGCAACGATGGCGCCGACGCAACAGTGCAGCACCACGGAAACCAGGTAAGCGACTCCACCAGGGCCCTGCGGGGCGCGCCACGGAGGCCCCTTGACGCGCTCGGCGGCTTCCAGATAGATCAAGGCGCGATTGACTGCCGCTCCGGCGAGCCCCCAGAGGGCATACTGCCACCACATGACAAGAGACCGTACGCGCCTATTCCGATGCGCGAGACAGTTCCTGGGACCATCTGGGGACCACACACCATGCCACTGACTGAACAATTGTCCGTGGCCATGAGAAAGTGGCTCTGGCCCACTTTCCGTGAGGTGATCACCCGGCGTGTCTCGTAGCGTCGCGATCATCGTGTTTGTGATCATGCCCGGCGTGCGATCTTGAGGTCCTCGGCGTCCTGGTCCCTCATCTGGCTGGCCTGGCTGTCACGAGTGTCGAGACGGTGGGCAGGTCAGTGCATGTGCTGGCCCGGACCTGTGGCAGTGAGGCGGCCTGCCCGGGCTGCGGTGTGGTGTCGCGGCGGGTGCACAGCCGTTATGAGAGGCGGCTGGCCGATACCGCCAGCGGCAGCCAGGAAGTGCTCATCCACCTGCAGGCCTGCCGGTTCTTCTGCAGCAACGACGCGTGCGCGAAAGGCACGTTCGCGGAGCAGGTACCTGGCCTGACCACCCGCTATGCCCGGCGCACCTGCGGCCTGGACGGCGTGCTGCAGGCAGTCGCCATGGCCCTGGGCGGCCGCGCCGGTGCCCGGCTGGCTGGCAGGCTGGCCTGCTCAGCAAGCCGCTCCACGCTGCTGCGGCTGATCCGCGCCGCACCCGACCCTGGCGGCGGGACGCCGCTGGTGCTAGGCGTAGATGATTTCGCGCTGCGCAAAGGGCATGTCTACGGCACGGTGCTGGTCGATATCGACACCCACCGTCCGGTCGATGTGCTGCCCGAGCGGTCCGCAGAGTCCTTCCGTGCCTGGCTAGACGAGCACCCAGGTGTGGAGATCATCTGCCGCGACCGCGGTGGCTGCTATGCCGAGGGTGCAGCCGAAGGCGCGCCGCTGGCCATCCAGGTGGCGGATCGGTGGCACCTGTGGCACAACCTGGCCGAAGCAGTCGAGCGGGCCGTCGCCCGTCACCGCTCCTGCCTGCAGGAGCCACCGTTACAACCCGTTCCTGAGCCCTTGCCGGAACAGGCCACACCGCGCCAGGAGCAAGGCCTGGCCGCGCGGACCCGCGTCAGGCACGCTGAGGTGCACGCCGCGCTGGCCCGCGGCCTGACCATCACCGAGATCAGCCGGACCTTACGGCTGGAGCGCAAGACCGTGCGCCGCTACGTCACTGCCGCCACCGCCGATCAGCTGATCTCCGGCCCCCGGCTGACCCGGCCCGGCCTGCTCGGCCCGCACCAGGCCTACCTGCGCCAGCGCTGGGACGAAGGGGTGCGCAGCACCGAACAGCTGTATGAGGAACTGCGCGAACGCGGCTACCGCGGCAGCCTGCGTACCCTGCGCCGGGTCACCTCGAAGCTACGTCAGGGCACCGCCGTCCCCGCGCCACCACCCGCCCCAGCGGCCAGGAAGGTGGCGAGCTGGATCCTCACCCCACCCGGCAAGCTCGCCGACGCCGACCGCACCACACTGGCCGAGATAACCGGCCGGTGCGAGGAACTCAAAAGCCACCCGTAGCCTGGTCCGCGACTTCGCGGACATGCTCTGCCACCGCCACGGCGAGCACCTGGAAGCCTGGGCCACCCAAGCCGAGAACGGCCCGGTCAGCGAACTGCGCGGCTTCGCCAAGGGGCTCCGCAAGGACTGGGCCGCCGTCACCGCCGGGCTCACCGTCTCCTACAGCTCCGGCCCCGTCGAAGGCCACGTGAACCGCATCATTCTGTGGTGGAATCAGTTTGCCCGGTTTTGGCTAGGTTCTGCCGTGGCGGACGGCGATGACCGGGAGCGAGCTGCCCGTGCCGGGGGTGGCGAGCTGGCGTGGTGTTGGCCCGGCCGGGGTGGGCGTGTCGGCGAGCTTGGCCAGGAGGCGGTCGATCGCGGCCTGGCCGTCGTTAACAGCGGCCCGCTCATCGTCGGTGAGCGGGATCGCGGCGGTCATCTTCTGGAGGTTGGCCTTGGCTTCCAGCAGCTGGGCCGTGGTGGAGTCCTTCGGGGTGTAGAAGTCGCAGCGGGCGCAGGCCATCCGGTGCGGGCACTGCTCGAAGAACGTGTAGGCGCAATACCCGTGCCCAAGGTCGTAGTGCTGCCATGGCTCGCCGGACGCGGCTGCTCCGGAAGTGATGGCGTCGCGGTCGATGAGGACTTCGATAGCCCGCACGTTGCGGGAGAAGTACCCGGCGTCGGTGTAGGCACGGGTGAGCGTCTGGGCGCTGATCTTCTCTGGCGGACTCAGATATCGCAACTATCCGAATGCCTCAGCCTGGCCTTGTCTCATCCCCAGAAGATCGCGGTTGGGTCGCGATCGATCTCTTTGAGGAGATCGTCGATTCTCGGTGATGGCTCGAGCTGGTCGTATCGGTGGAAACGGAGATTGCGGTCGCGCCAGTACAAGGTCCACTTCTTGGTGGCCTGGGTGTAGCGGAGCCGGGCGATGGGGAGGCGGGTCCATTCTGGGCCGATGCCCTGGCGCCAGGGTGGCCTGCACTCGACGATCGTCAGCTGCTGGGGTCCGGTGTCGTACTCGACGCGGACCTGGTCGCGGGCGTGTGGGGGGACGCGCTGTTCGCACCAGCGGCGGACGCGGGCGATGTCGAGTTCGGGCAGTCCTGGCATCTGGTCAGTGTTCCAGGCGGTGGCTGACGTCGGCGGCGTAGGCGGCCCAGTCTCCAGCGCAGGCTCGTTGCCAGGCGACGGCGACGGTGATGTGGATGCCGAGCAGGCGGGCCAGGAGGGCGGCGGGCAGGTCGGTGGCGAGCTGGAAGAGTGTCGCGGAGCGGGCCCGGCCGGAGTGGATGCCGAGCTGGCGCAGACGTTCGGTCATGCGGGCGGCGCTGATGGGGCGGCCGGGCTGGCCGCCAGGGAATAGCCAGGGCGAGGCGTGCTGGCCGCCGATGGCTGCGTGGCCCCGGCGGGTCACGGCGAGTTGGGTGACCAGGGTGGCGAGTGGCTCGGGGAGGACGGCCGGCTCGCGGCCGAGCCGGATCCGGACCTGGCCGTCTTCGGCCTGGATGTGGCCTGGGGTGAGGCGGCTGATTGTGGCCGGCCATTGAGCGTAGAGGAGGACGAGCAGGCCAGCGACGCGGTCTTCGGGTTTGAGGGTGTCGTCACGGAGCAGCCAGCGTGCCTGTTCCCACCGGGTTTCGGTGTCGATGACGCCGGCCGGGCCGTCCCATTTGACGGCCGCGATGTCCAGCCGGGTGAGCTTGTGCTTGCGGGCCCAGCGGGTGAAGTTCCCCACGTGGATGCGGTGGCTCGCTTGTGCGGTGGCCAGCCATGTCTCCAGGTCGCCTTGGCGGGCGGTGGCCAGGGTGAGGTCATGGGCGGTGAGCCAGTCCAGCAGGGCGGCGGCGGCCCTGATGTTGCGCCGGGCGGCATCGGTCTGCCCGGGTGTGGCGTGGGCGCCGCGCAGCCGGCCGCGGAGCCGTCGCAGCACATGCCAGATGGCGTAACGGTGCAGCAGTTGCTGCTGGCCGGGGCCGGGGCGGGCGGCGATGACCTGGGCGGCCCAGCGTTCCAGCCGGACCAGCTGCTCATCGCGGGGTGGCAGTTCGCCGATGGCGACCAGGACCGCACGCAGGTGGTCGGCTGCCTTCCGGGGCATTAGCTCATCGAGGGTCTGGTGGGTGATCTGGCTTCTTGCGTCCAGGCCGTGCAGGACGGCCGGGGCCGCGCTCTTATCGAGCCAGGCCGTCACGGTTGCGGGCCGGTCTGCGGCCGCCAGGGCCTGGTAGAGCGCCCGGAGCTGGGGGCGGATCTGGCCGTCTGGGCCGCCCAGCAGCTCGCGGAGCCGCGCCGGCGGTGCAGCGGGCGCACCGCCCGGCGTTGATCCGCCCGGGTTGCCCGCATCCTGGGCAACAGCGCCAGAATCCGGGGTCTGGGCGGGTGCAGGCGCCGCAAAGCGGGCCGGTCTTGGTGCCGCCGCGGACCTGGGCGAGTGTTCCGCACCGCGAGCACCGGGCCCAGCGCTGCTTGCAGGCATCACACCACGGCTGCCCGGTGGTCTTGGACAGGTAGCACGCCGTGTGACGGCCGCAGACGGCGCACGTCATCATCTTCGCTGGCAGGCATGAGGGGCACAGCGGCCCGCCGGGAGCGCGGGCGCTGACCGGGCGGGCCCGGCCGCAGCCAGCGCAGGTCTCCAGGTTGGCCGGGTCGGTGATCAGGCAGTGAGGACACAGCGGCCCGCCGGCCTGGTCGCGGGCGGCGGGCTCGCGGAGGGCCCCGCACCGCGAGCACGGCTGGGCCCGGGACCTGGCAACGCAGTTGCGGCAGCACCACTGGCCCTCAACCCGCCGGTGAAGGCGGACGGCCCGCTGGCAGCGCGGGCAGGCCGGGCGGGTGATGTGCTCCGCGCCGGCCTGGCAGAGCTCATCGATGAACCGGAGCACAGCCGGTATCGGCGCCCGCGCGCCGTCCCCGGCCAGCAGCCCGGGCTCGTCCTCAACGGCCCAGGCCAGCTGCCGCAGCTTGGCAGGCCGGGAGAACACCCGGTGAGCCGCCGCGGTGATCTGTTCTGCAGGCAGCGAGGAATCGAGTCTGCCGACCACCGTGGCGAGGACGGCTAGCAGATCCCGGTCGTCGCGGTCGGGGCAGCTGGCGCAGCGCGGCTGGCGCCGCCGGTCAAACGAGGTGATGATCCGCTCCCGCCCGCAGGCGGCGCACCCCCCCGGCCGGGGGCCGCAGACCGCGCAATACCAGTCCTGGCCGCGGCGCTGCAGGGTCCGCAGGTGCCTGCCGCACCCGGCGCAGACCGGCGGCGAGATCACCACAGCGCCCGCGTTGCGCAGCGCGATCAGCACATCCCCGACGACCCGGGGTGCCGGGGAACGGCCGTCGGCCAGGACTGCTGGCCGGGCCGCGAGCGCCTGGGCGAGCTTGCGCCGCTTGGCCCTGCCTCCGGCAACGCTGATCACCGCCGCCTCGATCGCTGCCTGGCCCAGGCCCGGCTCTATGCCGCTGATCAAGCCGACCATCACGCCGACCGGGTCGGCCAGCACGTCAGGGATACCGGCGGTCATCGGTCAGCCAACCGTCCTGGTGATCCGGGCCCGCCTGGGCCGCAGGTCACCAACTCCGGCTTCCTCGCCGCCGGCGGCTCGTTTCTTGCGGGCTGGCGTGTCCGCAGCGGCCGGCTCGATCAGGTCTTCCATCGAGCAGTCCAGGATGTCCAGCAGCGCCATTAGCACCTTCAGGCTGAGCCGTTCGGGCCGCTCTGCTGCGAGGCGGTAGACCTGGCTGGAGGACAGGTGGATCCCGCGCTGGGCCAGAGGCTCGATCAGGTCAGTGGTGGCGAACATGCCGCGGCTGGCCATCACCTGCCGCAGGTGCCACCGGTAGTCCAGCTTGCGCGTCATCGATTCCTCCGCTTCTCAACCCTGCTGTTCGCCGAAGGCGGGGGCGAGCGCCTTGCGCAGCGCGGTGTTCATGAAATCGCCGGACACGTGGGTGTAAATGGCGGTCGAGGTGTCGCAGCGGTGCCCGGCAGCCTCCTGGATGAACCGGCGGTCAACCCCGTCCTCGGTCAGGTGGGTGACCCAGGCATGCCGCAGGGAATGGGGCGAGAGTTCTTTAGGCAGGCCGAGCGCGTCGCGGTAGGCCACGAACCGGGCGTTGATCTCCGCGGGCTTGACCCGCCCGCCCCGCTCGGTCAGCCACAGCGCTGGATGATCACCGCAGCCGAAGCGGGGCCGGATGTTCTCTGTATACTCGGCCACCGCCTCCACCGCCCAGGCCATCACCGACGGCACGTTGCGGCGCCGCGGCGGCTGGCCGCGCACCGCCTTGCCGTAGCGGACGTGCAGCATCCCGTACCGGCCGAACTCCGGGGCGGCCGGGTTGCGGCCCCAGTCCGCCACATCGAGCCCGGACGTTTCCGTCCTGCGAAGGCCCCAGCCATAGATCACCTTGAACAGCGTGGCATCCCGGTAGGCGGCCAGGGCTCCCTTGCGCTTGCCGCGCACGGCCCGCTCCACCTGGTCATCGGCATAGTCGAGGAAGGCCTGCAGCTCCTCCCGGGTAAACGGGCGCGCCTCCGGCCTGCCCTCATAGTCATTGAGGTGGGTGATCGTGTTCCACTCGTGGCAGATCGGCACCGGATGCGCCCCCGGCCCGAACTCCTTCTCACACGCGACCGCCCAGCCATAGCGCCCGTCGCACAGGTACTCGCTGAACAGCCGCAGCTCGGTCTGGTAGTTGCGGATCGTGGACGCGGCCAGGTGCCTCTCGCTGGTCAGCGACTGGGTCCACTCATCGACATGCGCCGGGGCCCACTGCCACGGGTACTCGCCAGTGAACGCCAGGAACTGGCGCACCAGCCGCTCCCGCGGCACGATCGTGCGCTCACACAGGCCACGGGCCAGCTGCTGCGCCCGCCAGCCGGACAGCATCGCCTCCACCATGGCGTCTTCGGGATGCAGCCGCACCACCCCGGAGACCAGCTGCAGGTGCGCCGCGCCCGCCAGATCCGCTCGTCCCATACGGCCCCCCAGGCCCGCAAACAGCGACCATCTGACGGAAGGATCATGCATCCAACGGGCTCTACATGCACGAACCGCAGGCCACCCGGCGTGTCCGGCATGCCCGGCGCACCTATTGCCGCGGCCCTCTCATCAGGCGACCTGCACAAACACGCCCATCTGATGCAATTCCTGAGGGTTCGCGTAGAACTGTGTCGATTGCGGCGAGCGGTGACCGAGCCAGGCTTGCAGCTCGAACAGTGTCATCGGCTCCTTGGCGTTGTAGAGCTGGCTGGCGATCGTGGAGCGTGCCCGGTGGCTGGTGATGCTGCCGCGCACGTCGGCGGCCGGGACTCCGGCCTTGCGGCAGAGCATGGGGATGACGGTGTTGTTGATGTAGGGGGTGGAGACGCGGCGGGCGCGGAAGGCGAACAGCAGGTCTGCCCGCTCGCCGGTGCGCCGGTCGATCAGCTGCGGCTGGGCGGGGCGGATGGCCTGCCACGTTTCGATGGCCTGGCCGAGGATCGGGTCGACTGGCTTGGTGAAACAGGTGCCGGTCTTGTGCGCGGGGACGTCGAGCAGGCAGACCGCGTCGCGGGCCAGGACCTGCGGTGAGTCCCGCGGCGACCGGGGCGTCATCGTGCTGCCAGCGGATGCAGCCCACCCGCAGCCGGGTGATCTCGTCGCTGCGCTGCCCGGAGAACAGCCAGGTCAGTGTGATCGCATGGACCAGCTCGAACGGGTAGAAGTGCCCGGCCTGGGTTTCGGGCAGGTCGGCGGTGTCGAGGTTCAGGCCGGCCCACAGCAGTTTGGCCCATACCTCATCGGCAATCACCCGCGGGTTCGGGCCGAGCAGGGCCGCGACGCTGCGCGGGGTGCCGAGCGCCCGCTGCGGGTCGAAGCGGCGGGGCAGCCATTCCCGCTCCTGGCAGTCGCGGAAGAACGTCCGGACCGCCGAGAGCTGGGCGGCCTTCGCCGATGCCTGCAGAGGTTTGCCGATGCGATCGGCATGGGCGGCGGTGCGTTGTGCGTAGTCGCCGATGCTCATCCGGTCCACCGCGGCGATCCAGGCGGCGCAGGTCTGCCGCGTCCACGCGGCCGGATCGGCGGCCTCGGGGTGCCCGGCCTCGGCCCAGCGCCCGGCCTTGAGCAGCGTGGCGCGGATACTGCCGCGGACCCCGGGAGTGAGCGTGGAAGTGGAATACCACCGCTCCACCCACCGCGCCCATTCGGCCGGGCCACCGCTTGCCCTGTCGGGGCGGCGGCCAGCGCGCGGAGCTGGCGGATCGCAGAAGCCCAGGTGAGCCACGGCTCGCTGCATCGCATGCAGCGTGTTCAGCCGCAAGCCGGGAAGGAGCCGTTCGCTGCGGATCCGGTCGAACAGCCCGGTGCCCAGCTCGTCGATGTGCGGGCTGCGGTTGAGCAGGAACACCTGGCAGGCGACCATCGGCAGCAGCGTGTCGTCCTCGGCCCCGAGCCGGTAGCCCCACCCTGCGAGCACCGAGCGGAGGCGGCGGATCTCACCGTCCACCCGGTCGCAGCCGAAGACCAGCCGGGCCAGGGTGAGGCGGTGGAGCCGACCGAGCTGGCAGAAGGCGGTGAAACCACCGAGCAGGAACGCGTGCGCGGCCAGGTAGGGACGGACCGCATCGTCGGCCCAGGCGGGGGCAGCCTTGCGGAAGCCGTCCTGGTCGCGGCCGATGAGAGTAGCCCACTCCGCATCTGTCCATGCCCAGTACGACCGGCCGGTGGCCGCGCAGCGCAGCAGCACCACCGCGCTGGCATCCAGCATCGCCCGGCGGCGATGCGAGGTGGGTGGTGACTCCAGCGCGGCACCGGCGTCATCCAGGGGCCGCAGCAGCCGCCGGATCGGCTGCCACTCTCCGGCGGCCCGGTCATAGCGGGCCAGGCGGCGCAGGTTGCCCGCCCCGAGATCGGCAATGGCTGCTGCCGCAGCGGCCCGAACGGCTGGCGTGGTGTCATAGCTCCCCGGGTCGATCGGCCAGCGCCAGCGCCCGTCACCGCCTTCCGCCAGCACCGCGGCCAGCGGTGCGCTCACCGCGGCACCTCCGCCAGTTCGCCAGCGGAGGTGAGCGTCCGGATGCGCCAGGCGTGGATGTGGTCCATGCCGCTGCTGAGCTTGCTGGCCAGGTCACGGCCGGACAGGTGAATATAGGTGAGCGTGGAGTCAGTGTGGCGATGCCCGGCGAACGCCGCGATCGCATGGACTTCCCAGCCCATCCGCGCCAGGTCGGTCAGGCACAGATGCCGCAGGGTATGGGTGGAGAACTGCGGGACACCGGCCGCCAGCGCGATCTGGCGCACCACCTTCGACCAGGTCCACAAGCTCAGCGGCTGGGCATAGTTGCGCCGCGACTCCGACAAGAACAACGGCCCGCGCGCCCGGCTGATACCGGACCGGTGGGCCAGGTAGCCCGACAGCAGTTCCCCGGCCGCCGCCGAGTACGGCACTACCCGCTCGCGCCGGTTCTTGGTCGTCTCCGCGCGCACCCGCAGCGTGCGGTGCGCCGGGTCCAGGTCGCTGGTCTGCAGCGAGCACAGCTCTTCCCGCCGCAGCGCGGCATCGTAGGCCAGGGCCAGCATCACCCGGTTGCGGACCGGTTCGCCTCTGGCGGCCTCCAAGATGTCCAGCCACTGCTGCTCACCGGGAATCCACGGCAACCTGCTCATCCGGGGCACCAGCCCCCGCCTCCCGCCGCCGAACCCGCCGCGCGGGGTGTAGCGGCCACGGCCAACGGGGTTGGACTCGCGGACTCCCTCCTCCACCAGGAACTCATAGAACAGCCGGACCGCCACCAGTCGCTGCTGCAACGTCGCGTTCGCCAGCCCCGCCCCCGAGTCGATCGACACCACGTTGGCACCCCGCAGGCTACGGCCGGCTTGCCAGTTCCCGGACGAACGCAGCCACCTCCGCCCGGCCCGCCACCAGCGGATCCACCCCGTCCCGCTCACACACCTGCAGGTACTCCGCCAGCCCCCGGGCATAAGCGTCGATCGTCCGCGGCGCACGGCCAAGATCAGCCCATACCCGCAGCCACTCGGCGGCCCGCTCGTGCCTGCCCAGCACCGGCCACCTGTCCACCCACGCCACAGCAGCCACGCCCCCGCAAGACCCCCCGTCCCCCGTCAGGTTGCGGAGACGCTACCGTGCGCAGCCTCCCCGACACGCAGCGACACACGGTCGTGATTCCAAGTAACTAACAAGATGATCAAACGACAGATGTACGGCCGCGCGAACCCCGACCTGCTCCGCAAGCGCGTCCTGCTCGCAGACTGAACCCATCACGGAAAGTGGGCCAGAGCCACCGCAACTTGGCCGTTGACAGCAGAACAGGCATGGCCTGATCGCTTTCCTCCTGGGCACAGCGCAGTTTACGCCGGTGCAACGACGCAACGAGCCATGTCGCAGATCAGCTGGCGGACGACTGTCGCGCATCAATCGACGGAGGACACCGGGCCTGACTCGTAGGTTGCCGAATCCAGCCTTATCGGATCAAGGCGGCTCCGCTGCGCTCCGCCGCGCCCGGCGTCAGCGCCTCCCTCTGGCCTTGGCGGCCCCGGTCGGCGCACGCCGGGCCAGCACAGCGGATCACCTGATCAACTCGGGATCATGCGGCAACGCGGCCAGGCGTTAACGCTGCATAGCGCCAGCTCCTTCCAGCCGCCAACGGGACCGGCGCGTCACACGGACAGGGAGCCTCATCCGCTCCCGATTGTGTAGCCCTCCAGGACGTGCCAGTCAAGGCCCGATGTGCAGGCAGGGCAACCAGTACCGGATAAGTGTTCTGGTGGACGTACACGCGAATCGAACCTTGACAGTCCCGCCCTTCCAGGCGGTTTCCGGCAGCTATCGGATGAGGCACCTCTACGCCTCGGCCAGGTAGCCGGAAGGAGCCGCCGCCATGCTCGGTCGCCAGGATCGCAGCACAACGCCTCTGCACATCGTCAGCCACGCGGTCAGCACATCACCTGCGGGCCAGCTTCCCACGCCGGAGACTGTCAAGGCCGGGTTGACATCAAAGCGGCCGAGACGACAGGTCGAGAACGACGAGTACGCCGCGTTCGTTCAGCGCATCTTGCGGACCTACAGCCGTCGCGTCGGCGATGGCGACGTCGAGGCCCTGGCCCTCATGCTCGGCCTGGCCGAGGACATCGACGCCGCGATAGCCGTAGCAGTCAAAGGCTTGCGTGAGCGCGGCTACTCCTGGGCCGAGATCGGCTCCCGGCTCGGCATTACCCGCCAGGCCGCCCACCAGCGATGGGGCTAGTCCAGGGTGGTGCACGCAGCAGATTGCCGGAATAGCCTGATGGCGTGGGCTTCTTTGACATCACGCCGGAGCGGGCCGGACGGGCGGCCCGGCCAGACGGCATAATCCCCGGGTTTGCCGCTGCCGGGCTGTTCCTGATCCGAACCGATGAGCTGGCCGTGGCTGTGGGCAGTGTGCAGGCCTACCCGAACGGGTTCGAGTTCACCGTCCATGCGCGGGTGCATCACGGGCAACTCCCCTGGGGCACGAGCCCCCTCGACCCGGCCGCCGACCCGCGCACCAACTCGGACCCTGACCTGGCCCTGCGGCTGGGCGTCTTGTACGCCGATGGCCGCCGGGCCAGGACCGGCACCTTTCGGCCGAGGCCTGTTGACGACGGCGACGACGACCAGTATCTGGTTCTCCGCGAAACCGGCACCGGCGGGACCGAGCGCCAGTGGGACGGCCGGTTCTGGGTTCACCCGCTGCCAACGGACGGCCCGGTCACCTTCGTCGCATCCTGGCTGCTGCACGAGGTGGCCGAGACCCGGGCAGACCTGGACAGCTCGGTAATCCATGAGGCCGCCCAGCGCGCGGTGACCTTGTGGCCAGATGAACCATGATCCACTCCCCGACCGACAGCGACCGTGACAGCAACGGCAGCAGCCAATGGCAAGCAACGGCAGACGGCAACAGCGCCCCACGCTCGTAACGCATGCCCCGAGCGCGCACCGGCCCGTAAACGGATTTGTAAACCGGACGCGGTGGAATGATGTGAGACGGGGGAGACAAAGCCGCCCTAGCGCGCCATGGTCCACCCGATCCACCGAGGTCATCACGCCTGCAGGAGATTCCGCGACCCACCGGAGACGGACGTCGTACTGCTCATAACCCAGAGGTCGCGGGTTCAAATCCCGCCCCCGCTACCAAGGTCAGGGGCCGGATCCGAACAAGAGTCCGATCCTTTGCTTGTAATTTGTAAACGTCGCGCTCGTGCGGCCGGGTCGTTGTATCCCCTGGTTGTCCTCTCATCGGGCGCACCCACGCCACTATCCGGTTCGCCGCCAACCGCACTCGAAGCGAGCGAGCCTGCCGTCCGGGGCTGGTCAGGTGAAGTAGTGGCCCTGCTCGATGTCCTCGATGAGGCCGGGATGGGTGGGCTTCCAGCCCAGGAGGTCCTGGGTGATGGCACTGGAGGCCGGCTGGTCCCTGGTGAGCAGGAAAGCGAAGATGCCTTCGTACTCCTCGACGGGCAGGGACCTGGCGGGCAGGTTCAGGTGGCGGCCGATGGTCTCGGCGATATCGCGGACGGGAACGCCCTCGTCGCCGACGGCGTTGAGCACCGAGCCCGTGGGGGCTTGCTCGATGGCCAGCCGGTAGAGGACCGCGGCGTCCTTGACGTGGACGGCGGGCCAGCGGCTGGCCCCGTCGCCGATGTAGCCGGAGACGCCCTTGACCCGGGCCTTGGTGATGAGCTGGGGGATAAAGCCGTGATGTTCTCCCTGGCCGTGCACCGAGCGGGGCAGCATGACCACGGACGACCGGATGTCCTGCGCCGAGGCCGCGAGGGTGGCCTGCATGTTGCGGATGCGGGCGGCGATGGGCCCCCGGGCGATGAGCTCGTCGCGTTCGGTCGCGATACGGCCGGGCACCGCGATCGTTGCGCCGGAGATCACCAGGGGCTTGCCGGAACCGGCGAGGCTGCCGATGAACGTCTCGATGGCCTTGGCGTCGGACTGCGCCCCGGCCACCTGGCCAACGGAGTGCTCGAAGGCCAGGTGGATGACGCCGTCGCTGTCGAGGCCTCCGGCGCGCAGGACGGCGGGGTCGTTCATGTCGCCGCGCAGCACCTCGGCGCCCAGGTCGGCGACCGCCCTGGCGGAGGCGTCCGAGCGGGCCAGCCCGAGGACCTGGTGCCCGGCACCGATGAGTTCGGGGACAAGTGCTGAGCCGATCCAGCCGGAAGCGCCGGTGACGAAGATGCGCATGGAAGTACTCCTTGGGTGTGCCGCCGGAACGCCGATGCGATCCAGTCGCATCAATCATAGCCTAATGATGCGACGAAGTCGCATCGCCTTCCGGAATGATGCGACCTGGTCGCGTCGCTTAGGATGTGCCCATGAGTAGATGGGCGCCGAACGCGCGTGAGCGCCTGGAGACCGCCGCGCTGGACCTGTTCGTGGAGAACGGGTACGAGGAGACGACCGTCGCGCAGATCGCGGATCGCGCGGGGCTGAACCGCGCCACGTTCTTCCGGCACTTCGCCGATAAGCGCGAGGTCCTTTTCGGCGGTGAAGACGTGCTGTCCGGGCTGTTCGCCGACGCCATCCGGGCTGCCTCCCCGGATGCGACCCTCATCGAGTGCCTGCAGGCGGCGTTGGCGGCCGCCGAGGTCGTGATGACACCGCACCGGCGGGCCACGGCCGCTCGGCGCGTGCTGGTGGTCGCGGCGAACAGCGAGTTGCAGGAGCGGGGACTGCTCAAGCACGCTCGGATAGCCAACTCGATCACCGCTGCCCTGCGCGAGCGAGGCGCAGACGAGTTGACCGCGCGACTGGGGGCGGAGGTGAGCATGCTCGCTTTCAGCGTCGCCTTCGGGCACTGGATGGAGGCGAACGATGACGAACCGTTCCCGCCCTTTGCCGCTGCGGCCTTGAGTGACCTGCAAGCGCGCGCGGCCGAGCTTGACTCCCGGGCCCGCCTTTCAGCCTGACGTGAGTTCAGGGGAACGTAGAAGACCAGTTCAGGGGCCGGATCTGTAAACCAATCGGTAAACGAGACGTGGCGAGACAGGCTGAGACGAGCGAGATGCCCAGGGGCGCACGCGACTGCGGCCGGATCGTTGCCTAGGTCAGCCCGCATGCCAGAGACCGGCCGAGATGTCAGAGACGGATGTCTGGTGCCTCATAACCCAGAGGTCGCGGGTTCATCCCGCCCCCGCTACCAAGTGAGTGCAGGTCAGAGGCCTGATCGCCAGAACGGCGGTCAGGCCCTTTTTGATCTTCATGGCAGCGGGATGGCAGCAGCAGAGCTCGCCCTGTGTGGTCACCTGGGGTGAGATCGATAGGGAGCAGTACCGTCGCACCACTGCCATCGAGCATTGACTACGCTCTGCGGTTGCGCTGAGCGCTGGATGCAGCAGACGGGAGAACGCCTGGCGGTCCGCGGGTGCTGCGGGTGCTGGGCTACCCGGCCCGGGACGGCACTCGCCGGGCGCGGCCCGGCGGGCTGACCGTGCCGGGAACGTGGCTGCTGACTGCAGACTTTCCAGCTGCTCGCGGCCTATCGTGGCTGCATGAGGGGGTGTGGGGGGTGTGGCGAGACTAACCCGGAGCGGGCTCGGTTCTGCCTTGCTTGCGGGCAGCCGCTGGCGGGGGAAGCCGAGGCGCTGCCGGGGCTGCGCCGGAGTATCTCGATCATCTTCGCGGACCTGGTCGGCTCGACCATGCTTGGTGAGTCTCTCGACGCTGAGGCGTTGCGTTATGTGACTGATCGTTATTTCGAGACGATGCGAAGGGCTGCCGAGCGGCACGAGGGGACGGTCGAAAAGTTCATCGGCGACGCGGTCGTTGCCATGTTTGGTGTGCCGCGGGTCCGGGAGGACGACGCGCTTCGCGCGGTCCGCGCGGCTGCTGACATGCGCGCCTCGCTGACGGCGTTGAACGACGAATTGAGGCGCGAACTCGCGGTCGCGCTGGAGATCCGAATCGGCGTCAACACGGGCGAGGTCATTGTCGGGGAGCGTCGTGCGGGCGGCTCACCTGCCACCGGCGACGCGGTGAACGTCGCCGCACGCCTGGAGCAAGCGGCGAGCCCGGGTGAGGTGCTGATCGGTGACAGCACATTCCGCCTGGTCCGCGCTGACGTGGTCGTCGAACCGGTCGAGCTGTTGCACCTCAAAGGCAAGGCCAGGCCGGTTGCTGTCTGGCGGCTGCTTGACGTCGCTGGATCTGCGGGAGCCGGGAGGAGCCGGCTCCTGGAGATGTTCGTCGGCCGCGACGCGCAGCTGCGGCTGCTGGACGAAGCGTTCCGGCGGGTGGCGGGGGAACGGACCTGCCAGCTCGTCACCGTCCTCGGCACAGCAGGGATGGGGAAGACCCGGCTGGCGGAAGAATTCGTCGCGAGCGTCTCCGAGGCGGCGGTGCTAGTGGGGCGCTGCCTGTCCTACGGCCAGGGTTCCACCTACTGGCCACTGCGCGATGCGGTGCTCCGTGCGGTCGGCCTCACCGGCGACGAGCCAGCCGCCGTCGCCGAGGCGGCGTTTGCGGCCGTTCTCGGCGAGAGCCCCGCTACCGCCAACGTCGTCACGCGGTTGCTTGCCCTGGCGGGGTTCAACCCACAGGCGGCGGTGCCGGAGGACGTGCCTTGGGCGGTGCGGTTGTTCCTTGAACGCCTCGCCGCCCGGCAGCCGTTGGTGTTCGTGATCGATGACCTGCACTGGGCCGAGCCCGGGCTGCTCGATGTGCTGGAGCACATCGCTGACTGGAGCCGTGACTCGCCGATCATGCTGCTTGGGCTCGCCCGCCCCGAGTTCTACGACAGGCGGCCCACGTGGGCGGGCGGGAAAGTCAACGCGACGACGCTGTTGCTGCCCGCGCTGGACCACACCGCCGCCACCAGCCTGGTGGAGAAGCATGACCTGCCTGAGATGGTTAAGCGCCGCATCGTCGACACGGCAGGGGGCAACCCGCTGTTCGTTGAGCAGCTGGTGGTGATGCTCGTCAACCACGGCTACGCCGCCCCTGACCACGACGTCGTGACCTGGATCGGCGGCCCGCCCGATCGAGTGAGCTGGGCGATGCCGCCGTCGGTGTCCGCGCTGCTGGCCGCCCGCATCGACCGGCTGAGTGACGACGAGCGGACCATCGTCGGCGCTGCGTCAGTAGTCGGCACGGTGTTTTACGCCGAGGCCATCGCCATTCTTACCGGCACTTACCTACCGGAGGTGGAGCAGGTCCTCGGCCGGCTGATCCGTAAGGAATTTCTGCGGGCGGCGGCGACCGACCTGCCGGGGATGTCGGCCTACAGGTTCCTCCACGTCCTAGTCCGCGACGCTGCCTACGGGGGGCTCGCCAAGGAAAGCCGTGCGTTCTGGCACGAGCGGTTGGCCGACTGGCTGTCTGAGCTGGGCAGCGATGCCGTGCCGGATGAGATTGTGGGACACCACCTCGCCTCGGCCTGGGAGTACCGGACGCAGCTCGGCCCCTCTACCAGCCAGGTACGCGAGCTGGCCGCCCGGGCCGCCCGGAAGCTGGCCGCCGCGGGTCGGCGATTGGAGCTGTCTGACGTCGCCGTGGCGTCGGCGCTACTGAAGCGGTCGGTCGGCATGCTCGAACCAGGCGATTCTTTCCGGGTCGATTGCTTGCTGAGCCTGGCCGCACAGCGGCAAGAACTGGGTGAGATCGATGCTGCGGGAGAGGCACTGCGAATGGCTTCGGCTGCCGCGACTGGGCGGCAGGCCGTGCTCGCTGACGTGCTGATGTGCCGGCAGCGCAGCCTCACCTCCGATAGCCGTCTCGAAGACAACGAGCGGATCCTGCAGGAGGCGGTACGCCGCTTTGGTGAGTGGGGCGATGATCGTGGCCTTGCGCAGGCGTATCTCGTACAGGGCGACCTGGCGGGCTTCCGCGGACAGCAGGCCCGCGCCGCGAAGCTGCTCGGGCTCGCCCTGAAGCACGCGGAGGCGGCAGGCGACGCGGGGTGCGTGGCGCGGGCTCGCAGCCTGCTGGAGGTGACCATGCTCTTCGGCCCGGCTCCGGCCGAGGAGGTGATTGCCTCACTTGCCCAGGTGGTGGCGTCTTCCGGTAACGATCCTCGCGTCCGGGCCGAGGCCGAGCAGGTGACATGTGTCATGCACGCGATGTGCGGGCGGTTTGACCAGGCGAGGGCGATTGGCGCGGACGCCCGCCAGCACCTTGCCGAGGTTGGGCATGGGCTGTTCCTGGCGAACCTCGCGCAGAGCACTGGTCATGTTGAGGAGCTCGCTGGTGACCTGGACGCCGCCGAGCGCGAGTACGCGCGGTCGTGTGCCGATCTCCAGGCCCTGGGCGAAAGCTCCTATCTCTCGACTGTCGCTGGCCTGTACGCCCGGCTCTTGGCGCGGCGCGAGAAGCCCGCGCAGGCTGAGGCGGCGCTGGAGCTGGCGCGCACCCATGGATCTCCGGACGACGCCGCGACCCAGTCGCTGGTGCGGCAGGCAGAGGCGCTCCTCGCGGCGGCAGCTGGTCAGGCAGATCCTGCCCGAGCGGCCGCCGCCGATGCAGTGCAGCGCGAGCCAGGCGACGAGGCGCCCGACTCTGTCGGTGAGGCTTTTCTCACGGCCGCCGAGGTCGAGCACGCGCTCGGCAACACCTCCGAAGAGCGCGCACAGCTGGTCCAGGCTCGTGTCCTGTTCGAGGCCAAAGGGAACCTCGTGCGGACACATCAGGTAGGCAGCCGCCTCCGGGAACTGGAAGTTGATAGTTGAGCCGCTGAGTACAGCCCGGCTAGATCAAGCAGGCAGCTCTGTCCGGTCAACGGGTACCGGACACTACCTGCTCGGCGCCATGTCCCGGGGTCCCGATACGCGCCGGGAGTTGCGCAGCGCGGCCTGAGCGCGAACTCAGGTTCGCTTGAGCGCCGTGTCCTGTGTGTTTTCGGTGGCCTTCCAGCTGGCCAGAAGGTTGAGGGCGTCGGCATCCGGGCTGCCGGGGGCGACACCGCACACAATGAGATGAAGGCCCTCGTCGGCGGCGAGCTCCATGGTCTCGTAGGTGAATGTCAGCTGCCCGACGAGGGGGTGGTTCAGGCGCTTGGCGCCGGCCCGGTGCCGCCGGACTTCGTGCCGGGCCCAGCGTTGGCGAACTCGGACTGGCAGGCATGCGCAGGTCGATCTCGTTGACGGCGGCCATCGCCGTCCAGCTCCGGCGCCGCCGACGAACCGGTCCAGACACTGATGGCAAAACGATCCCCGCGCTCGGCCCCATCGACGGCGCGACGGACCAGCTCGGCCGGTACTGCCTTCGGGTAGCCGAAACCAGTGAACCCGCTCTCAACCCCACGTGCTCGCCCGGCGCGATGAACGCGGCGGTCTCCTCAGCGGGCATTACCTTGTCAGCGACGGCTCTGGCACAGGGTACGACAGCGGGCACCCGCCGGCCCTGCTGTCACCCGTCCACGGCTGGAGGGCCCCTTTGCGGCCGGTGTGACTGAGGTTCCCGTCGGCGCCTGCGAGCAGGACGGCCCGCGGGCACAGGACCTTCGTCTCTTCCGGTTGTCAGGGAACCGGCCTGAAATGAGTGGAAGGCGAGAAAGGCCCGCCCGGTGCATGCCGAGCCCATCGCGAACCTCATGAGAAGGCGCGCTGTGGCGACAATGGCCTCCCCAGTTCGTCGGCTTGCGCACTGACCGTACACAGCGTGCCCTCCGGCCAGGCAGGCAGGGGACTAGGAGATCTGGTCAAGATGAGCATCAAAGAGGAGTCGGCTCACCAGATGGCCGGCGCACCGCAGCAGGTCACTATGGACGCGGTTTCTTCCACGGCGCTGACGCCGCTGTCGTTCCTGGAGCGGTCGGCTCGCGTGTGGCCCGGCAAGGTCGCCGTGATCTACGGCAGCCGGCGGCTCACGTACAGCGAGTTCGCGGCCGAGACGGCGCGGGTGGCCCGTGCGCTGCGCGTCAGTGGCATCGAATCCGGCGACCGGGTCGCGTACCTGATGCCGAACCTGCCGGAGATGCTCGTAGCCCATTTCGCGGTGCCGCTCGCGGGAGGCGTTCTCGTTGCCATCAACACCCGGCTTACGGCCGAGGAGGTGTCGTATATCCTGCGCCATTCCAGGGCAAAGATCCTGGTCACCGACACCGCCCTGCTCCCGGTGGCCGCGCACGCCGCCAAAGACGTTGACACGGTCGCTCAGCTGGTCGTGGCCACCGACGCGGAGGCCGGCTCCGCGAGCCCAGATCTGACGGCCGAGCCTCGACTGGTCAGCTACTCGACGTTCCTCGCTAGCCAGGCGGCGGACCCGCTGTCCTGGTCGGTCCCGGATGAATTCGCTCCCATAGCGATCAACTACACATCCGGCACCACTGGACGCCCGAAGGGCGTGGTCTACACGCACCGGGGCGCTTACCTGAACTCGTTCTCGCAGATCATCCACTCCCGGCACGACGAGAACAGCGTCTACCTGTGGACGTTGCCGATGTTCCACTGCAATGGCTGGTGTACTCCCTGGGCGCTCACCGCTATCGGCGGTACGCACGTGTGCCTGCGCGAGGTGCGCGGCGATGCGATCTGGCAGCAGGTACGTGAGCACGGCGTCACCCACCTCAACGCGGCGCCCACGGTCGTGAGCAGCATCCTGAACGCGGCCGCGGCCGGGCCGCTGCCGCGGCCGGTGCTCATCACCACGGCCGGCGCACCACCCAGCCCCACGACGATCGAGGAAATGGAGCGCATGGGGTTCACGGTGGTGCATGTCTACGGGCTGACCGAGACCTACGGCCCGATCACCGTCTGCCAGTTCCAGCCCGGCTGGTCCGACCTGCCTGTCGGCGAACGCGCCGCGCTGCAAGCTCGTCAGGGCGTCCGCATGGTCACGGCCGAGGGCGTGCGCGTCGTGGACGACAAGATGGCCGACGTTCCGGCCGATGGCGAGACAATGGGCGAGATCGTCATGCGCAGCAACACTGTCATGGCCTGCTACTACCTTGACCCGGAGGCCACCGCTGAGGCGTTCCGCGGCGGCTGGTTCCACAGCGGCGACCTCGGCGTCACATTCCCCGACGGGTATATCGAACTGCGCGACCGCGCCAAGGACATCGTCATCTCCGGCGGGGAGAACATCTCCACGATCGAGGTGGAGCAGGCCCTAATGAGTCATCCCTGCGTCCAGGAGGCGACCGTCGTCGGGGTACCCGACGATAAGTGGGGCGAGCGCCCGAAAGCGTACGTGGTGCTGCGGAACGGCACCAGCGCAACCCAGGAGGACCTGATTGCCCACGTGAAGACCAAGATCGCCGGTTATAAGGCACCCCGCGAGGTCTCCTTCACGGTGGATCTACCGAAAACATCAACGGGGAAGATCCAGAAGTTCATGCTGCGCGAAAACGAGTGGGCCGGTCACGCCAGCCGCGTGAAGGGCTGATGCCGCGTGGAGGGCTGAAGAGCACCGGGACCGACAGGCGCCCGGCCGTGGGCGGCTGACGCGCGTGATCACCGTGCGTTACGGCACGGCCCGTGCATTCGCGTGGCGGTGCGGGGAAGTGCGCGCGTCCTCGCCCTCCATGCCGGAGCGTCGGTGCGCAGGATCGTGGAATGGGAGTGCGGGTGGGACCGTGACACCTGCGGCGGCTAGTCCCCAGCGCTGGGTGAGCGGGCCGAGCCCGATGGCGTATCAGGGCGTCATGTTGTCGATGTGCGTCTGCCGGGGCCTTTTCGGCGGTTTCGGCTTGCCCAGCTTCCGGTAGTACCGGATTGCGATTACCAGCAGCCCAGCGCCGATGGCGAGCGTGGCTGCGAGTGCGGCCAGCGAGGGAGCCGTGCTCGGCTTCGGGGGGTTGTTGCCGGTGACGAGCACCGTGAACGCAATCACGATCGCGAGCGACACGAGCCAGCCGAAGATGAACGCGGCGTGTCCCGATCTGCTGACCGGGGCGGCACCGCGCAGTGCCTTCATCGCAGCGGACTCCTTCCGTGGCCATGCTCTCCCGTGTGCAGCCGGACTGGCGCGGCGCGCGGTCTGTGCCGGGGCTCGCCCTGGGCGGGCCGCAGGTTGCTGGCCGGCGCCGGTGCTGCCGTCAGCTCAGGCGGACCAGGCCGCTGATTGCCAGATAGGCGCCCAAGAGCAGGGCGATGGTGGCCATGAGCTGCAAAGCATGACTCAGCAGCCAGTCCTGGCTGTGCTTGAGCAGCGCCTTGGTGGCCTCCGGCCTGAGCTCCAGAAACACGAAGGGAACGATGATCAGCAAGAAATCGATGAGAACGAAGATGACGACAGCGACGACCTGGATTGCGATCGAGGATTTCCCGGTGACCAGAATGTGCAGCGCGGTGAGATAGCTGGCGCCCGGGATGCCGACCAGCGCGCCGATGAGCATGGCAAGCCCCAGCCGGGGCTCACGCAGTACCCGCTGCGCCCAGGCATCCTTTTTCTCCCGCTGCACGTCTGCGGCCGGCGCAGTTGCCTTCCGCCGGCCATGCAGGCGGCCGGTTGCAAGCAGCCCGCCGACGGCGAGCAGAAGCAAGCCAACGGCCAGGTTGACGCCCGCGCTCACCGTGCCCTGAGTCTTGAGGGCATCGGCGTGGAAGACAAGCACATCCAGCAGGCCGATCGTCAGCGCCACGGTCATGCCGCCGAGCAGCAGGCACAGGAACATTGCCCGCGACCGCCGGTTCTCGATCAGCAGCAGATCGATACCCAGCAGCTTCGGGTTCAGCGCCGCGGTAAACGCCAGCGCGAAGAACTCGGCATTCACCGCCGGTCAGCCAGCATCAGTCACGGTCCCCGCAAGCGGCGCCTGCCAGCTGCCGCCCCAGGCGCTTCTTACCTGCCGCGACGCCGTCCGCGATCGATCATGGCCCGCGGATCCGCTGAAATCCGGGTGCGGCCCAGCGGTAATCCCGCTGGGATGGTCGCAGCGACGGCAGATGATCTCGAACGCGTCAGGGCAGGGGCCTTCCGGCTGGCCCTCCACGATGCGGGGCGGCTGGTGGCCAAGATCCATCGTCCAGCCGTCCCCGGGCTGATCACGGGACGCCATACCTGCCTCCTTTGCGATGGCTCCGCCGGACGCTTCCCTGGGCTGCGTCACTCGCCGGCCTGCCGCCAGGGCCTTTATGTATGTCAGCCTCCAGGGATGCTGAGCCGCCGGAACCTACTATGCGAGCCAAACACCAGCCACCCCTAGCTGCATCACATCGTTCGGATGGGATCCCGGTTCCACCGCCAGTCCGCAGACAGGCCGCGCGACCAGCTGGGGGCCATCCGTGACCGTTCGGTTCCGTCGGTGCGGCCACAGGCGCGCCGGTTCTTTTTCGGCTAGTGCGGCGCGCCAGTGGATGCCAGTTGGTTTGCCAGCCGATCCGCGAATGCCCGTGCCGCTTCCAGGTGGTGGTCCTGGATGTTGGTCGGCGGGATCTTGACTCCTAGATGCCGGTCGCGGTACTCGCCGGACCCGAGATAGCTCAGCAACGACAGAAGGGAGCGGACCTGGCCGCCCTGGTAGCGGAAGTGAGTGCCCGCTGCGAAAACGCCACCCTGCTTCGTGCCTAGTCTGCGGACCGTCTTCGGGTTGTGCCGCCAGTACCGGCGGCAGCAGACGGCAGCGGCGAACGGCTTCCCCTTCAGGACCCGGCCCGCGGTATCGGACTGCAGGAAGGAGCGGACCGGAACGTCGGTGGATAGCCACCAGGTGGGAGACCCGATACACACCAGGTCGTACTCCTGTTCGGTCACGACGTCCGGGACAGCGATCTTGGCCGGGCGGCGGCGGGGTGACTCCGCTGGGATTATCCCCACCAGCTCCCGGAACGGGTGCGGCATGGGGAACTCTTGAAACCTGTCGGCGGTAGCGGGGGTCAGTGAACTCGATCGCGGCCAAGGTGACGTCGCAGCCGTGACCGCGAAGCACCTCGGCCATCGCCTCGACCACCTTCAGCGTCTGCTAGGTGTAGGTGAAATACAGGAATAGAACTGAGGGCTTTGACGCGGAGTCCATCTCGGTCCTTCCTTGGCGTCATCCTGGCGGCGCGCCAGCGGTCCGGTATCCGGAGCTACGACACTGGCGCTGGGGTGGTCGCTCCCGCTCGATGGCCGATATCCACGATTTCGGTCAAGACCGGGACCGACCTGGTTGCCAAGCGTGGCCAGATTCTCAGGACTTGCCGGGCTCGTAACTCTCGGTGAAGAGGTCACCCTGTGCGGCTCCGAGGGCGGATTTGTCACCGCCCCGGCCGCGCAGGGCGAAGGCAATGCCCACGGCGAGCACGGCTCCGGCGATCGGCCCGGCGATGTACACCCAGTAGCCGGTGAAGGTCGTGCTGGCCAGGTCGGGCCCGAAGGTGCGGGCCGGGTTCATCGAGGCGCCCGAGATGGGGCTGCCCCACAGCCCGGCCAGGGCGATATAGGCACCGACGGCGAAGGCGCCGATGATGCCGACGTTCTGGGCGCCTGACGCGGTGCCGAGGATCACGCTGACCAGGCCCGTGGTCAGGATGAGTTCCATCCAGAAGGCGGCCAGGTTGGAGTAGCCGTGGGCGGGATAGTTGGATCCGTACATGGCCGAGACGTTGATGATCGCGTGCAGGACCAGGGCAGCGAGGGTGGCCCCGGCTAGCTGCACGATGATGTAGCCAGGTACCCGCCGCCAGGGGAAGTCGCGGCGCAAGGCGAAGGCGATGCTGACGGCCGGGTTCAGGTGCGCGCCGGAGATCTTGCCCATGAACAAGATGATGGCCATGACCGTCAGCGCGGGGGCCACGACCGCGGCGCCGTGGCTGATCACGCCGGGGAAGGCGTGGCCCATCATGCCCCCGCCAGCGGCCGCGAGCACCAGGAAGAACGTGCCGAGCAGCTCGGAGAACAGGCGCCGCCACTCCTGGCGCGGGTCGTTGAAGTCGTTGATCCGGTCGATGACGCTCCGCTCGTAGCGAGCGATCGGGCCGAGGGCGCTCGGCGTTGGTGGTGCTTGTTCTGCGGTCATAGCTGCCTCACATCGGGATCAGGTCTCGGCTCCGGGTCCCGGGGTGGCCGGATGCAACAAGGGGAACTGGATGGCCAGGAAGTTGTGGATGATGTGCAGGGCCTGGTCTGGGGGGATCTCGGCGTTGGGGTCGTCAGGTAGTCCCTCGATCTTGATGTTGTGCTGCTCGGCGTAGGCCCGGATGCCGTTGTAACCGGTTTTGCCGATGGCGGACAGGACCTGTCCGAGGCCGAGGGCGTCCTGGATGTATTGGGGTACCGGGCGTGGGTCTGCGGTTGGCCAGGTGGCCGGGTCGCGGGGGGTGTTGAGGGTGAAGGCGTGGGAGAACGTCTGGGCGGCGGCGTCACGTCCCGTGAGGGGGTCGCCGAGATCCCATTGCTCGCGCAGGGTGGCGATCAGGGAGGTGTGCCGGTGCTCCTGGTTGAACACTTCGCCTTCGGCGACCCAGGGTGAGACCAGGATGGCGGGGACCCGGTAGCCGGAGCGGTCGAACTTGAAGATCGTCTCGGCGGTGTTTCCTGCCAGCCAGTTCTTGACCGGCTGGTTGACCACCATTCCGGATGCGGTCGCGGCGGTCCAGAACGACCGGTTGGTGAACGTCTGCGACGGCACTTCGCAGAACCAGTGATCGAACACGCCGAACCCGCGCGCCAGCCCGCTGAGCACCGGGATCTGTTCTGGGGTGAACCCGGTCATCACCTGCGAGTACTCCTCGTAGGTGGGCTGGCGGCCCAGTTCGGCGGTCAGCGTGCTGACGTAGTCGGTGACGAAGCCGTCCATCGTGGGTGCCTGGCCGGGCTCGGGCGCGTTGTAGGGCGCGGTGATCTCCTCGCCGAGCTTGAACCGGTTGGCCTCGCTGAGGATGCCGAACAGCTGGGTGTTGGTGTGCGGGTATTCCTCGCCGGTGTCGGGGTTGGGGCTGTCCATGTCGGTGGCCACCGTGTACGGCACCACCTTGCGGTCGGCGCCGTGCTCGGCCCATTCGGGGATCGGGTTGGTGAGGTCCTTGCCGGTCACGCCCTCGAACGTCTTGCCGTCCTCCGGCCCGTACAGGCGGCCGAGCACGTTGTCCAGCGACCGGTTCTCGAACACGACGACGACCACGTGGTCCAGCGCGTTATCCCTGCTCTGACCTACCATCCGGACCTCTGATCTCTCGGCGGCGCGCAGTCGCTGCCGGTAAGACCCATATGTGGCGCCAGTTTTCTGGTCTATCGGGTGAACCTAGGCCCGATGCGCGCAAGATGACTCACCCGCGTTGGGTGATCGCCGCTGGGTGACCAGGACTTCCGGCATCAATGCCGAAGACGCCACCGCGCTGGCCCGTTCGTTACCCGCAGTTGCCGGATCCCGGTCAGCGGGTGCCACCAGTAGAGGAATTTAGGAATATCGGCGCCCTGATCTTGTTTGGAAACGATTGCGAAAAACGTTTCACCTGGGGATGTGGCTGACTGGTTGGCGGGCAGCCTGGATGCATGAGGCCGTCGCAGCAGTTCATCGATGAGGTCCTGGCGCCGTCCTTCGCGGACGGCTCAGGGCAGTAAGGGCACTTTGTCAGCTGTGGCTCCGCAAGACCGGTCGTAGCGCATCGAGGGTTGCCAAGTCGTCGATAGTGGAGGGCACGGACACGTCACTGTTGCCGTCGGCGATACCGCGCATGGTCTTACGAAGAATCTTTCCCGAGCGGGTCTTCGGCAATCCCGCGACGACGTTGACCCTGCGCAGCGCGGCGACGGCACCGATCCGGGCGCGGACCAGGCTGACGAGCTCGGCGCTCAGCACGTCGGGGTCGGTCTCGATACCGGATTTAAGCACTACGAACCCGCGCGGGATCTGGCCCTTGAGCGGGTCATTGACACCAATGACCGCGCATTCGGCGACGGCGGGATGGCTGGCGAGTATCTCCTCCATCTCGCCTGTGGAAAGCCGGTGCCCGGCGACGTTGATGACGTCGTCGGTGCGGCCCATCACATAGACGTAGCCGTCCTCGTCGCGGAATCCTCCGTCCCCAGTGATGTAGAAGCCGGGGTGCTGAACCAGGTAGGAGTCGATGAACCGCTGGTCGTCTCCCCACAGGGTGGTCAGGCAGCCCGGCGGCAGCGGCAGCTGCAGCACGATCTCCCCGGTGGCGCCGGACGGCACGTCGGTGCCGGCGCCCGAGTCGACGATGTGCAGGTCGTAGCCGGGTACCGGCACGCTTGGCGAGCCCGGCTTGGTGGGCAGCGGGTCAAGGCCCATCAGGTCGGCCGCGATCGGCCAGCCGGTCTCGGTCTGCCACCAGTGGTCGATCACCGGGACGTCGAGCAGCTCGCCCGCCCACCGGTACGTTTCCGGATCGAGCCGCTCGCCTGCCAGGAACAGGTACCGGAAGTGCGACAGGTCGTACTTCCTGGCGAAGTCGCCCGCCGGGTCTTCCTTCTTGATGGCACGGAACGCGGTGGGCGCGGTGAACATCGCCTTGACCTTGTACTCGGCGATCACCCGCCAGAACGCTCCGGGGTCCGGGGTGCCGACTGGCTTGCCCTCATACAGCACCGTGGTGCAGCCCGCCAGCAGCGGCGCGTAGACGATGTAGGAATGCCCGACCACCCAGCCGATATCGGACGCGGCCCAGAACACCTCGCCGGGCTTGATGTCGTAGATGTTGTCCATGCTCCAGCGCAGCACGACGGCATGGCCCCCGTTATCGCGGACAACGCCCTTCGGCTTCGCGGTGGTGCCGGACGTGTACAGGATGTAAAGCGGGTCGGTGGCCGCGACTGGGACGCAGGCCGCGGGCTCGGCGGCCGCCATCGCCTCCTCCCAGTCCAGGTCACGGCCCTCGGTCAGCGCCGCCACGGCCTGCGGCCGCTGCACGATGACACACCGGCTCGGCTTCGCCGAGGACAGCTCGATCGCCTTGTCCAGGATCGGCTTGTACTCCAGCACCCGGCTGACCTCTACGCCGCAGGAAGCCGACACGACGACCTTAGGCGTCGCATCGTCGATGCGGGCGGCCAGTTCGGGCGCGGCGAAGCCGCCGAACACGACCGAGTGGACGGCGCCGATCCGGGCGCAGGCGAGCATCGCGACCGCCGCCTCGGGGATCATCGGCATGTAGATCACCACGCGGTCACCGGCGCCCACGCCGAGGCCACGCAGGACGCCGGCGAACCGCTCCACCTGATCCAGCAGTTCGCGGTAGGTGAAAGTACGGCTGGTGCCGGTCACCGGGCTGTCGTAGATCAGCGCCGCCTGGTCGCCGCGGCCGTCGCGCACATGCCGGTCTACGGCATTGAAGCAGGTGTTCAGCAAGCCGTCGGCGAACCAGCGGTAAAACGGCGGGTTCGTCCGGTCCAGCACCACCGTCGGCGGGCGGTACCAGTCGATCCCGTCGGCTGCCGCGCCCCAGAAGCGCTCGGGGTCGGTGATGCTCTGCTGGAACGCTTCCGCGTAACGGCCCATGGCGGCACTCTCCTCACTGTTCGTTCCAGGCGTCACTGCCTGTTCAGGCGCCCTTGTCCTTACTCTTCTCCCAGCGATTCGTTCGGCTTCTTGGCCAGGAGGCCGAGCGGCAGGATCGCGCGGCCATAAGTGGCCTCGCACACCTCGGCGAGGGCCAGGTAGAACGCGCCTGCCGCCACCGCCAGGCCGATCCAGCCGCCGGTCCGGATGAGCCCGGATGCCGCCGGGGTGGGCACGGCCGCTGTGTAGTTGCCGGCGCCCAGCACGAAGAAGGTGACGGCTAGCAGCAGGAGCGTCGTGATCACCGCAATGCTGGTGCGCAGCGATGCGGCCAGCATGATGACGGTGAAGATACCGAAGGCGTACAGGAACAGGCCGAGCGCGTGGCCCACCTGGGTCGCCGGGACGGCCTTGAGGAAGAAGTTGGCGATGGCGAACAGGGACAGCCAGAACGCGCCGTACCCGGTGAACAGCATGCCGCCGAACGTGTTGCCCATGCGCAGCTGGATCACCCCGGCGATCAGCTGGGTCAGCCCGCCAAAGGCGAACGCCACGCCGAAGACCACCGGTAGGGTACCGAAGTTGACCAGGTTGGCGTTGATCATGCTGAGCATGAAGGTGGTAGTCGCAAAGCCGGCCAAGGCGAGCGGCGCGGAGTTCCCCCACACCACCCCGGTGGCTATTGCAGGACCCTCGGATGCTGGTGAACTGGCTGCTGCGGGCCGGCTGTCATGGTCGATGGTAGCCATGTGATCCCCCCGACAAGTATTTGGTTGATTGCGGCGAGCATGCGCTTGTAGCGCATTCAGGCACAGATGCCATAAGTCCTGAAAAGACCCTGCCAGAAGTGAGTCCTGCTCCTCGCGAGCCCGCGCGGATGGTGGACCGCCGAACCCAAGGGAAGGAAGTTACGAGCAGGACGGGTGAGGACCGGGATGAGGGGCCGCACCGTGTGGCCGCACCGTGTGGCCGCACCGTGTGGACAACATGTGGCTGAGATCGACAGGGAGCGGCATTGCTGTGCCGTCCTACTGCCACGGGCAGAGTGACCAGCCAGCCGAGACTGGGTTTCCGGGCCCAGCCGGCCGAGGAGGTGATGGCTGTCCGGTGTGCTGGCCTGGCGAAATGCCAGCCGACACGGTCGGGCTAACAGCCTGGTGGCATCAGATCGATTCATCGGTCAACCGCGTCCCGTGCTGGGCCGTCATGATTGATCTGAGTGGGAAGTCCGCGTTTCCTTGGGGGGTGCGTTGCCCGTGTCCAAAGGTCTTGGCTATGCGGATGCGATCCGGTTGCTGGGCGGCGGGGCGAGCGAGAACGTGACCGGATTAGACGAGGTCACCGGGGGTGTCCTGCTCGGCGCGTCGGTTGCTGTTCCGGCGTTGCTCGGCTGGTTCGAGGCACGAGCCGAGTTCGCACAGCTCTGCCAGGAGCTAGTCAGGAGCTTCGCCGGCCATCGCAGCGGCCTCTCACGCCGTAGCCGCACACAGCGGCTGGCGGCAGCGCATTGGGGTTGCCCCGCTTCGACGGACAGGGCTGATGGCTTGCCGGGCTACTTGCCGCGGCGGGGGCAGCTGGCCGGAGCCCGGGGACCCGCTACGTGGCCAGCCTGCCGGTTCCCTCTCCCGGATCGCCGCGCAGGCCGAGGCGGACGCCGCCGGCCGGTACTCACCCAGCCCAGCTCGTCCGGACCCTGGTCGTCCCGATCTATTCGCGGCTGCTGGTCACCGCCGAGCCACTCGATGACGTCGCCGCCGACAACGCGGCCACGGTCGCGCTGGCCGCCGCCCAGGCCGGCCCTCGGGGTCTGTCACGCCCGACCGCGTCTGGTTCACCGCGGCTGGCCTGTCCCGGCAGGCTGTGGGACGCTGAACCTGACAGCCAGCGTTGATGATTTTCGCCCCGGAGAACGGGCTTTGTCGGCCGGTGTGATTGGTGCGGATGGGGCGCTGTGATGCCGGGTCGGCTCGTCAGGATCGGCATGAGCGGCGGCTCCTTTGGGTGACGCCGGCTGTTTGTGCTGCCGTTGTCGCCGGATATCTAGCCTGGGGCGGCTGGATTTCCGCCGCCGACCAGCGGTGGCTTTACCAGAGCCAGGCCTGGTGGCGGGTCTGGCTCCGGCCGGGCAATGCGCAGGCGCCGGTGCTGCTGGTGGCACTGGGGCTGGTGGCGCTGGTGTGCTACTGGTGGCCGCGCCGTCTGCAGCAGCAAGTGGTGCTGACCATCGTCGTGGTGATGGTGCTGCTCGGGGCAGTCCTCGCCACCGCCGCGCTGGCCCCGTGCCGGGGTGGCCAGTCTTACGCGGCGGTGGCGGGCTGGGTGCTCAACCTTTATGTCGGGAACTCACCTCCGCTGCCGAATGCCGCGTGCGTCGGGCCGCCCCCCTGGCCCTGCAGTTGGGCGCGATCGTCTGCCTGGGCGCCACGCTGGTCGGCGCCGTGACCGTGGCGACGGTGCTGTGGCGCCAGCCGGTGGACCGGTTGCGGGCGCGGCTGGTCCGGGATGCGGTGATCTTCACCGGCTTGGACGCGATGACCATCCCCTTCCTCGAGCAACTGGCCCGCACCGGCCGCCCGGCCAGCATCGTGGTCATCGAGCCCGATGCCGGCCATCCGCTGCTGGATCAGGCCCGCGCCACTGGAGCGCGCGTCATGATCGGCCAGCCCGCGCAGCCGCGGGTGCTGTTGCCAGTCATCGCGGGCGGCCGTGGTTGCGCGCTACGGCGCCTGTACGCCCTGGCCGAGGACGTTGGCGCGAACGAAGCCGTCCTGGCTGCGGCCCAAGGCGTCCTGGCGCGGTACCAGCCCGATCCCGAACGCCAGCCGCACCTGGTCGCCCGGATCGACGATCCGCGCCATGCCGACCACTGGCGCGGGGCGCACATCGGCGCGTCTGCCTGGTGGCTCGAGGATGCCCTCAGCGCGTACGAGTCCACCGCGTCCGCGCTGGCCGACCAGGTGCTGGAGACTTCCGCGGAGCAGTTGCTGTTGTGCGGGGACAGCACGCTGGCGCTGGCCATTCTCCGGGAGCTGGCCCGGCGTGCGTGGGAACAGCAGAAGCTGCGCGAGGCCGCGGCGATTGGCCGGGACACCCAGTCCGGCCGCCCCGGCCTGGACGGGGCCGGTGCGGACGGGTCCGGCGGCGGGTCGCCGAGCCTGCCCGGGCTGCGCCAAGTCGTGCTGGTGGACCGGCGCCCCGAGGATCTGCACCGCGAGTACCTGGCCACCTCACCAGTGCCTGTCGCCCGGGCCCTGTCCGCCATCGGCACCGCAGCCGGTCTGTGGCAGGACGTCCTGCTGGACACTCTGGATGCCATGACGCCGGCCGAAGCGGCAGTGACCGCCGTGGTGGTGGCCGATGTGCTGAGCGAGGACACCATGCACAAGGCGGGCCGGGTGGCGCGGCTGCATCCCGGCATCCCTGTCTTCGTGCTGTCCTCGGCCGGAGCTGGAGCCGCCGGCGCGATTTTCGACCAGCTGCGGCCGTATCAGCGGTCCCTGCTGGTGGGCGGCCAGGTCCCGGAAGACACCTGGACCAGGGTGGCGCGGCACTGGCACGAGTGCTACCGGCTGCAGCATCCGCCCGCGCCTGGTGACCAGTCGGCCAGGACCCGCCGTCCGTGGGCGCAGCTGGATGAGTTCATTCGCCAGGACAACATCCTGCAGCTCCGCTCGGTCATGAGCGCGGTGACGGCACGTGGCCGCCGGTGGGTTCCGGACCGCGCCGTCGTGCCGGGCAGCTTCGTCGAGCTGACCGACGCCGACCTGGCCGAGATCGCGCGCGCCGAGCACACCCGCTGGTATCAGCGGCGCGCGGCGGCGGGCTGGAAGACCGCCGGCGATGCCGCGAAAGATTTTCTCCGGACCGGGGATGCTCCAGTGAACAGCCGGGTGGTGCCCTGGGCCGAGCTATCACTGAGCGACCGGGAGGCATCGGTCGGATATCTGCGATCCCAGCTCGCGCAACTGGAAGACGTCGGCTTCATCCCGGTCATACCCCAGGGCGGCCCGGCCGGGGCCGCCGACTTCGAGCGCATCGGCGAGGTCCGCGCTCGGCAACTGCACACCCCGCAACGGTGGACGCAGGCGGCGGGCGGGGAACTGAGCGGCGAGGTTGGGGACTGGCGCGTCCGGGATGACCGGGACAACGAGCGGACCGTCCGGGATGCCGAGTTCCGGGCCAGCCACGAGTTCCTGGACGGCGAGCGCTGGCGCCGGACCGGCATCTACCGGGCCTGGCAGGTCAGTGACCGGCTGGTACTGCAGACACTGGAGGGCCGGGCCGTCGCGCAGCCCGGCGACTGGGTGGTGGAGGGAAGCGGTGGGGAACGCTGGCCGGTTACCGACGACCAATTCCGGCTGACGTACCGGGCGATCGTGCAGGAATGACCCCATCGCGCACTCTGCGCCGACGCGGCGACCACCCGGGACGGGCCTTCGGTGCAGCTTCGCGGTCGGTCACATCGCGATCGGGCACCAAGCTTGCCGAGGTAACGCACCAAGACGGCGTAAAGGTTGCCGGGCACTTACCTGGGCAGCTATATTCTGTACTGATAAATTACGTATAGCAGGGGGAAGTGCAGTCCCGGGTTTGGGAGGGCCGTTTGCGTCGGTATTGACTGGTTGATTACCCGGGATTCGAACGCGTTATCGAACAAAGTACTACGGTCGTGGACGTGCCCGGAGGTAAGGCCAGGCATACTGATCGCCGACCCGGTTCCGGGTCTGCCTTTCCAGGGGGAGAGCGGGCCGGTATGGCCGACCCGCTTGCCGGAGGCTGGAATGGGTGTGAGTTGCGGCGACGGTGAGCTGCATAACGACGGGGGCGGTTACCCGAGCACGGCGGTCAAGGCAGTGACCGGGTGGATGCTGGCTGTGGTGCGGGGGCCGCGATGAAGATCTTTCTGAGCTATGCCAGGGAAGACGCGGAAGCGGCGCGCGTCATATACGAGCGGCTCCGGGCCGCCCATCATACGATCTTCAACTGGCGGGCCCCGGAGACCGAGGGCGAGCGGTTCATTCAGGCCACTGAGGAAGCAATACGCGAGGCGGATTACTTCTTCGCGCTCCTCTCCCCGCATTTTCTCGCTTCGAACTGGTGCCGCGAAGAGCGAAATTTCGCGCTACGCTGCGAACATGAGCGGACTGGCGACCGTCAATTCATCCATGTCCTGCAGGTGGGTCAGGTAAATCCCCGGGATGCCGGTTATCTTGGCAATTACGGGTGGCGGGACATGACCGAGCCGGGGTCCGTCGGCTCCGCTCTCGACGCCCTGCTGGCCATGATGAACCCGGATGTTGTCCTCGCGGCTACCAGCAGTGCCCAAGCCGCTGCCACCAGTCGTGAGCAAGCCCCGGCGGACCAGGATGTTCATTCGAGTGAGGTAGTTTTCCGTAACCGCGAGGATGAGCTGGAAAAGGTCTTACGCGGTCTGACGAATGCGGCGGGGCCGCACTTCTGGCTGGTGCTCGGCCCTCCGCGACTGGGCAAGACGTGGTTCCTCGACCGTATCCGCAAGGAACAGCAGCTGGCCGACCCGCCCAGTTGGCTGATCAAATGGATCGACCTGCGCGAGCAGCCTCCCGAGCTCCGCGCCGACGCGGATGGCCTGCTCAGCCTGATGTTCGGCCGGCCGTCGTTGCCGGTCAACGAGGGTGCGCTGCGCAGTATTGCCATTGACATCATCCGGAGCAAGCGGCGGCACCTATACATACTGGACAGCGCAGAACTGCTGGATGCGCAGACCGCAGCCGGCTGCGTGCGCACCTGAGCCCGATCTATCAGCGTGTGCTGGCGGGCGGCCTGGCCAGCAGCCGGTTCGCGGTCATCGTGGCGAGCCGCCAGCATGAGGGCTGGCGCGGCCTCAAGCCCGACCCCCGGCTGTCGTATCTTCCGCTCAGTGAATTCACCGTTGATGTTGTGCAGACAGCGTTGCGTGATCTGGGAAATGGCCTCAACATCAGTGCCGAGGCTTACCGCCGTTATGCCGCCTGGGCGCACGGCCTGACCGAAGGGCTGCCCGCACTGCTGGCGCTGTGCCTGAAATGGGTCAACGATCAGGCCTGGACCGATCTGCATCGCATGGCGAAACCAGAGATCTTCCGCGAGGTGGCCGGGTCGTACATCGAATCGGACCTGTTGACCACCGAGAGCCTCGTCCCCGGCGGTTATGTCCAGAGCGGCGATCAAGTATTGGCGCTGCGGCACGCCTACCGACTGCTGGCGCCATACCGGCTCTTCACCCAATCGCACCTGCAGCATCATCTCGAGCGTGATCCGGACCTGACCGACATCCTGGGCCGGCTCGGCTGGTCCGTCACGGATCTCTGGCAGGCTATCAACGGCACCGCCCTGCTCACCCGACCGCCGACCGAGCCGTGGCAGCGGATCCAGCCAGCCGTGCGCCGCCTGCTTTACCGGTACTTCTATGAAGTCAATGGCGCGGCCCCGGACGCTTCGCCGGGCGGCGCTGAGGCGCACCGTGAGGCGGCCAGGTTCATCAAGGACTGGGTGGAGAACCAGGTTGGCACGGAGCAGGTCGTCGGCTTGGTCGAGTGCCTGTGGCACGAGGCCAATGTCCTGCTGCCCAGTCACCCCGAGGCGGGCGCCGAAGGATTGATCGCAGCGGCTCGGAAGCTGTCCGAGGATCTTCGGCCGTCCCGCGCGTACACCCTCGAGGAACTACGAGAATACGCAGAGAAGCTCATGCGAGATGACGAGGAGTTCCAGCGGACAGTCGGGGGTGTCGAAGGGCTATTCGACCGGGTGGTCGAAATCGTCCGCAGCCCCTAGGAGTGGGAGATGGATATCAACGTGCTGCCCGGCTACATACGGCGGGCCGAAGAGACGCAGATTCTGGAGGAATCGGCCAGAGTGCGCCAGGACCGCAACAGCCGTGTCGTGTTGCTCTACGGCCGGGGCGGTGTCGGGAAGACCCAACTGGTCAGGTACCTGCGCGAGATCAAACGCTCCGATAGCAACGAGATCTGGGTCGATCCTGTTGATATTGACGATTCAGAGTTTTGGCTGCTGTCCAACCTGGAGCGGCATGTTGCCAGTCAACTGGATCCGGCGCAGGAGTATTTCGGCCGCTATATGGGTTACCTTTCCCAGCTCCCCAGCATCACCCGCCGTGATATAAGCCATGAAACCGTGGTGAGTCACCTGGGCCGGATAAAGCGGGTCTTTGCCGAGTGCTACCAGGACTACATCACCAACAGCGGGAAGACGGTCGTCGTGGTGCTGGACACGGTCGAGACGATCCGTGGCATGGACCTGCTGCAGACCCTTACCCAGTGGATAAAGTCGCTGCCCGGTACCTTGTTCATCCTGTGCGGCCGCCCGGTTTCGGCGGTAGGCCGGACCGAGGATCCCATAAGGAATGAGCTGCTTGACCCGCATCAAAAAATGGCCGTGACCACCATAGAGCTGGGAGACTTTTCTGAGGCGAACGCGGAGAGCTACCTGGATGACGCCCGCACCGGGGTGCATCTCCAGGAGGCCGAGCGGATCCGGCTGGTCCACCTGACCCGCGGGCATCCGCTGCTGCTGGCCCTGACGGTCAGCTATCTGCGGAACGTCGGCCTGCCTCCGGAAGCCGAGGCGGGACCTCCGGAGCAGGTGGCGGAGTCACTCGCGCAGCTGCGGAGGATCATGCCATTCGGCCAGGAGATGCTGCGGGAGGGACTGAACCTGCACGATACGTTCAAGCAGAGCCTCGTCGCTCCCTTCCAGAGCAGCGATTTCTGGCATGAGGCCGTCAAGCGCCTGGCCGTCGTGCGGGAAAGCGTGGACCAGGACATCTGGGGACAGCTCATGTCTGACCAGCCAGTCCCGGCCGACGCGGCTGAACCGGGAGAGGCATGGCAGCGGCTGCAGGAGAACGAGTGGATCCGGCCGCGGGCCAACAGCCAGTACGTGACGCTGCATGATGCCCTGGCCGAGGAACTGGCCGAGCGGCTCATTCCCGTGCACGATGCGGACAAACAGTGGCGGCGACAACTCTGGCGCCGGGCGGCCGACATCTATGCCGGCCGGACCGAAGGGCCCAATACTGAGCTGGCCAGCAAGCTCAGTTCCCTGGATGAGAACCTGCAAGCCTGGTACACCAACCCCGCGCCGGTGGGGGACGAGACGCGCCCCTTGCTCAGGGAGCAGCAGCTCATCCAGGAGACGGCGGCCCTCGACGCGCAGAAGCGCGCGCTCTCCCAGGCCCGGGCGACCCGGCTGTACTACGAGATCCTGTGCGATTTCGACGTGGGCACTGAGATGTTCCTGCGCACCTTCCAGCAGGCCAAGGAAGACCATGACGTCCTGTTCCAGGAACTGCTGGCCTACGAGATGCAGCGCTTCCTGCCGGGTGGCGCCGATCCGTTCAACGATGTGATCAAACAGGAGGTCGAGCGGTTCCGCACTTGGCTGCTGTCCCAAAATGGCCACGCCCGGTATCTCGCCATCGCCATCGCCATCGCTGATTACCTGATCCGCACGGAGATGCCCGGCCGCGCCCTGGTCCTGCTCGACGAGCGGCTGAACGCCGTGGCCGGGCCGGATGACCGCTACCGGCTGAGCAACCTCCGGGGTAATGCCTGCATGCGCATACCCGGCCAGGTGTCCAGGGGGCTGAGTTACTTCCAGCAGGCGCTCGAGGCTGCCCAGATCGCGAGTTCGCCGGCCAAGCACAAACTCATCGCGGCCGCGTACAAGGAACTGGGCTTCTACTACCGCAACGAGGGCCGGTGGGACCTCGCCGATGCGTCCTACGAAATGGCCAGGAAAGCCATCTCGGCGGGACTGTCTACGGCCAGCCCGGATCAGGACCGGGAGGAGATGGCCTCGATCCAGACCAACTGGGCCTACGTCAAAGGCCTGACCGGCAGCTACCGGGACGGCACCAACCTGGTGGAAAGCGCCATCAACGTCCGGCGGCGGCTCAAGAACCGCCAGGAAGAGGGCATCTCCCTGAGCGTGAGCGGTGAGGTGTGCCGCTACGAGCGCCGGTTCCAGAACGCCTGGATGGCCTATGCCGAAGCCGAGCAGATCTTCCAGGATCTGCGCAACTGGTCCTGGCTCGGGCTCATCTACCAGGAACAGGCCATCTGCCTGTACCAGGCCAGCCAGGAGGGCACCACTCTGGTCTCCGATAAGGACCCCCTGGAACAGGCCAAGCTGCTCATCACCCTGGCTCTGGATCTATGTCGTGACCTGGCCATCCGCTCCTACCCCTCGGCGCTGAACCGGGCGGGCCGGATCTTCGGCGCGGACGAGCCGGACAAGGCCCTCGAGTTCCTGGCTGAAGGCATCGACCAGGCTCGTCGGCTGTCCGACGGCTGGTACTGGTTCGCCAACCTGATCGAGTATGTAGAGCTGTGTTTCCAGCTCTGGATGAAGACGGATGACCGGGCCTACCGTGCCCGGATCGAGGACCGGGCGAGCGAGATCGCCATGGCCGGCGCCGAGTACAAGTTCCCGGACCTGCAGGGCAGGTGGCGGTTGCTGCAGGGGCACCTGCGGGTCCACGACTCGCTGTCGTCCGGAGACGAGAGCCTGCTGCGGGCCGCCCGGGAGGATTTCAGAGAGGGCTTCATCCTGATTGCGCAGAGATACGTCGGATCGTCTGGCGCGTCGGCGGTGGCGAGGGAGTTCCGGAAGCTCGCCGAGCTAATCTGGGGCCTGCCGCAACATATTCGGGCTGAATGGCAGGCAGAGTTTCAGCGCGCATGGTCCCAGGAGGAGTATGGTGCAACCCTGCTCTTGGCTCGGCTTGAGGAACTCTATTAGGCGGTGACAGATGCGCCGCCCAGGAGGGGCGGGCGATATGAGATTTGCGCAGCCGGTGCACCGGGCAATCGTGTTGTCGAGCCTTGACCTACCGGACGCGCAGGATCTTCTAGTCTACAGTTGCGAGGACTGCGCCTGCGCGGTCAGCGAGCGTCATGGACGCGACATCCGCAGCGAGCCACGGCCCGTGGATATGACCAGTCCGGACCGCTGGCGGAAAGCCAGCGAAACGGCAGAGTTCCAGCTCCCGGACCGACACCACCTGCTCTTCAACCCGCTGGGCGGCGGCGGTGCGGTAGTCGTCAACGAACCGGCATACGACCTGTTCCATTCATTCTGCCAGCCCGTTTCGCTGCGGGATGTGCGCTCTGCCAGGTCAGGCGGACAAGGCATCGAAGCGGCGATCAGGCGGCTGAGCCAGCTGGATATCATCCACCCTGAAGGGGCGCCGCCAGCACTGGAATTCGATGACGGAAAGGTGCTGACCGCATGGCTGCACGTGACCAACGATTGCAATCTGCGCTGCCCATACTGTTATATCGGCAAGTCGGCCGATGGAATGGATGCGGCCACCGGCTTCGCGGCGGTTGACGCGGTCTTTCGCTCGGCCGTCAGGAACGGCTTCGCGGCGGTCAAGCTTAAGTATGCCGGCGGGGAAGCCAGCCTCAACCACCGGCTGCTGGTCGAGATGCACGCCCGGGCCCGGGCACTGGCCGCCGAGCATGGGCTGCATCTCTACGCGACGCTGCTCAGCAACGGCGTGATGCTGCCCCGGGCGTTGATCGATACCCTCCGGCGCGAGCGGATCCGGGTGATGATCTCCCTGGACGGCGTTGGCGATGATCACGACGCGCTGCGCCCGACGGTGGCCGGACGGCCGACCTTCCGGCTGGTGGAGCGGACCATCGACCAGCTGATCGAGCAGCAGCATGCGCCGCATCTGTCCATTACGATCACCGGCCGCAACAGTGCGGGAGTGGCTGACGCGGTCCAGTTCGCCTTGGCGCGGGACTTGACGTTCAGCCTCAATTTCTACCGCGACACCGACCTGGCGGCTGGCGTCCCGGAGCTGCGCTATGAGGAGCAGGCCATGATCTCTGGCCTGCTGAATGCCTTCGCCGTCATCGAGAGGTTCCTGCCCCGGTGGAGTGTGCTGGGCTCGGTTCTCGATCGCGGGCAGTTGCTGCAGCCGCGGCAGCGGTCCTGCGGCGTAGGGCAGGACTACCTGGTCATCGATCAGCGTGGCCAGGTGGCCAAGTGCCATATGGAGATCGAGCGCACGCTGGGTGACATCTTCAGCGGTGATCCCCTGCATCTGGTGCAACGGGACCAGGCCACGGTGCGGAACCTGGCAGTCGAGGAGAAGGAAGGCTGCCGCGACTGCACCTGGCGCTACTGGTGCTCGGGCGGATGCGCGGTAGCCACCTTTCGGGCTACCGGCAGGTATGATATCAAATCGCCAAACTGCAACATATACAAGGCAATTTATCCGGAAGCGCTGCGGCTGGAGGGCCTCCGCCTGCTCAAGTACGCAATGCCAGGCTGACGCGGAGGGCGACCCTCCGTTGTGGGCCGCCTTCGCCGAAGGGTCGCACAGGGGTACGGCAAATGAAAGTTTTCCTCAGTTACGCAAGCGAGGACCGCGAGGGTGCTGACCTGGTCGCGAGATGGTTGGACGACAAGGGAGTCGCCTTCTTTGACTTCCGGACACCGGATCGTAACGGTGGCCGGTTTGCCACCAGCAGGCCTGAGGCGATGGCGGCTGCAGACTTCATGCTGGTGCTGCTGTCACCGGCCCTGCTGAATTCGAAATGGTGCCGACAGGACCTGGAGCTGGGGCTGGACCAACTGTGCACCAGAAGTGATCCGGATGGCGCGTTCATCCATGTCCTGCAGGTGGCTGACGTGCCCAGCGAGTATGACGGCGAACTGCTCAACTACGACTGGATCGACTTCACCAGCCCGAGACGAGCCGAATCGGCACTCCGCGAGCTGTCATACCGGCTGAGGATAGCGTCCCGGCCTGCCGCAAAGGGCAATGATGGCCAGGATGCTATCATAAAGCGCGGGATACCCACGCCCCAGCCCGAGCCAGCTTTACTCTCTGACGAGTATACCATCATGACTGACGATAAAACGGATGACAAGCACAAGAAAGTCATGGTCATATATGGTCATGACACGGAGGCGAATAAGGCCTTGTTCGACTGCCTCCGAGCAATGAGCCTGCAGCCACAGGAATGGGGACAGCTTATCCAGCAGAGCCAGGTGGGCAGCCCATATATTGGCGCGGTTCTCGATGCGGCATTCAAGAACGTGCAGGCCGTAGTCGCCTTCTTTACCCCGGATGAGCATGTCCTTACCCGGGCGATCAGTCCGGCCAGCGAAAACCGGTGGCGGCTGCAAGCGAGACCGAATGTCCTGATCGAAGCAGGAATGGCGTTCGCCACGCATCCCCGGGAGACCATTCTGCTGGTCCTCGGTGATCAGGAGCTGCCCAGTGATCTGTCCGGCCGTCATTTCATCAGGCTGGATGGCACCCCGGCGCCGCTGAAGTATCTCTTCGATCGGCTGAAAACGGCCGGCTGCGCGGTCGAGGAGAGCAGCACGGACTGGCTGGATCCGAACCGCTTTCCGAAGCGCGACAACGTGCAGGCGAGACCGCCGCGGCGGCGGAAACCCGCGGACGACGACCCGCCCTGGACGGGCCGCTGAAAACGCGCCCGAAGACCGCTTTCGGACGCACCCCCACCCAGTGAGATCCTCTGGTGTCAGGACGCAGGCGCACAGTTCGGCCATCTCCGCCCGGAGCATCACCTTCTGGCCCATCGCAACCTCCGGGGCGCGCCGGCCAGTTCGGGGCAGATCGCATGGACGCGGATGCCGGAGTCGCCTGAAAGCCTGGCGAGCGAACGGGTGAAGTGGGCCCCCGGCCTTGGTTGCGGAGTACACCGGGAAGGCAGCCCTAGATTTTTCGGTGCCAGGGCTTTGGCTGGGGTTTGTGCGACAGGCTGACTTAGGCGAGCTTCGGGGTGCAGCTTTGCTTGTTGTCTTGATGCACTGGCTGAGTGAGGCGGGCTGAGAGGTCCCACAGCCGGCGTGCGAGATCCGTGTCCCTCGCTCTTTTCGACGGTGTCCCGATCTCCGGGTATCCGCGGAGGTGGGCGGGGCCGTCCGGCCCGATGTAGCAGGCCCCGGGCACATCCTCGGTGGCCGCGAACAGCGTCGGCAGGGCTCCGCGCTCCGCGTCGTTGAACAGGTGCTTGAAGCCCCGGCCAAGCTTGCCGGGAATGCCGCCGATGTGGCTGGTCAGGTTGGTGGTGGCGATGCCAGGGTGTGCGGCCACGGCCCGGACACCGCGGCCGGCTTCGGCGAGTCGGCGTTGCAGTTCGAGGGTGAACAGGAGGTTGGCCAGCTTGGAGTCGCAGTAGGCCTGCAGCGACCGGTAGCGGCGGCGCTGCCAGTTGAGGTCATCCAGGTCCAGCCGCCCGCGGCGGTGTAGCTGGGAGGAGACGGTGACAACTCGGCTGGTGATGTGCGGCAGCAGCAGGTTGGTCAGCGCAAACGGGCCGAGGTGATTGGTGCCGATCTGAAGTTCGAAGCCGTCGCGGGTGCGGCCCTGCGCCACCCGCATGATCCCGGCATTGTTGATCAGGAGATCCAGCGGTTCGGTCCAGGCAGCGGCGAAGGCGCGCACGGAGGCCAGATCGGCCAGGTCGAGCCTGCGTACCTCAGTGTGCCCGGCCATGGTGGCAGCGGCGCGCTCGCCTTTAGCGGGGTCGCGCACGGCCAGCACGACGCGGGCGCCGACGCGGGCCAGTTCGCGGGCGGTGACCAGACCGAGCCCGCTGCTGGCACCGGTGACGATGGCGGTCCGTCCTGACTGATCGGGAAGCTGGGCAGCGGTCCACCTCGTGCTCATCGCTTAGCGCCTTCCTTAGCGTTCGGGCCCGGGCCGGTCTGCTGGCGGGCATCACCGAAAGATGGCTGGATCGCCGTCGAGGATGGCCGACGCTGCTTCGGCGGGGTCGAGCCGTGAGACCTGACAGCAGGCATTGCCACCCCTCCAGCAAGAGTGAGCGAGTCTTTCACCAGCACGCTAGGAGCGCCCCCCGGCTGGACCGTCACCCGAAAGTGCACATGGGGTGGAATGTTCCGCGGCGCCCGGCACCGCCGTGCCGTGCCGGTCCGTGCCGGAGGCGGGGCCATGGCGGCTCCGATGCCGTGGGAAGCCTGGGACGCAGCGGTGCCGGCGACGCGCTGCCGCCCGCCGGCCAGCGTGGCCTCGCGGCGGCAGGCTGGCTGAGGCCGAAGCTCCGGGTGGGTGCCGGGCTAACTCCACCGCGAACACGGACCGGTAAGCGCCCGGCGCGTCCAGCGCAGTGCGTCCCAGCCGCAGCCCTGATCGCCCATAAAGGACGGGGAATGCCCGCCCGTGTCATCGTGACTAATGTCACACTACCGCAAACCTTTTTCCTTGAATGGAGGCCAGCTATCCGCAGGACAGCGACCAAAGCCCATTTCGGCAGGGACCCAGGTCCTTTCTATGGCGGGTCCCGCGCCTCTGCCTGTGCTGCTTGCCCCGCGCGATTCTCTAGGGGACGTCAAATCCTGATGCCGGGCCAGAGGCCCGGCGCTTAGCAAGGAGGCACCAGCAATGCGCCGCAAGACTTTCGATGTGCTGGTGAGCACGGGCGGGTTCGTCCTCGCCGCTGTGCTACTCGTGGCGGGCGGCCTGCTCATGTGGGGGTACTCGTTCGCCAACAGCCAGGTGCACGACCAGCTCATCGCCCAGAAGATCGTCTTCCCGACGACGGGCAACCCCGAATTCAAGGCCCTGCCCGCCGCCGACCAGACGGCCATGGGTGCCTACGCCGGCCAGCCCCTGACCACCGGCGCGCAGGCCAAGACCTACGCCGACCACTTCATCGCCGTGCACCTGGCCGAGATGGGCCACGGCCAGACCTACTCCCAGCTGTCCGCCCAGTCCCTGGCCCAGCCCAAGAACGTCGCGCTGGCCGGCCTGGTGCAGACCGTGTTCCGCGGCACCACGCTGCGCTCCATGCTGCTGGAGGCCTACGGATTCTGGCAGCTCGGCCAGATCGCCCTGTACGCCGCGATCGCCTCGTTCGCCGGGGCCGCCATCCTGCTCGTCCTCTCCATCCTGGGGATCGCTCACGAGCGGCGGGTGCCCGCTGAGAAAGAAGTGTTCGCCAAGGCGGTGCGCGCCCACGCGGCCACTGCCTGACCGTCCACCCATCCAGTCTCGCCGGCCGGGAATCGTGATCCCGGCCGGCGGGACTGCGTGTTATCGGAATAAGCCGGCGGCCGCTAACTGCCAGAGTTGGTCATACTTCCAGCCGGCCAGGAGCTGCCAGCTTCCAGCCGGCCAGGAGCTGCCAGCCAGCGGCAAGGAGCTGCCAGCTTCCCATTTCCAGGATTCACGCCGTAGCGCAGGCACCTGAGCTGCATAGGCTAGTGACCAACGTCCCAGGCAGTGATGACCACAATCTCTATTGGCTTTCTGCGGGCTGGTTCATCCTGTAAGTGACAACAGGTTCGGGACTACGAGAAATTCTCTGCGACCAAGGCCGAGTTGCGCGGCCAGAGCCGAGCGCCGATGGGCGCAGTCACATAACAGACACACCGGACCCCGGCCCGCCCGGCGGCGCAGGCGGGCCGGTTTCTGTTCGCATAGCTCAGCATCCCGGACGCTGGCAGGTGCCCCACCCAGATCCATCGGACCGGTTGGCTCTCTGGTCATTAGCCCATTCGAAGGCGCCCTCGTCTCCTGGGCAGGGGCGGGCAAGCCTGCGGCCGGGCAGGGCACAGACTCCGGCCAGAGGCTTTCGAGCGGTCCGTACCCGCGGCGGGCACGATTTTTGCAGGAGTTGCCGTGATGGCGCTGATAGATAACGGCTATTTCATGCAGACACAGAACCGGTCCTGCAGTTCATCGAGCGCGGCGAGGCGGCCTTCTTCGAAGGCCTGATCCCACAGGAGGCTCACCACTTTCTGAGACGCCTCGTCATGACGGCCCAGGGCCCGCAGCGCTCGCTCCACCGCCAGTTTCCTCTGCTCGCTCATCAGCGCTTCCGCCTCCATACCCAGAGGCTGGCATGTTGGCGCAGAACCAGGCAGGGGCGAACGGGCACGGCCATAGGGCCTTTTGCCCGGCAGCCCGTTCGATGGCGCTCGCGCATACCAGCAGAGCGCCGGTCTGGCCTGCTCGCGCCCGGTCACCATCACGCCCTACATCGACGCCAGGCTGTCCTGACTGGGCCGACGGTCGCAGCGCCAAGAGCACGCGCAGGGCAGGCCGCGGGGGTGAATGCGACAGCGGGAGAGTGGGTGATCTTGCCGGGCGTCGGGGTGTGACCGGGGTGGCGGTTCCGGGTATACGGTCGCGGCATGACCGCAGAACCGCTGATCATCGCGCCTCATGACGGTGACGCGCCGGGCCTGGCCGTGCGGGGCGCGAGTCTGGTGATTCAGGACTGGCCGGCTGAAGGGATGGCCAGGGAGGTCGCGCCGCTGCATGTTCACCATGCGGATGACGAGGCGTGGCACGTGATGTCCGGGGCCATGCGCTTCCGGTTCGCCGATGACGTGGTCATCGCCGGGGCCGGTGCCACGGTGCTGGTGCCTGCGGGCGTGGCACACACGTTCGGGAACGCCGGGCCTGAGCCCTCCCGGTACATCATCATCCTGCCCGCCAGGCTCGACGAGATGATCGGCCTGCTGCACGAAACGGACCGGGCGGAGCACGCGGCGATATACCGCAGGTATGAGTCTGAGCTCCTGGAATGAGCGGGCGGCAGACCGATCGTCCGGTCAGCAACCCGGCGTGGGCCACCGCGCGCACTCCTGCGGCACCGGCTCACCGCTCGGCACCCGGCGCTGGCCCGCGCTTTGCGCCGCCTGCTCGTAACCGCTGACTTACCGCGCGCCGGCGGTGAAGGGGAGGGCGCTGTAGCGGCGTGTGTAGTTCCCGGGCGCGAAGGTGCCGGCCGCCGGGTCAACGGCGAAGTGGGGGAAGCGGGCGAGTAGTTCCTGCATGACGACGCGGGCCTGCAGCCGGGTGGCGGCGGCGCCGAGGCAGTGATGCGGGCCGACGGCGAAGGCCAGGTGCCGGGGTCCGCCCGGTGAGCTGCGCAGGATGTCGAACTCATCCGCGTTGGGGCCGAACACCCGGGGGTCGCGGTTGGCCGACCCGTACAGCAGCAGGACCTTGCGTCCACTGCGGATCGTCCGCCCATGTGCGCTGGTGTCGCTGGTGAGGGTGCGGGCCAGGCACTGGACCGGCGAGGTCAGCCGGAGCAGTTCCTCGATGGCCGCGGGCAGCAGGTCTGGCCGGTTCAGCAGCAGCCGCCGCTGGCCGGGGTGGGTGGTGAGCAGTTCGGCGGCACCGCCGAGCAGGCCGGTTACGGTGTCATTCCCGCCGGCGATCATGGTGAAGGCGAAACCCAGGATGCGCAGCATGCCAGCCACGTCGCCGTCCATCAGGTGCGCCAGGTCGGAGATCGTGTCATCGGCGGGCTCGGTGCGGCGACGTTCGATCAGCGTCGTGAAGTAGCCGAACAGCTCGGCGGCCGCGTCGGCCGCCTGCGTTGGGCCGGCCGCGGCGTTGGCTTCGACGATGCCGCGGGTCCAGCTGTCGAACTGCGCCCGGTCCGCCTCAGGCACGCCCAGGTAACCCGCGACGACGAAACTGGGGAGTGGCCGGAACAGCTCGGTGACGATGTCACACTCGCCCAGTGCTGCGATGGCATCCAGCCGGGTGCTGACGAACTGGCGCACCATCGGCTCGAGCCCGGCGACCCGGCGCGGGGTGTAGCCGCGGCTGATCAGCGCGCGGAACTCGGTGTGTTCCGGCGGATCCATCATGACCAGCGGGGTGACCACTGCCAGGCCGGCGGCGGCACGCTCGCCATAACTGACAGTCAGTCCGTTGGCCGAGGAATAACGGGCCGTGTCCAGCACCGCTGTCAGTACATCGGAATAGCGTGATAACACCCAGTAGTCGCCCTGCTCAACGTGGTGCGCGGGGTCAGCATCCCTGAGTGCGGCATACATCGGCCAGGGCGCACGCCACGTCTCACCCGAGCACAGCTCGAAGCAAGCATTTGTTTGGGGGGCCATATCACCGCAGCATCCCCGAGCACGGTTTCCGGCGTCAAGACGTGCGGTCAGGCTTGACGGCCAGGGCACACAATGCCCAGCCACCGCGTTTGGGGGTGCCACCCACGCCCGACACCCACCGTCGCGCCTCGCAGATCCCGGGCGGCAACACCTCGAGGCCGTCCAGCCACCGGCTCATATCCGTGCTGCTGTGCACCCAGAAGGGCGCGGCCGTGTAAGCGGCACGGCTCCCTTCCTCCATGTCATCGTCCTGGCCACTGAACACGCTGATAGCCAGGTACGACCCGGCGCAGACAGCATCGGCGTAGCCGGCGACGAGCCGCCCGGCGGTAGCGGCGTCACGGAAGTGCAAGATAGCGGCAAAGACCACCGCAACCGGCTCGGCCCAGTCCACCGCCGCGCCCACCGCTGGGTGGGCAACGACCTCGTCCGGCCGGGTGATGTCCGCCGCAACCGCGTAGATCCCGGGCACGGTGGCCAGCAGCGCTCTCGCGTGCGCGACCACCACCGGGTCACTGTCCACGTACACCACCCGGGCATCCGGGTTCACGGCACGAGCGGCTTCATGCACGGCCGGGTGAGTCGGCAGTCCCGCTCCAAGATCGACAAACTGCCTGATCCCGGCGCCGGCCGCCTTCGCTACGGCGGAGGTGACGAACTCCCGGTTGGCACGTGCCATCGCCGGGATACCCGGATTCACCTCGGTCATCACGCGGGCCAGCTCCCGGTCCGCGTCGAAGTTGTCCTTTCCGCCGAGCCAGTAATCGTAGACGCGGGCTATGTTCGGCCGCGTCGTATCGAACGCATCCACGTTGCTGTGCTCCCGTCCGGCACTGGCCCTTCTGCCCGGCATCTTATGCCCGTTGCCGTCACCATTCCTGGCCGTCGGAGATGGGAGCAGAGCTTCGCGGAAAAGACGTCATGAGACATGCCGTGCTGACCCAGGCCCGGCTCCGACGGCCCTGCGCAGGACCGCCGCGGCGTCAGCGGGCGGGTCGTTTCCCGTCCAGGCGACGTGCTGGTCCGGCCGGACCAGGATGAAGCGCTGCCGGTAGGCCGCTCGCTGCCCGGCAAAAGTGTCCATGATGACGTGCAGCGGTATCCCCAGGTCCGCCGCGGCGGCCTGGAACGCCGCGGCCGGCTCCTGGTCCCCGCCCAGCGCGATGAGCGTGAACCCGCCCGCCAGCCGGGCAAAGACGTTGGCTCCCGACGACAGCACGAGAGGCGCCAGGTGGTGCCCGGCCCGGGCCTCGAAGGTGTGCTGACCGCGGACCCCGCACGCCGAGCCCGCCGGCCCGCACACGATCGGCGACCCGGCATAATGCGGCTCGTACGACGGAGGGGCCACTTCGCCCGAGGTCCGGCCGCTCCAGGCCAGTTCGAACTCGCCGCGGTCCCGCTGCGGGCTGTAGCGCTCGAGGAACGCGCGGTCCGCGGCGATGCCCGCGGTGATCGCTTCTGCCGTCCCGGCGAAGACCGGGCGGCGCTCTTGGGTATAGCTGTCGAGCAGATCCGGGCCGCCCCAGCCATGCAGCACGGCGGCCAGTTTCCAGCCGAGGTTGACCGCGTCCTCGAGCCCGGTGTTCAGCCCGTGGGCGCCGTAGGGAGGATGGCTGTGCGCCGCGTCGCCGGCCAGGAACACCCGGCCCTGCCGGTAGCTCCCGGCGATGTCGATGCGCAGATCCCAGAACCCCACATGCTGGAAGTCGCACGCCACACGGAACCCGGCAGCCCGCTCGATCAGCGCCTGCGCGCCGAGGCTGTCCGTGGTCGCGTCCTCGGCTACCGGCGCGTGGAAGAACCATGTCTCGGCCGGGTCCACCCGCCCGAAGAACCACCAGTAGCCGTTGAGCTCGGGATGCAGCACGCGGTAGGTGGTGCGCAACGGGAACCGCGCCAGGTGCTCGTGCAGCTCGCGCGAGCGGAACACGGCCAGGACCATGCGCTGGCCGAAGTCGGCGCCCCCGCTGAGTATGCCGGCCTGCTCGCGCACCTGCGAATGGGCGCCGTCGCAGCCAACGAGGTAGTCAGCCTCGATCTCACAGCGCCCCGCGCGAGCGTCTTGCCGCGCCGTCACCCGCACTCCGTCATCGCGGCGCCGCACATCGCCCGCCGACCACCCGAACAGCAGGGTGACCGGGCTGAGCTCGCTCGCCCGGTTGCGGAGTACCGTTTCCGTCAGGTACTGCGGCAGCCGTTCGTTGCGCTGGTAATAGAAGTCGGCGACCGTCTCGCGGCCGGCCGGGGCGTACCAGTACTCACTGGCCAGGCTCTGGTACGCGGTGATGCCCCCGATCGGGAACCTGGACGGCAGCAGCCGGGCGGCACGCAGTTCGTCGGCGCAGTTCCAGTAGTAGAAGTGCTCCAGGCTGCGCGCCGTGAGGTTCTGCCCGCGCGGGATCGGCGAAGGCTCGGGCTGGCGCTCCACCAGCACGCAGGAGACCCCCGCCTGGCCGAGCGTCACAGCCAGCGCGAGCCCGACCGGCCCGCCGCCGACGATCACCACTGAAGCGCCGATCCGGCGCGACTCACTCACGGCCGCGCTCATGGCCGTGAGTCTAAGCCAGCGCGTCGGCGATGGCTGAGCACATTCTTAGCGCAACGCCAGTGCCCGCCACCCGCCCTGCCGCCGCAGCCGAGCCTGCGCTGGCGGCGGCGGTGACCGTGCTCAGGGGTGTGCGTCCCAGTGGCGGCGCAGCGCGGCGGTGAACTCGGTGGCTCGCTCGTCGGGGAAGAATATCCGCGCGCCGTCGAATTCGATCACCTCGGTGGCGCCGGGGATGGTGTCCCGCAGCCAGTAGGCCCACTTGCGCTTGAAGAACATGTCCCCGGTGCCCCACACGATGAGCGTGGGAACCTGCAGCCGGGCCAGGGCGGGCTCCACGGCGAGCAGGTCACGGGCCCGCACCGACAGCGCCCAGCGCTGGAACTGGCGGGCGGACTGCGCGCTGCCGAGCACCGGCTCAATCCAGGCACGCACCACGCCCTCGGGCAGCTTCCCGACGTCCTGGTAACCGCCGCCGTAGAAACGCTTGCGGGCCAGCGGTATGTTGCGCGGCAGCCTGCGCCCCAGCGGTGCGAGCAGTCCGAGGCGGGCGAGCACGAGGCCGGGCAGGAGCGGCAGCGGATGGACGTTGTCATGCGTCTCGCAGTTGGTCAGCGTCAGGGTGGCCAGCCGGTCCGGGTTCCGCGCGGCGAACACCTGGGCGACCGCGCCGCCGGTGTCGTTCGCGACGAGATCGATGCCGGTCAGCTCCAGCGCATCGCAGCAGCCCGCGATGAAGTCAGCCAGGGCCGGCAGGGTGAACTCCTGGTCTGCCGAAGCGGGGGTCTGACCGTGCAGCGGCAGGTCGATGGCGACGCACCGGCGCTGGCCGTCGAGCTGGTCGATGACGTTGCGCCACAGCAAGCTGCTGGTGCCCACGCCGTGCACGAACAGGGCCGGCCGCCCCGGCCCGCCGGTGTCCAGATAGCTAATCAGGCCCGATTTGGTGTGCATCTGATGGCGGTGGCTGTCCACGCGTTCCAGCACGGTGGGCATGTCTGTCTCCCCTCGGTAAAGACACGGGATACGCTGCGGGATGGAATACCGACTGTTGGTCTAACTCTTATAGACCGACAGTCGGTCTGTCAAGCTGCCAGAGTGCGGCCACTAGGCGGCCGCTAGGCGGCCACGGTGCGGCCAGGATCCCGGAGACGGATGAACAAGAACATCGAGCGCGGTCAGGCCACCCGCGCCCGCCTCATCGAGGTCGCGACGCGACTGTTCGCCGCGCACGGCTACGACGGCACGTCGATCGAGGCGGTGCTGGCCGAGTCCGGCGTGAGCCGCGGCTCGCTGTACCACCACTTCGGCGGCAAGGACGCGCTGTTCCTGGCGGTGTTCGAAGCAGTCGGCGCCCGGCTTGGCGCGGAGATGGAAGCCGCGACCCAGCCCGCCGCCGACCCGGTCAACATGCTGCGGATCGGCTGCGTCACCTGGATCAGGCAGGCGGGCGACCCGGTCGTGCGGCAGATCATGCTCATCGACGCGCCGGCCGTGCTCGGCTGGCAGCGCTGGCGCGACCTCGATGAGCCAATCCTCAGCGCGATCAAGGACGCGCTCGGGTATGCGGCGGACACCGGCGCCGTGGACCGGCGGCACGTCAACGTGTTCGCGCACATCGTGCTGGCCGCGATCAACGAGATAGCCATGATGATCGCGCGGGCCAGCGACTCAGCCGACGCTGTGCGGGTGGGCGAGAGCGGCATCGATGACTTCCTGGACCGCCTGCTGGGGCGGCCCTGAATCAGCCGGCCACTGAGGACCAGTCAGCGAAACCGGTCGGGTCGTGCAGGCCCAGGCTGGCGTGCTCGAACAGGCCCCAGCCCGGCTCGCCGCCGAGCCGGGCCCGGGCCAGGTGATCGGTGACGCCCCACGGAATCCGGGCCGCCACCGCCGGGTCGGCCAGGTCATACACGGCCGACCGGGTCCAGCTGCGCCCCATCCACTGGCCGTGCGACCAGTCCGGGTCGCCGCTGTACCCGGCGCCCACGTGCAGCGGCAGCGAGGTGATGGTCTCCAGTTCCAGGGTCAGCGGCGCGCCTGCCGGGTCGGTGAGCTGCAACCGGGCGGATTCCGGGTGCCTGGTCCCGGGCCGGTAGCTGATCTCCGCTCGCGGCCAGCCGAGCTGCTCCACCCGGCCGTCCTTGCCGATCCGCTTGGCGTCGTTCAGCGTCCGGTAACCGTCCGGGTTCTCCTGCAGGATCACGATCACCGCGCAGGACTCGAACTGCAGCGGCGCGTACAGCCACCAGAACCCCGGCAGGGGCTCACTGGCGGCCCGGCCGGGCGGTTCCGGCTCGCCGGCAGGCCGGATTCCCCAGGACCTGTCCCGGGCGCCTGCCCACCGGTCGGCGGTCACGGTGAACTCGCGGTCGGCTACCCGCAGCCGCCCATCCCAGCGGCCCAGCTGGCAGAACCGGGACGCGTCCAGGATCGCCCTGCGCCCGGCCAGCAGCAGGTGCGGCTCTTCCGGCACGGCGGGGAAGGCCGCGGTCCAGCACAGTTCGAACTCGATGCCGCCATCCGGTGCCTGGCAACTCAGGCTGAGCTGCTGCAGCGGCTCCAGCACGTCGATCCGGTAGCCGCCGACCTGCTGCTCCAGGCTGCGCTCGGCCAGCGCGTCAGAGAACTGCACGGTCCACTGACGGTCGCCGCAGCGCGCGGTGGCGTACGCGTCAATGACGCCCAGGTTCGGGTACACCCCAAGCCCCGTGACCAAAAAAATCTCACCGGACCGGTCATGAGCGTTGAAGTAACAGCGGTCGTAGAAGTTGCGGTCGCTGCTCGCCACCCGGTCTATCGGCAGCGGCGCCTGGTGGATCGGGTACTCGTCGAGTGGTCCGGGCACGGGCCTCAGTCCCATCGGTAGGTGCCGGCGAGCAGCTCGTCGAGGGCCGCCCGGTGCATGACATAGTCGTCGGGATCGGCAGGCACCTGATCCTCGCCGAAGTGGATCATGCGCCGCTTGATCCGGGCCATCACGATCGCGTGCCGCAGCGCAGCGTACGTGAGGTAGAAGTCCATATCCCTCAGCTGGTAACCGGTCAGCTCCTGGTAGCAGTGCTCCACGTCGGAGCGGCGGAGGAAGCCGGGCAGCCCGGGCTGAGCGAAGAACCGCGCGATGTCCTGGAAGAACCGGTGCAGGAAGATGAACCAGCTGACGTCCAGCTCGCGCGGGCCGAGCGCGGCCATCTCCCAGTCGAGCACGGCAGCCGGCTCGAAGTCCTGGTAGATGATGTTGCCGATCCGGGAGTCGCCCCAGCTGAGCACGTCCGGGCCGCGGTCGACGGGCCAGTGGTCATCCAGCCAGTCCAGGCTCCGCTCGATGATCGGCACCCGGATGCCGTCGCCGGACAGCGCCCAGTGGTAGTACTCGCGCTGCTGGTTAACGTGCCAGCGCAGCGTGTCGCCCAGGCCGGGTGGGCGCAGCGCGGGGAACACCGCCGCGGGCTCGGCGATGGCGTGCAACCCGGCCAGCACCCGGACGCTGGCCCGCTGCAGCCGGGCCAGTTCGCCGGTGCCGGAATCCAGTAACCGGCCAGTGAACACGTAGGGCGGATTGTCCAGCGGGACCCACCCGTCAACCTGGTCCATGATGAAGAACGGCGTGCCGAGCACCCGCTCGTCCGGCTCGTACCAGCGGGCGGCCGGTACCGGGACGTCGCAGTGCGCCGCCACCTGGCTGATCACCTCGAACTGAGTGGCCAGGTCGTAGCGCGGGAACACCGGCAGCGCACTGGCCTCGGGGGCCAGCCGGGCTATATACGCGCCATGCCGGCCGGTGCCCCCGCTCACCCAGCTCGCCTCGAACAGCAGCGATGTGCTGGACAGCCCGCCGCTGCCGGACAGCCGGGGATTGCTCAGGGTCAGCCTGGTTACCGCGCCGGCCTGCGCGTCGCCGGCGCCCGCGACCTGCTCCGCCTCGCCCAGCCGGGCCGACAGCCAGCGCTCCAGCCTGGCCGCCAGTGTCGCGATGCTGCGCTCGCTGACCGTCATCTTGATCTGCTCGTCCGGCGACCGGCCCTCCGCTGACGCTGTCACGGCAGCCTCCTCGCTGCAGATCACCGGCGGCAAACTGAAACACGTTCTACCGCAAGGTAACGAGCAGGCGACCACCGGTCAACGCTCCGGATGCACGCGCGGCCCAGCGCCGATCCTCGCCCGGCCACGATTTCCCGGGTTGCCCCGTCAGGGCAGCCGGTCAGCCAGGAACGTGGTCACGGCCACCGCGGTTTGTTCACCTCGATCCGAGCCGAACCGGTCGAGTGGGCTGGCAGCACCTGGAGGAACTGGCTGTTCTGCCACTGGAAGATGAACGACTGGCCCACCGAGTCCATGTTCGTCCCGTTCCGGGAGAACTTGGCCGGCCCCTGGACGGTCTGCACGGTATGCGTGTGCAGGTAGTGCGCGATGGTGGCATTGCTCATCGACTTGGTCGCGGTGACCGCGGCGGCCAGTGTCTCGCCCGCCGAGTAGGCCTCGGCCACGTCGGCGTTGATGTCGTTGGTGGTGCCGCCGAACTTGGCGATGTAGTCCTGCACCATGACGTGGCTGAGCGCGTTCTGCTCACCACCGAACCAGCCGTCCGGCACCATGATCGCCTCGGCGTTGGCCGGGCCGATGTGGTGCAGGAACTCCTCGCCCTGGTCCGGGCCGGAGGACGCGATCATGATCTTCGGGGTGAAGCCGCGCACCTGGAACTCATGCACGAACGCGAGCAGGCTCGGCACGTCAACGGTGCCGAGCACCACGAGTTGCGGGTTGTGGGATACCACCGCGTCCGCGACCGGGGCCAGATTGGAGTCGGTCGCGTTGGCCGTGACCGGGTGGTGCACGTTGTAGTAGACCGTCTTGATGCCATGCGCCGACAGCGTCGCCTCGGTGGCCATCACCGGCGGGTCGGCGAACGGGTCGTTGACCATCGGGTAGGCCGCGGTAGTGGGCCGCTCGCTGGGCGGCAGCGAGAGGATCCAGGTGGCGAACGGCACCATCTGATCCACGACGGGGGTGGTAATGCCGAAGACCCACGGATCATCCAGCGCGTAGATGCTGGGCGCGCCACCGGACGCATCCATCAGTGCGTAGTGGTACTTTCGGGTGACCTGAGCGGCTTCGACGGTCAGCAGTGAGGAGAATGGCGCGATCGTGAAGTCAACGTGGTCCTGGGTGATCAGCTTGGTGTAGTCGCTGGTTACCGTGTCAGGATTGCTGTTGTCGTTGAGGATCTTTAACCGGACCGGGCGGCCGAGCAGGCCACCGAACTGGTTGACGTCGCTGGCCCACAGTTCCAGACCGTGCAGCGACGCGATGCCGTCCGCGGAGAACTGCCCGGTCAGCGGCTCTGTCGCGCCGACGACGATGGGTGCACTTCCGCTGTGCTGGGTGCTGGGACTGACCGTGCCGCAGGCGGCCACGGTCAGGGTGGCCAGTGCGCCGACTGCGGTTAACTGCTGGAGCCTGCCCGGATTGTGCTTCATTGGCCTTTTCCCACCTCTTTGTTCGTGCGCGGCGCGCTACGCGGGCATAGCCGGACAATCCCGTAACGACACGAGATGTCAACACCGTAGAGCCTGCGCCAGATGGCCACCACTGGATGCGATAAAGACGCAGCTAATCGGCGTGGCTATAGGAACCTGCCGATAAGGACACCATTATCCGTCCTTTTTGGCTGCGACCCTACGGGGCGGTTCAGGGCCGGCCGTAATAAGCCGGACATCGTGCGATCGCCGTGGCTCAGATCAGCACCGCGCCGCCGGTCACGTCGACGACCAGGCCGGTGATCCAGGCGGCCGCGTCAGAGGCCAGGAACACCGCGGCGGCGGCCACGTCGTCCGGGGTGCCGAGCCGTTTGAGTGGATGGAATTCGGCCAGTTCCGCTTGCACGGCGGCTGGGATCCGCTGCTGGTTGCCCGCGGTCAGGATGGTCTCCGGGGCGATGCAGTTCACCCGGACCCCCGCCGGGCCGGCCTGCGCGGCCACGTCCTGGGTCAGCATGATCACTCCCGCCTTGGCCGCGGCGTAGCCGATCGGCGAGCGGGCATCTGCCCGGCGGCAGGCCGACGAGGCCATGGTGATGATGGACCCGCGGCCGCGGGTTTTCATGCCGGGCAGGAAGCTCTTCAGGGTCAGGAACGTGGCCAGCAGGTTGGCGTCCACCGTGGCCCGCCAGCCCTCCTCCGGGATGTCCTCGAGTTGCGCCGGCGGGGTCAGGCTGGCCCCCGCGTTGGCCACCAGGATGTCCACCGGACCGAGGCTGTCCTCGACCCGGCGCCGGATCGCCTCCACGTCCGCGAAGCTGGTGACGTCGCCGGTCACCCCGGTGGCGGTGCCGCCGCTGTCCCGGATGGCCGCCGCCCCGCTGGCCACGGCATCCCCGTCCCGGCCGTGTACCGCGACGGCCGCGCCCTGCCGCGCGAACTGCCGGGCGATGGCCTGGCCGATGCCCCGTGAACTGCCGGTGACCAGGGCCACCCGGCCTTCCAGTGCCGTCATCGCGTCCTCCGTTCGCTGGTCTGCGTGGCTGCTATGCTGAGACTTACTCAAGTCGAGTAGAAAGTCAAGTAAACTTGAATAACTTCGGACCGTACGCCGCCCGGCTGGCCCCGCTGCTGCCCCAGCTCGTGCTGGCCTACCAGCGCCGCGCCGGGGACATCCCGGCGGCGCTGCGAAGCGCCGGCCAGCTCGGCCAGCGCCACGTCGGCATGCTGATCATGCTGGCCATCAGCGGCCCGCTCAGCGTCTCCGAGCTGGCCCAGCGGGCCGAGATGACCGTCGCGCACGCCAGCCTGGTGGTGGGCGAACTGGCCAAGGCCGGCCTGGTCACCCGGGCGCACGACGAGCGGGACCGGCGCCGGATCCTCGTATCGCTGTCCGACGCCGCCAAGCCGGCCGTGGCCGAGATGCGCCGACGCAACGCCGAGCCGGTGATCGCTTTCCTGCGCCAGCTCGAGGAGGGCCAGGCCGAGGAATTCATCAGCACCCTCAGCCTGCTGCTGACCCACCTTCGCGCCTAACGCCAGTGCCACCACCGGGCCAGCGGCAGGCCCGCGCGAGCACCTGGCTCACCGGCGGCGCCGGTCGATGGCGCTGGCCGCGTTCGCGACGATGGCCGCGAACGGCGGGATGACCAGGGCCACCACCGACATGACGACGGCCGCCACGGTGGAATACCGGTCCACCACCGCCCAGGCGATGACGAACAGCCCAATGCAGATCGTCATCAGCACGAAGTAGAGCCGCCGGTCCCGGCGCGACGGCGGCTGCCCCGTCGGCGGCTGCCCCATGCTCAGAGCTTATGGTCGAGGGTGAAGCCGTCCGGCACGATGATGTCGTCCCGGGTCACCTCGTGCACGGACGCCTTGCCCAGGCCATACAGCGTCTCGCTGATGCCCTGGCGCAGGATCTCCAGCACGTTGCTCACCCCGCGCTCGCCGCCGGCCGCCATGCCCCACAGGTAGGCCCGGCCGATCATCACCGCCCGGGCGCCCAGGGCCAGCGCCTTGACCACGTCGCTGCCCCGGCGGACGCCGCCGTCCAGCAGCACCTCGATCTGGTCGCCGACGGCGCCGGCGATGGCGGGCAGGCAGCGGATGGTGGCCGGGGTGGAGTCGAGGTTGTTGCCGCCGTGGTTGGACACCGAGATCGCGGTCGCGCCGGTGTCCACCGCGCGGCGCGCGTCGTCCACCCGGGTGATGCCCTTGATCATGAACGGGCTGCCCCACTGCGCACGCAGCCACGCCAGGTCGTCCCAGGTCGGCGGGGCCGACCCCATCCACTGGCCGTACGCGCCGAAGAAGCTCGGCACCGGCGCGCCGCGGCTGCCCAGGTTCGGCACGCCAAGCTCGGGCAGCGACCCGCTGCGCAGCCACCGGGCCAGGTAGCCGGGCCGGACCACGACCTGCGGGATGTGCCGCACCATGGCTTCCAGGTTCAGGTGCTCCGGGATCCACGGGCTGCCCCAGTCCCGGCGTGAGTCGAACACCCAGTCCAGGGTGACGATGAGGCCCTTGGCGCCCGCCGCCCGGGCCCGCTCGGCCCGGGCCAGGATCTCGTCCCGGGTGCCCACCCAGTAGCTCTGGAACAGCAGCTTGTCCGTGACCTGGCCGACCTCCTCGACCGGCTTGGACGCGAACGAGGACAGGCCCATCGCCGTGCCCGCGGCCGCTGCCGCCCGGGCCACCGCGACCTCGCCGTCCGGGTGCACCGCCTGCACCCCGGTGGGGGAGAGCAGCACCGGCAGGCTGACCTGCTGGCCCAGCACGGTGGTGGCCAGTTCCCGGGCCACCGGCAGGTCGGCCACATGCGGCCGGAACCGCAGTTCGCCGAACGCGGCGACGTTGTCATCCATGGTCACCCCGGCCTCGGCCCCGGCGACCAGCGCCATGTACACCGACCTGGGCAGCCGCCGCCTGGCCCGGCGCTGCGCCTCGGCCACCGTCTCGAACCACTGTCTCGTGCTCGCCATTACTCAGCTCCTTCGCGCAGCGCCGCGGCCAGCCCGCGCATGGCGTCGTCCAGCAGCGTGGTCAGGTCGCCGTCGGCGTGCAGCCACTGCTCGTAGGCCGCGATGGCCACGCCCAGGCTGGCATACGCGATCGTCTGCGGCAGCAGCCCGCAGCTGGGCTGCCCGGTGCGCTCGGCCACGAAGTCCGCGATCACCTGCCGCCACTCGGCGAAGCGCAGCATGGAGTGCGACATGAGCACCGGGACGTCCAGGATGAGCCGCATCCGGCGGCGGTGCCAGCCCAGATCCTCGGCAGGCACCGTGTTGAAGTCCACGATGGCCAGCCGGACCGCGTCCATCAGCGGGGTGCCCGCCGGGCAGGCGGCCAGCCAGGCCCGCATCCGGTCCAGTTCGGCCGTGAAGTTGCCCCACGGCACGTCGTTCTTGGACGCGAAGTACCGGAAGAAGGTCCGCCGCCCGATGCCCGCCGCGCTGGCGATGTCGTCCACGGTCGTGCCCTCGAAACCCTGCCGCTCGAACAGCTCGAACGCCACGTGCTCGAGCTCGGCACGGGTGGTGACCCGCCTGCGCCCGAGCTGGACCGGAGCCTCTGGCGAGGTTATCTCCGCCACCGCCTCTCTAGCTGCCCCACACAGAGCATGCCACGAAATGGCACTCAGTGCGAAAACTCTCTGACCTTGCCTTGCTCGCTGGCACTCGATGCCGTTAATGTCGGCACTGGGTGCCGTATGTGGTGTACGGCACAGCGTGGCCAGGCATGAGCAGGTGTCGTCACGCCTACCGAGTCGACTGGTTTCGTCGGCGTCAGCGCCAGAATCCGGTGAGCTGCCCGGCAAGTGCTCTGCCTTGGTGGTAACCGGCGCGGGCGGCGGGCGGACGCGCCGACGGGTCCATCAGATTGACGCCGAATGCGTCGCGGGAGTTGCTATCCGGGAAGATCGTCTCGACTCTGCTGCCGCGTGCGCGTAGTTCGTCGGCCTGTGCTGCGAGATGGATGCCCCAGTCCAGCGGCGCCCGTGATCTGCCGCCGAGTGGTGACAGCACCAGCACCCGCCCGTATCCAGCTGCCAGATCGGCATTCTCGTTGGATCGGTAGCCGCCGTCGATGTATCGGCTGCCGCCGATACTGTGCGGGGGGACGCCGGGCCCGGCACAGCTGGCGGTGACGGCGTCCACCAGGTCGACTCCGCTGTGGCGGTCGAACACGACCGGTTCACCGGTATGGGCATCGACAGCCACGATGAGCACCGGCCGTTGCGGCCAGCGCTGACTGGGCAGCCGGGCGGCGACGGCAGCGCGCCGCTGCGTTTGCCCGGAGCTGCCCGACGCCGCATCCATTTCGAGCGCCGCCGCGCCCATTCTGCGGCGCATGTCGGCCGCATCCTCAGCGACACGGATGATTCCGCTCGTCTTCTCCAGATGGTCCGCCGCCGGCACATTCGGGGCCCGTCCACGGTCGGCTCCGACCGGACCAGTCCGTGGCTGGGGCGCAGCGGCCAGGATGCTGGCCAGCAGTTGGTCCGGTTGGGTCGCGCTAGTTATCTGGGCCGCGGCCGTCGAACCGGCCGACGTCCCGATGATCAGATCGGCCTCGGTCACATCCAACCCGGCAGCAAACAGGCCGGCGATGACGCCGATCTCCCACGCATTGCCTGCCGATCCGCCACCACCGAGGACCAATGCTCGCTCGCCCGCGGCGGGCGCCCGCCTTATGGCGTCGGCCTGCCGCTGATCCTGGTCGGACCTCGGCCGGTCGCCGTGCCCTGGCGCGCCGATCGCGGCGACCGTGAACCCGTCGCCGGACCCGTTGCCCGACCCGTCGCCCGCCACTGCCCGGCGGGCCTGGGAGACGGTCCCTGGAGCGTACTTGTGCAGGCCGCCGCCGTGGCCCATCAGGAGCAGGGGCGTCGTCGAGGTGAAGTGCAGAGTTGAAGAAGGTGTTGTGTTCATGGGAGTCGCCTTTCGCGATTTGCCTGTCGGGCGCTCCCGGTGGCGACTACCTCAGTCGCGCGATCGTGGACTGCAGGGGAGCACCCACTGCGGATCCTGCGTTCATGGGTCTCACCTCCTGCCGATGGATCACGATCGCCGGGACGCTAGCACGCCGGCGACGCGGTGCGCAACCGGCATCATGCCGGTTGCCGTGTCGCTGTCGAACGCGCCGCGTGATCTGCGCCAGCGGCGGGCGAACGCCGCATGTGCGGTGGTTCAGGGAGGGCCAGCGGTCACAGGGACTGGAGGACGATCGCGCCCAGGTCGTCGTTGGGCAGCGGGACCGGGTTGCCTCGCATGCTGCTGGACCGGGCCGCGGCGGCGGCGATGTCGCCGGCCTGCCCCGGCTGGATGCCGAAGGTGGCCAGGCCGGGCACGGCCAGCAGCCGCAGCGTCTCGCGGATCCAGGCCAGGCCAGCCTCGATCGACGCGCTGGGGTCCCCGGTCAGCAGCCGGGCCGCTTCGGTGTAGCGGTCCAGCACCGGGCCGCCGTCCGGCGCGGAGCGCAGCGCCCGCACGTTGGCCTCGACGACCGCGGGCAGCACGGCGGCGCAGGCGAAGCCGTGCGGCACGTCGGCCGTGCCACCGATGACGCCAGCCAGCCCGTGCACCGCACCGAGCTTGGCGTTGGCCAGGGCCAGCCCGCCGAGCAGGCTGCACATCGCCATGTCGGTCCGGGCGGCCAGGTCGGTGCCGTCGGCGTAGGCGGCGCGCAGCCCGGCGGCGGCGCGGCGCAGCCCCTCCCGGGCCAGGCCGTCGGTCAGCGGGTTGGCCCGCACCGAGACGAACGGTTCCAGGCACTGGGTGAGCGCGTCCAGCCCGCTGGCCGCGGTGACCGGCGGCGGGCAGGACACGGTCAGCTCCGGGTTGACCAGCGCGACCCGGGGGAGCATCAGCGGGCTGCGCAGGCTGGCCTTGATCCGGTGTCCCGGCGCGGCCAGCACCGCGTTGGCCGTCACCTCCGCGCCGGTGCCGGCCGTGGTCGGCACCGCGACGCAGGGCGCGGCGGGCCGGGTGACCGGCTGGCCGGCCCGATGACCTCCAGGTAGTCGAGCGGATCCCCGCCGTTGCCCAGCAACATGGCCACCGCCTTGGCGGTGTCGATGACACTGCCGCCGCCGATCCCGGCGAGCACGTCCGCGCCGTGCTGCCGCGCGGCCTCGGTGGCCGCCCGGACCAGGTCGATGGTGGGTTCACCGGCCACCGGAAACAGCGCGGCGGGCAAGCCCAGCTGGCCGGTAATGGCGTTATGCCGGAGGGGGTTCGCGCCGGTGCAGACCAGCACCCGGGAGCCGAGGCCAGCCAGCACGGCGGGCAGGTCCGTGGCGCGGCCCGGGCCGGCCAGAATGCGGCCCGCGGTGGCGAACTCGAAGCTCACCGTGCCATCCTGCCGCACGCGGGTGATGGCCAGTTGGCCGGTGTCGTGACAGGCTGGTGGGGCCAAAGGGCTCGGTTATCCGGTAGGTGAATCCGTTGCAGGGGCGGTCACAGGCTCAGGATCCGGCGCGGACCGCGGCCGCGCCGTCCCAGCCGCCGGTACTGGCCGGCTGGCGCGCCGCCGTGTTCGCCCCGGTGGGGGACGGGCAGCGCCGCCGCCGCGGGTCCGACGGGGTGCGGCTGGCCTGCGCTGTGGCAGGCCTGATCTGCTGCCTGCTCATCATCCGGTACAACTCGCGCATCGACCGGGCCATCATCGAGGTCATCCACCCGCCGCCGCGCAGCATCACCTGGCTGGTCACGGTGGTCTACGAGGCCGGCTCCTACTGTGTCGTCGGCGCGCTGGTGCTGCTCACGCTGATCGCGCGCCGCTGGCCGATGGCCCGCGACCTGGCGCTGAGCGCGGCCGCCGCCGCACTGACCAGCGGGCTGCTCATCCTGCTGCTCGGCGGTCAGGGCGGGCGGCCCAGCGGGACACAACTGGACGACTACGACCTGAGCTTCCCCGTCCTGCAGATCGCGTTGTTCATGGCGGTGGCCACGGTTGCGCTGCCCTATCTGGCCCGCGGCCTGCAGCGGCTCGTCGAGACTTTCATCGCCCTGGTCACGCTGGCCGGGGCGGTCGGCGGCGACGGGCTGCCGCTCAACGTGCTGGGCAGCATGGCGGTGGGCTGGGCCGCGGCCCTGCTCATCCGGCTCATCTTTGGCTCACCGCTTGGGCTGCCCTCGGCCGCGGACGTCCGGCGGCTGCTCGACGATCTCGGCATCCGCGTGGGTGACGTGCTGCCGCTGCCGCGGCAGGTGTGGGGAGTGGCGAAATACCAGGCCACCGAGACCGGCCCGGCGGAGGCTCCGGGCCCGCCCCTCACCATCTCGGTCTACGGCCGGGACGCGGCCGATGCCAAGCTGCTCACCAAGGTGGGCCGGTTCCTTTTCTACCGGGACTCCGGGCCCAGCCTCACGCTGACCCGGCTGCAGCAGGTCGAGCACGAGGCGTATCTCACGCTGCGGGCGGGCCAGGCAGGCGTGGCCGTGCCCGAGATCGTCGAGGCCGGAACGGCCGGCTGGCCGGGGACGCGCTGCTGGTCAGCCGCCTGCCGCCGGGCGCGCCGCTGTCCGGTACGGACGCCGCCGGCCTCAGTGACGCCGCGCTCGACGGCATCTACCGCCAACTGCTGGCCCTGCGCCGGGCCCGGATCGCGCACGGCTCGATCAGCGGCGACGTGATCCTGGTCGCCCCGGCCGACGGGCGCACCGTGCTGACGGACTTCCGCAACGCCACCTCGAACGCCACCCAGTACCAGCTCGACCGCGATATGGCCGGGGCCATTGCCGCGATCGCCGCGGCGGCCGGCGCCGAGCGGCCGGCGACAGCGCCGCGCGGTGCCTGGACCCGGAGGTGCTCGGCAGTGCCCTCCAGCACCTGCACAAGGCCGGGCTGGACCCCGCGCTGGGCCGGAGCCTGCGCGGCCACCGCGGGCTGCTGGCCGACACCGGGCGGCGTGCCGCCCAGGCCGCCTCGATCGACGTGCCCAAGCTGGTGGAGCCGCGCCGGGTGAGCTGGCCGACGCTGATCATGGTGGCCGGCACGCTGATCGGCGGCTGGGCCCTGATCGGGGTGCTCCTCGACGTGGCCAGTTCGTTCGACACCGTGATCGGGGCCAACTGGCTCTGGGTCGCGCTGGCGTTCATCCTGGCCCAGCTGGCCTTCGTGGCGTCGGCCCTGGAAGCCATCGGCAGCGTGTCCGGTGTGCTCCCGTTCGGCCGGGTGTTGGCGGTCGAGGTGGCCAATTCGTTCAGCGCGCTGGCCGGCGGGACCGCGGCGGTGTTCGCCACCCGGGTGCGCTTCTTCCAGCGCCAGGGCTACGACCCGTCGGTCGCGCTGAGCTCGGGCGCCATCATGACCTCGTCCAGCTGGATCGCCAAGACCATCCTGTTCCTCGTCGCGCTGCCGTTCGCCTGGGGGTCGCTGGACCTGGCGGCCACGCCGCAGTCCGGGGACGATTCGGCGCTGGTGTGGATCATCCTGGCCGTGGTCGTGCTGGTCGGCCTGGTGGCGGGCCTGGCCCTGGCAGTGCCCAGGCTGCGCCGCCGGGCCGCGGACGCGCTGCGCCCCAAGGCCCGGGACATCTGGGGCAACCTGCGCGAAGTGGGCCGCCAGCCGCGCAAGCTGGTGCTGCTGGTGAGCGGGTCATTCGCGCAAGAGCTGGTCGTGGCGATGGCCCTGTCGGTGTCGCTGCTGGCCTTCGACGACCATCTCCGGCTGCCTATCCTCATCGTGGTCATCTCGCTGGCCGCCACCATCGGTGGTGTGTCACCGACGCCCGGCGGCATGGGCGTGGTGGAAGCCGGCCTGATCCTCGGCCTGACCGCGGCGGGTGTGTCCGAGGCGGACGCCACCGCCGCGGTGTTCATCCAGCGGCTGTTCACCTCGTACCTGCCGCCGATCTGGGGCTGGGCCACCCTGGTCTGGATGCGCAAGCGGGAATACCTGTGACCGCGGCGGTCAGCCGGGCTCGGACTGCTGCGTCTGCTCCAGCACGATCCGGGCCAGCTCGACGCGGGAGCCGATGTTCAGCTTGCGGAACACCTGGCGCAGGTGGAACGCGATGGTATGGGCGCTCACATACATCCGGTCGGCGACCTGCCGGTTGTTCAGCCCCTGGGCGACCAGCTCGGACGCGGTGCGCTCGGTGCCGGTAAGGCTTTCCCAGCCGGCGGTGGGCCGCGCGGCGGCGGACGCCCAGTGCCGCCGCCGCACCCCGAGCCTGCGCAGCCGGCGGCGGATCCGGGCCATGTCGGCGTTCGCCTCGGTACGCCCGTAGCCGTCCAGCGCCTCGTTCATGTAGTGCACGGCCCGGGCCGAGTTTCCCTGCCGGGACAGCAGCACGCCGAGGTCTTCGGCGGCGGAGGCGCGGGCCCACGGGTCATCGTGCTGGGCGGCCGCGTGGGCCAGCCGGGCCGGATCCTGCTCGAGCAGGCCCAGGCTGTGCGCGGCCGCCACGGCGGCCGCCGGCAGCCGGGATTCTCGCTGGCCAGCCAGCCGGTCAACTGGCCGGCCTGCACGGCCAGCCCGCGGTCGCCCGCGTCCAGCGCGGTGCGGACCAGCCAGGCTGGCGCGGTGGGGTTGCCGAGCAGCATGCCGCGGCGGGCCGGCAGCACGGCGCAGATCTCGCGGACCCCGCTGAGTGCCGCGGCCGGGCCGTCCCGGGCCTCGGCGATCTGGGCCGCGCCGACCGTGCAGTCGGTGCGGGCAAAGCCGGCCGCGAAGTGCGGCATCCGGGCCGTGCGGTGGGCCATGTGCTCGGCCGCGGCGGCCAGGTCACCGCGGCGCAGCGCGATCACGCCGAGGACGGACTCGGCGGCCGAGGTGTAGCCGTGCGCGCCGAGCGCGTCGGCCGTGGCCAGGGCGGCCTCCGCCGCGGCGGCCGCGTCGCCCAGCTGGCCCCGGGCCAGCTGAATGCGGGCCCGCAGCAGGGCCGGCACCGCTTCGGCCGGGATGCCGCGCAGCGTGATGTTGTCCGCCGCCCGGATGACCGTCTCCGCCTCGTCGAACCGGCGCAGTTGACCAGGCAGGTGGCCAGCGTGAGCAGCGGCTGGAAGTGCCGGGCGTCGGGGGAGATCCCGGTGCCCTGCCGGGCGGCATCGCGCAGCCGCTCGAGGGCCTCGGCCAGCCGGCCCTCATCCCAGCTGATCATCGCCTGGGCCACGTGGGCGGCGACCACCACCGGGCCGTCGTAGTCGTCCGGAGCAGCCAGGATGCGGGCCGCGATGGGGCCCGCGGCATCCCGGTCCCGCAGCCCCACCACGGCCTGAAGCTGCGCGGTCAGTGCCAGGTCGCGCAGCCCGGCGGGCAGCCCGGCCGGACTCAGCGCGGCGTGCGCCTCGGCCGCGGCCTGCACTGCCTGGCCGGTGGCCGACCGGATCGTGGACAGCGCGCAGCGCAGCCGCGATTCCGGGATGGCCGGCAACGGCTGGGCCAGCGTGTCCTGCACGATCCGGAGGGCCGGCTGGAGCTGGCCGGCCGCGGTCAGCGCCTCGGCCGCGGCCACCGAGCGGGGCAGGGCAGCCGGGTCGGTGGGGGAGGTGAGCTCCAGCGCCCGCAGTGCCAGCCGGGCCGCGGTCTGCGGTGAGCCGGGCAGCGTACCAGCGGCGGCCCGGTCCAGCCCGGCCAGCGTGGCCGGATCGCTGGTGTGCGCGGCCTCGAGCAGGTGCGCGGCGGCGGACAGGGCCGAGCCGCCGCGGTTGAGCAGGATCTCACCGAACTGGCGGTGCAGCGCCTTGCGGGCCGGTTCGGGGATGAGGTTAGCGATCGCCCGCCACATCAGATCATGCCGGAACGACAGCAGGTCATCGGCGGCGATCAGGAACCCCGCGTCCATCGCCTCCTCGACGGTGGGCAGCAGGGTGGCCGGCGTCACGCCGAGCATCTCGGTGGTGTCTTCGAGCAGGAACGACCGGCCCAGCACGGCCGCCGTCTGCAGCAGTTGCTGGGCCGGGCCGCCGAGGTCATCGAGGCGCTGCCGGGCCAGGTACCGGATCCGCTGCGGCAGCTGGGTGCTGACCAGCCGCGCCGCGCCGTCGCTGACCTGGACGGCATTCTCCTCGGCCAGGCCGTGCACCAGTTCGCTGAGCAGTGCCGGGTGGCCAGCCGCCCGGGCGGCCAGCGCGAGCAGGCTGCGGTCCGGGGGCGTGCCGAACGCGTCGGTCAGCACGCTGAGCACCGCCTCGTCGCCGAGCGGGGCGAGCGTGATGCGGCTGGCGCCGTCGTCCTCCAGCACGCGGAACAGCAGGTCGGCGCCCTTGTGCCGGTAGGTCTTCGAGCCGGCCAGCAGCCAGGCCACCGGGCAGGAGGCCAGCTCCCGGGGCAGCACCCGGAGCGCTAGCAGGGTCGCTGGGCTGGCCCACTGCAGATCATCGAGGCTGACCAGGACGGGACCAGCCGCGGCCCGCTGTTCCAGGTGGGCCTGCAGCTGGCCGATCCGTCCGGCGGTGAGGTCCGGCGGGCCTGGGCCATCCGCGGCGGCGCCGCCGCCCAGCGGCTGATGCAGGGCCGCGAGCAGGGTGAAGAACGGCACGTGCCTGCCGAGCTGGTCGCCCCGGCCGGCCGCCAGCGAGAAACCCTGGCCGGCCGCCTCGCGGGCGGATTCGCGGAGCAGCCGGGATTTCCCCATGCCCGCCTCGCCGTCCACCAGCAGGACGCCGCCCAGCCCGCGCTGGGCGCGCCGGAGCAGCTCCCGGACCAGCTGCCATTCGGCTGGCCGGCCGCGCATGGCTACACGCCCGGCCGGCTTTGCCGGCCGCGCGCTCAGCACAGAGCTGCCGACCATCGCTGCCCCCGCTAGCCTGGGCGGTTTGCCACGATTCATTACGAAGCGTCACATGACGGGATGCGCGACACATCCCCCATCTGCATAGGTGGCTAACCGCACTGGCCCGGACAGGCCGGTATCGTCCCTGGTCAGGCCGGTCCCGGGGCGGCCGCCGGATGCCCGGGCTGATCATTTATTACCGCCGCATGGTCATCACTTGCCCGCCACCTGCGGGCCTGGCGGCTGCCCGCGCCGCGGCTGGCCGGTGTCCGGACCACAGGACCGGCCCGCCCGGCCGTCGCCGGGTCTGGTATTCCGTTATGGACTAGCCGACTTGAGGATGCGAAAGCACGCCGGACGGTTCATCATGCTGACCGTTGCCGCCTGCCTGCTCGGCCACCGCCCGGGCCAGCTCCACCCGGGAGCTGATGCCGAGCTTGCGGAAGACGTTCCGCAGGTGATACGCGACCGTGTGCGCGCTTACGTACATCTGCTCGGCGACCTGCTGATTGCTCAGGCCCTGGGCCACGAGGTTCGAGGTGGCCTGCTCGGCGGGGGTGAGGCCGGTCCAGCGGGCCCCCGGCCGGTGTCCTGCTGCCCGGGACCGCCGCCGGATGCCCAGCCGGCGCAGCCTGCGCCGGACCCGGGCCACGTCCCGGCCGGCCCCGGTCTGGGCGTAGCCGGCCAGCGCACTGTCCAGCTGGACCACGGCCTCGCCCCGCTCCGGCGTGCTGGCCAGCAGGTGGCCCAGATCCTCGGCGGCCGAGGCCCGGGCCCAGGGATCGGGATGGCTGGCCGCCGCGTGCGCCAGCCGGGCCGGGTCCCGGCTGACCAGGCCGGCGCAGTGCGCCGCGGCCACGGTGGCCACCGGGAACGTGGGATTATCCCGGGCGATCTCCCCGGCCACCTGGGCCACGCTGGCCGCCAGGTCGGGACGGTTGGCGGCCAGGGCGGTGCGGGCCAGCCAGGCGGCCGCGGCCGGGTCGCCGATCAGCACCTGCCGGTGCGCGCCCAGGCCGGCGTAGAGGTCGCCGAGCAGCTGCGTCGCCTGCTTCGGCCCGGTGGCCGCCTCCACGATCAGCGCCCGGGCCAGCAGCATCTCGGTACTGGCGTAGCCGTCGGTGACGTGGCTGACGTCCGGGCGGCCGCGCAGATGCTGGGTGGCGGCACGCAGCTCCCCGGCCCGGAAGGCGATCACGCTCAGCACCGACCGGGCCAGTGCGCTCTGCGGGCGGCCCTGCCGCGAGTCGGCGATGCCCAGTGCGGTGTCGGCCGCCACCCGGGCCTCCTCGGTCCGGCCCTGCGCGAGGTCAGCCCGGGCCCGCAGCACTGCGGGGATGGGCTCTGCCACGTGCCCGCCGGACCCCGGCATGGCCCGCATCGTGCCGCGGATCATGGCGGACGCCTCATCGAGCTGGCGGAGGTCGATGAGCCGGGCGGCCAGCGCCAGCAGCGGCTGGAAGTGCCGGGCGTCCGGCGAGATCCGGCCGGCCCGCCGGGCCGCTTCGCGGTACAGCTGCAGGCCCTGGCTGAGCTGGCCGTTGGCCCAGCAGATGGTGCCCAGCACGGTCAGTGCCCCGGCCTGGGCCGGCCCGCCGTGCTCGTCCGGGTGGGCCAGCACGTCCTGGGCCGCGGCCTGGGCCCGCTGGTCCTCACCCAGCGCGACGAGCGCCTGGAGCCGCACGACGATGGCCTCGTCGCGCACCGGGTCCGGGACGTCCGGCCAGGCCAGCACGGCGCCGGCTTCCGCGTCGGCCTCGGCTGGGCGGCCCTGCAGGCCGAGAATCGCGGCCCGCGCCGCGCGGAGCTGGGCGCGCTGGGCGGTCGGCAGCGGCTGGGCCAGCGCGTCCCGGACCAGCCCGGCGGCTTCGTCCAGCCGGGCCGCCGCGGTCAGCGCATCGGCCGCCCGTGCTAGCCGCGGCAACCGGTCCGCGTCCTCCGGCAGGGTCAGTTCGAGCGCCCGGACGGCCAGCTCGGCCGCGGTCCCCGGCGCGGTCCGCAGCACCTCATCGGCGGCCTGGTCCAGGCCCGCGGTGGCGGCCGGATCACCGCGGCGCGCGCCCTCCACCAGGTGGCTGGCCGCGGTCAGCGCGGAGTCACCGCGATCCAGCAGGATCCCGCCGAACTGCCGGTGCAGCGCGTGCCGCGCGGGCACCGGCACCGCCTCGGCCACCGCCTGCCACAGCAGTGTCTGCCGGAACCGGAACGCCTGCCCGTCGGCGGTCAGGATCCCGGCCGCCAGCGCCTCGTTGACCAGCGGGAGCAGCCCGGCCGGCGGCTCGCCCAGCATGTCGGCCGCGTCGTCGAGCTGGAAGGAATCGCCGAGCACGGCCATGATCTCCAGCAGCGACCGGGTGCGCCCGGTCAGCTCGCGCAGACTGCGCCGGGCGGCCTGGTGCAGCCGTTCCGGCAGCTGCGCGGAGATCAGCGCGGCGGTCTGGCCATTGATCCGGACCGCGCCCGTCTCACACAGGCCACGCAGCAGCTCGGTGAGCAGGTAGGGATGCGCCGGCCGCACCCGCGGCCAGCGTAGCCAGTTCCTGGTCGGGCAGGCCGCCCAGCACATCGGTGAGCAGGGCGGCCACCGCGTCGCCGGTCAGCGGGCCCAGGGTGACCCGGGCCGCACCTTCCTTCTCCAGCAGGTCGAAGAGCAGGCCGGTGCCGCCACCGTCCGCGATGGTACGCCGGGCCAGCACCCAGGCCAGCCGATGTGCGGCCAGCCGCCGGGGCAGCACACGCAGCGCGGTCAGCGTGGCCGGGTCGGCCCAGTGCAGATCATCCAGGCTGATCAGGACCGGGCCGACCGCGGTGCGCCGCTCGACCAGCGCCTGAATCGCGCCGAATCCGGCGGCCGGGAACTCTCGCGTCGCCACCCCGGAAGTCCCCGGTGGCCCGGACGCAGCACCGGCCAGGGTGCCGGCGGTTTCCGGCAGCGCCGCGGCCAGCGGGGCGAACGGCATGAGCTGGCCCAGTTCGTCGGCCGCCGCCGCGGCGAGCGCGAAGCCGCGGCGGGCGGCCAGCGCCGTCACCTCAGCCAGGATCGCGGACTTGCCGATGCCCGGTTCGCCCTCGACGAGCAGCACCTGGCCGCGTCCCCGGGCGGCTTCGCGCAGGCAGTCCCCGGCTAGCTGCAGCTCACGCTCGCGACCCCGCATCGGAGACCCCTAAGCAGGTGCGAACCACGCGGTGCGTCGGCACCGCTAGCTCAACCTCAGCTGACCGCGGTGTGGCGACATGGCCCCGAATAGTCGCTGCTGACGGCAATGTGATACTGAAGGCACGGTAACACGGCTGGGTACCGGCGTGATCGCCCGGGAAGCCCGCGCGACGGACTGCAGGTGGTCAGGTGGAAGAGATTTCGGTACCTGAAGTGACGGCCGGGGACCACGTGCTCGGCCCAGCCGACGCGGCCGTCACGATCATCGAATACGGCGACTACGAGTGCCCGTTCTGCCGGGGCGCGGCCCGGGATGTGCACCGGCTGCTGGACGAGTACCCGGGCCAGATCCGGCTGGTATTCCGGAATTTCCCCATCCCGCAGCTGCACCCGCACGCCGAGCAGGCGGCCGAGGCGGCCGAGGCGGCCGCCGCCCAGGGCAGGTTCTGGGAGATGTACGAACTGCTGCTGCGCGACGGGGCCCGCCTCGACCTCGACTCGCTGCTCGACTACGCGGGCCGGCTCGGCCTGGACGTCAGCCGGCTGCGCAGCGAGGTGGCCGGCAACGTCTATGCCGCCCGGATCGAGCGTGACGTGCGGGAAGGCATCCAGAGCGGGGTGAATGCCACGCCCAAGTTCTACGTCAACGGGGTGCGCATCGACGGCAAGGTCCCGCTGGAGGGCCTGTTCGAGGCGGTGGAGGAAGCCCTGGGCGCCGTCCCGGCCAAGGAGGCGTGATGAGCTACGCACGGCAACTGCTGGACACCTATCCGACCACGTTCCGGGTGGACGACGACCTGCTGGCCGCGGCCATCGACGCGCTCACCGACTGCGCCCAGGCCTGCACCGCGGATGTCAGCGCGGATCTGAGCGAGCCTCAGCTGACCGAGATGGTCACCTGCATCCGGCTGTGCCTGGATTGCGCCGATATCTGCGCGGCCAGTGCCGGGGTGGTCAGCCGCCAGGCGGCGTACGACCCGGCCGTCGTCCGGCCGCTGCTGGAATCGTGCGCGGCCAGCTGCCGGAGCTGCGGCGACGAGTGCGAGCACCATGCCGCCCATCACCCGCATTGCCGGGTCTGCGCCGAGGCATGCCGCCGCTGCGAGGGTGCCTGCCGGGACCTGCTCGCCGCGCTGGTTTAGCTGGCTGGGCTCGGGTTGCGCGGGTCCAGCTGGCTGGCCTCGGCGGTCCTGGTGTCCAGCAGGCGGCTGACGCTGACCCCGCTCAGCCATTCCTTGCGGATGGCCGCGCGCTCGGCCTCCAGCAGGCCGCCCCAGACGCCATAGCGCCCGGCGCCGTCCCACTGCCGCATGGACAGCTCCAGGCAGTCGGAACGTACCGGGCACGTCGCGCACAACGCCAGCGCCCGGGCCGCCTCGGCGCGGGCCCGGCTCCACCGGGTCGCCACCGGGAACCAGTCATCGGCGTCCGCGCCGTCATTGGCGCAGCGTGCTTGCGGGCTCGTGACCCGCACCATCAACTGCCGGTCGGTCAGGTCAGCCGGCCTGTCCGCCCGGGCCGGCCCGGCAGCGCCGGGCCCAGCCAACCCTGTCTGATACATATCCCGAGCCTGTCCGGCCAGCCCGGGAAGCACATCCTCAAGGCGGATAAATCTGCGCCCATGGCAGCATGACGTCATGACTGACCCGGACGGCTATCAGGAAGCACTCGACACCGCGGGACGGCTGATCGGCCAGCCGTTGCTGCTGCCCCTCGGCGAGGGGGAGCCCGCCGCCGGGGAAGACTTCCGGCGCCTGGCCACCATGCACACGTTCGGCGATTCATGGTCGCGGGGCGGGCTGGACACCCGCAGCCGCGCCCTGATCTCGGTCGCCATCGCGGCCACGCTGGGCACCCACGAGCCGCTGCGCGGGCAACTCCGGATCGCGCTGAACTCCGGCGTGACCAAGGAAGAACTGGTCGAGCTGTTCATCCACCTCGAGGCGTACGCGGGCGCCGCCCGGGCGTTCGACAGTTACCAGGTCGCGCTCGCGGTATTCGCCGAGCGCTGACGGGCGTCGGCCGCGGCCGGCGGCCGGGTGGCGGGTCGCGGCCTCAGCCCTGGGCCGGGTGGCGGCGCAGGAACTCTAGCGTGCGCTGGTTGAACTCCTCGACGTTCTGGTAGATCGGCGCGTGCGCGCAATCCTCGAACACGGTCAGCTCGGCCTGCGGGATGGCCTCGGTGAGCGGCCCGGCAAACCGGGTCGACGTCACCATGTCGTGCCGGCCGTAGCTGATCAGGGTGGGCGCCTGGATCGAGCTCAGCACGTCCCGCGCGTCGTGCGTCAGCACCGCCTGCGACTGGCGGAGGAACGCGTCCACCGGCGGCATCGGGCGGCCGCGGAGGAATTCGGCCAGCGAGTCGATGTACTCCGGCCGCGCCGCGTACAGCTCGGGGGTGAAGCACCAGGGGAAGATCCCTTTGATGGCCATGTCGGTGACGCTGCCCAGGGCTTCCGCCATGATCCGCCAGGTTTCGACCACCGCGGTCAGGAACGGGTCGGTGGCCGTCCAGGCGCTGTGCAGGGACAGCGACGTCACCCGGGCCGGATACTTCGCGGCCAGCCACATCCCGGTGGCCGCGCCCAGCGACAGGCCCCAGATGTGCGCCTGGTCCAGCCCAGCCGCGTCCATGAACGCGGCCACGTCGTCGGCCAGCAGTTCGGTGCTGTACGTCCCGTGCGGCTTGCTGGACTGGCCCGCGCCGCGCAGGTCCACCGTGTAGCAGCTGAAGTGCTTGGCGTAGTCCGCGACCTGGAAGGCGTAGCAGGCCTGGTCGGCGGCCAGGTAGGGGATCATGACGAGTGGTTCGCCCTCGCCCTGCACCTCGTAGTAGACGTCGATACCGTTGGCCTGCACCGTGGGCATGGCGGTCCCTTCCTCGGTCCGGCGGCCCTCGTCGCCCGCCGCTCAGCCCGATCCTCCCCGGTTCACCGGCCGGGCGCCAGGACCGCCTTTTCAGACTTTGAGCAGCTCGGCCAGCTGCCCGGCGTTGGTCTGCGCGTAGTCGCGGTAGCAGTTGTTGAACAGCACGTGCGTGGTGGCGGCGTCCTCGGCCAGGGCGCGCACCTTCGGCGCCCATTCCTCGAGTTCGCGCTCGGTATAGCGGTAGCCGAACCGCTCGTGGATGTCCTTGCTGGTCCACTTGTCCGAGTGACCGTGCAGGCGGACCACGGCCAGGTCGGGATCGGTGGCGGCGACCACCGGCGGGATGGAGTCCCGGTGCCCCTGGGGCATGTCCACGCAGACGTACGGCAGCTGATGGCGAGCCAGGAAGCTCAGCGTCTCTTCCTGGTTCTCCGCGGTCATCCAGGTCCGGTTGCGGAACTCGACGCAGATCCGGCGCGGTGCCGCCCGCTCGGCGCACGCCACGATGTAGTCCTTGTGCGCCCGGGAGATGGGGAACCAGGGTGGGAACTGGAACAGGATCGCGCCGAGCTTGCCCGCCTGGTTCAGCGGTTCCAGCGCGGCCAGGAACCGGTCCCAGGCCTGATCGGTCACCGCGGGGTCGATGTCTTTCAGGTAGATCCGGTCCTTGCCGGTCTTCTCCGCCGCCGGGCGCAGGTCGGTGGGCAGTGCGGCGACCCGGGTGGGGTGCTGGGTGAACAGGCTGAACGCCTTCACGTTGAACGTGAACCTGGCCGGGGTGCGCTCCGCCCAGCTGGTGGCGGTCTGCTCGGCGGGCAGCGCGTAATAGGTGGCGTCCACCTCGACCAGGGGGAACTGGCGGGCGTAATACCGCAGCCGTTTCTCCGGCGTGTCCGCTTCCGGCGGGTACCAGCCCGAGTCGATCAGGGTCCGGTCCGTCCACGACGCCGTGCCGACCCGGACCTGTCCCATACCCGCAGCATAGGAGCCGGGAAGACAGGACCGGGCAATGGCGCCGGGCCGCCGGGCGGGTCAGTACGGCGGACCGGGCTGGCCCGGGTGATGCGGGGCCTCGGCCCGGAGCACGGTCATCCGCTGGTGGAATTCGTCCTCATCGATCTCGCCGCGGGCGGACCGCTCGGCCAGGATCTGCTCAGCCGGTGCCGGCTGCCCGGGGCCGGGGCCACCGCCGGGGCCGGGGCCTGGGCCGTATGGCGCCGCTGCGCTGTGGTAGCCCCCGCGCGGCCCGAACGGCCGCTGGCCACCGCGGGTAAGCGAGCGGACGAGGGCGAAGATGGCCAGCGCCAGCAGCGCCCAGAAGACCAGCGAACTGAGACCGGCCGCCCAGCCCCAGCCGCCGAACTGTGGTCCGTACCAGAACATGGCAATGCCTTCTTCCTGCGGGCCCGGGCCGTCTGGAATGGCCTGCCCGCAGGCCCAGCGCAGCACGCCAACCTGGGCGCCGGCTGCATACCACCGATGAGCGCGCTGCAGGCTGGCGGGCGGCGAATGAGCCGCGGAAAGCGGGCAGTAGTAGTCGCTGTGCCGAAGTGCCGTCTCGGTGGAGGACACGATGGGCTTCCTTAACAAGATGAGGAACAAGTCTCAGATCGCCCGGGGCCGCGCGAAGCAGAAGGTGGGCCGGGCCACCGGCAACCGCCGGCTGCAGATGCACGGCGTGGCCGACCGGCTTGGCGGGAACGTCCGGCAGGCTGGCGAGCAACTCAAGGACGCGGGCCGGGACCTGGGCCGGTCGTTCCGCCGGTAACGCCGCTGCCTCAGCACTTCCAGGCGGCCTGGCCGATTTCGTCGTACCGCCAGCGCAGCTGGTGGCCCAGCGTGTCACGGTAAAGCGCAGGCCAGCGGCGAGATCAGGCACCGGGATGGTGACTGCGTCCACGGCCCGCAGCAGCGGGAGAGTTCGCATACCGCCAAGCCTGCCGCGGCGTGCCGACAGAACTCGCGCGCACGGCCCGGCTCGGACCGCTCTGGTGTCCGCGAGTAGCGTGGGGGCAAGCCGGGCGGCCGATCGGAGGCGGCAGATGGCCAAGCAAGCTACCGGGTCAGGTGGCCGGGTGCTCGGCAAGAGCCTGCTCACCCTGGCTAACGTGATCACTGTGCTGGCACCGCTGGGCGCGGACTGGAATGACAGCCACATCTTCAACCAGAACTGGCCTGGGCACGCCCGGTTCCACGGGGTGACTGCGCTGGCCATGACCACCACGCTGGCGTCGGCCAACATCTGGTCGCTGTGGTCCGGCAGGCACGACCAGGCCGCGACCCGGTTCTTCGCGGCGGCGGTCCCGGTGGCGTACTGGGCCCCCTTCTTCCCAGCCACCCTGATCCCCGGCACGACGGTCGAGGATCCGCCACACCTGGTGTCCCGGGTGAGCGGTGTGCCGGTCAGCCTGCTCGGCGCCGCAGCCACCACCGCGACGGCGGCCGCGGGCTGGTTTATCGACCGCCATGCCGCCCGCCGCCAGCCTGCCTAGCCGGCCTCGTCAGGATTGGCTGGCCGGGCGGACCGGCCCATCGGCACCGGGCTCAGCCGTCACGGGCAGGAGAGCCCGGCTGCGCCTGCAGATAGTCCCGGGCCCGCTGCCAGGCGGCGATGAACGTCCCGGCGTCCGTGTCCGGAACCTCGAACGAATTGATCAAGACCACTGGCTCAGCCATCGCGCGCCTCCCGTTGCCCTGCTGGCCATCCCCCAAGGAATCTATCGGGCAGGGCAGTCACCAGCCGGGGCGGTTGCGGCTGAACCGGGCCGGGCCCGCGAAGCACACCATGGCCGCCAGCAGCAACCCGCCGGTGGCGCGGAACCAGTCCGCGTCACCCAGCCAGGGCATCCTGCCACGCCGCCCGCACTGGCTCAGCCGGCGATCACGGCGAACAAGTTGACCCCGGTCGCTTCCTGTTCGACGGCCATGCCGGTGCCCAGGCCGGCGAAGATCCGGTGCAGGTCGCTGGCTGAACGGTGGTGCAGCGGCCAGTCGAGGACCAGTTCCATCAGCGGGCGGGTCGGGTTGGCCACCGCGAAGTTGCCGATCACCGCGTGACCGCCCGGGGCGAGCGCGGCCACCAGCCGGGCCGCGGCGGCGCGCGCCGTGCGGTCCCGCAGGTAATCGAACAGCCCGGCCGAGTAGATGAGGTCGTAGCCCCCGTCCAAGCCCTCGGTGATCACCGTCCTGATCGAGGTGTTCAGGCAGTTCAGCGTCACCGGCACGGCGGCCCGCCCGGCCAGCGCGTTGATCTGCTCGCGGGCGTGGCGGAGCGCGCCGGCGTCCTGGTCGAGCAGCGCGATCTCGGCCTGTCCCGCGCGCAGCAGCGCGGGGTCCTTCGCGCAGCATCAGCTGTAGTTCCATGGCTGGCCCGGCCGCCACCGACAGGATGCGCGTGGGCCGGCCGGGCGCGCGGCGCGCGATAGCCGCCCTGATCTTCTGGCCAGGTACGGCGCCCGGTGCCGGACGGCCTGCCCGGCGTCGCTGTCCAGCACCACGCGGCTCAGCGACCGGCCGAACAGCGTGTCACCGAGGCTTTCGTTGCGGTAGACCATGTTCATCATTTCGAAGTCGCCGGCGTAGCCGAGCGGCTTGTGGAAGCAGCGTGCGGCGACCGGTGACAGGTCGACGAGCGCGCCGAAGCGGTCATGGAAGTAGCGGCTGGCGGTGCGCCAGGCCACCGGCCCGGCGCCGCCAATCTCGCGGTTGAGAACGTCGAAGCAAGGGTCGACGGCGGCCCGGAACGCCGACACGACCAGCGACTCGGATGCGCCGTCCGGTCCCGGCTCCGTGCCGCGGGGCGGCTCGACCGGGCGGAGTGCTTCGCGCAGCCGGTGCATATGGTCGCCAATCTCCAGCACGGCGTGCCGGGCAGGCTCCGGAAGGACCGTGAATCCGGATTGGCTTTCCTGGTATTGGCCAAGCGCCGCGGCGATGGTCAGGCTGGATGTCCCCATGGTGGCTCCCCGTGTCCAGGCCGGCCGCTGGCTGATCAGCGGCCCGGTGCAGCCCAGAATGGACGCCGTGACGGCCCGGCCGGATCGGCAGCAATGCGTATCCGCGGCGACGGGAATTGACTACGGCCCCACGGCCCGGGTGCGGCTGCCGCCGGGGGCGGTCCGGGGGCGGTCCGGGGCTGCCCGCCGGGGGCGGTCCGGCGGGCAGCCGCACCCCGGCTGAACCAGGTACCGGCTCCTGGCCGGCCGGGCTGGCCGCGCAGCCCGGGCCGAGTTAGTTAATGGGATGAACTTTCGTGCTCACGGGGCGTGGCATTGTGGCTGGTCACGGCGTTTCGCCGGAAGTGAATGTGGTGCGTACCGCGACAACTGGGGGAATACCCGGCGACGAGCCGGGGTCGTAATAGTTGTGAGTAAGAAAATCAACCCGGCTGGAGGGAACCCGGCGGGCCAATCTGATCCTTATCGAGCAGTCCGGTGCCAAGCGGGAGATCCCGCAGCCCTCGCCGCTTGATGGCATGGCCGGGGCCGAGCAGGCCATGCACGAGCACGGTCATCAGCTGCGCGAGGTCAAGCTGGTCAGCGAGAAGAAGGCGATCGCCCGGTGGAAGGCTGGCGAGCTGGGCTGGCGCCGGGTCGCCTGAGCCGGGCATCCGGTTCGGGCACACTGGGGCCATGGCGGACGCGGCTGCTGGCCCCCCGGAACGCTGGACCCAGAACGGCCATTACCACCAGGTGATTCTGGACGCCATTCCGGCTGGCTGCGCCGCTGCGCTGGACGTCGGCTGCGGCGCCGGCGGGCTGACCCGGCGGCTGCGCGCCGCCGGGCCCCGGGTGACCGGGCTGGACCGGGACGAGCAGTGCATCCGGGTGGCCCGCGGCCATCCGGGCGCGGTCGGCATCGGCTACCTGGTCGGGGACGTCGCCCGCGCGCCGCTCCGGCCGGAGTCGTTCGACCTGGTCACCTCCGTCGCCATGGTGCATCACCTGGACGCCGAGCTGGCGTTGCGGCAGATGGCCGGCCTGCTCCGCCCGGGCGGGGTGCTGGCCGTGGTCGGGCTGGCCCGGGACCGCTCGCCCGCCGATTTCGGCCGGGCCGTGCCGGCCAGCGCCGGCACCCAACTGCACCGCCTGGCCGACGCGTGGCTGGTGCGGCGCACTGGCCGCCGGCCCCCCGCGCCGCACCAGCCGCCGCTGGTCTGGCCGCCGCCGCTCAGCTACCGGCAGATGCGGCGGCTGGCCGAGCGGCTGCTGCCCGGCGCCCGCTACCGCCGCCACCTGTACTGGCGTTACTCGCTGGTGTGGACCAAGCCGGCCGTTACCCCTGGCCGCGCACGGCCACGTTGAACACCCGCACCTGGAAGGTGCCCGCCGCGTCCGGCGGCAGCTGGGTAAACCACACCAATACATAACGCCCGTGCGCTGGACTCGACAACGGCAGCTTGATCACCCCGCCTGGCCCGGCGGACCGGGCGACGACCGGCAGCCCGGCCAGGTCACGAGCCGAGCCCACCCGGATCTGGAAGTGCGCGCCCGGTGCGGCGCCCAGCCTGACCCGGACCTTGTCCACGGTGACCTGATGGCCCATGTCCAGCAGCAGGCCGGTGCCGGGATACAGGTTGCCGAACCGGGGGGTGGTGTACCAGTCGGTGTGCCACCCGGTGCCGGGTCTGCCGTCCGCCGCCAATCCCGCGTCCTGCGGATTGTCGCCCGGGCGGCCGAACGCGCCGAACGCGGTGACGTTCACCGGCTGCAGGTTCTGCCGCGAGGGTGCCGGAGCCGGGGTGGCCGCGGCCGGGCTGGCCACGGTGACCGGTTGCCCCGGGCCGAGGCTCAGCGTCACCGGTCCCGCCGCGGGCTGGGCGGGCAGCGGGTTCTTCCCGTTCACGGTCAGCCGAACGCCGGCCGGGTCGGACAGTTTGATGTGCACCGCCCGGTGCAGCGTCCAGGTGACGGACGCGCCCGCCGCGGCGTAGGACCGGGACAGGTACCGGCCGGACGGGGTGGTGAACACCACCGCGGTGCCGTGCGCGGAGGTTAGCCGGACCACCACCGCCTGGCTGGACTGTGCCGCGGCCGGGCTGGCCCCCGGCGCGCTGCTCGCTGCGGTGTGGCCGCCCGGGCTGGGCGCGGCCGCCCTGGGCGCCGGGCCGGTGCCGTGCCCCAGGCCTACGGCGAGCAGGTAACCGGCCACCCCGAGCACGACCAAGACTGCCGCGGCGGTGAGCAGGGCCGGGCCGCGCCGCGGCCGCTGGGGCGGCCGGGACCTGGCGACCAGTTCCTCGATGCCGGTCGCCGAGATCGGGCCGGTCGCCGCGTGGTCGTGGTCGTACTCCTCGATCAGCGGGGCGGCGTCGGTCCCGACCGCCTGCGCAATGCTGCGGATGTGGCCACGGGCGTAGAAGTCGCCGCCGCACACCGAGTAGTCGCCCGCCTCGATGCCCTGGATGATGCCCTGCCTGATCCGGGTCCGCTCGCTGACCTGGGCGATGCTGAGTCCGGCCTGGTCGCGCGCTTCCGCCAGGACCTCGCCGATGCTCACGCCGTGCCTCCACCGCCGTCCGGACCGCGCGCCGCTGGGGGTGCGGTGCGCTTGCCGGTCACGCCCGCTTCATCACCCTTTATCCTGCCCCCGCACTCGCCTGTGCATCCCCCGATGGGACCATTGGATGCGTCCATCATCGCTGGTGAGCATGGCCGAAACTAGCAACCGCGGCACCTTCGGCGCGTCGCGCTGGTCAGCGGTCCAGGTAGGCCAGCACGGCCAGCACCCGGCGGTTGTCGTCCTCGGACGGGGGCAGCTCCAGCTTGCCGAAGATGCTGGTGCAGTGCTTGCTGACCGCCTTCTCCGAGATGACCAGGCGGTGCGCGATCGCGCTGTTGGACCGGCCCTCGGCCAGCAGCGCGAGGACCGCACGTTCCCGCGGGCTGAGCCGGGTCACCGGCAGCTGGTTGGATCGCCGGGCCAGCAGCTTCCCCCACCACCTCGGGGTCCATCACGGTGCCGCCCCGGGCCACCGTGCGCATCGCATCGGTGAACTGCTCGTCGGTGAACACCCGGTCCTTGAGCAGGTAGCCGACGCCGCCCGCCTGGTCGGCCAGCAGTTCGCGGGCATACAGCTGCTCGACGTGGGTGGACAGGATGAGGGTGGGCAGCCCGGGCACCTGGCGCCGGGCGTCCAGCGCGGCCCGCAGGCCCTCGTCGGTGTACGCCGGCGGCAGCCGGACGTCCACGATGGCCACGTCCGGCCGGTGCTCGAGCAGCGCCCGGAGCAGGGACGGCCCGTCGCCGACCGCCTCGGCGATCTCGAAGCCGTGCTCCTTGAGCAGGCTGGCCAGCCCTTCCCTCAGCAGGAAAAAGGTCTTCGGCGATGACGACGCGCACGGCACCTCGATGACGACGATGGTCGGGCCGCCCGGCGGGCTGCTGACCGCCAGCACACCGTCGAATGTACCCAGCCGCCGCTCGATGCCGCGCAACCCGGTGCCGTGGGCCGGGTCCGCGCCGCCCGCGCCGTCGTCGCTGACCTCGATGCGCAGCGCGCCCGCCGAGTGTGCCGCCCGGATGTGCACGCTGCGCGCGCTCGCGTGCTTGGCCGCGTTGGCCAGCGCCTCGGCCACCGCGAAGTAGGCGGCCGCCTGGACCGGTGCGGGCAGCCGCCCGGGCAGGTCGATGTCGGTGGCGGTGGGCAGCGGGGAGTCCAGCGCCAGGGCGCGCAGCGCGTCGGCCAGGCCGCGCTCGGCCAGCACCGGCGGATGGATCCCGCTGACCAGGGCGCGCAGCTCGGCCAGGGCCCGGGCCGAGTTGTCCCGTGCCGCGGCGACCAGGGCCACCGCGGCGTCCGGGTCGGTCCGGATCAGCCGCTCGGTGGCGCGCAGCGAGATGCCCAGTGCGATCAGCCGGGCCTGCGCGCCGTCGTGCAGGTCCCGCTCCACCCGCCGCAGTTCGGCCGCGGCGCTGTCCACCGCCTCCACCCGGGCCACGGTGAGCCGCCGGACCCGGCCGATCAGCTCCCGGTTCCGCCGGGCCAGCGCGGTGCGCCCGCCGATGGTGCGCGGCACCAGCCACACCCCGCAGGCCAGCATGACCAGCCCGGCCGTCAGATCGACCGCGTGCGGCACGCCGACCCCGAAGACCAGTGCGTGCAGCGGGTACTGGCGCAACGAAGACGAGCCGGGCGGATACGTGCTGGCCCGCAGGAACAGCGCGAACGCGCACGAGGCGAAGCCGATCAGCGTGATCGCCGCCAGGCCGGCCGCCACCGACGGCGCGAGCAGTGCGACCGCCGCGCCGACCGCGATGACCAGCACGGTCCACGGGCGGATACCCCAGTACACGGTGCTGACCAGCATGACGAGTGGCAGGAGCGCACCCCGGCGCCGGGCAACAGCGTTCAGCGCGATGTCCATGGCATTCATGGTCGTCCACGCACCCGGCGGGCACCATGGGCCGGGCTCCCCAGATCTGGGGTTGGTAAATGCCTACCTGGTGCGGCGGTCCGGCATCATGAGCAGGTGCCCGAGAGTGATCAGGTGATCGGCTGGATCCGCGAGATCGTGCTGGACACCCCGGACCCGCACCGGCTGGCCGGGTTCTGGGCCGCGCTACTCGGGGGGACGCCGGTGCAGTGGTATCCCGGCTGGGTCACCCTGGAGCCGCCGCCGCACGGGCAGCGGCTGTCCTTCCAGGGCACTGACTCCTGGGTTCCGGACGGGGCTGGGCCGGCGTTCACTTCGACGTGCTGGTCAGCGACCTCGACGACGCCCAGCTGCGGGTCGTCGCTCTGGGCGGGACGTACGTAGAGCGGCACGTCTCGCCGCGGCCGGGACCGGGCGGCGAGCAGGTCTCCTGGCGGGTCTGCCGCGACCCGGACGGCCACGTGTTCTGCCTGGTAACCCGCTGACCCGCCGATCCGGCTGACGCTGAGCGCGGAGCCAGCTGGCCACTTCGCGGAGCTGCTCGGTGGGCTGTACTGGCTGCACCTCGGCGGCCGTGGTCAAGGCCGTGGCGCGCGGCGGCGTGATCCCCTTCCGGTGCGGCCCGAGCCACGTGACGATCAAAATGAACGCCACGGCCAAGGTGCGGAACACCAGCCGCCGGGTCGTCCTCGACGGCGGCGGGCCGGTCACCCTGGATGGCGGCGGCCAGCGCCGGATCCTGTACCTGGACACCTGCGACCCGGACCAGGTCTCACCACGCGCACTGCCAGGACCAGGCCATGGCCGCCGCTCACCGTGCAGAACATCACCCTCGAGCACGGCAATCGACGCCGGCACCGACGATTCGACGGAGCGGCGGCGGCGCCATCTTCGCCTGCGGCGGCCGGCTCAAGGTGGTCAACTCGCGCTTCCTTGGCAACCGATGCGACCACGCGGGCCGGACCTGGGCGGCGCCGCCATCCGCGCGCTGCGCAGTACCACAACCGGCCGGTGTACATCATCCAGGACACGTTCACCGGCGCGGCGGTGCTCCAACGGCGGCGCCATGAGCAGCATCGGCGTCTCCTGGGCCGTACGACAGCCTGTCCGACAACAACCGGGCGATCGGCACGGGCGAACCCGGCCCAGCCGGGCACGCCCGGCGGCGGCAATGGCGGCGCCATCTACAACGACGGTGACGCTACTCCCCGGTCGCGGGCACGATCATCCGGAACAACCACGCCCGGGAGGGCGGCGGCGCCATCTTCTTCGTCAGCAACGACCGCACCGGCTGGCTGACCATCAAGAACTCCGCGCTGCACGACAACCCCAGCGCGGTGTTCTGGACCCGGCCCTACCCGGGCATCTTCTTCCACAGCTCCGGGCACCCGCGGATAGTCAACTCCAAGCTCAGCTGACCCGCGGGCTGGCAGGATGGGCCGCCAGGGGGGTTAGGCATGGCCGAGTTCACCGAAGTGCCGGGCGTCAGCCTGGCCTACGACGTCGCGGGCAGCGGCGAACCGCCGATCGTTTTCGTGCACGGCTGGAGCTGTGACCGGTCGTACCTCGCACCACAGGTGGCGCACTTCGCCCCGGAGCACACTGTGCTGGCCGTGGACCTGCGCGGGCATGGCCAGAGCGGCAAGCCCGATCCCGGTCCCGGCCGCTACGACGTTGATGTGCTGGCCGACGATGTGCTCGCCGTCGCGGACGCGGCCGGTCTGCACCGCCCGGTGCTGGCCGGGCACAGCCTGGGCGCCCTGGTCGGGCTGTCCGCGGCGGCCCGCCCCGGAGCGCTCAGCGCGCTGGTCATGGTGGACCCGGCGCCGATCACCAACGAGCGGGTCAAGGCGTATTTCCGGGAGTCCGCCGACACGGTCCGGGCTGACCACGACCGGTCGTGGCGCACCGAGTTCGCCCAGGGGTTCTTCCTGCCCACCGACAGGGTCCGCCGGGATGAGATCATCGCCGAGTTCCCGGCGGGCGAGCCGGGGATCGCGGCCGCCATCTTGCAAGCCATGGGCGAGTTCGACGGGGTGGGGGCGCTCAGCCGGGCCACTGTCCCGGTGCTGTCGATCGGCTCGGCTCACCCGCCCAATTCCGCGGCCGACCTGCGCGCCGCCTGTCCTGCGATCACAATTGGCCAGACGGTCGGGTCTGGTCACTTCAACCAGCTCGAGGTGCCGGACCAGGTGAACGCCATGATCGAGAAATTCCTGGTCATCAATCAGCTGCACCGGCCGGGGTGACCGGCAGGGCTCCGGCGTAGTGGCGTGATGTCCGTGTGATGGCGTGATGCCCGTTCCGGCTTTTCGTGGCGGGCAGGCACGGCTTCCAAGATCATGTGGTTGTCGACTTCTCATGATCATTACGGAAGACCGTGCCTGCGTCCTCATCTTCTCTGATCAGCCCTGCCTTGGAGCACCTGGCCGGCCTGCCCGCAGGCAACCGTGACCTGCTGACAGGCGGGTGTCCCAGCCTGGCCGAGTACCTAGCGCAAGTCCCCGATCCGCGTGACCCGCGCGGGGTGCGCCACACGCTGACGTCGTTGTTACTGGCCGCCGTGGCCGCCGTGCTGGCCGGCGCACGGTCGTTCGCCGCGATCGGCGAATGGGTCGCCGATGCGCCGCCCCAGGTCCTGGGCCCGCTCGGCATCCGCCGTGACCCGCTGGCCGGCGATTCGAGCCCCCTGACGAGGCCACCATCCGCCGGGTCCTAGAGAGGATTGACGCTGGCGCGTTCGACTCCGTGGTGGGGTCCTGGCTGGGAGCGAGGCTGCGGGCCAGGCAGCCGGACAAGCCGGCCCGGGGCGGCCAGCTCGCGCTGGCCGTGGACGGCAAGTCGTTGCGCGGCACCCGTCACGCCAGCAGCGACGGGCAGGCCATCCACCTGCTGGCAGTCTGCGACCAGCAGGCCAGCGCCGTCCTCGGCCAGGTCAGCGTGGACGGCAAGACCAACGAGGTCACCCGGTTCGCGCCGCTGCTTGAGCCGCTAGGCCTGGCCGGATGCGTGGTCACCGCGGACGCGATGCACACCCAGCGCGGCCACGCCGAATTCCTGGTCAGCCACAAGAAGGCCCACTACATCCTGATCGTCAAGAAGAACCAGCCAGGCCTGTATGCCCAGCTCAAGAACCTGCCCTGGCGCAACATCCCGGCCAGTGACCGGCAGCACCACCGGGGGCACGGCCGCGACGAGTCCCGCACGATCAAGACCGCCACCGTCGCGGCCAGGCTGGCCTTCCCGCACGCGGCCCAGGCCATCGCCATTACCCGGCGGGTCCGGACGCGCTCCGCGGGCAAGTGGCGGACCGTCACCGCCTACGGGATCACCAGCCTGACCGTCACCCAGGCCAGCCCCAGCGACCTCGCCCGATGGATCCGCGGCCACTGGCGCATCGAAGCCGTGCGCCACATCCGCGATACAACCTACGGCGAGGACTCCTCCCAGGTCCGCACTGGCAACGGCCCCCAGGCCATGGCCACCCTGCGCAACCTCACCATCGGGATCATGAAGATGGCCGGCCACCACAACATCGCAGCCGCCACCCGCCACCACGCCCGGGATGCCACCCGGATCCTGGCCACGCTGGGAATCAGCCCAGCATGAACGAAACGGGCATTACGCCACAGGTGCCCCTTCCCCGCCTGAGCCCAGGTCGGCCGTCATATCAGCTTGTCCGGAAGTGATCGCTGTTCGCCCCGGTTCACAGCCCTACCGGGCACGTGGCGGGCGCCGCCGGACCCGGGATTCGTGGCTGCCTTGGGCCGGGGCCAGCGTCCCCGGCAACGGTCTTTCCGGGGCCTGTAATTGCTTAGCTGCGGAGAAACTCGATCAAGACGGGAGCGAGAGCAGCGGGTTGCACGACGTGTGTCTGCCCGTCCAGCGTGCGGAGTTCTGCCTTGTGGATCACCTGGCTGATGGCCTGGGCGCTGTGATGCATGTATGCAGGGCTCGACCCGCCGCACAAGACAAGGACCGGAACATGCACCTGGGCTAGCCGGTCTGTCGGCACAGCGATGCTCTTGCCGATGACCCCGGCGTGATCGTAGGCGAGCGTCGGCGCGATGGCTTCGAGTGCTGGCCAGAAGGGTGCCTGGCGCATGCCGTCCACCTGTTCGGCGGGCGTCCCGGTGCTCCGTATGAATAGTGCTACCGCATCACCGTGGCGCCCGGCTGCCAGTGCTTCGCCGAGCTGGTCGAGGTACTGGCTCCAGGCCTGCTGGGCTGCTGGCTCGTCGTTGTAGGGAGCCTCATACACCGCGACCTTCGGTACTTTGCCGCGGAGCTTCCGTGCGGCTTCGAGAGCCAGGCATCCTCCGGACGAATGGCCGTAGAGGAAAGCGGTGCCACCGGCCTCGCTGATCACCGCTTCGATGTCTTCGATCTCCCGGTCCACCGCGTACGGCGGTGTATCCCCGCTGTCACCGCGGCCCCGGCGGTCGTAGCTGTAGAGGGTGAAGTGCGGCGCAAGTAGGGTGACGAGCTCTGGCTTGGACCCGCTGGACCTGGTGCTCATGGCGCCGTAGACGATGATCAGCGCTGGGCCGGCGCCCGCTTGGTCGTAGCCGATGCTTGTTCCGTCCCTCGACATGACGTTCTTCATTGCCCGATCATCACCCAAGTCGTTCGGCACTTCGATGTACTGAGTAAGACGGCGGCAGATCGCCGGGCTCATCGGTGGCATAACGGCCTGCCAGGATCGCTCGATCAGCCAGGCAGCACCGCTGTGGCAGCCGGTTCGCTGACGGACGGAGGCCTCGCTGCAGCGGTGTGACCGGTGGCCCACCGCAGGCGGATGCCCTTGAACCGGACATCACGCCACTATGCCGAGGCCCTGGGGTGACCGGCGGCGGCGGGCCGATAGGCCGCCCGCTGCTCGTCCGGTGCTAGACCGTGCGGCGGAGCACCGCGACGACCTTGCCCATGATCTCGGCGCTGTCGCCCGGGATCGGCGGGTAAGCCGGGTTGTGCGCCATCAGCCAGCACTGGCCGTCCTCGGCCTGCTGGAACGTCTTGACCGTGGCCTCACTCTCGATGCCCTCGATCAGCGCGGCCACCATGTCGCCGCTGGTCACCTTCTCCTGCTGCCGGATGATCACGTAGTCGCCGTCGGTGACGCCCGCGTTGATCATGGAGTCGCCGGCCACCCGGAGCATGAACAGGGTGCCGAAGCCGACGATCTTGCGCGGCAGCAGGAACGTGTCCTCCACTTCCTGCTGGGCGGTGATCGGCACGCCGGCCGCGATCCGCCCGATCAGCGGCACCCGGACCGGGCGGTCCAGGTCAGCCCGGGGCGGCCCGGCGTCAGACCCGGCCGGGGGAGCCGCGGCGGCGCTGGCCGGGCCAGCATCCGGCGCGGCGGCGCCGTCCGGGGGACGGCGGCCGCGTTGGCCGGGGAGCCGCGTGCGGCGGGCCAGCACCGGCGCGGCGGCGGTCCGGGGGAACGCGGCGGCGTGCTGGGGGAGGGGCGTCAGCTGGGGGAGGGGCGGCGGCGCCGGCCGGGGCCGCATCCGGCTTGGCCGGGGGCGGCGGCCCAGTCGCGCCGGTCCCGGCTGGGGTGGGGCCGGTCCCGGCGGGGGGAGCGGTGGGTACGGCCGAGTCCGGGCCGGACGGCAGTTCCACCGTGGTGCGCGGCAGCCCCGGCCCCCGGCTCAGGTAGCCCTTCTTCACTAATGCCGACAGGTGGTACGAGACGGTGGACTGACTGGCCAGCCCGACCGCCTGCGCGATCTCGCGCAGCGAGGGCGGATAACCACGGCGTGCGACGGACTCGCGGATGTACTGCAGGATCGTCACCTGCCGTGGGCTGATCGGCTGGTTACGGCCTGACTGGCTCGGCGCATCCGCACTGGTCATATTCAGGTCACCGCCCGGCTGCCCCACCCAATATATGGCCCACACTTTACCATCCACAAAAACGGAGTTCCATGGCCACTCTTGCCCGGCCAATGTTATTAGCTTAAATAAGCATGCCAATAGTGGCTCCATTTAAATTGGCGATCGGCTTTACCGTCGTGATCGCGGCCCACTCTGACGCGGGATGGTCCGCCGCCAGCTGGCCTCCGCTGCCCGTTCGGCAATCGATCATGAGTTTGGTGTCGCTGGGACGCGGCGCGGGTGACTTAACCGCACGAAGGCGCTCTCCCTGACTCGTGATCTTGGCATAGGTGAGGCTCTGTTACAACGCCACCGACTTAGCCGTCGGGGAGGCGGTGAGCTGGCACGGGGCCTCTGGCCTGAGTACGGTCAGCGAACCCTGCCCCATCTCATTAGCCGCATCAGGCCCGCTGGTACCAGCGTGGCTGCCTGGCCGTTCACTGGGCATGCGCGCCGTGCGGGAAAGCGCGCATTTTAAAGTCAGGATCACGATTCCTTGACCGATGCGATTGCCACGACTGCATCAATTGTCACATCGGCACCGCGCTATCAGCGCAGGGAGATCAGCCCGGCGGTGGTGGGGCGGAAGCCGCAGCTGTCCCAGTAGAACGGGCCCAGGCCGGGCTCGAAATCGACGTGCAGCCAGGCGCATCCGGCTGCCCGGGCCTGCTCGGCGGCCACGGCGACCAGCTTCGTCCCGGCGCCCTGGTGCTGCAGTCGCGGCGCGACCACGGTGTCCAGGATGAACGCGTGCGAGCCGCCATCCCAGGCCACGTTGACGAAACCGGCCAGCCCGGCGCGGTCCCGTGCGCACACCCAGCCCAGGCTGTGCCGGTGCAGCTGGGCCTGCCAGTCGTGCTCCCGGGCCGGCTGGCCGAACCCCGCCCCGTGCAGCGCGCTGAGCTCGCTGTTGCGGAACGGCCCGCGCCACTCATAGCTGACCACCGGGCTACCGTATTCGGTCATGGACATGACGCTCCGGTTCGAGATCTTTCCCGCGGATCTTGACGTCACGGTCGACTTCTACCAGCGTGTCCTCGGGTTTCAGCTCACCGACGACCGCCGCGCCGAGGACTACGTCGCACTGCGCCGCGGCGCGGTGCAGGTCGGGGCGGTCCGGTCCACGCTGCCGAACGCCCATGCCGCGCGGCGGCCGCCAGCCGGCCTGGAACTGGTGCTGGAAGTGGACGACGTCGTCGCCGAGCGGGACCGGGTGCTCGCCGCCGGGTGGCCGCTGGACGACGATCTGCACGACCAGTCCTGGGGGTTGCGCGATTTCCGCATCCTCGATCCCGACGGGTACTACTTGCGGATCACCAACCGCGCGGGCTGAGCGGGACAGTCGAGGGCACTGGCGTTCGGCATAGGTCAGAGGTCGGGCGGGATGAGGTGTGCTTCCGCGCCGACCGGGGTGAAGCCGGCCGCCAGGAACGCCCGCACGCTGGCCGCGTTGGCCGGGGAGATCTGCGCCCACAGCGGGGTGCCGGGCGGCACCAGGTGGCGGGCCGCGGCGGCCAGTGTGCGGCCCAGGCCGTGGTCGCGGCGGCCGGAGTCCACCTCGATGGATGCCTCCCAGCGGCCCGCGATGCCCCGGCCGAGCAGCACTACGCCGCCGTCCGCGCGCCAGGCCCGCACCTCGTCGCGGTAGCGCACCGCGCGGGCGATGCGCGGATGGGACCGGTCCGGCTCGGCGGCCAGCGCGATGGGTGGCGGGCCGGGGCGGGCCGGCGCGGTGCACAGCATGTCGATGGTGTGCATCTCGCGGCCGGTGTGCTGGCACAGCGCCTGCAGGAACGCCGGGCTGAGCGGCGCGGCCAGGTCGCTGGCGGGCAGCTGGGCGGCTACCCAGGCCGGGTCGGCGTCGGCGAAGACGACCGCGTGCGCGGTGAACCCGAGCACGCCCGAGTCGCGCGGCGAAGCCGCGGGCAGCACCGTGACCCCGCCGTCCGCGGGCGGGAAGCGGCCCGCGGCCGCCGCCGCCAGCACGGCGGCCAGCTGCTGATCGCGCATGCGGCAATTTTGCCCGGCCCGGCCGAGCGGCCGCCGGGGTGGCTGGTCCGTGCTCAGATCCCCGGTGCTTAGGTCACGGTGCGGTGAGGTCCCCGGGGCGCAGCCGGAATACCTGCAGGCGCAGGTTGTGGTACTTCTCGGTTTCGCCGACCCACTCCATGCCGATGCGCCGGACCATCGCCTCGGCCCGCTTGTTGGTCGGCCGGACGACCGCGATGACCTGTTCGATGCCCTGGTCGAAGGCCCACCGGGCCAGCGCCAGCCCGGTCTCCGCGGCGTAGCCGTGCCCCCAAGCGGCCGGGCTGAGCTGCCAGCCGATCTCGAACTCGTCGTCCGGGGGCAGCGGCAGCAGGGTCGCCCCGCCGATCAGGCGGTGGTCCTCCCGCAGTTCGATCGCCCACCGGCCGGCCGGGGTCAGCATCCTGGTGTCCTCGGCCACCCACTGCTGCAGGACCAGCCGCATCGCGGTGGGGTCCGGGACGGTGTCCATTTCCGGGGCCAGCCACCGGGCCACGTCGCCGTTGCCGTAGGCGGCCAGGGCGGCTTCGGCGTCGTCGGGGGTCCAGGGCCGCAGGATGAGGCGTTCGGTGACCAATCGCTGGGCCATGGGCACACGATAACCGGCCTGTGGCACCAGGGACTACGGTGGGTGGGTGAACGGTACGGATGCCATTGTTGAGCGCATTCTGACGAGCTACGACAGCATCACCGTGGTGGGGGCCAGCGCAGCACCGGCCAAGGCGGCGCACTATGTGCCCGCGCACATGCAGCGGCACGGCTGGCGGATCGTCCCGGTCAACCCGCACGCCGACATCATCCTGGGCGAGCCCGTGTACCGGACGCTCGCCCAGGTCCCGGGGCCGGTCGGCCTAGTCGATGTGTTCCGCCCGTCCGGGCAGACGCCGGACATCGCCCGGCAGGCGGTGGCGGCCGGCGCCACCGCGCTGTGGCTGCAGCTCGGCATCGCCTCGGCCGAGTCCCGGGCCATCGCCACCGCGGCCGGATTGCTCTACGTGGAAGACCGCTGCCTGATCATCGAGCAGCGCCGGCTGGGCCTGGAGGCGCCGAAACCCGGTGGCCAGTGACCGGGGGTTCGGAGCACTCTGGGGCGGTGATAGACCTAACCATCGAGAGTCACTACGGCACCGGCAGAGCGCAGTCATGACGCCGCCCCGGGAGCGCCCGCCGTTCGTGGCCGACGAGCGGACCCAGCTCGTCGGCTGGTACGAGCTGCAGCGCGGCATCGTGCACCTGAAGTGCGCGGGCCTGTCCGAGGCGGACGCACACCGCGCCATGCTGCCGGCCTCACCGCTGATGACGGTGGCTGGGCTGGTGTCCCACCTGCGCTGGGCCGAGCAGCTCTGGTTCGAGGTGCTGTTCCTGGACCGCCCCGGCACCGGGCCCGGGTTCGAGGGTCCTGAGGACTCCGAGATGATGGTGGACGACATCCCGCTGGCCCAGTTGCTGGACGCGTACACGGCGCAGTGCGCGGTGTCGGACGAGATCATCGCCGCCCACTCCCTCGACGACACCGGGCGGAACACCGACTACCCCGACGGCGGCGCCACGCTGCGCTGGATGGTCCTGCACATGCTGGAGGAGACCGCCCGGCATGCCGGCCACCTGGACTTGATCCGGGAACTGCTGGACGGGCAGAAGGGCTACTACTGACGCTCGCCGCCCGGGTCCGGCTCCGCGGCCGGTGCGTCGCGGAACACGACCCAGCGCATCGCGGCGTACATGTACGCCATCTCGCAGCCGCTCGCCGCGGTCCGGGCCAGCTGATAGTTCAGGCCCAGCGCGGCCAGGCCGGTGGTCACGCCGAGGATGCAGCCGAAGTAGTTGAGCACCAGGACGACCGTGTACCGGGCCAGCTGCGGGCCGACCGCGGCATGCGAGCGGAAGTTCAGTGACCGGTTGAGCAGGTAACCCAGCCCGGAGGCGAGCAGGTACGCCGCCGTGATGCTGGCGGGCAGCGGCCAGTGCAAACCGCTGCGGGCGGCAGTGAGCAGGGCCAGATCGACCAGGAAGGTCACCGAGCTGATGGCCGCGAAGCCGAGCAGCCGCGGCGGCACGACCCGGTTCAGGCCGAACGGGAGCACACGGACGGCGGCGGCCATCACGGCACCGAACCGCTCGCCCCGGGCTGCCCTCCTGTCCGCCCGCACCTGGCGCGTGGCAAACATCAGGCGGCAGCCTGCCAGCCTGGGGTGACCGGTAGCGGGCCAGCGGCTGGCCAGCCGGCCAACGTGACCCGGCGGCCAGGTGCACGCCGCGGCCAGGTCCGCACCAGGTGCAGGTCAGCGCCGGGCGTCGGTCAGCGCCGGGCGTCGGTCAGCGCCGGGCGTCGGTCAGCGCCGGGCGCTCCCGCTTAGCCGAACGCTCATTAGCCCGACCCGGCCTGAGCAGGATCGCGGATACCGCGGCGGCAGCCAGGGCCAGGCCCGCGCCGATGCCGAAGGCCAGGTGATAGCCGCTGGTCAGGGCGGGTGCGCTGGCCAGCCCGGCGGCCCGGGCCTCGGCCGCCCGGGTGCTGGCCAGGGTGGTCAGCACGGCGACCCCGAGCGCCGCGCCGACCTGCTGGGTGGTGTTGAACAGGCCGGAGACCAGGCCGGCGTCGGCCGGGGTGGCGGCCGACATGCCCAGCATGGCCAGCGCGGGCAGGGTCAGCCCGCCGCCCAGGCCGAAGATCAGCAGCGCCGGGAGCAGGTGCACCGGGTACAGGTGCGCGGTGTAGCTGCCGCGGGCCGGCAGTTGGGTGAGCAGGCCCAGCGCCAGTGCGACCAGGGCCAGCCCGGCCAGCAGCACCCTGCGCGGGCCGAACCGCCCGGCCAGCCGCGCGGACGCACCCAGCGAGACCAGCCCGATCACCACCGCGGTGGGCAGCAGGCCGAGGCCGGCCAGGGCCGGGCGGTAGCCGAGCACCTGCTGCATATACAGGGTGATCAGCACCTGGAAGCCGAACGCGGCCGCGATGACCAGCAGCTGGGCCAGGTTCGTGCCGGACACGGCGCGGGTGGCCAGGATGCGCGGCGGCAGCAGCGGCACGGCCGCCCGGGCCTGCCGGACGGCGAACCCGGCGAGCAGGGTTACCGCCGCGGCAGCCAGGCCGAGCGTGCGGGCCGTGGCCCAGCCGGCCGGGCCGGTCTGCACCAGCGCGGCCACGCCGGCCATCAGCCCGGCGGTGACCAGTGCGGCGCCCAGCCAGTCGGCGCCGGACCGCAGGCCGCTACCGCGCTCCGGGGTGAGCAGATAGACAGCCGACACCCCGGCCAGCACGCCGACCGGGAGGTTGACGAAGAAGATCCAGTGCCAGCTGATGGCCTGGGTGAGCACGCCGCCGAGGACCAGGCCGAGCGACGCCCCGCCGGCCCGGTGAAGCTGTAGGCGGCCACCGCGCGGGCCCGGTCCGGCGGCTCCGGGTACAGCGTGGTGATCATCCCCAGGCTGACCGCGGTGACCATGGCGCCGCCCGCGCCCTGCACCAGCCGGGCCGCGATGAGCAGCTGCGGGCTGCCGGCCAAGCCGCAGGCCAGCGACGCCGCGGTGAACGTGGCCAGCCCGGCCAGGAACACCCGCTTGCGGCCGATCAGGTCGCCGACCTGGCCGGCCAGCAGCAGCAGGCCGCCGAACGCGATCAGGTAGGCGTTGAGCACCCAGGTTAGGGTGGCCGCCGGGACGTGCAGGTCGCGCTGGATCGAGGGCAGCGCCACGGTCACGATGGTGCCGTCGAGGATGATCATCAAGGTAGCGGCGCACAGCACGGTCAGGGCAACGCCGCGCGGGCGGGTGGTCCCTGACGGGCGGGTAGTCCCCGTCGGGCGAGCGATCCCAGTCATGTAGCTCAGCTCCTGACTCGCCGGTTTCGGCCAGGAACGACGCTAACAGATCATCTACTAACAGACAATCTCTTTCAGTCCTACTCCTGGTGGGCGCACAGGGGCTGGGCAGAGGTCTGGCTTGGTAGTTGACTTAAGCGGCGCAGCCAGGGGCGCCCGGGTCTGCCTGGTGAAACTGTGATGCTGGTGTGACCAGTGAGATCCGCCGGGAGCGGCACCTGTTGTTGATGTTGAAGTAGCCGACACAACTGTGTCGGCTACTTCAACATCAACAACCTGGGTGATCATCTACGCGCCGTTAAGTCAGCGGCGTGGTACTAGATGCGCACCGAAGTCATGATCACGAACGGCTTCAGCTAGAGCGGCGGGGGCTTCAGCTAGAGCGGCGGGGGCGGCGGACCGGGCGGTCGCAGTCCACCGGGTCGGCCAGGTAGCCGCCGACCAGCGTGTTCATGGCCGCGATGAACGCGTCGCGCTGGCTGGGCGGCAGTGTGTCCAGCACCTCCTGGTGTACCCGGTCCACGATCTCCAGGCCGGCCGCGGTGATCTCCCTGCCCCGCTCGGTGACCCGGACGAGCCGGGCCCGCCGGTCGGCCGGCGACGGTACCCGCTCGGCGTAACCGGCCTCTTCCAGCTCGTCCAGGGTGACCACCATCGTGGTCTTGTCCAGGTCGGCCACCCGGGCCAGCTCGATCTGGGTCAGTTCGCCGGGCAGTGCGTGCATCAGCACGCACTGGCCGCGCGGGGTCAGCCCGATCTCCTGCAGCGCTTCGGTCATCCGGGTGGCCAGCACGTGGCTGGCATGGGACAGCAGGAAGCTGATGTCAGGGACGGTCCGCTGGACCGTGCTCGCGGCCATGACGTGAGCATACGCAAATAAGTCTGCTCTTAGATAATCCCGTAGCTGACCTATCTGGGGTGCTGTCGAGCCTGCCCATCTGGGGTGGTCTCAAGCCGACCCATCTGAGGTGCTGCCAACTTGAGGCCATCCGGGGCGGCCGTAGTTACGTCTTTATCGATGGAAGTTGTTGGCGCGGCCCAGGCCCGGGACTCAAAGGTGTGTCCACGCCCGCGCCCGCGAAAGGGAGCACGACATGAACGACGCCGCTACGTCCCCGGCCGCCACCCGCCAGCCCGCCCCGCGGCGCCGCGGGGCCTGGGCCCTCGGCCAGGCCGCCCTGGCCGCCGTGGCCGCCGCCGCGGTGATCACCGGCTGCTCGGCCAGCCCGTCCGGGTCGGCCGCCAGCGCCCCGGCCAGCACCGCTTCCACCAGCCCGGCCGCCGCGCCGTCCAGCGTGCCCGCCAGCACCCCGGCCGCCACCGCGTCCACCGTGGCCACCCCGGCCACCCCGGCATCCCCGACGCCGTCGGCCACGGCGACCGGCCCGGCCCCGGCGCTCGGCCAGCTCGCCGGGGTGTTCGCGCAGGGCCAGGGGTTCGGCCAGGTCGAGCCGTCCAGGATCTTCAACGGCGGCGACCCGACCGGCCTGGTCAAGCACATTGTCTGGCAGTCCTGGGGCAGCTCGCGGGCGATCGGGTCCGGCCTGGCCGAATACGTCGGGCCGAACCAGTCGGTGGCCACCGGCACCGAGAAGCCGGCCACGGTGGTCGCGTTCCACCTGGGCACCTGCGACGGGAAGCTGATGTACCAGGCGGTCGAGTGGTACTTCCCCGGCGAGCACCAGTCGTTCAGTGCCAGCCACTACGAGAACATCTGCACCGGCAGCTACGTGCCGAGCTCGTAGCCGGGCCGGGTTACTGCTGGCAGGCCTGCGCCGCCGCGCCGAACAGCAGCCGCTTGTGTGCGGCCAGCGTCCGGCGGTCCTTGGCGGCCAGGCCGGCGGCCAGCTCGATGGCCCGCGGCAGCACCAGGTCCGCCGCCACCGCCTGCTGCACGATGCCGGCCGCGGCGGCGTCCGTCCCGCCGAACCGGCGGCCGGTGAGGATGGCCTGCTGCGCGGCCCGGCGGGGCAGCTTGGCTTCGAGCACGGCGTACATCGGCCCGGTGACCGGCAGGCCCAGGTCCGCCTCGGGCATGCACCAGTAGCCCCGGTCCGCGCGCATGACCACGACGTCGTGGGCGATGGCGAACACCGCGCCGGCCCCGAACGCGTGCCCGTTGACCGCGGCCACGGTCGGCAGCGGCAGGGTGAGCAGCCGGCCGTTGAGCTGGTTCACCCCGGCCAGGAACGCAGCCGCGTCCGGCTAAGTGGCCAGCCAGTCCAGGTCCAGGCCGTTGGTGTAGAACTTCCCCTCGCCCGTGCTGACCAGCGCGGCCGGGCCGTCCGCCGCCGCCACCTGGTCCAGCGCGGCGTGCACCGCGTCCAGCCAGTCCAGGTTGAACCGGTTCTCGCCGGCCGCCATGCGCAGGATCCAGACGTCGCCGTCCCGGTCCAGACTGATCACCGAGGGTCTCCTGTCCGCGCCGGACTTACGCGGCCGGCGGCAGGCCTCAGGTTACGGCGTGACCGGGAAGCGCGGCGCGGCCGGGCTCAGCACGGTGACGGTGGGCCGGACGGACCACACCGCACCCACTTCCGCGGCGATGGCCGTCAGCAGTCCGGGCACGTCGGTGGCCGCCGAGGCGTGCAGCGCCTCAGCCACGATCAGCACGTCGGCCGTGCCGTCCTGCACGGCCGACAGGCCGCTCTGCCGGTTCGTCCAGCGCCGGGCGTGCGCCTGGCCGGCCTCGTCGGCGAAGATCACCTCGCCGGCGGCGGGGTGCTCCACCTCCCCGGAGAACGTCAGGTATTTCTCGTCGCCCGCCGCGTACCGCACCTCGAGGCTGCCGCTGACCTTGGCCAGGTCGAGCACGGCCACCGGGATGGCGAACGCGACCGAGGCCGCGTTGCACAGGTCGACCAGGGGGTGCAGTTGGGGCAGCGCGCCTTCCTTGCGGAACCGCCGGAGCAGCGACTCGGACGCGCACCGGTACTGGGTCGGCTTGAGTCCCATCTGGGCGTACGCACGCCGCCAGGCCTGGATCTCGGGCAGCTCGCTTTCCGTCGCCCCGGCCAGCCGGGACGCGGCGACCGCGGTGAACTCGGCCGTGCGCGCCGGGACCGGGACATCGGCCGTGATGCCGCTGGCGGCCATGACGCCGGGCACCAGGGCCGGGAAGTCCCGCCAGATCTCGGCCGAGTGCTGGAAGTACATCAGCTCACCTCTTTGCAGGGTCTAGTCGACGGGGTGCCCGGTCCAGTTGCCGGCCGGCCCGCAGGCCGAGCGCCAGGCCGGCCAGCACCACCGCGACGCCCACCCAGACCAGCGGCCCGGGTGCCGGGCCGCCGAGCAGCACCCCGGTGGCCGCGGCGGCGATCGGCGCCACGCCACCGAGCAGGCCGGCCCGGCCAGCGCCAGCCGCCCGACCGCCGAGTACCACAGCACGAACGCTACGGCCGTGATGACAGCAAGGTAGCCGACCGCGAGCCAGACCGTCCGGGCGGAGCCGGGCACGGCGGCCGGCCCGTCGTGCACCAGCCCGGCCCCGCCGTACATGATGGCCGCGATCCAGGTGGCGTGCACCGAGACCCCGCACGGGCCGTGCCGGCCGAGCACCGGCATGGCCAGCAGGGTGAACGCGGCATCGCAGCCGCACACCACGGCGGTCCAGGCCACCCCGGCCGCGTCGGTCCGGCCCAGCCCGGTGACCAGCGCGGCCCCGCACGTGACCACCAGCGCGGCGGCCAGCACGGCCGCGGCTGGGCCGGGTCCGGTCGGCCAGCGGGCCCGAGCACGGCCAGCAGCGGCGGGACACAGGCCACCGCCACGCCGAGCACAGCCGGCTCGGCGTGCCTGGACCCCAGGACCAGGGCGATGTTGAACAGCACCGACCCGGTCAGCGCGACGCCGCCCAGCCAGAGCCACTCCGTGCCACGCGGCAGCACCAGCCGCTGCCCGGCCAGCCGGGCGAACAGCGCCAGCAGCAGGCAGGCCACCGCGTACCGGATCGCCTCGGCGGTGAGCATCGGCGCGGCGGCCAGCACCCCGGAGATGGCTACGCTGCCCGCCGACCATGGCGATCGCGGCCGCACCCATCGCCACCGCAGCCGCGGCGACCGGGGCGGCCGGTCCCGGGGCGGCGGCAGCGCGGCGACCCGGTGGCGCGGTGCTGGTCGCGGGCGACGGCACGGAGTTCGGGCACGACTGGCCACGCTAGGGCCAGGAATGGTCCGGCTAACAGGACCATTGAAGCAGCTCTATAGTGGACCAATGTCTGCTGCTGAGCGCACCGCTCGCCGCCGCCGGCTACCGCGGCGGCCGGGGCCGACTTCCTCCAGCTGGACCCGGTAGCCGCGCCGGCCCGCGGGACTGACCAGCTGGCTGGCGGGCGCGCTGCGGGCCGGCATCCGGGACGGCCGGCTGCTGGCCGGCACGGTGCTGCCCGCGACCCGGCTGCTGGCCGGTGATCTCGGCGCCTCTCGCGGCGTGATCGTCGAGGCCTACCAGCGGCTAGCCGACGAAGGCCTGGTCAGCGCGCGGCAGGGAGCCGGAACTAGTCGTGCTGCCGCGCAGCCCGCAGCCCGGGCCGTCCAGCCCCGGCCGTCGCCGCGCCCGCGGCCGCCGCCAGGCCGCCCCGCTGCGCACGCCGACCGGCACACCTGCGGTGCTGGAGCTGCCCCGGCAGTGGCGGGCGCACGCCGAGATCGATCTGTCCCCGGGCGTGCCGGATCTGTCCGCGTTCCCCCGCGCCGCCTGGCTGCGCGCCGAGCGGACCGTGCTGGCCAGCGCCAGCCCGGCCGACCTGGGGTACGGCGACCCGCGGGGCAGCGAGCGGCTGCGCACCGAGCTGACCGGCTGGCTGGCCCGGACCCGTGGCATCCGGGCACAACCAGACGCGATCATCGTGGTGGCGGGCGTTGCGCAGGCCATGGCGCTGCTCGCGCAGCAGTTGCGGGCCGCCGGGATCAGCCACATCGCGGTCGAGGACCCGGGCTCCCGCGGCGCGCGGGACGAGCTGGCGCACTGGGGTCTCCAGCCGGTCCCGGTCCCGGTGGACGAGCACGGCCTGGACGTGGCCGCGCTGGTCGGCAGCGGCGCGCGGGCGGCACTGCTCACCCCGCGCATCAGTTCCCCGACCGGGGTGGTGCTGGCCCCGCCGCGCCGCCGCGCCCTGCTGGACTGGGCCGCGGCCGGCGGCCTGGTCATCGAGGACGACTACGACGCCGAGTACCGCTACGACCGGGCCCCGGTCCCCGCCGTGCAGGCGTCCGGCCCGGACCGGATCGCCTACACCGGCAGCACGTCCAAGACGCTGGCCCCGGGCATGCGGCTGGGCTGGCTGATCCCGCCCGCCCGGCTGTACGCCGACCTGGTGGCCGCCAAGCACGCCAGCGACCTGGGCAGCCCGGCGCTGCCGCAGCTCGTGCTGGCTCAGCTCATCGCCACCGGCGAGCTGGACCGGCACGTCCGCCAGGTCCGCGGCCGGCAGCGCGGCCGCCGCGACACGCTGCTGGCCGCGCTCCGCGAGCAGCTGCCCGGCGTCCGGGTGCAGGGCGTGCCGGCCGGGCTGCACCTGCTCATCACGTTCCCCGGCCAGCCCTGGCACCGGGCCTGACGACACCGAGCTGGCCAGCCGCGCTCCAGCACGACGGTGTGCTGGTGCACCCGCTGTCCTGGCACCGGGTGGCCAGCGGGCCGCCCGGCCTGGTTCTCGGTTATGCCGCGCACTCACCCGATCAGCTCCGCGAGGCGGCCCGGCGGATCACTCGCGCGGTCCGGGCCTGGGCACGTTGACCGAACCGGCAGCGCGCGGCCGATGGCGGCTGGACCATACTCAGGGACATGGCCGTTCAAGTGGTGCGCTACAGCGAGCAGCCGGACCTGTGGGCGCAGATCGCCGGGCTGACCGACGACGTCTGGCCGGAGTACAACACCCATGGTGACGAACTCAACCGGTACTGGCTGCGGCTCTACGAGGTGTTCCCGGAGCACCAGTTCGTCCTGCTGGACACCGACTCCACGGAGGTGCTCGCCGAAGGCCACACGATCCCGGTGGCCTGGGACGGCACCGAGGCCGGCCTCGGGCCGGGCATCGACGCCATAATCGCCGATGGCTTCGCGCTGCGCGAGTCGGGCGGCCAGCCCACGGCGGTGTGTGCGCTGGCCGCCGAGATCCCGCCGCGGAACCAGGGCCGCCGGCTGTCCGGCCCAATGCTGCGGGGGATGGCCGGGCTGGCCCGGGAGGCCGGCCTGGGCTCGCTGATCGCCCCGGTCCGGCCCAACCTCAAAGAGCGCTACCCGACCATCCCGATCGAGCGGTATGCCTGCTGGGTGCGCGCCGACGGCACCCCGTTCGACCCGTGGATCCGGGTGCACACCGGCATGGGCGCGCGCACCGGCCCGGCGCTTCCGCGCTCGCTGCACATCACCGGCTCGGTGCCGGACTGGGAGTCGTGGACTGAGATGCGGTTCCCGGACACCGGCGATTACGTGTTCCCGCGCGGGCTGGCCACCGTGCACATCGACCGGGCGGCCGGCGCTGGCGACTACTGGGAACCCAACGTCTGGCTCATCCACGACGTCAAGCCGGACCAGTGACCGACGAAGCGGACACGGCGTTCCGCACCAAGGCGGGCGAGCGGCCGGCCGCCCTGCCCGGCGGCGCTCCGCCGCACCGCGCCGCCGCGGTGGCGGCCAGACGCGGGCGGAAGCCCTGCTCGGCTAGCCTGGGGCGGCCCAGCGGAGGAGGCAGCCGGTGCCAGCGGACTACGCGAAGATCCGGGACGAGAACATCGCCCGGTACGGCTGGGACACGGCCGTGCTCGACCTGCTCGGGCACCTGTACAGCGAGCGCACCCACTTCATCTACGAGCTGATCCAGAACGCCGAGGACGCCCGCGCGACCGAGCTCAGCTTCGAGCTGTCCGCCGGCCGGCTGGAGGTCAGGCACGACGGCCGGCCGTTCACCGAGGACGACGTGCGGGGCATCTGCGGGGTGGCCCGGACCACCAAGTCCGCCGACCTGACCACGATCGGGCAGTTCGGCATCGGCTTCAAGGCGGTGTACGCGTACACCCGGACCCCGCGCATATACAGCCCGGGCGAGCAGTTCCGGATCGACAACTACGTCCGGCCCGCCGCGATCGAGCCGCTGGACGAAGCCGGCCCGGGCACCCAGTTCGTGTTCCCGTTCGACCACGACAGCGTCCCGGCCGAGGTGGCCGCGGCGGAGATCTCCGCCGCGCTGAACGCCCTCGACCCGGTGCTCCTGCTGTTCCTGCGCAGCATCACCCGGATCCGCGTCCGCGGCACCGGGATCACCGAATCGGTCATCGAACGGCGCACCGGACCCGGCCCGGGCGCGCGCCGCCAGGTCACCCTGGCCAAGGGGCGGCGCACCACGGACTGGCTGGTCTGGTCCCGCCCGCTGGACCAGCTAGGCCACGCCGGGCACCAGGTCGAGGTCGCGTTCCAGGTCCGCGGCCAGATCGTGGCCCAGGCCAGTGCCCCGCTCGTCGTCTACTTCCCGACCGAGAAAGAGACCTCCCTCGGCTTCCTGGTCCAGGGCCCATACCGCACAACGCCAGCCCGGGACAATGTCCCCGAGCACGACCCGGCCAACCAGGCGCTGGTCCAGGAGACCGCTGTCCTGCTCACCGAGGTGCTGCCGGACCTGCGGGACAGCGGGCTGCTCACCGTGGCCGGGCTGCAGGCGCTGCCGCTGGACGAGGCCCGGTTCCCGGCGGGCTCGATGTTCCGCCCGCTGTTCGACGCGGTGCGCGACGCGCTGGCCGGGGCGGAGCTGATTCCGGCGCCGGGCGGCGGGCACCGCGCCGCGCGGGACCTGCGGCTGTGCGGTGCGGCAGCACTGCGCGACCTGCTGGACCCCGATCAGCTCGGCCAGCTGTCCGGCGCCGGGTGGCCGCTGTGGTTCACGGACGAAGGCATTACCGAGACCGGGACCCCGGTGCTGTGGCACTACCTGCACGAGGAGATCGGCGTGCAGCTGCTCACCCCGGCGGACTTCGCCGCGCGGCTGGGCGGTGAGTTTCTCGCCGCCCAGCCCGACGAGTGGATCACCAGGCTGTACGCGTTCCTCGATGGCTACCCGTCACTGAGCCGGGTGGGCGGCCCGGCCCGGGACAAGCCGATCATCCGGCTGGCCGACGGCCGCCAGGTGACCGCGTTCGGCCCGGCGGGTCAGCCAGCTGTGTACCTGCCCGGCCCGGCCTGGACCGGACCGCGCACCGTACGCCGCGCGATCGCCGACGTGCCCGCGGCCCGGCACTTCCTGGCCGGGCTCGGGCTGACCGAGCCGGACCTGGTGTCCGACGTCCTGGACCGCATCCTGCCCCGCTACGACGGCCTGGCCGTGGACCAGCTGGACGCGGTCCAGCACGCCGCCGACCTGGAGTGCATCATGCTGGCGCTGGACCAGGCGCCGGCCGGCAGCCGGCCACGGCTGCTTGACCAGCTCCAGCAGACCGCGTTCCTGGTCGGCGAGAACGCGGGCAGTGGCGTTAAGAAAATGAAGCCACCGGGGGAGCTGTACCAGCGGAGCCGGGAGCTGGAGGCCTACTTCGACGGGAACCCGGACGCCTGGTTCGCGGGGGACGGGTACGGCCCGTGGCTGGCGCAGCTGCGGGACATGGGGGTGCGGCCGGAGGTGCGGCTGCGGGCCCGGGCCGGTGACGGGCTGGGGCATGTGGTGATCGCGGACGAGTTCGCCCGGCACGAGCGCGGCGTGGCCGGGTTCGACCCGGGGGCGGAGCTGGACGGGCTGGCGTTCGCGCTGCGCCACCCGGGGCAGGCCCGGTCCGAGTACGTGTGGAACCTGCTGCTGGCGCCGCACGCTGAGCTGGTCGCCGGGGTGGTGGAGAAATCCGTGCACGACGGGTTCCGGGATGCCAGCCGGGAGACCGTGCTTTCGGTTATTGGCGCGGTGGCCGCGGGGGAGGCCTGGCTGCCGGGGCCGGACGGGCGGTTCCGCCGCCCGGCTGAGTTGTCGCTCGATGACCTGCCGCAGACCTACCGGCGGGACGAGACACTGGCCCGGGCGCTGGACATGAGCCAGCCCGCGGTGGCCGAGGCGGCCCGGCAGCTGGGCATCCCGCCGGACGTGCTGTGGGGGCTCAGCACGCACCCCGACCTGGTCGCGCTGATCCAGCGTGAACTCGCCACCCGGTCCGGTGGGAGCGCTCTCTAGGGGGCAGACGTTAGCGCGGTGACTTTGTGGTCACCGGTGACCGCTTTCTCACGGCACTCATGCCTTCCGGCGGTCCCGGGTCACGTTTGCCCGGCGCGCGGGGTCAGACGGGTAACGCGATGACGCAGAGATAAAGGAGCAGAGCAATGGCAAGGATCGCGGTAGCGGGGGCGACCGGGCGGGTCGGCCGGCCTGTGGTGGACGTGCTCGCGGCCGACGGGCATGACGTGGTGGCGATATCCCGCGCGAACGGCGTGGACGTGATCACCGGGGACGGCCTGGCCGCGGCGCTGGACGGGGTTGACTACATCATCGACACGGCTACCGGGCCGTCGGCCGAGCAGGGGCCGGCCACCGAGTTCTTCACCACGGCGGCGCGGAACCTGCACGAGGCGGGGTCGCGGGCCGGGGTGCGGCGGATGGTGGTGGTGTCCATCATCGGCACTGACAAGTTCACCGCCGGGTACGGCGCGGCCAAGGTGGCGCATGAGCAGGCGGCGCTGGCCGGCCCGGTCCCGGCGCGGATCCTGCGCGCGGCGCAGTTCTTCGAGTTCGTGGACGTGCTGATGACGTGGAGCAGGCAGGGCGGGGTGGTCTACCTGTCCAGGATGCGGACCCAGGCGGTCGCGGCCCGGACCGTGGCCGAGGCGCTGGCCGCGCTGGCGCTGGCGCCGGAACCGGCCGCAGGGGCGCCGATTCCGGAGATCGCCTGCCCGCGCGAGGAGTACCTCCCGGACCTGGCGGCACAGCTCGCCGCCCGGCGCGGCGACCCGGTGAAGATCGAGGCGGTGGACAACCCGGCCGACCCGGACGACGCGCTCAATGCCAACGGCGGCCTGCTGCCCAGCCCGCACGCCACGCTGGCCGGCCCGACGTTCACCGAATGGCTGGACGCCACCTTCTGATCAGGGCACGAGGCAGGGCCGCCCGAATGATTCAGCCATGCGGCTGGAAACGGGCGGCCCGCATGCTGTGCGCGGTCCGCCTCACCGGGCGGCCCGCGCCGAGCTGTGACGCGCGCCCGGTCCACGGGCCGGAAACCGGGCGGGCCGCAGTTCCAGCAGACGGGCAGTTTGCAGCGAAATGACCCTGGCCGGCTGAAGCTCACGGCTTAACTTCCGCATTCTCGGCTGGGCTCCCAGGGTGCCTCCGGCCCTCATGCGCCCCGGAAATAAGTACACCCGGATGTAATATCCAACCTGGAATTTAGCTGATTTTGACGCGATAAATATCCAACTGTTCAGGCGGCACGGAAAAAGGATGCGACGCCTTGCGGCGGCGACTGGACGGGTCAATACTGGAAGAGGGTCGCGCTGCGGACAGAAATTGAATCAAAACCCGTCGCCAGATTCTCATGTCCGCATTCGCGCAAATCACGGCTTTGTTCCCGAGGAGAGGGCTATGTCGGAAAGCCGCATTCCTGCAGCCCCTGTTGCCGGCCCAGTGGTACCGGAACGGGCGCGGGCCCTTGACCCGCCCGAGCGGGTGCCGCGCGCCGCAGCAGGGGAGTCGCGCCGCGGGCCTGCCTGACCGGCCGGCCATGCGGCTGAGGCTCTCCGTGTCAGCGGCTAGCGGCCGCCATGCGATTGCAGGTGCCCTTTGAGCGGCGATCGGCAGCGGCTAACAAGGCTCTGGACCGGCCTGGCCAGCCAGAGCGCAGTAACTCTTCTGGCCTCCTTCCTTGTTGCTTTCCTGGTCACGGCCGTTGACATCACCGTGTACGCCACGAGCCGGAGCGGTGCGGGGCGGGCGATGGCCCTCGCCGGAATGATCGCCGCGAGCGCAGTGGTCTCTGGTGGTGTCATCGGCTTCCTATTCGCATTGCCCCGCAGCGTGACGGTCGTCATTCCACCCAGCCGGGCCGGGCCCGAGAAGCAGTTGACAGACATCACGGTCCACCCGAACACGAATCTGGAGGAAGTATCCGACTGGGTGGTAAAGATAACCGTTGGGCTGACGCTGACCCAGCTGGGAAAGGTTCCCCGCGTCGCCAGCGGCCTCTTTGACCTGCTGGGCGGTTCCCTCGGCGGCTCGCCCCAGGACGTAATCTTCATCGGTTCGGTCATAGTCTTCTGCTCGATGGTGGGATTCCTCATGGGCTGGCTCTCGACGCGAATGTTCATCGGCAGGTGGATGGCGGTGTCGGACCGGCCGCTCGAAGCCGCGGCAGCCGAAGCGGCGCGGCGTCACGATAGCCAGATGGAAGACGCGATAGCGCAGGCACGGGCCGGAACGAGCGTGCTGGACAGCCAGCCAGCCAGCGAGCCGGGGGGATCCCGGTACGGTAAGCGTTCCGGAAAGCCGGCCGTCAACCTGAGCGTCGGTGACGGCGGCGTGCGTGCCCATGATCGGCAGTCGGCAGATCTGGATAGGCGGCGGGCGGGTAATTCAGTTGCCCGGGCCCGCTCGGGCCTGCTGTACTCCTACTGACCAGTCCACCGACCAGGAGGGTGACGTGCGCGCAGCGTTCGTGTCCATCCCGCAGGCCATAGCCGCCTATGCAAAGGACATGACGCTCGGTGAGCGCATCGAACAACACCCTCAACCTGGGCATCCTGGCCCATGTCGACGCCGGTAAGACCAGCCTGACCGAACGGCTGCTGTTCAACGCCGGGGTCATCGACGAGGTCGGCAGCGTCGATAAGGGCAGCACCCAGACCGACACGCTGGCCCTGGAGCGGCAGCGTGGTATCACGATCAAATCCGCCGTGGTGTCGTTCGGCATCGGGGACGTCACGGTCAACCTGATCGACACGCCCGGCCACCCGGACTTCATCGCCGAGGTGGAGCGGGTGCTCGAGCGTACTTGACGGGGCCGTGCTGGTGATCTCCGCTGTCGAGGGAGTACAGGCACAGACCCGGGTGCTGATGCGCACGCTGCGGCGGCTGGGTATCCCGGTGCTCATCTTCGTGAACAAGATCGACCGCGGCGGCGCGGACGTCCAGCGGGTGCTGCGGGACATCCGGGCCCGGCTGACCGGGGCCATCGTCCCGATGGGCTCGGTGCACGGCCCGGGCACCCGCGGTGCGGGCGGCACCCCGTTCGGCGCGGCCGACGCCGGGTTCACCGCCGGGCTGGCCGAGGCGCTGGCCGACCACGACGACGCGCTGCTGGCCGCGCTCGTCGCCGACGAGACGGCCGTGCCCTATCAGCGGCTGCGCGCCGGGCTGGTGACCCAGGCCAGGCAGGGTCTGGTGTATCCGGTGTTCTTCGGATCGGCCATCACCGGCGCGGGCGTGGCGGCGCTGACCGACGGCATCCGGGAACTGCTGCCCCGGGCGGCAGCCGCGGCGGACGGCCCGGTCGCGGGCACCGTGTTCAAGGTCGAGCGCGGGCCAGCCGGGGAGAAGATCGCGTATGTCCGGATGTTCTCCGGCACACTGCGGGCCCGGGACCGGCTGCGGTTCGGCCCGGCGCGGCGCAGGCCAGACCGGCACGGGCAAGGTCACCGCGATCAGCGTCTTCGACCGTGGCCCGGGCGCGGCGCGGGACCAGGTCACGGCCGGGCAGATCGGCAAGCTGTGGGGCCTGGGCGGCATCCAGGCCGGCGACTCGCTGGGCGCGCGGGACGTCATCGGGCCGGCGGCCGGGGAGCGCCTGCCGGAGGCCGGGGAGCGCGGGCCGGTGGCCGGGGAGCGCGGGCCGGTGGCCGGGGAGCGCGGGCCGGTGGCCGGGGAGCGCGGGCCGGTGGCCGGGGAGCGCGGGCCGGCGGCCGGGGAGCGCGGGCCGGTGGCCGGGGAGCACCGGGCGGCGCCGCAGGAGCGCAGGTTCTTTGCCCCGCCCACGCTGGAAACGGTGATCGTGCCCGGCCGGCCAGCGGACAAGGGCGCGCTGCGCGCCGCGCTCGGCCTGCTGGCCGAGCAGGACCCGCTGATCAACGTGCGGCAGGACGACATCCACCAGGAGATCCTCGTCTCGCTCTACGGTGAGGTGCAGAAAGAAGTCATCCAGGCCACGCTGGCCGCGGACTTCGGCATCGACGTCGCATTCCGCGAGTCCACCACGCTGTGCATCGAGCGGCCGCGGCGCACCGGCGCGGCCGCCGAGTTCATGAGCGACGACGCCAACCCGTTCCGGGCCACCGCCGGGCTGCGGATCGAGCCGGCCGCGGCCGGCTCCGGGGTGCGGTTCCAGCTGGGCATCGAGGCGGGGGCACTGCCGGCCGCGTTCCAGAAGGCGGTCGAGGAGACCGTGCGCGAAACCCTGCACGAAGGGCTGTCCGGCTGGCCGGTGACCGACGCCGTGGTCACCCTGACCCACTCCGGGTACACGCCGCCGCCCCCGTTCGGCTGGAGCAAGTGGTCCACCTCGGCCGCGGACTTCCGGCACCTGACGCCGCTGGTCCTGATGACCGCGCTGCGCCGGGCCGGCACCGCGGGTGTACGAGCCCATCCACCGGTTCAGCCTGGACATCCCGGCGGACACGTTCGGGCTGGTGCTGCCCTGGCTGGCCCGGCTGGACGCAGTGCCCGGGGTGTTGCCGCCGCGCGGTTCGTCCTGCCTGGTCGAGGGGGACATCCCGGCCGCCCGGGTGCACGAACTGGAACAGCAACTGCCCGCGCTGACCCGTGGCGAGGGAGTGCTGGACTGCGCGTTCGACCGCTACCAGGTGGTGCGCGGCCGGGTCCCCGCCCGGCCGCGTTCCGGCCACAACCCGCTGAACAGGAAGGAGTACCTGCTGCACGTGAAGCGGCGGGTCGCCGGGCAGCGCGCCAGCAACGGCGGGTGATATAACCCGGACATGCTGGAGGTTAAGCGGTTGCACCTGGCCAGCCTGCGCGGAGTGGACGGGCTGGAGTGGCCGGTGCACGGCTTCGTCGTCAGCCACCCCGGCGGCGCGGTGCTGGTGGACACTGGCGTCGGCGGCCCGCAGGAATGGCTGGACGACTGGCGGGTGGTCAACCGGTCGGTGGCGGACGCCCTGGCTGGGCTGGATATGACGCCGGGCGACATCGACCTGGTGATCAACACGCACCTGCACTTCGACCACTGCGGGCAGAACGCGGTCTTCCCGCACGCGCCCAGCTACGTGCAGCGGGCCGAGCTGGCCCGGGCCGAGCGCGAGTCACCGGAGCTGTACGGCTGGTTCGGCTTCGCCAATGCCCGGTTCGAGTTGCTGGACGGGGATGCCGAGATCCTGCCCGGCCTGTCGGTGCTGGCCACGCCCGGGCACACGGTCGGGCACCAGTGCGTGCTGGTGCGCACCGGCGACGGCGCCGGGGAGTTGCTGATCGGGGACGCGGCCTACACCCCGCGGGTGTACACCAGGCCGGAGTACGGCGACCAGCTGCCCGGCCAGGCCAGTGACCCGGTGAGCTGGCGGGCATCGCTGGGCCGGATCCACCAGCTGGCCCCCGGGCGCGTGCACTTCTGCCATCACACCGACACCATTCATACTTAACGCCCGCGCCGATCAGCGCCGTCCGTCCCGGAAACCATCGTGATCATGAGATTGGTGCCGCTGGGACGCAACACCGCTGACTGAAGCGGCGCAGATAGGGGCGCCCGGTCTGCCTGGTGAAACTGTGGTGCTGGTGTGACCAGTGAGACCCGCCGGGGCGGCACCTGTTGTTGATGTTGAAGTAGCAGTCACAGGAATGTCGGCTCCTTCAACATCAACAACCTGGGTGATCATCTACGCGTGGTTAAGTCAGCGGCGTTGCGCTGGGACGACAGCTAAGTCATGATCACGATGCCCTGGGCAAAGGTGGCGGCTGGGGGTATGGCCGGGTGATCAGCGCCGTCAGGCGAACACTCCGGGCGGCGGGGCAGGTGAGGGCTGTGCCTGCGCGTCGCTGACGGGTTTCGCGCCCGCCGCGAAGCGGTCCAGGGCGGCGCCGTGCACCAAGCGCCCCGGGAACGGGTCGCCGGCCGCGCGCCGGGTCAGCTCAGCCAGCGGGAGTCCGGCGCGGGTGGCGGCCAGCACCAGGTTGCCGAACCGGCGGCCGCGGAGCACGGCCGGGTCCGCGATCAGGCACAGCTGCGGGAAGACCGAACCGACCGTGGCCACCTGGGCGCGGGCGTAGGACAGTGGCGGTCCGTCGCCGATGTTGACCGCGTAGCAGCCAGCCGGGGTGAGCGCCCGGGCCGCGGCCGCCGCGAACTCGGCCGAGGTCAGGTGGGCCGGGGTCCGGGCGCCAGCGAAAAGGTCCGCCACCACGAGGTCGAAGGAGGCAGCCGGCACCTGTTCCAGGGCCGCGCGGGCATCCGCCACCCGGATCCGCACCCGGCCCGCGCCGGTCCGGCCGCCAGCCCGGCGCGCGGGCTGATCCAGGGGCAGCCACCGGCGGACCAGCGCGACCAGGGCCGCGTCGGATTCCACGGCCAGCTGGCTGGACCCGGGCCGGGTCGCGGCCAGGTAGCGGGCCAGGGTCAGCCCGCCCGCGCCCAGGTGCAGCACGCGCAGTGGCTGGCCGGCCGGGGCGGCCAGGTCGGCCACGTGCCCGAGCCGCCGCATGTACTCGAAGTCCAGATACTCCGGATCGTCGAGGTTGACGTGCGATTGCGGGACGCCGTCCACCAGCAGCATCCAGGCCCCAGCCCGGTCCGCGTCGAGCAGCAGCTCGGCCATGCCCGAGTCGACCGGCCGCCGGAACGGCGGCCGGTCGCTGTCATCCTGCCGGTGCGGCATACCGACCAGTATCGCCCGTCCGGTCACCACTTGGCCGGACTCGGCTGGTTTTACAATTCCTAGCTTTTATCGGTTAAATGCGGACACGGCAGATTGTGATTTTACTGTGCGTTGGTGAATCAACTACCCAGCGTGCTGCTCTGCATTAATGTCAGTGAGCCGTGCCCACCGGCTCGGTGCGCCGGATGAAACGGGGGAAATTCGGGCAGTGGGCAATAATCCGGGACCGGGATGCTCCGGTAACCCACACGTAGCTTATTACACGAGAAAGGGCATTTGAATGCCATCTCAGGGGAATAAGATTTCCGTCGGCCCGTCGCACGATGCCGGCAGCATTGTGCGCGGTCGGCCTGATGGGCGGGTGGCTCGCCGCCGTCCCGGCGTCAGCCGCGCAGTCCGGCGCGCATGCGGCCACGCCGGGCACGGTGAGCACTCCCGGCCGGTCAGCGAGAAGGCGGTGCTGGCCTACTGGACCCCGGCCCGGCTGCGCGCGGCCAAGTCGGCCGACGTGATCGTGGCCGGGTCGAAGCCGCACGTGCTCCCGCCTGCGGCCAAGGCGCCGGGGACGCCGGGTCACGCCGCGGGCGGAATGCCCCGCGGACAGGGCGCGGCCGTCACGCCCGCTATCCGGCCGGTGAAGCCAAACGCCTTCACGTACCCGTATCCATACGACAGCTTCACCCCGCAGCAGTCGCTGTGGCCCACCTATCCCTACGAGGTGAACGGCAAGCTGTTCTTTACCTAACAACGGCAAGAGTTTGTCTGCTCCGCCACCGCCGTCGCCTCGGCCAGCGGGACCAGCAACGAGAACGAGATCTGGACCGCCGGTCACTGCCTGTGAATACCACGGGAACAACCAGAAGTCGGGACAGCTCTGCGATCTTCATCCCCGCGTACAACGGGAACGTTTCGAACTTCGACCCATACGGTGAGTTCGTCTGGACCGGCGCCGGGGCACTGGGGTCGGACGTGCGCAGCAGGTACTTGCCGTCGAGGTTCTCCTCGGCCTTGATGGCGGCGGCGTCTATGCGCAGCAGCCCGCCGGGGGTGACGCGCAGGTAGCGGTTCAGGCCCGGCTTGGTCGAGATCACCCCGCGCAGCTCGGCCCGCTTGGTCTTGGTGAGCGTGTCGCTGCCGGCGATCATCTCCTCGAGCTGGGCGAGCATCCGCTCGCGGACCTTGGCGTCCCGCCCGGCGGCCTCGGGGTTGAAGCAGATCACGAACCGCTCGTCCTCAGCGATCCGCACTTCCTTGACCCGCAGGTTCTCCGCGACATCCTGGTAGCGGCCCTGCCGCGACAGCGCGGCGCTGGCGTCGGCCGAGCCGGAGCGCAGCTTCTCCCCGATGATGTAGTGGTGGTCCCCCGACCGCAGGTAGCGGCGGTTCTTCGCGGAGGCGAACCCGCGGTCGGCGACCCACACGATGCGTGACAGGGTCCAGTCCCGCATGTCGTCCTTGACCTGGCGGATCAGCGCCGAGTCGTTCGTGTTCCCCGGCCAGCACCAGACGCGGACCGGGATGCCGTCACGGGTGACGGCCATCCCGATCACGACCTGGGGCAGGTCGGCGCGGTGATCCTTGGACTTGCCATAGGCCCGGAACCCGGCGGGCCTGCCCCCGGCCGCCTGCTGCCCGTCATCTGTCACGTTGCCGTGCTTGTCCCGCGGCACCGGCTCGTCTTCCTCATCCAGCTCGAAGTACGTGCTGGTCGTGTCGAAGAACAGCAGGTTGACCTCGAGGTTCAGCAGGTTGGCGACCTGGCCGAAGATCTCCTGCTCCACCGGCCCCTTGACCTGGTGCAGCCAGTCCATCGCCCGGTAGCACGCGTCGTCGCTGGTCTCAGGCAGGCCCTCGATCCACGCCTTGCGCCCGGTCCAGTGCGCCGCCGCGAGCTTGGACGAGGGGTCCAGCGCCCGGTTGGCGACCAGGGCGAACAGCACCCGCTCCGCCGAGGCGTCGCGGCGGGTCGTCTTGAACCAGCTCCAACTGGTTTTACCATAGCGACCTGACCGAGGACGAAGCCGCGATGAAGCTGGGGACGTCCACCAAGACCGGGCGCACCCTCGGGCAGTCGGTGGGCTGGGACGGCTTCGCCTGGAACTATCCGGTCAACCAGCAGTTCGTCGCGTTCGGGTACCCGGCCGCGTCGCCGTACAACGGCCTCAACATGGTCGAGGACATCGGCGCGACCGCGGGCCAGGACGGCACCATCAGCGGCGCCGACCCCACCCGGCCGATCGTGATCGGCAACCCGATGACCGGTGGCTCCAGCGGCGGGGCCTGGAACATCGGCTGGACCAGTTACGGCCCGGGGTACATCAACGGGCACAACGACTACAAGTACTCCAACCAGCCGCTGGCGATGTACTCGCCGTATCAGGACACCCTGTCCAACGAGGTCCGCTGCTTCGGCGCGACCAGCTGCTGAGCTGACCGCGGACACGCACCAGCGCGCCCGGGGCCCGCGAACGCGGGCCCCGGGCCGTCGTGCCCGATGGCTCCGCTCCAGGTGAAACCGGATCACCGCGGGGCGCGTCTTATCGACGCGTGACAGTTGGCGGCCCAGGTAAGGAGGTCCCCATGGTGCGGAGCCGGCCTGGCCGCCGCCCAGCGCTGGCCCTGGCCGGGCTGGCCAGCGTGGCCGTCCTGGTGGCGGGCTGCGGGCAGCCGGGGCCAGCAACGCCCCGGACCGGGCAGTTGCTGGTGGGCCGGGCCGAACGGCTGCCGGCCAGCACGCTGCCGGCCAGCCCGGCTCACGGCCGCCGAGGACGCCTTCGGCCTGGCCCTGTTCCGCCGGGTGTGCACCCCGGCGCCCGACGCCAACCTGCTGCTGTCACCTGAATCAGCCGTGCAAGCGCTCGGCATGCTGTACGCCGGGGCCAACGGGCCGACGGCGGAGGCCATCGGCCGGCTGCTGCACCTGCCAGCCTGGCAGCCAGGGCTGGTCGCCGCGCTGCACCAGCACACGGCCCGGCTCTCCGGGCTGCCGCAGCTGGAGATCAGCGACCACCTGTTCGAGCAGTCCGGCGTCCGGCCCAGCCAGCGAGTGCTCGATGACCTGCGCACCGCGTACCGCGCTGGCTTGTGGACGGTTGACTTCGGCAAAGAACCCGCGACCACCAACCAGATCAACGCGGTCGTCGCGCACGACACCCACGGCCTGGTGCCCACCCTGTTCCCGGCGCCGCTGCCCGCGTCCACCCGGGCGGTGCTGTCCAACACGCTCTACCTGAAGGCGCGCTGGCAGCAGCCGTTCCCGGCGACGAGCCCGGCGCCGTTCCGCACCGCCAGCGGACGTGTCGTGCAGGTGCCGTTGATGAGCAGCACCGGCCCGGTGGCCAGCTACCGCCAGGCGGGCGGCTGGCAGTCGGCCACGCTGCCCTACGCGGGCGGCGGGCTGGCCGCGGTCGGCCTGCTGCCGCCGGCCCACGCGGCCAGCTGCGCCGTGCCCACGCCGGCCCAGTGGACGGCGCTGACCGCCGCGACCAGCACCCGGTCCGCCGGCGTGCGGCTGCCCCGGTTGCGGCTGAGCCAGACCTGGGACAATCTGCAAAGACCGCTGGCCGCCATGGGCCTGCCGCTGAGCGGCGACTATTCCGGGCTCGGCCCGGCAGACAGCCAGATCTCCGAGATCGTCCAGCGCGACACCATGGACGTCACCCCGGCGGGGACGACCGCCGCCGCGGCGACCGGCGTGGCCGTGGGCACCGCCGAGCGGGCCGGCCCAGCGGTGACGCTGACGTTCAGCCGGCCGTTCCTGCTGCTGCTGGAGGACACGGTCACGCACGCGCCGCTGTTCCTGGCCTGGATCACCGACCCGGCCCAGCACTGACCAGCCAGCCGGGCCAGACTCTACGATGACAGCGTGGATTATGCCGGGCCAGGCGACGAGGCCGGCCGGATCCAGCGGAACCGGGTGCTTGGCGGGCAGCCCCGGCCGCTGACCGACCGCGAGCGTACCCGGCTGCGCGAGACCATGGCCCCGGTGCTGCGGGACGTCCAGGCCAGCGGCGCGGTCTCGCCGGTCATCTGGGAAGAAACCCAGGACGGCGTGCACGACGAATGGGTCAGCGTCATGCTCTGGAGCGCGGACGGCACCGGCATGGGGGTGTTCATCCCGACTGAGCCGACGGCCGCGGACCAGGTGGCGAGACTGGCCGAGCAGGTCCAGGAGTGGGAGATCGAGGAACTGGCCGCCGCCGGCCGGCCACCTGGCCGGAGTGCCCGGATCACCCGGACTCACATCCACTGGAACCAGCCGCGGCTGAGCAGAACCAGGCTGTCTGGCGATGCCCCCGGTCCGGGCACGTGATCAGCCAGGTAGGGGCGTTGGGCAGGAAGGGGTGATGCAGTTGGGCGGACCTCACGTTCGGCCTCGCCACGTCTACCGGGTATGACGACACAACCTGCTGCGCAGATCAGGGTGGCAGCTCCGGCCGAAGGCGGGCTCCGCTTCGAGCCGATCCCGGCGGCCACGCTGGACGGGATCAGGGCGGCCGGGGTGGACGAGGCCGGGAACCGGCTGACCGTGCAGACTGACACCGAGGGTGGCAGCCCGCTGCGCTGCTGCCTGCGCGAAACCTTCCCCGGCGAGAAGGTGCTGCTGATCGCCTACACGCCACCCGGCGGCCGCGGCGGCTACGCCGAACGCGGCCCGGTGTTCATCCACGCCGAGCCGTGCCGCGGCTACCGCACCCCCGGCCACTACCCGCCCGCGCTGCGGCACCGCCAGCAGGTGGTGCGGGCCTACGGCCGGGACGGCCGGATCGCCTGCGGCGTGCTGGTCAGCGACGGCGAGCACGCCATGCCGGTGATCCGCGAGCTGCTGTCCCGGCCGGAGGTCACCCTGGTGCAGCTGCGCAACGTCGGCTACGGCTGCTACAACTTTGCGGTGTTTAATTGCGCCTCCGGGGCGCTTAACCCGCTCTGCTTACTTGCGCCTCCGGGGGCGCTTTACCCGCCGACTTCCCTCGTCGCCGGTCGCTCGTTCCTCGCTCCCTCGCTCCTCAGTCCAGTCGGCGGCGCGCCCCCTTTGGCGCGGCAGTCCAGTCGGCGGCGCCCCCCTTTGGCGCGGGTCAGCCGAGGCTGGCGAAGAACTCGCGCAGGTCCGCGACGACCAGGTCCGGGTCGGTGGTGTAGGCGAAGTGACCGCCGCGGTCGAATTCGGTGTAGCGGACGATGTTGTTGGCCCGCTCCGCGAACGCCCGCACCGTCCGGAAGTCCTGCGGGAACACGGCGACCGCGGTGGGGATCTTGTTCGGCTCGTCCCGGTACCCGGCCCCGCTGTGCGCATCCTCGTAGTAGTGCCGGGCGCTGGACCCTGCCGTCCGGGTGAACCAGTAGATGCTGACGTGGGTCAGGAACGTGTCCACATCGAGGTAGTCGGCGTAGTCGCCCCAGCCGGTCCACAGTTCGGCGTTCCAGGCCAGCTGGCCGGCCTGGGGAGTCGGTCAGCCCGTAGCCCAGCGTCTGCGGCCGGGTCTGCTGGATCTTCTGGTACCCGGACTTGCTCTGGAAGTCAGCGGTCGCCCCGGACAGGCTCTGCCGGTCCGCCTCGGACAGCGCGGCCATCTCGGCCGGGTCCCCGGACGGGAAGGCGAAGATCTGCATCAGGTGCACGCCGATCAGGCCGTCTGGCGCCAGGATGCCAAGCTCCCGCCCGACCAGGGCGCCGCTATCTCCGCCGGCCGCGCCCCACCGCTGGTAGCCAAGCCGGGACATGAGCATGCCCAACGCCCGTGCTATCCGGCTGCTGTCCCAGCCTGGCTCGGCCGTCGGGCCGGAAAACCCGTACCCGGGCAGTGACGGCACCACCACGTGGAACGCGCGGGCCGGGTCCCGCGCCGTGCGCCCGCGGGTCGGTCAGCGGGCCGATCATGCGGGCGAACTCGAGCACCGAACCTGGCCAGCCGTGCAGCAGCAGCAGCGGCAGCGCGTCCGGCTCGGCCGACCGGACGTGCAGGAAGTGGATGGTCTGCCCGTCGATGGCCGTGCGGTACTGCGGGATCTCGTTGAGCTGGGACTCGTGCGCGCGCCAGTCGTACCCGGTGCGCCAGTGCTCGGTCAGCCGCTGGACCACGCCCAGCGGCATGCCGTAGTCGGTGCCGGCCCCGGTCAGCTCGTCCGGCCACCGGATGGCGGACAGCCGGGCGGCCAGGTCGTCCAGGTCGCGCTGCGGGATGTCGATGCGGAACGGTTCGATCTGCGCTGATGTCCTCATGCCAGCCACGCTACGGACCGTTCCGGATAACTTCTGTCCTAAAGGTGAGGCAGACTTCTGCTCATGTGGGAGACCTCCGCCCGGCTGCTGAAACTGCTGTCGCTGCTGCAAGCCCGCCGGGACTGGTCCGGTGCCGACCTGGCTGCCCGGCTGGAGGTCACCGAACGCACCGTGCGGCGGGACATCGGCCGGCTGCGCGACCTTGGCTACCCGGTGCACGCCAGCCGGGGCACCGACGGCGGGTACCGGCTGGGTGCCGGGGCGGCCATGCCACCGCTGCTGCTCGACGACGATGAGGCGGTAGCCGTCGCCGTCGGGCTGCGCACCGCCGCGCGCAGCCCGGTCACCGGCATCGAGGAGACCTCGGTACGCGCCCTGGCCAAGCTGGAGAACGTGCTGCCGTCCCGGCTGCGCCGCCGGGTCAGCGCGGTGGCGGACTACACCGTGCCTGTCCCGCCCGACTCGCCGCCGCCCGCGGTGGACCCAGCCGTACTGACCGCGCTGGCCAGCGCCTGCCGCGACCACGAGCGGCTGCGGCTCGACTACCGGGCACACGATGGCAGCAGCAGCGTGCGGTCCGTCGAGCCGCACCGGCTGGTCTCCTGGGGCCAGAAGTGGTACCTGCTCGCCTGGGACACCGACCGCGGCGACTGGCGCACGTTCCGGGTGGACCGGATCCAGCCGCGCACCCCGGCCGGCCCCCGGTTCACGCCGCGCGACCTGCCCGAGGGCGGCGACGTGGCAGCCTACGTGGCCCGCGGCGTGTCCGCGGCGGGCTTCCGGTTCCGGGCCCGGGTCATCGTGCACCTGCCCGCGGCCGTGCTGGCCGAGCGCCTGCCACCGGCGGTCGGCGGCACCATCGAAGCGATCGATGACCAGTCCTGTGTGCTGGCCTGCGGGGCGGACAGCATCGAGAGCGCCGCCGTCTACCTGGGCCTGCTGGACGCCGATTTCACCGTGACCGAGCCGCCCGAGCTGGTCGCCCAGCTCCGCGTGCTGGCCGCCCGCTATCAGCGCGCAGTCCAGCGCTGATAGCGGGCCGCGCCGAAGGGGGCGCGCCGCCGACTGATGAGGAGCGAGGAAGCGAGGGACGAGCGCCCTGAGCGACGAGGGAAGGAGGCGGGTCCAGCGCCCCCGGAGGCGCAAGGCTAGCAGAGCCGGAGGATGGTCTCCTCGATCTCGGCGTTCCGCGCGGGCGCGAACGAGATCTCGGTCCCGATGTCGGCGAAGCCGGACTTGTGCAGCACCCGCAGCGAGCCGGCGTTGTCGCTGGCCGCCCGGGCGTACAGCGGCCGGTCCGGCACCAGGTCGAGGAGCAGCGCGACCGCCTGGGTGGCGATGCCCTGGCCCCAGGCGGCGCGGTCGATCCAGTAGGTGATCTCGGTCTGGCCTTCGATGGGGAAACTGGCGATGCTGCCCACCAGCTCACCGTCGACGGTCACCGCGCGGTGCGTGACGTCCGGCAACGCGAGTACCCGGGCCATGTGCGCGTCGAACGCACTCCGGTCGTTCGGGTCCGGTGCGGTGAACGCGGCCATCCGGACCGCCTCCGGGTTCCGCTGCTGCTCGAACAGCGCGTCCAGATCGCCGCCTTCCACCGGCCGCAGCGCAACATCTGGCATGTGTTCCCCTCATAGCTAACCCGGTGCCCGCGAACGGCAGCAGCTTATTCGGACCGGCCGACAGCGCGGATTAGTCCCGGCCGGGCAGCAGGGAGAGCCGGAACGGGCGCAGTTCCCCGTGGGCGAAGCCGCCCTGGATGGCCGGGTCCTCCGCCATCACCTGCCGGGCGGCCGCTTCGTCCGGCGCCTCGAACACGCACACCCCGGTGTTGATGCGGCCCAGCGTCGGCCCAGCCAGGATCAGCTGCCCATCGGCCAGCAGCCGCTGCAGCCGGGCGAAGTGCTCCGCCCAGGCCGCCTGCTCGGCGTCCGTCATCGTCGCGGCGAAGTCATCCCGTGACGGGTGGATGAAGTAGATCCATTCCGGCCTGACATCAGGGCTTGCGGCCGACGCCCGCGTAGCAGGGGATCATATGCGCCGGATTGGCCTGCGCCCGCCATTCCGGCAGCAACACCAGCCCGGGTTCCACCATGTCCAGGCCGGTGAAGTAGCCGGCCATCTGCTCGCGGGTACGCCGGTGCAGCTGGGCCGGTCCTAGCCGGGCGTTGAGCCGGGCCGTCGCGGTGGCGACCCGTTCGGTGTCGATGTCGGCGGCGGTGTCGGAGTGGACCAGGTAACTGCCTGGCGGCATGGCCGCCATCAGGTCGGCCACGATCCGCTGCGGCTGCTCCTCGTCCGGGATGTACTGCAGGATCATGAGGAACATGACCGCGATGGGCTGGCTGAAATCCAGGATCTTGGCCGCTTCGGCCAGGATCGTGCCGGTGTCCCGCGCGTCCGCCGCGACGTAGGCGGTGGCTCCCTCGGGGGTGCTGGTCAGCAGGGCACGCGCGTGCGCCAGCACGATCGGGTCGTTGTCCACGTACACGACCCGGGAATCCGGCGCGATTGACTGGGCCACGTCGTGCGTGTTCTCCGCCGTCGGCAGCCCGGTGCCGATGTCCAGGAACTGCCGGATCCCCGCCTCACCGGCCAGGTAGCGCACCGCGCGGCCGAGGAACGCCCGGTTGGCCCGCACGCCCGGCAGGATGTTCGGGTTGGCCGCGACCGCCTGCTCGGCGGCCGTCCGGTCGGCTGCGTAATTGTCTTTACCGCCGAGCCAGTAGTTATAGACCCGGGCCGGGTGCGCGACGCCGGTATCAAAGGAGGCCAGGTCAGGCCCGATCGCATCCTGGCCGTCCTGGAGATTGGCTGGTCCGCCCTCGGTGCTCACTGGCTGGTGCCTTTCTCGCGGGGTGTTCGTATCGTATGCGTCCGCGGTGAACGAGGCCGCCGGCACCCCGATGCATAACGGGGGCTGTCGCGGGAAGCTCCAATCTCCGGCATAACGCACATTACGGAGACGACAGGGACCCGCCATGCTTGCCGCACTACTACTGGCCGGGATCGTGGCGGCGCCACTGGGCTCGGCCGGGCTGTTCGCCGGCGCCCGGCAGCATGCCCACGTCGCGGGGCGCTGGCCCGCCACGCGCCGGCTCGTGCTGGCGCTGATCGGCACGGCCGTGCTGGCCGCCGCGGCCGCGGCTGTGCTGCTCCTGTTGCACGCGACCGAGCACAACCTGATCGCGGGTGCGGCCGGGGTGGTGCTGGCCAGCCTGGTCTGGCTGCCGGTGACCAGGCGGTGGCGCGCCCGCGCCCACCTGTGCTGGTCCTCCAGCGTGTTCCTGTTCGTCGTCTACCTGGTGTTCGCGCTGCGCTGGACGTTCGAGAGCCATCTCGGCCCGGCCAGCACGGCCGGTGGTGTGCTGCTGTGGCTGTTCGAGGTGTTCGCCGCGCTGCTGTCCTGCGCCTACCTGTGGGAGATCTGCGACGCACTGGGCACCGAGCAGTGGCGCCGCCGGGTCACCCGGCCCACTCAGCTGGCCGCCGCCGAGGACGATCTGCCGTTCGTCAGCCTGCACGTCCCCGCGCACAACGAGCCGCCGGACATGGTCATCGACACGCTGCGCTGCCTGCTCCGGCTGGACTACCCGCGTTACGAGGTCATCCTGATCGACGACAACACCGCCGATGAACGGCTGTGGCGGCCGGTCGAGGCGTGGTGTGCCGAGCACGGGGTGAAGTTCGCCCACCTGACCGACTGGCCGGGCTACAAGTCTGGCGCGCTGAACTACGCGCTCCGCGAGCTCACCGACGAAGCCGCCGAAGTGATCGGGGTGGTCGACTCCGACTACCAGATCGAACCCGGTTTCCTGCGTGGCTGTGCGGCTGCCTTCACCGAGCCCTGGGTCGGCTTCATTCAGTGCCCGCAGGACTACCGCGACTGGCAGAACGCGCCCTACTACCGGCGGCTGTACTACTCCTACAAATACTTCTTCGCGGTCTCCCAGCCGTCCCGCAACGAGCACGACGGCGCCATCTTCGCCGGCACGATGGGGCTGATCCGGCGGGTGGCGCTGGAGCAGCTCGGCGGCTGGGACGAGTGGTGCATCACCGAGGATGCCGAGCTGTCGCTGCGGCTGCTCCGGGCCGGCTGGCACGGGCTGCACATGGACCAGACCTGGGGCCGCGGGATCATGCCGCTGACGTTCGAGGGACTCAAGGGCCAGCGGTACCGGTGGTGTTTCGGCGGCATCCAGATCCTGCGCATGCACTGGCGGTCGCTGCTGCCCGGGCGGAAGGCGCGGGACAACCACCTGGGCAACGCGCAGCGCTGGGCCTACCTGGCCGGTGGCGTGCAGTGGTACGGCGACCTGCTCGGCTTGGTGTTCTTCGTCTTCCTGCTGGCCGGGGCGTGGAACCTGGCGACCGGGGGAGGCGAGTTGTTCCGCAAGCTCACCCCGTTCCTGGTCGCTACCGTGCCGGTCCTGGTCGGCCTGGGCCTGATCCGCGCGATAGCGCTGCTGCGCCGGGGCACCGGAGCGTCCTGGCGCGACGCGCTCGGCGCGTTCTTCATCTGGCAGTCAACGTCGCTGGTGGTCAGCCGGGCCTCCGTGCTGGGCCTGTTCGCCCGCAAGGCGGCCTTCCTGCGTACTCCGAAGACCAGCGAGCAGGCCAAGTGGTGGGAGGCGCTGCGGGCGAACTGGGCCGAGACGACCCTGGCCCTGCTCGGCCTGGCCGGCATCGCCGGTGCGCTGACCAAAGCCACCCAGCTCAGCGGGCCGCTGCTCGCGGTGCTGCTGCTCTTCCCCACGCTCGGCATGGCCGCCGCGCCGGTCAACAGCTGGGCCGCGCAGCGGGCCGCGCTGCCGTCCTGGCTGCGCGAGCGCAGGCGCACCGAGTACCGCCGGGACCGCAGCGCGATCGCGGCTGGCGCGGCCACCGGCGGTCTGGTCGCCGTGCTAGGCGTGGTCGCCGCGGTGATGTTCCTGCTGCTGGCGCCCACGCATCACCTGGTCCAGCCACCCAGCCTGCTCGGCCCGGCGCAAGGCAGCCACACCAGTTCGCCGGCGACATCCCCGAGCAGCTCGCCCGCGCGGAGCAGCGCCCCGGCCACGCCCACGACGAGCACCTCGTCGGCCAGCGCCACGCCATCCGCGGTGCCCAGCCCGACCGTGTCCGTCACCCCGTCGGTCACCGCCTCGGCCTCGGCCACCACGCCCACTGGGACGGCCACGCCAACCCCATGACAGTCGCGGCTGGTTAGGGTGCGGCGGTCCAGCGCAGGGTGAACTGCTTGAGCGTATAGCCGAGCGCGTTCAGCGTCGGCTGGATGAAGCTGTCCCGGATGGTCTGGGTGGCCTCGGTCTCCGCGCTCTGGATGAGCGGGCGGGTCACCTGTGGCGCGCGCGTGGCCTTGTAGAACGCGATCTGCTGCGCCTGCGCGTACAGCACCGACTGGGCGAACTGGGGCCGGAGCAGGACGCCGCAGCCGAACCCGGGATACGTCCAGCTGTGCTGGGTGGCCACCGGCTTGGACGGGATGTTGTCGATCGTCACGTCGTGTGCGGACTGGGGGAGTTGCGGGGCGGGCAGCACCATCGTGACCGTCACCTGCCCCGGCTGCCCGCCCCGCGGCCTGCTCAGCACCTGCAGCCGGTAGTGCCCCTGGGCCGGGGTCCACCAGGCCGGGCCGGGGTTGAGGTCGACAGTGGCCGACGCGTGACCCACGGCGTAGAACGTGCTGGCATACCAGCACGGCCAGATGCCGATGCTCTTGGACACCTTGTGCGTGAACACGAAGGTGAAGTTCGCCTGGCCCAGCGCGGGCCGGGAGATGCCCTCGATCTTCTGCAGCACCCACGGACCCAGGTCGGTGTTGGTCGTGGTGCCGGCCGTGATGACCTGCCACGGCCAGGCGAACCGCACGCTGGGCAGGTGCACGTTGAGGCCGAGGAAGTGCAGCGCCGCGGCCAGCGCGGTCAACACCACCGAGGCGATGGCCCGGCGGAAGATGAATACCGCCGTGGCCAGCACCAGGCCCCATCTGACTGAACGCCGGATACGAAACCGGGGCCGTCGCGGCCCACCCCGGTGGTCCGGCCGGTAGCCGGTGGTTGTCGGCGGCGGTGGCCCGCTGGCCGGGTCGGCCGCCTGGTACCGGACCTGATCCGGGCCGGGCGGCCGGAGCCGGGGCGGCGGGGCGGCCGGGAAGAGCAGCGAGCGGAGCATGGGGTTCACCTTTTCCTGGGCTGGGAGCGGGACATGGGCTACACCACCGCCGGATAACCGAGCCCGAGCACCACCGGCACCGCGCCGAACGGCCGCCGGAACCGGGTGCCGGGCTTGTCCGGTGCGTCCGGCTCGGCGATCTTCGGCCAGCGCATGTGCAGGTGCGCCGTGGTCAGGCCGGCCACCGAGTACGGGAACTCCAGCGCCGACGTGCGGTGCACGATCAGCAGCTGGCCCCAGCGGAATGCGGCGAACACGCTGGCCAGGTCGCCGACGGACAACGGCCGCCGCTCGGTCAGGTCGATCTGGTACACCGACCAGGCCAGGTCGCGCAGGTCATCGGCACACTGCTCGAGCCCGGCCGACCGGGTGGTGTAGCAGGTCCCGTCCGGGTTGATGACGCCCAGCTTCTCGCCGTGCACCGGCGAGTACCCGGAGCGCGCCGCGCACTGCATCCAGTCGGCCGCGGCCAGCACCTTCCACGGGATGTCCGCGTGCGTCGCCACCTCCCGGTAGAGCGGTTCCTCACGGCGCAGCGGCACCTTGGCCGAGGCCAGGAACGCGGTGTGCACCGAGGGCGGGATCTCCGGCCGGTACCGGCGCAGCGTGGTCCAGTTCCGGCGCGTGCTGGCGGGCCGGGTGGCCTGGCCGGCCTGGAGCGGCAGCTGCCGCGCGGTCAGCACCGCTGACTGGCTGACCGGGTGCGCCGCGGGCCGGCGCGGACCGCCCTGGCGGTCGGCGCGGGTCACCGCACTGGCCGGGGACCGCGGCGCGGCGGTGGCCGAGGGTGTCCCGCCCGCCGTGGCGGGCACCCCGGGAATCGTGGCCTGGCCGGGCACCGGCGCGGCGGGCGCGGTGGCTGGCGCGCTCGCCGGCGGGCCGCTCGGGCGGGCCGTCGGCGCCGGAGTTGCGGTGCGGGTGGCCGAGGGCGCGGGTGTTGCGGTGCGGGTGGCCGAGGGCGCGGGTGTTGCGGTGCGGGTGGCCGAGGGCGCGGGTGTTGCGGTGCGGGTGGCCGAGGGCGCCGGTGTTGCGGTGCGGGTGACGCTAGGCTGTGGGCGTGCGGGCCGTGGACCGGGCGGGGGTCGGCTGCGCGCCGTGGCTGGGTCCAGGCGACGGGCGGTGGGCCGGCGCGGTGCTGGCTGGGCCCGCCGGTCCGCCGGCGTCGTACCGGTACAGGTTGTACTGCCGCATCAGGCTGATCAGCTTGGCGCCATAGCTGGGATCGGTGGCGTACACGCCGGTCAGTGCGGAGGCGAACGCGTTGGGCGCCCGCCGCACGGCCATCGCCTGCTGGTAGTAGCCGCTGTCGGCCAGCAGCCGCCCGTGGTCGTCGATGCTCTCCGCGAAGTTGTGGTACACCCGGAACGGCGCGGTCACCGCTGACCCACTGGCCGCTCGGTACTCCTGGGTGGGCAGCGCGTCGCTGCCCGCCGGGCCGGCTGCCCTTCATGCCGAACAGGTTGTGGTCCTTGCTGGCCAGCAGGCTGTGGCCCCAGTCCGATTCCTCGATGGCCTGGGCGATGGTCACCGCGGCGGGTACCCCGTAGCTGCGCTGCGACGCGATCGCCCCGGGCGCCACCGCGTCGATGAACGCCTGCTGCGCCGACGCCGCATCCACCGGAGGCCGTGCTGGCGGGCCGGTGCTGCTGGCTGGCGCCGGCGGAGGCATGCGGGGTCCCGGCCGGATCGTGCTGGCGTGGCGGCGGGCAGCCCGGGAATCGCCGCACCGCCCGAGGCAGCGGCCACGTCGGCCACCCCGGGGCCGCCCGGGCCGGGACCGTGGCGGTGTCGATGGTGGCCCGGGGCTGGCCCGGTCGCGCCGGGGATGTCGGCCTGGCCGCCGGCCGCGTCGGCCAGGCCTGGGCTGCGGGCCGCCGGATGGGACCGGTGGTGCGCGCCCGGCCGTCGGGCTGGCTGGCCGGCCGGTGCGGATCCGGGAATGGCCGCGAGCCCGGCGGCCGCGTCGGCCTGGGCCGGCTGGCGGCGGCGCGATGCGCCCGGTGCCCGGGCGTGGCGGCCCGCCCGTGCCGCCGGGTGGGTGCCTGCCGGGCCGGGCGGGCTCGGCTGGGCTGGAGCCGGGGATGGCGGCCTGGCCCGCGGCCGTCCCGGAGCCGGCCTGCCCGGCCGCCGGGTGCGATCCGGCCATGGTCCGCGCGCGGTGTGCCGGACCGCGCTGGCCGCGGCTGCGGCGTCCGGGCCGGGCGACCCGTTGTTGACGAATCCGGCCACGCCCTGGCCGGCCAGCGGGCCGGCGTACTGGTGCGCGTTGACCGAGAAGTTCGGCAGCGAGTCCCCGCCGATCGTGTGCAGCACCCCGTGCGCGTACTCGGTGACCACCTCGACATGCCCGTTGAACAGCACCCAGTCGCCGGGCTGCGGCTGGTAGCCATCGCCCAGCGGGTGCCACCGCCCGTGCGTCTGGGCGTCCTGCTGGATCGAGATGATGCCGGGCGACGCCGGGTTCTCGTCGACCCGGACATCGGCCCAGGTGTGCAGCGGCCAGGGATAGGAGCTGCCGCCGGTCACCCAGCTCTGCTGGCCGACGACCTTGGCCGCCAGCTCCAGGGTCAGGCTGGCGAACGCGGCACAGGACGGGCCGTGGTCGGCCTGATCGAGGCTGTCCTGCTGCCAGATCATCGCCTCCATCTCGGCCGGTGTCTTGTCCTGGGCCAGCTGCAGGTAGTGCTGGGCCACGTTGACGATGGCCGTGCGCAGGGTGGCATCGCTGGCCGGTGCCTGGCCGGACCGAGTGCTGCAGGGCCAGCAAGTTGACCGGCAGGCTGGCCGGCGACGAGAAATCGACGGTGGCGCTGGGCAGGAAGGAGAAACCCGTGATCGCCCCGCCGGCGCTCAGGCTGACCAGCGCGGTCGCCTGCTGCCACCAGGGCGTGCTGGCGCGCTGCAACGAACTCACCTCCTCACGGGTGCGATGGCAGACAGGGACAGCGGACGGCGCTGCCGCGGATACCGGGCGCGGTGGGGAAGAGTACGCGCGGAAGCGAGCCGGAGCGGTGCGCGCGCGGGTCAGGGCGAGAGCGCGGCGGCGGGCAGGTGGGTCAGGATGAACTGGACCTGTGGGTCGCCGGGATTCTTCGCGTTCTGGAACAGCACCGCGGCGTCCTGGGCGGCCACCGTGGGGGCGCCGACCACCCACTTGCGGTACACGTCCCGGACCAGTGCGGCCTGCCCGTGCGTGGTCAGCGGCCGGGCGCACACGTTCGGGTAACCCTGCCGCGCGTTCAGCGCGGCCGAGCCGGTGTAGCGCAGACAGTTCGCGGAACTGCTCTCCAGCCCCGGCTGCACCACCGGGTTCCCGTTCGTGCCGGTCACCGTCACGCCGCCGATGATGTCGTTGATGGCGCGCGCCGCGACCTGAAGGCTGTCGATCGGGTTCGACGGATCGTACGGGTGATGCAGGTTCAGCGCCGCCGCGACCTGGCCGCCCTGGCCCGGGGTGATCGGCTCCAGGCCCTGCCGGCTGGTCTTGCGTGTCCGCGAAGCTCGGGTTGTTGTCGCTGGTGACGAGCGAGAAGACCCAGAGGATCTGGCGGCTGCCCCGGCCGCAGGCGAAGTTGACCTGGCCCGGCTCGGACATCACGTTCGGGTTCTGGCAGGCCTGCTCGATCCAGCCCTGCACCCGGGCGACGCTGGCCGGCCAGGAGGCGCCGCCGCCGGAGGTCACCAGCAGCACCAGCACGGCGAGCAAGTGGCCACGGCAATGGCGCCGATCACCAGTTTCCGGCTGACCGAGATCTTCGGCTGGTGGGCGCTGGACCGGCCCTTGTTGATGAGGATCGCGGTGCGCTCCTCATCCGGCCCGGCGTCGGCCGCGCCGAGGTCAGCGGCGGCCAGATCCGCTTCGTAACGGCCCATGCCGAAGTGGTCCGCCTGCGGCCTGGTCAGCCTGCCCGGCGGCGAAGTCGAAATCGAGCCGGGGCGCGGCGTAGACCGGCGAACGCGGGCTGGGCACCCGGCCCGGGGCGGCCCTGGCCCTGGGTTGGCTGGCACTGCTCGCACTGGCACGCTTCGCCGGTGTACCCAGGCTCAGCGGGCTGCCCGCGGCGGGCTTGCGCGGATTCGCGCTGCAGCGAATCCTGGGCGGCGGATATTTCCCGTTCCACCTCGGCGGTGGTCTTCTTCAGGTCAGCGAGGTGCTCGCTTTTGAGCCGGATCATGTCCTCGAAGTAGGTGCTCACTGTCTCACCTCAACCGTGCGCTGTGTGTCAGGCGGATTCAGATCCTGATGACTGGCATGAAGCCTGCCTGCGCGACGTCTGGTGAGCAGCTGATGCCGTTGCGGGCACCCTGGGGGCGAAGCGGGAAGGGCCGGGGGTGGCTCATGCCAGGTCATCCGGAAGCCTGTCGGCCCCGTGTGGGGGAAGCCGGTCAGGCCCACGTCCAGCACCGCGACGGCGATGGCGGCGGGGGACCGTGGTCCGGCAGCGCGAGCGACCTCAGGCATGCAGGTATTAGAACATAAGTACGATGGAACTGGGAAGTCAGTTTGCCTAGAACACACGTTCGATTTTTAGCTCGCCAGCCGTGACCTCCTCGCTGAGCTGGGACGATGCGTTGCGGCCCGGCCCACGGCCGGGCATACGGCAGGCTCGCGGTCAGTCGGCGGGCGGATCCGGGGCGCCGGGCGCCTGCCGCGGCAGCCGGCCGACCCGATGAACTGCGCCGGATATTACCGGGCGGAGTCTGACAAAATCGGCCTGGCCCAGCTCAGCCGCTGGCAGCTGGCCTGGCCGCGGCCGCGGCACCGAGCGCGGCGACCGCGGCAGGCCAGCGGGACAGGGGCTGTCGGTGCGGGCCGGTAGGTTGGCGAGATGAGCCGGACCGCGGATGAACTCAGTCCGGCCCACCCCGAGGACAGCGGCGGCCCGGCCCCGCCGGGTCGGCAGCCGCGGCGTCCAGCCGGCCGCCTGGCCGCGCTGCAGCCGTTCCGGCACCGGGCGTTCGCGCTGTTGTGGACCGCGGGCCTGATCTCCACGGTCGGCTCCTGGATGCAGACGGTCGCGGTCGGCGCGCTGGTCATCTCGGACACCGGCCAGGCGACCTGGGCGGTGCTGGTGGCGGCGGGCGGCTTCCTGCCGATCGGCCTGCTGTCGCCGGTCGGCGGCGCGCTGGCCGACCGGCTGCCCCGGCGCCCGGTGCTGGTCATCGGCAACCTGGCCGCGGCGGCGACCGCGCTGGCGCTGGCCGTGCTGGTCGCGGCGGGCCGGTCCAGCCCGGCCGCGCTCGTCGCCCTGGTCACCGTGCAGGGTGCGGCGAGTGCGCTGATCGGGCCGTTCCAGCAGGCCATCCTGCCCGACCTGGTGCCGCCGTCCGAGTTCCTGGCCGCCGTCTCGCTCAACTCGGCCGAGTTCAACCTCGGCCGGATCGCCGGGCCTGCCCTGGCCGGTGCGACGGTGGCGGCGCTTCGGCTACCCGGTGGCCTTCGTAGCCAACGCGGCCTCGTTCCTGGCCGTGGTGCTGGCGCTCGGTTTCGTCCGGCTGGCTCCGCCGGGCGGCCAGCCCGGCCTGCTGACCTCGCTCCGGTCCGGGTACGCCGCGGCCCGGGCGGAGCCATCCTGCCGCGCCGCCATCGGCACGATCGCGCTGGTGGCGTTCCTGGCCTCGCCGTTCATCGCGCTGGTCCCGGTGATGGCCCATCACCTGGCGCACGGTGGCGCGCGGGCAGTCGCCCAGTGCACCGCGCTGCTCACCACGGCGCAGGGAACCGGTGCGGTGCTCGGCGCGCTGTGCCTGGCCCCGCTGGCCGCCCGGCTGGGCCGCGGCCGGGTGCTCGCGGCCAGCCTGGTGCTGCTCCCGATGGTGCTCATCGGCTACAGCGCTTCGCGCACGCCGTGGCAGGGTGCGGCCACCCTGTTCGTGGTCGGCCTGGTGTACCTCGGCGTGCTGTCCGGGCTGTCCACCCTGGTCCAGCTGCGCGCACCGCAGGCCTACCGGGGCCGGGTGCTCAGCTTCTTCCTGGTCGCGCTCGGCGTCGCCTACCCGGTCGGCTCGCTGGTGCAGGGGCCGCTCATCGACCGGGTCGGCCTCGGCTGGACGACGGCGGGCGCGGCGGTGCTGCTCGCGCTGATCATGGGCCTGATCGCGGTCCGCCGGCCAGGCCTGGCCCGGGTCATCAGCAGCGAGTTAGCCGCGGGCGGGTCGGGTCAGCCCGCCCGCGGCCGGCTGTCCGGCTCGTCCAGCGCGCCGCGGTGCCCGTTCGGCTCGCTGGCCGCCCGTCCGGCTCGCTGGCCGCCCTGTTCGCCGCTGCGCTGCGCTGCCCAGTCGTCCCGCTGCTGGCCTGGCCGTTGGCCGTCGCCGCGGTGGCCAGTGCGGGCCGCCAGCCGTTCCGCCAGGGCTGCACCCGGCCCAGCCAGTAGACCGCGCCGCCCAGCAGGACCAGGCACAGGATCCAGCCCAGCGTCGTGGTGCCGACCCCGATGTACTTCAGCCCGGACGCGAAGATGACGAACGTGATGATCGGCCGGATGTACCGGTCCGGGGCGCGGGACGACAGGAACGAGCCGATCAGCACGGCGGGCACGCTGCCGAGCACGATCGACGCGGTCACCCCGAACTGCGACGGTGCCGAAGACCAGCGCGCCGAGCGCGGCCGCCGCGGTGAGCGGGACCGCCTGGGTCAGGTCGGTGCCGACCAGCTGCCCCGCGCTGAGCAGCGGGTAGAGGAAGAGCAGCAGCACGATCATCAGCGATCCGGAGCCGACCGAGGTCATGCCCACGATGACCCCGCCGATCACACCGATCAGCACGGTCGGGATGGGCCGCACGTTGATCTTGTGCACGGTGCCGGTCCGCTGGTTGCCGGATCTGCGGTCCAGGATGTAGCGGAACACCATGGCGGCCGCGCCGACCAGCAGCGCCGCGCCCAGCGCGACCTCGACGTGCTTCTGCTGGGCCGAGCTGCCGCCCAGCAGGTGCAGGAAGTACGCGCCGAGGAACGCGGCCGGCACCGAGCCGATCACCATCCAGCCGACCAGGCGCAGGTTCACCGTGCCCTTGCGCAGGTGCACCGCGGCGCCGACGGGCCGCATCAGCACCGCGGCGACCAGGTCGCTGGAGATGGCCGCGGACGGCTTCACCCCGAACAGCAGGATCAGCATCGGCGTCATCAGGGCGCCGCCGCCGGCTCCGGTGAGGCCGACGAGCAGCCCGACCACCGCGCTGCCCAGGACGATGTACGGGTTCAGGCTCATCGGCTGGCTCCCACTTTCTCCCCGGTGACGGGCATGCTTAATTCCCTAGAAAGCTACGCTTAAATATAGGCAAGACGCAGCCGATGTCTATAGCGCCCCTAAGAAAAGTCGGCAATACCACACGGCAGCCACCACTCCAATTTCCCGACTATAGCCATTGATATAGAAGGGGAAGAAAAGCATGCGGACTGACAGGGCCGAGAGCGACACGGGGGCAGGCACGGGCGGCCGTGGCGTAATCAACTTGCCGGAGGCTTGACTACGCGTTACAGCCGATGTGCGGCCGGGCCGTCTTCGGCAATGTGGACTGTGATATCCGCTGGCCGGCCCGCCGCGCCGGTGGCGCGCGGCCGGCCGCACATGCACCACAGGGGGACTGAGACATGCGCAAGACCATCACCGCCGCCACCATCGCTGCCGCCGCGGCCACCGCCGCCGTGGGCGGGGCCGGGATCGCCGCCGCGAGCACCCATTCCGCGGGCCCGCCGGGACCGAGAACTTCCAGCTGATGAGCACGTCGGCCACGGCGACGACCAGCAGCGTCATCGCCTTCGGTGTCTTCACCGGCGCGGCGGTCGACCACCAGGTGTCGAACAATGTGGACATGTTCGTGTTTTCGAACGGGACGATCCGGGTGCACCACTCGAACGGCACAGGGCCCGCAGTCCGTGAACCCGAAGACCTGCCTGCTCACCGTCAACCAGCGCGGCACCTACCGGATCACCGGCGGGACCGGCAAGTACGCCGGGATCAGTGGCCATGGCCACTACCGGCTGAGCATCCTGGCCGTCGGGGCACGCTCCGGCGGCAAGTGCTCGCAGAGCAAGCCACCGGTCGCCTTCCATCAGGTGATCAACGCGAGTGGCCCGGTCAGCCTGAAGTAACAGATCACCGTCGCACCAGCCTGCGCCCGGTCACCACCCGGTGGCCGGGCGCAGAACTGTCCGACCCGGGCACGAGAATCGGGCCATGGTGACCGTGGCGGACGTGCGGGCAGTGGCCATGTCACTGCCGCGTACCGAAGAGCACCTGATCTACGACCGGGTCAAGTTCCGGGTCGGCCGGATCGTGTACGCGGCGCTGTCCCGGGACGAGACGATCCTGGGCTTCGGCTTCCCGCGGGAGGAGCGCGCCGCGCTCATCGCGGCCGAGCCGGACCGGTTCCTGCTGGAGCGGGCCAGCGACGCGCGGTACCAGTGGATCGACGCCCGGATGGCCGCGCTCAGCGCTGGCCGAGATGCGTGAGTTCGTCACTGACGCGTGGCGCATGGTCGTGCCGAAGCGGGTGGCCGCGGCGCATCTCGGTGGCTAGCCGGACCGCCGCCCCGGACCGTGCTGGGTACACAGGTCGATGATGCCGCCCTGCTCCAGCTGCCGCCCGGAGATGGCCAGCGTGTTGTCGGTGAGCGTGCACAGCCGGAAGCCATGGTCGCGGAGCCGTCGCAGCGCAGCGGGGACCTCGGGATGAGGTGGCATGCTGGCGAACCGGTCGGTGAGCTCGGCACCGTCGGCGTCGCTGATCTTGATGCCGCGTGCCGAGGCCAGCATGTCGAGCACGGCCGCGCCGATGTCGGTGAACGGAACGTACACGCCAGCCAGCGTGAGCGCTTCCGAGTAGAGGATCAGATCGGCGAACCACAGCCGCATGGCGGCCGGGTCACTGAAGATCCGGGCAAAGATGGGGTTCATCGAATCCAGGTCGAGCAGGGTCTCGTTGACGTCGAAGACAATGACCGGTCGCTGGGGCATGGCAGGCCTTCCGTCGCGGGTGGACATCAGCCAGGGTGGCCGTTGCCCCCGGCCCGCACACCCTCAAGTTGGATAGCCGCATCCTGCTGGCCGATAGCGTGCCCGGTATGACGATCGAGACGCGCCCGCTCGGGCGGACCGGGCATGACGTGACCATCCTCGGCTACGGTGCGATGGAACTCCGCGGCCAGCCGCATGGGCCGGCCATCGCGGATGAGGACGCCGGCGCGGCTGCTCAACGAGGTCCTGGACGCCGGCATCAACTTGATCGACACCTCGCCCGACTACGGCCGCAGCGAACAGCTCATCGGGCGCTACCTGGGCCACCGCCGCGACGAGTACTTTCTGGCCTCCAAGTGCGGCTGCCTGCTCGGCCCGCCGCCGCCCGGAGCCCGGCCGCCGTTCCCGCACGACTGGAGTGCGCGCAACGTCCGGGCCGGGGTGGAGCAGAGCCTGCGCCGGCTCGGCACCGACCGGCTGGACCTGGTGCAGGTGCACATGTCGCCGAGCCAGGCCCAGTTGGCGGCCGACGACACGGTGCCGACCCTGCAGGCGCTCCGGGACGAGGGGAAGCTCCGGTTCATCGGCATGTCGGGCATCTTGCCGAACCTGCCCGACCACATCGCGATGGACGTGTTCGACGTGTTCCAGATCCCGTACTCGGCAGTGCAGCGCGAGCACGAGGAACTGATCACCGCGGCGGCCAGCGCGGGTGCTGGGACGCTGATCCGGGGCGGCGCGGCCCGGGGCGGGCCGGCCACGGATAAGGACTGGCGGCAGGGCCCGCTCGGGCTGCCGGACGGGGAGGGGCAGCGCCGCTGGGCGTCAGCCGACGTGGACGCGCTGCTCGACGGCATGTCGCGGCTGGAGTTCGTGCTCCGCTTCACCCTCAGCCACCCCGCGCTGTCCAGCACCATCGTCGGCACGTCCAGCCTCGCCCATCTGCGCGGCAACGTGGCCATCGCGGAGCAGGGACCGCTGCCTGCCGACCTGTACCAGCGGGCCAAAGTCGCCCTCCAGCCCGCGTACCAGTAGCGCAGACGCGACGGGGGGAGGGTCCGCAGACCCTCCCCCGGATGATGTCCCGGGCCGCCGGTCAGGGATCGGTGCGGCTGGCGTCCTGCGGCTCCAGGGCTTCCTGGGTGATCACCGGGTCCTCGCCGGCCTCGTCCAGGATCGCCTCCGCGACTGTCGCGCCGGGCACCGCCATGTCCGCCTCGGGCACGCCCGCGTCCGCCTCCGGCCACTGCTTGAGCTCCACCTGCGGGATCAGCCAGGACGCCAGGAAGGCCAGCGCGGCGATGGGCACCGCGACCAGGAACACGGTCTGGATCGACTCGGCGTAGCCGGCCACGAAGCCCTGGTGCACCACCGCGGGCAGGTGCTTGAGCAGCGCCGGGGTGGCGTCCGACGCGCTGAAACCGGCCGGCAGGGAACCCCGTGCAGGTGCCTGGCCAGGTTGCCGACCAGCACGTTGGCGAAGATCGCCCCGAAGATCGCGGTGCCGAACGAGCCGCCGATGGAGCGGAAGAACGTGGCCCCGGAGGTGGCGACACCCAGCTCGCTGTGCGGCACGCCGTTCTGCACGATGATCACCAGCACCTGCATGACACCGCCGATGCCCATGCCCAGCACCAGCATGTACAGCGCGTCCTGCAGCGTGGACGAGCCCACGCCCATCAGCGAGAGCAGGAACAAGCCCACGGTCATCACCGCGGTCCCGGCGATCGGGAAGAACCGGTACTTGCCGGTCCGCGAGATGATCTGGCCGGAGCCGATCGAGGTGATCAGCAGCCCGGCCATCAGCGGCAGCAGGTACACGCCGGAGATGGTCGGCGAGATGCCCCGGACCACCTGGAAGAAGGCGGGCAGGTAGGTGATCGCGCCGAACATCGCGAAGCCGACGATGAAGCCGACCAGGCTGGTCACCCAGAACGTGCGCAGCTTGAACAAGTGCAGCGGCAGCACCGGCTCCGCCGCCCTGCGCTCGACCAGCACGAACAGCCCGATCAGCAGCGACACCGGCCACGCCCAGGATGTAGATCGGGGCGGACCGCCACGGGTAGGTGGTGCCGCCCAGGCTGGTCAGCAGGATGAGCGAGGTGGCCGCGAGGGACAGCACCACGAAGCCCAGGTAGTCGATCACGTGGTGCACCCGGGCCAGGTGACCCGGCACCTGGCTGGCCACCACCACCAGCGCGACGATGCCGATCGGCACGTTGATGTAGAAGATCCAGCGCCAGGACAGGTCGTCCACGAACACCCCGCCGAGCAGCGGCCCGATCACGCTGGCCAGGCCGAAGACCGCGCCGAACAGGCCCGACGTAGCGGCCCCGTTCCCGGGGCGAGACCACGTCGCCGACGATGGCCTGCGCGCCGACCATCAGGCCGCCCCTGCCCAGGCCCTGGACCGCGCGGAACGCGATGAGCTGAACATGGACGTGCTGATGCCGGACAGGATCGAGCCGACCACGAAGATCGACGATGGCCGCCTGGAAGAAGATCTTCCGGCCGTACTGGTCACCCAGCTTGCCCCAGAGCGGGGTGGACACCGTGGTGGCCAGCAGGTACGCGGTGATCACCCAGGCGATGTGCGCGCCGCCCTGCAGGTCGCCGACGATGGTCGGCAGCGCGGTGGACACGATCGTCTGGTCGAGCGCGGCGAGCAGCATGCCGAGCATGAGCGCGCCGATGATGAGCAGGATGCGGCGGCGGCCCAGCCCAGGCTGGGCGCCGTTGCCAGTGCCGTCCGCGGCGAGCGGCGGCGGGCCGCAGGCCAGGCGCGGGGGTGGCGGAAGCCATCAGTGGTTGTCCTTTCTGTCCGCCGCGTCTGCGCATGACGTGGCGCAATGCGCAGTTTTCTGGCAGGCCGTCGGCGAGCGCACCGAACGCCAGATCGATGAGCTGGGTCAGCGGCACCGCGCCGCCGGAACCGGCCCAGAACGAGATGCTGGCCCGGAACACGCTGGCGCCGGAGGCGGCCAGCAGGGCCGGATAAGGGTCCTGGTCCGGGTCGGCGCCGAGCCGCTCGGCCAGCCCCTCGGTGGCGGCCCGTTCGACCAGCGCCATCTGGGCCGCGTGCGCCGCCCGCAGGTGCGGGTCGGCCCGGGCCTCCTTCATCCGGCGCAGCCAGTCCACCGGGTCGCCGCCGAGCTCGCGTAGTTCGTCGGCCACCGCCTGGGCGTCCTCGGCGATCACGATGCGCAGCGCGTCCAGGGCGGACGCGCCGGGCGCCTCGCGCACCAGCCGGTCGCGCAGCGACGCGGCCCGGTCCGGGTCGGCGCCGAACAGCACCGCTTCCTTGGACGGGAAGTAGTTGAAGAACGTGCGCGGCGAGACGTCGGCCGCCTCGGCGATGTCCTCCACGGTGACGTTGGCGAAGCCACGCTGGGCCACCAGGTCCAGCGCGTGCCGGCGGAGCGACCGGCGGGTGGCCAGCTTCTTGCGCTCGCGCAGCGAGGCGCGCGGCTCCCCGGTCACGGTGGTGGTGCTCAGTGTCATTGTGCGCTCACTACATCTTTGCGTGCGGTACAAACTTGCACGCTTAAGAATATTACAGCGAGTGCAACGTTGCTCCGGGGGGTCCCTATTCCCCGCGCCACTGGCCGCCGGCGGACGGCGCCGGCCACCAGCTGGCGTTGGGTAAGGAAGGGGTTAGCGGGTGCTCACTTGTCCGCCAGGAAGTCGAGCAGCGCGGGGTTGACCACCTCCGGATGGGTCCAGGCGACATTGTGCGGCCCGCCCTCGACCGTGACGAACTTCAGGTCCTTGATCAGCCCGGGCAGCCGGGCCGCGGTGTTCGGGTACGGCAGGATGCGGTCCTGGTCGCCGTGCACGAGCAGCACCGGAACGTCGATCTTGGGCAGGTCGGCGCGGAAGTCGGTCAGCCAGGTGTCCACGCACGCGTACGCGGCGTACCAGGAGGCGTTGACCGCGACGATGAACGAGGCCTGCCAGGCCTGCTCGCTGATCCGGCCCTGCGCGCGGAGCACGTCGACGTTGTAGAAGTTGTCCAGGAAGTCCTTGAAGTAGGCGGGCCGGTCCTTGATGACGGCCGCCTTGATGCCATCGAACACCGACTGATCCACGCCGTCCGGGTTGTCCGCCGTCTTGAGCAGGAACGGCGGGATCGCGCCCATCAGCACCGCCTTGCGGACCCGGGCCGAGCCGTACTTGCCCAGGTAGCGGGTGACCTCGCCGGTGCCCATGGAGAACCCGCCGAGCACGATGTCGCGCAGGTCCAGGTGCTCGAGCAGGGTGTTCAGGTCGGCCGTGAACGTGTCGTAGTCGTAGCCGATGGTGGGCTGGCTGGACTGGCCGAAGCCGCGCCGGTCATAGGTGATCACCCGGTACCCGGCGTCGAGCAGGACATGTGCCTGCCTCTCCCAGGAGGCCCCGTTGAGCGGGTACCCGTGGATGAGCACCACCGGCTGCCCGCTGCCGTGATCCTCGTAGTAGATCTCGATGTCGGTGCCGTTCTCCTGGCCGACGGTGACCTTAGCCATGGCGCTGCCTCCCGTTGCGCTGTTTGCCTTGACTCAACCACCTTGCCCGGTTTGCTGGCGTTATCAACCTGTGACCAGTGGGCTATCCGGTGAACAGCGTGATCGGCACCGGATGAAAGACTCGAACCATGTCCGCCGCACTGCGCTGCCTGGTCACCGGGGCCTCCGGGTACATCGGGGGCCGGCTGGTCCCGGAATTGCTCGCGGCCGGCCATCAGGTCCGGTGCATGGCCCGCGACCCGGGCAAGCTCACCGACCGGCCGTGGTCAGCCGACGTCGAGGTGGCGCGGGCCGACGCGGCCGACCCGGACGCGGTGCGCCGCGCGCTGGCCGGCGTGGACGTCGCGTACTACCTGATCCACTCGCTCGGCACCGGGGCCGCCTTCGAGCAGCGGGACCGCGTGGCGGCTCAGGTGTTCGCCGGGCGCCGCGCGGCAGGCGGGCGTGCGCCGGCTCGTCTACCTGGGCGGCATCGTGTCCGCGCCGCCCGGTGAGCTGTCGCCGCATCTGCGGTCCCGAGCTGAGGTGGGGGAGATCCTGCTGCGCAGCGGCGTGCCTACCGCCGCCGTGCAGGCCGCGGTGATCATCGGCAGCGGGTCGGCGTCGTTCGAGATGCTCCGGTACCTCACCGAGCGGCTGCCGGTCATGGTCACGCCGAGTCTGGGTGCAGAACCGGCTGCAGCCGATCGCCGTCCACGACGTGCTGCGTTACCTGGTCGGCTGCGCGGGCCTGCCGGCCGGGTCAGCCGGCGCTTCGACATCGGCGGCCCGGACGTGCTCACCTACGCAGACATGATGCGCCGGTACGCGGCGGTCGGCCGGGCTGCCGCCGCGGCTGCTGCTCCCGGTTCCGCTGCTGACGCCGCGGCTCTCGTCGCTGTGGGTGGGCCTGGTCACCCCGGTGCCCGCCGGGCTGGCCAGGCCGCTGGTCGAATCGCTGCGCAACGAGGTGGTCTGCGCCGAGCACGACATCGCCAGGTATGTGCCCGACCCGCCGGGCGGGCTGGTGCGGCATCGACGAAGCCATCGCGCTGGCCTTGCGGCATACCCGGGAGGGCGACGTGTCCACCCGGTGGTCCTCGGCTGGCACGCCGGGCGCGCCGAGCGACCCGCTGCCCAGCGACCCGTCCTGGGCGGGCGGGTCGCTGTACGTGGACGACCGGAGCAGCGTGGTGCGGGCGGCGCCGGCCGATCTGTGGCGGGTCGTCGAGGGCATCGGCGGGGAGACCGGCTGGTACTCGTTCCCCGCGGCCTGGGCGCTGCGTGGCCTGGTCGACCGGCTGGCTGGCGGGGTCGGCCTGCGCCGCGGCCGCCGCGACCCGCGCCACCTGCTGCCCGGGGACGCGCTCGACTTCTGGCGGGTCGAGGCCATCACTCCCGGGGCGCTGCTGCGGCTGCGCGCCGAGATGAAGCTACCCGGCCTGGCCTGGCTGGAGCTGTCCGTGGGCCGCGACGCGGCTGGCCAGACCGTGCTACCGCCAGCGGGCCATCTTCCAGCCCCGCGGCCTGGCCGGGCACGCCTACTGGCGGTCCATCGCGCCGTTCCACGGCATCGTGTTCGGCGGGATGGTGCGAAACATCACCCAGGCCGCGGAGCGGGCAGGCCAGGCCCCGGCCGGGGTGCACGGGTTAGCCGCCGGCCCCGGCCCGGGTGGCGTGGTAAGCGGCCAGGCCCCGGCCCGGTGGAGGGGAAACCGAGCCAGGGCCTGGCTGGGACCGGGGCGCTGGGCAGGGCGGTTGTGGCGGCTCACCCTGCCCAGCGGGCTAGCTGCCCGGCCCCGGTCAACTGGTGCTGCTGCGGCCGCGCCGGGTCAGCGCGTCCACGGTTACCGCGGCCAGCAGCACCAGCGCGGTCCACATCAGCTGGGCGGTAGCGGTCAGGCCGAGCAGTTGCAGGCCGTTCGCGATCACGCCGACGACCAGCCCGCCGAGCAGCGCGTCCATCATCTTGCCCCGCCCGCCGAACAGGCTGGTGCCGCCGATGACCGCGGCCGCCACCGCGTTCAGCACGTTCTGGCCGCCCTGCACGCTGCTGGATATCGAGCCCAGGTAGGAGGCGTAGATGATGCCGGTGATGCCCGCGGTCATGCCGCACAGCGCGAACGCGATGACTCTGATCCGGGCGGTGTTCACGCCGGCCCGCCGGGCCGCCTCGGCGTTGCCGCCGATCGCGTACACGTACCGGCCGAACCGGGTGCGGCCGAGCAGCACCGTGTAAACGACCAGGATGCCCAGCACGATCAGCACCACCCAGGGCAGCCCGCGCACCGGGATGAACGTGTGGCTGCGGTTGGTGTTGCCGATCAGCACCACCACGATGCCGGCCACCGCTATCACCGCGATCTTCAGCAGCGTGATGCTGACCGGCGGGGCGACCAGGCCGTTGACCCGCCGCCGCCGGTCGCGCAGGAACATCATCGCGGCCGCGATGCCGACCAGCACGATCATCACGATCCAGCTGGCCGCCGGGCTGAGCGCGCCTGCCTCGATGTCGTTGATGACGTTGCTGTTCAGGTTGATCACGCCGCCCAGGCCGAAGTGGCCGCTCGCGTTGATCAGGAACAGCAGCAGCCCGGACAGGCCGAGGAATCCGGCCAGCGTGACCACGAACGAGGGCAGCCGCAATCGGGTGATGATGAAGCCCTGCACGACCGCCGTAGAAGGCGGTGGCGGCCAGCGCGGCCAGCACCGCCGCCCACCACGGCACGTTCTCGTCCACCAGCCACAGCGCGATGACCGCGCCGCAGGCCGCGGTGTAGCCGGCCGCCAGGTCGATCTCGCCGAGCAGCAGCACGAACACCTCGGCCATGCCCAGCGTGACGATGAACGCGGCCTGCGTCATCAGGTTGACCAGGTTGCCCGCGGACAGGAACAGCGAGTTCTTCAGCTGGAAGAACAGCACGATCGCGACCAGCCCGACGATGACCGGCAGGGCGCCGCTCTCGCCGCTGCGGACCTGCTTGAGCCAGATGCGCAGGTACTCGCTGACCGAGCCGGCCAGCAGTTCCGCGGGCGCCCCGGTGGCCACGGCCAGTTCTTCCGCGCTGCCGAACGCGCTGTCGCTGCTGATCTCGGTCTGCTCTGAGGTCTGCTCTGGGGTAGGGGGATTCGTGGATGTCAATGGTCAGCCCTCCGCGCCACTCTTTGGGCCGCTCTGCGTGAGGCGGGCGCCGTTGTCCGCGCCGAGTGTCCGGTGCGAGGCGCCCGTGGTCATCAGGTTGACGGCGGATGCGATGTCGTACTCGGCGGCTGGGCCGGTCGACACCAGCCGGCCCAGGTACAGCACGGCCAGCCGGTCGGCCACCTGGAACACGTCGGTCAGGTTGTGCGAGACCACGATGACCCCGATGCCGCGCCGGGCCAGCCGGGTGATCAGGTCGAGCACCAGCGCGGTCTGCGACACGCCGAGCGCGGCGGTCGGCTCGTCCATGATCACGAGCTTGGCCTCCAGCATGACCGCCTTGGCCACCGCCACCGCCTGCCGCTGCCCGCCGGACAGCGACCCGACCGGCTGCCGGATGTTGCGGACCGTGGTGACCCGCAGGTCGCTGAGCGTCTGCTGGGCGGTGGTCTCCATCGTCACCTCGTCCAGCAGCAGGTGCCGCCGGACCTCGTGGCCCAGCAGCATGTTCTGCACGATGTCCAGGTTGTCGCACAGCGCGAGGTCCTGGTACACGGTGGCGATGCCGGCCTGGGTGGCGTCCTTCGGGGTGCGGAAGTGCACCCGCTGCGCCCTGCCAGAAGATCTCGCCGTGCGACGGCTCCCAGATCCCGGAGATGGTCTTGATCAGGGTTGACTTGCCCGCCCCGTTGTCCCCGACCAGGGCAGTGACCTGCCCGGCCGGGATGTCGAGGTCGATCCCGTTGAGCGCCTGCACCGGGCCGAAGTTCTTCCCGATGCCGCGCAATTGAAGTAGCGGCCCGTCCATGGTGGCAGTTCCTTTGCTGCTGCTGGCTGCTGCGTGACGGAGCCCGGCCCGCCGCCGCGGGCCGGGCTCCGTCTTCCGAGCTACCTGTCACTGCGCGGGTGTCCCGGCTGATGTCCCGGCTCGGCCGGTCAGCCGGAGATCCCCGCCGCCGTGCAGTCCTTCGCGTACTTGCCAGCGCACAGCTGGGAGGCGGGCACGAACTTGTCCGCGATCACGGTCGAGTTCATGTTGGCCGTGGTGACCCACTCCGGGATGAGCAGCACCGACTGCACCGAGGTCTTCGTCTGCGGTGTCGGTGGTGGTCCCGTTGAGCAGGCTGGCCGGCGGCGCGACCCCGGCCCGGACGTACATGGCCAGCGCGGCAGCCGCCTGGGCCTCCAGGTAGATCGGCTTGTACACGGTGCCGCACTGGTAGCCGGTCAGGATGTTCTGCAGCCCGGTCAGCGTGGCGTCCTGGCCGGTGGTCGGGAACGTCTTCGGCTTGATGCCCTGGTTCTGCAGGTAGTGGATGATCGGCGCGCCGTTCTCGTCGTTGGGGATCAGCGCGGCGTTGATGTTCTTGTGCGCGGTGTACTGCTGCTGGAACTCACTGAGCGCGGTCGGCGGGTCCCAGGTGCCGGCCGGGTTGCTCACGTCCTTCCAGCCGCTGCTGAACTTGGGCGCCAGCACCGCGTCATACCCTTGCGCGAACAGCGTCGCGTTGTTGTCGGTCGGCGCGCCCTTCATGACGATGACCTGCGGGCTTCTTCACGCCCCAGGACGACACGCAGCTGACCAGGCCCTGCCCGATCAGCTTGCCGACCTGCACGTTGTTGAAGCTGACGTAGTACTTGCGGGTGCCGCCCAGGGTCAGCCGGTCGTAGTCGATGACCGTGACGCCGTGCGCCTTGGCGTAGGACTCGATGTGCGCGCCGACGCCGGAGTCGAGCGGGTCCACGACCAGCACGCTGGCGCCCTTGGTGATGGCCGTCTGCGCGTCGCTGAACTGGGTCGAGTCGCTGCCCAGCGCGTTCTGCACGGTGAACTGCGACGTCTTGAGCCCGGCCTTGGTGAACGACTCCTTCAGGTACGGGGCGTCGAACTCGACGTACCGGGTGGACGACACCGTGTCCGGCAGGATCACGGCCACGTTGCCCTTGCCGCGGGCGGCCAGCGGCTTGAGCGTGGCCATGGCGGACAGGCTGTTGTTCAGCTGGCTGAGCGAGAGCTGGGGGACCGGCGCCGCGCTGCTGCTGGACGAGCTGGATGACGAGCCGCCGCTGCTGCCGCAGGCGGCGATGAGCAGTGCCGCGCTGCCCGCGCAGGCGGTCAGCGCAACTCTACGGGTGACTGAATGCAAGGGAACCCACCTCACTGTGGCGGAAACTTATCGGGGTCCTGCGGGGGCAGGGTCAATCTGCCGTGCTTCGCGAGCCCCCCATCTATCTGGGAAAACAGTAGGACGACGGCAATAAACAGAGCCGTAAACATTTCCGTAACCCCGTGAAAAAACCATTAATAAAGCGTGGTCTGGTGCGTATAGTCCCCGCCTGCCCCAGCGTCGGCCCGGCACCCATGCGGCATCTGTCGCGGCATCTGTCGCGGCATCTGTCGCGGCATCTGTGGGCGTTGCTATCTGGTGAGAAAGCGCACGCATTTGGACACAACTCACCGCACAACCTGGGCCGGCGGGTGCCCAGGGGGTGCGGGATTTGTTTGACTGCGTTTGGTGCGGCGGCTTTGGCTGGCCGGGCCGGGTTATCCGGGGCCGGGTTAGTCGGCGGCGATGCGGTAGCCGGCCCGGGGCTGGGTCAGGATCACCGGGGCGGTGCCATCCGGCTCCAGCTTGGCGCGCAGCCGGCGGACGTAGACCCGGATGTACTCGGTCTCGGTCTCGTAGCCCCGGCCCCAGACCCGGCGTAGCAGGTGCGCGTGGGTGAGCAGCTTGCCGCGGTTGATGGCCAGCTCGCGGAGCAGGGCGAACTCGGTCGGGGTGAGATGCACCGGCGCACCGCTGCGGCGCACCTGCTGGCTGGCCAGGTCGATCTCCAGCTGCCCGATGGTGATCAGCGTGGGCGCGGCCCGCGGCGCGGCCTCGGCCGGCCGGGTGCGGCGCAGCGTGGCGGTGATCCGGGCGAGCAGTTCCTCGATGCTGAACGGCTTGGTCAGGTAGTCGTCGGCGCCCATGTTCAGCGCGGTCACCTTGTCCCGCTCCCCGCCGCGGGCCGAGATCACGATGATGGCCACCGGCGATTGCTCGCGGATCAGCTGGCACAGCTCGAAGCCATCCACTTCGGGCAGCATCAGATCGAGCAGCACGATGTCCGGGTCCTCGGTTTCCAGCAGGTTGAGCGCGCGCAGCCCGTCCAGGGACACCACCGTGTCGAAGCCGCGCACGGCCAGGTTGGACCGGATCAGGTCGACGATGTTGGGATCGTCCTCGACCACCAGGGCCCGCGTGTTCCCGGCCTGCTCAGGCATGGCCAGCCGGTTCTGCCGGAACCGCGGGCGCCGCCCCGGCCGAGGGGTTCTCCACCGGCAGGCTGGATCCGGATGCAGGTTCCCCGGGCCGGCTGGTCCAGTTCCATCCGGCCGCCGTGCGCGGCCACGATGCCGCGGGCGATGGACAGCCCGAGACCGGAACCGGAACTGGCCGCCCGGCGCCGCCGCCGCATCGGCTCGAACGGCGCCTGCGCCACGTCGGGTGGCAGCCCAGGGCCGTCGTCGGCCACCATGACCAGCACCGCGCCCGGCCCATCCGGCGCCGCGCTGACCGTGACCCGGGTACCGGCCGGGTTGTGGCTGGTCGCGTTGTTCAGCAGGTTCACGAAGACCTGCTCGAGCCGGTCGTGATCGGCCCAGATCGTCGGCAGCCGGTCGGCGCAGTCCACCTGCACCAGCGCCGCGTCGGCCGGCGGCAGGCAGGCGATGGCCGCGTCCAGCACCAGCGCGATGCTGCACCAGTCCCGCTGCAACTGCAAGATCCCGGACTCGATCGCGGAGAACCGGAGCAGGTCGTTGACCAGCCGGCCCAGCCGGGACGACTCAGCCGCGATCCTGGTCAGGAAGCGCTGGGTGGATTCCGCGTCCCAGCTCACGTCGGGCTGGAGCAGGCTGGACGCGTAACCCTTGATCGCGGTCAGCGGGGTGCGCAGCTCGTGGCTCAGCCGGGACAGGAAGCCGCGCTGCAGCTCCCGGGACCGGCGCAGCGCCGCCGTCTCCTGGATGGCCGACCAGGCCGCTTCCCGTTCCAGCGCCAGCCGCAGCGAGTGCGCGGCGTCCTCGAGCAGCGCGGTCGCGTCCGGTGGCGGCAGCCCGCACCACCGGGCGACCAGCGCGGACCGGCCGCCCGGCGCCGGAAAGGCCACCGACAGCAGGTGCTCGGCGCGGCCGGCCTGCCCAGGTGCCCCGGGGAAGCCGCCTGCCGCGGAGCGCAGCGCGGCGGCGGAGTGCACCGCCGCGCCGTCGTGCCCCGGCGCGGCCAGCGCGGCCTCCGCCGCGTGCCGCACCGCCGCGGAGCACTCGGCGCCGCCCCCACCCGCCGGCTCGGCCGGGCCCGCCGGAGCGGCTGGGCCCGCCGGATCCGCCGGGCCCGCCGCGGCGCGGCAGCCGGCCGGCCGGCCGGCGGCTGGGCCAGCAGCGCGACCTCGCCGGCTTCCAGCCCGCGCCGCAGCGCCTGCAGCGCCGCGTCCAGCCCTTCGGCCACCGGGACCGGCCCGGCGAGGATCTGCAGCATCTCCCGGATCGTCTCCAGCACCCGGTTCCGCGCGGTCACCTGCACGAGCAGCCGGTCGCGGTCCACCGCACTGGCCACGTACCCGGCGTACAGCGAGGCGAGGTCGAGATCGTCCCGGCGCGGCGGCCCGGCCGTCGCGCGGAACACGGTGATCACGCCGAGCAGCCCGCCCGGGCCGAGCACCGGCACCGACCACGAGCTGGCCACCTTGGCCGACCTGGCCAGCTCGGTGAACGGCCCCCAGGTCGTGCCCGGCGTGCATGTTCTCCTCGACGACCGGGGCCTGCCCGGCGGCGGCCAGCCCGACCGGGCCGCCCGCCGGGCCGCACGGCAGCCGGGACCAGGCGTGCACCAGCCGCGGCGCCAGGCCGAGCGACGCGGCGCAGACCAGTGACGTGTCCTCCAGCAGGTGGATGCACAGCCGCTCGCTGCCCAGGGCGGCGCCCAGCGCGGACAGGATCAGCGACAGGCTACTGGACGGATCGGCCAGTACCAGCCGGCCGGTCAGCCCGTGCAGCCGGATTAGCTGCCGCCGGGCCGAGGAGTCCACCTCCTGGCCGGACACCAGCGCCACCACGTCGTCCGGATGCACCTCGCTGGGCGACACCTCGGCGATGACCCGGCCCTGCCGGAGCACCACGATGCGGTCGGCCAGCCGGAACATCTGGGCCGTGTCATGGCAGGCCAGCAGCACCGTGGTGCCCTGCTCACGGACCCGCATGATCAGTTCTTCGACCAGCCCGGACTCCTGCACGCCGAGCGAGGCGGTGGGCTCGTCGAGCAGCAGCAGCCGGGGCTGGTGCACCATGGCCCGGGCCACCGCGACCATCTGGCGCTGCCCGCCGGACAGCGCCCGGACCGAGCGCTCCGGATCATGCAGCGGCACGCCGAGCCGCTCGAAGATGCGGGCCGCGTCGGTACGCAGCCGGGTGTCGGACAGCAGCTGACCACGCCGTTCCCGGCCGAGGAGCACGTTCGAGGCCACGTCGAGGTTCTCGCACAGCGAAAGGTCCTGCCACACCACGGAGATGCCACGGCGCTTGGCGCCGATCGGGTCGGCCGGCACCGGGCGGCCGTCCAGCACGATGGCCCCGGAGGTCGGCGCGATGTCCCCCGCGATGCAGCGCACCAGCGTGCTCTTGCCCGCGCCGTTCTCACCGGCCAGCGCGACCAGTTCGCCCGACCGCACCATGAGGTCGATCGAATCCAGCGCGGTCAGCGGGCCGAACCGGACACCGAGCCCGGACACCGCGAGCTGCGCCGACGCGACCGCGCTGGCCGAGGTCACCGTGGCATTCATGGGCACATTGTGGTCTGAACCCAGACTGAGCACCACATGCTCGGCCCGGCCGCCGGGCGGCGGCCCGCGTACCGCCGGGGTTGACTGCGTACCCCGGTACGGCTGTTAGCGTCGCGAGCATGGCTGGGCTGACGATCGGCAAGTTCGCCGCCGCCGAGGGCGTCGGTGTCGAGACCGTGCGGTTTTACCAGCGGCGCGGGCTGCTGGCCCAGCCCGCCCCGGGCCACTCCGGGTTCCGCGAGTACTCCGAGGAGGACCGGTGGCGGCTGGCCTTCATCCGCCGGGCCCGGGCGCTGGGCTTCAGCCTGGGCGAGATCCGGGACCTGCTCGGCCCGGCCCAGGCCCGGTCCACCGCGGAGATCGTCCGGGCCGCCGAGCTGAAGCTGGCCGCCAACGCGGCCCGGATGCGCGAGCTGGCCCAGCTGCAGTGCCGGCTGCGCCGCCTGGTCCAGGTGTGCCAGCACGGCGACAGCGACGACTGCATCGCACTGCACATCACCGAACCAGTGGAGGAACTGACCTCATGAGTACCGACCTGACCAGCACAGGTGCGGTGACCGCCGTGACTGACGAGACGTTCGCCGACGCTGTGCTGCGCAACCCCCGCCCGGTCCTGGTCGAGTTCTGGGCGGTGTGGTGCCCGCCGTGCCGCCAGCTCGCCCCGGTGCTCGACGCGCTGGCCAGCGACCTGGCCGGCCAGGTTGACGTGGTGAAGATCAACATCGACGAGAACCCGCAGACCGTGCAGGCCTATGGCATCATGCTCGCGCCGACCATGAACCTGTACCGCGGCGGTGAGGTCGTCCGCCAGGTAGTCGGGGCCCGGTCCAGGTCCGCCCTGCTCCGCGAGTTCGCCCTGGCCGAGTAGGCGGCGCCGCCTTGCCCAGCGGGCCCGCCGCTGGGCAGGGTGGGGACATGATCGAGGCTGTCATATTCGACCTGGACGGCGTGCTGATCGACTCCGAGCCGGTGTGGGAGGAGGTCCGCCGCCAGGTGGTGGCCGAGCACGGCGGCCAGTGGGCCCCGGATACCCAGCAGCGGCTGATGGGCATGAGCACCGGGGAGTGGGCCAGTTACCTGAGCGGCGAGCTCGGCGTCAGGCTCCCGCCGGACCAGGTGGCGAACGTGGTCATCGGCCAGATGGCGGCCCGGTACCGCGCGCACCTGCCGCTGATGCCCGGCGCGGTGGCCGCGGTCCGGCAACTGGCCGCGCACTGGCCGCTCGGCCTGGCCAGCTCCGCGCCGCTCACCCTCATCGATACCGTGCTCAACGCCAGTGCCCTCCGGCCGTGCTTCGCCGCCACCATGTCCACCGAGCAGGTCAAGGCCGGCAAGCCGGCCCCGGACATCTATCTGGCGGTCGCGGCCAAGCTGGGTCGGCCCGCGGCGGACTGTGCCGCGGTGGAGGACTCGGCCAACGGGCTGCGCTCGGCCGCCGCGGCCGGCTGCCAGGTGATCGCCGTCCCGCACCCGCGCTACCCGCCCGGCCCGGAGCCGCTCGCCCTGGCCCAGGTGGTCCTCACCAGCCTCACCGACCTGACGCCGGACGTGGTCCGCGGCTTGGGGTAACTGGGCCCTGCGCCGGGGAGGCGGGGCGCGCCGCAGGCGTGTTCCCGCCGAGTCGGTGTTCTGGGGGCGTCGAGGGGGTCGCCGGGGAGGCGGGGCGCGCCGCAGGCGTGTTCCCGCCGGGCCGGTGTTCTGGGGGCGTCGAGGGGGTCGCCGGGGAGGCGGGGCGCGCCGCAGGCGTGTTCCCGCCGAGCCGGCGTTCGGCGCGAAGCGGCGATCGGGGGGTCCGGGGGGTCGCCCCCCCGGGCTAACACTGCGAGGATCGCGGCATGCGGATCTCCACCACCGTGGGCTACTGGAGTGCCGGGCCGCCCGCGGACGCGGCTGAGCTGTTCGAAGCGGCTGACCGGCTGGGCATCGACCAGATCTGGACCGCGGAAGCGTACGGCAGCGACGCCTGGACCCCGCTGGCCTGGTGGGGATCCCGCACGTCGCGGATCACCCTGGGTACCGCGGTGTCCCAGCTGTCCGCCCGGCCGCCCGTCACGCTGGCCATGACCGCGATGACCATGGACCATCTCACCGGAGGCCGGCTCATCGTCGGGGTCGGCACCAGCAATCCGCAGGTGGTCGAGGGCTGGTACGGCCAGCCCTACCCGCGCCCGCTGGAGCGGACCCGGGAGTACATCGAGATCATGCGCACGGTCATCGCGCGCCGCGAGCCCGTCGTCTACGACGGCAAGCACTACCAGCTGCCGCTGTCCGGCGGGACCGGGCTGGGCAAGCCGCTGCGCTCGATCCTGCACCCGTACCGCACCGAGATCCCGGTCTACCTGGGCGCCGAAGGCCCGAAGAACGTGGCCCTGGCCGCCGAGATCGCCGATGGCTGGAACGTGATCTTCTTCTCCCCGGCCATGAACGACTTCTACGCCGGCGCGCTGGCCGACGGCTTCGCCCGGCCCGGCGCCCGGCACGACGCCAGCACGTTCGACGTGGTCGGCGGGCCGATGCGGATCATCGTGGACGACGACATCGAGCGGGCCGCCGACCTGATCCGGCCCGCGCTGGCGCTGTACATCGGCGGGATGGGCGCCCGTGGGGTCAACTTCCACCACGAGGTGTTCGTCCGGATGGGCTACCCGGACGAAGCCAAGATCATCCAGGACCGCTACCTGGCCGGCGACCGGAACGGCGCGATCGCCGCCGTGCCCCTCCGGATGGTCGAGGACGTCGCGCTGATCGGCCCCTGGGCCAAGATCGCCGACGAGCTTCCCAGGTGGCTGGACACCGTGCTGACCACGTTCTCGGTCAGCACCGACCTGCCCAACCTGCCCCGCGTAGTCGAACTCCTCCGCTCCTGACCCCGCCCGGCCGCGCTGCGACGGCACGTGGACCACCCACTTGGCATGCGCGCGGTGCGCGGAACCGGGACGAAACGGACGGCTGGCCGCACGTCACGCATGCCAAGTCGGGCCGCAGGCGCCTGGCAGGTGTGCGTCGCGTTCTCCGGGGAAGCAGGGAGGGCTGAGGCCTGGCCGGACCCCAGCCGGCCAGGCAACCACCTGTGCCAGGAGGTAGTTGGCCATGACCATTGGCGGCAGCATCGCGCTCATCGTGATCGGCGCGATTCTTCGTTTCGCCATCAGCTGGTCGCCCGCCTACATCAACGTCCAGCTCATCGGCCTGATCTTGATGATCGCCGGGATCGTCGCGCTGATCATCTCGCTGGCCTTGCTGACCGCCCGGCGCCGCCGGGTGGTGACACCCGCCCGATGGACGACCCGAGGTGTACGAGGAGCGCCGGTACAGCGAGCCGCCGCTGTAGGCCGCGTCCGGCCCGGTCCCAGTCGCCGGTACTGGCGTTAGGCATGCCTGACCTTGGCTTTTACCGGCCTCGGCGTGCAGCCGTGAGCTGGCCGTTGCATAGAATCAAGATCAACGGCGCGGCCCGGCGGGGGCGGGACTGGGAGAAGGAGCATGGCGCGGTCGATCTGGTCGGGGTTCCTGAGTTTCGGGCTGGTCAGTGTCCCGGTGGGGCTGTACCCGGCCACCGCCGACCAGACGATCCACTTCAACCAGCTGCACAAGGGCACGTCGCACCGGATCCGGTACAAGAAGGTGGACGAGGTCACCGGGGAAGAAGTACCGACCGCGGACATCGTGAGCGGCTATGACCTGGGCGGCGGCGAATATGTCGTGGTCACCCGGGAGGAGCTGAAGGAGGCCGCGCCGGGTAAGTCGGAGACCATCGAGATCAGCGACTTCATCGATCTTGATGAGATCGACCCGGTGCATTTCCGGCACCACGTACTACCTGGCGCCGCGGGGCAAGGGCGCTGACCGGGCCTACGCGCTGCTCCGGCAGGCGATGGACTGAGACCGGCAAAGTGGGCGTCGCCACCATGGTGCTGCGGGACAAGGAGCACCTGGTCGCGGTGCGGCCCGGGTCCGACGTGCTGATCCTCGAGACGATGTACTTCGCCGACGAGATCCGGACACCGAGCGAGGAACTGGACACGCTGCCCGAGGACGCCACGTTCCAGGGCCGGGAACTCGACGTGGCCAAGAAGCTGGTCGAGTCGCTCACCGTGCCGTGGCAGCCGGAGGACTACCAGCAACACGTACCGGGCCCGGGTGATGGACCTGATCGAGCGGAAGCGGGAGGGCGAAGCGGTCGTCTTCGAGGCTGAGCGGCCCAAGTCCAACGTGGTGGACCTGATGGCCGCGCTGGAGGGGTCGCTGGCCCAGATGGGGGAGGGTGGCGCCGGGACCGCCGGGCAGCCGTCCGGGGCGGGCCGGAAGGCGCGGCAAGGGCGGGCCGCCCGGGCTGGACAGCCTGTCCAAGGCGGACCTGCTGAGCCCAGGCGGCGGAACTGGACATCCCGGGACGCTCCAAGATGTCCAAGCCTGAGCTCATCGAGGCGATCAGCGCCGCTTCGGCCGGGCCGCCCAAGCGGCGCCCGCGGAAGATTTCGTAGCAATCTGGCCGCTGGCCGGCCTGTCGTGCTGCCAGCTGTCGGCCCCGGGTGATAGGCCAGTCTCGGAGGTAGCCGAGATGCCCGAGCCTGCCGTGATCAGCGGAACCTGCCCGGAGTGCCGCCAGGACCTGGAGCACTGCCACGGGACCGCGATCGAGCACTGTGACGGGTCCGCCGACTGCTCGGATGACCCGGACTGCCAGCTGCCCGGTGAACTGCACCTGTTCCTGATCTCCTGCGCCGAGGTGGGCTGTGACTGCGGCCCAGCGCAGGTCGTTGGGGCGCCGGTCAAGAGGGCAGAGTTCAGTGCGGCCGGGGCGGGGCTGGCCGAGGTGCGTCGCGCCTCATGACCGGGTGAGCCCGCAGCCGCGCATGGCCTTGCGGTAGGCCACCGCCACCGCGTCGAACTTCAGGTGCAGCTCGGCGGCCAGGTCGAACGGCACCCGGTCCGGCCGCTGTGACTCCACCACCACCTGGTCCTGGCCGAAGATGGTGTCCTCGAACTCCTGCAGCACCCGGTCCGGCTGGTCCAGGTTGTAGTTCCGGCCGATCACCACGTAGCCCGCGCACTGCTCGGTCCCGGCCGGCTGGGACGCGAAGAAGTACACCATGCCGCGCTCGCCGCCCCAGCCCAGCCGGAGCACGATCGTGTACGGCAGGTGCAGCTCGTACCGGCTGATCCGCTGCGGCGGCCCAGCCTGCTCGTTGCCGAACACCGGGAAGTCGTCGCTGTTCGGCGCCTCCGGCCGGGTGATCGTGTAATGCAGCACGTGCTCGTCGGTGCGCACCTCGTGCCGTGGCACCACCGGCCGGTCCGGGTCGCCGAGCAGCCCCGGATGCACCCACGGGAAGTGCCCGAGATCGGTGAAGTTCTCCACCTGGCGGGCCGCGTCGCAGGCCCACCGGTACGGGCCCGCGGTCAGCACCGCCCACTCGCCGTTTTCCAGTTCCGGCACCTCGGGCAGCGGCCAGCGTGGCTCGTCCAGGGCCACCCAGATCAGGCCGTACCGTTCCTGGCAGCGGAAGGCCGGGATCCGGGCCTTGGCCGGCACCCGGGACGGGTCCTCCAGCTGCGGGATGGCCACGCACCGGCCGTCGGTCCCGTACCGCCAGCCGTGATAGGGGCAGACCAGCTCGTCGCCGCTGACCCAGCCGAGCGACAGCGCGGTGCCACGGTGCACGCACAGATCCTGGCTGGCCCGGGGCTGGCCGTTCGCGCCGCGCCACAGCACCAGAGGCTCGCCGAGCAGGTCGGCGTGCGCCGGCTTGTCGGTGAGATCGGTGCCGAACGCCACCGGGTGCCAGCAGTCGCGCAGCGCGCGTGGATCCGCGAACGCGGCCGGACCAGTCATGATGATCAGGGTACGGCGGAGGCCTGCGCGGTCGGCTGCTGGGTCTGGTGCCCCTGGAACAGGATCGACGCGATCTGGGTCAGCGTGTTGATGCCGTAGTTGAACCCGACGTCACCCGCGTCCCCGTAGCCCTCCAGGTTGTACATGATGGCCAGGGTGTACTCCTGGTTCGGCCCGGCGAAGCCGACGGTGTTGGTGATCCACGGCGGGTCAAGCTCCCAGCCGTCCTTGTTGCCCGGGTGGTTCTCCGGGCCGGCGCCCCAGACGCCCCACTGCTGGTCGATCGAGCTGACGTGCTGCAGCCGGTAGACCAGGTAGTCGCGGACGCTGGCCGGGGCCTGGCCGAGCACGTAGTTCATCAGGTTGTCCAGGTCCTCGGCCGAGCAGTACATGAAGCCCCAGTTCGGCACGGACGAGGTGAACGTGGCCGTGTTCATCCCGAACGCCTGGATGCGCTGCAGGAAGCTGCCGTCCTCGAACTGGTTCCACAGGTCGTTGGCGTCGTCGTCGTTGCTGGTGTACAGCGCCTGGAACATTTCCTGCTTGTCGGCCGGCGTCAGCGTGATCGTGCCGGCCTGCGGCGCGCTGCAGGATGTCGGTCATCATGGCCAGCTTCATCGTGGACGCCGCCGGGTAGGCCACGGTCGGCATTGACGTTCCGGTACACCGCCCCGGTGACCCGGTCGTCGAGCACGATGGCGATCGAGCCGGGCGCGCCCGACCGGCGGAGATACCGCTGCACCGCGTGGATCCGGTTGCGCATCTCGCAGGAGAAGCCAGGCGCGATCTTGGCGCAGTGCTTGGGCTTGGGGCTGGGCGTCGGGCTCGGCGTGGGCGTCGGCTGACTGTCGATGCCGACGGTGAGCCCAGCGCCTCGTGCTGGCTGGCCGGGGTGAACATGCTGCACCCGGCCAGGGTCAGGGCAGCCAGCAGGCAGCAGCCCAGCACGACGGGGAGCCGCAGCGCAGCGATGGGAACGGGTGACCGGAGAAGGCACGCCCGACAGGATACGAGCGATGACGTGTCGCGGGTGGGCACAGGCGGCGATCCCCGCCGATCCCGTTGCTAATTCTTGATCTCAGGCCCCGTGGCGTCAGGCCGGGTGCTCCTGGCCGTCCCCGGCCCACTCGGTGTGGAACGTGCCCGGCTTGTCCACCCGGCGGTAGGTGTGCGCGCCGAAGTTGTCCCGCAGGCCCTGGATCAGCGCCGCGGGCAGCCGCTCCGCGCGCAGCCCGTCGTAGTAGGCCAGCGACGAGGAGAACGCCGGGGACGGGATGCCGGCCGTCGCGGCGTGCGCCACCACCCGGCGCCAGCTGTCCACGCCGTCCCGCACCGCGGCCGCGAAGTACGGCGCGACCAGCAGGCTGGGCAGCTCCGGGTTCTCGTCGTAGGCGGCCCGGATCCGGTCCAGGAACCGGGCCCGGATGATGCAGCCGCCGCGCCAGATGGTCGCCATCATGCCGCGGTCGATGTCCCAGCCGTACTCCGCGCTGCCCGCGGCGATCTGGTCGAAGCCCTGCGCGTACGCGACCACCTTGGACGCGTACAGGGCGCGCCGGACATCCTCGGTGAACGCCTCCGGGTCGGTGATGCCGAGCGGCGCGACGGCGGTGCCGAACGTCTCCCGGGCCGCGGCCCGCTGGTCCGCGTGCCCGGACAGCGAGCGGGCGAACGTGGCCTCGGCGATGCCGGTGATCGGGATGCCGAGGTCCAGCGCGCTCTGCACCGTCCACCGGCCGGTGCCCTTCTGCTCGGCCTGGTCCAGCACGATGTCCACGAACGGCTGGCCGGTCTCCGCGTCCTGGTGGGCCAGCACCTCGGCGGTGATCTGGATCAGGAACGAGTCCAGGTCGCCCTCGTTCCAGGTGCGGAAGATCCCGGCGATCTGCGGGGCCGGTACGCCCAGGCCGGCCCGGAGCAGGTCGTAGGCCTCGGCGATGAGCTGCATGTCGGCGTACTCGATGCCGTTGTGCACCATCTTGACGAAGTGGCCGGCCCCATCCGGCCCGACGTGGGTGCAGCACGGCGTGCCGTCCACCTGGGCGGCGATCGACTCGAAGATCGGCCCGAGCTTGGCGTAGGACTCCTTCGACCCGCCGGGCATGATGCTCGGGCCGTTCAGCGCGCCTTCCTCGCCGCCGGACACGCCGCAGCCGACGAAGTGCAGGCCGTGCTCGCGCAGCGTGGCCTCCCGGCGCCGGGTGTCCATGTAGTGCGCGTTGCCGCAGTCGATGACGATGTCACCCTCGTCCAGCAGCGGGACCAGTTCGTCGATCACCGCGTCGGTCGGCTGGCCGGCCTTGACCATGATGATGATCGCCCGCGGCTGGCTCAGGCTGGCCACGAACTCCTTCATCGACTCGGACGGCACGAACGTGCCCTCGCTGCCGTGCTCGGCCACCAGGCTGCGGGTGCGTTCCGGCGACCGGTTGTGCAGCGCGACCACATGACCGTGCCGGGCCAGGTTGCGCGCCAGGTTGCGGCCCATCACGGCCAGGCCGGTTACGCCGATATCCGCACTGTTCGCCTGCGTCATGCTGGCTCCTCGTCCCGTCTCGTCCCTCCTCCGCGAGACTAGCCCGTGCGGTTCCGGCCGCTGCCGGCAGGCGCTGCGGGGCAGGACCGTAACTGGTGGTTCGGCACGTACCTTGCCCTGCGGGTTTGCGAGACTGCTTTCATGTCCCAGCCCACGGTCACCGGCGCCGGGCCGGCCTTCACCGCTGATCCTGCCGACGGCCGGCTGTTCCGCGCCAGGCGGGTGGTGCGCAGCGTGGACGTCACCCCGGCGGGGCGGCTCCGGTTCGACGCGCTGGCCCGGTATCTGCAGCAGGCGGCCGAAGATGACCTGGCCGACGCGGGCTGGGCCGAGCCGTACACCTGGCTGGTCCGGCGGACTTCGGTCGTGGTGCGCGGCTACCCGGCCCATCGCGACCGGGTCCAGCTGCGCACGTTCTGCTCGGCGACCGGCCCGCGCTGGGCGGAGCGCACCACGACGGTGGCCGGACCGGCCGGCGACCTGGTGCAGGCGACCGCGGTCTGGGTGGCCATCGCCGCCGCGGACGGCCGTCCGGTCCCGCTGGGCGACACGTTCCAGCGGATCTACGGCCCGTCCACTGGAGGACGGCAGGTCTCCGCGCGGCTGTCCCACCCGGGGCCGCCGGATTCGGCGGCTCGGCGCGGCCGTGGCCGCTGCGGGCCAGCTGACTTCGACACCGCGGGCCACGTCAACAACAGCATTCACTGGGCCGCGGTCGAGGACGCACTGGCCGGGCTGGACTGGCTGCCGTCCCGGGCCGAGCTGGAATACCACCGGCCCGTGCTGCCTGGCCACGACCCGCAGCTGCTGACCGAGCAGGCAGATGGCCAGCTGTCTGTCTGGCTGTGCCACGGCGGCGACCGGCTGGCATCCGCGGTGCTGCGCTAGCCGAGGCCGCCCTGGCCGGGAGTCGGCAGCCGCCCTGGGCCGGATCTAGAATTGGTAAAGCAGGCCCTGGTGCGGAGGTGTGGCGGCCGCGGGCGGTGCGGTCTGGAGGCATCCGATGTCCGTCACGGTCAGCGTGCTCGGCGCCCAGCTAGCGGCATCGCCATCGCTCAGTCTCCGGGTCATCGTCCAGCTTCACCTGGGGTGACGCGATCACGATCTTCGTCCTGGTCATCGTCGGCCTGCTGATAATGCTGGCGTTCGTCGGCCGGCGGAGCAGGCGGCTCGAGCTACCGGCCCCGGCCGGTGCTGCACCGAGCACGACGACGAGTTCCGCGAGGCGGCCGAAGAGGACGTCGAGGCCATCGAGGAGGACAGCGGCCCGGTCCGCCGGGACATGCCCGGTTCCCGCGAAGACGACCTCTAGCCGAGCGCACCCTGCACGGGAGCCCTGCCGCGCTTACCACGCGTGCCTTCCGCCACGATCATGACGGCGGCTGGCTGCTGCCCGGGCGGCGGCGGCGATAGATCAGCCAGGCGGCCCCGCCGGCCAGGATCAGGGCGCCCGCGGCGATGCCGCCGATGGCGGCGGGTGGCGGGCCGCCGGAGCTGTTCGGGTTGCCCGCGGCCGGCTGACTGCCTGGGCTTGCGCCGCTCCCGCCGGCCGGGCTGGCCGCCCCGCCACCGGAGCCGGTCTGGAAGGCAACGACCCTGCTTGCCGACGGGGCCAGCAGCAGGCCGTCTCCGGCGCTCGGCGTCGGGAAGTGGTTCGCGCCGGCGCCCCGATAGCCGCCTGCTGCGGCCAGTTTGCCCGGTCGCCGCGTCGATGCCGTACAGCCTGCCGTCCTGGCTGATCGTCCAGACCAGGCCGCCGGCCACGATGGGCGGCCCGCCGCCGATCCGGGAACTCCACAGCAGCCGCAGCCCGGGCGGGGATGCGGCCGCGCTGACCGCGACGATCCCGCTGAGGCAGGGCAGGTAGACGGTGCTGCCGGCAGTGGCCATCCCGCCGTCGATGTCTTCGTCGCAGACCGGCCCGAGCTTGGCCTGCTGGCCGCCGATGCCGCCCAGGTGCGCCCCGTCCAGCAGGAAGGCGATCCTGGATTTCCCGGCCAGCAGCACCTGGCCGTCGGGCAGCAGGGCCGGCTCGGTGGACATGTCCCGGTCCGTGGCGTTGTCCGAGGCCCAGGTGTCGGGGGCGAAGAACTGCTCCAGCTGCATCAGCGGGGTCAGTTCGAGCGCCGAGTCGCTGTTGTCGTAGGCCCGGGCCGGATTGCGCACCGACCCGTTGCCCACGCTGACCCAGACGTTGCCCGTGGCTGTCCACGGCCGGGGCCGCGCCGCCCATCCAGACCGCGCCCTGGGACTGGCCGGGTGCCGCGTCCACGGTGAATATCGCGGGCGTGCCGCCGTCCTCGGAGACGGACACCACCCGCCCCCGGTAGGTCGAGCAGTCCCCGTCGTTGCCGCCGTAGCCGAACACCACCCGCCCGTCGGTCAGGGTCAGCCCGGTGCGCTGGAGCAGCGCGGGGGTGTACGCGCCGGGTGGGTCCACGTTCTGGGTCATCCGCACCGCGCCGGTCGCGGTGCTGAGGCCGGCCAGCACGTGGGCGGGATTCCCGTTCACCTCCTCGTCGGCCACCACGAAGATCTCGCCGCGGGCCGGGTCGATCACCGGGGTGCCGGTGATCCCGACCGTGGGGCTGATGTCCCCGCACGGCAGCGACGACGCCGGCACCGGGGTGGCCAGGTGCCTGGACCAGATGACCTCACCGGAGCTGGCGGACAGCGCGTACACCGTGTCGTTCTCGGTGGCCACGAAGACCCGGCCGCCGGAGACCAGCGGTTCGCCGTAGAGCTGCCCGTCGAGCGCGGGTGACGTCCACGCCGGGGAGCTGGTGTCCACCGGGCCCGGGCAGCGTGCCGGTCACCCGAGCCAGCCGGGTCGCCGTGGTACACGGTCCAGGAGCCGGTGCCGGAGACTGGCCGCCGGGGCTGGCCGCGGCGGCGGAGCTCGCGCCGGCAGCTCCCGGTATGGCCGAGAGCCGCCGCGGCGGCCGTGAGCAGGGCAGTCGCGGCCAGGTCGGCGCATCGGCCCAGCCTACCGCCGGGCCGCTGGCATCGGCCTGGCCAGACCGGTGATCACCGAATCCTTACGGCTCGGCCCGCCTGGCACGCGCTGTCCGGCGGCACGTCGAGGGCGGGATTGCGGTCGAAGAACCCGGACGGCTTGAGCCAGAACGAGACCGTGTCCACCGGCATGATCGGCCAGTCCTCGGGCCGGGTGAGGTGATGGATGCCGAACACGTACCACAGCACCACGTCGGTGTTCTCGATCGGACCGGTTCTGCGCGGTCCAGGCGCCCAGCCCGGAGTCGGCCGCGCGCGAACGTGGGGAACTCGCCGCATGGCCACCGCTCGTCCGGGTGGTACGGGGTGACCCACAGCGTGTGCCCGATGGCCCGGGCGCGCTCCAGCACCGGGGAGTCGGCGTCGAGCATGGGCGGGAAGCAGCCGCCGGGCACCAGCTTGTAGCCGACCGGGTGTGCCCAGCCCGTTGCGGGTGGTGTCGTTCACCACCTTCCAGCCGCGCTGGGTCTGCCAGTCGTAGTCCTGCTGCCCCTCACGCCTCGGTGCGCAGCGGCGTCTGCCGCAGCACCAGGCCGAGCTGGTACGGGTCGTCCTCACTGGCCCGGCACGGCTCCGAGTCCACCGCGTACACCGTGTTGTCCGGGCCGTCCACGTCCAGGTCCAGCCGGGCCACGATGAAGTGCTGGTGGAACGGCGCGTACGTGCGCTCGTCCACCAGCGTGCCGTACGGCGGCTGCTGCCCGTCCGGGAAGTTCGAGGTGACCATGATGCCGGTGGCCCGCACCTCGCACTCGATGTTGCCGTCCTGGTAGAAGCGCCAGTACACGAGGTACTCGTAGTTGGCCACGGTGACGTGGAACGACACCACGAGCCGGCGGGCCCGCCGGACCTCGGCGCCGAACTGGTGGTCCACGTGCTTCCACAGCACGCCGCTGTCTTCCTCGTGGATGCAGATGGCGTGCCGGATGACCTGCGGCTCGCCGGCCGAGTCGTGCACCACCGCGTCCAGGTAGGTGATCTCGCCCAGGCAGTCGCAGCCCCGTTCCAGTGAGGTGGTCATGAAGCCGAGTCCCCACTCGCCGATGTCGAACGCGGTCCGCCGGTAGTGATCCACGGTCGCGTCCCGGTACGGCACCACCATCTCGGCGAACGACAGCCGGTGCGCGACCGGCCGCAGCCGCCCGGCATCCTGGAAGCCCGACCGTGTGCAGGACCAGCCCTTCCCGGTAGTTGAAGCCGAGCCGCATCTGCCAGTTCTGCCAGCTCAGCATGTGACCGTCGAGACTGAACGAAACGCCGGCCGGCTGGCTGATCTCCAGCGGCGCGACCTCGGCCGCAGCGGCATCGGGGATCAGTTTCGGCAGGTACTCGCCCATCACGTCGGGCAGCCCGGGGGAGGTCCCCGGGTCGAAGCCGTCCTCGATCTCCAGCACCGCCATCCGGTTGAGGTCCACGATCGGATGCAGCCCGCTGAGGTGGTGCGCGTACGGGTTGCCCTGCTCGCTGCCCCGGTACCAGACGTCCGCCCAGCCCAGCCGCAGCCCGCGATACCGCGGCGGGATCAGGTCGCCGCCGGGTAGGCCCACAGATCGGTCAGCACCCGGGAAAGGTCGGTGATCCCGCGCCGGGCCAGCGCCGCGGCCAGCGCCGGGTCGGCCCGCAGCATCTCGTCGCACTCGTGCCACTCGTCCACGGTGATGTTCGGCTGCTGCGCCGGGCAGCGGCGTCCCAGGTGACCACGCTGTCGCTGGTCCAGCGACACCACCGCGCGGTAGGCCTGGCCGTTGTCCCGGTCCCAGCAGACGGCCAGCGCCTCGCGGGGCAGCGGCGTGCCCGGCTCGCGCCGCAAGCAGCGCGTCCTTGCTCGGCTCACGCAGTTCTATCGAGGCGAACCGCCACCGCGGGCCGACCCCACGGTCGCGCCGCAGGATCCCGGCGGCCTGCCGGAACTCGTCGGCACTCAGCGGATCGAGCGGATGACGAGCCCGCCCGGTCTGCTCCGGGGTGCTCACCGATGTGCCTCCAGTCGTGCCGCGGACCTGCCCCCCACTGTGCCGTCCGCACCGGCCTTCCGTCATCTACCGCCACCAGCCGGAATGGGCCTTCCCAGAGATCAGCCTGGGGCGCACAATGAGCGCGTGCAGAATGACCAGGGGGGCGCGGTATGCCCGCGATGCGGCAGTGCGGCTGCCGTGCACTCGATCCAGGAACTCGCCGACCTAGCCAGGATGCGGCTGGGCCAGCCAGGGACACCTGCGGCACCTGCGGCCGGGCCGCAGCCGGGCTGGGCCGCTGACCCACAGCCGATGGGCGGCCCGGGTGGGCAGCACCTGCGGCTGGGCCCCGACCCGAAGCCGATCGGCCCCGGCAGCCCGCAGCCGGGCTGGGCGGCCGACCCGCGGCCGATCGGGCGGGCCGGGTAACTGGCCGCGCACTCTATGTCCAGCGACTCACCGGCGACCTCTCGCCTCGCTCGGCGCGCATCGCGGCCGCCGCGGGCTGGGGCGCGGCCTCTACACGCATGTCTACGGCCGGAAGATGGCCGCCGTGCTGAGGAGGCCGGCGCGGCGGTGTACGTCGGTGACGCCCCGGCCGACATGGGCGCCGCGATCGCGGCGGACGCGCACGCGGTCGGGGTGGCCGACGGGCTCGTTCAGGGCCGCGGACCTGCTGGCGGCCGGGGCCGAGCTGGTCCTGGACTCGCTGCTGGCGCTCCCGCCCTGGTATGCCGCCCTCCGCACCGCCTGACGGGCTGTCCTACGGCCGTTCCCCGGGGACCAAGGGCCCTGGGACCCGGGCCGCGCGGCGGGTCATGCTGGCCGGCACCGCGACGGCAGAACCCAGGAGAGGCAGTGCGGCGATGACGGCCCAGGCCCCGATGAGGCATCAGCGCACCGGCGCCAGCCCGGTCGCGTGTCCCGCCGGCCGCGGGCCCGGTGGACTTCGGCCAGCGGCCGATGCTGGTGTTCTGGGAAACGACCGGCGCCTGCCTGCTGGCCTGCCGGCACTGCCGCGCCAGCGCCACGACCGAGGCGCCGCCCGGGGAGCTCAGCCACGACGAGGGCCGCGCCCTGATCGATCAGGTGGCCGGGTTCGGGCGGCCCTACCCGATCCTGGTCTTCACCGGCGGTGACTGCCTGCTCCGGCCCGACCTGTTCGACCTGGTCGGGTACGCGAGCTCGCTGGGCGTGCCGGTCTGCCTGTCCCCCTCGGTCACGCCGCTGCTCACCCCGGCCATGATCGGGCGGATCGCGGGCTGCGGGGCCCGGGCCGTCTCGGTCAGCCTCGACGGTGCCTGCGCGGCCACCCACGACGGGGTGCGCGGCATCCCCGGGCACTTCGGGCAGACCGTGCAGGCCATCCGGGACCTGGTCGCCGCCGGGCTGACGGTCCAGGTCAACACCACGGTGATGAGCCGCAACGTCGGCGAGCTGCCCCGCGTCGCCGCGCTGCTGGCGGAGACCGGCACGCACATGTGGGAGGTCTTCTTCCTGGTCCACGTCGGCCGCGGGGTCAGCACCGCGCGCCCTGTCCGCCGCCGAGCACGAGGATGTGTGCCACTTCCTCTACGACGCGTCGCGCCACGGGTTCGTGGTGCGCACCGTGGAGGCCCCGTTCTTCCGCCGGGTGGTCGCGGCCCGCCGGGCTGGCCAGCCCGCGCCGGGCAGCCCGCTCTACACCGCGGCTGTCCCGGCGAGCTCGAGGACCTGCTCGGCCCGCCCGGCAGTCCGCCGAGCGCCCACACCGCGCCGACCCGGGACGGCAAGGGCATCCTGTTCATCGCCCACGACGGCGAGGTCTACCCGGCCGGGTTCCTCCCGCTGAGCCTGGGCAGCATCCGCGGACCGCGCGCTGCGCGACATCTACACCGGGGACCCGGTGCTGCGCGCGATCCGGGCAGGCCCGGTTCACCGGCCGCTGCGGCCGGTGCGAGTACGCCGACCTGTGCGGCGGGTCACGGGCCCGCGCGTACGCCGCCACCGGCGACCCGCTCGGTGAGGACCCGGCCTGCCCTTTCCTGGAGTGACGTGACCTGTGAACTCGCTGGCCCGAAGAGTGCGGTTTGGAGCGCCGCACGCGTAAGAGCCTATAAATCCGGTGGCCCTTTGCCCGTACTTTTAGCAATGCTATCCCACCGCTATAAATGGGCTCCCGTTTCTAGCGCCAATTAGGATCCCGGCTTTAGGCTCGTCGGCTGTCGGAGAAGCCTGCTCCGCAGATTGCCGCACCGGCCTAGGCTTTAGATCTGGGACGTCCTTTAGTTGGGGCACTCCGTCTTGGAACCGTATATTCGTGACCTCTATCCCAAAGACGATCGGTTCCTGTCGGCAATACTTAACCGTGTTGGAGGAATCGTGGGTTACCGTAACCCCGGCAGTGGTGCTTGTCACACCTTTCATTGTCGCTGAAAGCTTGCCCACAGTCTTGCCAGCCCCATCCAACCTAATCTGGAGCGAAGTTGCCTCCCAGACAGCATGAGCGACAACATATTCAAGCTTTACGTTGACGCCGTCCCATCTCGATCCTCTTGAGCGGCGTTTCATCTCTCTCTTTATCTCACCCGCCAATAGCCCTTTGCGAGTTACATCGCCGACACTAAAGGAAAGCGAAACTGAAGATTCCCTCGCTGCCTTGATGGCCGCGTTCAGGGGCAAAGGGGGAACACCTAGACCTTGAAGAAATCCTTGAAGGGCGTCAATACTGGCGCTGTCGCTATAACTCTTAGATCTGATCTGATCCATATCCGGCATTGACTGATGTTCTGGTTCAGGTAGTTCTAGCTTAGGCTGATAAAGACTGGCCAGCCGATCCCACTGGATAAGGGTTCTCCTGTGAACTACGAAAACGTCACCAACATTGATGCCGGTTCGCGGGATGCGTAGCAAATTTACAGACCATTCCAATGCCAGCTTGTCGAGCAGTTTATCTCCGGCTCCTCTACGGCAAACCACAAGTCGCTCCCAGTCAATCAATCTATGTGTATTTCTGCGCTGTCTATCCCATACAAGGCGTAGCCCAATCGGGTCGGATCTGAGAGATCGCGACCTGAGTTGACCCTTGCCAGATGGATAGCTTCTCCGAGGGTTGTCGCCAAACCATCTTTTACGGACCGGTATACTTCCACGCCGAACTTGTTAGCTGTGGAACTCCTGATATTCCAAAGAGACCCGATAAATGCACCCGCTCCGCGTTTGATAAATAGCTTGGCCCAATGATCGAACAGTGTTTGCTCAGTGTTGCCGCTGGCGGACCCGCATGCGTTCAGGAAGACGACTGGTCTGGCCTGGCGCAAGGAACCTTCCGGTACATTTTCCATGAGGTCAAGTGTGAAGGTCTGGTTTTCGCCTAGGACCAGCGATCTTCCGGGCGACGAGCCGCCGTGTGAAGTGTGACCCGCGAAATGGAAAACACCAAAATCTCCCTGTTCCATGCGGCGACAGAGCTCCTCCGTTTCAACCACCGGCGCGGGATTCTGGCCGGGATGCAAAATCTGTCCGATTGCTTTTATCTCTGCTTCGGCATCAGCAACGCGGTCCGTGTACGAGAAGACGGGGTTTCGCAAGTACACGTGTGATGCTGGCATGTAACCATTGAACCAGCGACTGATACGCAAGTTATCGACAAGAAAAGCTTCGTCATCAGAGTCAGCCATCAGCTCCCAGGGCAACTGGCTTTCTCCTTTGACGGCTAGACTTTCGACTTCAGAACGCCTTTCGGCAAATTCATGCAAAAAATCAGGTGGGAGAAGCTTGAAAAGCTTTCTCCCCACTCCGTGAAGTTCGCGACGCTTTATGCCAAAACTTGCAGACCCGCCACCCTCGCTGAATTCATTGAGCTTGGCTGTGATATGCAAGAGTTCTCTTTCCAGTGTTGTTGGATTGATATGCATAGGATGCTCCGTATACCACATATTACCTACGCCAAGCTGAATGGTACACAGAGGCCCTTCTCCGGATAGCCGGACGATCATCAGTCCCGGTGTTATCTCTGTTGGGCGCAGAGGGATGGTAGTCGACTGCGGTTCGCTGTGGCGAATCGCCTCATGGACGCCGACTTTGAACATCAGAATGCCGAGCAGTTCTATTCCCT
>CAVWSA010000022.1:0-12631 GCA_963757545.1 uncultured Actinomycetes bacterium | reverse complement strand
GCAGCGTCCGGTCCCATACGTGACGTTACCGGCACCGTATGGACTTGACGGACATGATCTGCTGTGTCCGGGTACGGGGCAACACGCGAATAAGGGGATGCTTAACTAGCCGGAACCCGGCCGGGCCCGTGGCGGCGCCCGGCCGGGTTCGGCAGGGTGACTCAGAACCGGCCGGCCGCGATGGCCGCCACCGTCACCCGGGAGACCCGGTACGTGGCCGTGACGTCGGGCCGGTGCCCGGGGGCGCCGCCAGCGAACCCGATCGGCACCCCGGTGGTGCCGTTGATGGTCAGCGTCTCCTGGTAGTTCGCGGGCAGCGCCGGCGCCCGCGCGGTGAGGGTCAGCATGGCCTCCCCGTTGATGTCGGCGCTGCGCACGGTGACCTCCGGCAGCGTGGACAGCAGGCGGAGCGCCCGCGCCCGGACCTGGGGCTGCGCCGGCCCCGGCCTGGAGCGCGTCGAGCGAGTTCTCCCAGATTTCGTTGTCCATGCTGGCCTGCGGATCACCTCGACAAAGGCTTCGCTGTCACCGGTCAGCGACGCCGCGATCAACTCTGCGTCTGACGCCATGGTCCTCCTCGCGCCGGGTCCCACTCCACCCGGGAATTGCCACCGCACCGGCAGAGTGTTCAGCGCGAGCCGGTCAGCTCCAGATCGTCACGTAGACCGGAGGCCGGAACCGGGATGGCGGGACGCCGGCCGCGGGCGAGCGCATCAGCTGCATGGCTTCCGGGGTGCTCAGGAACCGGCGCAGCGAACTGGCCGCCGTGCTGCGGTGCTGGCGTTCCAGCAGGGTCGCGTGCCAGCACGCGCTGACCGGTGCGCCGGGCACCTCGACCAGGGACAGCTCGCCGCGGCGCAGTTGCTGGGCGACCAGGTGCTCGACGGCCGGGGCCACGCGGCGCCGTCCGCGGCGGCGGCCCACGCCGCGGTCTGGTTGGGGAACACCCGGACCATGCTGTCCGGCACCCGGAGCGCGGCCAGCAACTGCCCGGTGTCACTGCCCGGGTCGGTGCCGGCCGGGTCGACCAGCCAGCGCCACTGCTGCGGGGTGCCGTGCAGCCGGGGCTGCCCGGCGGTGACCACCACCAGGCGGTACCGGAACACCGGCTCGCTGACCACGGGCAGCGCCGCGTCGCTGGTCACCTCGGGCCCGATGGCCAGGTCGGCCAGCCGGTTGGCCACCAGCACGCCCATCTCGTTGCTCACCGCCACCCCGGCGGACACCTCCAGGGCGCCGGCGAACCGCCGGGTGAACGCCTCCATCAGCGGGCTGACCACGAACTCGGCCAGGGTGGAGGTGGCCACCACGCGGAGCTGCTCGGGTGCCCCCTGGGCCGCCCGGACCGCGGCGTGCGCCTCGGCGCCGAGCACCACGATCTGCGACGCGGTGGCCAGCAGCCGGGAACCGCCCGGGGTCAGCGTCATGCCGCTCGGCCCGCGGCTGACCAGCTGGTCGCCGAGGTGCTGGCGGAGCGCGGTGAGCGCCTGGGACACCGCGGACTCGCTGACCCCGAGGGCGTTGGCCGCCGAGGTCACCGAGCCCAGCCTGGCCACCAGGACGAACGCGTTCAGCTGAGTCAGGGTCATAGCTCTGTCTTCATAAAGTTCGCGCTATTCAGGCGGTCATGCTGGTCCTGCGAGCGGCACATGCACCGGCCGCTCGCCCAGGCCTGGCGGCCTGGGCTCGTTAGCCGGTCCTGAATAGCGTTCACGGGTCTGATTATGCTCGCCAGGCGGGCCCGCTCGTAAACTGCGAACGGATCAGCCAGGAGGTGAGGGCGGATGCAGGTCCCGGCGCACGTCGAGTACGAAAAGGCGGTCAGCGTGGAGCACGCGCTCACCCTGCTGGCCCGGTTCGGCCCGGAATCGCGCATCCTGGCCGGCGGGCACAGCCTGATCCCGATGATGAAACTCCGGCTGGCCCAGCCGGAGACGCTGATCGACATCAACGGGCTGACCGAGCTGAGCTATATCCGGGTGGCCGGCACTGAGCTGCGGATCGGCGCGCTGGCCCGGCACGCTGAGCTGCTGGCCGACCCGGCGGCCGGCCAGCACTTCGCCATCCTGCACGACGCGGAGCGGGTCATCGCCGACCCGATCGTGCGGAACTGGGGCACGGTCGGCGGCTCGCTGTGCCAGGCCGACCCGTCCGAGGACCTGTCCGCGGCGTTCGCCGCGCTCAAGGCGACCATGGTGATCCGGCATCCGGACGGCAGCCGCACCGTACCCGCCCGGGACTTCCACACCGGGCCGTACGAGACCGTGGTGGCGCCAGGTGAGCTGCTCAGCGAGATCCGGGTGCCGATCCGGCCTGGTGGCGGCAGCGCATACCAGAAGGTGGGCCGCCGGGCGGGTGACTGGCCGGTCGGCGCGGTGGGCGCGGCGCTGTGGCTGGACCGCGAGGGAGCCACCATCGCCGACGCGGGCATCGGGCTGACCGCGGTGGGCGCGGCGCATTTCGCCGCGGCCGAGGCCGAGGAGTTCCTCCGCGGCGCCCCGGCCACCGAGAACAGCTTCACCCGGGCTGGCCAGATCGCGGCCGAGCACTGCCGCCCGGTGTCCGACCAGCGCGGCCCGGCCGACTACAAGCGCCACCTGGCCCGGGAGCTCACCATCCGGGCGCTGCGCCGGGCCCTGTCCCGGGTCGGGCGGGACGCCTGACGTGCAGATCACCGTGACGGTCAACGGGACTGGCTACACCCGGGACGTGGAAGCGCGGCTGCTGCTGATCCACTTCCTGCGCGACGAGCTGCGGCTGACCGGCTCACACTGGGGCTGCGACACATCAAACTGCGGCGCCTGCGTGGTGTGGCTGGACAGCACGCCGGTGAAGTCCTGCACGGTGCTGGCCGCGATGGCCGACGGGCACCAGGTGCGCACCGTGGAGGGGCTGGCCATGAAGGGGGCAGGGGAGGCGGGCGGGCGGCTCGACCCGGTCCAGCAGGGCTTCGCCGAATGCCACGGGCTGCAATGCGGGTTCTGCACGCCGGGCATGATGATGACGGCCCGCTGGCTGCTCGACCACCACCCGTCGCCCACTCCCGGGGAGATCCGCGAGGCGCTGTCCGGCCAGCTCTGCCGGTGCACCGGCTACGAGAACATCGTGAGGTCAGTGCTGTGGGCAGCGGAACATGAGGCGAGCGCACGGGCCATTAAGGAGAAGCCATGACGGGCTCGGCTGGCGAGGCGGGGCGCGGCGAAGCCGTGTCCCCTCCGAGCCAGCGACGCGCGGGGGCCGGGGGTTCCGGGGGTAGTCCCCCGGGGAAGCAGAGCGGGGGGTCGTCCCCCGGGCCAGCACCGCATACGGCCGGCTGCCGCGCAAGGAGGACGCCCGGTTCGTGCGCGGGCTCGGCACGTTCACCGACGACATCGCGCTGCCCGGGATGCTGCACGGGGTCATCCTGCGCAGCCCGCTGGCGCACGCCCGGATCGTCTCGGTGGACACCGCCGCGGCCGAGGCGCATCCCAAGGTCCGCGCCGTCATCACCGGCGCCATGCTGGAACAACGCCAGCTGGCCTGGATGCCGACGCTGTCCCGGGACGTGCAGGCCGTGCTGGCCACCGACAAGGTGCGGTTCCAGGGCCAGGAAGTGGCGTTCGTGGTGGCCGAGGACGCGTACGCGGCCCGGGACGCACTCGAGCTGATCGACGTGGAGTACGAGCCGCTGCCGGTGGTGGCCGACGCCACCCGGGCGCTGGACCCGGGCGCCCCGGTGATCCGCGACGACCTGGCCGGGCAGCAGGACAACCACATCTTCGACTGGTCGGCCGGGGACGAGGCGGCGACCGGGGCGGTGTTCGCGGACGCCGACGTCATCGTCCGCCAGGACATGCTCTACCCGCGCTCGCACCCGGCCCCGCTGGAGACCTGCGGCACGGTGGCCGACCTGGACCCGGTGTCCGGGAAGCTCACCGTGTGGTGCACCAGCCAGGCCCCGCACGCGCACCGCACCATGTACGCGCTGCTGGCCGGGCTGCCCGAGCACAAGATCCGGATCATCTCGCCGGACATCGGCGGCGGGTTCGGCAACAAGGTGCCGATCTACCCCGGGTACCTGTGCGCCGTGGTCGGCTCGATGCTGACCGGCAGGCCGGTCAAGTGGGTGGAGGACCGGTCGGAGAACCTGATGTCCACCGCGTTCGCCCGGGATTACCACATGCACGGGGAGATCGCGGCCAGCCAGGACGGCCGGATCCTTGGCCTGCGGGCCCGGGTGCTGGCCGATCACGGCGCGTTCAACGGCTCGGCCCAGCCGACCAAGTTCCCGGCCGGGTTCTTCCACATCTTCACCGGCTCCTATGACCTGCGGGCCGCGCACTGCGAGGTCACCGGCGTGTACACGAACAAGGCGCCGGGTGGGGTGGCCTACTCGTGCTCGTTCCGCATCGCCGAAGGGGTGTACCTGGTCGAGCGGATGGTCGACCTGCTCGCCGCCGAGCTGGGCATGGACCCGGCCGAGCTGCGGATGAAGAACCTGCTCCGGCCCGAGCAGTTCCCCTACACCGGCCCGACCGGCTGGGAGTACGACTCCGGGGACTACCCGCGGGCGCTCCAGCTCGCGCTGGACATGGCCGGCTACCCCGGGCTGCGCCGCGAGCAGGCGGAGAAGCGGGCCCGCGGCGAGCACATGGGCATCGGCCTGAGCTTCTTCACCGAGGGGGTCGGGCCCGCGCAAGCACATGGACATCCTCGGCCTGGGCATGGCCGATGGCGCGGACCTGCGGGTGCACCCGACCGGCACGGCCGTGCTGGGCATCTCCTGCCAGACCCAGGGCCAGGGCCACGAGACCACGTTCGCCCAGCTGGTGGCCGAGGAGCTGGGGCTGTCCCCGGCCGACGTCGAGGTGGTGCACGGGGACACCGACCGGACCCCGTTCGGCCTGGGCACCTACGGCTCCCGGTCCACCCCGGTGTCCGGGGCGGCGGCCGTGGTGGCTGCGCGCAAGGTCCGCGAGCGGGCCCGCATCGTGGCCGCGGCCATGCTGGAAGCCGCGCCGGAGGACCTGGAGTGGGCCGGCGGCCGATGGCAGGTGCGCGGTGACCCGGACCAGGGCCGCACCATCGCCGAGATCGCGATGGCCGCGCACTCCGGGCTGGACCTGCCGGACGGGGTGGACGGGCACCTGGACGCGGGCACGGTGTACAACCCGCCCAACCTCACCTACCCCTACGGTGCCTACATCTGCGTGGTTGACCTGGACCCGGGCACCGGCGAGGTCCGGGTGCGCCGGTTCGTCGCGGTGGACGATTGCGGGGTCCGGATCAACCCGATGATCGTGGAGGGCCAGCTGCACGGCGGGCTGGCCGACGGCATCGGCATGGCGCTGATGCAGGCCATCACGTACGACACCGCCGGGAACTGCCTGGGCGGATCGTTCATGGACTACCTGCTGCCGACCTCGGTGGAGTGCCCGTCCTGGGAACTGGGCGCGACCGTCACGCCGTGCCCACATCACCCGGTCGGGGCCAAGGGCGTGGGCGAGTCGGCCACCGTCGGCTCGCCCGCCGCCGTGGTCAACGCGGTCATGGACGCGCTCCGCCCGTTCGGCGTCCGGCACGCCGACATGCCGCTCACCCCGGCCAACGTCTGGTCGGCCATGCAGGGCCGCCCGGTCCGCACCGATCTCGCCGCCAGCTGATTCGGGCCTTCGCAGCACGTCATTGTGCTGGCGAGGCGAGGCGCGCCGAAGGCGTGTGCTCGCCGAGTCGGCGTTCGGCGCGCAGCGGCGAGCGGGGGGTTCCGGGGGGTCGTCCCCCCGACGGGCAGAGCGTTCGGCGCGCAGCGGCGAGCGGGGGGTCCGGGGGGTCGTCCCCCCGGGCATTATGGAGTTATGCAGGAATCCATGCCGAACGGCGGCATCGTGGAACGGCTGCCCGACGTCGCGACGCTGATGCGCGATCTGGACGCGACCGGCTACCTGGCCGACGACCCGCTCGGCGTCGCGCTGTTCCTGGCCGCCCGGATGGGCCAGCCCATCCTGCTCGAAGGCGAGCCCGGCGTGGGCAAGACCGAGGCGGCCAAGGCGCTGGCCAGCGCGCTGGACACGCCGCTGATCCGGTTGCAGTGCTACGAAGGGCTGACCGCCGCCGAGGCGCTGTACGAGTGGAACTACCCGCGCCAGCTGCTGGCCATCCGGCTGGCCGAGGCCCGCGGCGAGCAACTGCGCGACGCCGACCTGTTCAGCGCGGAGTACCTGCTGGCCCGCCCGCTGCTGGCCGCGCTGGACCATCCGGGCCCGCGGCCCGCCGTGCTGCTCATCGACGAGGTGGACCGGGGCGACGACGAGTTCGAGGCGTTCCTGTTCGAGCTGCTGGCCGAGGCCGCGGTGACCATCCCGGAACTGGGCACCCGCCGGGCGGCCTATCCACCGGTCGTGGTGCTCACCTCGAACCGCACCCGGGACCTGCACGACGCGCTGAAGCGGCGCTGCCTGTACCACTGGATCGAGTACCCGGACACCGAGCGGGTGGCGGCCATCATCCGCCGCCGGGTGCCGGCCGCGGCCGCCCCGCTGGCCAGTCAGGTGGCTACCGGCATCACCCGGCTGCGCGGGCTTGACCTGGCCAAACCCCCCGGGGTGGCCGAGGCGATCAGCTGGGCCGAGGCGCTGGTCGTGCTGGGCGCAGACCGCATCGACGAGGCGGTGGCGGAGCGGACAGCCGGCGTTGTGCTGAAGTATTCCGAGGACCTGCAGGTGCTCCGGGCCGCAGGGTTCGCGACCGCGGCCAGCGATGGGGAATGACGACCTGGCGCTGATCGCCGCGCGGTTCGGCGCGGCGCTGCGCGGTGCGGGCGTGCCCGCCGACCCGGCGCGCTGCGCGCGGTTCGCCGCCGCGGTGCTGGTGGCCCGGCCGGCCAGCCGCTACCAGCTGTACCTGTGCGCGCTGGCCACGCTGGTTACCGGGCAGGCCCAGGTGGAGCCGCTGCGCCGGGTGTTCGCAGAATTCTTCGGCGGCACCGGCGAGGACCGGGAGCAGGTGCCGGGCGGGCCGGGTATGCCGCTGCCTGCCCGCGCAGCGCCGGATGACCTGCTGGCCGAGGCGGCGCGGGCGGCTCAGCAGCATGGCCTGCCATTGGCTGGCCAGGGGGCACACGGGGCGGCGCCGGGCGGGCCGGAAGCGGATGGCCAGGGTGGCACCGAGCGGGTCGCGGTGGCCGACGGCGAGGCGCCCGGGGACGAGGACGGGACCGGGATCCCGGCGCTGGCCAGCCGGGCGGAACGGCTGGCCGGCACCGACTTCGCCGAGCTGTCCCCGGACGAGCTGGCCGCGCTGGCCGGGCTGATGCGCAAGCTCACCCTGGCCGTGCCGCAGCGCCGCTCCCGGCGGCAGCAGCCCACCTCCCGCGGCAGGCACACCGACCTGCGCAGCACGCTGCGCCAGGCCCGGCGCACCGGGGGCCACCCGCTGCGGCTGGCCCGGCGGGCGCCGGCGATGCGGCCGCGGCAGCTGATCGTGCTGTGTGACATCTCCGGGTCGATGGAGCCGTACGCGCGGGCCATGCTGCAGCTGCTGTACTGCGCGGCCGGCGGGGCCGAGGCGGAGGTGTTCACGTTCGCCACCCGGCTGACCCGGCTCACCCCGGCGCTCGCGCACATGTCCGCCGAGCAGGCGCTGCACCGGGCTGGGCAGGCCGCGCCGGACTGGCTGGGCGGGACCCGGATCGGGGCCGCGCTGCAGACGTTCAACGACACCCGGGGCCGGCCCGGCCTGGCCCGCGGCGCCGTCGTGCTGATCATCTCGGACGGCTGGGACACCGGCGACCCGGCCGTGGTGCGCCGCGAGATGCAGCGGCTGTCCCGGGTGGCGCACCGGATCATCTGGGTCAACCCGCGGACCAAGAGCGAGCACTACCGTCCGCTGGCCGGCGGCATGGCCGCCGCGTGGCCGTTCTGCGACGCGGTGGTCAGCGCGCATTCGGTGCACGCGCTGGACGAGCTCACCGCGGCGCTGGCCCGCCCATCCCGGCATCGCCCCTCGTCGATCGATGCCACCCGCCGGCTGCCGGCTTCCCGTTAGCTACGTATCGCCCAGCGCGGCCAGCAGGGCCCGGACCTGGTCCGCGTCGGAGTGGTGCAGGTGCTCGAGGATGGCCAGCGCCTGTTCCCAGGCCCGCCGGGCCTGGTCGTGGTCACCGGCGGCGTCGTAGGCGTCGCCCAGGTGGACCAGCATGGTGGTCTGGTAGTACCCGCTGGCCATGCCCTCGATGGTGCGCAGCGCGGTGCGGATATGGGTGACGGCCTCGTCGAAGCGGCCCAGGTGGAACAGCACGTAACCGACGCTGTCCCAGGTGGCTGCCTCGTTCAGCGGGTCATTCCGGCCCCGGTTCATGCGCAGCGCCTGCTGGCAGAACTCCAGTGCCTGCTGGTAGTCGCCGAGCTGGGCGTGGATGTAACCGACCCCGTTGAGCATCTTGGCCACGCCAGGCTCGTAGCCCTCCTCGCGGTACAGCGCGAGCGCCAGTTGCGCGTGGCCCAGCGCTTCGGCCAGCCGGCCCTGCTGCTCGGCCAGGATCATGATGTCGTTGTGCGCCCGCGCTTCACCGAGCCGGTCACCGAGCTCGTGGCTCAGATCAAGGGACTTGGCGCAATTGGCGCGGGCCTCGGCCAGTGAGCCGAGCCGGTTGTAGGTGGCGCTCAGGTCGCGGTAGACGTGCGCCTGGGCAGCCCGGTCGCCCAGCCGCTTGGCTGCCGCGATCGCCGTGTGCTGGATGGCGAGCTGGTCGTGCCAGTACCCCTCACGGTCGAAGAACAGCCACACCGCCCAGGGCAGCTGCCAGGCGTAGGTGTCGAAGCCGGCCTCCTCGGCCTGGCCGATGGCGGCCAGCAGCACCTGGCGTTCGGCGGCGAACCACTCCCGGGCGCTGGGTGCCCCGGTCAATCTCTCTGGACTGACCCCGGGGCCAGGTGGCGCCACCGGCAGCCGGGGCCGGGCCGGGTTGAGCAGCCGGGCGCCGATGCAAGCGGTGTGCAGGTAATGGTCGAGCATCCGGTGCACCGCTTCGCGGCGCAACTCCTCCGGGTCGGTGGTGCGGGCCAGGTCGGCCGCGTACGCGCGGAGCAGGTCGTGGAACGCGTACCGGCCCGGGGCGTGCTCGGCGATCAGGTGCGCGTCGGCCAGTTCGGCCACCGCCGCCGCGGCCTCGGCGGGCGGGACGGCGGCCAGACTGGCCGCGGCCGGGATCGTCACGTCCGGGCCGGCGTGCAGCCCGAGCAGCCGGAACAGCCGGGCGGCCGGCTCACTGAGCTGCTGGCAGGACCAGGAGAACACGGCCCGGATGCTGGCCACCGGGTCGCCGGCGTCCAGCGCGTCCAGCCGGCCCTGCGCGTCGGCCAGCTCACGGGACAGCTCAGTCAGCGGCATCAGCGGCCGGGCCGCGGCCCGGGCGGCCACAATGCTCAGCGCCAGCGGCAGCCGGGCGGACAGATCTATGAGCTTGGCGACCGCCTCCGGCTCGGCCCTGACCCGCTTGCGGCCCAGACGGCGGGTCAGCAGGTCACGAGCCTCACCGTCGCTGAACAGGTCCACCGTGAGCGGGTGCGCCCCGTTGGCGGCGACCAGGCTGGTCAGCTTGCTGCGGCTGGTGACCAGCACCAGACAGCCCGCGGTACCGGGCAGCAGTGGCCGGATCTGGGTGGCATTGTGCGCGTTATCCAGGACGATCAGCATCTTCCGGCCGGCCAGCAAGGTCCGGTACAACGCGGTCTGGGCATCCGGTTCGGGAGGGATCTGCTCGGCGGATAGGCCGAGACCAAAGAGGAACCCGCGGATCGCCTCGGCCGGCGTGACCGGGCTCCCGGACGGGTCGTGACCGCGCAAGTCCACATAGAGCTGGCCATCCGGAAACCGGTCCGCGATCTGGTGCGCCCAATACAGCGCCAGCGCGGTCTTGCCTACTCCCGCCGTGCCGCGGATGGCGGAGATCAGCACGGTCCGGTTGCGGCGGCCGGTGGCCTTCCGTATCAGCTTGCCCAGCGCGGCCAGTTCACTGGACCGGCCCGCGAAATCGGGTACCGCGGCGGGCAATTGACGCGGCACTACCTCCGCCCGGCTGTGGGTCAGCTCGGTAAGTGCGTGGAACACTTCGAGTTCCAGGTCGGCTACCGTGGCGAAGCCGCGGACAATCAGCCCGGCCTCGCGCAGCAACTGCCGGAACCGCAGCACGGCCTGTGGGTCGGTGTCCGCCTGGCCGGGAGGCTGGGTGGCCACGTTGTCCAGCAGGAACACCAGCCGGGGTAACCCGGCCAGGCTGGCCTCCCGGAACTCCAGCTCGGTGTAGGACACCGCTTCACCCGGCACCATGGAGCCGTAGCGGAAACCGACAACAGCCACGTAGATGTCGCAGCTCCGGACCCGCTGTCGGCAATAGTCAGCGGGCTTGCCCTCGCGTGCGGCGAAGTACCGCATGTTGACCGGCACGAGGCCGGCCCGGCCGAGCGCGTCCAAGGCAGCCTGCACGAACGACCGGTCAGCCGGGAACCTGGCCATATCCGAGGTGTGACTCAGAAAGACCTGCCGCGTCCTCATCGCGCCCCCCAGCGGTCGGAATCGGCTGAGGCTAAAAATACAACCGATAGCGGGCTGATTCCGGCGCGTGAGGAAACCGGACCGCCTGGCGGGGTAAGTCCAGGCAGGTTTACCGGTTCGGGAACTAAGGGTAGTTAGGCGGTGGCTTAGCGTATAGGGCGGGAAGGCCGGGGACATCATGAGTGCGGCAGCCGGCATCGGCATGGGAGTCGCCGCGGCCCTGGGCACCGCGGCCCTCGACCCGGCGGCGGTCCCCCGGCGGGCCGTGCCCGGCAGCGGGCTGGTGGTGCCGAAGGTGTTCCGGCCCGCGGTGGCCGGCCGCCCGCCCGCCGTGGCCCGCGGGCCCGCCGTCGCCCGGGACCCGGCCGTGTTCTTCGCCGACCCGAACCTGAACGCACAGGCGCTGTTCACCGTCGGGGCGGCCGGCTACGGGGCGGCCGAGTACGGCGAGTTCGCCACCGCCGTGGCCGGCGTGCACGCGGCCGGCGACAGCTACGACAGTTTCTACCGGGCGTTCCGCGACCTGGGGCGGCTGGCCAGCCGGTTCGGGCACGACGCGCTGGACCGGGGCAACCGGGCCGCGGCCCGCGGCGCGTTCCTGCGCGCGGCCAGCTACCTGGCCAACCCGCTGTACGTCGCGATCGGCACCAGCCACCCGCGGCGGCAGGCGGCCGCCTACCGGGCGATGAACGACGCCTGGGTGCGGGCCGCCGGGTTGCTGGAGCGGCCGCGAGCCGGTGCAGATCCCGTGCGGCCGGACCAGCATGCCGGGCTGGCTGCTCCGCCCGCCCGGGACCGCATCCGGCGCCCGGCGGCCGACCATCATCTTCAACAACGGCAACCAGGCACAGCTCATCGGCCTGTATGTGTACGGCGCGGCCGAGGCAGTCGCGCTCGGCTACAACGCCCTGCTGTTCGAGGGCCCCGGGCAGGGCTCGATGCTGTTCCGGCGCAGGATCGGGTTCCGGCCCGACTGGGAAGCCGTCATCACCCCGGTCGTGGATCACCTGCTCGGCGGGCCGGACGTCGATCCGGACCGCATCGCGCTGGTCGGCTGGAGCCAGGGCGGCGCGCTGGCCGCCCGGGCCGCGGCCTTCGAGCACCGGCTGGCCGCGCTGGTGCTGGACCCGGGCGTGTCCGACTTCATGGCCGCGTTCCACCTGCCCGGGCAGCTGGTCAGCGTAGCCCGGACCCAGCCGGCTGAGGCGGACCGCGCCTGGGCCCAGATCTTCGCCCGGCTGCCGGCCAGCGTCCGGTTCAGCTTCACCAAGGCCAGCTACCCGTTCCGCCAGCCGACGTTTTCCGCGCTGGTCCGGGCACTGGCCGAGTACGGCACGGCGGCCTACCTGCCGAAGATCAGCGCACCGGTGCTGGTCACCCAGTACCAGGGCGAGACCGCGTTCCCGGGCCAGGGTGCCGCGACGATGCGGCTGCTCCGCTCGGCCGCCACGCGGCACGAGTTCACCGCGGCGGCGGGGTGCCAGTTCCACGACGCCCCGATGGCGCCACAGCGGCGTAACCAGGTGCTGTTCGACTGGCTGGACGGGGTCCTGTAACCCGGTTAAGGCAACGGCCAAAACCTCCATTAAGCACGGCAACTAAAGGGTGCGCCAAAGGCGCGCGCCGCCGACTGGACTGAGGAGCGAGGAACGAGCGACGAGGGAAGGAGGCGGGTCCAGCGCGCCGGAGGTGCAAGGCAAACACTGCCGCCAAGTATTCAATTGCGGTACCCGGAGTTTTCCGCATTCCCCTAATGGGCCGTGATACGTTCGTTATCCGAGTTCAGCTGGAGTGAGCCGACATGTCCTTCCTGGCCGAGGACTACCCCGGGGCGGCCCGGCGGCCGCCGCCTGGAGTCAGCCTTCCCGGAGCAGCCCGGGTGGGCCGGGCAGGACGAGGACCCGGTTACTACGACCCGGGTTACGGCGAGCGCCTACTAAGGGCCTACGACCAGCCCGGCTACGCCGGGGAGGCCTACCAGCCGGACGGGTATTACCAGGATCCGCGCTACTACCAAGATCCCGGAGACGGCTTCCCCGGTCAGCCGGAGCCGGACGGGTACCTGGACGCCGCGGCCGATGGCTATGCCGGGACCGGCGCG
>CAVWSA010000021.1:0-17730 GCA_963757545.1 uncultured Actinomycetes bacterium | reverse complement strand
CTCGGTGACGAACGCTCGGGCTGCTCGAACGCGGCGAAGTGGCCGCCCCGGTCGAGCTCGTTCCAGTAGCGCAGGTCGCGGGAACCGCTGCTCCGCCCAGCGCCGGGACGGGCGGAAGATCTCCTTGGGGAAGATCGAGCAGCCGGCCGGCACGCGTGACCGGCCCGTGGAGCGGCCGGCGGAAGCTCTCCCAGTACAGCCGGGCCGACGATGCCCCGGTGCCGGGCAGCCAGTACAGCATCATGTTGTCGAGCAGCTCGTCCCGGGTCAGCACGTTGGCCGGGTCGCCGTCGCAGTCGGTCCAGGCCCAGAACTTCTCCACGATCCAGGCGCACTGCACCGGCGGGCGAGTCGACCAGCCCGTAGCCGAGGGTCTGCGGCCGCGTGGACTGCTGCTTGGAGTAGCCCGATCCCCCTTGTCGAGTGCTCGAGCGAGGCCAGCGCGCCCTGCTCCGCGCTCGGTCAGGTCGTCGCCACGCGTCGCGCGGTCCGGGCGGCGACCGGCATGTTGAGGTGGATGCCGGCGAGGTGCTCCGGATGGCCGATGGCCGAGCGCCATGGTCACCGATCGCGCCCCAGTCCCCGCCCTGCGCCGCGTACCGCTCGTAGCCGAGGCCGGTCCCATCAGCTCCGCCCACGCGCCGGCGATACGCGCAACGCCCCAGCCTGGCCGGTCGGGTTTGCCGCTGAACCCGTAGCCGGGCAGCGACGGGCACACGACGTGGAAGGCGTCGGCCGGGTCGCCGCCGTGCGCACCGGGTCGCTGAGCGGCCCGATGACCTTGACGAACTCGACCACCGAGCCGGGCCAGCCGTGGGTGATCACGAGCGGCAGCGCGTCCTCGGCGCGGCGAGCGGACGTGCAGGAAGTGGATCCCGAGCCCGTCGATCTCGGTGCGGAACTGCGGCGAACCGGTTCAGCCGCGCCTCGCTCGCGCGCCAGTCGTAGTCGTCGGCCCAGTAGTCGCACAGCTCCCGGATGTAGGCGAGCGGGATGCCCTGCGACCAGTCGCCGACCGTCTCCGGCTCCGGCCACCGGGTCCGGCGCAGCCGGTCGCGCAGGTCGTCGAGGTCGGCGTCGGGGACGTCGATGCGGAACGGGCGGATGTCGTCACTCATCCCCCCAGCATCACCCGGGCCGCGGCCGGGCGGCGGAACACTGGGCCGGTGCCCGGAGTTCTGGGCCAATAGTGGCGACGGCGAGCGGAAGGACCTGCGGTGACGGCTCAGCTACGGGACCAGCTTGGACGGTGGGGGATCTGGCGGGGCGCTTACCAGCTCACCGGTGAGCTGGCGGCCAGCCTCGAGGAGTACGGTTTCGGTGCGCTGTGGGTGGGCGGCTCCCCCGACGGGGACCTGGCCGCCGTCGAGGAGCTTCTCGACGCGACCCGGACGCTGACCGTCGCGACCAGCATCGTGAACATCTGGAAAGACAGCCCGCACGAGGTGGCCCGGTCGTTCGCCAGGGTGCGGCAGCGCCATCCCGGCCGGTTCGTGCTCGGCGTCGGCGCCGGCCACCCGGAGGCGACCCAGCAGTACCAGCGGCCCTACCAGACGCTGGCCAGCTATGTCAACACGCTGCTGGACGACGGCGTACCCCGGGATGCGCTGGTGCTGGCCGCGCTCGGCCCGCGGGTGCTCCGGCTGGCCCGGGACCGCACCGCGGGGGCGATTCCCTATCTGGTGCCACCCGAGCACACCCGGCTGGCCCGGGAGATCCTCGGCCCGGAGCCGCTGCTCGCCCCGGAGCAGAAGGCCGTGCTCGGCACCGACCTCGGCGCGGCCCGGGCGCTGGGCCGCGAGCGGGTCCGCAAGCCGTATCTCGGCCTGGTCAACTACACCAGCAACCTGCGCCGGTTCGGCTGGACGGACGCTGATCTGAGCGACGGTGGCAGCGACGCGCTGATCGACGCGCTGGTCGCGCACGGCACCGCGGATGAGGTCGCGGCGCAGCTCGGCCGGCACCTGGAGGCCGGGGCGGACCATGTCGTGGTCCAGCTGCTCACCGAGCCGGACACTGACCCGCGGCCCGGCTATCAGCAGCTGGCCCAGGCACTGAAGCTCAGCCTGACGGCGCGCGCAGCGGGCAAGCCAGTCAGCGGGCACGGGCGTTGAGCAGGCTCTGCCCGCTGGGCAGCAGGGTCACCTCGGCCAGCTGCCAGCCAGCCGCGGCCAGCAGCTGGCCGTACTGGTCCCGGCTGCGTTCCCGGCCCCCGCTCATCACCATCATGTGCACGTCGAGCAGTTCCGGCATGACCGGGCCGGGCTGGTCGCCCAGCACCGCCTCCACGACCAGCAGCCGGCTGGCCGGGGTGGCCGCCTGGCGGCAGACAGCCAGGATGCGCCCGGCCTCCGGGTCGTCCCAGTCGTGCAGCACGTGGCACAGCACGTACACGTCACCGCCCGCGGGCACGCTGGCCAGGAAGTCGCCGCCGGTGAACTGGATGCGCCCGGCGGCCGGTGCGGCGGCCACCACCTCGGGCAGGTCGAGCACTACGCCTTCGGCCTGCGGCGCGGTGGCCAGCAGGGCGCGCAGCAGCGTGCCATGCCCGCCGCCGACGTCCACGATGCGCCGGCTGTCCGCCACCGCCGCCGCCGCGGCCACCTGCCCGGCGATCATCGCCGACACCCCGCTCATCGCCCCGGCGAACGCCGCACCCTCGTCGGGGTGGGCGCGGTAGTAATCCCACAGCGGCCCGCCGAGCGCGGCGTTCGCCGCCGACCCCCCGCGCACCGCCTCGCTGAGATATTCCAGCGGCCGGAGCTGGCCGGGCGCGGACAGCATGAGCGCGAAATCGTGCAGCGACCCGGGGCCGCTGCGCAGGCACGCACCGGCCTCGGTCATCGTGATCATCCCGTCCGCGGTCCGCTGCACCAGCCCGAGCACGGTGGCCGCGCGCAGCAGCCGGTCCAGCCGGTCCGGCACCGCGCCGGTCGCGCTGGCCAGGTCGGCCACGCTGCGCGGCTGGTCCGCGACCTGGTCGGCGATCCGCAGCCGGGCCAGCGCGCCCAGGATGTGTGTGTGCGCCGCGCCGTGTGCTAAGTCGAGCACCCGGGCGGCTGGCGGGGGCTACCCATGGCGTGCACGGTAGCCGCTCCGGCCGGCTAAGTCGACAATTCCCCCGATAACCCCGCGTACTTCTGCACCAGCGCGCCGACCCGGGGCAGCGCGGCCGTGATGTGCTTGCCGGCGTTGCTGCGCACGCTCCTGTACGCCTTGATGACCGTAGGCCGGCCGGACGCGGCCGCGCGCGCGTCGGTCACCGTGAGCAGGACCTCGGCCACCTCGTCGCCGCGCTTGGTCAGGTAGTCGCCGAACTCGGCCCCGCCCGAGGTGCGGAAGTCGGCCCAGAACGGGTCGAGCTGATCCACCATGTCCGGCAGCAGGTCCCGCACCATGAATTCGATGTGGCCGGGCATGAACGTGTTCACCGTCTTGTAGGCGAGCTTGAGCGCGGTGCCGGAAACCCCGGACTTGTCCGCGAGCTCCTGCCCGATCAGCTGGTAGCACTCCTCGCCCACCGCAGGCTCGACGTCTGGCGCGAGCAGGATCTCACGAAGCGTGGCGGCCATGGGTATGTCGTTCTCCTTGTTGCCCGGGTTGCCCATTGGGACCACGCACGCCTAGTGCGGCCCCCCTCCGTGACTAGACGACGGGCGCTGGACCCCGGTTTACCGCCTTCCAGGTGGAATTAGCCGCCTTGAGGATGTGCCCCGGCCGGGCCGCGGTGGATGCTGATGGGTCGTGGAGGCGCGCAGATGAGGCCGGCGGCGGCCGCGCTGCCGATCGAGGGTGAGCTGCCCTCGCTGGACGGCGCCACCGGGTGGCTCAACTCGCCGCCGCTGACCGCGGCCGGGTTGCGCGGGCACGCCGTCCTGGTCGATTTCTGCACCTATACCTGCATCAACTGGATCCGCTCGCTGCCGTACGTCCGCGCCTGGGCCGGCAAGTACGCCGAGCAGGGCCTGGTCGTGCTCGGCGTGCACACCCCGGAGTTCGGGTTCGAGCGCAGCGCCGGGAACGTCCGCCGGGCGGTGCAGGACATGCGGGTCGGGTATCCGGTGGCGACCGACAACGACTACGCGATCTGGCACGCGTTCGGGAACCTGTACTGGCCGGCCTTGTACTTCGTCGATACGCAGGGCCGGATCCGGCACCACCAGTTCGGCGAGGGCGACTATGAAGAGTCGGAGCTGATCATCCAGCAGTTGCTGGCCAGCGGGGCGGGCGCCGACCGCCCGGCCCGCAGCGTGGTGTCCGTGCGTGCGGAGGGCGTCGAAGCCGCGGCCGACTGGGCCGACCTGGAGTCGCCGGAAAACTACGCCGGCCATGAGCGGACCGAGAACTTCACCTCGCCCGGTGGCATCGTCCCGGGCCAGCGCCACGGCTACGCCGCCCCGGTCCGGCTGCGGCTCAATCACTGGGCGCTGTCCGGTGACTGGACGGTGGACGGCCAGGCCAGCACGCTGAACGCGGCCATCGGCCGGATCGCCTACCGGTTCCACGCCCGCGATCTGCACCTGGTCATGGGCCCGGCCGCGGCGGACGCCCCGGTCCGGTTCCGGCTGCTCATCGACGGCCAGCCGCCCGGCCTGGACCATGGCCTCGACGTGGACGGCCAGGGCACCGGCACGGTCGCCCAGCAGCGGCTCTACCAGCTCGTCCGGCAGCGCAGGCCGATCGCCGAGCGCACCTTCGAGATCACCTTCCTGGATCCCGGCGTGCAGGCCTACTCATTCACGTTCGGCTAGGCCGCCCGCCTGCAGGCCTGCACGCCGGGTGCTCAGAGGAAGGACTTGCGCAGCGTGGCGACCGAGATGTGCGGCCAGCCCAGGACCGGGGCGGCGGGCACGCCGAGGATGCCGAAGTTCAGGATCGTCATCTGCGCGTACTGCAGTTGCATGAACGACGGCCTGCCCGGGTGCCTGACCTTCTCGATCCAGAACGTCGCGTAGACCAGCGAGGTCTGCGCATTGGGACCGGTGGCGCCGGGCACCGGCGGTTCCTCACCGAGCAGGAACAGGATGTTCTCGATGCCACCCGCGCCGTCCGTCACCGCGACCTGGGCTGACGGGCCGGTGGGGTCGTTCTGCTGGGTGAGGAACGTGATCGTGGGCTGGGTGGCGATGTTGAGCGCCACGCCCTCGAAGCTGTGCCCGTTCGCCACCTGCTTGTCGATCACAGCCTGCAGCAGCAGGACCGGGTCGTTCACCACGTTCTGCATCGGCACCCCGTCGATGTCGGTGGGCAGCGGCGGCTCGGCCGGGCTGGTGCCGAACGGCGTCCGCGGCACGCTCGCCGAGTCGGCAATGCCGAGGTTGTACTCGGGGAATGGCGGGGCGGGCGGGGTCAGGTTCGGCGCGGTCAGCTCCTCGGAGGACCCGGCCGCATTGATCTTCGGCTGGGCGGCCGGGTTCGGCGGGATCGCGAACGGGGTGCTGTTGAACGACGGGAACACCGAGAACGCGTACTGCGCCGCGGCTGAGGTCAGCGTGGGCGCGCCGGTGAACGGGGTGGCCCCGCCCTGGGCCAGCACCGAGTTGCCGTGCGGGATGGTGGCCATCCGCGCGATGATCTGGCCGCCCGGCGGCGGTGTTTCCTGCGGGTAGGCGGTCTCCGGCTGGGTGACCCAGATACCCGGCTCGATGTGCAGCGCGCCGCCGGTGCTGGCGTCGCTGATCTTCTGCAGGTAGGTCAGGCCGAACAGTTCGATGTCGTCCTGGCCGAACCCCCGGTTCGGAATCGACGACCCGATCGGGTCGATGGTGAGCGTCTCGTCGGTCTGGTTGAGCTGCAGGTACAGCGGTGCGTTCCCCTGGAAGTCCGGCCGGGCGATCAGGTTGAAGCCCTTGCCGCGCCAGGTCCCGCCGAGGTCCCTGAGCAGGCCCAGGTTCTCGCTGACCGTGGCGCTGTCTGGGGTGATACGAACGTCCGGGATTACTCTGGCCATCACATGCCTCCTCGCTCTTCATGATGGACAGAGCATGCGGGACCGGTCGCTGATACAGCCGCGGGCGCGCTGCTAGCGTGCCGCCCATGGGAATCCCGCTCAGCGACGCGACGATCCGGCTGGTCGATGGGAAGAACTACGCCGTGCTGGCCACGGTGAATGCCGACGGCAGCCCGCAGACCTCCGTGGTGTGGGTCGGCCGGGACGGCGGCGATCTGCTGTTCTCCACCGTGCAGGGCCGGGTGAAGCACCGCAATATGGTGCGCGACCCACGGGTCAGCGTCAGCGTGATCGACTCGGCGGACCCGGAGAACTACGTCGAGCTGCGCGGCCGGGTGTCGCTGGGCCCGGACCACGGCCGGCAGCTCGACACCCAGCTCTCCTGGAAGTACGACGGCCGGGACCCCGATCCGGACCGGCCCGGTGCGGTGCGCGTGGTGGTGCGCATGGAGGTCGAGAAGGCCACCGGCTACGCGGCCCGCTGACCGGCCGCACATCCTGGTGCGGTGTCTCGTCGGACTGGTGCGGGCAGATACCATCAAGGGAGTCGTTGACCATGACCAGCCAATCCGGGCCAGCGCACGGCCGGCCAGACCCCGGCCTGAGCGCGATCATGAGCGAGCGGCGTCAGCTGATCAATCTCGCCTACCGGCTGCTGGGCTCGCTGGCCGAGGCCGAGGATGCCGTGCAGGAGACCTACGCCCGCTGGTACGCCCTGTCCCGGCAGCAGCAGGAAGACATCGAATCCCCGGGCGCCTGGCTGAGCACGGTCGCCAGCCGCATCTGCCTGGACCTGCTGCGCTCGGCACGCGCCCGGCGGGAGCGCTACGTGGGCGAATGGATCCCCGAGCCGGTGCCCGAGCCTGCGGAGTGGGTCAGCGGGCGGCCGGGCGGCACCCCGGCCGACCCGGCCGACCGGGTCACCCTGGACGAGTCGGTCAGCATGGCCTTCCTGGTCGTGCTCGAGTCGATGACCCCGGCCGAGCGCGTCGCGTTCGTCCTGCACGATGTCTTCCGCTACTCCTTCACCGAGGTAGCCGAGATCGTCGGCCGCAGCCCGGCGGCGTGCCGCCAGCTGGCCTCCTCAGCCCGCCGCCGCATCCGCACCGCGCAGCCTCCCGTGGCCCCCACGGCCCAGCAGGCCGGCCTTGTCCGGGACTTCAGGCAGGCCTGGGAAGCCAAGGACATCGGCGCCCTGATCGGCCTGCTCGACCCCGGCGCCACCGTGATCGCCGACGGCGGCGGCCGGGCCGCCGCCGCGCTCCGCCCGATCGAAGGCGGCGAGCAGGTCGCGCGCTACCTGGCCGATATCGCCGGCCGGGCACCCGGCAACCTGACGATCCTGGAGCGGACGGTCAACGGCCAGCCCGGCCTGGTGGCGCAGCAAGACGGCGTCACCGTCACGGTGTTCGCGTTCGACGTGGCAGATGACCGGATCAAGCACATCTGGGTCATCCGCAACCCCGACAAGCTCCGGCCCTGGACGGCCCGCTGACCCGCGTTCCCGGCCCGAACGGGGAGCAGGCGGCGGTGTGGTCAGGCGCGCGGCAGGGTGAGTGTCAGCTGGGTGCCCTGCCCGGGCTGGCTGGCCGCGGTCAGCTGGCCGCCGTGGGCCTGAGCCAGCTCGGCCGCGACGGACAGGCCGATGCCGCTGCCGGAGATGTGCGCGGCGTCCCGGCCGCGCCAGAACCGGTCGAAGATGCGCGGCAGCTCGTCGGGTGGGATGCCGCGGCCGGTATCGCTGATCCGGAGCACCGCGTCCGGCCCGGCCGGCCCGGCCTCGATGGTCACCTGGCCGCCGGCCGGGGTGAACTTCAGCGCGTTGGTGAGCAGGTTGGTGACCGCCTGGTGCAGCCACCGTGGGTCGGCCAGGATGTGCACCGCGGTCAGCTGCCGGTGCACGGTGATCCCGGCCGCCTCGAACCGGCGGGCCAGGCTGTCCGCGGCGGTCGCGGCGATGCCGGCCAGGTCGCAGCGCTGCCGGGCGAGGCGCAGGGTGGCGGCATCGGCGGCGGCCAGCGTCTGCAGGTCGCCGACCATCTGGGCCAGCCGCAGCACCTCGTCGCGCAGCGAGCCCAGCTGGCCCGGGGTGGGCTCGGCTACGCCGTCGAGCAGCGCCTCGTGACCCGCCTGCAGGATCGCGATCGGGGTGCGCAGCTCGTGCGCGACGTCGGCCACCAGATCGCGGCGCAGCTGCTCCTGCCGGTCCAGCGCATCGGCCATCTGATCGAACGCGGTGGCCAGTTCGCGCAGCTCGCCGGGGGCCCTGATGGGGCCAACCCGGGCCGCCCGGTCACCGCGCGCCATGGCGCGGGTCACCGCGATGATCCGGGTCACCGGGCGGGTGATCCGCCGGGCCACGGCCAGCCCGGTCAGCAGCGCGGCCAGCGCGGCCAGCCCGGCGGTACCGGCGATGGCCCGCAGCAGGGCCAGCTGCAGGGAGTGGTCGGCCTGGCCGAGCCCGGCCCCGGTGAACCGGACCACGGCCTTCCCGACCGGCACACCGCGCACCGTGGCCGGCGCGCTGAACTGCGGATCTCGCGGCGTGCGCGGCGAATCCGGGAGAGCTGGCGACGACATGGCCCGCGCGGTCCAGGATCTGCACGTCCGCGCCGGTGCGCGAGGCCAGGTCCAGCACCGGGGACAGGTCCGCGCCGGCCCAGCTGTTGTTCCGGTCCCACGCCGCGGCCGCGGCCACCGCCACGGCGGCGGTCAGCTCGCTGCGCTGCCGCCCGGCCAGGGCCGACACGTCAGCCGCGGCGAATGCCGCGGTCAGCCCGGCCAGCAGGGCGATCGCGGCCAGGGCGACGCCCAGGAACAGCAGCGCCAGGCGGAGCCCGATCGCGTCACCGCGGGCGCGGCCCCGGTGCCGGGCCGCCCTCGTCAGCCATCGCGGGCCAGGCCCAGCCGGTACCCGCCGCCCAGCACGGTCTGCACGATCCGGGGATTGCCCGGATCCGCCTCGATCTTCCGGCGCAGGTTCTTCACGTGCGAGTCGACGGTGCGCTGATAACCCTCGAACTCGTAGCCGCGCACCCGGTTGATCAGCTCGAGCCGGGAGTACACCCGGCCCGGCACGGTGGCCAGCGCGACCAGGATGCCCCATTCCGTCGGGGTGAGATCGGCGTGCTGGCCGCGCACCGTGACCTGGCGCCGCGGCTCGTCGATGACCAGCGCGCCCGACCCGTAGCTGGTCACCCCCTGCCCGGCGGCGGGCGCGCCGCGGCGCAGGATGGCCTGCACCCGGAGCACCAGCTCGCGCGGGCTGAACGGTTTCGTCACGTAATCGTCCGCGCCGAGCTGCAAGCCGCGCGATCCGGTCCTCCTCGGTGACCTTGGCGGTCAGCATCAGGATCGGGGTAGAGCCAGCCGCGCGCAGCTCGCGGGCTACCGTCTCGCCCGCCACATCCGGCAGCCCGAGATCGAGAACCACCAGGTCAGGCGCGGCCGAGCCGGCCAGCGTGAGCGCCTCGGCGCCGGAACCGGTGGACAGTACCGTGAACCCGGCCCGCTCCAGGTAGGAGCGGACCAGCTCGCGCAGCTTGCGCTCGTCCTCCACCACCAGCACCGTCGCCGCCACCACCGCTCACCTGCCTTCCCGCCCGCCCGGCCGCCGTCCCGGGTGGGCCGCCCGGATCCCATGATCCCGCATGGCGGGATCTGGCCGCGGTGGGTGCGCTCACCGGGTATCCCGGCGGCGCCGCCGGGCGGTGCCGCCCGGCCGGAGCAGGCGGAGGCCGATCGCGCCCAGGCTGGCGCCGAAGATCAGCCAGGGCGCCAGCACCAGGAGATCGGATGTGGTCACCTCGGCTCCTTCTGCCGCTGGGTGGTGCGGTGCCCAGCCCAGGCCAGGGCCGTCAGGCGGCCAGCGGCCTGCTGTTTCCAGCAGCGACTTCAGGTCGCTGAGGATCCAGGTCCAGCCGGCCAGCCCGCCGTCCCGGCCGGCCACCAGGTCGGCCGTCCGCGGCGCACCGTCCAGCTCGTGGTTGACCGTCACCGCCGTCACGCCCTGGTCGTTCTCCTCGATCTCCCAGGTCAGGCGGGTGTCTGTTTCGGCCGCGGCCTGGTCGTCGAAGAGCACGTGCCAGGTCTGCACGAGCCGGTGTGGTCGATCGACGGCGATGACCTCCCCGTCGATGATCACATCGCTGGCGCCGCGCATCCGCATCGGCGTGCTGGCGAAGGCCAGGTAGATGCCACCCGGGCGCATGTCGTAGTGCACGGCCGCGCGGAAACCGTACTTCTGCGTCCAGCCCGGCCGGGTGAGCGCGTCCCAGACCTCCTCGGCGGTGGCCTTGATGAAGATTCGGTGGGTCTGGACGGCCAGCCGGTGCTGGATCGTGGCGGTCATGTCGGCTCCTACTTCTCGCGGGTGGGCCGCCCTGGCCCGCTCATCGGGGGCGCGGACCAGGGCGACAGGACCAGGTAACCCGGACCCGGTGCAGCGGCCATGCAGCTGATGTGGTGGGCAGGTGAAGAAAGCCGTGGCCCGCCTCCACACCCCGCACACGTCCGCTGCACGCGGTCTGCACATGGCTGACATGGGCTGAACGGGCAGCAGGGGCGGCAGCACAGTCGTCCCCAGGATGGCCAGGCGGTGCCCGCGCCTGCGCGGGGCCCGATCCGTGACCCGGCCAGGGGGGAGGCCAGGTGCGTACCGCGCGGCTGGCGGGCACCGCCAACTCCTGGCCACCGGGCAGTACCTGAGGTGGCCGCGGCCCGCCAGGGGGCCACAACCTGATCGTGCTGGACGAGCCGGTCTAGCGCCGGTCCGCGCCGGGGCGCGGCGGCGCCACCCAAGGGGCCGCAGGGCGCACCGCGGGCAGTACCGCGCCTCGGGTTCCAGCGCCAGCTGGGCGACCGGGATCAGCGCGGCGCAGTGCTCGCAGCGGCCGAAATGACCAGCGGCCAGCCGGACCAGAGCTTCCTCGGTATCGGCCAGCGCCCGGCGCGCGGCGACCGCCCGGTTCAGCAGCCGGCGTAGCTGCCGCCCGCCCGCTTGGACGCCGCCACCTGGGCTGATGCTCTCGCACCGGGCGCCGCGGCCGCGTCGTGGTAGGCCAGCGACAACTCGGTCACCTCCAGGAGTCTCGCCCGCCAGCGGGTCTCCAGCAGGACCCGCCAGCGGGGATCCCCGGGGTCGGCTGGCCGTGGCACGGCCAGCCGCCCGGCTGGGCGGTCGGAATCGACAGGCATGTGCGCTCCTGGCGTGCAGCGATTGGCCGGGCCGGGTTGCCCAGCCACTCACCGACAGCCAATCCAGCACCGGTGCAGGCATCGTGCCGGTGATGTGGCGATTCGATGGAGGAACCGGCACGGCGGCCCGGTCAGCCGGGCGCCGAGCCGAGCGCGTCAGCACCGGGCAGCTCGGCGGCGAGCTCGGCGAACATCTCGAAGTTCCAGGTCAGCGTGCCCGCCTTCAGGTCCTCGATGACGCCCTGCAGCCAGGTCAGCTCGGCGGCGGTGACGGCCCGCCGGTACTCGTCATCCATCAGCGTGACCCGGGGCAGCGTGCCCGAGTACTGCGCCAGGTCGGCGTCGATCGCGGCCAGGCTGCCGCTGAGCGCCTGGGCGCGCCGCTCCATGGCGGCCAGCGCATGCTCCGGGCCGAGCAGCATCACGAACGACAAGGCCGCGGGGAACTGCGGGAACTCGTTGCGCGGCATGGCGACCAGCTGGGCCAGCCAGTCATGGGCGGCCGCCGGCCCTCGTCGGTCAGCTCATAGACGGTCCGTTCCGGGTAACGCTGATCCCGCTCGGTGTGCAGCACGGCGACCAGCCCGGCCTGCTCCAGCCGCCGGATCGTCTTGTACAGGTTGGCCCGCTGGCCCACGTTCACCACCCGGTCCTTGCCCCACAGCTTGATCAGGCGCTGCATCGCGTACGGGTGCAGCGGCCCGGCGTGCAGCAGGCTCAGCACGGCGACCGCGAGCGGGGAGGGGCGGAACGTCTCGTCCATCCAGCTCACTCTACTAGTTCCTGGCGCACTAGTGCCGCGGGAAAACAGGGCGGGCAGTCCTGCGCGCGTGCCGGGCCGTTAACGTCGCCCAGTAATTAGTTGCCACGAAACTAGTTCTCGTGAGATAGTCGCCTGGAAACTAGAAACTTACGTACTATCTCGACTGGGGAGGGTGGCAGATGACGACCACCATGACCGGCTCGCCACGCGGGCCGGTGCCGCTGCTCGAGGCGACCGGGCTCACCGTCACGTTCGGCAAGGTGACCGCGCTGGACGGGCTGGAGCTCACCGCCGCCAGCCGGCCAGGTACTGGCCATCCTCGGGCCGAACGGGGCGGGCAAGACCACGTTCGTCCGGACCATCGCCACCCTGCTCCGGCCGGACCGCGGCGAGCTGCGGGTGCTCGGCCACGACGTGGTGCATGAGGCGGCCCGGGTCCGCCGCGACATCGGCCTGGCCGGCCAGTACGCCGCGGTCGAGCCGGCCATGACCGGCCGGGAGAACCTGGAGATGACCGCGCGCCTGTTCGGGCATGGACGGCGCGCGGCCCGGCAGGCGGCCGCGGCCGTGCTCAGCCAGCTCGGCCTGGACGAGGTGGCGGACCGCCGGTCCGGCACCTACTCCGGTGGCCAGCGGCGCCGGCTGGACCTGGGGGCCAGCCTGGTCGGCGCGCCCCGGCTGCTGCTGCTGGACGAGCCGACCACCGGGCTGGACCCGGCCGGGCGGCGCGAAGTCTGGGCGGCGGTCCGTGGCCTGGCCGCGGCCGGCACCGGGATCCTGCTCACCACGCACTACCTGGAGGAAGCCGACGAACTGGCCGACCAGGTGGTGGTCATCGATCACGGCAAGGTCATCGCGGCCGGCACGCTGAGCGAGCTCAAGGCCAGCGTGGGCCGGGACGTGATCGAGCTGGCGGTGGCCGATGCCGCGCTGCTCGACCCGGCGGCCCGGGTCCTGGAGCAGGTCACCTCGGCCACGCCGCGGCTGGACCGGGCCGGCCGCCGGGCCCACGCGGCCGCCGCGGGCGGGCCCGGCCAGCTCGGCGTGGTGATCAGCCGCCTGGCCGAGGCGGCGATACCCGTCGAGGAGATCGGCGTCCGCAGGCCGACGCTGGACGAGGTCTTCCTGGTGCTGACCGCAGAAAGGAACCAGCCATGACCATGACCGGGACCATCAGCCGCCCGGCCCGCGCGCCCGGGGTGGCCGCCGCGGCCGGGCAGGTCGCCCGCCGCGCGCTGCTCAAGTACCTCCGCACGCCCAGCCTGAGCGTGATGAGCATCGTTCAGTCCGGCATGTTCCTGTTCAGCTTCAGGTACGTGTTCGGCGGTGCCATCCACACCGGCTCGGAGAGCTACGTCGACTACCTGGTGCCGGCCTACGTGGCCACGATCGTGCTGTTCACCGGCGGTGGCATCGCGGTCGCGGTGGCCGAGGACCGGGCCCAGGGGTTCACCGACCGGCTGCTCTCGCTGCCGGTACCCCCGGCTGTCCCTGGTGCTCGGCCGGATCGTCGCCGACTCCAGCACCAACGCCTGGTCGATCCTGACCACGGCCGCGCTGGGCTTCGCGTTCGGCTTCCGGCTGCCCGGCACCGCCGCGGACGCGCTGGCCGCGTTCGGCCTGTGCCTGGTCTACGCGGTCGTGTTCACCGTGGTGTTCATCGTGATGGGCCTGTTCGCGCCGAACGCGCAGGCGGCGCAGGGCATGGCGCTGATCGCCTTCGTGTTCGCCTTCATCTCCAGCGCGTATGTGCCGGCCGAATCGATGCCAGGCTGGCTGCAACCGTTCTCCGAACACCAGCCGATCACCCCGATGGTCAACGCGGTCCGTGCGCTGCTGGCCGGGTCGGGCAGCGACGTGGGCCTGGCCCTGGCCTGGTCCGGGCTGCTCCTCGTGGTGTGCACGCCGATAGCGGTGCTGCGCTATCGCCGGGCCTGACTGAGCGGCCTGGGCGGGCATAGCCTGGAGCCCAGCGGAGGGAGGCCCACATGCCGGCCGAGCGGATGCTGCCCAGCACGGACGCCGCGGATCTGCTGGCGCTGACCCGGGACCTGGCCACCGCGGAACTGGCCCCGATAGCCAGCGAATACGAGGCGGCCAGCCGGTTCCCGCGGGACAAGTTCCGGCTGCTGGGCAAGAGCGGGCTGCTGGGCCTGCCCTACCCGGAGCGGTGGGGCGGCAGCGCGCTCAGCTACGAGGTGTACCTCCAGGTCCTGGAGGAACTGGCCACGGCGTGGATGACGGTCGCGGTCGGGCTGTCGGTGCACACCATGTCCTGCTATCCGCTGGCCGCGTTCGGCACGGATGAGCAGTGCGACGCGCTGCTGCCGGATCTGCTGGCCGGGGACCTGCTCGGCGGCTACGCGCTGTCCGAGCCGGAGTCCGGGTCGGACGCCGCGGCGCTGCGCACCCGGGCGGTGCGCGACGGCGACAGCTATTCGGTCACCGGGACCAAGGCGTGGATCACCCACGCCGGGGTGGCCGATTTCTACGCCCTGATGGTGCGGACCAGCCCGGACGACGGCAGCCGGGGGATCAGCTGCCTGCTGGCCGACGCGGCCACCCCTGGCCTGGAGCCGGGGCCACTGGAGCACAAGATGGGGCTGACCGGCTCGCCCACCGCCCAGCTGCGGCTGGACGGCGCGCGAATCCCGGTCAGCCGGCGGATGGGCGCCGAGGGTGACGGGCTGAAGATCGCCCTGGACGCGCTCAACTCGGGGCGGCTCGGCATCGCGGCCTGCGCCGTCGGGCTGGCCCAGGCCGCGCTGGATGAAGCCGTCCGGTACGCCCGGCAGCGGGTCCAGTTCGGCCGGCCGATCATCGACTTCCAGGGGCTGGAGTTCCTGGTGGCCGACATGGCCGCCGGGGTGGAGTCGGCCCGGGCCACCTACCTGGAAGCCGCCCGCCGCCGGGACTGCGGGCTGCCGTTCCGCCGCCAGGCATCGATCGCGAAGCTGGTCGCCACCGACATGGCGATGAAGGTCACCACTGACGCCGTCCAGGTGCTCGGCGGGGCCGGGTACACCCGGGACTTCCCGGTCGAGCGGTACCTGCGCGAGGCCAAGGTGCCGCAGATCTTCGAGGGCACCAACCAGATCCAGCGCCTGGTCATCGCCCGGGAACTGAGGGGAGCGGCGCAGTGAAGGTGCACATCGACGCCGGGCGCTGCCAGGGGCATGGCCGCTGCTATGACCTGGCCCCGGGCGTGTTCGGCGACGACGACGAGGGGTACGGGCAGGTGCTCGGCGACGGGATCGTGCCGCCGGGCGAGGAGAAGGCGGCCCGGCTGGCCGTGGCCAACTGCCCGGAACGGGCCATCGACCTGCTCGAGGAGACCTGAGATGGCGGTCGATAACCGGTTCGGCCCGGAGTACCGGGACGCGGAGAGGACGAGTCCCAGTTCGTCCGGAGCGAGATCGTCACCGGGCCGGTGTCCGACTGGGCGACCGACTTCTCCCATCTCGAGCCGGAGTGGTCGGCCGATCCTTACCCGATCCAGGACGACCTGCGGCAGCGCTGCCCGATCGCGCACACCGGCCGGTTCGGCGGTGGCTGGCTGCCGGTGCGCTACGCGGACGTCGCGGCCATCGCCTACGACACCGACCTGTTCTCCTCGCGGGCCATCATCATGAGCAACGTCCGGCCGCCCCGGAGCTGGCCCCGGTGGGCGGCTCGCCGCCGATCTCCTCCGACCCGCCGTTCCACCACGAGGCGCGCAAGCTGCTGCTGCCCGCGTTCACCCGGTCCGCGGTCAGCCGGCTGGAACCGCTACCCGGGCATTCTGCGACTCACTCATCGATACGTTCGACGGCCGGGACGTGGTGGACGCCGCCGCCGAGTACGCGCAGCACATCCCTGTCCGGGTCATCGCGGACATGCTCGGCTTCCCGCCCGAGGATGGGCCGCAGTTCCGCGAGTTCGTGACCGACCTGCTGGAAGGCATCGACCTGCCGCCGGACGAGCGCATCAGCGGGTGCACCGGCTGTTCCAGTACCTGCTGGCCCAGGTCGATGAGCACCTGGCCCGGCCGCGGGACGACCTGACCAGCTACCTGCTCGACGTGGAGCTGGGCGGGCACAAGCTCGACCCGGACCACGTGGTCGGCACGATGGCGCTGCTGCTCATCGCGGGCATCGACACGACGTGGAGCGCGATCGGCGCGTCGCTGTGGCACCTGGCCACCAGGCTGGCCGACGGGGCCCGGCTGGTGGCCGAGCCCGGGCTGCTGCCGACCGCGGTGGAAGAGCTGCTCCGTGCCTACGCGCGGGTCACCATGGCTCGGCTGGTCACCGAGGACGTGCACTGGCGCGGCGTGGACATGAAGGCCGACGACTGGATCCTGCTGTCCTTCCCGGCCGCCAACCGGGACCCGGCCCAGTTCGACCGGGCGGACGAGGTCATCATCGACCGTGCGGTCAACCGGCACGCCGCGTTCGGCCTCGGCATTCACCGCTGCCTCGGCTCGCACCTGGCCCGGATGGAGCTCCGCGTCGCGCTGCAGGCCTGGCTGGCCCGGATCCCGGTGTTCAGCCTGGCCGACCCGTCCGCGGTGACCTGGGCGGCCGGCCGGATCCGCGGGCCGCGCCCGCCGCCGCTGCAGCTCCGTGGCTGACCCTGAGCTGCGCGCGTCGCACGAGGACCGGGACCGGGTGGCCGAGCTGCTCCGGGTGGCCGCGGGTGACGGCCCGCTGACCGCTGAAGAGCTCGACCAGCGGCTGGAGCAGGCGCTCACCGCGCGCACCGTGGGCGAACTGGCCGAGCTGAGCCGCGACCTGCCAGCGGCCGGCGTCGTGGCCGTGGCCGGCCGGGCGCGGCGGGCAGCCCAAGGACAGCATCACGATCGAGCGGCAGGGCGGCAACGACAAGCGGGACGGCCGCTGGCTGGTGCCACGGCGGATCGTGCTGCGGGTTGGCCGGGGCCACGTCACGCTGGACTTCACCGAAGCGGTCATCACGCAGCCCGTGCTGAACATCGACCTCGACGTGCGCAGCGGCACGCTGACGCTGCTGACCCGGCCGGGCATCACGATCGACGCGGATGACGTGGCCGTGCGCAGCAGCGGCAGCGTCTAGATCCGTGAACGCCAGGGCCCTTCGGTGCCGGTGGTGCTGCGCATCGTGCTGGCAGGCACGGTCAGCACCGGGCACCTCAGGGCGCGGCCAAAGCGCGGTCTGCGCCGGTGGCGGCGTGCGTCGTGACCATGCCCGCCCGGCTCGCCCTGCCCGCCCTGCCGACACTGCGCGGGTCCCGGGTGGTGCTGCGCGCATCCCAGGATCCGGATGTCGATGACCGGCTGCGTTACCCGATCGACCCGGAGGAAGAGGACGGGTACGGCTCGTCGTGGCGGCGGGAGTGGGACGGCCGCCGCTACCACACCCGCGAGTACCTGACCACGCCCCGGCCGCCCGCCGGTCCCGGCGAGTACAGCTGGGCGGTCGAGCATGCGGGCGCCTGCATCGGCGGCGCCGGGCTGCGGGTGAACGCCGATCAGCACTCGGCGGACTACTCGGTCGGGCTGTTCGTGGCCAGCCTGCGCGGCCAGGGGCTGGGCCGCGAGGTGACCCGGCTGGTGCTGGCCTGGGCCTTCGGCGAGCTCGGCGCGCACCGCGTGCAGCTGGAGGTGCTGGCGTTCAACCGCCGGGCCATCGGCTGCTACCTGGCTTGCGGGTTCCGCCTGGAAGGCACCCGCCGTGAGGCCGAGCTGTACCCGGACGGCTGGCACGACATGATCCTGATGGCCGTGCTGCGGTCCGGGTACCCGGCTCAGTGAGCTGGCCCGGCGCCGAAGGTAGCACCCTGCCTGGTCAGTCCTGGACCAGA
>CAVWSA010000020.1:0-95690 GCA_963757545.1 uncultured Actinomycetes bacterium | reverse complement strand
TGTTCATCAGCTCGACCTTCCACGCGACTGGAGGTAAGGCACTCCCCGTAGGTAAGCCGGGTCCTGCACACCTGAGAAGGTGCTTGGTTCTTACTAAGGCCGGTGCGCACCGCGCACCGGCCTTCGTGGCTGAACTGGTCATTGGCCGAGCCTACGGCGCGGTGGGGTGGCGGTTCTGCAAGTTAAGTTTGCGGCCCTGTGTAGGCACCGGGGAGCCGGGTAGCAGACCGCGTGGACGTCCCCGGCCGGGTGCACTTTTGCCGTTGGGTCCGCCCGGCGGGGTCTCAACCCTTGGCGCTGGTCAGGTCGTAGACGGTCATCCCGCCACGGTCCGGGCCGTGAAGTGCTTCCCGACCCAGGACGTGATCTGCGACCCGTACCCGGAGCCGCCGCCCGGTCCGCCGGCTCCGCCACCGGTGCCGCTGGCCACGAAGTAGTGGATCTCATCCGCCGCGACCAGCTTCTCGAACTCGGCCAGGGTGGGCGCCGGGTCGCTGCCGGTGAAGCCGCCGATGGCCATGACCGGGACCCCGTCGCTGCTCAGCTCCAGCGAGGCCGCGCTGGTCGAGCCGACGGTGGCCGCCGCCCACCGGTAGCCGGACGCACCGGACTCCAGCAGCCGGGACAGCGCGCTGCTGACGCCGCCGCCGCCCGGCCCGGCCTGCGCTGGTGCCACGGCCGGGCGCACCAGTTCCAGCCTGAGCGCCGGAGGGGCGGCCGGTACCCGGCTGGCCGCCGGCCAGCTCGCCCGAGCCCGGCTGGCTGGTCCCGCTCCGGCCGGTGCCGGTCCCGCTGCCCGGCCGCCCGGTCCCGCCGGGGAAGCCGCCGCCCGATCCGCCCGCGCCGCCCGGGCCGCCGGCGGCTCCCGCCACGGTCAGGCCGGCCGTCGGGATCGAGCCACCGTGCGCCGTGGCCGCCGTGTCGATGCTGTAGGCCAGCGGGCCGGCCAGCCCGGCGATCAGGGCCAGCGAGATGGGGGCGATGGCCAGGGCGGCCGCGCCCCGGGTACGCACCCCCCAGGGGGCCTGCCGCCCGGGGCTGGCCAGGATCAGGCCCGCCGCGGCGGCGCCGGCCACCGCGATGACCACCCGCAGCCAGGGCATCCAGTCCAGGCTGCGGCCGAGCAGCACCCAGGCCCAGCCCACGGTGACCAGCAGCGTCCCGGCCAGCACGATCCGGCCGGCCAGCGGTCCCGGATCCGCCACAGCGCGACCGCGCCGATGCCGGTCAGTGCACCGATCGCCGGGGCCAGCGCCACCGTGTAATAGGGATGGATGATGCCGGACATGTAGCTGAACACCAGCCCGGTCAGCACCAGCCAGCCGCCCCAGAGCAGGGCCGCGGCGCGGGTCCGGTCGGTGCGCGGCGCCCGCCAGCGCAGCCAGAGCAGGGCGCCCAGCATGATCAGCGCGGCGGGCAGCAGCCAGCTGATCTGGCTGCCCATGTCGGACTGGAACAGCCGGGTGATCCCGGTCGCCCCGCCGAACAGCGAGTTCCGCCGCCTCCGCCGCCGGACGGCGGGCCGCCGGCCCGGGCCCCGCTGCCGCCCAGCCGGGCCGCCCCCTCGCCGAGCCTGCGCGCAGCGCCGCCCACCCCGCCACCGCCGGGCGAGTTCTCGGTCCCGTCGAGCCAGGCCCAGCCCGTTGTAGCCGAACGTGAGCTGGAGGATGTTGTTGTCCGTCAACCCGCCGACATACGGCCGGGCCGCGGCCGGGGTGAGCAGGTCGATCACGACCCACCAGCCGGCCGCCACGACCAGCGCGGCCGCCCCGGCCAGCAACTGCCAGATCCGTTTGCCCAACGCCGGCTGGCCGGCCCACAGGTAGGCCAGCGCGAACGCGGGCAGCACCAGGAAGGCCTGCAGCATTTTGGTCAGGTAGCCCAGGCCGAGCAGCGCCCCGGTGAGCATCACCCAGCGGGTCTGGCCGGACTCGATGGCCCGGGTGATCGTGTACCCGGCCAGCGTCATGACCAGCACCAGCAGCGCATCCGGGTTGTCGAAGCGGAACATCAGCGTGGCCACCGGGGTGAGCGCCAGCACGGCGCCGGCGATCAGCGCGGCCGGTGCGCCGAACCAGCGGCGGACCGTGGCGTACAGCACGCCGACCGCGGCCACGCCCTGCACCGCCTGCGGAGCGAGCAGGCTCCACGAGCTGAACCCGAAGATCCGGCCGGACAGCTCCATCACCCACAGCGACGCCGGGGTCTTGTCCACCGTGATGAAGTTGCTGGAGTCCAGCGAGCCGAACAGGAACGCCTTCCAGCTCTTCGTGCCGGCCTGCACGGCGGCGGCGTAGAACTCGTTGGCGTAGCCGCTGCGGCCCAGGCCGGCCAGGTAGAGCACGGCGGTGGCCAGCAGCAGGCCGAGCAGCGCGGGCCGGGCCCAGGCTGGGTCGTCCGGCCGCCCCCGGACCAGCCGGGTCGCCCGGCTGCGCTGCCCGGCGCCGCGGGCATGCCGCCGGGCCGGTCTGGACTGCGTGGAGATCGCGTTCACCGGGCACCACCGGCCCGGAACACCCAGCCCCGGAACAGGACGAAACGCACCAGCGTGGCCGTCAGGTTGGCCGCGATGAGCACGGTCAGTTCGGCCGCCCGGCCCGGCTGGGCCGTGCTGGCGTGCAGCGCGGCCAGCGCGGCCGAGGTGAGCGCGAGACCGATGCCGAACGCGATCAGGCCGCGCACCTGATGCCGGGCCCGCGTGCTGGCGTCCGCGGATGCCGAACGTCACCCGCCGGTTGACCGCCGTGTTGGCCACCGCGGTGAGCAGCAGGCTGATCGCGTTGGCCGTCTGCGCGGGCAGTGCGCCGCGCAGCAGCAGGTAGAGCAGCACGTACGCCACCGTGCTGGCCACCCCGACCAGGACGAACAGTATTAGCTGTGCGCCTCCGGGGGGCTTAGATCCGCCGTCTTCCCTCCTCGCTCGTTCCTCCCCACCCGCCTCCCCGTTCCCCCGGCACTGTCCAGACGGCGGCGCCCCCCTTTGGCGCAGCGCCGGCACCTGGATCGCGCCGCGGGCCAGCCCGGTGCCGAGCCGCACGATGCCGCGCAGGTCGGCCACGGCAGTGCCGACCACGTTGACCCGGGAGTCGGGGTCGTCGATCCAGTCCACCGGCACCTCGTGGATACGCAGCCCAGCCCGCTCGGCCAGCACCAGCAGTTCGGTGTCGAAGAACCAGCCGGTGTCGGTGGTCAGCGGCAGCAGCGCGCGCGCCACATCGGCGCGGATCGCCTTGAACCCGCACTGCGCGTCGGAGAACCGGGTGCCCAGCGTGGTGTGCAGCAGCAGGTTGTAGCAGCGGGAGATGATCTCGCGTTTGGGGCCGCGGATCACCCGCGCGCCATGGGCCAGCCGGGTGCCGATGGCCACGTCACTGTGCCCGGACAGCAACGGCGCGACCAGCGGCAGCAGCGCGTTCAGGTCGGTAGACAAGTCCACGTCCATGTAGGCGCAGACGTCGGCCTGGCTGGCCGACCAGACCGAGCGCAGCGCACCGCCCCGGCCGGGCCGGTCGATCCGGACCGCGCGCACCCCACGGAGATCAGCCGCCAGGGCCAGGGCCTGCGCCCAGGTGCCGTCGGTGCTCCCGTTGTCGGCGATGGTGATCCGGGCGCGGCACGGGAACGCGGCATCCAGGTAGGCGCGCAGCCGCTGGACGCTCGGCCCGAGGTCATGTTCTTCGTTGCGCACCGGGACCACAATCTCAACCCGGGCCGTGCCGGGAACCCGGCTGGTCTGGTCGGCCAACCGGGTCCCCGGTATGGATTCAGTAGTAGGCATGCTGTGGATCCTGGGTAGCCAGGCTTTACCGCTGCTTAACTGTTTTTCTGTGCCGGCCATGAAAGCGCGTTGAGAGCCTCCATTCAGGTTTCTTCAAATCCTGGACGAGCCGACCACCGGCCTGGACGCGGCCAGCGCCGGCCGGCTGCTGACCGTGATCCGCTGGCTCGCGGCCGACCACACGGCCATCGTGAGCACGCACGACCCGCGGGTCACCGCGGCCGCCGACGGCGTGCTGCGGCTGCCCGGGCCAGCCGCAGGACAGTCACCCGGCACTGGCGTTAAGCAAAATCAGCGAAGAGCCTCAGAAACACTCTCAACGGTCGTCTATGGTCAATCCGCAGATGGGACTCTGGGCAGCCCGAAATGGAGCAGGGAGCGGCCGGGCATTTCCATGGCGGAGGTGGACAACGGTGTCCGCCGGCTGCGGGCCGAGCTGCGTGTACAACGCCGATATCGGCGAGGGGAAGTACCGGTACTTCGGAGATATGAAGGTCAACGGCACAAAGTACACCTGGACCGTCGTCGGTGGTTGGGGTCGCGTCTGATCACATCGCGTCCATGGCCCCGGGGGCTGATGAGATCCGGCCCCGAGTGTTCTGGATCGCTTTCTGGCTAGTCGCCGTTGTGGCCAACACCGAGCTGGCCCGGTCGATCGCGGCCGACGTCCGTCAGCGCGGTGAGTTTGCGGTCGCCGGCGGCCACAAACTCACCGCGCTGCGCTCACTGACTGAGCCGGCCACTCCCGGCCAGCGGCCGCGTTGCGGTTGACCGCCGGGCCCTGGCCGCCCTAACGTAGCCCGCGTCTTCACTACAAAATTGTCGCCAAAATTAGCTGACTCTCTGTCGGCGCCGTCGGAGGCCTGCATGCCGGCATCCTGCCCTTCCGGGCCGCCATGCTGACCTCCATGGCGCCCACCGAGTGGGCCCGGCGGCTGGTGCGCGGCGCGTATGACCTGCATGTGCACGTGGAGCCCGACGTGATGCGCCGCCGGGTCACCGACCTGCAGCTGGCCCGCCGCTGCTGGGACGTGGGCCTGGCCGGGTTCGCGCTGAAGTCGCACTACGTGCCGACCGCGGAACGCGCCGCGGTGCTCAACGAGGCGCTGAACAGGGATGGAGCCGGGCGGGGTCCGGGTGCTCGGCGCCCTGACCCTCAACGCGTCGGTGGGCGGGCTGAACCCGATCGCGGTCGAGATCGCGGCGCGAGAGGGCGCCCGGATCCTGTGGATGCCGACCCTGGACGCGGCCAACCACCGGGCCAAGCACGGCCGACCTGCCCCCGGGCGCGACCCCGCCGATGTGGCTGGCCCTGCAGCGCGACCTGGACGCCCAGGGCGTCACGGTGACCCGTGGTCCACGTCCTCGACGGGTCCGGGCGGCCGCTCCCGGCCACCCGGGAGGTGCTCCGGCTGGCCGCGCGGCACCAGCTGGTCGTGGCCACCGGCCACCTGTCCGCGTACGAGAGCCGGGCCGTGGCCGAGGCCGCGTTCGAGGCCGGCGTCCGGCACGTCATCGCCACCCACCCGGAGTTCCCGCAGCAGGACATGAGCCTGGACGACCAGCTGGCCCTGGCCGGGCAGGGCGCGTTCCTGGAACGCTGTTTCACGACGCCGTTCACCGGCAAGTACGAGTGGGCCCGGATGGCTGGCAACATCCGGGCCACCGGGGCGGAGCACACCATCATCACCACCGACCTCGGCCAGCCGCACAACCCCCCGGTCGAGGACGGGCTGCCGCTGATGGCGGACGCGCTGCAGAGCCGCGGGATTCACCGACGAGGAGATCACCACCATGATCGTGTCCAACAGCCGGCTGCTGGCTGGCCCGGACGTTGCCGGGCGGGCCAGCCCGGTCGACCGCCGGAGCGGGCCAGCCGCCGTCCGGCCAGCCCGGCAGGCCGCGAGGCGCCGCGTGACCACCACGGACGGATTCGGGCGGCTGCTCGTCGTCAGCGCCCATGCGGCCGACTTCGTGTGGCGGGCGGCCGGCTACATCGCCGTCGACACGCGGCGTTCGGCCGAGGCGCACGTGGTCTGCCTGTCCTACGGCGAGCAGGGCGAGTCGCCCGGGGCCTGGAAGCAGCCGGGCATGACGCTGGACCGGGTGAAGGAGATCCGCCGGGCCGAGGCGCAGGCGGCCGGGCGACGTGCTCGGCGCCGGCATGCACTTCCTGGACAAGGGGGACTATCCGCTGCCGGACAACCAGGACCTGCTGCTGGGCTGGCCGACCTGATGCGCGAGCTGCAGCCCGGAGTGATCCTCACCCACTCCAAGGCCGACCCGTACAACTACGACCATCCGCAGGCCGCCGACCTGACGCTGCGGGCCCGGATGGTGGCCCAGGCGCTGGGACGGCCATCGGCGCACCCGCTGCTCGGCGCGCCGCCGGTGTTCCGCTTCGAGCCGCACCAGCCCGAGATGTGCGAGTTCCGGCCGGACGTGCTCGTCGACATCACGCCGGTGTTCGACCTGCAAGACAGCGGCCATGGCCGCGATGGGCTCCCAGGAGCACCTGGTCCGCTACTACGAGCGACCTGGCCGAGCGGCGCGGGGTGCAGGCGCGGCGCAACGGCGGCCCGGCCGTCGATCCGCTACGCCGAGGCCTACCAGCGGGTCTTCCCCCAGGTGAGCGGGGTGCTGGCGTGAAGCCGGTGGTCGATCGTGGACCCGCCGCGGGCCGACGCCGCCGTGCGTGCGACGAGCTGGGCGAGCTCGGCGTGGCCACCGTGCACGAGGCGGCGGGCAAGATCCGGCCTGCTCGGCACCGCGCTGCGGCCGGCCTGGCCCGGCGCCCGGGCCGCCGGGACCGCGCTCACCGTGCTGTGCGGGCCGGGCGACAACCTCATGGTGCACGCGGCCATCGAGCAGGCCCGGCCGGGCGACCTGCTGGTCGTCACGACCACCTCCCCGTCCAGCGACGGGTTCGTCGGCGAGCTGATCATCACCTCGCTCGCCGCCCGGGGCGTGACGCGGCCTGGTCACCACCACCGGCGTCCGCGACGTCGACCGCGATCACCGCGGCTGCGCTTCCCGGTCTGGTCCGAGCACGTCAGCGCGCAGGGCACGCGGCAAGGCGATCGCCGGCGCGGTGAACATGCCGATCAGTCGTCGGCGCGGCGCTCGTGCTCCGGCCGGGCGACGCGGTGGTCGCCGACGACGACGGCGTGGTCTGCATCCCCCGGGAGCAGGCCGCGCAGGTGGCGGCGGCCGGGCCGGCGCCGGGTGCAGCGGGAGGACGCAGGCCCGGGAGGCGTTCGCCCAGGGGGAACTCGGCCTGGACCGCTACCAGCTGCGCCCGGTGCTGGAACGGCTCGGCGTGACGTACGTCCGGGCCGATCACGCCATGCAGGCGGACCACGGGGAGGGATGAGCGTGGCTGACGACGGGGCCGTGCTGGACGCGCTGCGGGACGCCATCCTGGACGGAGAGTTCGCGGCCGGGCAGCGCCTGGTCGAGGTGGACCTGTGCGAGCGCTTCGGGTGCAGCCGGTTCGCGGTGCGGGCCGCGATCCCGGTGCTGGCCAGCGAGGGCCTGGTTGATGTGCAGCGGCACCGGGGCGCCCGGGTCCGGGTCATCCCGCTCACCGAGGCGATCGAGATCACCGAGGTGCGGCGGCTGCTGGAAGGGCCTGACCGCGGCCCGCGCCGCGGAGCGGGTCACCCCGGCAGCAGGCGGCCGAGCTGGAGGACATCGTCCGGCAGATGCGGACGGCGGTGGAGTCGCCGAGCTGCTCCGCTACAGCGACACGAACGCCCGGCTGCACGGCCTGGATCCGGGCCATCGCCGCGCACGGCACCGCGACCGCCATCATCGAGCGGCTCCGCGCCCAGCTGGTCCGGCACCAGTTCGCCCTGTCCCTGATGCCCGGGCCGCCCGGCGGTGTCCCTGGCCCAGCACGAGCGCATCGTGGCCGCCATCGTCGCCCAGCGATCCGGCCGCGGCCGAGGCGGCCATGCAGGACCACATCACCAGCGTCATCGACGTCACTCAGGGCCTGCCAGCCGATCAAGCCAGCCGGACGCGGGCCCGCCAGGAAGGCGCCAGTCATGCCGCAGCGCCAGGAGGTGAGCATGCCATGCCAGTGATCAGCCGCCACCCGCCGAGCGCTGCCGCGATATCGCCCACGTGTCGGCGGTGGAGCTCCGCACCGCGGTCCCGGCCGAGACCGTGGACTTCTTCGTCCGGCTGCTGGGCCTGTCCGAGGTGGCCCGCTGCGGAGCCCGCACCTACGTGCGCACCTGGGACGACTACGAGCAGTTCACGGTCTGCGTGGTCGAGGCGCCCGCCTCGGGCATCGGCCGGACCTGGCTGCGCGCCGCCGGCCCGGAGGCGCTGCAGCGCCGGGTGCAGGCCATCGAGGCAGCCGGGCACGGCCTCGGCTGGACCGACGGCGAGCAGGGCATCGGGCCGACCTACCTGTTCACCGACACCGACGGCCACGAGATGGCGCTCTACTGGGAGAGCGAGTGGTACGTGGCGCCGGAGGGGCAGCGCCCGGCGCTGAAGAACCAGGCTGCGCCGTTCCCCGGCCGCGGCGCCAACGTGCGCCGCCTGGACCACGTCAACTACCTGGCCGCCGACATCCCCGCGGTCAGCCGCGTTCCTGCCCGGCGTGCTCGGTGCCGAGCTCACCGAGCAGATCGTTCTGGATGACGGGGTGCCGTCGGCGGTCTGGTATCACGTCGGCCGACAAGAGCTACGACCTGGTGTACACCAGCGACTGGACCGGCTCGACCGGCCGCCTGCATCACGTGGCGTTCGCCACCGACCAGCGCGAGGACATCCTGCGGGCGGCGGACGTGATGCTGGAGGCCGGCATCCACATCGAGACCGGACCGCACAAGCACGCCATCCAGCAGACGTTCTTCCTCTACGTCTGGACGAGCCGGGCGGGAACCGCATCGAGCTGTGCAACGCGGGCGCGCGGCTGGTGCTGGCCCCGGACTGGCGGCCCATCTCCTGGAGCCGGGCAGAGCGGGCCAAGGGCCAGGCGTGGGGCCTGAAGACCATCGAGAGTTCCACACGCACGGCACGCCGCCGGTGGATGTGGCCGCCGGGCAGCCCGGCACCGCCCGGTGACGGCCGGCACCGCGCCGACCGGTCACGGTGGCCGTGCTCGGGCTGGGTGAGGCGGGCGGCGCGATCGCCCGGGACCTGGCCGCGGCCGGAGCCCGGGTGCGCGGTTTCGACCCGGCTGTGCCCGCGCCGCCCGGCGTGCAGCCCGCGGCCGCCACGACGCGGACGCCTGCCGGGGCGCCGACCTGGTGCTCAGCCTGACCACGGCGGGCGAAGCCGAGAACGCGCTGCGACCAGGCCTGCCCGGCCTGGCGCTGCGAGGCCGGACGGGCGCAGCCGGCCGTATTCGCCGACGCTCAACACGGCGGCCGCCGGGCTGAAGCAGCGATCTGGCCGGCCTGCCGAGCAGGCCGGGGTGCCGTTCGCGGACGTCGCCATCATGGCGCCAGTGCCGCCGCGCGGGCTGGGCACCCCGATGCTGGCCTCCGGCCCGGCCGCGGACAGCGTCGCCCGGCTGCTCGGCGGCTGCGGCGCCTCGGTCGAGCGTGCTGCCCGGCCCGCCCGGGGCCGCCGCCACCCGAAAGCTGCTGCGCAGCGTGTTCTACAAGGGCATGGCCGCCGCGGTGGTCGAGGCCCTGCGGGCCGCCCGGAAGCGGCCGGCCAGGCGGACTGGCTGCGCGAGCACCTCGCGGCCGAACTGGCCGCGGCGGACGCCGGCACACTGGCGCAACGGCTGGAGCAGGGCAGCTACCAGCACGCCCGCCGCCGCGCGCACGAGATGGCCGCGGCCAGCGACCTGCTGGCAAGAGCTTTCGGTGCCGCCCCGGGTGACCCGGGCCAGCCAGCAGTGGCTGAAGGAACTGGCCGCAGACTGACCGGGCAGCGTGACGACATTGCCGTCGCTTAACGGCCGTACCGGCATCGCAACATCGGTGATACCGGGACGCGTCCATTCCGTCCGAGGATGTCGGTTATGCGAGTGCGCACCGCGGTGGCCGTAACCGCGTGTGCCGGGGTTCTCGGAATCAGTGCCTGCGGTGGCGGGCAGTCCTGCGGTGTCGCCGACTACGGCGGACCGGGCGCGGCTGGCTTCGCCACGCCGCGGCAGGCACTCCGATCCGTGCTCGCCACCAGCCGAAGTGGCTGGGATAGCCGAAGACCGCTTTCGCCCGGCCGTGAGCTGGGGTGATGGCCGGGCCAGCGGAATAAACCACCCAGCAAGCGAATTCATGCAGGTAAAGACGTCCGATGGTCGGCGGCGTTGCGGTTGGGCGGCCCTGAATTCAATGTGTATGGTGCGCCTAGCCTCTCGCTGCTATGGAGGTTGAGATGGCCCAGAAAGTAAGCATCGCGCTGGAAGACGACCTTGATGGTGGCCCAGCCGCGGAAACCGTGCGGTTCGGGCTCGGCGGCGCGGAGTACGAGATCGACCTGAGCAAGAAGAACGCCCGCGCCTTCCGGAAGGGGCTGTCGCAGTTCGTCGAGCACGCCCGCAAGGCGGGACGGGCTCAGTCCCGCCGCGCGGCACGCACGTCGGCAAGCCGGCAGCGCAGTGGGGACATCCGGGCCTGGGCGAAAGCGAACGGAATTGCGCTCAGCGAGCGCGGCCGCATCCCCGCCGACGTAGTCCAGCAATACGAAACCGCCGCCAAGGGGCGCTGAAAGCCGGACCGGGCCGACGGGGCGGGTGACCTGGCGGGGCAGATCCGGTGCACCGCCCCGCCATCAGGCGTTCCCGGAGCGCGTCATCGGGATTCCGCGCCGGCCAGCGGAATGGAGGGCGTCGTACACGTTCCGGTATGTGTATCGCCGGGCATTCCGGGCGGAAGGCCTGCCCATTTCCCGGCCGGCGCATCGGGCAGCCCGGAGGCGCATGACACCGTCAGCCTATCGACGAGTCCGCACGGCAGGGGGTTGCTGCCCCGCGCGGGCGTGACGACCATGGCTGAGGCCGACCGTGTCTCTTCCTAGGATCGCTGCATGGCGGATACGGCAGGCGGGCACGTGGCGGTCACCCAGCGGCTGTGGGACGAGCACATGTCAGCCTGGTTCGAGCGGTACGCACCCGCCCGGTGGGCGGCCGCTGAGCCGTACTGGGGGATGTGGTGCATCCCCCAGTCGCGGTTGCCGGTGCTGCCGGCCGACCTGACTGACCTGGCGGCGGTGGAGCTTGGCTGCGGCAGCGGGTACGTCTCGGCGTGGCTGGCCCGGCGCGGCGCGCGCCCGGTCGGGGTGGACGTCTCGGCCCGGCAACTGGCCGTCGCGCACCGCCTGCAGGGCGAGTTCGGGCTGCGCTTTCCGCTGGTTCAGGCAGATGCCGAGCGGGTGCCGCTGGCTGCCAGCTGCGCCGACCTGGTGATCAGCGAGTACGGTGCCTCGGTGTGGTGCGATCCGTACCGGTGGATCCCGGAAGCGGCCCGGCTGCTACGGCCCGGCGGCCGGCTGGTTTTCCTGGCCCAGTCCACGCTGGCCCGCATGTGTATGCCAGGGCAAGGGCCGGCCACCGACCGGCTGGTACATGATCTGTTCGGGCTGCACCGCGTGGTGCGCCGGGGCAGGTCAGGCAGCGACTACCAGCTGTTCGCTCTGCCGCACGGGGAATGGATCCGGCTCCTGGGCAGGTGCGGCCTGGTGGTAACGGACCTGATCGAAGTTCAGGTGCCGCCCGGCGCCACCAACAACGACTTTCCCGAGCTTCCGGACGAGTGGGCCAGACGCTGGCCGGCCGAGGAGGTCTGGTTCGCCCGCCGGATCTGCGATTCGCCTGCCGATCAGCTCGTCATGCCGGCGAACATGCCGGGCTCGTAGGAACCGCCCTTTTGGCGCACGATCACGCCGAGCCGGTTGGCCGCGTTGATCATGGCGACCAGGCAGACCAGCGCGGCGACCTGGTCGTCGTCGTAGTACTTGCGCACCTGGGCCCAGGTCTCGTCGGACACGCCGTGATAGGCGTCGGCGAGCCGGGTGCCCTCTTCGGCGAGCGCCAGTGCGGCCCGCTCGGCCTCGGTGAACACGGTGGCCTCGCGCCAGGCGGCGACCAGGTTGAGCCGGACCGCGGTTTCACCCGCGGCCGCGGCCTCCTTGGTGTGCAGGTTGACGCACCAACCACAGCCGTTGATCTGGCTGGCGCGCAGCCCCACCAGCTCCTGCGTGGACTTCGGCAGCGGCGACTGCGCGATCACCAGGCTGGCGTTGGCGAACCGCTTGGCGAACTTGGCGCCGATCTCGTTGCCGAACATGTCGAATCGGGGTTCCATGACTTCGTCCTCACTCGTGGCGTTGCGTGCTGCTGGACTTAACGAACACGAGATGCCGGCGACCCGGTCCCTGTGACAACGCCGGTTACGTGACGTGCGCCACAAGCCGTGTCACAAAATGGCGCGGCCCAGCGTCTGGTGGGTAAGGCAGTCGAGAGTGAAGAGGAGCCCACCCATGGCCGGCATGTCGCGGACCGCGCCAGGAGATCGCGGCGGGAGCATGAGCCGCGACGGCCGCCCGGACCCCGCCACCGAGGCGTTCATCGCCCATCGCAACCTGTTGTTCACCGTCGCCTACGAGATGCTCGGCTCAGCCGCCGACGCCGAAGACGTCCTGCAGGAGACCTGGCTGCGGTGGGCGGGCGTCGACCTCGATGCCGTGCGTGACCAGCGTGCATACCTGGTCCGGATCACCACCCGCCAGGCGCTGAGCCGGCTGCGCACGCTAGGCCGCCGCAAGGAGTCCTACATTGGCCCCTGGCTGCCCGAGCCGCTGCTGACGGCGCCCGACGTGGCCGAGGACGTCGAGTTGGCCGACAGCGTCTCGATGGCGATGCTGCTGGTGCTGGAGACCCTCACGCCGACCGAGCGGGCGGTGTTCGTGCTGCGCGAGGTGTTCGATCTGGCCTACGGCGAGATCGCCGAAGCCGTCGGCAAGAGCCCGGCCGCGGTCCGCCAGATCGCGCACCGGGCGCGGGCACACGTCGCGGCGCGCCGGCCGCGCGGGGCGGTTTCCCCGGCCGAGACCCGGGACGCGCTCGAGGCGTTCCAGCGCGCGGCCGAAACCGGCGATCTGCAACACCTGCTCGACATCCTCGCGCCGGACGTCGTCTTCCTGGGCGACGGTGGCGGAGTCGTGCAGGCCGCGCTGGTGCCCGTCGTGGGGGCCGGCCGGGTGGCCCGCTTCCTGGCCGCCGGGCTGGACAGGATCGCCGCCGCGGCCTCGCTGCAGCCGGCACAGGTCAACGGCTACCCGGCGCTGATCCTCCGCCTCAACGGCGAGATCGACACCGTCATCGCGGTCCGCATCGACGACGGCCTCATCACCGGGCTGTACGCCGTACGCAACCCCGAGAAGCTGCCGCATATGGAGCAGGAGACCACCCTGCGCCGCTGAGTCTGGGGCGCCGAGAACCGGGTCTGCGTGGAATGCCTGGACGGGAAACCGCAAGGTATCGGCGAATAGCCCAGGTGCGGTGTGCGCCGCCGAGATGGCGGCCGGCCGGCACGGCCGATCTGAACATGATCAAGAATTCTAGAAATTTATTGCTAGTTTCTAATTGCTTGCATAGGCTGGACGGAGAGCGGACGAGACAGCGCAGCGGGCCGGCTGGCGGCCAGGCGCTGACTGGCCGCAAGGGACGAAGATCCCGATGAGGTCCGCGATCATGCTCGCCCGGGTTCGCATGGCTTGGAGGATTGAACGCATGGCCTGCACGCTGTACGTGGCTTGGGGTGAACGGCTGACAGGCTATGACTTCGGGGCCGGCCACCCGATGGCGCCGGCCCGGGTCGAGCTGACGATCGAGCTGGCGCGGGCCTTCGGCCTGTTCGCCGAGGCCGGGGTGTCGGTCAACAGCCCGGTGCCCGCCACTGACGCGGAACTCGAGCTGGTGCACGACCCGCGCTATATCACGGGAGTGCGGCTGGCGGGCAGCCCGGACCCGGGGCCTTCAGTGCTGGATTTCGGCCTCGGCACCGAAGATGACCCGGTGTTCCCCGGCATGCACGACGCGTCGGCGCTGGTGGCTGGAGCGACCCTGGCCGCGGCCCGTGCGGTCTGGACCGGCGCGGCGCAGCATGGCGCGAGCATCGCGGGCGGGCTGCACCACGCGATGCGTGGCAGCGCGAGCGGGTTCTGTGTGTACAACGACCCGGCGATCGCGATCGCCTGGCTGCTCGGGCGGGGCGCTGAGCGGATCGCGTACGTCGACGTCGATGTGCACCATGGCGACGGAGTGCAGGCCGCCTTCTACGACGATCCGCGGGTGCTGACGATCAGCCTGCATCAGCATCCGGCGGCGCTGTGGCCCGGCACCGGCCTGCCGTCCGAGACAGGCGGGCCAGGAGCGCGGGGATCGGCGGTGAACGTGGCGCTGCCGACCGGGACCGGTGACGTCGGGTGGCTGCGCGCGTTCCACGCGGTGGTGCCGCCGCTGCTGCGCAAGTTCCGGCCGCAGACCCTGGTCAGCCAGCACGGCTGCGATACGCACTGGCTGGACCCGCTGGCGGGCCTGCGGCTGTCGATTGACGCGCAGCGCGCCGCGGGCGCCGCGATTCACGAGCTGGCCCACCAGGTGGCCGGCGGCCGCTGGCTCCTTACCGGGGGAGGCGGTTACGAGTTGCTCCAGGTCGTCCCCAGGACGTGGGCGCACCTGCTGGCCGAGGCCTCCGGGCATCCAATCGACCCCGGGGCCCGGATCCCGGCCGCCTGGCGCGAGCACGCGGCCCGCGGCACCGGCCGCGTTGCACCCGAGTTCATGACCGAAGGGGCTCAGACAAGATACGCCAGCTTCGAATCCGGATACGACCCGGAAGACCCTCTCGACCGGGCCATCGTGGCCACCAGGGCGGCCGTCTTCCCCGAGCACGGAATGACGCCACTGCCCTAGCGTTCCAAGGATCGCTAGTCGCCGGTCTGGTCATCTACTTCCGCGCCGGGAGCATTTTCCTTTACCGACTCGATTCCGTTCAGCGCAGAATCCTTGCGCTCATAGGCCTCACTAGTCGCAATCACTTGGCCATTGCGAGCCAGCAGATTGAAATGGTACTTGCCGCTTGAGCCCTTCTTGAGCACGAACTTGCCAGCCATGTTCCCCCCCTGTGCGGACGTCCGTGATGTCTCTGAGAGCAGGCCCGGCACCGGGTCTGCGGCCAGGACGGTGGCAATGTGCCCGGGCTCCGGCTGGCCTAAACGCCGAGCCGGCCGGCGATTGGCCGCCAGATGGCGAACTGGGCTATGGACAGGGCCACGGTGAACGGCAATAGCGCCCACATCCCGGCGTTCTGGGCGATGGTGCCCGCCAGCCAGGGCAGCGCGGAGCCGCCGACCACAGACGCCGCGTTCATGACGCCGATGGCGGTGGGTACCAGACGGGCCTGCGTCAGCCGCGGCGTGATCGCCATGGTGGTCGGGAAGATGGGGCCGAGGAAGAAGCCGAGCAGCCCCACCGCCACGCAGGCCAGCGCGGTCGGCGACAACCAGGCCAGCGTGGCGGCGGCGGTGACGCCGGCCAGGCACGCGTACATCAGGCCGGCCGTGGTCGCGCCGGCCCGCGCGGCGATCGGGCTGATCAGGAACCGGCCGAGCGTCAGCCCCAGCCAGTACCCGCTGACCGTGTAGCCGGCCAGCGGCTCCGGCAGCGCCCGCGCCTGCACCAGGTAGCTGAAACCCCAGTTGCCCACGCTGAGTTCCAGGCCGACGTAGAGGGCCAGCATCGCCGCGCCGAGCTGGACACCCCGGTCCCGCAGCGCGGCGCCCAGCATGCTGCCCGGGGCCGGGGCCGGGGCCGGCCGGCCGGGCGCCGGGGCCGCGGGCTCCGGCCCCGGGTAGGCCACCAGGAAGCCGACGACCAGCGGGACGCAGACCGCGGCCAGCACCAGCCAGACCACTGTCCAGGAGGCGAAGCTGAGGATCCAGGCCGCCAGCAGCGGCCCGAGCAGCGCACCCACGCCGAAGAACGCATGCAGCCGGTTGAGCAACGTCGCCGCCCTGGGCAGCGCCGCGAGGTAGACGTTGAGCGCCGACTCAATAACCCCGGTGCCGTACCCCGTGACCAGCTGCGCGGCCAGGAACGCGGCGAACGGCGGCCGGGTGGCCAGGTACAGCCCGGCCAGCAGGTAGCCGCCGCCGCCGGCCGTCAGGGCGATCCGGACCCCGCACCGGCCGATCAGCGCGCCGGTACTGACGCCGGCCAGCACGAACGCGGCATATGACACCAGCACCGGCGCCCGTACCAGCCGAGGCATCGAGCTCCAAATCCAGGGCACGGCGCCATCCGGCCCATCGACGGCGGGCGGTCCGCGCTCGGCGCAGACCCCGGGCAGGTGTGACGTACCTGGCTATCCCACTGCGGCTACGGCCCGATCCGCAGCACGATCTTGCCGCGCGTGTGCCGCCCCGCGATCCGCCGCAGCGCCTCGCGAACCTGGTCCAGCGGCAGCACCGCCTCGACCTGCGGGCGCAGTTGGCCGGCATCGACCAGGCGGCGCAATGCCTCCAGCCGCTGCCGGGTGACGTGGGCGGCGAACGCTTCGCCGGTGATACCGCGCTCCAGCTGGGCGGCCGGGCCTTGCAGGACGATGGAGATGACCCGGCCGCCGTCGCGAACCGCCCCGATGGCCTGGTCGCGGGTCTGGCCGCCGGCACAGTCCAGCAGCAGGTTAACGCCGCCGGGAACGGTGGCCCGCACCTGCTGGACCCAGTCGGCGGCGTGGTAGTCGAACACGCCGCTGGCCCCCAGGCCCCGCAGGTAGCCATGGTTGCCCGGGCTGGCCACGGCCAGCGGGCGGGCACCCATAGCCGCCGCGATCTGCACCGCGGCACTGCCCACGCCTCCCGCGGCGGCGGTGATGAGCACGGTTTCACCGGCCTGCAGCCGCCCCCGGTCGGCCAGGCCCTCCAGGGCGGTCCCGCCGCCGATCACCAGCCCGGCCGCCTCGGCGAAGCTCGCCTGGCCGGGCATGGGGGCCAGGCGGTCGGCCGACGCCAGCGCCAGTTCGGCGAACCCGCCACCGGCCGGGAACAGGCTCGCGTACACCCGCTCGCCCGGCTGGACACCGGCCCCCTCGCCGGCCGCTGCCACCACACCGGCGACTTCCTGGCCCGGCACGAACGGCAGGGCCAGCCCGGGGAAGCCGCCGCTGACGAACCCCACGTCCCACGGGCCGACGCCCGCGCCATAGACCCTGATCAGCGCCTGTCCCGGCGGGGGGGCTGGGTCTGGCCGTTCTCCCAGCTGCACGCCGTCGATCCCGCCCAGCTGCCGCGCCAGTGCTGCTCGCATGGCCCTGGCCTCCTCACCTTGTGCTCGGCTGCCCGCTCTACCGGGGCCGGTGCTTGAGCTCGCCGAGGTAGCCGGCGATAGCGGCCTGGGTGGTGGCCGATGACCAGGTGGCCAGGACTTCCGCGTCCTCGCCGCGGCGGGCGGCCATCCGGTCCCGGGCCGGCTGCTGCAGCTGGCGCTTGCTGACCGCGAACACACCGGCCGGGATCCGCGCCATCCGCTGAGCCTGGCCGATCACCGACTCCAGCAGGACGCCGGGCTCCTCGATGCCATGGATCAGCCCGATCGCCTGGGCCTGGGCCGGTCCGAGCAGCTCCGCGGCCAGCACCAGCCGGCGGCGGCCCCGGCCGCGTGCCGCAAGATCTCCAGGGCGGCCACCGGGAAGGGCACCCCCACGCTCAGTTCCGCCAGGCCAATCGTGCCCTGTGACATCACCCGGATGTCGCAGGCGGCCGCGATCACGCAGCCACCCGCGATCGCGTGGCCGTTGATGGCGGCCAGCACCGGCCCGGGATGATCGAAGATGGCCATGAAGGCTGCCGTCAGCGCAGGCAGGAACTCCTGCAGGTAAGACGGCCCGCCGGCCACGACCCGCTGCAGGTCAACACCGGCGGAGAAGGCGGCCCCGGTCCCGGTGATCACCACCGCCGCGCGCTCATCCACCTCGCCTAGCGCCGTGCTGATCGCCTGCAGCAGCTCCAGGTCGAGCGCGTTGACCTTCCCGTGCCGCAACCGCAGCACATACACCCCGGAGTGCTGTTCGACTATCTAGCATTATTCCCCTGCGCGTGTTGGCCTGGCTGAAGCGGTGGCGAACCTGGGCACCGTCTAGCGCGGGGTATGCTGTACCGGCTGGCCTTTCCCTTCTGAGAGATACGAGCCAGGTCCTGGACGTTACGCTAGCCGTTGGCCGGGATATATATCCAGCCACCGGGAGGGGATTGCCATGGAAGCACACTGGCGCGTGCCCGCTGGGCTGCATGCCGCCTCGGTCCGGCTCCCGGTCGAGGGTGACCTGCCCGCTTTCGATGGTGCGACCGGGTGGCTCAATTCGCCGCCGCTGACCCCGGCGGGCCTGCGCGGGAAGGTCGTCCTCGTCGACTTCTGGACCTATACCTGCATCAACTGGCTGCGCACGCTGCCCTATGTCCGCGCCTGGGCCGAGAAATACTCCGGCCAGGGCCTGGTGGTGATCGGCGTGCACACACCGGAGTTCCCGTTCGAGCACGATGCCGGCAACGTCCGCTCGGCACTAGTGGCGGATCGGATCGACTACCCGGTCGCCACCGACAATGACTACGCGGTATGGCGTGCCTTCGACAACCACTACTGGCCCGCCCTGTACTTCGCCGACGCCCAGGGACACATCCGGCATCACTACTTCGGCGAGGGTGCCTACGGCCAGTCAGAGATGATCATCCAGCAGCTGCTGGCCGAGGCCGGATCCGCTGCCGCAGGTGGTGACCTGGTCTCGGTGGACGCGGGTGGCGTGGCCGCGGCCGCCGACTGGGGCACGCTGAGAACACCCGAGACGTACCTCAGCTACGAGCGCTCGGAGAATTTCGCCTCTCCCGGCGGGGAGGTACCGGGGCAGGCCCACAGCTATACCGCCCCCGCCCGGCTGCTGCTCAACCAGTGGGCGCTGTCCGGGGACTGGACGATGGCCGGCCAGGCGGCCACGCTGGACGCGGGCGGCGGGCGAATCATCTGCCGCTTCCACGCCCGTGACCTAAACCTTGTCATGGGGCCGCCGGAACCAGCCGCCGCGGTGCCGTTCCGGGTGCTGCTCGACGGGCAGCCGCCGGGCACCGCGCATGGCATCGACGTGGACGACCAGGGCAACGGCACGGCCCGGCAGCAGCGGCTCTACCAGCTGATCCGGCAGCACGGGCCGATCACCGACCACACCTTCGAGATCATCTTTCCCGGCCCCGGTGTGCAGGCCTACGTGTTCACCTTCGGCTAGCTCAGCGAAGCACTCTGTCCAGCACCTGGCCGAACTGCTCCGGGACGGCGGCGAACCCGGCATGGTCACCGGGGAACTCGACCACCGGCGTGCCGAGCTCGGTAGCCAGGGCCACCGCGGTGCGGTTGGCCAGCTGCCCGGCCGAGGTGGCTCCCGTGCCGACCACGATGCGCGGTGCGGCGGCCCGCAGCACCGCGACGTCCGGCCGGTAATCCGTGGTCGGGCGGAGCAGGTGGGCCAGGAAATGACCGGTGGTGGCGCGCATCTGGGCGATCTGTTCCGGGGACGGATGCCACTGCGGTCCGCCGGCCGGTGGCCCGGCCGGGCCACTGCCCAGGCCGGTATGCGCCATGAACTTCTGCATCGCCTTGTCCGGCCCGTCGTCCCGGTAGGTGTCGTAGATGCCCTGGATCTCGGCGTGCAACTGCACGCGGTCGGGCAGCAGGTCGATGACCGGAGGTTCGTGCGCGACCAGCGTGCGTACCTGGCCCGGGTGGGCGGTGACCAGCGCCAGCCCGACGACGGCCCCGCCGCTGCTGCCGAAGACGTCCACCGGCCCGCCGCCCAGCGCCGTCACCAGCCGGTGCACGTCCTCGGCCTGCAGTTCAGGCGGCACGTCCTGATCGGTGTCCGCGCGGCTGCTGTTGCCGATGCCCCGGGGGTCGTAGGTCACCACCGTGTACCGGTCGGCCAGCGCCCCGGCCAGCCCGGCGAAGCCGGTGCTGTCCATCGGCGAGCCGATGAGCAGCAGCCGCGGGCCGGTGCCCCGCTGCTCGTAGTACAGCTGTGCGCCCGGCACGGCCAGGCTGTGCGCGGTCGCGCGGGACTCGGTCATCTCACCCTTCAACGAAGCCGGCGGCGGCTGAACCAGCGCAGCAGGCTCGACGAGCCATCCGCCCGGGGTCATCCCGGCAAACGCGATGACCAGGTCGCGTTGCGGCGAGACGTACAGGCCCTGGCCGCCGTAGCCGCCTTTGTACTGGTCGCCGTCGGGCAGAGCGAAGTTCCACTGGCCGCTCGCGGGTAGCTTCTGGGCCATAGGCGGCCGTCACGTAGCCGGGCTGCCGGCCAGATCGTCCTGGTGCCGCTCTGGGCGGCGCCGCTCTGGATCCGCCGCAGCTGCCGGGCCGTGATGATGGCGTCATCGGCCACCATCCGGCCGCTGGGGGTGAACAGCATCCCGAACCTGGCCAGGTCGCGCAGCGTGATGGACAGGCCGCCGTGGCTGCCCGGTGCCCCGGACGCGGAACCGGATAGCTGGGCCGGCGCTTCGAACCCGGCCCTGCCCCAGATCTCGCGGCGGAGCACTTCGCCGAACGGCAGCCCGGTTGCCCGCTCGATCAGCCAGGACAGGACGAACGTGTTGGCGCTGATGTATTCGTAACGCTGGCCAGGCGGGCGGCCTGCCCGCAGGCCCGCGACGAACTGATACGGGGTCGGCCGCGGGCCGTCCCCAGCAGGCCGCCAGCCCAGGGTGGCCTCGAACCGGTAGAACGGATGGCCAGGATCGGTACAGGCGCCCGGGGTGTTGTCATCGAGGCTGAACCGCCGACGTCGGGCGGGCACCCCGGCCACGGCGTCAGCCGTGAGGGCGCGGGCGGCAGCGAGCGCGCTCCTCGATCCCGCGATGGCCGGGTGAACGCCTTGTGACCGACACAGAAGTGGCGCTGGCCGGCCTCCGCGGGTATCGCTGGTAGACGATCCGAGCAGCACACGACCGGTGACCGCCGCGGGCAGATCCGGGCACGGTGCACGACGCTGGCCGCCGCCGCCGCCGGGAAGCGCCGACCCGGCCGCGGCTCGGCAGCGACCGCTGCTGGAGCCGCAGGCGCACGGCACGCGTACCTGGACGGTCATGGCCGACCCCGAAGGTGGTGAGTTCTGCGCGTTCACCCGGTAACGGGCGGGCCCTGGCGGATCCGGGTCAGCGCGTCGGACGGCGCACCGCGCCACCAGCCCAGCGCTTCGATCCACCAGGTCAGCCCGGCGTCCAGGTACGGGCCGAGCTGCCGGGCGCCGCGGTCCGGTGCGGCGCCGTCGGTGCGGCCTTCCAGGGCCACGTCGAACGGGCTGTCCGTGCTGCGCTGCTCGCGGGTGTACCGGAGGACCGCCCGCAGCTCGTCCGGTGGCATGGTCTCACCCAGGCCGTAGTCGCGGTGGGTGGGCATCACGCCATCCCAGCGGGCGGCGCGGCGGAACGGCGCCTTGTTCGGCCAGCGGCCACCGCACCAGATGGGAATCCTGGGCTGCTGCACCGGGCCTGGCCGCATCGTCACGTCCTCGGCGGTCAGGTACGCACCGTGCACCGTCACCGGCTCCCCGCCCCACAGCGCATCCAGCAGCCGCAGCGACTCATCCAGCCGCGCGGCCCGTTCCTTTGCGTCCCCGGACTCGCCGAACGCAGTGAACTCCTCGGCCCGCGCGCCGAGCCCGGCGCCGAACACCAGCCGCCCGCCGGACAGCTGATCCAGCGTCACCGACTCCCGGGCCACCTTGCCCACCCGGCGGCGGGCCAGCACGTTCACCAGGATGCCGATCCTGATCCGGGCGGTGCGCGCGGCGATCGCGGAGATCACCACCACCGGGTCGGCAACGGCCCAGGCCGGGTCGTGCCACAGCTGGTGGTCCCAGACGAAGAAGCCGTCCCAGCCGTGTTCCTCGGCCGCCACGGCCAGCTCCACCAGCAGCCGCGGATCGCCGAATGGCCCGACATTAGGTACGCCCACCGCGCAGCTCGCCACTCCGCTCATGGTCCGCACCCTAACCTCCGGAGGCCGGCGCGGACCACGTCATCCTGCCCATGCTGGGCGGGGGCAGCCAGCCCGGGCCGATCGAGGCGGCCGGGCGCTGGCCGGCCGATGAGTTTCCGCCGCGGCGGACGTCATCTCTCTGGGGCTGACGGAAGGGAGAACTCATGGCACTGCCAGTGGTGCACTTCGAGATCATCGGGACAGACCCGGCGCGGCTCCGGAGCTACTTCGGCGAGCTGTTCGGCTGGGAGTTCGACACCAGCGCCCCGGTCGCGGCGGCGGTGTCCGAGCCGGACAGCTACGGCTTCGTGAACCGCAACACGACCCCGGACGGGACCGGGATCCCCGGTGGCGTCGGCGGCGGCCCCGGCTACCACAGCCAGGCACTGTTCTACGTCGGCGTGCCCAGCGTCGAGGCCGCGCTGCGGCAGGCCGAGAGCCTGGGCGGGAAGCGCGTGATGGGCCCGGAGCGGGCACCGACCGGCCTGGTGGTCGGCCACTTCACCGACCCCGAGGGCAACCTGATCGGGGTGGCCGGCACCAGCTAGGCCAGCACCGCCTAGGCCCGCTCCATGCCGAACCGGGCCATCAGGGCCCGTTCCTCGTCGGGCGTGGGCGGCTGTTCCCGGTGCCACAGGTCATGCAGCGCGGCAAAGTAGGCATCCATCGCAGGGGCGTGGATGACCAGCAGCCGGGCTGGCTGATCGGACACGTTGCCGAACGTGTGTGCGGTACCCCGCGGCACCAGCACGAACCCTTCCGGGCCCACCGCCAGGTCCTGGTCCTCGACGGTGACCAGGACCTGCCCGTCGAGCACGAAGTACGCCTCCGAGCAGTTGGTGTGCCGGTGCGCGGGCGGGCGGCGGCCGCCGGGCGGCAGCGTGCGCTCCATCAGCGACAGGTCACCGTCGTCCAGCTCGGCCAGCGCCTTGAACGTCATCACGCTGCCCCGGGCGGTGAACCGCGCATGGCCCTCGCCCGGCCCCAGCACGTCAGTCACCGCAGTAGCCTGCCACGGGCCGCCCGCGCGGGGGAAATCAGGCCCGGGCCGCCTCGGACGCGTAGACGCCGGCCAGGAAGCGGCCGAGGGCGTCGTTGAACAGCGCGGGCGTCTCCCAGTACATGGAGTGCGGCGCGCAGGTCAGCCATCTTGACCTGTGAACGGGCCACATCTGCCGGCCGCAGGACCGTGGCCGGGCTCAGCAGCCGGAATCCCGGGGTCAGCAGCGGTCCAGCACCGGTAGCGCCGTAGCGGCGGCGCGGTCCGCCTTGACCAGCTCGGCCAGCAGCCCGCGGAGCATCTCCTCCTATGAAGGGCTGATCGACCTGGAGCGGGATGGCCTTTGGCCCTGACAGTCCTGGCACGGCCGGTGCCAGAATGCGAAGCGTGGACACGACTCAGTTCGAGAAGATAAGGACGGGCCACGGCTTCTTCGCGGCCCTGGACCAGAGCGGCGGCAGCACGCCCAAGGCGCTGGCCGAATACGGCATCGCGCGGGACCAGTACAGTTCCGACGCCGAGATGTTCGACCTGGTGCACGCCATGCGGACCCGGGTGGTGACCAGCCCGGCATTCGACGGATCCCGCATCCTCGCGGCGATCTTGTTCGAGCAGACCATGGAACGCGAGGTCAACGGCGTCCCCACCGCGCGGTATCTGTGGCATGAGAAGAACGTGGTGCCGATCCTGAAGGTGGACAAGGGGCTGGCCGCCGAGCAGGACGGGGTGCAGCTCATGAAGCCGATCGACACCCTCGATGGCCTGCTGCAGCGTGCGCAGCGGCAGGAGATCTTCGGTACCAAGATGCGGTCGGTGATCAACGACGCCGATCAGGCCGGGATCGCGGCGATCGTGGATCAGCAGTTCGGCTACGCGGACCGCATCCGGGCCGCTGGCCTGGTGCCGATCCTCGAGCCCGAAGTCAGCATCTCCAGCCCGCACAAGGAGCAGGCTGAGACGCTGCTGTGCGACGCCATCGCCAAGCACGTCGAAGGGCTGCCCGCCGACGCGCGGGTGATGCTGAAGCTCACCATCCCGACCCGGCCTGGCCTGTATGGCGAACTGGCGGCGGATCCGCGCGTACTGCGGATCGTCGCCTTGTCCGGCGGCTACAGCCGGGACGAGGCCTGCGCCCTGCTGGCCCGCGATCCCACCCTCATCGCCAGCTTCTCCCGCGCGCTGCTGGAAGGGCTGACCGCCAGCCAGACCGACGAGCAGTTCAACGCCCAGCTGGACTCGTCGATCGAGCAGATCTACCAGGCGTCGGTCGATAAGGAGCCGGTCGGCTGACGATCCGCTAGGCGGCGCGCCTGGGTGGGCCGTGGCTGTGCAGGGCCCGGCTGCGGTCGGCACCACCATCTCGCTGTGGATGTCCGACCTGAACACGATCAGCGGCCGGCCCGCCGGGTACGGCAAGATCGCGCTGACCTCGGTGGGCGGCCTGCCGGTCTCGTTGCTCCTTCGTGGCCGCCGGCGCGCTGAGCGGCGTCGGCGCGGTCATCGCGGTGGCCGGCCCGGCGGGTACAACCCAACCACCTCGGGCAGCCACGTAGCCGGCCGCATGGCGGCCAGCTTCCGGGCGCGCAGCAGACGCGTTACCTCCGGTAGTCCTCAGGGTTGTCGATGTACTTTCCCGAGGTATCCGCCATGGCGCTCTGTGACTGAGCTGGGGCGCCGTGCCCGTTCTGGTCACCTGCCCCTGCTGTCCCGGGCGCATCGCCGGAAGCAGCCGTTCTTTCCGCCGCTCGCGTCTTCTCCAGCTCGCGGGGACTGACGAAGCTGATGAACGCGTTGTGCTTGCACTTCTCCACCACGTCCAGGCCGGTGTGATAGGCCCTCTCGCTCATCAGCTCCGCCGGGAGCCCGATGGCGCATGCCTCGCGATAGTCGATCGGGAAGAGGTGATGGGTGTAGCTGTAGACGAGGCGTTCGGAGATTCTTCCCGCCTCGTCTCTGGAGTGGTTGTCTTCCAGGAGTATCTGGGCATACCGCTCGCCGATCTTCAGGCTGCGTCCCCACGCCCCGAAGTCGAGTGCCCTGACACCGGTCAGCATTGGGCCGATGGCGCCGGTGGCGAAGTCGGACGCCGTGCCAAGCAGGTCCTTGAGAGTGACCTGACCACCGGTGTCTGCGCTCAGCTGCCGGAGCGCCTTACTCATCGCGTTCACACCAAACATCCGGACGTAGTCCACGCTCTGGTAACAGTCGAGGGCTGAGACGTAAGCGGCGGGATTGCGCGGATCGAAAATTTGCGTGTCCAGCGGACCGAGTTCGCCGAACTGCGACAGGTAGACATGGTTAGCGCCTAGTGCGAGCAGCGTGCTCGCACTTTTCGCCCGCCTGGGGACATGCACGTTCAGTTGGCTGGTGTAGCAGGTCAGGTAGCGGACCATCTTGTACGCGCTGTCGAGCGAGCCACCAGGGGAGTCGAGCAGGACATTGATCCTGCGCACCTTCCCGTTCGGATACCCGAAGGCATCCAGGCAGCTCTTCATGACCTGGTTTTCGGCGCGACGGCTGGCGCGTACGAGTGGCGTGAATTGTCCCGCTATGACCAGGCACGGGTCCTTATCACCGATTTCCTTCGCGAACTCGCCGCCCGCCAGGATGACGGCGTCCCGGTCCTCCTGCGAGAGCTCCTCCGGGACGTCGCTAAGAGCCACGAGCCCCATCCCGTTCGCGATGCCTGCGAATCCGCCCGGCTCCGGGCCGTTCCTGTAATCAGGTGGATAACTCATCTCATTCCCCCGCTTGATTTTTACCTACTGCTTGATGACTCTGGCCAGCGCCGCGATCACGGTCGCGCCGAGTATCAGGCCCCACAGGACAAGCAGGCCTGCTATCACATGGCTTGCGGTGCCAGTCGCTTTCCATGGATCGATCTGGCCGTAGCCGGTGCCGGGCAGCACCAGGCCGAGTGACATGATGATCTCCCGAACGAAACCGGTGTGGACCTTGCCGACCCGCGCAAACAGCCCCGCGGCGACCACCGCAAACGCGACGAGCCAGGCAAATGCCCGCTCGGGGGAGTATCCATATCCGACAAAGACGTTCTGCGCGATATTCCACAGCTTGATAACGGGATCCTGCCAGTTGTGCAGTCCGGTGTTGCGCCTGGAGTACATCGTGTGCAGGACATGGCGCGCCTGGTTGTCGTCCCCGCAATTTCGGTAATACGCCGCGAGTTGCTGATAGGGCTGAGGGGTGAACCCGACGTGCTCGTACTTGCTCTCAGCTCCGCGGGTCCACCGGGTTCCCGTCTTCAGCCACTGCAGGCGATAGGAATCGTGATTCTTCCGGTCGCCGTCGTTGGTGGTGAGATCGCGGTATTCGAAGCCTTCGAGGACGATACAGCTCCCGTCTGGCCAATCCCGCGGCCTGTCACAGAAGAGGCTGACCGACGCCCGGGTCAGGTCCAGGAACCCCTTCGTGGGGCTGCCGATCAGGGTGAGCACGTCGGCGGTCGCCGCGCTCAGGTCCGCTGCCGCTCCACCGTCATTATCTTTCAGGCGCTCCACGTCGAGAGTGAGGTCCCCCGCGATGTCGGCCCCGCTGAGATTGACCGTGCCAGCCATGTCCAGCGTGACGTCGCGGGCGACGGAAAGCCCTTCCGCGGCGAGCGTGCAAAGGCCATCACCCTCGTTCTGCTGGACGGTGAGCCCGCCGCCGATCCGGGCATTCAGCAGGCTTATCCGGCCCCGGCAGGAGAAGTTTTCCTCGAGGGACAGGTCGCTGTCCAGCCGCGCACCATCAGCGGTGAACGCCACCTGCCTCTCGGTGCCGTCCGCCGACCGGAGGCTGGCACCGGAAAAGGACACCCGTCCCCCGACATGAGCGTCGGCGAGATTACACGCACCACTGGCACGGAAGCCCGCCTTGCATTTCAGCTCGCCAGTTATTCTCGCCCGCCGGAGATCGACAGCATGCTTCTTGTCGTCGGCCGCTCCCTCGGCGGGAGCCTTCGCCATCCCAGCGCCCAGGTACAGGGTCGCGCCGGCCTGGATCCCGATCGCGTGCATGCCGCCGGTCAGGTAGCTGCGCCCGTCGCAGAATACGCTGCCCCGGCAATCGAGACGGTCAAGGATGAGGGCGGTGCGGGAGTTCCGTATTTTCACGTCGCGGAAAACCAGGCAGAGAACCTGGGTATCGACCAGGCGGACCTGACCCGATGCGTGCAGACCGGATGCGTCCAGGGTGCCTTCGATCCGCATGCCTTCGCCGTTCCACGCCAGCGCGTCCCGCGTGCCGCCGGAAGGCGCCTTCGCCGCGGCCAGGATGCGCGCTCGCGGCATCCGCCAGGGACCGGCCACGGCGGCCGCCTTTGTGCTGACCGTGCCGTAGACGGTCAGCCCAGGCGCTTCGATCTTGCCTTTGATCTCGATGTTGTCCAGATCGAGCACGGCATTGTTGCCGTCGCCGCCCTCGATCGTGGCGTCTGTCAGGTGAAGATCGTCTCTCAGGTGCGCGCCGCCGAGCCATAGGCAGCCGGTGAGGTGCACCTCGTCGAGGTTCAGATCTCCGGTGACCCTGACGTGCCGGCCATCGATGCCCGGGACAGTGCTGCCGCGCAGCGACACCGACCGCAGATGGGCTTCGTACAGCGTCACCGGGCTGTCGAATACGCATTTCTCAAGACGGAGCGGGCAATCGGTCTTCGCGAACCGCAGATCGAGTTCCCCGTGGATGGCCGCCCCGGTGACATTCAGCTGGCGGATCTGACCAGGTGCCACGGGGACATTGGACAGTAGCAGGTCGCGGATCACCCAGGCGCGGATCGCCGGCCTGGTGACATGGATAGGGCCACCGTCATGCCCGGACTCTGATCGGGTGCGGGTGAGGTCCAATGGCGCGCCTGAGTAGAAGCTCGTGCGCAGACTCCGTTCCGCCGGGCTATAGAGCAGATCCTGCTCAGCCGGGCTACAGACAGGAACCTGTTCCGCTAGGGCTGTCACCACGCCCACCTACTTCCCCCCGCGATGGACGCCGGACTGGCTGTTACTCTACGTAACAGCACTTATCGCCAACGTAATCGAGATGACGGGCCTTTTCGGCGCCGCCTCTGCTCCATCTCCGCATATGCTCGCTCCGGATGCTGCTTTATGTCAATTGCCTTTATGGCACTTCGAAGTTCTCCTGGAACTGGTTCGTGATCAATGTGCCCGCGCTAACGGGCGAAGCCCACGCCCTGCTTGTGGCATATGTGGCGCTTCGTGATGGGTGGCCTTCGGGTAATCAGCCCAGCCAGCCTGCCAGGGCGATGATCCCGGCCGCGAGGTCAGCGACCGGCCGGCCGTCCGTGGCCACCCGCTTCACCCACTCCGGGGTGTGCCGGTCCAGTCGGCCGCCCATCAGGTCGCTGCGCTCGACGTGCCAGTCCAGCGCGGTGCCGGTCTCCCGGCCCGCGAGACGCCGCCGTGCCGTCGCATCGCTGCATGTGAGCAGCACGGCGGTCAGCTTCGGGCTGCCGCCTATTGCCATAGTCAGCTCGTCCGTCACCTTCGGCAGCACGCTGGCCGTGTTCGTGTAGATCATCCGCCGGTAGCCCAGGGCGCGGTAGTTGGCCCACATCGCGGCCAGGTTCTGCCCGGCCAGGCCCGTGGCCGTCGCGCACGGCCGGGCCGCAGGCTACTGGTGAGAGCGCCGCCGACGGAACGTAACCCAGGCCAGGACGCCGACGACCGCCAGCAGAAGCAGCGGCGAGAACAGGACGTGCACCGCGAAGCTGAGCACGGTCAGGGCGACGATGGCGATGAGGATGAGGGCGATGAGCGCGAGCATGGTGATCGGTCTCCATTGGTGTCGCAGCGGTTGCGCTGATGTCTTAAGGCTGCCGCCGCCGGTTGCCCGCGTCGATCGGGATCAACCCCGGTTCGACCCTGAGATGCACCCGGTAAGCATCAGGGTCAACCCTGGTCCTATCGACCGGGGACACTGGTGCAGTGCCATATGACCCGACCATCTACCTCGGTTCTGCTGCCTCCCTGTCATCCGCGGCGCCGCACCTGTTTGGTCATCGCCTTGATGACTTCGCCGCGGAGGTGCGGGCGCTGCTCGCGAAACGTTCCGCCGCGGGCCTTTCTGGGACTGGCCGGGCGACACCGAGGTGGTCATGGCCCGCAGACCCGGCTGAAACCGCTAGATCTCGTTGCCCCAGTAGTAGCGGGCTATGGTTTCGATCAGGCGGAGCTTGGCGTTCTGCGCTTCCTCGCTGAGCAATGGGCGGTCGGCCGAGGCGGCGAAGCCGGCGTTCGTGGCGATGGCCACGTCCAGGTCGCCGCGCTGGGCCACAACCGTGGACCACAGCCGCGGCCCCGGGTGGTCAGCCTGCACGGCGGCGGGTTCGTGTTCGGTGACCTGCGGCCCCGGGGGCAGAAATTCCGCACTTCGGAGGTAGGCATGCGGGTGGTGGTGGTCGGGGCGGGGTTCGCCGGGCTGATCGCGGCGTGGCGGCTGGCTCAGGGTGGCTGCGACGTGCTGGTGCTGGAGGCACGCGACCGGGTCGGCGGCCGGGTGTGGTCGCAGGAACTGATCCCCGGTGACCCGCGGACTGTGATCGAGCGCGGCGCCGAGTTCGTCCTGGACGGGTACGACGTGCTCCGCGGCCTGCTCGGCCGAGGTCGGCCTGGACCTGGCCGACACGGTGATGTCGTACTACGAGCGGGAACCGCGCGGCGCGGAACCCGTCTCCGCGCGGCAGGTCGCCGACTGCGCGGCGTGGGTGGCCGCCGCGGCGGCGGCCGCCCCGCCGGGCACCTCCCTCGCGGCGGTGGCCGCGGGCTGGGCCGGCCCGCCCGCCGCACTGGCCGCCTACCTGTCCCGCATCGAGACCACCGATGGCGTCCGCGCCGACCTGCTCGCCGCCACCGCGGCGGCGACCGTCACCGAGGGGTTCAGCAGGCGGCCGAGCTGGCGGGTGGCCGGGGGCAACCAGCAGGTGGCCCGGGAACTGGCCCGGCGGCTTGGCCCGGCGGTGCGGCTGGGCAGCCCGGTCCGATCGGTCGAGCATGACCGCCGCGGCGTCCGGGTGCGCACCGACGGTGGCGTGGCCACCGGGGACGCCGCCATCGTCGCGATCCCCATGGCGGTGCTGCGCAGCCTGCCGATCGTGCCGCCCGTCCCGGACCGGCAGCGGGCCGCCTGGCAGCGCAGCGGGCTGGCGCACAACGCCAAGCTGCATATGCCGGTTGAACGGCCGGCCGCGGCTTCGGCGGTGCAGAGCGTACCGGGCCGGTTCTGGACCTGGACCGCGGCCGACCGGACCGGGCAGATCCAGCCGGTGCTGCACGCGTTCGCCGGCACCGAGCCGGGGCTGGCCGCGCTGGCCGTGGCCGACGGGCCCGCCACCTGGGCGGCGCAGGTGGCGGCGCTGCGCCCGGAGCTGCACACCGATCCCGCCGCGGCGCTGCTGACCACGTGGAACGACGACCCCTGGGCGGGCGAGTCGTACACCGCCGACACGATCACGGTGGCCCCGGGCGACGAGGACCTCATCGCCGCCCCGGTGGGCCGGGTCCACTTCGCCGGCGAGCACACCGCCGGGGCCTGGGCGGGCCTGATGGAAGGCGCGCTGCGCTCCGGCGAGCGGGCGGCGCGCGAGGTGCTGGCCGGCCCGCGTCCGGTCCGCTGACCGGCCTCGTCCCGGTCAGCCAGCCAGGTGCCCCCCGGCCCCCCCGTTGCCCCGCTTGATGATCAGCCCGATCAGCGCGCCGGCCATCATCGGCAGCTTCATCCGGCAGGCTCGCCGAACTCGGCGGCCAGCGTGGCCGGGGCGCGCATCCGCCACGCGTCGGTGATCAGCTCGCCCAGCCGCCCGGTGTCCACCTCAGCCAGCCGCAGCATGACCAGCGGCCAGCCGTCATAGCCCGGTGTGGTGAAGAACAGCCGCGGCTCGCCGAGCAGCAGCGCCTGTTTCTCGGCCTCGTCCCCGACGAACAGCACCGCGATGTCGGTGCGCAGCACCCGGCGCTGGCCCGGCTGGCGCTCCGGGTAGGACCAGATGAACCCCTTGCCGCCGACCCGGAAGTCGAACCCGTCGCAGTCGATCTCCTGCACGTGCGGCAGGGCCAGCGCGAGGCGCCGGACGTCATCCTGGTCAGCCATCGAGCCCGCTTCCGAACACGCCGGTGGACTGATACACCGGGGTCCCGCCGACGACTGTGGCCAGCACCTCGATGTCGGTGATCCGCTCCGGGTCCACGTCCAGCGGGCTGGCGTCCAGCACCACGAAGTCGGCCAGCTTGCCCGGCTCGAGCCGGCCGATCTCATCCTCGCGGTGCATGGCGAACGCGGCCGCCTGGGTGTACATGGCCAGCGCGTCCCGGGCGGTCAGCCGCTCACCGGGGCCGAGCACCTGGCCGGCCGCGGTGCGGCGGAGCACGGCATCCCGGATGCCGACCAGCGGGCTGGCCGTGATGACCGGCGCGTCGGACGACCCGGCCACCGGGATGCCCGCCCGCCGCCACGACGCGAACGCGTACAGCTCGTCGCTGGACTCCGGGAACGCGGCCGCGAAACCGTCGCCCAGCAGGGACAGGAACCCGGGCTGGCTGGCCACCACGATGCCGAGTTCGGCGGCCCGGGCGGCCAGCGCCGGGTACATCGCCCCGGCGTGCTCGATCCGGTGCCGCCGCGGGTTGCCCGGCCCGCCGCCCGGACCGCGACCACCGCCGGCGGCCAGCACGGCGGCATAGGCGTCAAGGACAGCCTCGATCGCCCGGTCGCCCTGGGCGTGGATGCACACCTGGAACCCGCGGGCGGCGAAGTCACCGACCATCCCGGTCAGCTCATCCCGGGAGAAGGACAGGATCCCCGAGCCATACGGCGGCACCGGGTAGCTGCCGTGGATGGCCGCGGTGCGGCTGCTCATCCCGCCGTCGGCCCAGATCTTCACCGCGTCGGCGGTCAGCCGGCCGGAGTGACGGCCGCGCAGCCCGGATTCGAGCAGCCAGTCCAGCTGGTCATATACGACCAGCCCGTAGATCCGCATCGGCAGCACGCCGTGCTCGTCAGCCTCGGCGAACGCGGTGAGCGTGTCCCGGCGCACATCCGCGTCACACGCCGCGGTCACGCCGAGCGCGGCGAAGTGCTGGCCGGCCAGCTGCATCAGCCCGGCCCGCTGGGCCGCGCTCATCCGGGCCAGGTCGGCCCGGAAGTTGCGCTCGAACAGGGCGAACATCGGCCCCTCGTAGAGCACGCCGTCGAGCCGGCCCGCGTCGTCCCGGCCGAACGCGCCGCCCGGCGGGTCGGGCTGCCCGTCCGCGAAGCCGGCCTCGGCCAGCGCGGCCGAGTTCAGCACGCAGGCGTGCAGCGACGTGTGGTACAGCACCGCCGGGCGGTCCGGCACGGCTCTGTCGAGATCGGCCCGGGTCGGGTGCCGTCCCTCGCGCAGCTTGTACTCCACGTAGCCGCTCCCGGTCACCCACGCGCCCGGCGGGGTCCGCCGGCCGTGTCCCGCAGCCGGGCCTGGATGGCCGGGATGTCCGGCGCAGACGGCTGGCTGCAGTCCGCCCGGGACGCCAGGTAGCCGACATCGGACACGTGGCAGTGCGCGTCGATCAGCCCGGGCAGCACGGTCGCCCCGTCCAGCCGCACCACCTGCGCGTCCGGCCCGGCCGCCGCGCGGACCCGCCCGGCCGGGCCGACCGCCGCGATCCGGCCATCCCGGACCAGCAGGCTCCGGGCCGGCTCGGCCCGCGCGGCCATCGTGATGATGTCCGCGTCCTCGACCAGTAGCTCCATCCGCCCTCCTATGGCTGGTATCCGGAACCGTTATTTCCCGCCGCGCCCGGCCTGGTCCTAGCATCCCTCGCATGAGCAATAGCAGCGGAACCGGGCGGCTGGCGGGCAAGGTGGCCCTGATCACCGGGACCGGCGGCGGCATGGGCCGGGCCGCGGCCATCCTGTTCGCCCGCGAGGGCGCCAGGGTGGTCGGCTGTGACCTGAACGCGGCGGCGTCGGCGCAGACCGTCGAACTGGCCCGGGCCGCGGGCGGCGAGATGACCGCGATGGCCCCGGTCGACCTGGGTGATCCGGACGCCGCCGCGGCCTGGGTGGGCAAGGCCGCGGCCACCTACGGCGGCATCGACGTGCTGTACAACAACGCGTCGGCCATCCGGATGGGCCCGATCGGCAAGCTGTCCGTCGAGGACTGGCGGTTCACCCTGCGCAACGAGCTGGACAGCGTGTTCTACGTGACCCGGGCGGCCTGGCCGCACCTGATCAGCCGGGGCGGCGGCTCGATCATCAACGTGGGCTCGATCGCCGCCATCCGCGGCGTCGAGTTCATCGAGCAGAACGCGCACAGCGCGGCCAAGGCCGGCTGCGTCGCACTCACCCTGCAGTTCGTGGCCGAGGGCCGCGGGCACGGCATCCGGGCCAACACGATCAGCCCGGGCCTGATCCACACCCCGGCCACCGACCCGCTGCTGGCCGACCCGCCGGAGATGTTCCAGCGGATGGTGCTGGACCGCATCCCGATGGGCCGGGTCGGCCAGCCGGCGGACATCGCCAAGGCGGCGCTGTTCCTGGCCTCGGACGACTCCGAATGGATCTCCGGCGCCAACATCGTGGTGGACGGCGGCCTGACCACGCTCGGCTAACCGGGACCCGGGGGGGCTGCATCATGCGCCGCCGGGCGGCGGTGGAGCATGGGACGCATGGCAACCGAACTGGTGCTGCTGGGCACGGCCGGTGCGCCTGCGCCGGTGGCCGGCCGGGCCGGTATCTCGTCCGCACTGGCCGTGGATGGACGGGTGTTCGTGGTCGACTGCGGCCGCGGCGCCCCGTCCGGCTACGCCAACGCCGGGCTCGACTTCGCCCGGCTGGAAGCTGTGTTCATCACTCACCTGCACGTTGACCACGTCGGTGACCTGGCCGGCCTGCTGCTCTACCCGTGGGGGCTGCGGGCCGGCCCGGGACGGGCCGCTGCCACCGGTGCAGGTCTACGGGCCGCGCCGGCCCGCGCACCTGCCGGATGGCGACGCCGCGTTCCACCGGCAGACCACGATCCACCCGGAACTGCCCGCCCCCGGCACCACCGACCTGATCGGGCACCTGCTGGCCGGCTACGCCTACCACCTGAACGTGATGCCACTGGACGCGGCGATGCCGGACCCAGCGCAGCTCGTCCGGGCCACCGACATCACCGCCCCTGTGTCTGGTCCTCGACGACGGGGGCGTCCGGGTCAGCGTGTGCATGGTGATGCACGGCCACGCGGCCCCGGCGCTGGCCTACCGGTTCGACACCCCGGACGGCTCGGTGGTGTTCTCCGGCGACACCACGGCGGACGACAAGCTGATCGCGCTGGCCCAGGGGGCCGACATCCTGGTGCACCAGGTGGCCGACCTGGGCTACCTGGCCCGGCACGGCTGGTCCGGCGCCGCGCTGGACCGGATGGCCGGGCTGCACACGGACGTCACCGAGGTCGGCAGCGTGGCCGAGCGGGCCGGGGTGCGCGAACTGATCCTCACCCACTACCTGCCCGCCGAACCGGACGCGGTCAGCGACGCGGACTGGGCGCAGCGGGCCGGTCACGGGTTCAGCGGCCGCACCGTGGCCGGGCGGGACGGGCTGCGCCGGACGCTGCCGGATGCGGGGAGCCGATGATGCCCGGCCACACCGCGATGCTGCTCGCGGCGGCGCGGATGACCGGCACGGTCGTGCCGGCCCGGGCGCAGATGGCGACCACGCTCGGCTTCCACATCATCCTGGCCTGCCTCGGCATCGCGCTGCCCAGCGTGGTGCTGATCGCCGAGTTCATCGGGCTGCGCTGGTCCGATCCGGTGGCGATGACGCTGGCCCGGCGCTGGTCGCAGGCGATGGGCGTGCTGGTCGCGGTGGGCGCGGTCACCGGGACCGTGCTCTCCTTCGAGCTGGGCCTGCTCTGGCCCGGGCTGATGCGCCGGTACGGCGCGGTGCTCGGGCTCCCGTTCGGCGTGGAGGGGCTGTTCTTCTTCCTGGAGGCCATCTTCACCGCGATCTACCTGTACGGCTGGCGGCGGCTGGGCGGCTGGGCGCACTGGTGGACCGGGGTGCCGATCGCGCTCAGCGGCATCCTCGGCGCGATGTCGGTGGTCGCGGTCAACTCGTGGATGAACCAGCCGGGCGGTTTCACCGTCGCGGGCGGGCCGGATCGTGTCGGTGGACCCGTGGCAGGTGTTCTTCAACCACGCCGCCCCGTACGAGATGCCGCACATGATCCTGGCCGCCTATATGGTCACCGGGTTCACCGTGGCCGGGGTGTACGCGGCCGGTGTGCTGCGCGGCCGCCGGGACCGCTACCACTACACCGGATTCGCCATCCCGTTCGTGCTGGCCGCGGTGCTCACCCCGGCGCAGATCTACGTCGGCGACACCGCGGCCCGGTCGATCGCGCACGACCAGCCGGTCAAGTTCGCGTCGATGGAATACGTCCCGCACACCGCCCGGCACGTGCCGGAATGGCTCGGCGGCGCGTACCTCAACGGGCACATCTACGGCGGGCTGCGGATCCCGGACTTCGACTCGCTGCTGGTCGGCTTCGGGCCCGGGACCCAGGTCACCGGCTGGGACACCGTGCCGCCCGCGCAGCGGCCGCCGGTGGTGTGGCTGATCCACCTGTGCTTCGACACGATGGTCGGCCTGGGCTTCCTGCTGCTGCTGGCCGGGCTGTGGGCGCTGTACGCCTGGTGGCGGCACCGCCGGCTGCCGCGGCAGCGGCTGTTCTGGCTGCTCGGCGCCGTGAGCGGGGTGGCCGCGATCGTGGCCATGGAGTGCGGCTGGGTGGTCACCGAGGTCGGCCGCCAGCCCTGGGTCGTCTACCGGCTGCAGACCACCGCGGCCGCGGCCACCCGCAACGGCGGGGTGCTGGCCAGCCTGAGCATCGTCATCGTGGTCTACGCGGTGCTTGGCGCCGCGACCATCCTGATCCTGCGCACGCTGGCCCGGCGGTGGCGGCGCGCCGAGGCGGCCGAGGCCGCGGTGCCCTACGGGCCGCCTGCGCCGCCGGGGTGCCGGGGCGGGCCGGACGGTGATCGCGGCCACGGTCGGGGCCATCCTGCTGGCCACCGTCACGCTGTACGCCATCCTGGGCGGCGCCGACTTCGGCGGCGGCCTGTGGGACCTGCTGGCCGGCGGCGACCGGCGCGGCCGCGCACCGCGCACGCTGATCGATGAGTCGATCACCCCGGTCTGGGAGGCCAATCACGTCTGGCTGGTCTTCGCCCTGGTCATCTTCTGGACCGCGTTCCCGGACGCGTTCGCCGCGGTGATGACGGTGGCCGCGCTGCCGATCTGGCTCGCCGTGGCCGGGATCGTGCTGCGCGGCGCCGGGTTCGCGTTCCGCAAGGAGGTCACCCGGCTCAGCCTGGAGCGCGCGCTCGGTGCGACGTTCGCGTTCTCCTCGCTGCTCACCCCGTTCTTCATGGGCGCGGTGGTCGGCGGCATCGCGGACGGCCAGATACCTGACCGGCACACCGAGGCCAGCCTGGCCGCGTGGACCCAGCCGACGTCGGTGCTGACCGGTTTCCTGTTCGTCGGCGCGTGCGGCTACCTGGCCGCGGTGTACCTGATCGGCGAGGCGGCGCGCCGCGGTGAGCACCGGATGCAGACCTACTTCACCCGCCGCGCCCAGCTGGCCGCGGTGCTGACCGGGGCGCTGTCCCTGGCCACCCTGGCCGAGCTGCACAGCTCCGATCCCACGCTGTACCACCGGCTCACCGGCCGGGCGCTGCCGCTGGTGATCGTGGCCGGCGTGTCCGGCGTGGCGGTGCTGGCCCTGCTCACGGCCGGCCTGCCGCGCGGCGTCCGGGTGCTGGCCGCGCTCGGCGTGGCCGCCGTGGTGTGGGGCTGGGGGGTGGCCCAGTACCCGGTGCTGCTGCCCGGCACCTCGGTGACGGTGAGCAACGCCGGCGCCCCGGAGTCCACGCTGACCGCGATCGTGGTGCTGTTCGTCGCGCTCGTCGTGCTGATCGGGCCCTCGTTCGGGCTGCTGTTCGCGTTGCAGGGCCGCCAGTTGCTGCAGGCCGGCGCGGAGACGCCGGTGCTGGCCACCGCGGCCGCCCCGGCCGCCGTCCAGGCCGGCGCCGGCAGGCCGGCCGGGCCATCGTGCTCGGCGTGGTCGCGGCCGGCGCGCTGGCCCGTGCGCTGCGCCGCCGGCCGCGCAGCGGCTGACCCCCATGGGCGTTTCCAGATGCCGTTGTTAGCCTGGTTGGTGGCGATACGTACCAGGCCCAGCGGGATCAGCCGCCCGTTCCTGGCGGCCCGACGTTGGCCCGGCGCGGCGCCGGAGGAGTGGGCGATGGCCTCCACTGTGGCTGACCTGATCGTGGCGACGTTGCGGGCCTCCGGGGTGCAGCGGGTGTACGGGATCCCCGGTGACTCGCTGAACGGGTTCACCGATGCGCTGCGCCGGGACGGGTCGATCAGCTGGGAGCATGTCCGGCACGAGGAGGCGGCCGCGTTCGCGGCGGCCGGTGAGGCGGCGCTGACCGGCCAGCTGGCGGTGTGCGCGGCGAGTTGCGGGCCGGGCAACCTGCATCTGATCAACGGCCTGTTCGACGCGAACCGCAGCCGGGTGCCGGTGCTGGCCATCGCCTCGCACATCCCGCGGGATGAGATCGGCTCGGACTACTTCCAGGAGACCCATCCGCAGAACCTGTTCCAGGAGTGCAGCGTCTACTGCGAGCTGGTCAGCGTGCCGGAGCAGCTGCCCCGGGTGCTGGACATCGGGATGCGCACCGCGCTGGAGCGCGGCGGGGTGGCGGTGATCGTCGTGCCCGGCGACGTGTTCTTCGCCGACGCCCCGGCACGGGGCCAAGGTGACCGCGATCCGGCCCGCGGCGCCCGTGGTCCGGCCCGCGGACGACGCGCTGGCCGCCGCGGCCGGGGTGCTGAACACCGCCGGCCGGGTCACGATCCTGGCCGGCGCAGGCTGTGCGGGCGCGCATGACCAGCTGATCGCGCTGGCCGAGGCGGTGCAGGCCCCGGTGCTGCACGCGTTCCGCGGCAAAGACGCCGTCGAGTATGACAACCCGTATGACGTCGGGCATGACCGGGCTGATCGGCTTCAGCTCGGGGTACCGGGCGATGGAGCACTGTGACGCACTGGTCATGCTGGGCACCGACTTCCCGTACCGGCCGTTCTTCCCCGACGGGGTGCCGGTGATCCAGGTTGACGTGCGCGGTGAGCAGATCGGCCACCGGGTACCCGTGGACGTGCCGCTGGTCGGCACGGTCCGGGACACGCGTCGGACGCGCTGCTGCCGCTGCTGACCCGCCAAGACCGACCACGGCCACCTGCACCGGATGACCGCGCACTACCGGCGGGCCCGCAAACGGCTGGACCATCTGGCCGAGAGCGGCCGGGACCGCTCGCCGCTGCACCCGCAGTTCGTCGCGGCCACCATCGACCGGCTGGCCGCCGACGACGCTGTGTTCACCGCGGATGTCGGCTCGCCGTGCATCTGGGCGGCGCGGTACCTGCGGATGAACGGCCGGCGGCGGATCATCGGCTCGTTCAACCACGGGTCGATGGCCAACGCGCTGCCGCAGGCCATCGGGGCCCAGGCGGCCGAGCCGGGCCGGCAGGTGGTCACGCTGTCCGGCGATGGCGGGGTGGCCATGCTGCTCGGCGAGCTGATCACGCTGCGCCAGCAGCACCTGCCGGTCAAGGTGGTGGTGTTCAACAACGGCGCGCTGGCCTTTGTCGAGCTGGAGATGAAGGCGGCCGGCATCGTCACCTACGGCACCGACCTGGACAACCCCGACTTCGCCGGGATCGCCCGGGCGGCCGGGCTGTTCGGGGTGCGGGTGGACAAGGCCGGCGAACTGGAGGATGCGCTGCGCGCCGCGTTCAGCCACGACGGCCCGGCCCTGGTCGACGTGCACACCGACCGCTACGAGCTGTCCCTGCCGCCCAAGCTGACCTACGGTGAGATCAAGGGCTTCACGCTGTACGCCACCCGGACCATCCTGTCCGGCGAGGGCAAGGAACTCGTCGAGCTGACCAAGAGCAACGTGCGCGACCTGGACGTGGAGTGAGCTCATGAGCACTGTGGACGAGGTGCTGGCCGGCTACGACGGCCTGCGGGCCGGCCAGGAGGCGTTCTACAAAGATTTGCACGAGCATCCCGAGCTGTCCCATCAGGAGCACCGCACCGCCCAGCAGGTGGCCGGGAAGCTGCGCGACTACGGCTTCACGGTCGAGCAGGGGATCGGCGGCACCGGCGTGGTCGGCACCCTGGCCAACGGCCGCGGCCCGGCCGTGCTGCTGCGCTGCGAACTGGACGCGCTGCCGGTCAAAGAAGACACCGGCGCGCCGTACGCGAGCACCGTGACCACCCACGACGCCGGCGGCCACCAGGTGCCGGTGGACCATGCCTGCGGCCACGACCTGCACATGTCCTGCATGCTCGGCATGGCCAAGCTGCTGGCTGACCAGCCCGGCCAGTGGAGCGGAACCCTGCTGACCCTGTTCCAGCCGGGCGAGGAGACCGGGGACGGCGCCCAGGCCATGGTGGACGATGGCCTGGCCAAGCGGATCCCCGCGCCCGACGTCGCGCTGGCCCAGCACCTGCTGCCCGGCATCGCCGGGACGGTCGCCACCTGCCCCGGGCCGTTCATGACGGCCGAGGACAGCATCAGGCTCACCGTCTACGGCAAGGGCGGCCACGGCGCCATGCCGCAGCACACCATCGACCCGGTGGTGCTCGCGGCCATGATCATCGTCCGGCTGCAGACCGTGGTGTCCCGCGAGATCGCGCCGACCGAGACCGCGGTGCTGACCGTCGGCGGCATCCAGGCCGGCACGGTGAGCAATCTCATCCCCGACCACGCCACCCTGCTGCTCAACCTGCGTAGCTACGCCGAGCCGGTCCGGCAGCGGATGCTGGACGCCGTGCGGCGGATCGTGCGCGGCGAATGCGCGGCCGCCGGCTCCCCCCGTGACCCCGACTTCGACGAGCTGGCCAGCTTCCCGGTCATGACCAACGATCCGGCCACCACCGACCGGGTGGCGGCCGCGTTCGGCGCGCAGTTCGGCGACAACGCGCTGCGCATCGAGCCGCAGACGGTCAGCGAGGACTTCCCCAACATCCCGAACGCGCTGGGCATCCCGTACACCTACTGGTCCATCGGGTTCACCGACCGGCAGGTTTACCAGCACCGCGGAGAAGGAAGGGAAGCTGGAGGACCTGCCCACCAATCACTCGCCGAAGTTCCTGCCGCCGATGCAGCCGTGCCTGCGCACCGGCACCCAGGCCCTGGTCACCGCGGCCCTGGCCTGGCTGGCCCGGCACTGACTGAAGCCCGGACACTGACTGGCCCGACACTGAGGAGCCGCGATGGGCATCCGCTGGCAGCCGCTCACCCCGCTCGCGGCCGTGCTGGGCGGTGTCCTGGCCGGTGCGGTGGGCACCGTGTGCCTGGACGCGGTCCAGTATGTCCGGTACCGCCGGGACGGCGGCACCAAGACCCCACTGGAGTGGGAATTCGCCGCCATCGACAGCTGGGCCGACGCTCCCGACCCAGGACAGGTCGGCAAGCGGGTGGTCGAGGGCTTCACCCAGCGCGAGCTGCCGGATCGCTGGGCCTGGCTGATCAGCACCGTCATGCACTGGGGGTACGGGTCGACGTGGGGCGCGGCGTACGGCGTGCTGGCCGGGTCGCTGCGCCGGCCACATCCGTGGTACGGCGTGCCGTTTGGCGCCGTGGTCTTTGCCAGCGACTACGTCATCCTGCCCGAGGGCGGGCTGTACAAGCCGATCTGGGAGTACGACGCCAAGACCCTGGGCGACGACCTGAGCGCGCATCTGGCCTACGGCGCGGGTACCGGTGTCACGTTCTGGCTGTTCACCCGGCTACGTTAAGGAAATGGCTGGCCAGGATGCCGAGGTGCGGCTCGCGCCGCCGGGTACCGAGCGCCCGCGCCGCTACCTGCCGAAGCTGCGCTATGAGCTGATCGGCTGTGGCCTGCACGGCCACGAGCTGCTCGGCACCGACGCCGCCCGGCTGCGCGCCGAGGACGCCATCTTCGCCCGCGACCAGGACGGGCTGCGCTGGTACCGCTGCCTGCGCTGCGACTCGTGGCTCGCGCTGAACCCGCCGGGCCAGCCCACCGCCGAGTACCCGCCGCGCCGGGACGACGTGGTGCTGCCGCTGCGCGGCCGCCCGCTCCGCGACCGGTACGTGCTGCGGCTGATCGCGCTGGACCGGGCACTGCACTTCCTGGTGCTCGGTGCGCTGTCCGCCGGGCTGTTCCTGTTCGCGAACAACAAGACCATGCTGCATTCGGACTTCACCCGCATCCTGAAAGACCTGCAGGGCGGGCTGGGTGGCCCGGTCAACAACAGCCAGCACGGCATCGTGCACGACCTGCAGCGGCTGTTCGCGGTGAGCATCCGCAACCTGTACCTGGTCGCGGCGGCGGCCGCCGCCTACGCCGCGCTGGAGGGCTGCGAGGCGGTCGGGCTGTGGCTGGGCCGCCGCTGGGCCGAGTACCTGACGTTCATCGCGACCGTGGTCTTCGTGCCGTACGAGATCTACGAGCTGACCAAGAGCATCACCTGGCTGAAGGTGCTCGCGCTGGTCATCAACCTGGTCATCGTGATCTACCTGCTGCTGGCCAAGCGGCTGTTCGGCTTGCGCGGCGGCGGCCGGGCGGAGCAGGCCGAGCGGGACCAGGACTATGGCTGGCCCGCCATCGAGCGCGCCACCCCCCGCCCCACCGCCCGCATCGCCCCGGCCCCAGCACCGGAAGCCCCACCCGGCTAATCCTGCCGTAGCGGGCGGAACGCGGCGCGCACCTCGGAGACGAACGTCTCTGGCTGCTCGAACGCGGCGAAATGGCCGCCCTTGTCCAGCTCGTTCCAGTAGTGCAGCTGCGGGAACCGCTGCTCGGCCCAGCGCCGGGACGGGCGGAAGATCTCCTTGGGGAAGATGGAGCAGCCGACCGGCACGGTGACCGGCCCGGGCAGCGGCTTGCGGAAGCTCTCCCAGTACAGCCGGGCCGCGGATGCCCCGGTGCCGGGCAGCCAGTACAGCATGATGTTGTCCAGCATCTCGTCCCGGGTCAGCACGGTGGCCGGGTCGCCGTCGCAATCGGTCCACGACCAGAACTTCTCCACGATCCAGGCGCACAGCAGGGCGGGGGAGTCGACCAGGCCGTAGCCGATGGTCTGCGGCCGGGTGGACTGCTGCTTGGAGTAGCCCGAGTCCTCCTTCTCGTAATGCGCGAGCGAGGCCAGCGCGCCCTGTTCCCGCTCGGTCAGGTCGTCGCCGCGCGCCGCCCGGTCCGGAAACGTGACCGGCATGTTCAGGTGGATCCCGGCCAGCTGCTCCGGATGGCCGATGGCCAGCGCGGTGGTCACCGTGGATCCCCAGTCGCCGCCCTGCGCCGCGTACCGCTGGTACCCGAGGCGCCCCATCAGCTCCGCCCACGCATCCGCAATATGCGCAACGCCCCAGCCTGGCCGGTCCGGCTTGGCGCTGAACCCATATCCGGGCAGCGACGGGCACACCAGGTGGAAGGCGTCGGCCGGGTCCCCGCCGTGCCGCTCCGGGTCGGTGAGCGGCCCGATGACCTTGCCGAACTCGACCACCGAGCCGGGCCAGCCGTGCGTGATCAGTAGGGGCAGCGCGTCCTCGTGCGGCGACGGACGTGCAGGAAGTGGATATCCACCCCGTCGATCTCGGTGCGGAACTGGGCGAACCGGTTCAGCCGCGCCTCGCCCGCGCGCCAGTCATAGGTGTTCAGCCAGTAGTCGCACAGCTGGCGGGTGTAGGCCAGCGGGATGCCCTGCGACCAGTCGCCGACCGGCTCCGGCTCCGGCCACCGGGTCCGGCGCAGCCGGTCGCGCAGGTCGTCGAGGTCAGCGTCGGGAATGTCGATGCGGAACGGGCGGATGTCGTCGCTCATCCCCCCAGCATCGCCCGGCCGCGGCCGGGCGGCGGAACACCCGGCGGACGCGCGGAGTTCTGCCCCATGGTGGCGACGGCGAGTGGAAGGGACAGCGGTGACGGCTCAGTTGCGGGACCAGCTCGGGCAGTGGGGGATCTGGCGGGGCGCTTACCAGCTCACCGGTGAGCTGGCGGCCAGCCTGGAGGAGTACGGTTTCGGTGCGCTGTGGGTCGGCGGCTCACCCGACGGGGACCTGGTCCAGGTCGAGGAGTTGCTCGACGCGACCCAGACGCTGACCGTCGGCACCAGCATCGTCAATATCTGGAAGGACGACCCGCATGTAGTGGCCCGGTCGTTCGCCCGGGTGCAGCAGCGCCATCCGGGCCGGTTCGTGCTCGGTGTCGGCGCCGGGCACCCGGAGGCGACCCAGCAGTACCAGCGGCCGTACCAGACGCTGGCCAGCTACGTGGACACGCTGCTGGACGACGGCGTGCCGCGGGACGCGCTGGTGCTGGCCGCGCTCGGCCCGCGGGTGCTCCGGCTGGCCCGGGACCGCACCGCGGGGGCGATCCCCTATCTGGTGCCACCCGAGCACACCCGGCTGGCCCGGGAGATCCTCGGCCCGGAGCCGCTGCTCGCCCCGGAGCAGAAGGCCGTGCTCGGCACCGACCTCAGCCAGGCCCGGGCGCTGGGCCGGGAGCGGGTGCGCAAGCCGTATCTCGGCCTGGTCAACTACACCAGCAACCTGCGCCGGTTCGGCTGGACGGACGCCGATCTGAGCGACGGCGGCAGCGACGCGCTGATCGACGCGCTGGTCGCGCACGGCACCGCGGATGAGGTCGCGGCGCAGCTCGGCCGGCACCTGGCGGCCGGGGCGGACCATGTCGTGGTCCAGCTGCTCACCGAGCCGGACGCCGATCCGCGGCCCGGCTATCAGCAGCTGGCCCAGGCACTGAAGCTCAGCTGACGGCTGCGCAGCGGGCAGGCGAGTCAGCGGGCACGGGCGTTGAGCAGACTCTGCCCGCTGGGCAGCAGGGTCACCTCGGCCAGCTGCCAGCCAGCCGCGGCCAGCAGCTGGCCGTACTGGTCCCGGCTGCGTTCCCGGCCGCCGCTCATCACCATCATGTGCACGTCGAGCAGTTCCGGCATGACCGGGCCGGGCTGGTCGCCCAGCACCGCCTCCACGATCAGCAGCCGGCTGGCCGGGGTGGCCGCCTGGCGGCAGACGACCGAGGATGCGCCCGGCCTCCGGGTCGTCCCAGTCGTGCAGCACGTGGCACAGCACGTACACGTCACCGCCCGCGGGCACGCTGGCCAGGAAGTCGCCGCCGGTGAACTGGATGCGCTCGGCGGCGGGCGCGGCGGCCACCACCTCGGGCAGGTCGAGCACTACGCCCTCGGCCTGCGGCGCGGTGGCCAGCAGGGCGCGCAGCAGCGTGCCGTGCCCGCCGCCGACGTCCACGATGCGCCGGCTGCCCGCCACCGCGGCCGCCGCGGCCACCTGCCCGGCGATCATCGCCGACACCCCGGTCATCGCCCCGGCGAACGCCGCGCCCTCGTCGGGGTGCGCGCGGTAGTAATCCCACAGCGGCCCGCCGAGCGCGGCCTCGGCGGCCGACTCCGCCGCGCACCGCCTCGCTGAGATATTCCAGCGGCCGGAGCTGACCGGGCGCGGACAGCATGAGCGCGAAATCGTGCAGCGAGCCGGGGCCGCTGCGCAGGCACGCACCGACCTCGGTCATCGTGATCATCCCGGCCGCGGTCCGCTGCACCAGCCCGAGCACGGTGGCCGCGCGCAGCAGCCGGTCCAGCCGGTCCGGCACCGCGCCGGTCGCGCTGGCCAGGTCGGCCACGCTGCGCGGCTGGTCCGCGACGTGGTCGGCGATCCGCAGCCGGGCCAGCGCGCCCAGGATGTGCGTGTGCGCCGCGCCGTGGGCTAAGTCGAGCACCCGGGCGGCTGGCGGAGGGCTACCCATGGCGTGCACGGTAGCCGCCCGGGCGGCTAAGGCCGACAATTCCCCCGATAACCCCGCGTACTTCTGCACCAGCGCGCCGACCCGGGGCAGCGCGGCGGTGATGTGCTTGACCGCGTTGCCGCGCACGCTCTTGTACGCCTTGATGACCGTGGGCCGGCCGGACGCGGCCGCGCGCGCGTCGGTCACCGTGAGCAGGGCCTCCGCCACCTCGTCGCCGCGCTTGGTCAGGTAGTCGCCGAACTCGGCCCCGCCCGAGGTGCGGAAGTCGGCCCAGAACGGGTCGAGCTGGTCCACCATGTCCGGCAGCAGGTCCCGCACCATGAACTCGATGTGCCCGGGCATGAACGTGTTCACCGTCTTGTAGGCGAGCTTGAGCGCGGTGCCGGACACCCCGGTCTTGTCCGCGAGCTCCAGCCCGATCAGCTGATAGCACTCCGCGCCCACCGCGGGCTCGACGTCTGGCGCGAGCAGGATCTCACGAAGCGTGGCGGCCATGGGTATGTTGTTCTCCTTGATGCCCGGGTTGCCCATCGGGACCACGCACGCCTAGTGCGGCCCCCCTCCGTGACTAGACGGCGGGCGCCGGGCCCCGGTTTACCGCCTTCCGGGCGGAATTAGCCGCCGGTCAGAGGAAGGACTTGCGCAGCGTGGCGACCGAGATGTGCGGCCAGCCGAGGACCGGGGCGGCGGGCACGCCGAGGATGCCGAAGTTCAGGATCGTCATCTGCGCGTACTGCAGCTGCATGAACGCTTGCCGGCCCGGGTGCCTGACGTGCTCGATCCAGAACGTCGCGTACACCAGCGAGGTCTGCGCGTTGGGCCCGACCGCCCCTGGGGTCGGTGGCTGCTCGCCCAGCAGGAACAGGATGTTCTCGATGCCGCCCGCGCCGTCGGTCACCGTGACCGGGGCCGACGGGCCGGTGGGGTCGTTCGGCTGGGTGAGGAACGTGACCGACGGCTGGGTGGCGATGTTGAGCGCCACCCCTTCGAACGTGTGCCCGTCCGCGACCTGCTGGTCGATCACGGCCTGCAGCAGCCGGACCGGGTCGTTGATCACGTCCTGCATGGCCACCCCGTCGATGCTGGCGGGCAGCGGCGGCTCGGCCGGGACGGTGCCGAATGGCGTGCGCGGGTTCTGGGCCGAGTCGGGCACCCCGAGGTCGTATTCGGTGAACGGCTTCACCGGGGGTTCAGTGCCGCGGCGGTCAGTTTCTCCGAGGACCCGGCCGCGTTGAGCTTCGGCGGCGCCGCGTTCGGCGGGATCGCGAACGGGGTGCTGTTGAACGACGGGAACACCGAGAACGCGTACTGCTGGCCACCGGCCGTGAGCGTGGGTGAGCCGGTGAACGGCGTCGCCCCGCCCTGCGCCAGCACGGAGTTGCCGTGCGGGATGGTAGCCATCCGCGCGACGATCTGGCCGCCGCCGTCCGGCAGCTCGTCCGGGTACGCGTCTCCGGCTGGGTGACCCAGATGCCGGGCTCGATGTGCAGCGCGCCGCCGGTGCTGGCGTCGCTGATCTTCTGCAGGTAGGTCAGGCCGAACAGCTCGATGTCGTCCTGGCCGAACCCTCGGTTCGGGATCGACGACCCGATGGGGTCGATGGTGAGCGTCTCCTGTGTCTGATTGAGCTGCAGGTACAGGGGTGCGGCGCCCTGGAAGTCGGGCCGCGCGATCAGGTTGAAGCCCTTGCCCCGCCAGGTCCCGCCCAGGTCCTTGAGCAGGCCCAGGTTCCCGCTGACCGTGGCGCTGTCTGGGGTGATGCGAACGTCCGGGATTGCCCTAGCCATCAGATTCCTCCTCATACGCGTTTTCCCTTCGAAGAGTCACGGGCTGGGCGCAACCGTGCTCTTCATCATGAACAGAGCACGGCGGACCGCCGCTGATACACGCGCGGGCCGCTGCTAGCGTGCCGCCCATGGGAATCCCGCTCAGCGACCCGACGATCCGGCTGGTCGATGGGAAGAACTACGCCGTGCTGGCCACGGTGAATGCCGACGGCAGCCCGCAGACTTCTGTGCTGTGGGTCGGCCGGGATGGCGGCGACCTGCTGTTCTCCACCGTGCAGGGCCGGGTGAAGCACCGCAACATGGTGCGCGACCCACGGGTCAGCGTCAGCGTGATCGACTCAGCCGACCCGGAGAACTACGTCGAGCTGCGGGGCCGGGTGTCGCTGAGCCCCGACCACGGCCGCCAGCTGGACACCCAGCTGTCCTGGAAGTACGACGGCCGGGACCCCGGTCCGGACCGGCCCGGTGCGGTGCGCGTGGTGGTGCGGATGGAGGTCGAGAAGGCCACCGGCTACGCGGCCCGCTGATGACCAGCCAATCCGGGCCAGCGGACGGCGGGCCCGACCCGGGCCTGAGCGCGATCATCAGCGAGCGGCGTCAGCTGATCAATCTGGCCTACCGGCTGCTGGGCTCGCTGGCCGAGGCCGAGGATGCCGTGCAGGAGACCTACGCCCGCTGGTACGCCCTGTCCCGGCAGCAGCGGGACGCCATCGAAACGCCGGCCGCCTGGCTGACCACGGTGGCCAGCCGCATCTGCCTCGACCTGCTCGGCTCGGCCCGGGCCCGGCGGGAGCGCTACGTGGGCGAATGGATCCCCGAGCCGGTGCCCGAGCCTGCCGAGTGGATCAGCGGGCGGCCGGGCGCTACCGCGGCCGACCCGGCCGACCGGGTCACCCTGGATGAGTCGGTCAGCATGGCCTTCCTGGTCGTGCTCGAGTCGATGACCCCGGCCGAGCGGGTCGCGTTCGTGCTGCACGACGTATTCGGCTACCCGTTCGCCGAAGTGGCCGGGATCGTCGGACGCAGCCCGGCGGCCTGCCGCCAGCTGGCCTCCTCGGCCCGCCGCCGCATCCGCACCGCGCAGCCCCCGGCCGCCCCCACCGCCCGGCAGGCCGTCCTCGTCCGGGGTTTCAAGCAGGCCTGGGAAGCCAAGGACATCAACGCCCTCATCGGCCTGCTCGACCCCGGCGCCACCGTGACCGCCGACGGTGGCGGCCGGGCCGCCGCCGCGCTCCGGCCCATCGAAGGCGGCGAGCAGGTCGCGCGCTACCTGGCCGATATCGCCGGCCGGGCACCCGGCAACCTGAGGCTCCTGGAGCGGACGGTCAACGGCCAGCCCGGCCTGGTGGCTCAGCAGGACGGCGTCACCGTCACGGTGTTCGCGTTCGACGTCGCAGCCGACCGGATCACCCGCATCTGGGTGATCCGCAACCCCGACAAGCTCCGGCCCTGGACGGCCCGCTGACCCGCGGCTACCCATGACGGTCGGTATCACCGCGGCAGCGCACTCCTCTGGGTTAGTGACGGTCGTCCGGCCTGGATAGCGGGCCGCGCGCCACCAAGAGCAGGGGGAGTAGTGACATGGCGGATCAGACCTGGCAGTTCAGAGCGTTCCCGGCGCCGAACGGGGAGCAGGCGGCGGTGGCTTTCCTGAACGAGCCGCTGCGCCAGGGGGCTGGTGAAGCGAGTGCGACGCTGCGCAATGACGGCAGCGCGGGGCTGCTCTGGCTGGAGCCGGGCAGCCTGGGTGAAAGCGACGCGCAGACCTGGCAGTCCCAGGAGTTCCCGGCGCCGAACGGGGAGCAGGCGGCGGTGGCTTTCCTGAACGAGCCGCTGCGCCAGGGGGCTGGTGAAGCGAGTGCGACGCTGCGCAATGACGGCAGCGCGGGGCTGCTCTGGCTGGAGCCGGGCAGCCTGGGTGAAAGCGACGCGCAGACCTGGCAGTCCCAGGAGTTCCCGGCGCCGAACGGGGAGCAGGCGGCGGTGGCTTTCCTGAACGAGCCGCTGCGCCAGGGCCGCGGCGAGGCCAGCGTGACCCCACGCGGCAACGGCGCCGTCGGGCTGCTCTGGCTGGAGCCCGGCAGCCTGGGCGAAAGCACCGTGCAGGCCTGGCAGTCCAAAGACTTCCCTGGCCCAGACGGGGAGCAGGCCGCCCTCGCGTTCCTGAACGCCACCCCCCGGCAGGCAGCCGGGGAAGCCAGCGGGTTCGTGCGCAACGACGGCTCGGCCGTGATCTTCTACCTCGAGCCTGGGTCAGGCTGACCCCAGCTGGCGCCGCGGCGGGCTGGTCAGGCACGCGGCAGGGAGAGCGTCATCTGGGTGCCCTGCCCGGGCTGGCTGGCCGCGGTCAGCTGGCCGCCGTGGGCCTGAGCCAGCTCGGCCGCGACGGACAGGCCGATGCCGCTGCCGGAGATGTGCCCGGCGTCCCGGCCACGCCAGAACCGGTCGAAGATGCGCGGCAGTTCGTCGGCCGGGATGCCGCGGCCGGTATCGGTGATCCGGAGCACCGCGTCCGGCCCGGCCGGCCCGGCCTCGATGGTCACCTGGCCGCCGCCCGGGGTGAACTTCAGCGCGTTGGTGAGCAGGTTGGTGGCCGCCTGGTGCAGCCACCGTGGGTCGGCCAGGATGTGCACCGCGGTCAGCTGCCGGTGCACGGTGATCCCGGCGGCCTCGAACCGGCCGGCCAGGCTGTCCGCGGCGGTCGCGGCGATGCCGGCCAGGTCGCAGCGCTGCCGGGCGAGGCGCAGGGTGGCGGCATCGGCGGCGGCCAGCGTCTGCAGGTCGCCGACCATCTGGGCCAGCCGCAGCACCTCGTCGCGCAGCGAGCCCAGCTGGCCCGGGGTGGGCTCGGCGACGCCGTCGAGCAGCGCCTCGTGACCCGCCTGCAGGATGGCGATCGGGGTGCGCAGCTCGTGCGCGACGTCGGCCACCAGGTCGCGGCGCAGCTGCTCCTGCCGGTCCAGCGCATCGGCCATCTGATCGAACGCGGTGGCCAGTTCCCGCAGCTCGCCGGGGGCCTTGATGGGGCCGACCCGGGCTGTCCGGTCACCGCGTCCCATGGAGCGGGTCACCGCGATGATCCGGGTCACCGGGCGGGTGATCCGCCGGGCCACGGCCAGCCCGGTCAGCAGCGCGGCCAGCGCGGCCAGCCCGGCGGTACCGGCGATGGCCCGCAGCAGGGCCAGCTGCAGCGAGTGGTCGGCCTGGCCGAGCCCGGCCCCGGTGAACCGGACCACGGCCGACCCGACCGGCGCACCGCGCACCGTGGCCGGCGCGCTGAACTGCGGATCCCCGGTGTGTGCGGCGAACCCGGGAGAGATGGCCACGACATGTCCCGCGCGGTCCAGGATCTTCACGTCCGCGCCGGTGCGCGAGGCCAGGTCCAGCACGGGGGACAGGTCCGCGTCCGGCCCAGCTGTTGTTCCGGTCCCACGCCGCGGCGGCGGCCACCGCCACGGCGGCGGTCAGCTCGCTGCGCTGCCGCCCGGCCAGGGCTGACACATCGGCCGCGGCGAATGCCGCGGTCAGCCCGGCCAGCAGGGCGATCGCGGCCAGGGCGACGCCCAGGAACAGCAGCGTCAGGCGGAGCCCGATCGCGTCACCGCGGGCCGGCGGCCCCGGTGACGGGCCGCCCTCGTCAGCCATCGCGGGCCAGCCCCAGCCGGTACCCGCCGCCCAGCACGGTCTGCACGATCTGCGGATTGCCCGGGTCAGCCTCGATCTTCCGGCGCAGGTTCTTCACGTGCGAATCGACGGTGCGCTGATAACCCTCGAACTCGTAGCCACGCACCCGGTTGATCAGCTCGAGCCGGGAGTACACCCGGCCCGGCACGGTGGCCAGCGCGACCAGGATGCCCCATTCCGTCGGGGTGAGATCCGGGTGCTGGCCATGCACCGTGACCTGGCGCTGCGGCTCGTCGATGACCAGCGCGCCTGACCCGTAGCTGGTCACGCCCTGCCCGGCGGCGGGCGCGCCGCGGCGCAGGATGGCCTGGACCCGGAGCACCAGCTCGCGAGGGCTGAACGGTTTCGTCACGTAATCGTCCGCGCCCAGCTGCAAGCCGGCGATCCGGTCCTCCTCGGTGACCTTGGCGGTCAGCATCAGGATCGGGGTGGAGCCAGCCGCGCGCAGTTCGCGGGCTACCGTCTCGCCCGCCACGTCGGGCAGCCCAAGATCGAGAATCACCAGGTCAGGTGCGGCCGAACCGGCCAGCGTGAGTGCCTCAGCGCCGGAACCGGTGGACAGCACCGTGAACCCGGCCCGCTCCAGGTAGGACCGGATCAGCTCGCGCAGCTTGCGCTCGTCCTCTACGACCAGAACCGTCGCCGCCACCACCGCTCACCTGCCTTTCCGCCGGCCGTCCAGCCGCCGTCCTGGGTGGGCCGTCCGGATCCCATGATCCTGCATGGTGGGATCCGGCCGCCGCGGGTGGGGTAACCGGGTATCCCGGCGTGGCCGGCGGCCGGTGCCGCGGCGTCCGGCGGCCAGCGGCCGGCCCGTTTCCAGCAGCGACTTCAGGTCGCTGAGGATCCAGGTCCAGCGGGCCAGCCCGCCGTCCCGGCCAGCCACCAGGTCGGCCGTCCGCGGCGCGCCGTCCAGCTCGTGGTTGACCGTCACCGCCGTCGCGCCCCGGTCGTTCTCCTCGATTTCCCAGGTCAGCCGGGTGTCCGTTTCGGCCGCGGCCTGGTCGTCGAACAGCACGTGCCAGGTCTGCACCAGCCGGTTCGGCCGGTGAACGGCGATGACCTCCCCGTCGATGATCACATCGCTGGCGCCGCGCATCCGCATCGGCGCGCTGGCGAAGGCCAGGTAGATGCCACCCGGGCGCATGTCGTAGTGCACGGCCGCCGGGAAACCGTACTTCTGCGTCCAGCCCGGCCGGGTGAGCGCGTCCCAGACCTCCTCGGCGGTGGCCTTGACGAAGATCCGGTGGGTCTGGACGGCCAGCCCGGGCTGGATTGTGGCGGTCATGTCGGCTCCTGCGTCTCGCGGGTGGGCCGCCCTGGTCCGCTCATCGGGGGCGCGGACCAGGGCGACAGGACACAGGTTGACCGGGACCCGGTGCAGCGGCCATGCAGCTGATGTGGTGGGCAGGTGAAGAAAGCCGCGACCCGCCTCCACATCCCGCACACATCCTCTGCACGCGGTCTGCACATGGCTGACATGGGCTGAATGGGCAGCTGGGGCGGCAGTGCAGTCGCCCCCGGGATGGCTAGGCGGTGCCCGCGCCTGCGCGGGGCCCGATCCGTCATCCGGCCAGGGGGGAGCCGGTGCGTACCGGGCGGCTGGAAAGGCCGCGCCACGCGGTTGGTGGACCGCGTCGCGTGGCTGGCGGGCACCGCCACTCCGGGCGTGCTGGCGAGCCGGGCTAGCGCCGGTCCGCGCCGGGGCGCGGCGGCGCCACCCAGGCGGCCGCCGGGCTGCACCGCGGGCAGTACCGCGCCTCAGGTTCCATCGCCAGCTGGGCGTCCGGGATGGGCGCGGCGCAGTGCTCGCAGCGGCCGAAATGACCAGCGGCCAGCCGGACCAGGGCTTCCTCGGTATCGGCCAGCGCCCGGCGCGCGGCGACCGCCCGGTTCAGCAGCAGGCGCAGCGGCCGCCCGCCGGGCTGGGTGCCGTCACCCGGGCCGGTGCTCGGCACCGGCGCTGCGGCCGCGTCGTGGTAGGCGAGCGACAACTCGGTCACCTCCAGGAGCCTCGCCCGCCAGCGGGACTCCAGCACGACCCGCCAGCGGGGATCCCCGGGGTCGGCTGGGCGGGGCACAGCCAGCCGCCCGGCTGGGCGGTCAGAATCGACAGGCATGTGGCGCTCCTGGCGTGCAGCGACTGGCCGGGCCGGGTTGCCCAGCCATTCACCGACAGCCAATCCAGCACCGGTGCAGGCATCGTGCCGGTGATGTGGTGATTCGATGGAGGAACCGGGTGGCGGGCCGGTCAGATCTGCACGCCGATAGCGGTGCGGCGCTACCGCCGGGCTTAGCCTGGAACCGGGGGCCGAGCGGAGGGAGGCCGACATGCCGGCCGAGCGGATGCTGCCCAGCACGGAGGCCGCGGACCTGCTGGCGACGACCCGGGACCTGGCCACCGCTGAACTGGCCCCGGTAGCCAGCGAATACGAGGCGGCCAGCCGGTTCCCGCGGGACAAGTTCCGGCTGCTGGGCAAGAGCGGGCTGCTGGGCCTGCCCTACCCGGAGCGGTGGGGCGGCAGCGCGCTCAGCTACGAGGTGTACCTCCAGGTCCTGGAGGAACTGGCCGCGGCGTGGATGACGGTCGCCGTCGGGCTGTCGGTGCACACCATGTCCTGCTATCCGCTGGCCGCGTTCGGCACGGATGAGCAGCGCGACGCGCTGCTGCCGGACCTGCTGGCCGGCGACCTGCTCGGTGGCTACGCGCTGTCCGAGCCGGAGTCCGGGTCGGACGCCGCGGCGCTGCGCACCCGGGCGGTGCGCGACGGCGACAGCTACTCGGTGACCGGGACCAAGGCGTGGATCACCCACGCCGGGGTGGCCGATTTCTACGCCCTGATGGTGCGGACCAGCCCGGACGACGGCAGCCGGGGGATCAGCTGCCTGCTGGCCGACGCGGCCACCCCTGGCCTGGAGCCGGGGCCACTGGAGCACAAGATGGGGCTGACCGGCTCGCCCACCGCCCAGCTGCGGCTGGACGGCGCGCGAATCCCGGTCAGCCGGCGGATGGGCGCCGAGGGCGACGGGCTGAAGATCGCCCTGGACGCGCTCAACTCGGGGCGGCTCGGCATCGCCGCCTGCGCCGTCGGGCTGGCCCAGGCCGCGCTGGATGAAGCCGTCCGGTACGCCCGGCAGCGGGTCCAGTTCGGCCGGCCGATCATCGACTTCCAGGGGCTGGAGTTCCTGCTGGCCGACATGGCCGCCGGGGTGGAGTCGGCCCGGGCCACCTACCTGGAAGCCGCCCGCCGCCGGGACTGCGGGCTGCCGTTCCGCCGCCAGGCATCGATCGCGAAGCTGGTCGCCACCGACATGGCGATGAAGGTCACCACTGACGCCGTCCAGGTGCTCGGCGGGGCCGGGTACACCCGGGACTTCCCGGTCGAGCGGTACCTGCGCGAGGCCAAGGTGCCGCAGATCTTCGAGGGCACCAACCAGATCCAGCGCATGGTCATCGCCCGGGAACTGAGGGGAGCGGCGCAGTGAAGGTGCACATCGACGCCGGGCGCTGCCAGGGGCATGGCCGCTGCTATGACCTGGCCCCGGGCGTGTTCGGCGACGACGACGAGGGATACGGGCAGGTGCTCGGCGACGGGATCGTGCCGCCGGGCGAGGAGAAGGCGGCCCGGCTGGCCGTGGCCAACTGCCCGGAACGGGCCATCGACCTGCTCGAGGAGACCTCAGATGGCGGTCGATAACCGGTTCGGCCCGGAGTACCGGGAGGCGGAGGAGGACGAGTCCCAGTTCGTCCGGAGCGAGGTCGTCACCGGGCCGGTGTCCGACTGGGCGACCGACTTCTCCCATCTCGAGCCGGAGTGGTCGGCCGATCCGTACCCGATCCAGGACGACCTGCGGCAGCGCTGCCCGATCGCGCACACCGGGCGGTTCGGCGGCGGCTGGCTGCCGGTGCGCTACGCGGACGTCGCGGCCATCGCCTACGACACCGACCTGTTCTCGTCGCGCGGCCATCATCATGAGCAATGTCCGGCCGCCCCGGGAGCTGGCCCCGGTGGGCGGCTCGCCGCCGATCTCCTCCGACCCGCCGTTCCACCACGACGCGCGCAAGCTGCTGCTGCCCGCGTTCACCCGGTCCGCGGTCAGCCGGCTGGAACCAGCCACCCGGGCGTTCTGTGACTCACTCATCGACACGTTCCAGGGCCGGGACGTGGTGGACGCCGCCCGCGAGTACGCGCAGCACATCCCGGTCCGGGTCATCGCGGACATGCTCGGCTTCCCGCCCGAGGACGGGCCGCGGTTCCGCGAGTTCGTGACCGACCTGCTGGAAGGCATCAACCTGCCGCCGGACGAGCGCATCGCAGCGGGTGCGCCGGCTGTTCCAGTACCTGCTGGCCCAGGTGGACGAGCACCTGGACCGGCCGCGGGGCGACCTGACCAGCTACCTGCTCGACGTGGAGCTGGGCGGGCAGAAGCTCGACCCGGACCACGTGGTCGGCACGATGGCGCTGCTGCTCATCGCGGGCATCGACACGACGTGGAGCGCGATCGGCGCGTCGCTGTGGCACCTGGCCACCAGGCCGGCCGACCGGGCCCGGCTGGTGGCCGAGCCCGGGCTGCTGCCGACCGCGGTGGAAGAGCTGCTCCGTGCCTACGCGCCGGTCACCATGGCTCGGCTGGTCACCGAGGACGTGCACTGGCGCGGCGTGGACATGAAGGCCGACGACTGGATCCTGCTGTCCTTCCCGGCCGCCAACCGTGACCCGGCCCAGTTCGACCGGGCGGACGAGGTCATCATCGACCGTGCGGTCAACCGGCACGCCGCGTTCGGCCTCGGCATTCACCGCTGCCTCGGCTCGCACCTGGCCCGGATGGAGCTCCGCGTCGCGCTGCAGGCCTGGCTGGCCCGGATCCCGGTGTTCAGCCTGGCCGACCCGTCCGCGGTGACCTGGGCGGCCGGCCAGATCCGCGGGCCGCGCACGCTGCCGCTGCAGATCCGTGGCTGACCCTGAGCTGCGCGCGTCGCACGAGGACCGGGACCGGGTGGCCGAGCTGCTCCGGGTGGCCGCGGGTGACGGCCGGCTGACCGCTGAAGAGCTCGACCAGCGGCTGGAGCAGGCGCTCACCGCGCGCACCGTGGGCGAGCTGGCCGAGCTGAGCCGCGACCTGCCAGCGGCCGGCGTCGTGGCCGTGGCCGGCCCGGGCGCGGCGGGGCAGCCCAAGGACAGCATCACGATCGAGCGGCAGGGCGGCAACGACAAGCGGGACGGCCGCTGGCTGGTGCCACGGCGGATCGTGCTGCGGGTTGGCCGGGGCCACGTCACGCTGGACTTCACCGAAGCGGTCATCACGCAGCCCGTGCTCGAACATCGACCTCGACGTGCGCAGCGGCACGCTGACGCTGCTGACCCGGCCGGGCATCACGATCGACGCGGACGACGTGGCCGTGCGCAGCAGCGGCAGCGTCAAGATCAGGGTACCGCCGGGCCCTTCGGTGCCCGGTGGCGCTGCGCATCGTGCTGGCCGGCACGGTGCAGCACCGGGCACCTCAGGGCGCGGCCAAAGCGCGGTCTCCCGGTGGCGGCGTGCCGTGCCGTGCCCATGCCCGGCCCGGCTGGCCCTGCCCGCCCTGCCGACGCTGCGCGGGTCCGCGGGTGGTGCTGCGCGCGTCCCGGACTCGGATGTCGATGACCGGCTGCGTTATCCCGATCGACCCGGAGGAAGAGGACGGCTACGGCTCGTCCTGGCGGCGGGAGTGGGACGGCCGCCGCTACCACACCCGCGAGTACCTGACCACGCCCCGGCCGCCCGCCGGTCCCGGCGAGTACAGCTGGGCGGTCGAGCATGCGGGCGCCTGCATCGGCGGCGCCGGGCTGCGGGTGAACGCCGATCAGCACTCGGCGGACTACTCGGTCGGGCTGTTCGTGGCCAGCCTGCGCGGCCAGGGGCTGGGCCGCGAGGTGACCCGGCTGGTGCTGGCCTGGGCCTTCGGCGAGCTCGGCGCGCACCGCGTGCAGCTGGAGGTGCTGGCGTTCAACCGCCGGGCCATCGGCTGCTACCTGGCCTGCGGGTTCCGCCTGGAAGGCACCCGCCGTGAGGCCGAGCTGTACCCGGACGGCTGGCACGACATGATCCTGATGGCGGTGCTGCGGTCCGGGTACCCGGCTTAACGTGGCGGGTTGACCAGCTCCCTGATCAGGTCGGCGTGCCCGTTGTGCCGGGCGTACTCCTCGATCATGTGCTGGTACACCCAGCGCAGCGAGCATTCCACCTGACGGCCACCGCGCAGGCCGACGCCGGTGTCGTCGAGCCCGTGCGCGGCGGCGGTGCGCCGGCTCCGCGCGCACTCCGCCTGCCACACGGCCAGGTCCGCCGCCCAGTCGGCGCCGTCCAGCGGAGACCAGGCGGTGTTGGCGCCCGCCTCGGTCCAGTACAGATCGAGCAGCGCCGGGTTCCGCTCCAGGCAGCGCTGGAACCAGTTGCGTTCCACGTCCGACAGGTGCCGGACCAGGCCGTGCAGGGACATCAGCGAGGTGCCGACCGGGCGGCGCTTGCGCTGCTCGTCGTCCAGCCCGGCGCACTTCTCCAGCAGGGTGGCGCGGTGGAACTCCAGCCAGCCCTCCAGCATGGCCCGCTCAGGCCCGGTGAGCGGCGGGTCGGCCGGCTGGCTGGCGGTGGGTTTGCCCGGCACGGCCGACGGTAGCACCGTGCCGGTCAGTCCCGGACCAGCACCACGCGCGGGCCGGACCTGGCGGACTCGGCCCAGGCCCGGCCGGCGTCGGACAGCGCGAACGTCCGGTACGGCACCTGCACCGAGCCGTCCGCGATGAGCTGGAGGTAGCGCGGGATCTGCGCCCTGATCTCGGCCGCGGGCACCGAGCCGGCCCCGCTGCCGGAGATGGTCAGCTTCCGGCTGCGCAGTAGCTGCGACGGGACCGCGGCGGTGGCCCCGGCCAGCGCGCCGATCTGGACGTACTTGATGTCCGCGGCGTCCTCGCTGAACCCCTGCCGGCCCAGCGCGCCGAACGCGGTCTCGGCCACCGGTCCCCAGACGAAGTCGAGCACCAGGCCAGGTGCATCGCCGTCGAGGACCTGGCTCAGCGCCGCGGCGTCGGCGTCCCGGTCGCCGGCCAGCGCGACGGTCTGCGCGCCCGCATCGGCGGCCCGGTCCAGGCCCGGCTGGCTCCGCCCGGCGCCGACCACCCGGGTGGCACCGAGCAGCCGGCGTTCTGCGCGGCCAGGAAGCCGGACATCCCGGTGACGCCGAGGACCAGCACGGTGCCGAGCTTGCCCGTCTCGGCCAGCCGTCCGTTCAGCGGCAGCCAGGACGCGATGCCCGGGTTGATGCCCGCGGCGATGGCCGCGGGCGGCGCCCCGTCCGGCAGCGGGAACCGCATCGCGGCGGGGGAGGCGAACCGCTCGGCAAACGTGCCGTACGGCGGCGGGCCGGCCGAGGTGAACACCAGCGGGCCGGCCGCGGTGCGGGCCACCGCGTTGAGGCCCGGGATGGCCGGGAACACCGCGTCCCGGCCGTAGTGCCGGCCGGTCGCCACCGACCGGGTGAGCTGATGGATGCCCGCGGCCACCAGTTCCACGATCTCGCTGTCCGGGCCGGCCACCGGCTCGCCGAAGTCGCCGTACACCGGAACGGAGTCGGCTGAATGCAGGATCGCTGCCTTCATCTGAAGCCTGTCCTCCTCCAGGCCCGGCCCTCGCCGGCGCCCGGTCCTCGCTGGCCCATGCGCGCGCCTGGGTGGGTCAATTTAACGCTGTTAAGTGGCCGGTTTCCCAGTGTTCCTTAACGCTGTTAAACTGTCAACCCGTGGCGGCTGGGCTGACCAAGGCGGCGATCGTGCAGGCCGCGCTCGACCTGCTCGACGAGGCGGGCATGGACGGGCTCACCGTGCGCGCCCTGGCGTCCCGGCTGGGCGTGCAGGCCCCCGCGCTGTACTGGCATGTACGTAACAAGCAGGCACTGCTCGACGAGATGGCCACGCTGATCTGGCGCCGGGTCAGCGACGTGATGGCCGGGCTGCCCGCCGACCTGCCGTGGCACGAGGTGCTGGCGACCTATGCCGCGACGATCCGGGCCGAGCTGCTCGGCCACCGGGACGGGGCCAAGGCGTTCAGCGGCAGCACGCTGACCGACCCCGATGTGGTCCGCCGCCAGGAGGTTACCCTGCAGAACCTGATCAGCCAGGGCTTCACCCTGCCGGACGCAGTGCGCGGCCTGCTGCTGATCAACAACTTCACCATCGGCTTCTGCGTCGAGGAGCAGGCGGTCCGCCAGGTGACCGCGTCCGGCGACGACCGCTATGCCCGCCGGGCCGAGCTGATCGGCCCGGACACCGCGCCGCTGGCCGTCGCGGCGGGCCAGATCATCTTCGGCGAGCCCGATGTCCGGTTCGGTGAGCTGACCGAGCTGCTGCTGGACAGCATCGGCCGGCTGCGGCGGCCCTGACCGTCAGCTGTCCGGCTTGCCGAGGGCGTGGAACTCCACCCGGTACAGCACGGTGTCGTCGTCGATCGGGCCCGCGTGCGCGGCCCGGCGGCGCAGCGCCTCCCGGTCCTGCTCCCCGGACCGCCGGACGTCGGCCGGGGTGATGGCGGCGAACGGCACCAGCTCGACGCAGTCCACCTCGATCTGCCCCAGGCCGACCTGGTACCGGCCGCCCTGCCGCACCCGCGGCCGCTGCCACAGCCGGAACGAGACCGTGATGTCGCCGGCCAGCACGCGGTCGCGCAGCTCCGGGCTGAACTCCATGCCCCGATGCTACGTGCGGTCTTCGGCAGACTGTCGGTGGGTGTGGATACTATCGAACTAGTCTTCGATCAAAGCTTCAGAGCAGGGTCAGGAGGTGATCCGCGGTGTGCGACCGGTTACCGGAACCAGGCAGTGTCGGCGACGCGCTGGCCAGCCTGGACCGGGCACTGGACTACCTGAACACCGTGGATGTAGCCGCCCTGCCGGTGGACACTCAGGCTGCGGCGCTGAAGTCGCTCGAGGCAGCCGAGGCTAAGCACACCGCGGCCCGGGCCGCGATGCTGTCCGCGTTCAGCGCCAACGGCGGCCCGGAGGCCGACGGGCACGGTGCCGCCCGGGTCTGGTTGCGCTGGCAGACCCGGGTCACCAGGGGCGCGGCCGCCGGGGCGGTCGCCTGGATGCGGCGGCTGGCCGCCCATCCGGTCATCGAGCGTGCCCTGGCTGGCGGGCAGATCTCCGCGTCCTGGGCCCGGGAGCTGTGCGCCTGGACTGACCGGCTGCCGGACGATGTGCGGGAGGACGCCGACCGGGTGCTGGGCCAGGCCGCCGTGCCGACGGTGCTGACCTGGCCGACCTGGCCCGCCTGGCCGAAGCCATCTACCAGCGGACCCGCGGCCCGGACGACGGCGATGCGGACGATTTCGGCGACCGGTACTTCCATCTGGGCATCACGTTCAGCGGGGCCGGCCGGGCCCAGGGCGACCTGACCCCGGGCTGCGCGGCCGCGCTGTCCGCGGTGCTGGACGCGCTGGGTAAGAAAGCCGGCCCGGAGGACACCCGGACCGCCGCGCAGCGCCGGCACGACGCGCTGGAGGACGCCTGCCGCCGGCTCATCGCCACCGGCATGCTGCCCGCCCGCGGCGGGCAGCCCACTCAGGTCCAGGTGCACCTGGGGCTGGCCGAGTTGCGGGACATGCCGGGCGCGGCGGCCGCCGAACGGGCCTGGGTGACCGCGAAGACCGGCGACCGCGGCACCAGCCAGGGCCGGCCGGGCTGGCTGACCGGCGCCGAAGCCCAGGCGGCGGCCTGCGACGCGATCCGTGGTCCCGGTGGTCACCGGCCACGTGGACTGGACGGCGCTCGGCCAGCTCACCGACGCGTTCGCCGGTGCTGACCGGCGGCCGCTGACCCCCGCCGGAGGGGGCGCCGGGCGGCGGCTGGCCCGGGCCCTGCTCGGGCTGGCCATCGACGCCCTGTCCGGGCCCGGTGGACTGGCCGCCGCGCTGCGCGCCAATCTCGCCGGCACCGAACTGTCCCTGGCCACCCCGCTGACCTCCGTCAGCCTGCCGCTGGACGTCGGCGCGACCGGCGAAGCCATCCCGGCCAGCTGCGCCGCGCGGTCACCCTGCGGCATCCGTGCTGTGGCTTCCCCGGTTGCCGCCAGCCCGCCAGCGTGTGCGACGTGCACCATCTGGTGCCCCGGTCGGCGGGCGGCGTCACCGCGCTGCACAACCTGGTACCGCTGTGCCGGTTCCATCACCTGATCGCCATCCACCACTGGGGCTGGACCCTGCGCCTCAATCCCGACGGGACCACCACCGCGACCAGCCCGGACGGCCGCCGCGTCTGGCACAGCCACAGCCCACCCGGCCGGCCTAGGCCCGGCTTACCCCATGTTGCGAAGTGCGCGGGGGCCTAACAAGATGTGCCCATGACGGGAGAGCCGGGCCCAGGTGGCCAGCCGGAGCTGCGCGCCTCGTACGAGGACCGGGAACGGGCTGCCGAGATCATCCGGATCGCGGCCGGTGACGGGCGGCTGACCGCGGACGAGCTGGATGAGCGCCTGGAGAAAGCACTGACCGCGCGGACCACCGGCGAGCTGGCCGTGCTGACCGCGGACCTGCCCGCGGTGCCCGGTGCGGCGGCCGCGCAGCCCAAGGATCTGGTCCAGATCACCTGCATGGGCGGGAACGCCCGCCGGGACGGCGACTGGGTGGTGCCGCGGCGGATGGAGATCCGGGCCACCGGGGGCAACGTGAAGCTCGACTTCACCGAGGCGGTGATCACCGGGCCCACGCTGCAGGTGGACGCGGCCATGCGCGGCGGGAACCTCATCGTGGTGACCCGGCCCGGCCTGGAGGTTGACACCGATGGCGTGACGATGATCGGCGGCAATGTCCGCACCCGGCCCGCCCGGGGCCCGAAGCAGCCGGTGATCCTGCGGGTGCAGCTGGCGGGCCAGGCCTGGGGCGGCAACGTCGTGGTGCGGCCGCCGCGGCGGACCCTGTGGCAGTGGCTGCTGCGCCGTCCCTGACAGGATGGCGGTATGGCATGGATCGACCTCGATGGCGCCGTCAACGTACGCGATCTGGGTGGGCTGCCCACCGAGGACGGCGGCAAGACCATGGCCGGCCGGCTGCTGCGCGGCGACAACCTGCAGGACCTGACCCCGGATGACCTCACCCGGCTGGTCGGCGGCATCGGCCTGACCACGGTCGTCGATCTGCGCAGCACGGCGGAGCTGCGGGCCGAGGGCCCCGCCCCGCTGGACGCGGTGCCGGAGGTGCGGCATGTGCACTGCCCGGTGCTGCCGGAACAGGGCACCGCCACCGACGTGGTCGCCGACGTGCTGCTCACCCGGGACGAGGCGGACCGGTCCCGGTACCCGGCCGACCCCCGGGCCGGTCACTATCTGGGCTACCTGGAGGACCGCCCGGACCAGGTGGTGGCGGCGGTGCGGAGCGTGGCGTACCGCGCCGGGCGTGGCCCTGGTGCACTGCGCGGCGGGCAAGGACCGGACCGGGGTGGTGGTCGCGCTGGCGCTCCGCGCGGTCGGCGTCCGGCCGGACGCGGTGGCCGCCGACTACGCCGCCACCGGGGAGCGCCTCGAGCTGCTGCTGGCCCGGCTGCGCGGGTCCCCGACCTACGCGCGGGACGTGAACAGCAAGCCGGCCGGCTCGCACCAGCCACAGGCCAGCACGATGGCCGCGTTCCTGGACCAGCTGACGGCCCGCCACGGCGGGGCGGCCGAGTGGCTGGCCGGGCACGGCTTCGGCCCGCGCGACATGGGCCGGCTGCAGGCCAAGCTGCGCCAGGCCTGAGCGCTGCGGGCGGTTACCTGAGCAGCTCCCGGGCGATCACGAGCTGCTGGATCTGGCTGGTGCCCTCGTAGATCCGGAACAGCCGGACGTCCCGGTACAGCCGTTCGGCGGGCACGCCGCGGATGTAGCCGGAACCGCCGTGGATCTGCACCGCGCGGTCCGCGATCCGGCCGACCGCCTCGCTGGCGAAGTACTTGGCCGCCGACGGCGCGAGCCGCCGGTCGGTGCCCGCCTCGTACTGGGCGGCGGCATCCAGCACCAGCGCCCGGGCCGCCATGTACTCGGTCTGCGAGTCGGCCAGCATGGCCTGGATGAGCTGGTACTCGGCAATCGGGTGACCGCCCTGGGAGCGCTGCCGGGCGTAGCTGACGCTCTCCTCGATCAGCCGGGCCGAGACCCCCACGCAGACCCCGGCGATGGTCAGCCGCCCGTGCGCCAGGCTGCGCATGGCGGTGCCGTAACCAGCCTGGGCGGCCTGCCCGACCAGCGCGTCGGCGGGTACCTGGACGCCGCTGAACGCGACATCGGCGGTCCACGCGCCAGCCTGGCCCATCTTGTGATCCCGCGGGCGCGATAGCCACCCCGGGCGCGCGGGCCGGCACGATGAACACCCCGATGCCCTTGCCGGGCGGGGCCTGCGGGTCGGTCCGCGCGAAGACCAGGAACACGTCGGCCGCTGGCGCGTTGGTGATGTACCGCTTGAGCCCGTCGATGACCCAGCCCCCAGCACCGTCCCCGGCGGCCGCGCCGTGGTGGTCAGCCGGCTCGGGTCGGATCCGGCGTCTGGCTCGGTCAGCGCGAACGACGCGACGACCTCGCCGGAGGCCAGCTGGGGCAGCCACTGCTTGCGCTGCTCCGCGGTGCCCGCCGACGACCAGCACCTGCCCGGCGATGCCGTTGTTCGTGCCGAACAGCGAGCGAAACGCCGGGCTGGCGTAACCGAGCTCGATGGCCACCCGGACCTGCTGGGTGACCGACAAGCCGAGCCCGCCGTACTCGGTGGGCAGCGCGTAGCCATACAGGCCCATCTCCTTGGCCTGCGCGATCAGCCGGGCCGGGATCTCATCAGTCTCATCGATGCCTGCCTCGGCCGGCAGCACCTCGCGCCGGACGAACCCGCGCAGCAGGCTGAGCAGCTCGTCGAAGTCGGTCTGGTTCACCATGCGCCCAGTGTCACATCCGCTGGGCCCGGCCGGTAAGCCAGTGCGACGGCAGGTAATTCTCAGCGAGCACACAGAAGTATCGGCGATACTAGTAAGGAACCGGCAAGCTCAGGGGTGCGCGGCTGGATGCGCGGCGAGCCAGGTTTCGTCCAGTCCTGCTGGGTACTTTGCGCGAGCCGTCTCGGCGATTCGGATCTCGGCGAGGAGGTCCAGGACAATGGCTGTCGTCAGCTGCCCCGTGACGATGCTCCGGGGTGTGCCGGTGATCACGGCGCCCGCGGAAATCGATGTGGCCAGCGCTGAGTCGCTGCGGGCCATGCTGGCCGACACGGCCGCCCGCGGGCACGCCACGATCGTGGTGGACATGTCCGCCACCCGGTTCTGCGACTCGGCCGGGCTGCATGTGCTGATCCGGGCGCACCGCATGGCGGTGGCCGAAGGCGGCGAGCTGCGGCTGGTCATCGGCTCCCGGGGCGTGCTGCGCATTTTCGCCATCACCGGGGTGGACCAGGTGATGCCCAGGTTCGCCGACCGGGCCGACGCGGTGGCCCCGCTGCCCGCGGTGGCTATCGACCCGGTCTGGCTGTCCTGGCCCCGGATCGTGCCCGCCGCCTGAGCCCGCCGCCTGAGCCCGCCGCCGCGCGGTCAGGCGCGCCGCGGGAACTGGCCGAAATCCGGCGCCCGCTTGGCCTTGAACGCCTCGCGGCCCTCGCGCGCCTCGGCGGTGCCGTAGAACATCAGGTTGGCGTCGTGGGCTAGCTGCTGAATGCCGGCGTAGCCGTCCTCGGCGGCGTGGAAGCTGGCCTTCATCAGGCGCAGCGCGAACGGGGACAGCGCGAGCATCTCGCGGCACCAGGCCACCGTCTCCTGCTCCAGCTCGGCCACCGGGACGACCCGGTTGACCAGGCCCATGTCCAGCGCTTCCTGGGCGTGTAGCGGCGGCACAGGAACCAGATCTCCTTGGCCTTCTTCAAGCCCACGAGCTGGGCCAGCGAGCTGGCCCCGAAACCGCCGTCGAACGAGCCAACCCTGGGGCCGACCTGGCCGAACACCGCGTTGTCCGCCGCGATGGTCAGATCGCACACCACGTGCAGCACGTGCCCGCCGCCGACGGCCCAGCCGGCCACCATGGCCACGATCGGCTTGGGGCAGCGGCGCATCTGCACGTGCAGGTCGGTGACGTGGAACCGGCCGGTCGAGTTGGGGTCGGTCTGGTAGCCGGTGTCGCCGCGGACCCGCTGATCACCGCCCGAGCAGAACGCCTTACTCGCCCTCACCGGTGAGGATGATGACGCCGACCGACTCGTCCTCCCGGGCCACGGTGAGCGCGTCGGACATCTCGATCAGCGTCTGCGGCCGGAAGGCGTTGTGCACCTCAGGGCGGCAGATGGTGATCTTGGCGATGCCGTCGCCGGTGGTCTCGTAGCGGATGTCGGTGTACGTGCCCGACGCGTGCCAGGCGATCTCGGTGCGGGGAGTGGGGTGTGTCAGTCATGGGGCCATTCTGCGTCAGTCCTTGCGGGCCACGCCGACCAGGTTGCCGGACCGGCTGGGGTCCTCAGGCACGTCGGCCGGTGAGTCGGGCCGCCACAGCGACACCCACACCACGCCCGGGTCGACCAGGTGGAAGCCGTCGAAGAAGCGCTCGATCCCGGCCCGTGAGCGGAGGTGGATCGGCGTCGCCACGCTCCGGTTGTACATCTTCTCGAACGCCTCGTTCCGGGCGGTGCGGCCCTCGCCGGTGGCCTGGCCCAGGATGAGATAACTGCCCGGGGCGAGCGCGTCCCGCAACGTCGCGACCAGCCGCCACGGATCCCCGCGCTGCCGATGAAGTGCAGCACGGCGACCAGCAGCAGCCCGGCCGGCTGGCTGAAGTCGATGACCCGGCCGACCTCCGCACTGGCCAGGACCTTCTCCGGGTCGCGCAGGTCCGCCTCGATCACCGCGGTGTCCGGCTGGCCGGCCAGGATGGCCTTGCTGTGCGCGATGGCCACCGGGTCCACGTCCACGTACGCCACCCGGGCGCCCGGCGCCGCCTCGCGGGCCACCTCGTGCACGTTCCGCTCGGTCGGGATGCCCGAGCCGATGTCGAGGAACTGGGTGATGCCGTTCGCGGCCAGGAACCGCACCGCGCGGCCGAGGAACGCCCGGTTGGCCCGGGCGAACACCCGGGCGGCCGGGTCGAGCGCGGTGATGGCCCGGCCCGCGTCCTGGTCGGCCAGGAAGTTGTGGCTGCCGCCGAGCAGGTAGTCGTACACCCGGGCGGTGTTCGCCCGCTGGGTGTCCACGCCTGGTGGCGCCCAGCCCGGCAGGTCAGTCATCGTGCCTCCTATCCTGAAGGGGTGCAGCCCGGGCCGGGCAGCGGGACGCGGTCCATAACCAGCCCCGCAAAGCCTGGATTGTGACCGGAAATACGGTACATTTCGTGGTTGCACGATATCGCAGGGTATGGGCAATGGCGGCCTGGACCCGCGCTGCCCGCGGGGCAGATGTCCCGCGGCGAATAGGCCCGGAATGGGCGGCTGCGCGGCCTTCGCGCTGGCCGCCAGGATTGGTGCGGATGCAGTGCGGTCACAGATAGCCGGGGATGACGGCCCCACTCCGGGGCCGCCGACCCGGCCGGCGTCGCGGCGTTCACCCTGGACTCGTCCGGCGCGGTGGCGTCGTGGTCGGTGACCGCCGAGCAGCTGTTCGGCCGCGCGGCGGACGAGGTCGCCGGGCGGGACATCTGGCCGCTGCTGCTGGCCCGGGCCGACCATCAGGCAGCGGATCCGGCGTGGCCTGGCCGAAGTGGCCGCCGGGCGGGCCTGGTCCGGATCGGTGACGCTGACCCCGGACTGCGGCGGTGGCCAGCTGGCCGTGCACTGTGAGCCGCTGGCCGGGCCGGGCGACGGCACGCTGGTGATCGCGCACCGGGCCGTGCCGCCCCGGCCGGACCTGCTGCGGGAGGCGGTGGCCCGGGTCGGCACCACCCTGGACCTGACCCGGACCGCGCGTGAGGTCACCGAGGTGGTGGTGCCGGAGTTCGCCGACGCGGCCGCGGTCTTCGTGCTGGAACGGCTGCTCACCGCCGAGGAGCCCATGCTGGACGAGGCGAGCTCGTCCGCGCTGGTGCGGCGGCTGGCGGCCCGGCTGGCCGGCCAGCCCGCGGCCGTCACCGACAACCTGCTCCGCCCGGGTGAGGCGTTCCTGTTCGGCGCGGAGTCGCCCAGCTACCGGGCGATGACCTCGGGCAGCCCGGTGGTCACCGGCTACCTCGACCGGGAGACCGCGGACCGGCTGGCCCGCCGTCCCGGCGGCCGCGAACCCGACGCCAGCTACACCTCGTTCCTGTCCGTGCCGCTGATCGCCCGCGGCGTGGTGCTGGGCTGCGTCACGTTCGCCCGGGTGGTCGGCCGGGACGGCTTCACCCAGCCGGACACCGAGGTGGCCGCGGAACTGGCCGCGCACGCCGCGGTGTGCATCGACAATGCCCGGCTGTACCACCGGGAACGCCGGGTCGCCTTCGTGCTGCAGCAGGGCCTGGTGCCGGAAGAGCCCCGGGTCCCGGAAGGCCTGGAGGTGGCGGCCCGGTACCTGCCGGTGGGCACCAGCATGGTCGGCGGGGACTGGCACGACATCGTCGCGCTGCCGGGCGGCCGGACCGCCCTGATCATGGGCGATGCGATGGGCCACGGGCCGGAGGCGGCCGCGGTCATGGTCCAGCTGCGCACCGCGGCGCATGCCCTGGCCGACCTGGAGCTGGCGCCGGAGGAGGTGCTGCGGCGGCTGGACCGGATGGCCGCGGCCATGTCCGGCACCCCGTACGCCACCTGCCTGTGCGCGGTGCTCGACCCAGCGGCCAGCTCCTGCCTGGTGGCCAAGGCCGGGCATCCGCCGCCGGTGCTGGCCCTGCCGGATGGCCGCACCGAACTGCCGGAGCTGCCCGCCGGGCTGCCGCTCGGGCTGGCCGCCGGATCGTTCGAGACGGTGCAGCTGGACCTGCCGCCCGGCGCGGTGCTCGCGTTGTACACCGATGGCCTGGTGGAGAGCCGCACCCGGCCGCTCGAGGACGGCCTGAGCGCGCTGCGCGACGCGCTCGGCGCCGCGCTGGCCAAGCCGGGCGCCAGCCTGGACGGCGCGTGCGAGGAGGTCATCCAGGCGCTGCGGCAGCGTGGCGAGGACGACCTCACCCTGCTGCTGGCCCGCATCCGCTGACCGCCCGGTTGGCCAGCTGGCCGCCGGATCTGGTTCCCTGCTAGGCATGACTATCGCTCGCATCGGTAGATGCCGTCCAGCCCCCGTCCTGGTTCACCACGGCGCTCGGCAGCGCGGCCGAGGAGGGCACGACCCAGGTCGCCGGGGCCACCATCGCCTACCGCGCCTGGGGGCGGCGCGGCCAGGGCGGCATCGTGCTGGTGCACGGCGGTGCCGCGCACGCCCGCTGGTGGGACCACATCGCGCCGCTGCTGGCCAGTGCGCACCGGGTGGCCGCCCTCGACCTGTCCGGGCATGGCGACAGCGGCCGCCGGGAGGCCTACCAGCTGGACGTCTGGGCCGAGGAGGTGCTGGCCGTCGCGGCGGCGGCGGGCATCGCGGGCCCGCCGGTGCTGATCGGGCACAGCATGGGCGGCTTCGTGGCGCTGCGCGCGGCCAGCATGTACGGCGCCCGGCTGGCCGGGGCGGTGGCCATCGACTCGCCGGTGCGGGACATCACGCCGGAGGAACGCGCCGCCCGGGACCAGCGGGCGTTCGGGCCGCTCCGGGTGTACCCGACCCGGGAGGCGGCCATGGCCCGGTTCCGCCCCATCCCGGACCAGCCGGTGCTGCCGTACATCGCCGAGCACGTGGCCGCCACCTCGATCCACCCGGTGCCAGGCGGCTGGAGCTGGAAGTTCGACCCCCGCATCTTCGCCCGGCACCAGCTCGTCCCGGCGCTGCTCACCCGGCTGGATTGCCGGGTCGCGCTGTTCCGCGCCGAGTACGGCCTGGTGTCGGCGCAGATGAGCGAGGTCATGTACGACCGGCTGGGCCGGATCGCCCCGGCGATCGAGATCCCGGCGGCGGCGCACCACGTGATGATGGACCAGCCCATCGCGCTGGTCACCGCGATCCGGACGCTGCTGTCCGACTGGGATCACTCGCTGCCCGCCACCACCCCGCGCCCGGTGGTCCCCTAGCCAGCCCACGCCCGGCCGGTCGGGCCGTCCAGCGCCCGGACCAGGGACGAACGGCCCTGCCCGGGCGGGCCTGGCGCGCGCCTACTGGAGGCATGAAGCAGAACGGCCGCGGCACCGGGCGCCGGGTGCGGGGCTGGCGGAAGCTGGCCGGTGCCGCCTGGGGGCCGCCCATGGACCCGCAGTTCTTGGTGACCTGGAGCTGGACGCGGCCGCCCTGCTGAGCTACGTCGATCACGCCCGGGCCGCCACCGGGGTGCATGTCACCATCACCCATCTCATCGGCCGGGCGGTCGCGCACGGGCTGGCCGAGGTGCCGGAACTCCAGGTCCGGATCGCCCGCGGCCGGGAGTACGACCGGGACTCGATAGACGTGTTCTTCATCGTGACCGCCGGCGGTGGCCAGGAGCTGACCGGCGTCAAGGTCACTGGCGGCCGACCGCAAGTCCGCCGTGGACCTGGCCCGCGAGATCAGCGAGCGGTGCGCGGCGATCAACGCGGGCCGCGACCCTGAGCTTGGCCGCGGCAAGGCCCTGCTGTCCAGGCTGCCGCCGCGGCTGCTGCGCGCCGCGCTGCACACCGGCGCCTGGCTCACCTCCGACCTCGACCTGGACCTGAGCCGGTTCGGCATGCCACGGCAGGCGTTCGGCGGCGCCATGATCACCTCGGTCGGCATGTGGGGCGTCAGCCGCGCGTACTCGCCGCTCGCCCACTACTACCGGGTCCCGGTCCTGGTCCTGGTCGGCGAGGCGCGCCCGGCGCCGGTCGTGGTGGCCGGGCCAGATCGTGGCCCGCCCCATGCTGACGCTGACCGCCACGTTCGACCACCGCTACGTGGACGGCCTGCACGCCGCCCGGTTCGCGGCCGCGGTGCGCGACTACTGCGCCGACCCGGCCCGCTTCGAGCCCGCGCTGCCCAGCGTTGCGGCACCTGCGTAACCCTCGTTGCTTAACGCCAGTACCCGCGGACTGCCGCTCCAGGAACGCCGCGGCAATAATGGCCGGATGCCGCCGGTGATCAGGTATTGCGCCACACCAGCGGGCCGCGTCGCCTACTCGACGGCAGGCAGCGGGCCGCCGCTGCTGTGTGACGCGGGCTGGGTCACCCATCTCGGCCGGCAGCTGGAGCTGTTCGGGTTCGGCCCGTTCCTGGCCGGGCTGGCGCAGCGGCACACGGTGATCCGCTACGACAAGCCGGGCTGCGGCCTGTCCAGCCGGGACGCGGCCGACCTGTCCTTCGATACCCAGCTGGCGGTGGCCCTGGCCGTCGCCGACGCGGCCAGGGCCAGCCGGTTCAGCCTGTTCGGCGCCTCCCAGGGCGGCCAGGTGGCGGCCGCGATCGCCGCCCGGTACCCAGACCGCGTCGCCGACCTGGTGCTGTACGGCACCTGTGCGAACGGCGCCGAGCTGGCCCCGGCCGAGGTGCGGGACTCGCTGGTCGCGCTGGTCCGGGCGCACTGGGGACTCGGCTCGAAGGTGCTGGCCGGCATCTTCATCGCTGGGCCCAGCGCCGACGAGGTGGACGCGTTCACCCGCGCGCAGCGGGCCTGCGCGACGGCCGAGGTAGCCGCCGGCATGCTGGACGTGTACTACCGCACCGACCTGCGGGCCGAGCTGCCGGGGATCCGGGCGCGCACGCTGGTGCTGCACCGCGAAGCCGACCCGGCCACCGGCTTCCGGCTGGGCCAGGAGGTGGCCGCGCTCATCCCGGGTGCGGCGCTCGTCCCGCTGCCCGGCGCCAGCCACCTCTTCTACCACGGGCACTGGGCCGAGGTGCTGACCGCGATGCTCGGCTTCCTCGGCGACGCGGCCAGCCCCGGCCCCCGGCTCACCGGCCGTGAGCTCCAGGTAGCCGGGCTGATCGCGGACGGCCTGACCAACCACGCCATCGCGGGCCGGCTGGGGGTCGCGCCGCGCACCGCGGAGGCCCACGTGGAGAACATCCGGCGCAAGCTCCAGGTCCGGTCCCGGGCCCAGATCGCCACCTGGGTCACCGAGCAGCGGCTGCGCGGGTAGGCAGTCCGCCCGGTAACCCGGGTCACTGTCGTAGCCCCGCGCAAGATGGGGCTATGCCGCTGCAGAACCGGGTCACCCCCACCGGTGAGATCGTCGCCGACCCGGCGCGCGGGCTGATCATGGGCAACCGCGGCTGCCTGCACCGCCCGGACCGCCAGCTCGGGGCCAGCCGGTGGCGGTCGGCCGCCTGGATCTGCTGCGTGCTGGACTGGCGGGGGCGGCGCCGGGACCCGATGCCACCGGGCCGGTGGACCGCGCTGTTCTTCCTGGACGAGGCGACCGCGCTGGCCGCCGGGCACCGGCCGTGCGCCTACTGCCGCCGGGCGGACTACCTGCGCTTCGCCGACGCGTGGCGCGCGGCCCAGCAGCTGCCCGGCCGGCCCAGGGCCCGGGACATGGACCAGATCCTGCACCGGGAACGGCTGGGCCCCGCCCGGCGGCAGCGCACCCACCGGGCCCGAACCGGCCAGCTGCCGGACGGGGTGATGATCCGGGCCGGCGGCACCGTCGGGCTGCTGGCCGGCGGCCAGCTGCGGCCGTGGTCGTTCCAGGGCTACGCCGCCCCGGCCGGCGGGCGGGCGGCCCGAGGTGGCCGAGGTGCTCACCCCGCCGGCCACGGTGGCCGTCATCGCGGCCGGCTACCAGCCGATGCTGCACCCCACGACGGCAGCCGACTGTGGCAGAGCTGTGACAGGCGCGCTGCGATGATGGGCAGGTGATCGGACGACTGCACCACGTGATCATGGACTGCCCGGACCCGGCGGCGCTGGCCGCGTTCTACTCGGCGCTGCTCGGCCTCCCGGTGACCTGGCAGCAGGACGACTTCGCGGTCGTCTCGGTGAACGACACCACCTCGGGCATGGCGTTCCAGCGGGTCGCGGACTACCAGCCGCCGCACTGGCCGGACCCGGCCTGCCCGCAGCAGATGCACTTCGACGTCATGGTGGACGACGTGGCCGCGGCCGGCCCGCAGGTGCTGGCCCTGGGCGCGCGGCGGCTCGGCGGCGAGCCCAGGTCGCCGGTGTATGCCGACCCGGCCGGGCACCCGTTCTGCCTGATTCCCCGGCCCGCCTGGGCGCCGCCGATCGGGGCTTGACCTTGCCCCGGGGGCAAGCCGCACGGTAGGGCCATGCCAATCCAAGCCGTTGTCTTCGATATCGGGGGTGTCCTGGAGATCACCGAGCCGGGCACCTGGCCCGGACCTGGGAACCCATCCTCGGCCTCGGCCCGGGGGAGATGAACTCCCGGCTGGCCGAGGTGGCCGAGGCCGGGGCGGTGGGCACCATTTCCGAGCAGCAGGCCGGCCAGCGCATCGCGGAGATCCTCGGCCTGGACGCCGGCCAGTTGCGCGCGTTCCTGGCCGATCTGTGGACCGAGTATCTCGGCACGCTGAACACCGACCTGGCCGCCTATTTCGCCAGCCTGCGGCCGCGCTACCGGACCGGCATCATCAGCAACAGCTTCGTCGGCGCCCGGCACCGGGAGCAGCAGCGCTACGGCTTCGCCGACCATGACCGACCTGATCGTGTACTCGCACGAGGTGGGCGTGTCCAAGCCGGACCCGCGGATCTACCAGCTGGCCTGTGACGGCCTGGGCGTGCCCGCGGCGGACATGGTGTTCCTCGATGACGTGCTGGAGAACGTGGCCGCGGCGCGGCAGGCCGGGCTGCAGTGCTGTTCCAGGAGACCGGCCAGGCCATCGCGGACATCCAGGCGCTGCTGGACGGCTGACGCCAGGCCGTCCCCGGACGGCTACCGGGCCGCGGCCGGGGACGACTGCCTGCTGTCGAACAGCAGCAGCCAGGCGACGTTGAAGCCGAGGAACACCAGCAGGGTCAGCAGCACCGCCTCGGTGCGCAGCACGTCCAGCCCACCCACCACGGCCAGCGCGCCGATCAGCAGGTACAGCGCGATCGCGGCCAGGTAGGCGGCCAGGCCGAGCTGATCGGCCACCGGCGCGGCGGGCAGCCCGCCTGCCCGGTCCGGCGTGCTGCGCGCCGGCAGCCCGCTGACCAGCGTCAGCACCGCCGCCCCGCCCAGCGCGATGACCGCGAAGGACACCCGCCAGAACACCGGGTCGGCCGGGTCGATCAGGGCGAGCAGGCTCATCATGCCGGGCAGCGCGAAGTGCAGCGCGACGCCGTACGAGCGCCGCCGGTGCAGGGCGCTGCCCTGCCATTCCCGCAGCCGGATCTGCACCACGACCAGCCACAGCCCGAGAAGCGCGAAACAGGCCGGCGAGAAAGCCGCATAAAAGCCACTCAGCATGACATTCTTCCCCCCTCGGCCGGGACATTAGCCCTGTCCAGGCCGCCACCACCATGGCCATAGTGGAACACTTATCCCGGCTGCGCCAGCCCTCATGGCCGGCCACTTTCTTGACCCGGCCCGCCTGCCCGGCCCGGTCCGCCGCCCGGCTCAGCCGATGAGCGTTTCCTTCGGGCGCACCACGCAGAACTCGTTGCCTTCCGGATCGGCCAGCACGGTCCACGACTCCTGGCCGGTCTGCCCGATGTCCACCCGGCGCGCGCCGAGCGCGAGCAGCCGGCCGATTTCCGCGTCGCGGTCCGCGGCGCTGGTGGTCAGGTCCACGTGCACCCGGTTCTTCACCGTCTTGACGTCGGTCACCGGCATGAAACAGATGCCGACCGGCGCGTTCTCGTCCGTCCCGATGACGATCTCCTGATCCCGCTCGGACAGCACCCGCCAGCCGAGCGCCTGCGTCCAGAACCGGGCCAGCCCGGGCAGATCATGAGTGTCGATGACAATGTGATGAAGTCGCAATGGCATGCGGCCAGTATGCGCGAGAGAGCAGGCAGTCAGCGGGCAGATAGGTTGGGGGCAGGCCGCGCTGGGCACGGGCCGCCCGAGCCACCGAACAGAGGGGTGTTGCCATGGAACGCCTGGTGCCGACCGCGGATGGCCGGACGCTGGCCATCGAGGAATATGGCGACCCGGGCGGCCGGCCGGTGCTGGTGCACAATGGCACGCCCAATTCCCGGTACCTGTACCAGCGCGTGGTGGCGGACGCGGCCGGGCACGGTTTCCGGCTGATCGGCTATGACCGGCCCGGTTACGGCGGCTCGTCGCCGCACCCCGGGCGCACCGTCGCGGACTGCGCGGCCGACGTCCGCGCGATCTGCGCGGCGCTCGGCGTGGACCGGCTGGCCACCTGGGGCATCTCGGGTGGCGGCCCGCACGTGCTGGCCTGTGCCGCGCTGCTGCCTGACCTGGTTGTGGCGGCCGCCTCGCTGGCCTCGCTGGCCCCCTACGGCGCGGACGGCCTGGACTGGTACGCGGGCATGGGCCAGGAGAACGCGGACGACTTCCGCCAGTACTTCGCCGACCAGCCGGCCGCCCGGCGGAAACTGGCCGAGGACCGCGCGGGGGCGCTGGCCGACACGCCGGACAACGTGGCCAAGGGGCTGGAGACACTGCTGACCCCGACCGACGCGGCCGTGCTCACCGGGGAGCTGGCCGAATACCTGGTCTGGTCCACCAAAGAAGGCCTGGCCCCGGGGGATGAGGGCTGGTGGGAGGACACCGTCGCGCACTCCGGCCCATGGGGGTTCGAGCTGGCCAAGATATCGGTCCCGGTGCTGCTCATGCACGGCCGGGAGGACATGTTCGTTCCGTTCGGGCACGGTGAATGGCTGGCCGCCCACATCCCCGGCGTGGACGCCCGGCTGTCCGACCACGACGGTCACCTGACCCTGCTGGAGAACCGCATCGGCGAGGTGCACGACTGGCTGTCCAGCCATTTCTGAACGCCAGTGCCGGGTTACTGGCGGCCGCGGCGCCAGCGCGGCTTGCGCTTCTCCAGGAACGCGTGCGTCCACTCCCGGGCGTCGGGCAGCTGGCTGGTCGCGGCCATCACCTCGATCGCGTAGGCGTACGCCTTCGGCTGGTCCAGGTCGATCTGCGCGTACAGTGCCTGCTTGCCGATGCCCTTGCTCTCCGCCGAGCCGCGGGTCACCCGGTCCAGCAGGTCAGCCACCGCGGTGTCCAGTTGCGCGGCCGGCACCACCGCGTTGACCAGTCCCCAGTCCAGCGCGGTCCGCGCGTCGATGACGTCGCCGGACAGGGCCATCTCCATGGCCCGTTTCCGGCCCACGTTACGGGCCACCGCCACCATCGGCGTGTGGCAGAACCAGCCGCCCTTGCCGCCCGGCGCCGCGAACCCGGCGTCCTCGCTGGCCACCGCGAGGTCGGTGCTGGCCACCAGCTGGCAGCCGGCCGCCGTGGCCAGCCCGTGCACCCGGGCCACCACCGGCTGCGGGATCTGCTGGATGACCGTCATCAGCTCGGTGCAGGTCATCAGCAGTGCGCGGACCGCCGCCAGGTCGGCGTCGGCCACCTCGGCCAGGTCGTGCCCGGAGCTGAACACCGGGCCGTGGCCGGCCAGCACCACGCCCAGCACGGTGCTGTCCCCGATCTCCCGGAACGCGCGGATCAGCTCGCGCATGTGCGCCAGGGACAGCGAATTGCGCCGCTGCGGCCGGTTCATCGTCACGGTGGCGAAGTCACCGGACCGGTCCACCAGGATGTGCTCGTACGCCATGGCCGTCTCCCTACACGCGATGAGTTGGCCGGGGCCGGGGCCGTCTAACCAGGCAACCACATAGGCAGACACAACGGAGACGACGCTGCGACTGACCCTGCACACCTTCCTTACCCTGGACGGCGTCATGCAGGCCCCGGTGCGGCTGGGCTCGTACGCGCTGGACGAGAGCTAGAGTGCCGGGGTGACGTTGATCGCCCGCCTGCACCGGCCGCACCGACGACCAGGGCCGCCTGCTTCGAGATCAGCCCGGAATCCTGAGATAAAATAGCCGCCGCGTGTCGATTCCGCGGCTGGCCGTTCGAAGCATCAGCAGAGGGCCGGACAGCAGCGTCCAGGCCAGTCGCCGATGAGGAGACAAGCAGATGCGGTTCCTGATGACGATCACAGCCGGAGACCCGCCGGACGAGCAGATGGCGGCCGACATGGGCAAGTTCGTGACCGAGCTGAGCCAGGCCGGCGTGCTGCTGGCCACCGGCGGGCTCGACCAGGGCAGCCGGGTGACGGCCAAGGATGGGCAGGTCACCGTGACCGACGGGCCGTTCGCCGAGGCCAAGGAGGCGGTCATCAGCTTCGCGCTGATCGACGTGCGGTCCAAGGACGAGGCGATCGAGCTGAGCAAGCGGTTCTGGCAGATCACCCGGAACGGCACCGGCGCCATCCAGCAGGTGTACGGCCCGGAATGAGTCCGCGGGCCCGGGCCCGGCAGTGTTTGCCGGGCCCGGGCCGGCGTGATCTGATCGGCGGGTGACCGTTGCCGAGACCCAGCGCGCCGTGGACGCGGTCTGGCGGCTCGAGTCGGCCCGGATCATCGCCGGCCTGGCCCGGCTGACCGGCAACCTGGGCGTGGCCGAGGACCTGGCCCAGGACGCCCTGGTCGCGGCGCTCAGCCAGTGGCCCGAGGTCAGGCATCCCGCCGAACCCGGGGGCCTGGCTGGCGAGCACCGCCCGGCACCGCGCCATCGACCGGCTGCGCCGCGACGAGCGGCTGCGCCGCAACCTGGGCCAGCTCGGGCACGAGCTGCTCGCGGTGCAGCAGGCGGCGGTGTTCGATGGGCCACCCGACCTGGCCGCCGCGCTGGACGCCGGTGAGGTGCAGGACGATCTGCTCCGGCTGATGTTCGTGGCCTGCCACCCGGTGCTGTCCACGGCGGCCCGGGTGGCGCTGACCCTGCGCCTGCTCGGCGGGCTGACCACCGACGAGATCGCCCGGGCCTACCTGGCCGCCGAGCCGGCCATCGCGCAGCGCATCGTCCGGGCCAAGCGCACCCTGGCCCGCAGGCAGGTGCCGTTCGAGGTGCCCGCGGCGGCTGAGCGCGCCGCCCGGCTGGCCTCCGTCCTCGAGGTGCTCTACCTGATCTTCAACGAGGGGTACACCGCGACCGCGGGGCAGGACTGGGCCCGGCCGGAACTCTGCTATGAGGCCCTCCGGCTCGGCCGGATGCTGGCCGAGCTCAGCCCGGACGACCCGGAAGTGCACGGGCTGGTCGCCCTGATGGAGATCCAGTCGTCCCGGCTGCGGGCCCGGGCCGGACCGGAAGGCGAGCCCATCCCGCTGCTCGAGCAGGACCGCGGCCGCTGGGACCGGCTGCTCATCCGGCGTGGCTTCGCCGCGCTGCTGCGGGCCGAGCGGCTCGGCGGCCCACCCGGGCCGTACGTCGTGCAGGCGGCCATCGCGGCCTGCCACGCGCAGGCCGCCGCCGCGGCCGACACCGACTGGCCCCGCATCGCGGCGCTGTACCAGACGCTGGCCATGATGGCGCCCAGCCCGGTGGCCGAACTCAACCGCGCGGTCGCGGTGGGCATGGCCTACGGGCCGGCCCGCGGGCTGGAACTGGCCGACCGGCTGGCCGCCGGGCCGGAGCTGCGCCGCTACCACCTGCTGCCCAGTGTGCGCGGGGACCTGCTGGCCAAGCTGGGCCGGCCCGCGGAGGCCCGGGCCGAGTTCCAGCGGGCCGCCGCGCTCACCCGGAACGGAGCGGAGCGCACCGTGCTGCTGCGCCGCGCGGCCGAATGCGGCGCGGCGGCCAGCCATGATCACGCGGACAGGCACGGGGGTATGCCTGCACCGTGAGCGACACGACCGGGGGGCTGCCCGCCGGGCTGCGGCCGATGCTGGCCAGCACGGGGGAGCTGCCCGGAGATGACGAGCCGGGCTGGGCCTACGAGCTGAAATGGGACGGCATCCGGGCGCTGGCCTACGTCCAGGACGGCCAGGTGCGGCTGGTGTCCCGGCTGGGCCGGGACATGACCCGGGCCTACCCGGAACTGCAGCAGATCTCCGCCGCGCAGTCCTGGTCCCGGGTCGTGCTGGACGGCGAGATCGTCGCGTTCGACCCGGCTGGCCGGCCCAGCTTCGAGCTGCTCCAGCAGCGGATGCACGTGACCGCGCCAATCCGGGCGGCCCGGCTGGCCGCCGCCGTGCCCGTCACCTACCTGGCCTTCGACCTGCTCAGCCGGGACGGCACGGCGATGCTGGCGGCCAGGTATGCCAGCCGGCGTTCGGCATTGGAGGGGTTGGGGTTGCCCGGCCCGTACTGGCAGGTGCCGCCGGCCTTCACCGGGTACCGGGGCGCCGACGTGCTGGCCGCGTCCGGGGAGCACGGCCTGGAGGGCGTGGTGGCCAAGCGGCTGGACTCCCGCTACGAGCCCGGCACCCGGTCGGCGGCCTGGCGCAAGGTGAAGAACACCTACCGCCAGGAGGTGGTCATCGGCGGCTGGAAGCCGGGTGAGGGCGCCCGCAGCGGGCAGATCGGCTCGCTGCTCATCGGGGTGCACGGGGCCAGCGGCGAGCTGGAGTACGCCGGGCACGTGGGCACTGGGTTCACCGCCGCCACGCTGCGCCAGCTGGGCCAGCTGCTCGGCCCGCTGCGCCGCCGCAGCCCGCCGTTCAGTTCCGCCATCCCGGCCGAGCACACCAGGAACGTGACCTGGGTGCAGCCCCGGCTCGTCGCCGAGGTGGAGTTCGCCGGCTGGACGTCGGCCTGCCGGATGCGCGCCGCGTCGTACAAGGGCCTGCGCCCGGACAAGGAGCCGGGCGCCGTGATCCGCGAGCCTGGCGGCCCGCCGCGGCGCTGAGCCAGGTTCCGGCCCGCGGCTGACGCGCGCTGGCTGCCCCCGTACCGTTGTGCCGTGGCCCTTCACGTCCCGGCGCAGCTCAGCCCGGCCGTCACCCGGCCCCGCGCGCATGTCGAAGCGGTGCTGGCGCAGAGCCTGCGTGAGGTGGGCCCGGCCGGCCGGGCCGCGCTGGCCTGGACGTGGGCGCTGACCGGCAGCCGGCCATCCCCGATCACGCTGTCGCTGGCCCCGGGCTGCCCGCCGTCCCGGGCCGAGATCCTGGCCGAGGCAGCCGCCGAGCCGGAGGGTTCCACCGCCCCGCCCGGGGTGCCCGCCGACTTCCGCGACCAGCTCCGGGAGACCCGTGCCGTGCTCAGCTGGCTGGCCGGCGCCAGCGACGAGATCCCGGTGGATGACGACAGCCGCGGCCGCCTCATCGGCGCCCGCGGCGACTACGCGCGCACCGACGCGGACATCCGGCAGGTCCGCGAGCACGCCCAGCTCAGCCTCGAGGCCTCCGGCCTGCCCGAGCCGCTCCCGCCCGGCACGGCCCGGCACCCCTGGCGGTGGAGCCAGGACTGGATGAACGCCGCCTGGGTGCGCGGGGTGGCCGACCTGCTCGGCTGGGTGCTGGGGGACAGTGCGGCTTCGCCGCTCGGCCGCCCGGTCGCGGGGCCGCCCAGCCGGTACGAGCTGACCTGCGAGGCAGCCGCCGCCGACGCTGTAGTGCTGCAAGGCCGCCCGGGCGGGGTGCGGGTCGACCCGGACCGCTACCCGCCGCCGCAGTACGGCGAGGGCCTGCAGGCCGCGGTGCGCTGGCTGCGCGGCGAGGTCACCGCGGCGCCGGTGGACGCGGCCGGCCGCAGCCCGTACCAGCGTCACCCGGCCGGCGTTCTGCGCAGATGGCCCAGTTAGCGACTGGGCTGACGGGTAGCCTGTGCCCCGCTATGTTAACTCCTGGGATCGCTGCTGGCCGGCCGCTACCAACTGGCGGGCCGGATCGCGTCCGGCGCGGTCGGTGAGGTATGGCGGGCCACCGACCTGGTGCTGAGCCTGCCCGTCGCGGTCAAGCGGCTGCGCGAGGGCTACGCCGGCCAGCCGGAGGCGATGCAGCGGTTCCGGGCCGAGGCGCGGCACGCCGGGGCGCTGTCCCACCCGGGCATCGCCCAGGTCTACGACTACGGCGAGGCGGATCCGCCCGACCCGCCGTTCCTGGTCATGGAGTTCGTGGACGGCCCGTCGCTGGCCGGGCTGCTGGACGGCGGGCCGCTGGATCCGGGCGACGCCATGGACGTGCTGGCCCAGGTGGCCGCCGGGCTGGCCGCCGCGCACACGGCCGGGCTGGTGCACCGGGACATCAAGCTGGCCAACCTGCTGGTCGCGCCGGACGGCCAGGTGAAGATCACCGATTTCGGCATCGCGCACGCGGCCGGCTCGGCCCAGCTCACCCGGACCGGGACGATGGTCGGCACACCGTCCTACCTGGCCCCGGAGCGGGCCGCCGGGGCCAGCGCCACCCCGGCCAGTGACCTGTACTCGCTCGGCGTGGTCGGCTATGAGTGCCTGGCTGGGCAGCCGCCGTTCCGCGGCACCCCGATGGAGGTGGTGGCCGCCTGCCAGTGCGCCCCGGTGCCGCCGCTGCCCGCCGCCGTGCCCGCTGAGGTGGCCGCGCTGGTCATGGAACTGACCGCGAAGGACCCGGCGGCCCGGCCGGCCAGCGCCAGCCAGGTCGCCACCCGGGCCGCCCGGCTGCGCGACGCGCTGCGGGAGAGCCCGGTGCCCGCCCTGGCCGCGGTTCCGGCGGGCACGGTTCCGGCGGGCACGGTTCCGGTGGCCACGGCCCGGTTCGCGGCCGGGCCCGGGGTGCGCCCAGCCGGCGCCACCGCCACCATCGCGGCGCCGCTGCCCGGCGAGCAGGCCACCGGCTGGCCGCCGGACCTGGGCCGCCGCGGTCCGGGGCCGGCTGGGCCGGGCCGGGGCTGGCCGCGATGGGGCCTGGCGCTGGCCGCGGCGGCGGTCACGGCGGTCACCGCCATCGGCTGGCTGGTGCTCGGCAACGGTGCCACGCCGACCGCACCGCCGCGGGCCACGGCCAGTCACCCGGCCAGCACAGCCAGCCATCCGGCTCCCGCGGCCAGCGCTCCCGCGGTGCGCACCGTCGACGTTGAACGCGGCCGCGCTGGCCGGGCTGCCGGTCCGGGTGGTCCGGCAGCGGCTGGCCCGGCTCGGCCTGCGCCCGCACCTGCAGGGTGCGGTCACCTTCCGGCAGCCGCCCGGCACGGTGCTGTCCGTGCAGCCGGGCGGCCCGGTCGCAGTGGGCAGCGCGGTCACCGTGCTGGTGGCGCACCGGCCCGCCGGGAAACACCACCGGCATGACGGCGGTGACGGCGGTCAGCACGGTGCCGGGGGTAACGGGAACGGCGGCGGCTGAGCGACCGCATACCCTGACCGGTGAGGCGGCCGGCGGACCGAGGAGACGAGCAGGTGCCCAAGGCAGACGGGAATCAGGGAACCGGGGGCGGACCAGCCGGGAAGGCGCGGAGCGGGGGCAAAGCGGCCCGCACGGCCGCCGCCCGGGCCCGGGTGGCCGAGATGCGGGCCCAGGAGGCGAAGCGCAAGCGGCGCCGCAACTGGCTGGCCGGCATCGGCGCGGCGGTGCTCGTCATCCTCGTGGCGGTGGGTATCACGCTGGCCGTGACGCTCAATGGCGGCAGCACGGCCAGCAGCACCGCGGGCGGCACGCCGAAACTCAAGCTGGCCGCGCTGAGCACGCTGGGCACGCTGCACGCGGCGCCCGCCGCCGGGCCTGCGGGCCGAAGGGGTGCCGATCCCGGCCGCACCGGCGCTGATCGGCACGGCCACCAAGGCCACCGGCCAGCAGGTGGACGGGATCGGCTGTGATACGTCCGAGCAGACCCTGTTCCACATCCACGCCCACCTGACCATCTTCGTGAACGGCTCGGCCCGCCAGGTGCCGGCCGGCATCGGCATCCCGGGCGCGCAGGGCCAGAGCACGCCGAACGGCACGTTCATCGGCAGCGGCACCTGCTTCTACTGGCTGCACACGCACGCCGCCGACGGCATCATCCACATCGAATCCCCGGTGCAGCGCAGCTACACGCTGGGTGAGTTCTTCAACGAATGGGGCCAGCCGCTCAGCGCGCACCAGGTCGGGCCGGCCAGCGGCAAGGTGACCGCGCTCTACAACGGCCAGGTCTACCAGGGCAACCCGGCGGACATCCCGCTCACCAAGCACGCCCAGATCCAGCTCGAGGTCGGCGCACCGCTGGTCGCCCCGGAGAAGATCACCTTCCCGGCCGGGCTGTGACCGGCCCGGCCCGGGGCGGCTCAGCTCAGTCGCGGCGGATGGTGGCCAGCCAGGTCTGGACCACCGGGGCGCCGAGGCCAGGATTGACGTCCATCGTGGCTGCGGCGATGCTGCTGACCGTCCAGTCGCCGGCGAACGCGGCGCGCAGTTCCTGCTGGCGGACCCGGCGCGGGCCCCAGGTACCCGGCTGCCGCTCGCTGAAGCACATCAGGTAGCAGTGGCCGCCTGGCCGGAGCGCGCCGGCCAGGCTGGTCACGTACTGGGCGCGGCCGTCGTCGTCGAACGTGTGGAACACCCCGCAGTCGATGATCGTGTCGAAGGTCTGGCCGAGCTCGCCGAGGTGCAGCAGGTCGGCCACTGCGAAGCGGGCCTGGCACGCCGCGCCCGGCCGCCTTGCCGCGGGCCTGCTCGATGGCCCGCGGCGCGATGTCCACACCCAGCGCGTCCGCGCCGTGCTGCGCGGCCAGCAGCGTCTGCTCGCCGGTCCCGCAGCCCGCGTCCAGCAGCCGGCCGGTGAGCAGCCCCGCCTCGGCCAGCCGGACGAACTCTGGCTGCGGCCGGCCGATGTCCCAGGGCGCCGGTGCCTCCCGGGCCGCGTACGAGTCGTCCCAGCCTGGCGTCGCCGTCATCGGCCCATCGTGTCACGGCGCTACTCGGCGCGCAGCGCGGCGGCGGTCCGGGTGGCGGCGGCCCAGCCGGCCGGCAGCAGCGCGCCCGCCGCGGCGATGCCCAGCCCGGCCAGGGCCAGCAGCAGGAGCTCGGCCGCGCCGTAGACGTGGATGAACCCGCCGGGCAGCGGCAGGCCAATGTCGCTGGCCAGGGACCGGACGGTGACGTCCTGGATGAGCATCCCACCGGGCAGCGCGAGCACCGCGGCGCCGATGGCCGGGACCACCACCCAGCAGGTGACCATGGCCAGGGTCTGCCGCGGCGTCATCCCGACCGCCTTGAACACGCCGAGGTCGTGTACCCGCTCCCGGGTGACCAGCAGCACCGAGTTCAGCACGCCCAGCCCGGCCAGCACGGCCATCAGCAGGGTGAGCACCCGGATGTAGGACGTGTCCACCAGCTCGAAGCCGGGCGCGCCGGGTCGCGGCACGCCGACGAACACGCTGCGGCCCAGCGCCCGGGTCAGCGCCGCGGTATACGCCCCCGGGCTGGTTCCCGGCCGGAGCCCGATGTCGTACTGCGCCGGGGCCAGGCCGGCCGCCGCGCCGCCCAGCGTTGGCCAGCCGGTGAGCAGGGCCGCCCCGCCCAGGTCGAACACCTGGCCGACGATCCGGGCCGGCACGGCCCGGCCGCCCAGGTGCAGCGTGACGCGGTCGCCCACGGCCAGGCCGGACTGGGTGAGGAACGCCGGGCTGACGTCGACCTCGCCGCGGCCGTGGTACCAGCGCCCGCTGACCAGCGGCCAGCCCAGCCAGCCGGACGGGCCGTCGTAGGCGGTGACCGCCACCGCCACCCCGGACACGGTGACCGTGGGGTGCGTGCCGGGGAACGGGATCAGGTCCGCCTCGGCCACATACCGCCGCGTCCCCGGCTGCGCCCGCAGCGCGGCGGTGATCGCGGTGACCTGGCTGGCCGTGAACGTGGGCTGGCGGCCGGCCGGATCGACCTGCACCTGCCCGGCACCCTGGGCCGAGCTGCCGTTCACCTTGTCCAGCGAGCCGTAAAGGCCGACGGCCAGGACCACGGCGGCCAGGCCGAAGGTGATCGCGGCCAGGGTGGCCGCCGACCGGGCCGGCCGGGAGAACGGGGCGGCCAAGCCGATGCTGACCGGGCGGGGCAGCGCCAGCCGGCCGCCAGCCGGTGCGCCGCGTACCCGTGGCCCGCCCGCGGGGCCTGCCCGGCGGCCATCGCCGCCGTCGCGGACAGCCGTCCGGCGCGCAGTGCGGGCACCAGCGCGGCCAGCCCGGCCAGCAGGCACATGCCCAGCGGCACCGTCACGTTGATCCACAGCGGCACGGTCTGGTGAGCGACGTGGAACGCGCCCGGCCGAGTTGTTCAGCTCGGGCAGCACCCAGTAGTTGCCCAGCGCCGCCCCGGCCACGCAGCCGGCCACGGTGGGGATGCCGAGCTGCGCGACGTAGCACGCGGCCACCTGGGCCGGGGTGAACCCGATGCTCTTCAGCACGCCGATCCGGCGGTAGCCGGCCAGCACCGCGCCGCTCACCACGCTGGCCACGATCAGCACGGCCAGCACCACCCCGATCAGCGCGAACGCCACCACGAACGGGGTGTTGACCGACTGCTCGCGCGCCGGTCTGGCCGGCCGACGGCAGCCAGGACACGTAGTCCGATGACCGCCCCGGCGGGCAGCGCCTGCCGCACCGCGGCCAGATCGGCGATGATCTGCGGGCCGGTGCCGGCGCTGGCGAACGTGTACAGCATCTGCACCGAGCCCGGAGCGCCGCGCGCGGGCGGAGCGCGGCCAGCTGGCCCGGGGCCACCCAGGCGTCCTCGTCGCGGACCACCGACCCGCCGTACCCGACCACGGTCAGCATCGGCTTGCCCGGGCGCGCTGATCACCGTCACCGTGCTGCCGATCGGGACGGCAGCGGCTGGTAGATGGCCAGGTCGATCTGGCCGGGCAGGGTCGCCCACTGGCCCTGGTTCAGGGTCAGGTCATCGAGCGGGCCAGACGCGCTGACGCCCGGCCCACCACGCTCAGCCCGGGCATGGACAGCCCGGCGCCGCCGGACCGGCCGCGCCCGGCCGGCCGACAGGTGACGCCGGGCCTCCGGGTACGGCCCGGCGGCCTGGGTCACGCCCGCGGCGCCGCCGGGTCGCGGCCAGCTGCGCCGGGTCACCCGGGCCGCGTTGAAGGTCACCGCCAGGTCGGCGCCGTGCTGCGCGGCGACCGCGCTGTAGAACAGCTCGTTGGCGTTGGTGAGCAGGGTCACGCCGAGCATGGCGGCCGCGGTGGACGCGGTCAGCACCACGAGTACCACGGCGGTCTGCACCAGGCGGCGGGTGATCCCGCCGGACGCCGCCCGGAGCACCGGCGCGACACGTCACGGCTGTGGCCCACCGCGGCGCCCCGGCTGGCCGCGTCGCTGGTGATCCGCCCGTCCACGCAGCCGCACCACCCGGCCCGCGTAACGGGCGGCCAGTTCCGGGCTGTGCGTGACCAGGATCAGGGTCTGCCCGGCGGTGTTCAGCTCGAGCAGCAGCTGCCCGATCGCCTCGCCGTTGGCGCGTGTCCAGCGCGCCGGTCGGCTCGTCGGCCAGCAGCAGGGCCGGCGAGTTGACCAGGGCCCGCGCGATGGCCACCCGCTGCCGCTCCCCGCCGGACAGCCGCCCCGGATAGGCGTTCCGCGTACCGCGCGATGCCCAGCTGGTCAGCAGCTCGGCCATCCTGGCCCGGGCCTGGCCGCGCGACGTCCCGGCCAGCTGGGCGGGCAGCAGCACGTTGTCGGCCACGGTCAGGTCGTCCAGCAGGTTGAAGAACTGGAAGATCATCCCGACCCGGCGGCGGCGGAACCGGGCCACCCCGGTCTCGCTCAGCGCGTCCACCCGCTGGCCGGCCACCGTGATCGTGCCGCTGGTCGGCTTGTCCAGCCCGGCGATCAGGTTGAGCAGTGTGGACTTCCCGCTGCCCGAGGGGCCCATCACGGCGACCGCCTCGCCGTGCCCGACGTCCAGGCTCAGCTCGGCCAGGGCCGCCTGGCCGCCGGGGTAACGCTTGGTCACCTGGCTGACCGAAACCAGGGGATCCACCACTCTCATGACACAAAATCCTGGTCCGCGCGGAGCGGGCGCGCGATGGGGCGGCCTCCACATCCATGGTCGGCCTAGGCCCACCCCGGGTCCCGATCTGGCCCATTCCAGTCCCGGCGTGGCCACGTGCAGGTAGTAAATGTGCTTGACTATCAAGGAAATTGTCTATAGTGTCGGAGGTATGGACGATCCAGGCCGGCTGAATTACGCGACCCCCACCTTGATGCGCGCCGCCCGTGGCGCGTACGCCCAGTCCATCCGGGCCCACCTGCACGCCATCGGCGTGCACGACCTGCCCAGGAACGGCGCGTTCATCATGGCCGGGATCGATCCCGGCGGCGGCCCACGGCAGGATCTGCCCACCGGCCTCGGGGTCAGCAAGCAGGCGGTGAGCCAGCTGATCGACGTGCTGGTCAGCCGGGACTACCTGACCCGGAGCCCCGATCCCGGCGACCGCCGCCGGATTTGCCTGGAGCTGACCGGGCGCGGGCAGGAGGTCGTTGACGCGGTGCTGCGCGGTGTCGAGGACGTGGATCAGCGGCTGCTGGAACACGTCTCGGCCGATCAGGTCGAGGCGATGCGGGTGGTGCTGGCCACGCTGGCCGAGATCAAGGTCACCGGGCAGCAGGCCGCGGACCGGACTGCGCCTGCGCCAGTTCCGCCAGTTCAGCCCCATCTTCCCGGTCAGCGACCTGGTCGCCGCGCTGGCCCACTACGCCGCGCTCGGCTTCGACACCGAGGCATACCACGGCCCGCACCAGTACGGGTTCGCCAACCGGGACGGCATCGGCCTGCACCTGGCCGCTTTCCCCGGCCACCAGCAGCACGCCGCGGCGTACCTGTACGTGCGGGACGCCGACGCGCTGTACGCGGAGTGGAGCCGGCCGGGCATCGGCGGCGAGACCGTGCGGCCCAGCCCGGCCGACTACGGGCTCCGCGAGGGCGCGCACACCGACCCGGACGGGAACGTGATCCGGTTCGGCTCGCCCATCGCGGACGAATGACCGGCCGCCCAGCGCGCCCCGGAAAGCTGGCATGCTGGTAGTGATGAGCATGTCGAGTCCCGTGCTGGTCGGCCGGTCCGGCCAGCTGTCCGTGCTCGGCGCCGCGCTGGCCGAGGCGGGCCGCGGTCACCCGGGGACGGTCCTGGTCGGCGGCGAGGCCGGCGTCGGTAAGTCCCGGCTGCTGGCCGAGTTCGCCGCGCGATCCCGCGGCCCGGGCACCCGGGTGCTGACCGGCGGCTGCCTGGAACTGGGCGCGGACGGCCTGCCGTTCGCCCCGTTCACCGCCGTGCTCCGTGAGCTGGTCCGGGACCTTGGTGCCGCGGGGGTGGCCGACCTGCTGCCCAGCGGCGCGACCCGGGAGCTGGCCCGGCTGCTGCCCGAGTTCGGTGCGCCGACCGAGGCGGAAGACGCTGGCGAGGCCCGGGCCCGGCTGTTCGAGCAGGTCCTCATCCTGCTCGAGCAGCTGGCCGAGACCAGCCCGGTGCTGCTGATCATCGAGGACGCGCACTGGGCCGACCGGTCCACCCGGGATCTGCTGGCCTTCCTGATCCGCAACCAGCAGGCGCTGGATGGGCTGCTCATCGTGGTCACCTACCGGTCCGACGAGCTGCACCGCACCCACCCACTGCGCCCGCTGCTGGCCGAGCTGGACCGGGTCGGCTGGGTCCGCCGGATGGAACTCGGCCGGCTGTCCCGCCAGGACACCGGCGAGCTGGCCACCCGGCTGCTCGGCCATCGGCCCGACGCCGACCTGCTGGCGGCGGTGTACCGGCGGACCGAGGGCAACCCGCTGTTCGTCGAGGCGCTGCTCGAGGAGGGCGAGCTGGGCTCCGGGCTGCCCGAGTCACTGCGCGACCTGCTGGTGGCCAGCGTGCGGCGGCTGCCGGAGGAGACCCAGGACGTGGTCCGGGTGGCCAGCGCGGCAGGCGAGCGGACCGGGCACGCGCTGCTGGCCGCGGTCACCGGGCTGGACCTGGCCGGGCTGGCCCGGGTGCTGCGGCCGGCCGTGGCGGCCAACGTGCTGCTCATCGACGAGGACGGGTTCGTGTTCCGGCACGCGCTGATCCGCGAGGCGATGAGCCAGGAACTGCTGCCGGGCGAGAGCAGCCAGTTGCACAGCCGCTTCGCCGAGGCGATCAACGCCGATCCGTCGCTGGTGCCGCCGGGCCGGGCCGCGGTCGAGCAGGCCTATCACTGGTACGCGGCGCACGACACGGCACGCGCGCTGACCAGCGCCTGGGCCGCGGCCGCGGAGTTCGGCCACGCGCTGGCGCACGCCGAGCAGCTGGCCATGCTGTCCCGGGTGCTGGAACTGTGGGACCAGGTTCCCGGGGCCGAGCAGCGCATCGGCAGCAGCCGGCTGGCCGTGCTCGAAGCCGCCATCCGGGCGGCCGAGCTGGCCGGCGAGTACGACCGCGGGGTCGCCCTGGCCAAGGCGGGCCTCAAGGAGATCGACATCGACGCCGAACCGGTCCGGGCCGCGCTGCTGTTCGAGGCCCGCGGCCACCTGAGCTACCTGCTCGGCCGCCCCGGCTTCACCGACGACCTGCGCGAGGCGGCCCGGCTGGTGCCCGCCGACCCGCCGACCCCGGCCCGGGCCCGGGTGCTGGAGGCCCTGGCCCACGACATCCATCACCGGGTGCACTGGGACGGGGCCGAGTTCCTGGCCAGCGCCGAGGAAGCGGTCGCGGTGGCCCGGCAGGCCGGCGACCCGGCCACCGAAGCGGCCGCGCTGGTCACCCTGGCCTGCGCCCAGTCGCTCGGCGCCGACCTGGCGGGCATCCGGTCCCTGCTGGCCGAGGCCCGTACGGTGGCCGCCCAGGCCCGCGCCTACCAGCCACTGCTCCGGGCCGTCATCACCGAATCGGACCTGCTGGAAGGGCTCGGCCAGCACGAGCAGGCCGCCGCGGTGGCCCGGGACGGGATCCGGACCGCCGCCGCGTACGGGCTGGCCCGGACGTCCGGGGTGATCCTGGCCGTCAACCTGGCCGAGCCGCTGGCCTCGCTGGGCCGCTGGGACGAGGCCGCTGAGGTCATCGAGCGGGCCCGCAAGCTGATGCCGCCCGCGCTGACCGGGTCCTCGCTGTGGCGGCTGTCCGGCGACATGGCGGTGGCCCGCGGCGACCTGACGGCAGCGGCCGAGTGCGTCAGCACGGTCAAGGCGGCGCTGCGCGGCACCCGGTACAAGGACGAGCACCAGCTCGCGCTGGCCCGGCTGGAGACCGAGGTGCGGACGGCCCAGGACCAGCCCGCCGAGGCGCTGGCCGTGGCCGAGGACGCGCTGGACCACATCGCGGTCTCGCACAGTGCCCGGTACGGCTGGCCGCTGCTGGTCGCCGCGGCCCGGGCCAGCGCCGCCGCGGACCGCGACCCGGCGCTGGCCGCGCGGGCCGCCGCGCTGCGCGGCCGGCTGCCCGCCGAGGCGGCCAAGCTGACGCGTACGGGCTGGCCCAGCCGGCCCACCGGCTGACCTTCACGGCCGAGATGATGCGCGGTCACCGCCCGCGCCGGCGACATCCAGGCCGCCTGGGACGCCGCGGTGGCGGCCTGGGAGACGGTCGGCCAGCCCTACCCGCTGGCCCGGCCCTGCAGCAGGCGGCCGAGGCCGCGCTGACCGCGGGCGACCGGGACGGCGGCACGGCCCGGCTGCGCCGGGCCGCCACGCTGGCCCAGGATCTGGGCGCCGGGCCGCTGCACCACAGCATCACCGCTGCTGGCCCGGCGGGCCAGGATCCCGCTCGATGACAGCCCGGCGGCCGGACCGGACAGTGACCCGGACCGGCTCGGGCTCACCGCGCGCGAGTTCGAGGTACTCCGCCTGGTCGCCGCCGGGCAGAGCAACCGGGACATCGCCGGCGAGCTGTTCATCTCGGCCAAGACGGCCAGCGTGCACGTGTCGAACATCCTGGCCAAGCTCGGGGTGAGCAGTCGCGGCGAGGCCGCCGCCACGGCGCACCGGCTGCGCCTGTTCGACGCCTTTCCAGCGCCCGGGTTCCCGGCGCCCGGGCCGGGGCAAGGGCCGGCCGCACCGGCCACCAGCCGGGCGTTAGGCAACGGGAATTCAGGGCCGGTGGGCCACCGCGGCGGCGATCATGGAGCCGGGCCCGGCGGGGGCGGTCTCCGGCTGGCCGGCCAGCCACCTGGCCGCGTCCACGATGCCCGGCGGGACCAGGTCGAGGCCGCCGAACAGGGCGGTGATCTCGGCCCAGGAGTGGGCGTAGATCCGGGAGCCGTCCTGCGCGTTGTAGGTGCTGGCGAACTGCGCGCCCGGCCTGGCCCCCGGCGTACCCGACCGAGATGATCAGGTAGGAGCCGGGGGCCAGCGCGCGGCGGAACCGGCCCACCACGTCCCGGGCCGCCGCGGCGTCCAGGAAGTGCAGCACGCAGCAGAGCACCACGCAGGCTGGTTCGGCCAGGCTGAACCCGGCGCCGCGCAGCGCCGGGCCGGCCAGGATCGCCTCCGGGTCACGCATGTCCCCGGCCGCCGCCACCACCTGGTCGCTGCCGCTGGCCAGCAGGGCCTGCGAGTGCGCCACCGCCACCGGGTCGTAGTCCAGGTAGCCCACCACCGCGTCCGGGATCACCGCGCGGGCCGCCTCATGGGTGGCCAGCCAGCGCGGTCGCGCGCCGCCGCCCTGCACCGGTGACGTGGGCAGGCCGGAGCCGATGTCCAGGAACTGGCGCACGCCCTGGCCGGCCACCTGGCTGATGGCCCGGGTCTGGAAGCGCTTGTTGTCCAGTGCCTGCTGGGCGATGTTCGGGCGCTGCCGCCGGATCGCCTCGGCCGCCTCCCGGTCGGCCTCGTAGTTGTCCTTGCCGCCCAGCCAGTAGTCGTACATCCGGGCTGTGTTCGGCTTGGTGACGTCGAGCGAGACCATGGGCGCGAGCATAACCCGCTGCCCCGGCCCGGATGCAAACGTGTGCGGCAGGTCACCCTGCCCCGGGGCGATGGGCAGGATGACGCATGGACGTACGGTTCGTGGGCAGCGGTGACGCGTTCGGCAGCGGCGGGCGGGCGCAGACCTGCATCCGGCTGTCCGCAGCCGGCCAGGTGCTGCTGGTGGACTGCGGCGCGACCAGCCTGGCCGCGCTGCGGGCCCAGCGGCTGGACCCGGGCGAGGTAGCCGCGGTCGTGCTCAGCCACCTGCACGGCGACCACTTCGGCGGCTTCCGTTCCTGATCCTGGACGGCCAGTTCGCCCGGCGCACCGCACCGCTGCTGGTGGCCGGGCCGCCGGGGACCGCGGCCCGGCTGACCGCGGCCATGGAGATCCTCTTCCCCGGCTCCAGCCAGGTCCAGCGGCGCTTCCCGGTCGAGGTGACCGAGCTGGCCACCGACGGGACACCGGCCACGCTGGCCGGGGCCACCGTGCGCGGCTGGCAGGTCGAGCACGCCTGCGGCGCACCGCCGCTGGCGCTGCGGGTCGAGCTGGGCGGGGTGAGCTTCGGCTACTCCGGCGACACCCAGTGGACCCCGGCGCTGGCCGAAGCGGCCCGGGACACCGACCTGTTCGCGGTGGAGGCCTACACGTTCGACCGGCCGGTCCGCTACCACCTGGACTACCAGACACTGCACGGGCACCTGGGCGAACTGCGCGCGGACCGGATCGTGCTCACCCACATGTCCGGCGCGATGCTGGCCCGGCTGGCCGACGCCGCGCTGCCCGCCGCCTACGACGGGATGACGGTCCGCCTAGGGTGAGCGGATGAGCGCTGAGCGGATGGTCGTGGTGAGCGGGGCCGGGGGGCTTCCCCCGAGGCGCGCCGTGAGCGGGGTGCGCAGACGCTGGTCGGCCGGGAGGGCACGCCCGCCGAAGTGGCCTCGCTGATCGGCTGGCTGCTCGGCCCGGACGGCGGCTGGATGACCGGCCAGGTGCTGTCGCCGAACGGTGGCGTGGTGCTCGGCCGCTGAGTCTCTAGCGCAGCGCGGCCTGGCCGGCCGCCAGGGCCGCGGCCGCGGTGTCCCAGTCCGGCAGGGGCGGCGCCGCGCCGCCCAGCGATGTCCAGAAGTCAGCGCCCGGCGGCGCCTCGGCCCGGATCCGCGCGCCGCCCGCCCAGGCGGCGGTGAAGCCCAGCCGCCAGGAGTGCAGCAGCGTCCGGCCGGGACCGCCCGCGGTGGCCTTGCTGAACAGCGGGTCGCCCTCGATGGGGTGGCCGGTCCAGGCCAGATGCACCCGGATCTGGTGCCGCCGCCCGGTGACCGGATGCACCGCGAGCAGCGTGTGCTGCTCGTCGCCGCCCACCCGGAGGAACGTGGTCACCGACGGGTAGCTGCGCACCTCCCGGAACTCCGCTTCCGGCGGGACCGACCAGTAGGCCCGGGCCGGGTCGAAGGTGATCGCGTCCCGGCTGGCCGCGATCCGGACCCGGTTCTTGCGTCCCACGCTGAGCGGCAGCTCGATGGTGCCCCGCCCGGGCAGCCCGGCCGACCGGGTGATGGCCAGGTACATCTTGTCCACCGTGCGCTTGCTGAACTGCCGGGTGAGGTCACCGTGCAGGCGCAGGTCCTTGGCCAGCAGCACCGCGCCCGAGGTCACCTTGTCGATCCGGTGCGCCGGGTACAGCGTCTCGCCGCCCTCGGCGGCCAGCCGGACCAGGTCCATCTCGTGCCGCTCGCCCATCACCGCGAGCCCGGCCTGCTTGTTCAGCACCAGGGCGGCGTCGTCCTCATAGCAGACGGCGCCGGCGCGGATCTCGGCCCACCGGGTCACCGGCTCACCGTACCGGCCCGGTGCCCGGCGCCGTTTCACCGGCTGGCCACAGGGGCACAATTCCGCCGTAAAGAACGGGAAAACGCGAGGCCCATCGTGCGGGGAATCGGCGAATCAGAGCGGCGCCGCGGGCGCTGGCTAGCGGTCTTCGGGGCAGTGGCGGGGCTGCTGCTCACGGCGTGCAGCGTGGGCGGTGGACAGCCGGCCGGTGCGCCGCACAGCCCGGCCGGGCACAGCCCGGCGGCGGCCCGCCCGGCCGCCGGGCCCGCCATCACACCGGCCAACGGCAGCAGGAACGTGAGCACCTCGGCGGCCATCACGGTCACCTCGGCCAGTGGCCCGATCCGGAGCGTCCAGGTGACCGCGGGGCACCGCCAGCTGCCGGTCAGCGGCCACCTGAGCACCGCCGCCGGGGCAAGCAGGCCACCTGGCACAGTACCTGGGCGCTGCACACCTCGCAGCGGTACACGGTGACCGCCACCTCGGCCGGGGCGGGCGGCAAGGCGGTCGCCGCGACCAGCACGTTCCGCACGATCACCCCGGCTGACACGTTCACCACCGAGATCTACGAGGGGTACCGGCAGACGTTCGGCGTCGGCATGCCGATCATCCTGTACTTCAGCCAGCCGATCACCCGGCGTGCCGCGGTCGAGCGCGCGCTGCAGGTGACCAGCTCCAAGCCGGTGTACGGCGCCTGGTACTGGGACGGCGACAAGACGCTGTACTTCCGCCCGCGCAGCTACTGGCCCGCGCACACCACGGTGAGCTTCGACGGGCACCTGGACGGCGTGGCCGGGGCCAAGGGCATGTACGGCACCGCGGACCTGACCCAGACGTTCCGCATCGGCGGCTCGCTGATCGTCACGGCCAGCACGGCCACCCACCAGCATGCACGTCTACCGGAACGGGCACCTGCTGTACAGCTGGCCGATCAGCACCGGCCGGCCCGGCGACGACACCCCCAACGGCACCTACCTGACCATCGACAAGGCCAACCCGGTGCTGATGACCGGGCCCGGCTACAGCCTGGAGGTGCCGTGGTCGGTCCGGTTCACCTGGAGCGGGGACTACCTGCACGACGCGTACTGGTCGGTGGGGGAGCAGGGCTTCACCAACGTGAGTCACGGCTGCGTGAACATGCCGCCGGCCGATGCGCAGACCTACTACCTGATCGAGAACCCGGGCGACCCGGTCATGATCACGGGCAGCCCGCTCGCCGGCACCTGGGATAACGGCTGGACCGTGTGGTTCCTGTCGTTCAGGAAGCTGGTCAAGGGCAGCGCGCTGGGCCAGGCGGTGCAGGCCGGCCCGGACGGCAGCCGGTTCGTCAGCCTGTCCTCGGTGCCGCCGTCCACCGCGTCCTACCCGCTGCAGACCGCGACGCCGGGCAGCGCCGCGGCGTCCTAGCCAGCTGGCCTGGCACCAGACCGGGCGCTTGATCGTTGCCTGGACGAGAATGCCGCCGCCATGGCTCGAGGGTGCCGACACACGGCTGGGGGACCGGACCGGATAGTGCGGCCGCGACCAGCCGATGCCGCTGGCATGGTGGCGGTAACCTTAGGGTCAAGCGCGGGTACAGTCTAGTTGTCGTCCTGGTTATCGTCCGCATCCAGCGCACCAGTCACAACGGGCCGAGGTCGGCGGCCCAGTAAAAGGCCGGCAGGCCCTCCAGAATGAATTGCCGGGAGTGCCTGCCTGCTCACCCGTTCCGCCCGTCCCGAAGGGAATGTTGGGAAAGCAAATTAATTGATCCCGGGAGCGGCCCGGGCCGGTCTCAGCCCCGCCGTTTCCGCCTCGGCAAAGCGCGATGTGCTGTGCGAGCGTCGCCGGAATGTCCGCCTCTGTATCGATCGATCGCGGGTCTGTAGTGGGTAGACGGAGTAGCGCCCTGCTGGGGGGCTGTTTGCTGGCCGCAATGACTGCGGGCTGCTCCAGTGGCGTTGCCTCAGTGAGCATCCAGACTCCCGCGCCGGCCAGCACGTCGTCGTCCGGCACGGCCGATACGTCCAGCCCGCAGCCGAGCTCACCGAACCCATCCGCGTCACCAGCACCGTCACAGTCCGCAGCGCCCGCCACCCAGCCACTGCCCGCCAGCACCCGCCGCAATCTGCCGGCCGGCGTCTTTCTACCTGCTGGCTGGCCGGGGGCTGGCCAGCCTGAACCTGTGGCAGGTCACCGAAGGCGGCCGGGAGCGGCAGCTCACCCATGACCGGCGTGGCTCCGGGATCGACGCGTTCGACGCGTCCGCGGCCGGGATCATCCTGGCCGACGGCACCACCAGCGGCGATGAGCTGGCCCGGCTGACCACGCCAGGGACCGTCGCTGCTCCGTAAGACCGGCGGCCGGCTGGCCTTGCTGCGCGGCAGCTCCCCGGATATCCGTAACGACGGCACGATCGGCTACGTGACGCCGCCCGCCGATCCGGGCCGCCGCACCGGAAGCTACTTCGAGATCTGGACGCGGCGCTCCTTCACCGGCCCGGGCAGTGTCCTGCTCCGGCAGCGGCACCCGCTGGCCGGCCCGGTGTTCGGGCCGCATCAGCAGATCGCCGTCGAAGGCTGGGGCGGGCCGCCGGGCCAGCGCAAGCCGAGCGTGCTCATTTACCGGGACGGTCCGGCGTCCGCCAGCTGCCGACCGGGATCAACGCCATCCCGTCCCTGGTCGCCTGGGGCCAGCAGGCGCCCGCGCTGGCCCTGGCCTACCCGTCGCACGCGGCCGAACTGCTCTTCCTGGACGGCCACCACCAGCTGCTGCCGCTCGGCTGGCAGCCACTGGCCTGGAGCCCGGACGGCACCGAGCTGCTCATGCAGTCCGCGCGGGCGCTGGGCATCTGGTCGATGTCTTCGCCGGACCAGGTCATCCCGATCGGCACCGTCACCCCGGGTGTGCAGATCCTGCAAGCGGACTGGCTGGCCCGGAAGGCCCCGCTGTGACCCGCGGGCGGCGGTAACCCCCCGCGGCGGTACCCGCGGGTGGCGGAAGAAACCGGGCGGCGGGCGGGTTGCCGGTATGTGATCGATGTACCGCTGTCCGTCCTTGACCTGTCCCCCGTAGCCGCCGGCACCACCGCCAGCCAGGCGCTGCGGCACACCACCGAGCTGGCCCGGCGCACCGAGGAACTCGGCTACCACCGGTTCTGGGTGGCCGAGCACCACAACATGCCGGCCATCGCCAGCTCGGCGCCCGCCGTGCTGATCGCGCACCTGGCCGCGGCCACGCCACCATCCGGGTTGGCTCCGGCGGGGTGATGCTGCCCAACCACGCGCCGCTGGTGGTGGCCGAGCAGTTCGGCACGCTGGAGGCGCTGCACCCCGGCCGGATCGACCTGGGCATCGGCCGGGCGCCGGGCACCGACCAGCTCACCGCGCTGGCGCTGCGGCGCACCATGGAGGGCTGTCGGCCGAGGACGTTCCCGCAGGAACTGGCCGACCTGATCGGGCTGTTCAGCGGCGAGGTGTTCACCGGGGCGGGCTGTTCGCCGGGCAGCAGGGCCTGCGGCCGTCCATCACCGCGACCCCTGGCCAGGGCGACATGCCGGCGATCTGGCTGCTCGGCTCCAGCGGGTTCAGCGCCCAGCTTGCCGGCCTGCTCGGCCTGCCGTTCTCGTTCGCGCACCACTTCAGCGCGGCCAACACCGTGCCCGCGCTGGCGCTGTACCGGCAGTATTTCCGGCCCTCGCGATGGCTGCAGCGCCGTACGCGATGGTCGCCGTCAGCGCGATCTGCGCGGACACCGACGAGCGGGCGCAGTGGCTGTCCGGCCCGGCGGCGCTGTCCTTCCTGCGGCTGCGTGCCGGAATGCCAGAGCCGCTGGCCAGCCCGGAGGAAGCGGCCGCCTACCCCTACTCGGAGCTGGAGCGGGAGTTCGCCCGGGAGCGTTTCACCGCCCAGGCGGTCGGCTCACCGGAAACGGTCCGCCGGCAGCTCACGACCTGCTGGAGCGCACGCAGGCCGACGAGCTGATGCTGACCACGATGGTGTACGACATCCAGGACCGGATCCGCTCGTTCGAGCTGATCGCCGACAAGGTGGCCGGTGGCCTGACCCGGCCCGGTCCCGGCCGCGCTAGCCGCCTGCGCTAGCCGCCTGGCCCGGCCAGCCACCTGCGCGGTGTTAGCT
>CAVWSA010000019.1:0-541473 GCA_963757545.1 uncultured Actinomycetes bacterium | reverse complement strand
TTACAGACCGCTCCCTTTGGCCACTCGGGCAACCTGCCTGGTGCCATCCGCAGACGGCTCAGTGAAGGATAGCGGACAGCGCCGCGTCCGCGGCGCACCGGATTAGGCCCGGACCTGGCCCGGCGCGCGGGCACGCGGCAGGCCGCCCAGCGCGCGGGGAGTGCCGGGGCCGAGCACGCGGCTGGCAATGCCGCCAAGTCCCGCGGGCCGCAGTAGCCTCATGACCCGACGTCACCGCCAAGGGGAAGGAGCCGGCGCATGGCGGACAGCAGCTTCGACATCGTGAGCAAGATCGACAAGCAGGAAGTCGACAACGCGATCAACCAGACCACCAAGGAGATCTCGACCCGGTTCGATTTCCGTGGCGTGGGTGCCTCCATCTGCCCGGTCCGGGGATCACGCCATCGAGATCCGGGCCAACAGCGAGGGACGGGCCAGCGCGGTGCTGGACGTGTTCAAGGACAAGCTGGTCCGGCGGCAGGTCTCGCTGAAGGTGCTGGACGCGGGAGACCCGAAGCTGTCCGGCAAGGAGTACCGGATCGCGGTAGCCCTCAAGGAGGGCATCTCCCAGGAGGACTCCAAGAAGATCAGCAAGATCATCAGAGATGAGGGGCCGAAGGGCGTCCGGGCCCAGGTCCAGGGCGAGGAACTGCGCGTCTCGTCCAAGAAGAAGGATGACCTGCAGGCCGTGATCTCACTGGTCAAGGGCAAGGACCTGGATCTGGCCCTGCAGTTCGTCAACTTCCGCTGACGCCCCGGCTCGTTCAACCCCGCAGCACCTCAGCGCGGTGAAAAATTGCGTCACCGATGACGCACAAAGTCACCGCGCTGATGCTTGCTGCTCGAGCGCTCGCTGCCCCCCGGCACCACTTCGTCCCGGACACACCGCTACCCCCAGGTCCGCCGCTACAGCCTGCGGCCCGCGCTACGCCCGGGGCCGCCGCCCCCGGGCCCGCAGGCCCCGCCACTCGGTCCATAGACCGCCTGAATCTCCTTGGCGACGGGCGCGCCGGGGTCGTGCGCGGGCGGCGGGGGCACGGTCCACATCCACTCGCGCAGCCTGCCGCGCTCATGAGTCAGCTCCCGGATGTCGGTCTCCGCGTAGCTGAACTCGGGTGACCAGAACAGGGCGTCGTAAGGACACACCTCGATACAGATCCCGCAGTACATACAGAGCGAGAAATCGATCGCGAACCGGTCGAGGGCGTTGCGTACCTGGCGGCCGCCACGCCGCGCGGGCGCGGGCGCGCCCGGCGCGGCTGGCTCGGCCGGCATCGGTTCCTTGTGCGATTCGATGTAGATGCACCAGTCCGGGCACTCCCGGGCACACAGCATGCAGACCGTGCAGTTCTCTTCGAGCAGCCCGATCACCCCGCGGCTGCGCGCGGGCAGGTCCGCACCGGCACCCGCCCCGGAACCGGAACCGGCACCGGCATCGGCACCCGCCCAGGAACAGGAGTCAGCGCTCATCCGGCCGGCCACCCTTCCGGGACTCCCGGCGGCACCGCCCGGCGGCGGCCGCGCAACGGCTGGCCCGGCTCGGCCGGCTCACCGGGCTCCCGGGCCCCGGGCCATTCCTGGGTGGCCCGGGCGGCGAGCGGGAAGTCCTTGCGCAACGGGTGTCCCTCGAAGCCGTCCGGCAGCAGCAGCGGCCCAGGCGCAGGGTGGCCGTCGAAGATCACGCCGAACATCTCCTGCGTCTCCCGCTCATGCCAGGCCGCCCCACGGTAGACGCCGGTGGCCGAAGGCAGCCGGGGCTGATCACCGGCCAGCACCGTGCGTAGCAGCAGATGATGCCGCCCGGCCAGCGAGTACACGTGGGCCAGCACCGCCACACCCGCCTCCGCCTCGTCCACCGCGCCGAGCCAGTCGAAGAAGTCGCAGCCGAGCTGATCCCGGGCCAGGGCCAGCAACCCCAGCCAGCCGCCCGCAGGCACGGTGACGGTCACCGCGCCCAGGACGGGCGGGCCACTCGACCGCGGCATCCAGGCCCGCCGACTCCACCAGACCGAGAATCTCCTCGCTGGTCATCCCGGGCCCCGGCGCAGCAGCAGATCCAGGCCGGCCAGCAGCGCTTCCGGCCGCGGCGGGCAGCCGGGCACATAGCCATCCACCGGGATGAGCTGGTCCACGCCCTTGGTCACGCAATAAGAGTCCCAGTACGGGCCGCCGCTGTTGGAGCAGGCGCCGAAAGACAGCACCCGCCGAGGTTCTGGCACCTGCTGATACGCCGACAGCACCAGCGGCGCGAGCTTGTCAGTGACCGTGCCCGCGACCACGAACACGTTCATCACGGCCGGGGCCCCACGGGCCGCACCCCCACCCGCACCCGGCCGGATCCGCGGCCGGAGCCGGGCCCGGGCCCAAACGGCTCAGCGCCGCCGCCACCTCCACGGCGCAGCAGGCCAGCCCGGCGTCACAGATCCAGAGCGCGCAGCCCCGGCCCGCGTCCACGACTACTGGCAGGCCAGCGGTGCTCCCAGCACGTGGCGGGGGAAGATCCACGGCGGCCACCGGCCCAGCCTACCCGCCCGGTCCCCGCTGACCGCGGCGCGAACGAGCCCACCGCGAACGAGCCCGACCGCGAACGAGCCGCACCGCAAATCAGCCAGCGTGAACCGGTGCGCCCCACCCGACGTCCTATGACATAGCGGGGGACGCTCAGCACCGAGTGTCACGCTCCCTGCGCGCGTCGCCACCCCGCCGGGTGGTCAACCGAATTAATGTGAGATAGGTCACGACTTAGCCAGGAGCACTTGGACGTCGCCGGAGCGGCGGAACAGAGCTGTAACATTAAACTAATCCCAACTCAGCCCGGGCGCCGAGCGTGCCGGGTGCGGCGTTCGCTGGCCTCGCGCAGTCACATGCGCCTGGCTGCGGCGCGAGGAGGTCCTTCAACTGTGACCAAGCAGGTCCAGCAACTCGACCGCGTGATCATCCGTTTCGCAGGTGACTCAGGTGACGGCATGCAACTCGCCGGCGACCGGTTCACCCAGGAGACGGCTGCGTTCGGCAACGACCTTTCTACGCTGCCGAACTTCCCTGCTGAGATCCGGGCGCCCGCCGGGACGCTGCCCGGTGTGTCCAGCTTCCAGCTGCACTTCGCCGACCACGACATTCTCACCCCGGGTGATGCCCCGGACGTGCTGGTCGCGATGAACCCCGCTGCGCTCAAGGCCAACCTGGCCGACGTACCCCGCGGCGCGGACATCATCGCCAACACCGACGAGTTCACCAAGCGGAACCTGAGCCGCGTCGGTTACCAGGCCAGCCCGCTCGACGATGGCTCGCTGGACGGCTACAACGTGCACGCCGTGCCGGTCACCTCGATGACGGTCAAGGCCCTCGAGGAGTTCGACATCTCCCGCAAGGAGGCCGAGCGGGCGAAGAACATGTTCGCCCTCGGCCTGCTGTCCTGGCTGTACAACCGGCCGCCGGAGAGCACGCTCAAGTTCCTCGAGACCAAGTTCGCCACCAAGCCGGAGATCATGAAGGCGAACATCGCCGCCTTCCGCGCGGGCTGGAACTACGGCGAGACCACCGAGGCCTTTTCGGTCCAGTACGAGGTCAAGCCGGCCACCGTGCGGCCCGGCACATACCGGAACATCACCGGCAACACCGCGCTGGCCTACGGTCTGGTGGCCGCGTCCCGCCGGTCCGGCCTGCCGCTGTTCCTCGGCTCGTACCCGATCACCCCGGCCTCGGACATCCTGCACGAGCTGTCCAAGCTCAAGCGGTTCGGGGTGCGCACGTTCCAGGCGGAAGACGAGATCGGCGGGGTCGGCGCGGCGCTGGGCGCCTCGTTCGGCGGCGCGCTCGGCGTCACCACCACGTCCGGCCCCGGCATGTCGCTCAAGGCGGAGACCATCGGCCTGGCCGTATCGGTCGAACTGCCGCTGATCGTGTGCGACATCCAGCGGGCCGGGCCGTCCACCGGCATGCCGACCAAGACCGAGCAGGCCGACCTGCTAATGGCGCTCTACGGCCGGAACGGTGAGTCGCCGGTCGCGGTGCTGGCCCCGGCCACCCCGTCGGACTGCTTCGACATCGCCCTGGAAGCGGTCCGGATCGCCACCAAGTACCGCACCCCGGTGATCATCCTGTCCGACGGCTACCTGGCCAACGGGTCGGAGCCGTGGCTCATCCCGGACGTGGCCGGGCTGCCCAAGCTGCGCGACGAGTTCTCCTTCTCCTCGCCGGCCGACTGGCCCGCCGGGGACGGCAAGGACGGCAAGCCGGAGTTCCTGCCGTTCCGCCGGGACCCGCGGACGCTGGCCCGGCCGTGGGCCATCCCCGGCACCCCGGGCCTGGAGCACCGCATCGGCGGCATCGAGAAGGCCGACGTGACCGGGACCATCTCCTACGACCCGGACAACCACGACCGGATGGTCCGGCTCCGCCAGGCCAAGATCGACGGCATCGCGGCCGACATCCCTCCGCTCGAGGTGGACGACCCGGACGGCGACGCCAGGGTCCTGGTGCTCGGCTGGGGATCGACGTTCGGCTCGATCGGCGCCGCGGCCCGCCGGGTGCGCGGCGCGGGCGGCAAGGTGGCCTGCGCGCACCTGCGCCACCTGTCCCCGTTCCCAGCCAACCTCGGCGAGGTGCTGGCCAGCTACGACAAGGTGCTGGTGCCCGAGATCAACCTCGGCCAGCTGGCCCTGCTGCTGCGCGGCCGCTATCTCACCGACGTGATCTCTTACAACCGGGTCCGCGGGCTGCCGTTCCGCGCCGCGGAACTGGCTGGCGTCATCCAGGATGTGATCGCAAATGTCTGACCCCGGTGCGGCCACCGGCCCGCACGCCAACGACGGCGCCGAGGAGGCCGGCCACCGGCCTGCCGCGCTGACCCTGGTGCCCAAAGCCGACCAGAAGCTGGTCACCAAGGACTTCAAATCGGACCAGGAGGTCCGCTGGTGCCCCGGCTGCGGGGACTACGCCATCCTGGCCGCGTTCCAGTCGTTCCTGCCCGAGCTGGAGATCCCCCGGGAGAACCTGGTCATCATCTCCGGCATCGGCTGCTCGTCCCGGCTGCCTTACTACGTGGACAGCTACGGGATGCACTCGATCCACGGCCGCGCCCCGGCCATCGCGACCGGCCTGGCCGCGTCCCGCCCGGACCTGTCCGTCTGGGTGATCACCGGGGACGGCGACGCGCTGTCCATCGGCGGCAACCACCTGATCCACGCGCTGCGCCGGAACGTCAACATCAAGATCCTGCTGTTCAACAACCGGATCTACGGGCTGACCAAGGGCCAGTACTCGCCCACCTCGGAGCAGGGCAAGGTGACCAAGTCGACGCCGTTCGGCTCGCTGGACACCCCGTTCAACCCGGTCTCGCTGGCGCTCGGCGCCGAGGCCAGCTTCGTGGCCCGGACCATCGACTCGGACCGCAAGCACCTGACCAGCGTGCTGCGCGCGGCGGCCGACCACCGCGGCGCGGCGTTCGTCGAGATCTACCAGAACTGCCCGATCTTCAACGACGACGCGTTCATCCCGCTGACCAGCCCGGAGTCCCGGGACAACACGCTGATCCGGCTGGAAGACGGCCAGCCGGTGCGGTTCGGCGCGGAGCAGGACAAGGGCCTGCGGTTCAGCCGGACCGGCTCGCTGGAGGCGGTGGATGTGGCCACCGCCGACCCGGACTCGCTGCTGGTGCATGACGCGCACACCCCGGACCCGTCCTACGCGTTCGCGCTGTCCCGGCTGGACACGGTCGGATTTCGCGCACACCCCGATCGGCGTGTTCCGGCAGGCGCCCCGGCCCAGCTACGACGACCTGATGGCGGAGCAGATCGCGGACGCCACGGGCCCGGCAGGGCGAGGGTGACCTGGCCGCGCTGCTGGCCGGCTCGGACACCTGGCAGGTCAGCTAACCGCCTGACCTCAGGTGACCGTCCGGGTTGAGCACCGCGGTCCAGTGACCACCGTAATCCTGGACCGCCCCGAGGTGCGTAACGCCGTTAACCTGCCCACTGCCACCGCGCTGGTGGCGGCATTTGCCGGGTTCGAGGCAGACCAGGACGCCAGCGTGGCGGTGCTGTGCGGCGCGGGCGGGACGTTCTGCGCGGGGGCCGACCTCAAGGCCATCGGTGGCCCGGACGGCAACCGGGTCGCCCCGGACGGGGACGGCCCGATGGGACCGACCCGGATGCGGCTGTCCAAGCCGGTGATCGCGGCCATCGCCGGGCACGCCGTGGCCGGCGGCCTGGAACTCGCCCTCTGGTGCGACCTGCGGGTGGCCGAGGAGGATGCCGTGCTCGGCGTATTCTGCCGCCGGTGGGGGGTGCCGCTGATCGACGGCGGCACGGTCCGGCTGCCCCGGCTGGTCGGCCTGGGCCGGGCCCTGGACCTGATCCTGACCGGGCGGCCCGTGCCCGCGGCCGAGGCGCTGCAGATGGGCCTGGTCAGCCGGGTGGTGCCGGATGGCCAGGCCCGCCAGGCGGCCGAGGCGCTGGCCGCGGAGATCGCCGCCCTGCCGCAGACCTGCCTGCGCAGCGACCGGGAGTCCACGCTGGCCAGCCTGTCGCTCAGCGAAGCCGACGCGATGGCTAACGAGTTGCGCTGCGGGATGACCGCGCTGGCCGCGCCCGGCCTGGCCAGCGAGATCGCCCGGTTCTTTGCCCGCCCCCGGCGACCCGCCCCCGGGCTAGGCCGGCCAGGCGGGCGTCGCCGGCCCGAGACTCGCGCCGGCGAGGCGGGCACGCCGACGGGGTTTGCCCAGGATCGGCCGACCCCGCGTCGGCGAGGCGAGGCGCGCCGAAGGCGTGTGCTCGCCGAGCCGGCGTTCGGCGCGGAGCGGCGATCGGGGGGTTCCGGGGGGTCGTCCCCCCGATCAGCACTGCGTTCGGCGCGCAGCGGCGAGCGGGGGGGGTCGGGGGGCGTCCCCCCGGGCTGGATTCAGGCCGCGCGGTCGGGGGGCGCGTCCAGCACGCCCCCGGTCCGCGACCCGTCCGGTCCCCCCGGTCCGCGACCCGGCCTGGCCCGCCCCGGCCGGCGCCGCTGCCGTGGCCACCGCAGGCCCAGCACCCAGCTCAACCTCACCGCTGGACACTTCCTCCAGGCTGCGCCGGGCCGGCTCGGGCAGGACCAGCGTCAGCAGCAGGCCGCACACCGAGACCCCGGCGGTGAGCAGCAGCGTGCCGCGCAGCCCCAGGGACGCGGACAGGACCGGGAACAGGAAGACCCCGATGAACGCGCCGAGCTTGCCCACCCCGGCCGAGATGCCGTGGCCGGTGGCGCGCATGGTGACCGGGAACACCTCGCTCGGCATCACGAACGTGGTCATGTTCGGCCCGAACTCGGTGAAGAAGTAACTGATCCCGTAGACCAGCAGGAACGGCACGCACGGCGGTGGTCAGCCCGGGCACCAGGCCGATGACGGCGAAGCACAGCGCCATCATGGCGAACCCGATCAGCTGCAGCTTGCGGTGCCCGACCCGGTCGAGCCGGGCGATGGCCAGCACGTAGCCCGGCACCGCCGCGACCACGAAAATGGCCAGCTGGATGGCGATGGTGGTCATCGTGGACGACTGCGGCGAGATCAGCGCGATGATCTGCGGGGTGGAGATCGTGTTGCCGTAGTAGGCGTAGTCGAGCAGGAACCAGCAGCCGGGCCGTGCCGGCCAGCATCACCAGCCAGCGGCGGTTGGTCAGGAACGCGCGCAGGCCCATCGTGTGCGTGATGGCCGGCACCGGGTTCGCGTTCACCGACCCATCGGTAAACCTGGCCAGGTCGGCCACGGCCTTGTCGTGCCGTCCTTGCACCTGGGCCTGGTAGCGCGGCGATTCGGGCATCTTGCGGCGCAGGTAGACCACTGCCGCGGCGGGCACCGCGCCGAGCGCCAGCATGATGCGCCAGGCGAGGTCGTTGCCGGCGCCCGCGCCGAGCAGGGCCAGCGCGATGAGCGGGCCCACGATCAGGCCCAGGGCCTGGGTGGAGAACACCATCCCGACCAGCCTGCCGCGGTCCTCCCGGTTGGCGTACTCGCTCATCAGCACCGCGCTGACCGGGTAGTCGCCGCCCACGCCGAAGCCGAGCACGAAGCGGAACGCGATCAGTACCCAGTAGGAGGGGACAACGCCGAGCCCAGCGCGCCGACCACCATGATCACCGCGACCAGCCAGTACACCCGCTTCCGGCCGACCAGGTCGGCGATCCGGCCGAACACCAGGGCGCCCAGCACGGCGGCGCCCAGCATGACCGCATTGAGCAGAGCCAGCCGGCCCGAGCTCAGCTGCCACTGCTGCTTGATCAGGGTGGCGGCGATACCAATGACGAACAGGTCATAGGCGTCGGTGAAAAAACCCATCCCGGAGACCAGGACCGCGCGCAGATGAAATCGGCTGATCGACGCTTCATCCAGGGCATGCGTCAGCCCGTTCGAGCCGGTATCCGGAGACCACGGATCCCTCCCTGACGGCCGCGGCTGCTCACGCAACCCCGTGCGAGGCGAACGTATGTCATCCAGACGACGGAATACCGACATAAAAGTGAACGGAAGATGAACGGGCATATGCCCGCCTACGGCGGGACGGGGGACGTTGGCCTGGCCCGCCGCGACCATGGTCCCTGGCTGCCGGCTCACCTCCCGGACATGCTCGGAATGAGACTAAATCACCGCATCCGGAAGCACGGTGGCCCCGATGTCCACTCCCCATCCGCACTCCGCCGCCGACCTGGCGCTCGCCCCGATCCTGATCAGCATCGAGCGCAACCTGGCCCGGCTGCGGACCTACCAGGATCTCGACTTCGCGCTGGCCCTGGACCTGAACGACGACAGCCACTGGTACCAGACCGCGACGGAGCGCGCGCAGCGGGTGCAGCAGAGCGCCATCAGGGACGTCAACCTGCATGGCTGGACGGTCACCCCGACCGCGGACGGCCACGGCCTGGCCGTCCGGCATGGCGAGTACACGGTGTCGCTCATGCTGGGTCAGCGGCTAGCTGACTACATCGGGCACGGATTGCCCACCGCCCAGCCCAGCGGTACGCCCGGGCGGTGACCGGTGGCATGTCCGCCGAACTGAGCCAGCCCGCGCCCGCGGTCAGCCAGGACCGGCCAGCCCCCCGGCGCTGGGCCGCGCTGGCCGTGCTGTCGCTGGTCGCACCGGCCGCGCTGCCCAGACGGCCACCGGCCGGCCCCGGCAATCCGCCCGTGAGGGTACCCGTGGAGGGTAGTGCGCGGCCCGGAGCGGGCAGGAATCCTGGTGGCGTCCAGCCTGCCGGGCAGCCCGCGGGCGGGTCGCCAGCGGAACCAGCCGAGAGCAGTACCGGGGAGCATCGAGAGGAGGTGCGGATATGAAGAAGTGGCTCCTCCTGCTGTCAGTGACCGTGGTCTGCGCGGCCCTGCTGGTAGGCCAGGACGACATCCGCCGTTTCATGCGGATGAAGCAGATGTGACGGCGCCGCCCTAGATCACTCGCGATATATCTTGCTTATCGGCCAACGCGATGTATCTTGATACCAGGCACGCTTGGCCAGGTTCACGGGGATCGAAGGGCGGCGGAACATGTTCGACCGGTTTACCGAGCGGGGGCTTCGAGCGCTGGCCCTGGCCCAGCAAGAGGCCAGCAGACTCAGCCACGACCATGCCGGCACGGAGCACCTCCTGCTCGGGCTCATCCGCGACCGCGACGGGCTGGCCGCCGAGACGCTCAGCTCGCTGGGCATCAACCTGGGCGCCGTCCGTGACCAGGTGGAAGACATCCTCGGCCGGGGGCGGAGTGAACCGCCGGAGCACGTCCCGTACACGCCGCGGGCGCGCCGGGTGCTGGAGCTGGCCCAGCGGGAGGCTTTGCAGATGGGGCACGGCCGGGTCGGCACCGAGCACCTGCTGCTCGGCCTGCTTCGCGAGGGCCGGAACGTGGCCGCCCAGATCATCGTGACGCTGGGCGGGGACCTGAGCCGGGTCCGCCAGCAGGTGTTCCAGCTGCGGGCAGACGCGCAGAACGGCGCGGCCTGAGCCAGGCTCAGCCCGGGACGCGGGCCGGGAAGTAGCCGGGCCCGGGCTTGACCGCCCGCAGGTGCAGGAACATCGGGATGCGCTGCCAGCGCTGGTCAGCCGGCTCGCGGGCCAGCTGCCCGGCCGGCCGTACCTCGCGCACCACCTCGGTGAGCAGGCCGGCGTCCTGCAGCGCCCGGAAATAGGCCTCCAGCGGCCGGTGCTCACTGTGGAAGGTCAGCCGGACCCCGCCGCGCTCCAGCACCATGCTGAGCGGGGCGGGCTCCAGGTACGAGCCGGAGATCACGAACGCGGTATCCGCGGCCCGGCCGGGGAACTCCCCGGCCGTGTTGAGCGGATGCGGGATGGCCAGGCACAACCGCCCGGCATCGGCCAGCACCCGGGCAACCTCCTGGACGACCTGTGCCAGCTGATCCATATCGTGCAAGCACATGTACGCCACGACCAGGTCGAAGGTGCCGCTGCCGAACGGCAGCCGGGCCGCGTCGGCCAGTACCGCGGGCGCCGGGTCCGGCCTGCTGACCGCGAGCCGGACCATGGTCGGCGCCGCATCGATGCCCACCACCTGGTGGCCCAGCGAGGCCAGGATCGTGGTCAGCCGTCCTTCCCCGCAGCCCAGGTCGAGCGTCCGGCGGCCCGCTGCGGGCAGCAGGTGCCGCAGCGCGGGCAGATTGACGTCCTGGTGCGAATGATCCAGGCCCGGCGTGCGGGCGAACCGGGCCCAGTTCTCCGCCTCGGCTTCCCAGCCGTCCCGCATCCTCACCGGGTGCGCGGATCAGCCGTGGCCGGGCCGGGGTCGGCGTACCGGGCCACGGTGAAGGCCAGGATGAGCGGGACGTCGACGGCGAAGACCAGCAGCGTGGCCACCAGGACGGCTAGCGTCGCGCCTGGTGTGTGATCGCGGACGAATACGAACCCGAGCAGGCCGGCGATGACCAGGTAGGCCACCAGCGCCCAGCGGAAGACCAGGAAGAACACCGGCCAGGCGAACGGCCGGACGCGGTCCGGCGCCGGCTGGCTATCCGGGCCAGCCGGAACCGCGGCGATCTGCTGTGTCACTGCGCCCCCTAGATATGCCGGCTACTGCCGCAGCCCACGTTTCGCCTGGTGGACGCGCCGACGCGTCGACGATAACCCCGGCCGGGTGAGCTGAGAAGGCGGCCCGGCCGGGGCCAGCGCTCACTGCCCCTGCGGCACCGGGTCGCCGACCGGCCGCAGTTCCTCCGGCGCCTCGAACCGGAATCCGCACATGTCCACGGCCATCCCACCGGCCGCCATGGCCAGCGCGAGGGCGCCGCTGGCCACCTTCTGCCGCAGTTCCTGGCGCGCCGCGCCCGCGTGCATCCCGGTGTTCAGGTCCCAGTGATGCAGCGGGCCCTTGCGCATGGCACCCAGCGCGGGCGGCTCGAGGGCGGCGGTATAGAGCCGGGGCGACCAGTACGCGGTATAGAACACGGCGTGCTTGCCGCTGATCGCGTACGTGTCCTCCTTGGCGTCCTCGACGCCGACATCGCTGCCCGCGTAGGGCCGGAGCACCCGGACCACCTCGTCCGGGTCGAGTGGCCGCTCGCTGTACACCGAGGCGGCCAGGGCCGGCTTGCGCAGCGGCGGCCACGGATGCACCGACCCGCCGAGCCGCGCGGCCAGGCCCAGTACCAGGGACTCACCGTCGGCCCGCTTGCTGTCGTCCGGGCGGCGCTCGCTGGGCCGCTGCAGCGCCGCGGCCGCGTACCAGGCCACCGCGGCGCTGGCCGGCAGCCCGGCCTGCTCGACGAGCTTGGGCGTGATGGTGACCGGCCCGAACAGCAGCACGCCGTTACCGAATACCAGCCGGCCATGCCAGACACGCAACTGCGGGTCATAGAGCCGGGCCGTGTCGATCACCGCGTCATCGAGGCCGGTGGCCAGCAGCAGCGTCGGACCGGCCGCCACCTTGTCACCAGTGGGGTCAAAAAGCGGCATGGGCTGCCTCCACCTTCGGGTTATCCGCGCGGCCGCCCGCTCAAACAGCGATGTAACGCCGTGCCACACGCTCTTGGCCGCCCCGCCGATGTCACCCACGAGTGCTTGGTGTCGTCCCAGCTGCCTACCCCGGCGGCCCCGAAGTCGGTCAGGATGCCGAGCGCGCTGTGCTGATGCCACTGCTGGCCGAAGTCCAGGCCCGCCCGCCATCGCTCGCCCGGCGGACTTCGAAGACCATGCCGTCGCGATGGTCCGCGCAGATATCCGGGCGGGCGGGCGCGAGCACAATGGCTGGCAAATCCTCAGCGCCGCTGCTGTGACGGCGCTCTGCTGCGTCCACTGCGCGCCCCCTTTCCCGTCCCGCTGGCCACCGGGGCAGTTGCGCCATTTCCCAGCGCCACGAACCAATCCAGAGCAGGATCAACTTAGCGAATTCGGCGTCCCCGCCGGGGCAAGATCGCCGGGGCGGCCGGGAAAACCGGCCAGCCACGGCGGTCCACAGGCTGTGGGTAACTTCCTGGCGCGGGCCGCCCGAACTGCGGGGTAGTGTCCCTACTCCTGTGGAAAGTCCGGCTTCCTGCCGATACGGGTGGGTTTCCCGCGCCGGCCGGATGCGCCAACTGGCTTCCGTAATGCCGTAAGCACTGCAATACTGCGTTCATGCCGGCTCTCAGCGTCGCGTTGCTCAACCTCAAGCCGGGCACCGGCAAGACCACCTCCGCGGTGTGGCTGGCGCATATCTTCGCCCAGGCCGGGCGCACCGTGCTGCTGGTTGACGCGGATCCGTCCGGCAGCGCGCTGGAGTGGTCCGACCTGGCGGCCATGGACCCTGGGCTGCCGCCCCGGCTGGCCTTCCCGTTCCGCATCGTCGCACTGCCCTCCCGTAGCCTGCACCAGCGGGTGGCCGAGATCGCCCACCCCGAGGACGTGGTGATCATCGACGCACCGCAACTGGAGGATCACGCGGGCATCGCCCGGTCGGCGATGCGGTACGTCGATGAGATCCTCATCCCGTGCGCGCCGAGCCCCATCGAGATCAACCGGACCACCCCGGTCCGCGAGGAGATCGGCGAGGTCGAGACGGTCCGGGACACCCCGGTCCGGGCGGCCATCCTGCTGAACCGGTGCATTACCCGCGCGCATTCCACCACCAGCGCCAGAGAGGTGCTGGAGGGCCTAGGCTATGACGTGCTGCGAACGGCTGTGCCGAGGCGAGAGGTTTATGCGCAGAGTTTCGGTGTGCCGATTCCCGAGATAGGCCGCGATGTGTGGCGCGGCGTGGCCCACGACCTCATCGAGCGATGCGTCCCCCTCGGGAAGGTGCCGTCATGACAACGGAGCGGGAACGGCGCAAAGCCCAGATGGCTGCCGCCGCCACCCGGCGCACGGAGCCCGACGCCGGGCCGCCGGCAAGACGGCCATCCGGTCCAAGCCGGTGCGGATCACCCTCGACCTGAGCCCGGAGCTCTACCGCGAGCTGACCATGTGGACGCACTCAGCCGCGATCGAGCTGGACGTGCCGCGGATCGCGCTGGCCGACGCGGTGCGGGCGATGATCCGGGTCACCACGGAAAGCCCGGACGAGGTGCTGGAGCGGCTGCGCCGCGACCGGGAGCAGTAGCCCGCCCGGCCCGGGGTACAGTGCAGGCCATCAGGAGTCCCTGCCAGCTATTCGGAGCGTGTCGTGGCCGGCGCCAAGTGGGAGCAATCTCAGCAAGCGGAACCAGCGGCTGCTCATCGCCGCGGCGGTGGCCGAAACCAGCCTCAAGGCGGCGGCGCTGATCGACCTCAAGCGGCGCCCGGCCAGCCAGATCCGCGGCCCGAAGTGGGCCTGGATCCCGGCCCTGTCCATCCTCAACTCGGCCGGCCTCGCGCCGATCACCTACTTCGTATGGGGCCGTAAGCGAAACTCGTGAGAGTGCGGTGAGTTTGCCCCGCCGGTGGGGCACAAGTCACCGCGCTGATGGGTTACAGCCGACCCCCGGAGGCGCAAAGAAGTACTGCCCGGCCCGCACCGGGCGGCGGGCCGGTCAGGCAGGGCCGCGGAACGGCCAGTCGGCCCGCTCCGGGTGCACCCCCGCCGGTGCCACGTCGGCCGGTGCCACGTCGGCCGGTGCCACGTCGGCCGGTGCGAGCTCAGCCGGCTGGGCATCATCCTCAGGCAGCTCCGTGGCTGCCGCGGCCGGCCGGGGCGACGCGGGCTGGGAGTACCAGCGCGGTGGTTCGGCGGGCGCGCCCGGGCCGTAGCCCACCATGTCGTCCGCTTCGTCGGGCAGGCCGAGGCGCCGCCGGTTGGCCCGGTCCACGCCGCGCAGCACCACCTCGGCCATGGCCAGCTTGGCGTCCAGCGTCTCCGGGGCGACCGCGCCCAGGTCCAGCGGCACCCGGTTGGCCAGCGCCTGGTCCCACGGGGTGGCCACCACCGACACCTGGGTGCCCTCGTGCGCCTCCCGGATGCGGGCGAACCAGCGGGCCTGCTCCGGGTCGGTCTCGTTGAACTTGTCCACCACGATCGTGGCCTCGTCCATCAGCAGGTTGAGGTGCGTGCGCTCGCGCTCGCTCAGCGGCCGGTCCCGCTCCCCTTCGTAGTTCCGGTACCGGCTGAACACCTGGCCGATCGACCAGAAACCGAGCTGGGAGGCCTCGGTCACGAACACGTACTTGTCGCCATGGAGCAGCGTGCCCACCTGGAGCTTGGCGAACAGCCCGGTCCCGCCATCGTTGATCACGATGTTGGACATGCACTGCAGGAACTCCAGGACGGTCTGGTACTCCTGCTCGCCGAACTCCACGCCGATGCACTCATCGGCGGTATCGCCGCGGATCACGGCCACGCCCTGCAGCCAGGCCACCGCGTCCCGCAGGTCGGCGTACACCTTGATGCTGCCCTCGGTGCAGGCGTGGTAGAAGCCCCTGATCGACAGCGTCCGCTGGTCCTTGGGCAGCGCCTCCACCGGGACGCCGCCGAGCCGGATGTACCCGTGCGGCATGTCGTCATTGCTGTCGGCCAGGATGACCCGGTCGGCGGGCCGTGCCGCGGCGTAGATGGCGGCCAGCGTGACCGCCGCGTCCGTCTTGCCGGTGCCGCCGAACCCGGAGCCCAGCGTGATCACGCCCGACTTGAGCGCCGGGGCCCGGATCGCGGCGATGCTCTGCCGCCGCCACTCGGCCGATGCCTCCCGCCGGGCCCGCTCCCGCTTGCCCGGGGGGATCACCACGCCACGCTTGAGTGCCCGCTTGGAAATGGCCCCTCTTACCCCACCCTGCGCTGGCGCGTAAGCACCGAGCTGAGACGTGGCTGGCGTCAGCCAGGTAGCTCGGTCGCTGCCTGGGAAGTCGCTCCACCAAGCCCCCAGCTCATCTGGGAACTGTGACATCGCATCCTTCCAAAATCCGGTTGCCCGTCCGGTCAGGCTACCGGCCGGTCGTCACCGGGGCATCTCGGCGACGCCCTGGGCCACCGCGCAGGGCGCGCAGAGCGGGACGTCCACCAGGCCGGACTTGGTGCTCAGCCGGCGCGTGATCACCGCCCGCCGGTCGCAGACCGCCACGTCGTCCGGGTGGGCGGTGGCACAGGCGCACTCACACTCCATCCGCTCCCAGACGAACACCACCCGCCAGGCGGCCATCGCCGCGCGGATGTCCGGGTCGCTGGTCAGCTTGCGGAACGAGTCGGCGGTCACCGCCGCGGTCCGTTTGGCCCATTCGGCCGCGATGTCAGCAGCGGCCCCCCAGGCAGCGACCAGGCGGCCCACTGGAGTTTCGTTGTCGCTGCTCATAGCCCCATATTCTCACTCAAGGCCAAGCCTGGCCACCCCGCCCGCCGAGGTCAGCTCTCCGGCGGCCGCGCAGCCCGGCGGCTGGGGCGTGCCGGTCACTGCGGCATGGCGGCGGCGGAGAGGGCGCGGAACGCCTCGATGACGCTCTGCAGATGACCGCGCATGGCCTGCTCGGCGGCAGCAGGCTCGCGCGCGGTGATGGCCGCGACGATCGCCTCGTGCTGCGGTAGCGACACCGTCGGCCGCCCCGGCACCAGGGACAGCGAGAACTGGTGCCGGACCGTCTGATCACGCAACTGGCGGAGCAGACGGGAGGCCGTCTCGTGCGCGCCGATGTCCCGGATGGCCCCGTGCAGCCGGGCGTTCAGCTCGCTGTAGGTCAGCAGCTCCGATTTCTGCACCGCGGTGCGCATGTCCCGGGTGAGTTTGCGCAGCATGGCGATGTCGGATTTGCTGACCCGCTCCGCGGCGCGCCCGGCGAGCAGGCCTTCCAGCAGGATGCGGACCTCGGTGATCTCGACAGCCTCGGTCAGCGATATCTCGCGCACCCGGGCGCCCCGGTTCCGCTGAAATTCGACCAGGCCCTGCGCGGCCAATTCCTGCAGGGCAGAGCGAAGGATAAACCGCGACGTGCCGAACCGTTCGCAGAGGTCGATCTCGACCAGGCGCTGCTTCGGCGCGTATTCGCCGGCGATAATCGCGGCGCGAAGCGCTTCGGTAACCGCCGGCCTGGAGTCCTCCGGCACTAGGCAACTCCTTCCCCCTGGACCGCGGACGGTATCTGCTGGCCGCGCCGCAACCGCGGCGCGGGAGAGCGTTGTCCTACGGCTTCGCGAACACGATTCCGTCGAAGAGCTTGCGTGCGGTGCGCAGCACCCCGGCCGTGCGGACCAGCGGCGGATGCTGCGACGTGTCCACCTCGGCTTCCACCAGCAGATGCCCGGTGGGATGCTCGACGTCGAGCGGCTGACCGGGCGCGGGCCAGTCGGCCAGCTCGGCCCCGGCCGCGCCGGGCAGCAGCAGCGCGGTGACCGCGCTGACCGCGCCGAGCACGCCGATCGCCGGGTGCGGGTGGACCGGGATGAACGTCCGGGTGCAGATGGTGCCGCCGTCCCGGGGCGCGCTGACCAGCGTCGTCTTGGGCACCGAGGCCTGGCTGACATCGCCCAGTCCCATCAGCTGGCCAGCCGCGAGGCGCAGCGTCTGGACCCGGTCCAGCAATGCGGCGTCACCGGCCAGCTCGGCGTGTGATTCGTAGCCGGTGATGCCCAGCTCGGCGGCCCGGGCCACGACCACCGGCATCCCGTTGTCCACGCAGCTGACCTGGACGCCGCCGAGGACATCGCAGACGTGGCCGGTGGGCAGCAGCCGCCCGGTCGTCGAGCCGGCCGTGCCGGCGAACCGCAAGCTGATCGGGGCGGCGGTACCCGGCACCCCGGCGATCGCGGTGTCGCCCGCATAGTCTGGCACGCCGCCCGGCGTGGCGAACGTCGCGGTGACCACGCTGCCGGTGTTCACCATCCGGATGCGCGTCGTCGTGGCGTCGCCGCGCGGCTCGATCAGGCCGCGCTCGACCGCGAACGGGCCCACCCCGGCCAGGATGTTTCCGCAGTTCTGCTGGTCGGTGACCGTCGCCTGGTCCACCCCGAACTGCAGGAAGAGGTAGTCGATGTCGGCGTCGCCGCGGCGCGACGGCGAGACGATGGCCACCTTGGAACTGAGTGAATGCGCACCGCCCAGCCCGTCGATCTGCAGCGGGTGGCCGCTGCCCATGATCCGCAGCAGCAGCGCATCCCGCTGCTCGGGCTGCGCTGGCAGATCGGCGGCCAGGAAGTAGAGGCCCTTCGACGTGCCGCCGCGCATCATCATGCAGCGGATGCCGGGCACGATGCTCACCTCAGCATCCCGGTCACTTCCCGATACAGCCTCATCGGTTCCTTCCTGGCGCGGGGCCCGGCACCACCAGCGGCGACGCACGAGCATCATCGCGAAAGTAGCCTCATGCAATCGATATTGTCAACGATCTGTGCTGACGTTCCGCCCTGGCCGGTCCGCCGCCCAGGTATCCCGGCCGCAACCCGGCCAGGTCAGAGTAAAGGCAGCCGGTACAGCCGGCCCTTCAGGCACACCCCGGCCGAGGACAAAGAATCGCAAAATTGTTGACATTACTGCGAGCAGAGTCTAGGTTCTCGCCAGTCGGGACCCGTGCCCTGAAGCATGCCGTGAACGCCGACCCAGCGGAGGGTGGACATGCACAGCACCGCACAGCCGCCATGACCGGGCCAGCCGGCTGGAACGGTAAAGCGGAAAGCTGAAAACCGGGGCACGGCAGCAGGCACACTCACCTGGGCAGCGTGCTCACCGCAAACCGCGTTTCCGGCTGGACCGGCGGTAGGCGGCGGCCGGGCATCCATAATGGCCCAACGGCGTCCGCCGGCAGCAGTGGACAGTTCATGGTGCAGAGGAAATCTCTCCTTTGCGTGTATCCGTATTGCGCATAGCCGTACGCCAAGCGCACACTAGGCAATGCCTTGATCCGGCAGTGCCCGACGCTGAGCTGAGCGTTGGTTTGGGGTGGGCCTCAGACGCCGGCGTCCTGGACGCCGGTGCGAGATGGGCACCGAGATCAGGGAGACCGAATGGAACGTAGGAAGCGAGCGGTGTGGCCACTGAGCATCTCCGGGTCACCAGACGCCCCCTGCTGAAGGGGTCCGGCCGCGGCATGACTGCCACCGGCGCGGTCCCACCTCTGCAATAAGACCGAACCAGGAGATCGATGAAAGATGAGTGACCAGACGGTGCAGTCCGGTAGAACCAGCCTGGACGGCGTCAGCCGGCGGAACGTGCTGCGCGGGGTCGGCGCGGGCGCGGCGGTTGTCGGCGGTGGCGGGTTGCTGGCCGCGTGCAGTTCCGGCATCAAGGGCTCCGGCTCGGGCAACACCAAGGGCATCACGATCGGCTGGATCCACCCGCTGACCGGCTCGCTGGCCGGGTTCGGGGCAGCCGACAACTGGGTCATCACCAAGATCAAGCAGACGACGCCGTACAAGAGCGGGTTCAAGATCGGCGGCAAGACCTACCCGGTCACCATCAAGTCATACGACACCCAGTCCAGCCCGACCCGGGCCGGGGACCTGGCCCGGACGGCCATCCTGACCGACGGCTGCGACATGTTGTTCGCCTCGTCCACACCGGAGACGGTCAACGCGGTGGCCAGCCAGGCCGAATCGCTGGGCACCCCGCTGGTCTGCTCGAACATCCCGTGGGAGTCGTGGTACATCAATCTCGGCGGCAACCCGGCCAAGCCGACGCTCAAGCCCAAGTACGTGATCATGTACTTCCTCGGCGCCGAGCACCTGGTCAAGGCCTTCATCCCGATGTGGGACCGGATCCACTCCCAGCTGCACACGGACAAGGTGGTCGCCGCGGCGTTCCCCAACGACTCGGACGGAAACGCGTTCCGTGCCGTGTTCCCGCCGATCGCCAAGGCGGCGGGCTACAAGTTCGTGCTGTCCTCGGCCTACCCGGACGGGACCACCAACTACTCGTCGATGATCTCCCAGTTCAAGTCGGCCAAGGCCGACTTCTTCACCAACGTGCCGCTGCCGCCTGACTTCGCCACCATGTGGAAGCAGTCGATTCAGCAGGGTTTCCGGCCGAAGCTGGCCACCGTGGCCAAGGTGCTGCTGTTCCCGACCGACGCCTACGCGATGGGCTCCTCGGTGTACAACGTGGCCACCGACACCTGGTGGGTGCCCACCCTGCCGTGGAAGTCCACGTTCACCGGCGAGGGCTGCCAGGCGATGGCGAACGAGTTCGAGTCGGCGACCGGGGCGCAGTGGAACGCCAACATCAGCAACTACAGCCTGTTCGAGATCGCGCACGCCGCGTTCACCTCGGTCAGCGACCCGCACGACAAGACCGAAGTCGCCGACGCCATCCACAAGGTGAACATCCAGGCGCTGGCTGGGCCGCTGAACTTCGCCTCGGGTGGCCCCGCGCCGGGTGTGGCGATCACCCCGCCGGTCGGCGTGCAGTGGCAGAAGGGCACCAAGTACCCGCTGGAAATGCAGATTGTGGACAACACGCTGCTGCCGCAGGCGAAGATCACCGCGGACCTGAAGCCGACTAACACGTGAGCTGATGACCAGCCCACTGCTTGAACTGGAGCACGTGACGAAACGGTTCGGCCGGGTCGTCATCGCGGAGGACCTGTCCCTGGCCGTCGGGCCGGGCGACACGGTCGGGATCGTGGGGCCGAACGGCGCTGGCAAGACCAGCCTGTTCGGCCTCATCTCCGGCGACCTGTCCCCGGGCGCCGGTGAGATCCGCTTCGCCGGGCGCACCGTCACCAAGCTGGATCCGGCCACCCGGTGCAAGCTGGGTATCGGCCGCACCTACCAGGTGCCACGGCCGTTCGGCGACATGACCGTGTTCGAGAACCTGCTCGTCGCGGCCCAGCAGGGCGGCGGGCTGCGGCGGAAGGCCAGCTACGCGGCCGCGGTCAGTGCGCTGGAGCGGGCCGGCATTTCCGGCCACGCCAACGTGCCCGCCGAGCGGCTCGGCCTGCTGCACCGCAAGCGGCTGGAACTGGCCCGCGCGCTGGCCACCCAGCCCAGCTTGCTGCTGCTGGACGAGGTGGCGGGCGGCCTCACCGATCCCGAGGTGGCCCAGCTGGTCGAGATCGTCCGCGGCGTCAACGCCGAGGGAATCGCGGTGGTCTGGATCGAGCACGTGGTGCGCGCGCTCACCGCCGTAGTAGGCCGCCTGATCTGCCTGTCCGGCGGCAAGTTCGTCGGCGACGGCGCACCGTCCGCGGTGCTGGCCGAGCCCGCGGTCCGCGAGGTCTTCCTCGGCTCCGAGGTCAGCGCGGCGCTGGCCGGCGGCTCGCTGGAAGCCTCGCCCGCCGGATCGGCCGACGGCGCGGCGGCCGGGGAAGGGAGCGAGCCGTGACCGAGCCCGGCAACGGTGCGCGGCCGGACAGCGGGACGCCCCTGCTGGAAGTGCGCGACCTGACCGTGAACCACGGGCAGCTCCGCGCCCTGGACTCGATCTCGCTGCGGGTGTTCCCGGGCGAGGTCTACGCGATGATCGGCGCGAACGGCGCGGGCAAGTCGACGCTGCTGCGCACGATCGCCGGGCTGCACCGCCCGGCGGCAGGCTCGGTCCTGCTGGACGGCGCCGATCTGACCCGGCTGCGGCCGGAACGCCGGGCCCGGCAGGGCATCGCCATGGTGCCCGAGGGCAGGCGGCTGTTCGGGTCGCTGTCCGTCGAGGAGAACTTGAAAGTCGGCGCCACCTACGCACGAAACGGCCCGTGGACGATCGGGCGGGTCTACGAGACGTTCGACTGGATGCGGGACCGCCGCCACCAGCGCACCGCCCAGCTGTCCGGCGGTGAGCAGCAGACCGTGGCCATCGGCCGGGCGCTGGTGGCCAACCCCCGGCTGCTGCTGCTGGACGAGCTGTCCCTCGGCCTGGCCCCGGTGATCGTCCAGCGCATCTACGGCATGCTGCCGCAGATCCTGGCCACCGGGCTTACCGTGCTGCTCGTCGAGCAGGACGTGAGCCAGGCGCTGCGGGTGGCCTCGCACATCCACTGCCTGCTGGAAGGCCAGACCACCCTGGAGGGCAGGCCCGCCGACGTCACCGCGGAACAGGTCGAGGCGGCCTACTTCGGGCTGGCAGGCGCCGCCCCGGCCGGCCAGCCCGCGGAAGGGAGCGAGTCGTTATGGCCTGGGTGAACGCCATCATCCAGGGGGTGCTGACCGGCGGCCTGTACGCGCTGTTCGCGTGCGGGCTGTCGCTGATGTTCGGCGTGATGAAGGTGGTGAACCTGGCGCACGGCGACCTGGCCGTGGTGGCCGGGTACATCGCCATCTTCGTCATCACCGTGATGAGCGTCCCCGTGCTCTGGTCCTTCGTCATCGTGGTGCCGGTGATGGCCGTGCTCGGCTACGCGCTGCAGCGCACGCTCATCCAGGGCTCCCTGGACCGCGGCGTGCTGACCACGCTGATCGTGACGTTCGGGCTGTCCGTGGTCATCGAGAACGGCCTGCTCCAGTTCTTCACCGCGAACAGCCGCGGCATCGGCGCAGGGCTGCCGCTGGTCTCGGACTCGTTCAGCATCGGCTCCCAGATCCAGATCGCCTACCTGCTCGTGGTCATCTTCGCGGTCGCCGTGGTGGTGCTGTCCGGGCTGCAGTACTTCCTGTCCAGGTCCAAGTACGGCCGCCTGATCCGGGCCAGCGCCGACGACCAGGAAGCGGTGCAGCTATCCGGGGCGGACTACCGGCATGTGTTCGGCATCTGCGCGGCGCTCGCGTTCGGCACGGTGGCTCTGGGCGGCATCGCCTACGGCATGTACTCCCAGCTCTCCCCGACCACGGGGACCGACACGATCCTGCTGTTCGCGTTCGCCGCGGTGGTGATCGGCGGCCTCGGCTCGCTGTGGGGCACCCTGCTCGGCGGCGTGGTCCTCGGCGTAGCTCAGCAGATCGGCGCGCAGATCAACATCTCCTACGAGCTGCTGGCCGGCTACCTCGTGTTCCTGGCCGTGCTGGTGCTCCGGCCGCAGGGGCTTACTTACCGGAGGGCGCAACATGAGCCTGGTCACGGAAACCGCCCGCCCGGCCGCCGGATTCCGGGTCACCCGGTCGCAGCGCAACGTGGCCTGGACCGGGGTGGCCGCGCTGGTCGTCGTGGTCGTGCTGGCCATGTTCCCGTACATCGTGTACTCCGGTACCACGTCCATCCTGGTGCAGGCATTCATCGTGCTCACCATGGCCAGCATGTGGAACCTGCTGGCCGGCTACGCGGGCCTGGTGTCCGTGGGCCAGCAGGCGTTCGTCGGGCTCGGCGCGTACTTCGTGCTGATCCTGGCCATCAACGGCATCTCGCCGTTCGCCGCGCTGCCGGTGGCCGCGATCGGCGCTGGCGTGGTCGCGCTGCCGCTGTGGTGGCTGGTGTCCCGGCTGCGCACCGGGTACTTCGCCATCGCCACCTGGGTGCTGGCCGCGACGATCATGCTCATCATCGAGCGGTTCTCCTCGATCGGTGGCGGCACCGGCATGCCACTGCCCGGGCTGTCCGGGTTCGACCCGACGCTGCTCACCGCGTACACCTACTGGGCCGGGCTGGCCGTCACCGTCGTCACGCTGCTGGTCATCTACCTGCTGCTGCGCGGCCGGCTCGGTCTGGTGCTCACCGCCATCCGGGACGACGAGGTAGCCGCGCGCAGCTCCGGGGCGCGGGTCGGGCTGGCCCGGATGCTGGTGTTCCTGGTCGCCGGGGCGGGCTGCGGCGCGGCCGGCGGCGTGCTCGCGATCAGCCAGCTCCAGGTGCAGCCGGGCGCGGTGTTCAGCGTGCAGTGGACCGCCGAGATGGCCTTCGCCACCATCATCGGCGGGCTGGGCACGATCGAGGGACCGATCCTCGGCACCGCGGTGTACATGGTGCTGCAGCAGACGCTGGCCTCGTACAACGCGTGGTACCTGATCATTCTCGGCCTGGTCGCCATCGTGATCGCGCTGTTCGCCCGGCGCGGGCTGTGGGGCCTGGTGGACAGCCACCTGAACGTGCGGCTGTTCCCGGTCGGCTACTGGCTCCGGCGCAGCGGGGAGGGCAAGGGTGCCCGCACTGCCCGGCCCCGCCGGCCAGCCGAACATGATGCCTAACGCCAGTACCCGCTAACTCGCCCAGCCAGCACCCGCGCCGGCGAGGCGGGGCGCGGGGGTTCCCGAAGCCCAGCCGGAGCCCGCGCCGGCGAGGCGAGGCCCGCCGCAGGCGGGTGCTCGCCGAGCCGGCGCTCGGCGCGTAGCGGCGATCGGGGGGCTCCGGGGGGTCGTCCCCCCGGGCTAACCAGTGCGGTCGACGACGTAGTCGCACATGCCGGCGAACGCGTCCCGGGCCGGCCCGGACGGCAGCCCGGCGATCTGCTCCCGGGCCACCCCGGCCCAGCGGCGCAGGTCAGCCCGGGCCAGCTGCATGGCCGGATTATCCCGGAGCAGGCCGAGCGCCTCGGCGTGCAGCGCCTGGTCAGTCAGGTCGGCCGAGTCGAGCAGCTCACGCAGCCTGCTGTCGCCGGGCCGGCTGGACCGCAGCGCGTGCAGCACAGGCAGGCTGCGCACACCCTCGCGCAGGTCGGTGCCCGGGGTCTTGCCTGACTCCGCGGTGTCGCTGGCCACGTCGAGAATGTCGTCGGACAGCTGCCAGGCCACACCGATCGCCTCGCAGGCGGGCTCGATCCGGTCCACCACGTCGGGCGGGGCGGCGGAGAACATGGCCCCGAACCGCCCCGCCGTGGCCACCAGCGACGCGGTCTTCTCGGTCACCACCCGCAGGTAGTGCTGCAGCGGATCCTGGCCTGGCCGGGGGCCGAGGGTCTCCGCCACCTGCCCGCTGACCAGCCGGGTGAACGTGTCGGCCTGGATCCGGACCGCGTCCGGGCCGAGCCCGGCCAGGATCTTGGAAGCCCGGGCGAAGAGGAAATCGCCGGTCAGGATGGCGATCGTGTTGGTCCACCGGGAGTTGGCGCTCGGGTGGCCACGCCGGATGACCGCCTCGTCCATCACGTCGTCGTGGTACAGCGTGGCCAGGTGGGTCAGCTCGATCGCGGTGGCGGCCCGCACCACCCGTTCGTCGGCCGGATTGCCGAACTGCCCGGCCAGCAGCACGAGCGTGGCCCGGAACCGCTTCCCGCCCGCCTCGAGCAGGTGGGTGGACGCCTCGGCGAGCAGCGCCTCCTCGGCTTGGGTGGCCTCGGTGAGCTGCTGTTCGACCTGCTTGAGCCCGGCCCGCACCTCCGCGGACAGAGCGGCGTCGGTCAGCTCAACGGGGACGGCGGCGATCACTCAGGGCTCCTGGTCGTCGGTCGGCACGGCCGTCCCAAATATGCCCATCCCCGGGGGCCTGACACTCCACCGACGTGCCGGGACCGGGCGGGCGGCCCCGGCACGTCAGCGGACGAACAGATGGGCGGCCGCATGATTGGCCAGGCTGAGCAGCGGCTGCGGCACGATGCCGAAGACCAGTGTGGTGAGTACGCCGACGCCGACGGCTGCGCCGGTGAAGATCCCCGGGGTCACCACGGTGACGCCGCCCGGGGCCGGCTCGCTGAAGAACATCAGCACGATGACGCGCACGTAGAAGAACGCGGCGATGGCACTGGCGATCACACCGACGATGACCAGCGGCAGCGCTCCGCCGGCGATAGCCGCCTGGAATACCGCGAATTTCCCGGTGAAGCCGCTGGTCAGCGGGATCCCGGCGAAGGCGAGCAGGAAGAACGCGAACACCCCGGCGATCAGTGGCGACCGCTTGCCCAGGCCTGCCCAGCTGGACAGGTGCCCGGCTTCGCCCGCCTGGTCCCGGACCAGGGTAACCACGGCGAACGCGCCGATCGTGGTGAAGCCGTACACGGCCAGGTAGAACAGGCTGCTGGACAGCCCGGCCACGCTGGCCGCCACCACGCCGGTCAGCACGAACCCGCCGTGTGCGATGGACGAGTAGGCGAGCAGCCGCTTCACGTCGGTCTGGGTGATCGCGATGATCGCGCCGACCACCATGGTCAGGATGGCCACGGCCCAGATGGCCGGCCGCCAGTCCCAGGTGAGCTGGCCGAAGGCCACGTAGAACACGCGCAGCAGGGCGCCGAACGCGGCGACCAGGGTGCACGACGCCATCAGCGCGGTGACCGGGGTGGGCGCCCCCTGGTACACGTCCGGCTTCCAGCTCTGGAACGGAACGGCACCGATCTTGAACAGCAGGCCGATGCCGAGCAGCGCCATCCCGGCGTAGAGCAGGGTCGAGTCGCCGACGTTGCTGCTCGCCGCGGCCGCGATGGCGCGCAGCGAGACCGAGCCCGAGTAGCCGTACAGCATGGCCACGCCGAACAGGAAGAACGCCGAGGAGAACGCGCCGAGCAGGAAGTACTTCATGGCCGCTTCCTGGGACAGCAGCCGGCGCCGCCGGGCCAGCCCGCAGAGCAGGTACAGCGGCAGCGAGAGCACTTCCAGCGCGACGAACATGGTGAGCAGGTCGTTGGCCGCGGGGAACAGCAGCATGCCGCCGACCGCGAACAGGGTCAGCGGGTAGATCTCGGTATGCGCCGCCCCGGCCAGTTGCGCGGCGCGTTCCTCGGCGCTGCCCGGCGTGGTGGCCGCCTGGGCGACGAACGTCTCGTCGTCCCGGCCGGACTCCGCGATCAGCAGCACGCTGACGAAGGCCAGCACGAGGATGGTGCCCCAGATGAACAGCGTAGGGCCGTCCACGCCGACCGCGCCCATCGCGGCCACGTTCCCCGGTGACCCGTTGCTGAACAGCGACGAGGTGGCGGCGACCAGGATGGTCAGGATGAAGGCCGCGGCCAGCCCGCCCAGGGTGAGCGCCAGTTGCAGCCCCCGGCGCTGCGTCCGGGGGGCGAACGCCTCGACCAGCACGCCCACCACGGCCACCCCGAACACCACCAGCATGGGCGAGAGCTGGCTGTACTCGATGTGCGGCGGGGTGATCGTCGTCACCGCGAGGGACCCGGTCACGGGGTGATTCCCTTCTGCACCTGCGCACCGCCGGCGCGCAGCAGGATCAGCTGATGGCCAACCCGGAAGCTGACCGTACTCGGATGCTGCGGTACCGGATCGGTGACGTGCACCTGGGACAGGGTGTCGTGCACCGCCGGGTTGATCAGGTCCAGCAGCGGCTTCGGGTACACGCCGAACACGATGAGCAGCGCGACCAGCGGCCCGACCGCCCACAGTTCACGGGCCCGCAGGTCGGGCATGTCGGCCACCTCTTCGCGCACCGGCCCGGTCATGGTGCGCTGGTACATCCACAGGATGTAGATCGCGGCCAGGATGATGCCCGCGGTGGCGAACGACGCCGCCACCTTGTACCGGGTGAACGTGCCGACCAGGACGAGGAATTCGCTGACGAAGGTGGACAGCCCGGGCAGCGACAGCGAGGCCAGGCCGGAGATCAGGAACAGGCCGGCCAGCAGCGGCGCCACCTTCTGCACCCCGCCGTAGTCGGCGATCCGCTGCGAGCGGCGGCGGGCGATCATGAAGCCGGCGATGAGGAACAGCGCCCCGGTGGCGAGCGCGTGGTTGACCATGTACAGCGTGGCACCGGACTGGCCCTGGCTGGTCAGCACGAAGATGCCCAGCACGATGAAACCGAAGTGGGAGACCGACGTGTAGGCGATCAGCCGTTTGAGGTCGCGCTGCCCGATGGCCACGATGGCCCCGTACAGGATCCCGATGACCGAGAGCACGAGGATCAGCGGGGTGAAGTACCGGGATGCGGCCGGGAACAGCTGCAGGCAGTAGCGGATCATCCCGAACGTGCCGACCTTGTCCATCACGCCGACCAGCAGCACCGCGGTACCCGGCTGGGCGGCGGTGGCCGCGTCCGGCAGCCAGGTGTGGAACGGCCACAGCGGCGCCTTGATGGCGAACGCGACGAAGAACCCGAGGAACAGCCACTTCTGTGTGGCCGGGGTGAACGTGACGTGCACCAGCTGGCTGAACAGGAACGTGCCGGGATGCCCGCCGCGCGCCGAGTACACGTACAGCGCGATGACCGCGACCAGCATGAGCAGCCCGCCGAACAGGCTGTACAGCAGGAACTTGACCGCGGCGTACTGCCGCTGGCCGACGCCGAAGCTGCCGATCAGGAAGTACATCGGGATCAGCATGGCCTCGAAGAACACGTAGAACAGGAACACGTCGGTGGCCGCGAAGACGCCGATCATCATCGTCTCCAGCACCAGCAGCAGCGCGAAGTAAGTCTTCACGCCCGCGCCGCGGCCGGGCCACCACGCTGCCCTCGGCGGCGGGCGGCGCCGCGGCGCCGTCCGGCTGCTCCGCCGGGTCGGCGTCGTTCCACGAGGCCAGCACGACCACCGGCATCAGCACCGCGGTCATCGCGATCAGCACCAGCGCGATGCCGTCCACCCCGACCGCGTAGTGCACCCCGAACTGCGGGATCCACTGGTAGGTCTGGGTGAACTGGAACTCCGCGCCGCCGGACTTGAAGGCCACCATCATCGCGATCGTCAGGGCCAGCGTGATCAGGCTGAACACCAGGGCCAGCCGCTTGACCAGCAGCCGCCGGGCCGCCCGGTCGGCCTCGCTGCCGGGCGCGGAGGCACCCGGGCTGGCCACGATGGCCAGCGCGCCGACCAGCGGGACGGCACCGATGACGGTGAGCCAGGGGAACGTGCTCATGACCGGCGGTCTCCTAGATTCTCGCCAGCAGGAGGGCACCGACCAGCAGCACCCCGCCGAGGAACATGGACAGCGCGTAGGACCGGACGAATCCGGTCTGCACCCGGCGCAGCCGGCCCGAGGTGCCGCCGATGGTCGCGGCCACCGTGTTCACCAGGCCGTCCACTCCCCGGTTGTCGAAGTACACGGACAGCCGGGTCAGCCACTGCCCGGGCCGCATCAGCAGCGATTCGTTGATCGCGTCGCCGTACAGATCCTTGCGCGCGGCGGTGACCGCGGGCCCGGCGGCTGGCGCGGTCTCCGGCACCCCCCGGCGCCCGAACAGCAGCCAGGCGAGCACCGCGAAGATCACCACCAGGGCCAGGGCTATGCCGCCGGCCAGGGTGAACACGGCCGGCTGGGCCGGCGTGTAACCGGTGACCGGGCCCAGGAAGCGGGGCAGCCGGTCACCGAGGATCTCGAAGGCGCCGAAGCCCAGCGCGCCGAGCGCGAGCAGGATCACCGGCCAGGTCATCACCTTGGGCGCCTCGTGCGGATGGGCGTCCTCCGCCCAGCGGCGCTTCCCGAAGAAGGTCATGAACAGGATCCGGGTCATGTAGAAGGCGGTGACGCCCGCGCCGATCAGCGCGGCGGTGCCCACGATCCAGCCCGTGGTGCCGCCGTCGTGGTAGGCGGCGTCGATCACGGTGTCCTTGGCGAAGAACCCGGAGAACGGCGGGATGCCGATGATGGCCAGGTAACACGCCGCGAATGTGGTGAATGTGATCGGCAGCACCGCGTACAAGCCGCCGAAGCGGCGCATGTTCACCTCGTCGTTCATCCCGTGCATGATCGACCCGGCGTCGAGGAACAGCCCGGCCTTGTAGAAGCCGTGCGCCAGCAGCAGCGCGATCGCGAACGGGTAGCCCTCGGGGCCCACCCCGGCGGCCAGCATCATGTAGCCGATCTGGCTCATCGTCGACCCGGCCAGCGCCTTCTTGATGTCGTCCTTGGCCGAGCCGATGATCCCGCCGAACAGCAGGGTGGCCGCGCCCACGATGGCCACCGCCAGCCGGGCGTCCGCGGTCAGGTCGAAGATCGGGCCGGACCGGACGATCAGGTACACGCCCGCGGTGACCATGGTCGCCGCGTGGATCAGGGCCGACACCGGGGTCGGGCCCTCCATCGCGTCCAGCAGCCAGGACTGCAGCGGCAGCTGGGCCGACTTGCCGCACGCGCCGAGCAGCAGCAGCAGCCCCAGCGCGGTGAGCACGCCCGGGCCGGCCTGGTGGGCGTGCGAGAACACCCCGGCGAAGGTGACCGTGCCGAACGTGCTGAACATGAGCATGATGGCCAGGGACAGCCCGGCGTCACCGACCCGGTTGGCGATGAATGCCTTCTTGGCCGCCACCGCGGCGGATGGCTTGAACTGCCAGAACCCGATGAGCAGGTAGGAGGCCAGGCCGACGCCTTCCCAGCCGGCGTACAGCAGCAGGTAGTTGTCGGCCAGCACGAGCAGCAGCATGGCCGCCAGGAACAGGTTCATGTAGCCGAAGAACCGGCGGCGGCCCTCGTCGTGGGCCATGTAGCCGACCGAGAAGATGTGGATCAGCGAGCCGACCCCGGTGATCAGCAGCACGAAGCAGATCGACAGCTGGTCGAGTTGCAGGCCGACGTTGACCTTGAACGAGCCGACCGCTATCCACTGGTAGATCTGCACGTCCCGGCTGCGCTGGCCGCCGGGGTAGCCGAGCATCTGGGCGAACGCGATCAGCGCGTAGACCGAACGCGGCCAGTGGCATGGCCACGCCCAGCAGGTGCCCCCAGCGGTCGGTCCGCCTCCCGCCGAGCAGCAGCACCACGGCGCCGATCAGCGGGAACACGAGCAGCAGCCACGCCGCCCGCTGCGCGCCGACGGCGGGCAAGGTGGCCTCGGCGTGCGCCACGGCCGTGTGCGCAACCGCAAGTGAGCCTGTCACTGCGTTACTCCTCGTGCTTCAGCGGGCTGATCCATCCGCCAGCCCGGTGACATCCAGGGACGTCCTAGTACTTCAGCAGGCTCGCCTCATCCACCGACGCGGACCTGCGGGAGCGGAAGATGGCCATCAGGATGGCCAGGCCGACCACGACCTCGGCCGCCGCGACCACCATGACGAAGAACGCGATGACCTGGCCGCCCAGGTTGTTGTGCAGCCGGGCGAAGGCGACGAAGGCCAGGTTGACCGCGTTGAGCATGAGCTCCACGCACATGAAGATCACCATCGCGTTGCGCCGCACCAGCACGCCCACCGCGCCGATGACGAACAGGACGACGGCCAGCGCCACGAAGTCGCCGGGGCTCATCCCTGCTCCCCTTCCTGGCTGGACCCGGTAGTGATGGCGGGCGGATCGATCCGGTGCGAGATGAACGGGCTGACCGAGTCCTGAGCCGGGGAGCCGTCCGGCAGCAGAGCCGGCATGTCCACCGCGTTGTGCCGGGCGTAGGTGCCCGGGCCGGGCAGCGGGGCAGGCCGGCCGCTGGCCCCCCGGAGCCGGGACAGGTCCCGCTGGGTCAGCTTGGGCTCGATGCGCTCCCGGTGCGCCAGCACCATGGCGCCCAGCGCGGCGGTGATCAGCAGTGCGCTGGTCACTTCGAACGGGAACACGTACGTGGTGAAGATCAGCCGGGCGATGCTGTTCACGTTGTTCGCCCCGAAGCCGGCCGTCTCGGCCGGCGCCGGGCCGAGCACCGCGTGCCCGATGGTCAGCGAGAGCAGCACCAGCAGGCCGATCCCAGCCAGCCCGGCAGCCAGCCGCTGGCCCTTGAGCGTCTCCACGATCGAGTCCTTGGCCCGGATGCCCACGATCATCAGCACGAACAGGAACAGCATCAGCACCGCGCCGGTGTACACGATGACCTGGACGAAGGCCAGGAACGGCGCGCCCTCGATGGCGTACAGCACGGCCAGGCAGAGCATCACGACGGCCAGCAGCACGGCGCAGTAGACCGCCTTGCGGACCAGGACCATGCCCAGCGCCGCACCCACCGAGATCACGGCCAGCAGCCAGAACGCCACCTGCTGGGTCTCCGCGGCCACGTGGGTGAGGGCCAGCGTCCCGTGCGTCATCGCGGCCCCCCCGGCTCCACGTCGGAATGGGCGGCCGCCTCCCAGAGCGATGGATCCGGCCGGGTGACCTCGCCCTCGTTGCCCGGGGCAGGTGCCTCGTCGGCGTTACTGGGCGCGGCCACGCCCGCGTTGCGCAGCAGGTAGTAGTCCCGCTCGGTCTTACCCAGCCGCATCTCGTGCGGCGGCTGCTCCATCCCCGGCAGCAGCGGCGCAAGCAGTTGCTCCTTGGTCCAGATCAGGCTCTCCCGGCTGTCGTCGGCGATCTCGTACTCGTTGGTCATGGTCAGCGCGCGGGTCGGGCACGCCTCCACGCACAGCCCGCAGAGGATGCAGCGCAGGTAGTTGATCTGGTAGACCGCGCCGTACCGCTCCCCGGGCGAGTACCGCTCCTGGTCGGTGTTGTCCGCGCCTTCCACGTAGATCGCGTCCGCCGGGCAGGCCCAGGCGCACAGCTCACAGCCGATGCACTTCTCCAGCCCGTCAGGCCACCGGTTGAGCTGGTGGCGGCCGTGGAACCGGGGGGCGGTGGGGTTCTTCTGCTCCGGGTACTCGACGGTGTCGACCTTCTTGAACATCTGGCGGAAGGTCGTGCCGAAGCCCTTGACGGGCCCCAGGAACTCAGGCACCGGTCACCTCCTTCGTCGTCCCGTTAGCGGAGCCGGGGGCCTCGTGCCCGGTGGACACGGTCACCCCGATCCCGTGGTAGTGCGGCAGGTCCATCGGCGGGACCGGGAAGGCCGGCGAGTCGTCCGCCGCGCCGCGCGGGGTCACGCCCGCGCCTGCCGGGGCGGCCGTCCCGGGCGGCCCCTCGTCACCCGCGGTGACCTCGGTGATTTCGGCCTGGCGGCGCTGCATCGCGGTATCCGCCATGAACAGCAGCGCGAGCAGGGCGACCAGCAGCAGGCCGGCCACGGTGTACACGGCCGGGCTGCCGCCGTGCGTACGCCAGACCCGGATGGTGGCGATGACCAGGATCCAGACCAGGGATGCCGGGATCAGCACCTTCCAGCCGAACCGCATCAGCTGGTCGTAACGGATCCGGGGCAGCGTGCCGCGCAGCCAGATGAAGCAGAACAGCAGGATGCCGATCTTGATCAGGAACCACAGGATCGGGTACCAGCCGGAGTTCGCCCCGGACCAGACGCTGATCGGCCAGGGCGCCCGCCAGCCGCCCAGGAACAGCGTGGTGGCCAGCCCGGCCACCGTGGTCATGTTGATGTACTCGGCCAGGTAGAACAGCGCGAACTTGAGCGAGGCGTACTCGGTGTGGAAGCCGCCGACCAGCTCGCCCTCACCCTCGGGCAGGTCGAACGGCAGCCGGTTGGTCTCGCCGACCATGGTGATCAGGTAGATCACGAAGGACGGGAACAGCAGCACCGCGAACCACGACGGGTAGTGCAGGGTGGCGCCGAACCAGTGGAACTCGGTGCCGCTGCCCGCCTGCGCGTGCACGATCTGGGTGGTGGACAGCGACCCCGCGTAGAGGAAGACCGCGACGAAGGACAGCCCCATCGCGATCTCGTAGCTGATCACCTGGGCCGACGAGCGCAGCCCGCCGAGCAGCGGGTACGGCGACCCGGACGCCCAGCCGGCCAGCACGATGCCGTACACGCCCATCGAGCTCATGGCCAGCACCAGCAGCACGGCGACCGGCAGGTCAGCCAGCTGGAGCGGGGTCTGCACGCCGAAGATGGACACCTCGGGGCCGAACGGGATGATCGCGAAGCTGATGAACGCCGGGATCACCGCGATGGCCGGGGCCAGCCAGAACAGCAGCTTGTCCACGCCCCGCGGCACGATGTCTTCCTTGAGCGCCAGCTTGATCCCGTCCATCAGCGACTGGAGCAGCCCGAACTTGCCCGCCCGGTTCGGGCCGGGCCGCTGCTGCATCCGCCCGATGACCCGGCGCTCGGCCCAGATCATGAACAGGGTGACCAGCACCAGGAAGATGAAGATGAACAGCACCTTGATGATCACCAGCCACCAGGGCTGGTTATAGAAGCTGGCCAGGGTCGGGTCCGCGGCGGCGAGCAGCCGCGGACCCGCCACGCTGGCAGAACCGGTCATTGCGCGCTCCTCATGGTCACCAGGCTGCCGTGGCCGGCCCCGAGGTCACGCCGCACCTGGGACCCGTCGGAATGGGCTGGCAGCCACACCACCTGGTCCGCCATCTCGGTCACCTCGACCGGCAGGGTCAGCGAACCACGGTCGGTGGCAACAGTGACCTTACCGCCGTCGGCCAGGCCGGCCTGCGCCGCGGTCGCCGCCGACATCCGGGCCAGCACCGGCCGGGCCGTGCCGGCCAGGAACGGCTCGCCATCCTGCATCCGCCCGGCGTCCAGCAACTGGCTCCAGGTAGCCAGCAGAGCCTGCCCCGGCCCTGGCCGCGGCGGCGCGCGCCTCCGGCACCGACGCCAGCGGCGCGGCGTGCCCGGTCTCGGCCGGATCGACCAGCCTGGCGCCCGCGCCCAGCGCGTCCAGCTCGCGCGCGGGCCGCGGCCGCGTCGGGCAGGCCGAGGTGCACGTCCATCTCGTCCGCGATGCGGCGCAGCACGTGCAGGTCGGACTCGATGCCGGGCACCGACAGCGCGGGGCCGAACGTGCCCGCGCGGCCCTCCCAGTTCACGAACGTGCCGTCCTTCTCGGCCACCGCGGCCACCGGGAGCACCACGTCGGCGCGGTCGGTGACCGCGCTCGGCCGCAGCTCCAGGCTGACCACGAACGGCGCCGCCGCCAGGGCGGCCCGGGCGGCCGCCGGGTCGGGCAGGTCGTCCAGGTCGACGCCGCCGACCAGCAGGGCGTCGAGGCCGTGTTCGGCGGCGGCCAGGATCTGCCCGGTGTCCCGGCCCGGCTCGACCGGCAGCGCGGCCACCCCCCAGGCCCGGGCCACCTCGGCGCGGGCCTGCGAGCTGGCCACCAGCCGCCCGCCGGGCAGCAGGTTGGGCAGCGCGCCCGCCTCGATGGCGCCCCGCTCGCCGGCCCGCCGGGGCACCCAGGCCAGCCGGGCCCCGGTCGCCCGGGCCAGCCGGTCCGCCGCGCCGAGCGCGCCGGGCACCTCGGCCAGCCGCTCGCCGACCAGGATGATGGCCCCCTCGGCGGTCAGCGCCCCGGCCGCCGCCCGGCCCGCCTCGTCCAGGCCGGTGCCGCTGATCAGGCTGCCCAGCGCGGTGGCCTCGGCGCCCGGCACGGTGGCAGCAGCACCCCGGACATCCGGGCCAGCCCGCGGCTGGCCAGCGCGGCGATGGAGTAGACGGCCAGCGTGCCGCGCCGGGCCGCCTTGCGCAGCCGGAGGAACACGATGGGCGACTCGTCGTCCGGCTCGAACCCGGCCAGCAGCACCGCCGGAGCGCGCTCCAGGTCGGTGTAGCTGACCTCGATGCCGCGGCCGGCCACCCGGCCGGCCAGGAACTCCGTCTCCTCGGCCGAGTGCGCCCGGGCCCGCATGTCGATGTCGTTGCTGCCCAGCGCGACCCGGGCGAACTTGGCGTAGGCGTACGCGTCCTCGACGGTGAGCCGCCCGCCGGTGAGCACCGCGGCCCGGCCCCGCGCGGCCGCCAGGCCGCTCGCCGCCGCCGCGAACGCCTCGGGCCAGGACGCCGGCACCAGCACCCCGTCGGCGTTGCGTACCAGGGGGCCGTTCAGCCGGTCTGGCTGGGTCGCGTAAGTGAACGCCCAGCGGCCCTTGTCGCAGTTCCACTCCTCGTTGACCTGCGGGTCGTTGCCGGCCAGCCGCCGGGTCACCACGCCGCGCCGCTGGTCGGTGCGCTGCCGGCAGCCGGCCGCGCAGTGCTCGCACACGCTCGGCGTGGAGACCAGGTCGAACGGCCGGGCGCGGAACCGGTAGGCGGCGCCGGTGAGCGCGCCCACCGGGCAGATCTGCACCGTGTTGCCGGAGAAGTAGGAGTCGAACGGCTCACCGGCGGCGATGCCGACCTGCTCCTGCGGACCCCGGTCGAGCAGTTCGATGAGCGGGTCGCCCGGCGATCTGCTCGGCGAACCGGGTGCACCGGGCGCACTGGATGCAGCGCTCCCGGTCCAGCAGCACCTGGGTGGACAGCGCGATCGGCTTCGGGAAGGTCCGCTTCGGGCCGTGGAACCGGGTCTCGCCCTGCCCGGTGGACATGGCCTGGTTCTGCAGCGGGCACTCGCCGCCCTTGTCACACATCGGGCAGTCCAGCGGGTGGTTCACCAGCAGCAGTTCCATCATGCCGCGCTGCGCCTTCTCGGCCACCGGCGAGGTCAGCTGGGTGTGCACCACCATGCCCTCGGTGCAGGTGGTGGTGCACGAGGCGGGCGGCTTGGGCTGGCCCTCGATGTGCACCAGGCACTGCCGGCAGGCGCCGATCGGGTCGAGCAGCGGGTGGTCGCAGAACCGGGGTATCTGGATGCCGAGCAGCTCCGCGGCCCGGATCACCAGCGTCCCTTTGGGCACGGTGATCTCGAACCCGTCGATGGTGACGGTCACCCCGTCGGCCGGCCAGGGCGACGGCACCGGTGCCAGTGGCGTCAACTGTCATCAGGCGGACTCCATCGCGAATAGCGTCGACGCGGCCGGGTCGAACGGGCAGCCGCCGTTGCGCAGGTGCTCGAGGTACTCATCCCGGAAGTACTTGATCGACGACTTGACCGGCGCTTCGATCGAGTCGCCCAGGGCGCAGAACGCCCGGCCGGTGATGTTGGAGCAGATGTCCAGCAGCTTCTCCAGGTCGGCCTCGCTGCCCCGGCCGTTCTCCAGGTCCTCGAGCAGCTGCTCCACCCAGTAGCTGCCCTCCCGGCACGGGGTGCACTTGCCGCACGACTCGTGCCGGTAGAACTTGATCCAGCGCAGCACGACCCGGACCACGCAGGTGGTCTCGTCGAACAGCTGCACCGACCGGGTGCCGAGCATCGACCCGGCCTTGGCCACCGACTCGTAGTCCAGCGGGACGTCCAGCTGCTCGTCGGTGAACAGCGGAGTGGACGAGCCACCCGGGGTCCAGAACTTCAGCCGGTGCCCGGCCCGGATGCCGCCGGCCAGCTCCAGCAGCTCCCGCAGCGTGGTACCGAGCGGCGCCTCGTACTGGCCGGGGATGGTCACGTGCCCGGACAGCGAGAAGATGCCGAAGCCCTTGGACTTCTCGGTGCCCATCGCGGCGAACTCGTCCGCGCCGTGGCCGAGGATGTACGGCACGGTGGCGATCGACTCGACGTTGTTCACCACGGTGGGGCAGGCGTACAGCCCCTCCACCGCCGGGAACGGCGGCTTGAGCCGGGGCTGGCCGCGGTAGCCCTCCAGCGAGTCGAGCAGCGCGGTCTCCTCGCCGCAGATGTAGGCGCCCGCCCCGGCGTGCACGGTCACCTCCAGGTCGAACCCGGAGCCGAGGATGTTCTCGCCCAGGTACCCGGCCTGGTAGGCCTCGGTCACCGCGTGGTGCACCCGGCGGATCACGTGCAGCACCTCGCCGCGCACGTAGATGAACGCGTGGTGCGCGTTGATCGCGTACCCGGCGATCACGATGCCCTCGATCAGCGCCTGCGGGTTGTTCAGCAGGGTCGGCATGTCCTTGCACGCGCCCGGCTCCGACTCGTCGGCGTTCACCACCAGGTAGTGCGGCTTGCCGCCGCCCTTGGGGATGAACCCCCACTTGAGCCCGGTGGGGAAGCCGGCCCCGCCGCGGCCGCGCAGCACCGAGTCCTTCATCGTCTGGATGACCTGGTCCGGCTCCATGGCCAGCGCCCGGGGCAGCGCGGTGTACCCGCCGTGGCGCCGGTAGGCGGCCAGCGTGAACGAGTCGGGCTCGTCCCAGTACGCGGTCAGCTCCGGCGTCAGCAGAGAGGTCACTGCTTGCTCCCGTTCGTGGAGTCCGGGGTCCAGCCGTGGCCCTTGGCGATGCGCAGGCCGGCCAGGCTGGGCTCGCCCGCGGTGTGCCCCTCGGCCGCCTGGCCGTCGGGGAAGCCAGCCAGGATGCGCGACGCCTGCTTCCAGGTGCACAGCCGGGGTGCGCCGCGGGTCGGCTGGATGCCGGGCGCGCCGGACCGCAGCCCGTCCACCAGGTCCCGGGCCGACTGCGGCGTCATGTTGTCGAAGAACTCCCAGTTCACCATCACCACCGGCGCGTAGTCGCAGGCCGCGTTGCACTCCAGGTGCTCCAGGCTGACCTTGCCGTCCCTGGTGGTCTCGTCGTTGCCGATGCCGAGATGCTCCCGCAGGTCGGCGAAGATGGCGTCGCCGCCCATCACCGCGCACAGCGAGTTGGTGCACACCCCGACGTGGTACTCGCCGACCGGCTCGTGCTTGTACATGGTGTAGAACGAGGCCACCGCGGTGACCTCGGCCTCGGTCAGCCCGAGCAGTTCCGCGCAGTACTCGATGCCGTCCTGGGTGACGTAGCCTTCCTCGGCCTGCACCAGGTGCAGCAGCGGGAGCAGCGCCGAGCGCGACTGCGGGTAGCGCCCGATGATCTCCGTCGCGTCCGGCCGCAGCCGGTCCCGCACCTCCTGCGTGAGGGCCATTACCTGTCCACGCCTCCCAACAAAGAGGAGCATCGATGTAGACCTGCCGCGTGGGCACTCACCGGTCCACGCCTCCCAGCACGGGATCAATACTTGCCACGGCCGCGATCACGTCGGCCACCAGGCCGCCCTCGGTCATCGCCGGCAGGGCCTGCAGGTTGGTGAACGACGGGTCACGGAAGTGCGCCCGGTACGGCCGGGTCCCGCCGTCGCTGACCGCGTGGCAGCCAAGCTCGCCGCGCGGCGATTCGACGGCCGCGTAGACCTGCCCGGGCGGCACCCGGAAGCCCTCGGTGACCAGCTTGAAGTGATGGATCAGGGCTTCCATCGACTGGCCCATGATGTGCGCGATGTGGTCCGGCGAGTTGCCCAGCCCGTCCGGGCCCAGCGCCAGCCGGGCCGGCCAGCCGATCTTCTTGTCCTGGATCATCACCGGGTCACCGGCCGACCCCGCGGCCAGCCGGTCGGCGCACTGCTCGATGATCCGCAGCGACTGGTCCACCTCGTCCATCCGGACCAGGTACCGGCCGTACGCATCGCAGGTGTCCTGGGTCGGCACGTCGAACTCGTACGTCTCGTAACCGCAGTACGGCTGGCTCTTGCGCAGGTCCCAGGGCAGCCCGGTGCCGCGCAGCAGCGGGCCGGTCACGCCGAGCGCCATGCAGCTGGCCAGGTCGAGGAAGGCCACGCCCTTGGTCCGGGCCAGGTACAGCGGGTTCGCGTCGAGCAGCGAGCGCAGCTCCTGCATCTGGTGCGGCATCACGCCGAGGAACTCGCGGATCTTGTCCAGCGCGCCGGCCGGCAGGTCCTGCGACACCCCGCCGGGCCGGACGTAGGCCATGTTCATCCGCAGCCCAGCGATCAGCTCGAACAGGTCGAGCACTTTCTCCCGCTCGCGCAGCCCGTAGAGCAGCACGGTGGTGGCGCCGAGTTCCAGGCCGAACGTGCCGATGGCCATCATGTGCGAGGAGATCCGGTTGAGCTCCATCATCAGCACCCGCAGGATGCTGGCCCGCTCCGGGATCTCCGCCTCGATGCCGAGCAGCTTCTCCACCGCCAGGCAGAACGCGGTCTCGTTGAAGATCGGCGACAGGTAGTCCATCCGGGTGCAGAACGTCACGCCCTGCGTCCAGGTACGGAACTCCATGTTCTTCTCGATGCCGGTGTGCAGGTACCCGATGACCGGCCGCAGTTCGGTGACGGTCTCGCCGTCCAGGGTCAGGATCAGCCGCAGCACGCCGTGCGTGGACGGGTGCTGCGGGCCCATGTTGACGATGAGGTGCTCGTGGTCGGAGCGGTCGCTGGACTCCTGCGCGGCCTTGACGACCTCGTCCCAGTCCTGGCCGCCGACGTTGTAGACCCGTCCCTCGGCGGTGTCGGCCCGGGGGGCCGACCCCCGGAACCCCCCGTGCGAATCAGCGTCAGCGGTCACGTGTACGACCTCCGCTCGTCCGGTGGCGGCACGGTGGCGCCGCGGTACTCGACCGGGATGCCGCCCAGCGGGTAGTCCTTCCGCTGCGGGTGGCCCTTCCAGTCGTCCGGCATCTCGATCCTGGTCAGCGCGGGATGCCCATCGAAGATGATGCCGAAGAAGTCCCAGGTCTCCCGCTCGTGCCAGTTGCACGCCGGGTAGACGTCCACCACCGACGGGATGTGCGGGTCCGCGTCCGGCGCGCTCACCTCGAGCCGCAGCCGCCGGTTGTGCGTGATCGAGGTCAGGTGATAGACCGCGTGCAATTCCCGCCCGGTGTCGGCCAGGTAGTGCACCCCGGATACCCCGCCGCACAGCTCGAAGGCCAGCGATGGCTCGTCGCGCAGCGTCCGGGCCACCGCGACCAGGTGCTCGCGCCGGATGTGCAGGGTCAGTTCGCCCCGCTCCACGATGACCCGCTCCACCGCCTCGCCGAAGTCCGAGCCGTCCTGGGTCAGCCGGGCGGCCAGCGCGCCGGTGATCTCGTCGAAGTACGAGCCGTACGGCCGCGGCGAGGAGGGCAGCGGCGCCCGGCGCACCTGGAGGCCGCCGTAGCCGGAGGTGTCCCCGGTGGTCTCGGTGCCGAACATGCCGGTCCGCACCACCTGCTCGCCCAGCCGCTGCTGGCCGGCCAGCGCCGCCTCATCGGGCGGGTTCTCCTGGTTTTCCTCGCTGGTCACTGGCCGTCCCCCCGGGCCTGCAGGCCGGCCAGGTCGGCGGCCAGCGGCAGGCGGCGCAGCCGGGCCTGCTCCAGTTCCTGCACCTCCAGCTCACGGTTGATGCCGAGCTTCATGTTCTGGATCTTGTCGTGCAGCTTGAGGATCGAGTCGAGCAGCATCTCCGGCCGCGGCGGGCAGCCGGGCAGGTAGATGTCCACCGGCACGATGTGGTCCACGCCCTGCACGATCGCGTAGTTGTTGAACATGCCACCGCTGGACGCGCACACGCCCATCGAGATGACCCACTTGGGGTTGGCCATCTGGTCATAGATCTGGCGCAGCACCGGCGCCATCTTCTGGCTCACCCGGCCGGCCACGATCATCAGGTCGGCCTGGCGCGGCGTGTTGGACGCGCGCTCCATGCCGAACCGGGCCAGGTCGTGCCGCGGCCCGCCGGTGGAGATCAGCTCCATGGCGCAGCAGGCCAGCCCGAAGGTGGCCGGCCAGACCGACACCTTGCGCGCGTAACCGACCACCTTCTCGACCCTGGTCAGCAGGATCCCGCTCGGCAGCTTCTCTTCAACACCCATCGGTCAGTCCCACTCCAGTCCGCCGCGCCGCCACACATAGGCGTACGCGACCAGCACGGTGACGATGAACAGCACCATCTCGACCAGGCCGAACGCGCCCAGATGGTCGTACTCGACCGCCCACGGGTAGAGGAACACGATCTCGATGTCGAAGAGGATGAACAGCATCGCCGTCAGGTAATACTTGACCGGGAACCGGCTCCCGATCTCCGGCGGCGTGGGTTCGATGCCGCACTCGTAGGCTTCCAGCTTGGCCCGGTTCCATCGTTTGGGCCCGGTTACCGCGCCCATCACGAGCGAGAAGATCGCGAAGAACGCAGCCAGCGCACCGAGCACGATGATGGGGACGTACAAGACCAGCACGGCAGCCTCCTTTCTTCTTCTCCTGACGGTCCGGCCGCGCAGCGCCGCTACGCCGCCGGCGTCATCTGAGACAGTGCGTGAATCACCCGGTCCGCCGCATCGCCGCCGCGGACCTCGGTGAGGTTGGCCAGCAGCTTCAGGGTGAACCGCATCAGTGCCGGGCGGGGCATCCCGTGCTTGGTCGCGAACTGCATCAGCCGCGGGTTGCCGATCGCCGTTACGAACTTGCGCCCGAGAGTGTAGTAGCCGCCGTAGGCGTCCTTCAGCGCCTGCGGGTAGCTGTTGCAGCACCTGTTCCGCGCCCGGCTGGTCCGGCCGGGCCAGCGCCTGGGCGATGACCTGGGCGGCCAGTTCGCCCGCCTCCATCGCGTAGGCGATGCCCTCGCCGTTGAACGGGTTCACCATGCCGCCCGCGTCGCCGGCCAGCAGCAGGCCCCTGGTGTAGTGCGGGGTCCGGTTGAAGCCCATCGGCAGCGCCGCGCCGCGCACCGGCTCGGTCCGGTTCTCCTCGGTGTAGCCCCACTCGGCGGGCATCCCGGCCAGCCAGCGGCGGAGCAGGTCGCGGTAGTCCACGTTCTTGAACGAGGCCGACGTGTTCAGCAGGCCGAGGCCCACGTTGCTGGTCCCGTCGCCCATGCCGAAGATCCAGCCGTAGCCGGGCAGCAGCCGGTTCCCGTCCCACAGGTCGAGCCATGATTCGAGGTAGTCATCGTCGTGCCGGGGGCTGGTGTAGTAGGTCCGCACGGCCACCCCGAGCGGCCGGTCGTCCCGCTTGCCCAGGCCCATGGCCAGGGACAGCCGCGACGAGTTCCCGTCCGCCGCCACGACGACACGGCCCGACGTACTGGCGTTCGAGCATCGTCGGTTTGCCCCGTGGCGCGGGCCTTCACTCCGACAATCCGTCCGCTGTCGTCCAGCACGGGGGCCGGTCACGGTCACGCCTTCGAGCAGCCGGGCACCCGCCTTCTGCGCGGTGCGGGCCAGCGTCTCGTCGAAGTCGAGCCGGCTGCGGACCAGGCCGTAGCCGGGGTAGCTGGACAGCTCGGGCCAGGGCAGCTCGAGCCGGACCCCGCCGCCGATGATGCGCAGCCCCTTGTTCCGCACCCAGCCGTCCTGCTCGCCGATGGGCACACCCATGCCGACCAGCGCCTTGACCGCACGCGGAGTCAGCCCGTCGCCGCAGACCTTCTCCCGCGGGAACGTGGCTTTCTCCAGCACCAGCACGTCGATCCCGGCGCGGGCTAGGTAGCACGCGGTGGCCGAGCCGGCCCGGCCCCGACCACGATGACGTCGGCCTCTTGGGGGACTTCCGGATGCAGGGGTTCGCAGGCTCGCCGGCCGCGTCCCCTTGCACCGGCCTTCGGTGACCCTACGGGCCTGCGCTCGCTGGACGGACTGAAACGCTTTCTGGTCCTGACTATCTTGTGAACCGCTTCACAAGTACTCAATTCCGGAGTCTAGACCTACCCCAGCTGCGCGGCGAACCCGCCCCGCGAGGTCAGCCCGGGCGCCGGGCCTGATGGCATGGCGACCACCCCGAGGCTCAGGTCCCGCCAGCGTACTGCCGACCACCCCGCCGCGGCGATCCGCCGGGCCAGCTCGGGCTGGGCGGGCCAGTCCTGGATGGACTCGGCCAGGTACTCGTAGGCGGCCGGGTTGCCGGACAGCCGCCGGGCCACCGCGGGCAGCATGCCGGTCAGGTACCCCTCGTACGCCGCGTTCAGCCGCGGCCAGGGCAGGTGGCCGAACTCGCAGACGACCAGGCGGCCGCCCGGCCGGGTGACCCGGCGGAACTCGGCCAGCGCCGCCTGGTGATCGGCCACGTTGCGCAGCCCGAAGGAGATCGTCACCGCGTCGAACGCCTGCGTCGCGGAACGGCAGCCGCATCGCGTCGCCAGCCACGAAGCTGAGTCCGGGCCGGTGCTGCCGCCGCGCGCCCACGGTCAGCATGCCGAGCGAGAAGTCGCACGCCACGCAGTCGGCCCCGGCCGCGGTGAAGGCCCGCGACGAGGTGCCGGTGCCCGCCGCCACGTCCAGCACCCGCTCGCCCGGCCGGGCGCCGACCGCCCGGGCCACCATCCGCCGCCACCACCGGTCCTGGCCCAGCGACAGCACGTCGTTGAGCAGGTCGTAGCGGTCGGCCACCTTGTCGAACATGGCCGAGACCTCGCCAGGCCGCTTCTCCAGGTTCGCGCGCGTCATGCCCCCACCCTGGCACACCCCGCCCGCACCCTGCCCCGGCCACCCAGCCAGCCACCGCAGCCGCCGCCCCACCTGCCCGCCCACCCCAGCCACCAGGTCGTGATCATGACCTAGGTGCGATATCCCGTAGCACCAGCGGGGACATGAGTCAGTTTCGCCGCGGGTAGCGGTTTGTCCCGGCCGGGCGGGGCCGCGGGGTCAGAGCAGGGCGGGGCGGTGCCAGGGCTGGGCGAGGACGTGCTGGGCCAGGAAGGCGAGCACGGTCTCGTACCAGATGGCCGCGTTGCCCGGGGTGAGCACCCAGTGGTTCTCGTCCGGGAAGTAGAGGAACTTGGCACCCGCCTGGCCGCTGGGCCCGCCGGCCAGGTCGGCCCACATCCGCAGCGCCTCGCCGATCGGCACCCGGTAGTCCCGGTCGCCGTGGATGATCAGCATCGGGGTGCGTGATCTCCGCCGCGTGCAGGTGCGGCGAGTTGGCCGAGTACCGTTCCGGATGGCTCTGCGGGGTGCCGAACAGCCGCCGCCACAGGGCGGGCGAGTCGGTGGTGCCGAACATCTGGTCCAGCGCCCACAGGCTGGCGTGGCTGACGATGGCGCAGAACCGGTCGGTGTGCCCGGCGATCCAGTTGGCCATGTACCCGCCGAACGAGCCGCCCATCATGCCGGTGCGGGTCTCGTCGATGTCCGGCCGGGCCTGCGCCGCGTCGGTGATCGCCATCAGGTCGGTGAACGGCCGGTTGCCCCAGTCGGCGTGCCCGCGGGCGATGAAATCGAGGCCGTACCCGGTGGACAGCGCCGGGTCCGGCAGCAGCACGGCGTACCCACGGGCCGCCATCAGCCACGGGTTCCACCGCCAGGACCAGGTGTTCCAGCTGGACAGCGGGCCGCCGTGCACCCACAGCAGCAGTGGCGCGGGCGCGTCCGCGGCGGCCGCCGCGGGCAGCACCAGCCAGGCCCGGAGCGCCGCCCCGTCGCTGGCCGTGGTCGCGATCTCGGTCAGCCAGCCGGGCAGCCGGCGGCGGGCCGGCCGGGCCGGCCAGCCAGTCCGGCTCTCCCGGCTGGCTGGCGTCCAGCCGCACGGCTGCGGGCGGGCTGCCCACGGCCGCCCGCAACGCGTATACCGAACGCCCGTCCGGGGCCGGGCACAGGCTGGTATACGCACCGTCGTCGGTGGTCAGCCGGGTGACGCTGGCTGGCCTGCCACCCGCCGCGCCGACCTCGGCGCGGAACACCGGCGCGGCGGCCACGGTCGTCGGCGGTGAAGAAGACGCTGCCGCTGTCCGCCGCCCAGGCCGCCTCGGCCGGCCATCGGTCCAGCCCGGGCAGCAGGTCGGCCGGGCCGCCGCTGCCGTCGAGCGGGGCGAGGACCAGGGTGACGTCGCCGGGCCTGGCGATGGTGTCGTGCTCGGACCGGATGGCCAGCACCGACTGGCCGTCCGGGGAGATCCGCGGGCTGCTGAAGTCGGCGTCCGGCGCGGCCAGCAGGGGGCGCCGCGTCCCGGTCCGGGTGTCGATGACCACGACTTCCTCGCGCTGCTCGCCGCAGGGGTCGTACACCGACCAGCCGGTGACCACGTACCGGCCGTCCGGGGTCAGCTCGAAGTAATGCTCGTCCAGCGCTCGGCCAGGGTCGCTGGTGAGGTCGCGGGGAGTTTCGGGGAGACGCCCGTCCTCGCCCGGCGAGGGGGGGCCCGCCGAAGGCGGGTTCCCGGCCGGCCCGGGTTCGGCGCGGAGCGGCGAGGCGGGGGGTTGCGGGGGCGTCGCCCCCCCGGGTCAGCACCGGTGACCAGCAGGCGGAGCTGATCCGGGCCCAGGTCGTGGTCCCAGTGCCGGACCGGGGCGGCCTCGTGCAGGATCCCGGTCACGCCCGCGTCGGCCCGGCTCTTCCGCCGCTGCGCGTCGTCGGCGATGCCGCTGGCGCCGGGCAGCACCGGGCAGGTGAACGCGGCCAGCGGCGCGGCCGCCGCGGTGGCCAGCCGGCTGATGCCGCCGGGCGGCCCGGTGAGCTGGCACGCCTCCCCGCCGCCGGCCGGCAGCAGCCAGAGCGCCCGCTTCCCGGCCGTCCCGTCGGCCCGGGCCGCGCCGGGCTGGCCGTGGCCGGGCGGCCGCTGCCGGGCTGGCCGTTGGCCGGTGCGCCACCGCCGGGCGGGCCGTCCGGCGGGGCGGGCCGGGCGGACAGGAACAGCAGCGAGCCGTCCGGCAGGAAGGCCGGATTGTCCTCGCCCTCGGCCGACCGGGTCAGCCGGGCCGCCCGCCCGCCCAACCCGACATATGTCGGTTGCCGGTTCGCCGGGGTGGGCCGGGCCCGGCCCGGCCGGGATCCGCCAGATGCTCGGCTTGAAGGTGCGCCCGTCCGCACTCAGCGCCGACACGCTGGCCGCCAGCCAGCTGCCGTCGGGCGACAGCCGCAGCCCGGTCAGCCGGGGCAGCGCCATGTAATCGTGCAGATCGTGGAAGGGAGTCACAGTGCTCGCCTCCGTGGACCCCCCCATGGCTGCGGGCGCCTGGTCAGCGCCCTTCAGTGATCATGACCGAGCCGACCGTGGCGTTGGTCGTCTCGTCGATCAGGATCAGCCCGCCGGTCTGCCGGTTGCGGCTGTACGGGTCGAAGAACAGCGGCTGGGTCAGCCGCAGGCTCACCCGGCCGATCTCGTTCAGCGCCGAGCCGGTCCGCGCTCTCGTCCCGGTGCAGCGTGTTCACGTCCAGCCGGTAGTGCAGGTCGCGGACGATGGCCTTGACCGTGCGCGAGGTGTGCTTGACCACCAGCCGGTCCCGCGGGGCCAGCTGCCTGGCCTCCGACATCCAGCAGACCATGCCCTCCACGTCCTGGGAGACCAGCGGCTGGTTGTGCGGCCGGCAGATCATGTCGCCGCGGGAGATGTCGAGGTCGTCCTCGAGCACCAGGGTCACCGACATCGGCGGGAAGGCCTCGGCCACCGGGCCGCGCGCGGTGTCGATCCGGGTGATCTTCGTGGTCAGCCCGGACGGCAGGTGCATCACCTCGTCGCCGGGCTTGAGCACGCCGCCCGCCACCTGGCCGGCGTAGCCCCGGTAGTCGTGCAGCGCCGGGTCGGTGGCCTGGTGCGGCCGGATGACGTACTGCACCGGGAAGCGCACGTCGATCAGGTTGCGGTCGCGACGCGATGTGCACGTGCTCCAGGTGGTGCAGCAGCGACGGCCCGTCGTACCAGGGCATGCTTGCCCGAGCGCTGCACCACGTTGTCGCCGTGCAGCGCGGAGATCGGGATGAAGCTCAGGTCGCCGATCTCCAGCTTGGCGGCGAACGCGGCGAACTCCTCGCTGATCCGCTCGAACACGTCCTGGCGGTAGCCGACCAGGTCCATCTTGTTCACCGCGAGCACCAGGTGCGGGACCCGGAGCAGGGTGGTCATGAAGGCGTGCCGGCGGCTCTGCTCGGTCAGCCCGTTGCGCGCGTCCACCAGCACGATGGCCAGGTCGGCGGTGGACGCGCCGGTGACCATGTTGCGGGTGTACTGCATGTGCCCCGGGGTGTCCGCGATGATGAACTTGCGCCGCGGCGTGGCGAAATAGCGGTAGGCCACGTCGATCGTGATGCCCTGCTCCCGCTCGGCCCGCAGGCCGTCGGTGAGCAGCGCGAGGTTGGTGTACTCCTCGCCGCGCGGCCTTGCTGGTCCGCTCCACGGCGGCCAGCTGGTCCTCGAAGATGGCCTTGGAGTCGAACAGCAGCCGCCCGATCAGCGTGCTCTTGCCGTCGTCCACCGAGCCGGCCGTGGCCAGCCGCAGGATATCCATCGGCCTGCTGCTCTCCGGCCGAGATGACGTCTTCCACAGTGGCCGTCATCAGAAGTATCCCTCCCGCTTGCGGTCTTCCATGGCCGCCTCGCTGGTCCGGTCATCGGCCCGGGTCTGGCCGCGCTCGGTGATCCGGGTGGCCGCGATCTCGGCGATGACGTCGGCCACCGTGGTCGCGGTCGGACTCGACCGCACCGGTGCAGGTCATGTCGCCCACCGTGCGGTACCGGACCGTGGTCGTCGAAGACCGGCTCGGACTCGTCGCCGGGTGGTGAACTCGCTGTCGGCCAGCAGGATGCCGTCCCGCTCGAACACCCTGCGCGGGTGGGCGAAGTAGATGCGACGGGATCTCCAGCTTCTCCCTGCGCGATGTACTGCCAGACGTCCAGCTCGGTCCAGTTGGACAGCGGGAACACCCGGATGTGCTCACCCGTCCTGATCCGGGTGTTGTAGATGTTCCACAGCTCGGGCCGCTGGGTCTTCGGGTCCCACTGGCCGAACTCGTCGCGGAACGAGAACACCCGCTCCTTGGCCCGGGCCTTCTCCTCGTCCCGGCGCGCCCCGCCGAACACCGCGTCGAACCGGTGCTCCTCGATGGCGTCCAGCAGCGTCGTCGGTCTGCAGCCGGTTCCGGCTGGCCCAGCGGCCGGTCTCCTCGGCCACCCGGCCCTGGTCGATGGACTCCTGCACCGAGGCGACGACCAGCTTCACGCCCGCCTCGGCCACCCGGCGGTCCCGGAAGTCGAGCACCTCGGGGAAGTTGTGCCCGGTGTCCATGTGCATCACCGGGAACGGGACCTTCGCCGGCCAGAACGCCTGCTCGGCCAGGCGCGAGCATCACGATGGAGTCCTTGCCGCCGGAGAACAGCAGCACCGGCCGCTCGAACTCGGCGGCTACCTCCCGCATGATGTGGATGGACTCGGCCTCGAGCACTTCCAGCTGGGACAGCGAGTAATCAGAACGCGTCACGGCCATCAAGCAAACTCCGGGTCGTCGGGCATCGGAACATGGTCAGCGCACTCTCCCATCCGGGAGAGCCGCTAAACAGCCGAACAGTCAACTGCGCGCAGGCAATCCAGCAATGTGCCTGCGAGTCCCGCCGGGCAGATAAGGATATCCGGCAGGGAAGGGTCGGCCTGGTTGTAGGCCAGCGGCGAGCCGTCCAGCCGGGACGTGTGCAGCCCCGCCGCCTGGGCGACCGCCACCGGGGCGGCCGAGTCCCATTCGTACTGGCCGCCGCTGTGCAGGTAGGCGTCGGCGTCGCCGGTGATCACCGCGGCCGCCTTGGCGCCCGGCCGAGCCCATCGGGATCAGGGTGAGCTCGATCCGCTCGGCCAGCCGGTCCAGGAACGCGGGCGGCCGGGTCCGGCTGACCAGCACGCGCACCGGGCGGCCGGGTTCCGGGGCGGGCGGCGCGGCGGGCGGCTGTGCCGTGCTCAGCACCCGGCCCTGCGCGGGCAGCGCGACCGCCCCGGCGGTCAGCGCGCCGCGCTCCCAGAGCGCCACGTGCACGGCCCAGTCGGTCCGGCCCGGCTCGCCGAACTCCCGGGTGCCGTCCAGCGGATCGACGATCCACACCCGGTCCGCGGTCAGCCGGGCCGGGTTGTCCCGGCCTTCTTCGGACAGCACCGCATCGCCCGGGCGCAGCTGGCTGAGCTGGCTGGCCAGGAACTCGTGTGAGCGCCGGTCCCCGGCGTCGCGCAGTTCCCGGGGGTCGCCCCGCCCGCGCGCAGCGCGAGCAGCAGATCCCCGGCCTCGGCGGCCAGGTCATGGGCTAGGCGGTGATCGTCCATCATCATCAGGCAGGTGCCCCTCACTCCGGCGGGCGGCCTGCACAGACTAGTAGGCTCCGTGGGCCCCGGACGACCGCAGACCAAGTTTTCCACAAAATCTGCAGGTCAAGCGCGAGCGACCAGTTCTCCACGTAGCGCAGGTCGAGCCGGACCGCCTCGTCCCAGGCCAGGTCGGAGCGCCCGTTCACCTGCCACAGCCCGGTGATGCCCGGCTTTACCACCAGCCGGCGCCGCATGTGATCGGCGTATCGGGCCGCCTCGGCGGGCAGCACCGGCCGGGGGCCGACCAGGGACATGTCCCCGGTCAGCACGTTGAACAGCTGGGGCAGCTCATCCAGGGAGTGGCGGCGCAGCCAGCCACCGACCTTGGTCACCCGCGGGTCCTTGCGCATCTTGAACAGCACGCCGGCGCCCTCATTAAGCGCGGCCAGTTCAGCCTTGCGCTGCTCGGCGTCCACCACCATGGTACGGAACTTCCACAGCGAGAACGTGTGGCCGTCCTTGCCCACCCGGACTTGCCGGAAGAACACCGGCCCGCGGTCGTCCAGCTTGATGGCCAGCATGACGAACGCGAACAGCGGGGATAGCAACACCGTCGCGGCCAGCGCCACCACCTTGTCGAACACGCCCTTGAGCACCTGCTTGCCGCCGTCCAGCTGCGGGTGGTCCACGTGCAGCAGGGTCAGCCCGGCCACCGGCCGGATGGTGGTGCGCGGGCCGGCCACGTCGAGCAGGGCCGGCGCGACGCACATGTCGGTGCCGGTCTTCTCCAGGTCCCAGGCCAGCTTGCGCAGCCGCATGCCGTTCATCTCCGGGCAGGCCAGCACGGCCACCGTGTCCGCACCGAACTGGCCCACCGCCGAGGTCACGCTGTCCAGCCCGCCGTATACCGGGATGCCCGCGATCTCGTGCAGCATGCTGCCGCCGGCCAGGCAGGCGCCTACCACCGACAGGCCGTGGTACGTCCCCCGGCGCAGCTCGCCGACCAGGTCGGCCACGGCCGGGGCGTGCCCGACCGCGACCACCTTGCGCATGTAGGCGCCCTTTGCTGCGCAGCTGGTGCAGCCGCTTGCGCAGCCGGTGCCGGACAACCAGGTCGAAGAGGGTCACCGAGGGCAGGGCGATGACCACGTAACCGCGGGCGGTGTCGAACTTCACCGCGTACGACGCGATGGCCACGAGGCGGTCAGCGTCACCCCTGCGTTGATCACCCGGCGGAACTCATCCGAGCCCGACCCCGATGAACCTCGGGTCATAGCCGCCGGCCACGGCTAGCGCGGCCACCCATAGCAGCGGCAGCAGGCCGGTGAAGGCGAGGTACACGCCGGGCGTGTAGTGGGTCACGTCGAACCGGCCTCGTAGGCCAGGCACCCGGCCGCCAGAGCGCAGCATACAGTCCGCCAGTGCCGCCCGGCGGAGATAAGCACTGGTCCACGCGGCCGGGTCCGCTCGCGACCCGGCGGGCCTGGGCCCGCCGGGCACCCGCGACAGCCGTGTTACCAGACACCTGCCCCCACCGTCCCTGTCCTCCACCCCCGCCCTCACCCCCCGGGCACACTGGAAAGACGCCCAACCGAACCGGTGGTTGTCGCGTACTTCGCACACCGAATAAGCGAATGTCATGACAGGACACAGAGTTGTGACGGTGCCCTTGCGCTAGCTCAGCCGCGGCTGCTCTCGTCCCGCAGCCATGTCGGAGTACTCGCTTCGCCGCACTTCGCGGCGGCCCCGCCGCCGCGCGATGACCGCCACCGCCAGGAACACCGCCACCCGCGGTGCCAGCAGCGGCTCGGCCCGGACCATCGCGAGCAGGTCCGCGGGCCGGGTCCGGGCCGTCGCCTCCGGGCCGCCCTCGGCCTGCTCGACCTGGTCGACGCCCATCGCGGCGCGGACCCGGCGGCGCAGCAGATCACCGGCGGTGCGCGGCACGTGCACCACGACCTGGGCGGCGGGCACGATGACCCGCTCCTCCGGCGCGAACACCAGGGACGCGGCGAGATCGTCGGCCAGCACCGGCGGCAGGCTGGCGATCCGCTCGTGCCCGGCCTCGCTGACCGCGATGACGCCGCGGCCGAACAGCCCGCTGCGTACCTCGGGCAGCCGGGCCCAGACGTCGTAGTACCAGCGGACCAGCCACGGCGCGCCGGTCAGCGCGAGCACCCGCCGCGGGCCGCCGGCCAGCGCGCCGGGCTGGCCGAGCGCGTCGCCGAGGGCCTGCATGTCCGCCGCGCCCAGCTCGACGTCCGCGTCCACGTAGACACGCGGGAAATCCCTGGCCGCGGCGCGGTCGCCGGCCAGCAGCGCCTCGCGCTTGGACGCCACCGGGATGGACAGCACCCGCACCGGGGCGCCGAATGACCCGGCCACCGCGGCCGTATCGTCGGTGCAGCCGTTGGCCACGACGATCACATCGAGCTCGCACCGGCGGTCCGCGGCCGCGCGGCGAAGCTGCCCGAGCAGCCGGCCGATCACCCGGGATTCGTCATGCGCGGGAACCACCACACTGATCACGTCGGGCAGTATGCATGAATCCGGGTACCCGGCATGCGGGGGAATGCCAGATCTGCCAGGGTGCCCTGTCACCGCCCAGGCCGCCCCGCGCGTCCTATGGGTGGTGCACGGCAGATAAGGGGAGCGATGGACAGCAGCGGGCCGGACCCGGATGTGATCGTGGGCGTCTGCTTTCATGGCGTGGGCACACCAGCCCCGGGACTGGACAGCGCGGCGCGGGAGTACTTCGTCCGCGAAGACCTGTTCCGCGCCGTGCTGGACGAGGTGGCGCAGCGGTCCTGGGTGCAGCTGACGTTCGACGACGGCTACGCGTCCGACGTGGACGTGGCGCTGCCCGCGCTGCTCGACCGCGGGCTGACAGCCACCTTCTTCCCGCTGGCCGGGATGCTCGGCCAGCCGGGCTACCTGACCGAGGCCGGTGTCCGCGCGCTGGCCGCGGCGGGCATGACGGTGGGCTCGCACGGCATGCAGCACCGGTCCTGGCGCGGCCTGGACACCGAGTCGGCACACCAGGAGTTCACCGTGGCCCGGTCGCTGATCGGCACCGCCGCGCAGGCCCCGGTGCGGACCGCGGCCTGCCCGTTCGGCAGTTACGACCGGAAGGTGCTCAGCGCGCTGCGGCGGCACGGCTACACCCAGGTGTTCACCAGCGACCGGCGGCGGGCCCGGGCCGGCGCCTGGCTGCAGCCGCGGTACAGCATCAAGCAGGGCGACACCCTCGGCTCGGTGCGGTCGGACATCCTGGCGCCGCGGCCGGCCGCCGAGCGGCTGCGCTGCGCCGCGGCGGCCCGGGTCAAGGCGTGGCGATGAAGCGCACCGTGCTGATCGGCTTCGCCGACGCGCTGGCCGCCATCGAGTCCGGCTACTGCCTGGCCGACCACGGCTTCGAGGTGTCCGCGTTCGCCCGGGCCGGCACCCGGCCCGCGCTGGCCCGCTCCAAGCTGGTCCGGGTGCTGCCGATCACGCCGCCGGAGCAGGACTACAGCCAGGCGGTGGCCGACCTCGGCGCGCTGATCCGGGACCTGCGGCCAGCGGCCGTGCTGCCGCTGGACGACCACGCGGTCTGGCTGACCGACCAGTACGAACGCCATGCTTCTGCCGGATTGTCCGGGACCAGCACCATCATCTCTGGCCCTACGGGCAAGCTGGCGGAGCTGGCGCTGGACAAGCGGCAGCAGCTGGAGCTGGCCGCCACGGCCGGGTTCGCGGTGCCGGCGTCGGCCGATGCGGCCACCGAGCGGCCGCCCGGCGACGGGCCGTGGATCGTCAAGCCCGCGCTGGCCGTGCAGCTGGCCAACGGCACGCTGCGCCGGCCGGCCGGCCGGATCGCCCATACGCTGCCCCAGGTACGCGAGATCGCGGCCGCCATCGGCGGCCCGGCCATCGCGCAGCCACTGATCGACGGGACGGGTGAAGGCGTGTTCGGCCTGGCCACCGCGGCCGGCCCAGGCGCGGTGAGCGCGCATCAGCGGGTCCGGATGATGAACCCACGTGGCTCCGGGTCCAGCGCCTGCCGGTCCGTCCCGCTGGCCGCTGACCTGGCCGGCCCGGTGCGCGAGTTCATCACCGGCTGCGACTGGCGCGGCCTGTTCATGGTGGAGATGCTCCGGGACCGGGCCGGACAGCCCTGGTTCATGGAGCTTAACGGGCGGACCTGGGGCAGCATGGCGCTGGCCCGGCGGCGGGGCCTGGACTACCCGGCCTGGGCGGTGCAGGCCGCGCTGGATCCGGAGTTCGAGCCGGCGCAGGCGGCCCTGACCGAGATACCGGCGCCGCACCTGACCGCCCGGCACCTGGGCCGGGAGATCGTCCACCTGGGCATGGTGCTGGCCCGCGGTGACGCGCCGCGGCTGGCCACCGTGCGTGACGTGCTGATCTGGCGGCGCGGCGAACGCTGGTACAACTGGCGGCCCGGCGAGCCGGCCGTGTTCGCCGCGGACACCTGGGCCACGCTGTCCAGCCAGCTGGGCGGCAAGCTGACCGGGCGGAAGCGATGAGCCAGCCGGCCGCCCGGCGCCGGCCAGCACTGCGCAGCGGGTGGTCAAGGCGACCGCGCATGTGCACTCGGAGTGGTCGGACGACGGCTCCTGGCCACTCAGCCGGATCGCCGCCACGTTCGCCCGGCGTGGCTGCCAGGTGGTGCTGATGTCCGAGCACAGCCGCGGGTTCACGGCGGCCAAGTGGGACGACTACCGGCAAGCCTGCGCCGAGGCCAGCACCGGCCGGGTGGTCCTGGTGCCCGGCATCGAATACGGCGACCTGGACGACGTGGTGCACATCCCGGTCTGGGGCGACGTGCCGTTCTTCGGTGACGCGCCGCCCATCGGCGACCTGCTCAAGCAGGCGGCCGAGGCCGGGGGCACCGCGGTCTGGGCTCATCCCTGGCGCCGGGCCGCCTGGCAGCGGTGCGACCCGTCGTGGTGGGAGTACCTGGGCGCGGTGGAGGTGTGGAACCGGAAGTACGACGGCATCGCACCGAACCGCGACTGCCTCGCGCTGGCCCGCCAGCACGAGGCGGCCCAGTTCGTCGCGCTCGACTTCCACACCAGGCGGCAGCTGTTCCCGCTGACCCTGGGCCTGTCCGTGCCGGCCCCTGACGGGGCAGCTCCCGGCCTGCCGGACCGCGCCGAGGTGTACCGGGCGCTCAGCGGCGGCGAGTTCGCGGCACGGGCGTTCGGTATCGGAATCGGCCAGCTGACCTCAGGCCCGGCCGCGCCCGCGCTGCGGATGCTGGAGCGGGCCCGCCGGGCCGCGGCCCGGGTGCTGCACTGAGTCAGTGCGCGTAGCCCGGCGTGGCCGTCTCCATCTCGCCGGGCAGGCCGGGCGGGCGGCGCACGCTGCCGGGCCGGGGGTTGCGCCGGATGTGCAGCACGCCGGCTTCCCGGCTGCCCTCCACCTGGCCGATCACGTGGGCCAGGGTGCGCAGGTAGTTCACCCGGCGGACCCGGCCACGGAGCAGGTTGACCACGTGCACGGCCAGCCAGCCGGAGGTGCTGACCGCATCCCGCCACGACTCGGCGGGCAGCAGCCCGAGCGCCTGGTAGCGGGCGGCCAGGTGGGCCCGGCCGCGGCCGTAACCACGCCACTGCCGGAGCATGGCGCGCAGCGTGGCGCGGTGCCGGTAGGCGACCACCGCGGCGGGCGCGTAGCCGAGCTGGTAGCCCGCCAGCTGGAGCCGCCAGAACAGGTCGGTCTCCTCGGCGGCAGCGCCGCGGAAGCGCAGATCGAAGCCGCCGACCTTCTCGTAGGCCTCCCGCCACACCCCGCAGTTGGCGCCGATCGGCGCGGGCAGCAAGCCGAACGGGGCGGGCAGCGCACCCGGCGTGGCCGGCGGCCGCCAGGCGCGCACCGACGGCGGGTTCAGCGCCTCCTCATCGAGGTGCCCGCCGACCGCGGGATGCCGCTGCAGCGCGGCCACCATGCGCTCCACCCAGTCGTCGGCCACCACGTCGTCGGCGTCGCAGAACAGCAGTAGCTGGCCGTGCGCGGCGCCGGCCGCCACGGCCAGCGCCCCGCTCCGGCCCGCGGCCTGCCGTGAGTTGAACGACGCGCACCGGGAGCTGGCCCCGGGCCGCCTCGATGATCCGCAGGCTGCTATCCGTCGAGCCGTTGTCGCTGACGATCGCCTCCCACGGCCCCCGGTAGGTCTGCCGGGCCAGCGCGGCCAGCTGCGCGCTGAGGTGCGGCATCCCGTTGCGCACCGGGATCAGCACGCTGACCTCGGGCTGGGCGCGCCGCGAGGTGGGCGCCGGACCACGCGCCGCAGGGCTCGCGATCGGCCAGTCACCGTCTGCCGTCACGCCATCCTCCGTCAGGTCGGCCAGCTGGTGCGGCCCCCGGTCTGGACACACCAAGCACACTGAACTAGACGCACAGGCACAATTCGCCGTGGACATGAAGCAGTCTGCTTTACTCGTGCTTTAACTTACTTTGCCGGTACCTTACTCTTACTTGGCCTGCGGTGCGGGCCGCCTGGCTGACTGGCCCCCGGGTACCGGAGATCTCTGCTTAAGTCAGCTGATGCCGGGTAGGCCGGGCCGGCCGCGATTGGGCGTCAACCATGCCGTTCATTAGCGCGTCTTCCTTATGTCTCCCTGGGTGGTGGGACGGAGGATCAGCTAGGGAGGAAGAGGGGTGGGCGAGTTGACCGCGCTGCGGCAGCGCCTGGTGGATGGGCCGGACTCGCTGGGCCAGCGCAACCGGCAGCGGCGCTGGGCCTGGCTGCGCGAGGAGTTTCCCAGCATCGAGTCGATGTCCGTCATCGATCTGGGCGGCACTGTCCAGGCCTGGCTGCGGGCGCCGGTGCGGCCCGCCTCGGTGCACGTGGTGAACCTGGAAGCACAGCCCAAGGACAACCCGGACTGGATCACCGCGGAATTGGGCGACGCCTGCGCGCTGCCCGCCAGCCTGGACGGCGCCGCGTTCGACCTGGTCTTCTCCAACTCCGTGATCGAGCATGTGGGCGGGCACGCGCAGCGGGTCAAGTTCGCCGCCGAGGTACACCGGCTGGCCCCGCGGCACTGGGTGCAGACGCCGTACCGGTACTTCCCGATCGAGCCGCACTGGCTGTTCCCCGGGTTCCAGTTCCTGCCGGTCTCGGCCCGGGCCGAGATCTCCCGGCGCTGGCCGCTGGTGCATACCCGCTCACCCAGTCATGCCGCCGGGGTGGCGGCCGCGATGGGCGTCGAACTGCTCAGCCGGACCGAGATGGCGGCCTACTTCCCCGGCTCGGCGCTGCGCTGCGAACGGGTGGCGGGCGCGGTCAAGGCCTTGATCGCGGTCAAGCAGGCCTAGATGCCGACCGGGCCACTCGCGGAACCGGCCAGCCGGCGGCCAGACTTGGCGGCTGGCCGGCCGCACGCGTGTCCGTGGTGATCGTTACCTACCACAACGAGGCGGACATCGCCGGCTGCCTGACCGCGCTGCGGGACGCGGCGCCGGTCGCCCCGGCCGACGTCATCGTGGTGGACAACGCCTCCGGCGACGGCACGGTGGCCGCGGCGCGCGCGGTACCCGGCGTGACGGTGATCGAGCGGCCGGACAACGGCGGGTTCGCGGCGGGCTGCGCCACCGGCGCGGCGGCGGCCTCCGGCGACTGGCTGCTGTTCCTCAACCCGGACACGGTGATCACCCCCGGCGCGCTGGCCGCCCTGGTCGACTGCGCCCAGCAGCACCCGGCGGCGGGCATCGTCGGCGGCCGGTTCGTGCACGCCGACGGGAGCAGCGATCCACGCTCGTGCTGGGGCCGGCCCAGCCCATGGTCGGCGCTGTGCTTCGCGCTCGGGCTGAACAGCCTGCTGCCGGGCAGCCGGCTGTTCGACCCGGAGGCGCCCCGGCCGTGGACCGGCGACCCGGCCGCGGACCGGGCCGTGCCGGTGGTCAGCGGCGCGTTCATGCTGGTCCGCCGGGAGCTGTGGGACCAGCTCGGCGGCTTCGACCCGGTGTTCTTCCTGTACGGCGAGGACGCCGATTTCTGCCTGCGCGCGGCGGCGGCCGGCTGCCGCCCGATGGTCACCGGGCGGGCCGTGTGCCAGCACGCGGGCGGCCGGTCCTCATCCAGCGCGGGCAAGCTGGTGCTGCTGTTCACCGGCAAGTGCACCGTGCTGCGGCGGCACTTCCCTGGCTGGCTGCGCGGGCCGGGAGTCGGCCTGCTGCTCGGCGGGGTGCTGCTCCGGGCCACGGCCAGCCGGGTTATCGGCACCGCGCGGCGGCGCGGCAGGCCCGGCCGACGGCACGCGGCGAAGACTGGCGTGCGCTGTGGGCGGCCCGCGATGAATGGCGGCGGGGGTGGACCGGATAGCCCGCCATGAAGCACGCAGGACGGTGCCCGACACCGTCCTGCGCGGCGTGTTCTGGGTACTCGGCAGCGTGGTGTCGGTCCGGCGCGGGACGCTGGTCCTCGGCATCATCGCCGGGCGGGTGTTCACGCCCAGCCAATTCGGTGCGGTAGCCGCGGGCATCGCGGTGGTGCTGGCCTTCCGCAGCCTGGGTGAGCTGGGCGCGAGCCGGGCACTGGAACGCTACGACGGCGATCCGCGGGCCCTGGCCCCCGCGGTCATGACGGTGTCTGTGCTGTCCGGGGCCGCGCTGGCCGCGGTGTGCTACTCCGGCGCGGCCGGGCTGGCCCAGCTGACCGGCACCCCGGCCGCGGCGTCGCTGATCCGGGTGCTGGCCCTGGACATCCTGGTCGGCGGGCTGGTCGCCGCGCCCGCCGCGATGCTGCGCCAGCACCCGCGCGGGATCCGCCGGTCGGTAGCGGACCAGTCCGGCAACTGGGTCGGCGTGGCGGTCAGCTGCTATCTGGCGTTCAGCGGTTACGGCCTGCTCAGCTTCGGCATCGGCCTGGTCGCCGGTGGCCTGCTCCGGGCCATCATGATCGTCCTGTTCGCGCCCACCTCGCTGCGGATGGGCCTGGGCCGCGGCCAGTGGCGGCTGCTGGCCGGGTCCGCGCTGCCGCTGGCCGCCTCGGGCCTGGCCATGTTCGCGCTGACCAACGCCGACCAGCTGATCGTCGGGCATCTCAAGCACGCCACCGCACTGGGCTGCTATGCGCTGGCCTTCAGCCTGGCCAGCTGGCCGGTCACGCTGCTGGCCATGCCGGTGCTGCGGGCCGCGCCGGTCTCGTTCGCCCGGCTGCGGACCAGCCCGCAGCTGCAGGGGTCCGCCTACCTGTCCGCCACCGCGCTGATCGCCAGCCTGACCCTGCCGGCCAGCTTCCTGCTCAGCGCGGTGGCCACCCCGCTGGTGCACGAGGCCTACGGGGCGCAGTGGGCGCCGGCCGCCCGGGTGCTGGCCTGGCTGGCCCCGCTGGTCGCGCTGCGCATCCTGTGCGAGCTGACCAGCGACTACCTGACCGAGCTGAAATCCACCACCTCCGCGCTGGTGTTCCAGCTGGTCTGGCTGGGTGCGATGATCCCGTCGGTCATCTACCTGACCATCCGGGCCGGGATCGCGGGCGCGGCCATCGCCCAGGTCGTCATCGCCGGGGCCCGGCTGCTGCCCTGGTATCTGGTGGAGACCCGCTGGCTCAGCCACAAGCGCGGCCAGATCATGCGCATCGCGATCCCGCTCGCGGCCGGGCTCACCGTCGCGTTCGGGGCCATCTGGCTGCGCCGGGTGGTGCCGGATGACGGGGCCGATCTCGGTCTCGGCGGGGCGGCCGGGCTGACCGTGGTCGGCCTGCTGGTGTACCGGCTGCGCCGGGTGCTGGCCGCGGTGCGCGGCACGGCCGCCGCCAACACCGCGCGGTCCTTCGGCCGGGCGGCCAGCCCGGTGCTGGAAGCGGTCATCGCATCACCCGGGCGGCCGATCTGGGGGGTGCCGCAGCAGCACGACCAGCTGGCGGCGCCCGCCGCGGCGCTGGTTTCCGGCGAGGAGGCGCAGGCCGGCCTGGGCCGCAAGGTCCGTGCCGGGGCCCGCTGGAGCATGGTCAACACGCTGGTCCTCCGGGTGGCCAACTTCGCGGTCGGCGTGATCCTGGCGCGGACCGTGTTCGGCCCGCAGGAGTGGGGCCTGTACGCGGTCTCCCAGCTCGTGCTCTCGGTGTTGCTGAGCGCGAACGAGATGGGGGTCAGCCTGGCCGTGGTCCGGCTGGAGGGTGACATCCGCGGCATCGCCCGCACCGCGCTCACCCTGTCGCTGATGTCCAGTTCGGTGCTGTGTGCGCTGCTCTTCTTCGGCGCACCCGAGGTAGCCACCCTGCTCGGCTCCCCGGGCGCCACCAGCCTCATCCGGTTGCTGTCCATCTGCGTGATCATCGACGGCTTCGTCTGCGTGCCGTTCAGCCTGATCAACCGGGAGTTCATGCAGGGCCGCCGGATGGTAGTGGAAGGCATCGGCTTCCTGGTGACCACCGGGGTGACGCTCGCGCTGGCCTTCGCCCACTACGGTGCGATCAGCTTCGCCTGGGGCAACGTAATCGGCAACGTGGTCACCCTGCTCGGCGCGCTGATCGCCGCGCCGTTCTTCGTGCTGCCCGGCTGGGACCGCAGCCGGGCCCGCGAGCTGCTGAAGTTCGGCCTGCCGATGGCCGGCGCCAGCCTGCTCGTGCTGGGCACGCTCAACGTGGACTCAGCCATCGTCAGCGCCACCCTCGGGCCGGCCGCGCTCGGCTTCTACCAGCTGGCGTTCAACATTTCCAGCTGGCCGGTGCAGAGCATCTCGGCCGCGGCCCGCCGGGTGTCCTTCGCCGGCTTCTCCCGGCTGGCCGGCTCCCGGGCCGCGCTGGCCGACGGCTTCACCCGGGCCGCGGCCGTGCTGGTGGCGCTGGCCATCCCGGCCTGCGTGCTGCTCATCACGCTGGCCGGCCCGGTGATCCAGACCATTTACGGCACCCGCTGGCTGCCGGCCGCGGATTCGCTCAGCCTGCTCGGCGTGCTCGGCCTGCTCCGGGTGTTCTACGAACTGGCCTACGACGGGCTGGCCGCCGCGGAACGCAAGCAGACCTTGCTGGTCGTGCAGGGCCTGTGGCTGGTGGTGCTCATCCCGGTGCTGCTGATCGGGGCCCAGCTGCGCGGCATCACCGGAGTGAGCGCAGGCCACGTGCTGGTCGCCGTGCTGGTGGTCGGGCCGGCCTTCCTGTGGTCGCTGCACCGCATCGGCATCACGCTGCGTGCCCTGCTGGCCCGCTGCCTGCGCCCGATCATCGGCGGCCTGCTGATGGCGGTGGTTTCGCTGGCCATCATTCATATGACTGGCCCCAGCCTGGTCGGGCTGGTCGCGGCGGGGGCCGCGGCCGGCGCGGTGTACATCCCGCTGATCCTGCCGATGCGCCGGCTCATCAAGCCGGCCACCGAGCAGCCGGCCGAACTCAGCCAGACCCGCGCGGCCGCGTGACCGCCGCGCCCGGCGACCAGCCGACAGAGAAATGGAGCGCTATGCAGATCAGCCAGGGCCGCAGCGCCGCGCGGTCCGCCGCCAAGTTCCTGCTCAGCCCGGTGATGCGGGGCAACAGCCTGGTGGTGTTCGAGGCCCGCAACAAGGTGGTCCGGTTCCGCACCGGGCGGGCCACGCATCAGTTCGAGGACGCCGAGGTGGCCCGGCTGACCCGGCAGCTCGGCGAATTGCCGCGGGCCAAGGTGGCTTCGGTGGTGACCACCTACCGCCGGCCGGAAATCGTGCAGCGGGCTATTCAGTCCGCCCTGGCGCAGACCGTCACCGATCAGGTGATCATGGTTGTCGATGACGCGGGCGGTATGCCCGATCTGCCCGACGACCCGCGCGTGTTCGGCGTTTCGCTATCCCGCAACGTGGCCATCGCGGGCGTGGTCCGGAATATGGGCGCGCGGCTTACCCGCTCCGAGTACGTGGCGTTCCTGGATGACGACAACCAGTGGGCACCGAACCATCTGGAAACCGCACTGGCGGCCCTTGAGAGCGAGCCCGCCGGTGCGCCGCCAGATCTCGTCTACACCGCGGTACGGCGGGCGTTCCCTGATGGCCAGCTGATGGATGTGCTATCGGTCCCATTCGACAAGCGGAAACTTCGCGCCGAGGGATTCATAGATGTTAACTCCGTAGTAGCCCGGCGCTTTCCCGGGCTCCATTTCAGCCGCCTGAACCGGCCGAAAGGCGGAACGCCCGCTGAGGACTGGGAACTGATATTCCGGCTCAGCTACGTGCACCGGCAGCGCATCCAGCACCTCCCGGTCGAGACCGTCAATTACCTGGTCAACCCGGAGGCCTACTGGTCGGACTGGCAGTGGTCGGAGATGCAGCCGCAGTCCTGAACTGCAACGGCCCGCACCATCCTCTGGGGTGCGGGCCCGTTTGGCCTGGTGGGAGGCTAGCTGCCGTCGCCACCCGGAGCTTGCGGCGCTGCTGCCAGCGGGTGAGCACCGGGTCGCTCCACAGGGCCAGGGCCACTGCGGCCAGCAACCCGGCCAGCCGACACCGAAGTAGGCCTGTGACGGCCGGCCGACGATCGCAACGGTGCTGCCGATGCCAGCCGGGTCACGGTGATCCGTGACTTGACCGGCACATGCCGGGCATTCTGCATGTCCGCCAGCAGCGTGATGAACTTCTGGCTGGCCACGGCGTTCGTGCCGAGGACCGCCTGCTTGCTGGCCGAACTGACGCAGATGTGCAGGGTGGGGCTGGTGTAGGAGGGGAACCGGGACTCACCGGTGTTGGTCATCAGCATGTTGTAGTACGAGGGGTAGCCCGCGGCCGCGATCTGGCCGCGCACCTGCTCCGAGTTCATCATCTCGGTGACCATGCCAGTGGTCATGGCCACCGACGCGTTCTCCCCGGTGAGCACATTCTTGTTCCACGGCAGCGGCGGCGCACCCAGGAATAGCTGATCGCAGCCACGGTAAGTAATTGACCGGCCCTGCACCGCAAACACGACACCTACTGTGCACAGCAGAACGCCAAGCATCACATACCAGCGCCGGCATAGCGTGGCAGCCCATTCTCCAGCAGTCATGACATCCCTCCCGTTGCTGATGGTGCCACACTGCGACGCAAGCCCCACCACTTCGCCAGACCCGCTCAACTATATAACTATCCGCCCTAGATCCGGGGAAGTCCGGCCTAATTTGTTTATGTGGGACTATGCTTGGGCGCAGTACCTACCGCGCGCCCCCCGCAGCGGTGGTGGGGGAAGTCATGAGCTTGGCTTGGATGCCGCTTTGCCGAAGGGTGGAACATGGATTTCGGGGAAATGCTGCGCGTACTACGGCGGCGCTGGATCGTCGCCACCGTCGGCATACTGCTAACGCTGATCGCGACGCTCGGCGCGTACAAAGGCGTGGCCCAACAAGTACCAATCGAGCGCCGAGATCACGCTGATCGGCTCGAAGAGCATGGCGAACCAGGCCGGGAATGGCGGTAACCCGTACGTCGCCGTCGGCAACCTGGACCCGGTGGCCAGCATCCTGGCCGGCAACGTGTCCTCTGACCAGGCCGTCCAGCAGTTGCGCGCGCAAGGTGTGACCTACACCTACACCGCCGTGGTGCCGACGTTCGCGGCCGGGCCGTTCGTCCAGATCACGGTCATCGGCAAGGAGCCGGCCGAGGTCAGCCAGCAACTGCCGATCGTGATGCGCTACGTCGAGAGCCGGATGACCCAGCTGCAGCAGGAGACGGCCATCCCGACCCCGCCGAACTCGGTCATCACCACCCAGGTGATCGTGCCGCCGAGCACGCCGTCGAAGGTGCTCAAGACCAAGCTCGAAGTGGTGGCCGGCACGTTCGTGATCTTCTTCGTCGGCACCTTGATCGCCATCGCCATCGTGGACCGGCTGCGGCGGCGGCAGACCGGCAAGCGGCACGCGGACGTGGACACCACCCCGGCCGGCCCGCGGCCGAAAGCTCCGCCGATGCGCTCGACGAGGGCAGCGAACTGACCGAGGCCGGCCCGCCGTGGGCGCGGTACCAGGGTTACCAGGACCCGGCGTCGCCATCGCGAGTGCGATGAGCACCGGTTCCGGAGCGGGTACCCGGACGGCGGCCTGGCCAGCCGCCCGGGTACCGGGGGAAGCTCCCGGCACCAGCCCCTCGGCGGCGGGAGAGGCGCCGTCGGCTGAGGCCAAGTCCAAGGCCAAGCGGCAGCCGCTGCACGGCAAGCCCAGGTTCGGCTCGGTCACCCTGCTGACGTTTTTCCTGTTCACGCTCATGCTCATCCCGGCCAACCTGGTCTTCGCCCCGATGGGCGGGGTGGGCACGCCCGCCAACATCGTGGCGCTGTGCATCCTGCTGTGGTACGTACTGTCCTGGATCACCGGCCGGATTCAGCCCAGCAACGCGGGCCGGCCGGTGCGCATCGCGATGTTCCTGTTCGGGCTGGCCGTGCTAGCCAGCTTCGTCGCGGCCATGACCCGGAGCATCACCGAGCCGGAGATCCTGGCCGCCGACCGCGGGCTGATCCTGGTGGTGGCGTTCGCCGCGCTGGTCGTGGTACCCAGCCAGACCATCACCAGCTATGAGCGGCTGGACACGCTGCTGCGCCGGGCGGTGATCCTGGGCGCGGTGGTGGGGTTCATCGGCATCGCCGAGTTCTACACCGGGCTCAACATCACCAACTACATCCACATCCCCGGGCTGAGCCAGGCGGTGGACGTGACCACACTGCTGGACCGGAACGGCTTCAACCGGCCGTCCAGCACGGCCACCCAGCCGATCGAGTTCGGTGTGGTGATGGCGATGCTGCTGCCATTCGCACTGCAGCAGGCGTTCGACCCGGAGCGGACCGGCAGACTGCGCAAGTGGCTGCCGGTAGCGCTGCTGTTCTTCGCCATCCCGATGTCGCTGTCCCGGGCCGGCATCATCGGCCTGGCCGTGGCCATCCTGTGGATCATCCCGACCTGGCCGCCCAAGCGGCGCAAGCCCGCGTGGTTCGTGCTGCTGCTCGGCGTGGCCTCGCTCAAGGTGGTCGCGCCCGGCCTGATCGGCACGTTCCTCGAGTACTTCGGCGGGCTGGGCGGCAGCTCGAACTCAGACGTCAGCGTGTCCACCCGCACCGCCGACTACGCGGCCGCCCTCCGGTACATCGCGGAGCGGCCGCTCTTCGGCCGTGGCTTCGGCACGTTCATGCCCGAGATCTACCGGTACATCGACAACACGTACCTGCTCGGCCTGGTCGAGTTCGGCATCGTCGGCGTGCTCGCACTGCTCATCGTGTATTTCGCCGGGATGCACTGCGCAGCGGCCGGGCGGCACCTCACCTCGGACCAGCGGCAGCAGGAACTGGGCCAGGCCATGATCGCCTCGATCATGGTGGGCCTGGTGAGCGGCGCCACGTTCGACGCACTCACCTTCCCCATGTTCAGCGGGCTGCTGTTCCTCGTCCTGGGCTGCTGCGGCGCCTATTACGGGTTGATGCGAGCGCAGAGTCAGGGGCTGACCACGTCCCGGCTCGGCACCATCTGGCTGCGGAACCCGCGTGAGCAAGGCCCGGCCGGGACGAACGGAAATGGGAACAGTGCCCGTGGGTAGTCCGCGGGTGGGCCGAACTGACGGCCGGAGTCAGGGGGGAACCTGATGGCTGAATCGACGACACCCCGGCGGCAGGCGGCCCCGGCCGCCCGCCGGGACCGGCGGCGGGACCGGCGGCGGGGGAGCATGCTCCTCGGCATCGTGGCGCTGGCCGCGCTGGCCGCGGCCGGCTGCTCCAGCGGAACGCCGTCCGCGCAGGGCACGGAAAGCCCGGTCTCGCATGGCACGTCGGCGTCACCCAAGGCCACCGGGGCGGCCGGCGGCACCTCGGCGGCGGCCAGCGCCACGCCCACCCCAGGGAGCACGACGTCGGCCAAGCCGGCCAACTGCCCAGCCACGCACGCGACCTACGCCTCGTGCGGCTTCCCGACCGCGCAGACCACCGGCTGGCAGTCGGCCGGGATGACGAGCCTGAAGAACGTCACCTCGCCCGGGCCGACCGGGCAGGGCAGCTCCTATTCCACGGAGATCAAGACCAACGGCGCGGTGATCAACGGGCTGAACATCACCGGCGGTCTCGACGTGTACGCCAACAACGTGACGATCGAGAACTCCCGGATCACCACCAGGAACTGGTTCGGCATCAACCAGCGGAACGGCTTCCACGGCCTGAAGATCATCCACTGCACGATCATCGGGGTGCCGGGCAAGGGCCTCGACCACGGCGGGGAAGACTACGGCATCTCCGACGACGGCAACTACATCACCGCCGCGTACAACAACATCTACGGCTTCGGTGAGGGCATCACCTCGGGCGTGGGTTACTTCCACGACAACTACGTGCACAACCTGCAGTCCTACATCCCGCTCGGGTCGCACTCCTACCAGCACACCAACGCGCTGATCGACTCGGGTGGTTCGGGCATCAAGGTGGTGCACAACACGTTCCTGAACTGGATGCCGCCGAGCCGCGGCGGGTCGAGCTCGCTGATGCTGGCCTACGACTCGGCCCCGGTCACCAACGCGGTACTGAGCGACAACTGGCTGGCCGGCGGGGCGTACTGCCTCTACCCCGGCGGGGTCACCGGCTCGCACAACATCGTGGTCACCGGGAACCTCTTCAGCACCGAATACTTCGGCAGCTGCGGGTTCTACGGTCTCAACGCGTCCACCCACTGGCACTACGGCGGCGGCGACATCTGGCACGGCAACGTGTGGGCCAACGGCAGCCAAGCCGGCCGCCCGGTGCTCCCCGGCTAAATATCGGCACCAAGCGCAGTGGGCCCCCGCCACCAGGCGGGGGCCCACTGCGCGGTACCCGGCCTGCCCGTGCGCCCATTCCCCCGCTGCCGTCGCAGTGCTCCAGGTCCTGCAAGTCACACTGGCCCCTCCCGTCCACTTTTCACGCGGGCGGTACGCCGAAACGGGCAAAACGACCGGCGGAAGCGCACCATCCGCGTGAAAAGGGGCGCCGGCCAAGATCAATGTGACCCATGGTGCTGACGGTACGGGCCCGCGCCGCGAGGAGCGTGCCACCTGGCAGCCGCGCCCAGCTGGGGACGGCCGCGCCCAGCTGGGGACGGCCGCGCCTGGCTGGGGACGGCCGCGCCTGGCTGGGGCACGACAACCCCCGGCCCGGTCAACGCGGACCCCACCGAGACGTGACACTGCCCCGCGAGGAGCCCGGGCGTTAGCGGTCGGTGGGGCGGGGGTGCTGCGCCGGGCCGCCCGCCGCGAGCAGTACGGCGGCGATGCGCTGGCCGGCCTGGCCGTCCCACAGCGCCGGGCGGCGCGCGGGCGGCGGGGCGTCGAGCACGCTGACCGGCCGTCTTGACGATCCGCTCCGGATCCCGGCCGACCAGCTGGTTGGTGCCCTCGGTCAGGGTGATCGGGCGCTCGGTGTTGTCCCGCAGGGTCAGGCAGGGCACGCCGAGCACGGTGGTCTCTTCCTGCACCCCGCCGGAATCGGTCAGCACCAGCCGGGCCGACGCCTGCAAGCAGATGAAGTCCAGGTAGCCCGCGGGCGGGATGACCTGGATCCGGCTGGAGATGCCGGCCTCGGTCAGCCGTCCCGCGGCACGCGGGTGGGCGGGCAGCACCACCGGGCAGCGCGCGGCGATCTCGCCCAGCGCCGCGAGCAGCGCGGCCAGCGCGCCGGGGTCGTCCACGTTGGCCGGCCGGTGCAGCGTGACCAGGGCGTACTCGCCGCGGGTACAGCCCGAGCCGGGCGCAGCACGTCGGACGCCAGCGCCCGGTCCAGGTTGGCCAGCAGCGTATCCACCATGACGTTGCCGGCCAGGTGGATCTGGTCGTCCCGGTAGCCCTCGGCGCGCAGGTTGTCCACCGCGTCCGGGGACGGGGCGAACAGGTAGTCGCTGACCCGGTCGGTGACGACCCGGTTGATCTCCTCCGGCATGGCCCAGTCGCGGCTGCGCAGGCCCGCCTCGACGTGCGCCAGCAGCGCGCCCGACTTCGCGGTGACCAGCGCGCAGGCCACGGTGGAGTTCACGTCGCCGACCACCACGACCGCATCCGGCCGCACCGAGTCAACCAGCGGCTCGAACGCCGCCATCACCTGGCCGGTCTGCACCGCGTGGCTGGCCGAGCCGACCTGGAGGAAGTGATCCGGCTGGCCGGATACCCAGGTCGGCGAAGAACACGTCGTTCATGGCCGGGTCGTAGTGCTGCCCGGTGTGCACCAGGACGACCTCGGCCCGCCGGCCTCCAGCGCATCCATGACCGGCTTGACCTTCATGTAGTTCGGCCGCGCGCCGGCCACGCAGATGATCCGCACGGCGGCTCAGAGAATCTCGACGTTGCGGCCGGTGACCCGGCGGCGGCAGTCGAACACGAACGTCGCGTGCTCGGCATGACCAGGTCGTAGTCGAACGCGTCGTGGTCGGTGAGCAGCAGCACCGCGTCCGCGTCGGCCAGCTCGCCCGGGGTCAGCTCGACCCGGGTCACCAGGCCGTCCACCGCGGTGCCCTCGACCACGTGCGGGTCGGCCGCGCGCAGCTCCGCGCCCATCGCGCCGAGCAACTGGGCGACCCGGACGGCCGGGGACTCCCGCGCGTCGCCGGTGTTCTTCTTGTAGGCCAGCCCGAGCAGCAGGATGCGCGCGCCGCGGACCGGGCGGCCGCGCTCGTTGAACGCCAGCATGATCCGGTGCGCCACGTAGTCCGGCATGTGCCGGTTGATGTCGTCGGCCAGCTCGACGAACCGGAAGCTCTTGCCGAGCGCCCGCTCCACCCGCCAGTTCAGGTAGGACGGGTCGATGGGCAGGCAGTGCCCGCCGACGCCGGGCCCCGGCGTGAACGGCATGTACCCGAACGGCTTGCGTCGACGCGGCCTCGATCGACTCCCAGACGTTGATGCCGAGGTCATGGGCGTACATGGCCAGCTCGTTCACCAGCGCGATGTTGACGTGCCGGAACGTGTTCTCGACCAGCTTGGCCAGCTCGGCCTCGCGCGGTGAGGAGACCGGCACGGTCCGGTCCACGATCGTGTCGTAGAACTCCTTGATCACCCGCAGCGAATCGGCGTCGATCCCGGACACGATCTTCGGCGTGCTGACCAGCGTCCAGGTGGTGTTCCCCGGGTCGATGCGTTCCGGGCTGAAGCCGAGGTGGAAGTCCCGCCCGGCGAGCAGGCCGGACCCCTCTTCCAGCAGCGGCAGCACCGTTTCCTGGGTGGTGCCCGGGATACGAGGTGGACTCGATGACCACGGTCGCCCCGGGGCGCAGGTACCTGGCCAGCGTGCGGGCGGCGTCCTCCAGGTAGGTGAGGTCGGGCAGCCCGTCGCGCAGCGGCGTGGGCGCGGCCACCACGGCGACGTCGAACCCGGCGCAGGCGCGCCCGTCGGTGGACGGCTGGAACTGGCCGCTGTCCAGGACCTGCTGCAGCTCGGCGGCGGGCACGTCCTCGATGTACGACTCGCCGGCGGCCAGCAGCTTGACCCGGGCCTCGTCCACGTCGTACCCGATGACCTGGTGGCCGACCGCCGCGGCCCGCATGGCCAGCGGCAGGCCGACGTACCCCAGGCCGACTACAACGACCGTCGTCACGCGCGCTCCCCTGTCCGGTCCCGGCGCAGCATCTCCCGGCCAACCAGGGTGATGAACGCCATGTTGGTGGTCAGGTACCGGCGGCCCAGCCGGACCGGTTCCTGCCAGGCGCGGTACAGCCATTCCAGGCCGCGCTCCTGGAGCCAGCAGCGGGGCCCGCTTGGTGACCCCGGCCATGATGTCGAACGACCCGCCGACGCCGTGCACGACGTGCGCCTTGGTGGCCGGCCCCCATTCGTCGAGGAACAGTTCCTTGCGCGGCGACGACATGCCCAGGAACAGCATGTCGGTGCGCGAGCGGCGGATGTCCTCGGCGATCTCGCCCTCTGCGCCCGCAGGGTAGTACCCGTCGTGCGCCCCGGCCACCAGAAGCCCGGGAAATCGCCGGCCGACCTCGGTCACCACCGTGGCCAGCACCTCGGGGCGGGCGCCGAGGAAGTACACCCGGTCGCCGGTGCGCTCCGCCTCGGCCAGCAGTTCGGTGAACAGGTCGATGCCGGCCACCCGTTCCGGCAGCGGCTCGCCGAGCAGCCGGCTGGCCCATACCACCGCCTGCCCGTCGGCCAGGATCATGTCCGAGCCGGCCACGGCCGCCCGCAGCTCCGGGTTGCGCCGCATCGAAACGATCTTGGCCGCGTTGAGCACGCCGATGGACAGCTGCTCGCCGTGGTCGATGGCCTCCCGGCAGCGCGCCACCGCCTGGCTCATCGTCACCGCGTCGATGGACAGGCCAAACAGGTTGCGCCGGGTCCAGCCGGCCGCTTCGTTGCTCATCCGTCCCCCTCGGCTGCTCAGGACAGCCAGGTCAGCAGCAGCCAGCCCAGCTCATAGGGCCGGCATTCGAAGTCCACGGCCCCAGGCGGGTACATCCGGTCCAGGACCGCGAGCCGGGTACGTGGATGCAGCCGGGTCGAGGCGGCGCGCACGCCGCGGACCAGCTTGCGGTGATCAGCCCGGGCGATCTTCCGCCAGGTGATCGGGGGGTCGTCCAGGACCAGTTGCGCCGTCGCCGGACTTGGCCGGAGCCTCCGGCGTGCCATTGGCCGGAGCGCCGGCGTGCTGCTGGCCGCGGCCTCCGGCGGGGCGGCCAGCCAGCGCAGCCCGCGGCAGATCTCGGCCAGGTGCGCGTCGCCGCCCGCGTCGGCCAGGTCGAGCAGCGCCATCGGGGCCATCGCGTGCTGGTGCACGGTGTACACCGGGTACCCCTCGACGACCCCGCCGGTGCGCGAGTCGTAGTGCCACCACCACTGCCCGGCCGGCCCCTGGGCGTCGCAGATGGCCCTGGCCACCGCGTTGGCCACGGCGAGCGCCTCCGGGTCGGCCGCACTGCCGTGCAGCCGGGCCAGCGCCTGGATGGGATAGACCTGATCGGCGAAGCTGCCCACGTGGGCGCGGTACCAGGGGCCCGCCCCGGTCAGGTGCGGGTAGCTGGTCGTCACCCCGGGCGCTGAGCAGCCGCTGCCGCGCGGTGGCCAGCCGCTCCTCCACGTCCGCCGACGGCCGCGCCGCGACCAGCGCGGACACCACCCACGAGGCGGACACCACGTCGAGCGTGGCCTGCCCGCGGTCCAGCTGGGCCAGCCGGGCCAGCGCGTGCGGCAGCTCACTGTGCCCGGCCTCGGCCGCGGCCCAGCAGATCAGCGCGACGTCGCCGGTGTGGCTGATCTCATCGAGCCGCTTGGCCAGCTGGCCGACCAGGTCGGCAGCGGTCTGGCCGGCCAGCACGGTGCGCTGCTCCGGTTCGCCGACCCGGAGCAGCCCGAGCGCCACGATCGCCGCGTAGCGCACGCTCCGCCCAGCCGGCCGCAGCGTCCAGCCACCGCCCGGGGCGGCTTCGCCGGTGGTGGTGAACACGAACTCGCCGTCCACGTACTGCTCGGCCAGGCGGCGCAGCGCCAGCGGGAGCAGCGTTTCCAGCAGGGTGGCACTCTGGGTGTCACGGTCGGCGATGAGGCCGAGCCGTGCGGTGAACGGGATCACCGCCGCCCTGCCGCGGCCCCGGGCGCGCGGGGCAGTCCGCCCAGCCATGATTCCGTGCAACCCAGCCTCCACGATTGGCCCCACCCCGCCCGCCCGGTTCCGACACGCTTCCCGGCACAACGACCACCGGGGGAGCAGCCGCACCAAAGGAGCATGAAACTATCCGTAAGACGCCTACTTCAGCAGGCGCGATGACCGCGTAGCGGCCGCTGTTACCGTTTTGTTATGCGATGCCCGGGGTGAGATTCGCGCTAAGGTCACGCCCTAGCACATCGAGGAGGAACCGGATGGAACCGCTCGGCATCCCTGGCGCGTGGGCCTTCACCCCGCGCATCCACACCGATGCCCGGGGCAGCTTCCACGAGTGGTTCCGCACCAGCGAGCTGACCGCAGTGCTCGGCTACCGGCCGGACGTGGCCCAGGCCAACTGCTCGGTGTCCCGGCGCGGCGCACTGCGCGGCGTGCACTTCGCGGATGTGCCGCCTGGCCAGGCGAAATACGTGACCTGCGTGAGCGGCGCGATCATGGATGTGGTGGTGGACCTGCGGGTCGGCTCGCCCACCTTCGGCCGGTGGGCGGCGCTCCGGCTGGACGACGAGACGCGGCGCGCGGTGTTCCTGGAGGAGGGTCTCGGGCACGCGTTCATGGCGCTCACCGACCAGGCCACCGTGCTCTACCTGTGCTCCACGCAGTACGTGCCGAGCCGGGAGCACGGCGTGCACCCGCTGGACCCCGAGCTCGGCATCGACTGGCCGGCCGACCTGGAGCCGGTGCTGTCGGCCAAGGACGCGGCCGCGCCGTCGGTGGCCAAGGCCCGGGCGGCCGGCCTGCTGCCGGACTATGCCGAGTGCCTGGCCTACGCCGCCGCGCTGCAGCAGCGGCCCGCCGCCGAAGGGGGGCGCCGCCGACTGGACTGAGGAGCGAGGGAGCGAGGAACGAGCGACCGAGCGACGAGGGAAGTCGGCGGATCAAAGCACCCCGGAGGCGCAGAGCAAGCAGGGCAGCGCCCGGCGCAGCGCGTCCCGCCAGTCACCGATCGGCCGGGATGCCCGCCTGAGCCCAGGCCGCATGGCCGAGCACGCTGTAGGCCGGCCGGGGCGCCGCCGCGCCGAACTCGGTGCTGCGGATCGGCCGGACCCGGGACGGGTCCGCGCCGAGCAGCCGGTACACCTGCTGAGCCAGCCCGAACCAGGTGGTGTCGGCCGAACTGGTCGCGTGATAGATACCCGGCTCCGCGGCCGCCCCGACCACCGCGGCGATCTGCGCCGCCACATCGACCGTCCAGGTGGGCTGGCCGCGCTGATCGTCGACCACCTGCACGTCGGCCTGCGCGCGCGCCCGCCCGATCATGGTTCCGACGAAACTCTTGCCGAACGCCCCATACAGCCAGGCGGTACGCACCACATACCCGGTCAGCCCGGGCTGATCAAGCACTGCGTGCTCGCCAGCCAGCTTGCTCCGGCCGTAAGCGGTGCGCGGTGACGTGGCGCTGTCCTCGGGGTATGGCTGGCCGAGCCCGGCCGTCGAACACGTAGTCCGTGGACGGCTGGACCAGCACGGTGCCGCGGGCCGCGCACGCCGCGGCCAGCCCGGTCACCGCCTGCCCGTTGACCCGGAGCGCCTCGGTCTCGCGGGCTTCCGCGTCGTCCACCGCGGTCCAGGCCGCGCAGTTGACCAGCACCGCCGGCTGCCAGTGCCGCAGCGCGGCGCGCACCGCCGCGGTGTCGGTGATGTCCAGGTCACTGCGGCGCAGCGCGGCCACCTCGGCGCCGCGGCTCTCCAGCACGCTGACCAGATCGCGGCCGAGCATCCCGCCCGCCCCGGTGACCAGCCACCGGCTCACCGGGCCGGCCCGCTGCCCGCGGCCAGCGCGGCCGCGCTGCTTCAGCGGCTCCCACCAGTCGCGGTGCTCCGCGTACCAGCGCACGGTGCCGGCCAGCCCGTCGCTGAACGCGATCTGCGGGGCGTAGCCGAGGGCCCGCAGCTTGGCGTCGTCCAGCGAATAGCGGCGGTCGTGCCCCTTCCGGTCCGGCACCGTCCGCACCATGTCCCAGCCTGCCTGGCAGCCGTTCAGGATGGCCTGGGTCAGCTCCAGGTTGGTCAGTTCCGCGTCGCCGTTGATGTGGTAGATCCCGGCCGGGCGCGCCGCGCTCCAGCACCAGCTGGATGCCGCGGCAGTGGTCGGCCACGTGGATCCAGTCGCGGACGTTGCCGCCGTCGCCGTAGAGCGGCACCTTCAGCCCGTCCAGCAGGTTGGTCACGAACAGCGGGATGACCTTCTCCGGGAACTGGTACGGCCCGTAGTTGTTGCAGCACCGGGTGATGCTCACGTTCAGCCCGTGGGTCCGGGCGTAGGCCCGGGCCATCAGGTCGCCGCCGGCCTTGGCCGCCGAGTACGGGGAGTTCGGCTCCAGCGGCGCGTCCTCGGCCCAGGAGCCGGTCGCGATGCTGCCGTACACCTCGTCGGTGGAGACCTGGACCACCCGCGGCACGTGAGCGTCCAGGCAGGCCTGCAGCAGCACCTGCACGCCGGCCACGTTGGCGGCGACGAAATCCGCGGCGCCCGCGATGGACCGGTCCACATGGGTCTCGGCGGCGAAGTTGAGCACCGCGTCATGGCCGGGCACGACCGAGCCGAGCAGCGCCTGGTCGCAGATGTCACCGTGCACGAAGCGCAGCCGCGGATGCTCCGCGACCGGGTCCAGGTTGGCCAGGTTGCCCGCGTAGGTCAGCTTGTCCAGGACGGTGACGTCAGCCTGCTCGAAGCCCGGGTAGCCGCCGGTGAGCATGGTCCGGACATAGTGCGAGCCGATGAACCCGGCGCCGCCGGTAACCAGGATCCTCATGAGCTGATCTGCACCTTGCTGTGATCGCCGAGAACGAGCCGGTGCGCCTTGGGCACCCGCGGCGCGGGGGTCACCTCCACGTCGCGCCCGATGATGGACGCCTCGATTCTCCTAACCCCCCTGATAGACGCGCCGCGCAGCACGATGGAGTACTCGATCTCGCTGTCGGTGATGGCACAGTCCTCGGCCACCGAGGTGAACGGGCCGATGTAGGAGTTGGCCACCTGGCTGCCCGCGCCGATGATGGCCGGGCCGACGATGCGCGACCCGCTGACCTCGGCGCCGTCCTCGATCACCACCCGGCCGATGAGCTCACACCCGGGCTGCACCACCCCGCCGCGCAGCGGCTCGATGGTCTCCAGCACCAGCCGGTTGACCTCGAGCATGTCGGCGACGTTCCCGGTGTCCTTCCAGTACCCCGAGATGGTGGTGGACGCCACCTTGCGGCCGTCGTCGATGAGCCGCTGGATGGCCTCGGTGATCTCCAGTTCGCCACGCCAGGACGGCTGCAGGCTGCGCACCGCGTCGTGCACACAAGGGGTGAACATGTACACGCCGACCAGGGCCAGGTCGCTCTTCGGCCGGGCCGGCTTCTCCTCCAGGCCGACCACCTGGCCGACCTCGTCCAGTTCGGCCACGCCGAAGTCACGTGGGTCGGGGACCTGGGTCAGCATGATCTGCGCGTCCGGCCGGGCGGCCCGGAACTCCTCGACCAGCTCGGCGATGCCGCCGACGATGAAGTTGTCACCCAGGTACATGACGAAGTCGTCGTCGCCCAGGAAGTCCCGGGCCACCAGCACGGCGTGCGCCAGGCCGAGCGGGGCTTCCTGCGGGATGTACGTGACGCGCAGCCCGAACGCCGAGCCATCGCCGACCGCTTCCCTGATCGCGGGGGCGGTGTCACCGACGACCACGCCGACGTCGGTGATGCCCGCGTCGCGGATCGCCTCGAGGCCGTAGAACAGAACCGGCTTGTTCGCTACCGGGAGCAGTTGCTTAGCCGAGGTGTGCGTAATCGGTCGTAGCCGTGTCCCCGCACCCCCCGACAGGACCAGGGCTTTCATTGCAGCGAACTTAGCCTCTCCAGGTACCGGGCGGGACAAGAATTGATATTGCGCCTAACCGGGGACACCCGAGATTCACCGGGCCGGGTGCTCGGTGTGGAACTCGTTCTGCGCCGCGGCCAGCCCGTCACGCAGCAGCGCCTCGACCGCGTCCGCGGCCCGGTCCACCAGGAACGGCAGTTCCTCCCGCTCGGCCGCGGCGAAGTCACGCAGCACGTACGCCGCCGGGTCCATCCGCCCCGGCGGCCGGCTGATGCCGAAGCGCACCCGGTAGTAGTCCCGGGTGCCCAGCGCGGCGGTCACCGAGCGGAGCCCGTTGTGCCCGTTGTCCCCACCACCGAACTTGAGCCGGATGGCGCCGAACGGCAGGTCCAGCTCGTCGTGGATGACCACGATCCGCTCCGGCGGCAGGTGGTAGAAGCCGCGCAGCCCGGCCACCGGGCCGCCGGACTCGTTCATGTAGGTGAGCGGCTTCAGCACGGTCACCGGGGTGCCAGCCAGCCGCCCCTCGGCGCACCGGCTGCGGAACTTGCCCGGCTTGAACCGGCCGCCGATCCGCCGGGCCAGCTCGTCCGCCACCAGGTACCCGGCGTTGTGCCGGTTACCGGCATAGCCGGCCCCAGGGTTGCCGAGGCCGGCGATCAGCCAGCGGTCATCGGGCATCGCTCGCGCCTTACCTGCCGCAGCCGTCCGCTTGCGCCGCAGCCCGGACCACCATGACGCAGGCCACCCTGGCACCGGCGGGCGGTCAGCCAGGCTACTCGCCGCCCTCCGCGGCGGGGGCCTCGGGCGCGGCCTCGCCCTCGGGCACCGGGGCAGGCTCGGCCGGGGCCGCCGCCTCGGCCTCGGGCGCGCCGATCTCGGCTTCCAGCTGCTCCGCCGTGGGCGCCGCGATCACGTGCAGCACCAGGATGTCCGGCTCCACGGCCAGCGACGAGCCGGCAGGCAGCTTCAGGTCCCCGGCGTGCACCGCGGTGCCGACCTGCATGTCCTGGACGTCAACCTGGATGGCCGCCGGGATGTTGGTCGCCTCGGCCTCGAGGGAGATCTGGACCAGTTGCTGGTCGAGCAGGCCGCCGGAGAACACCTCGCCGGTGACCTCGACCGGGACGTCCACGGTGACCTTCTCGCCGCGGCGGACCATGATCAAGTCCACGTGCTCGACGAAGCCCTTGATCGGGTCCCGCTGCACCGCCTTGGGCAGCACCAGCTGGTTGCCGCCAGGCAGCCCATCCAGCCGGATCAGCACGTTGGCCGTCTTCAGCGCCATCATCACGTCGTGACCAGGCAGCGTGATGTGCCGGGTGTCCGTGCCGTGGCCGTACAGCACGGCCGGCACGCGGCCAGCCTGCCGCTCACGGCGGGCCGGGCCCTTGCCGAATTCGGTGCGCGGCTCAGCCGCGATGCGGACCTCGGGCACGGTACTTGCTCCTTCTGGCAGATGACATCCCCAGCGCAGCGTCTCTCCGGACCGCCGCCCAGGGGGCGCCGGGGCCACACACGCCGACAGGCACGCTAAAGAGCGTGCCTGTCGGATTCTAGCCCAGATCGAGCACCCGGCCGACCTAGCCAGCCTCCTGCGGTGCTGGCTTTGCCTTCGTGGTCATCGCGAGCCGCGCGCATGCTGATCGCGGGCACCCCCGGCTCTGGCCACAGCGGCAAAGAGCGCCCGCCGGCCTCGCCGTACGCGAGGCCGGCGGCGCCCTCGTCACCCCGTTCCAGCTCTGGCCCAGCGCTAGCCACTCGGACTCGTGCGTCATGCCCGGCTCGTCCTCGTGGGCTGCCCGGGTCGGCCGGGTCATCCTCCGGGGGCCGTCGGCCGGGTCGTCCTCGTGGAGCTGGCTGGCTGGGCGGCACGGCTGGTCCTCGTGGGCATTGGCTGGCTCGTCCTCATGCGTCATGCCCGGGTCGCTCGCCCGGTCGTGCTGGTGTCCTGCATGATCTTGTCCTCTCCTAGTCCTGACCCCCGAGAGCCAGGAAGAAAGACAACCAATAGGTACTGGCAGCAAATGTACCGGGCATGCCGCGCGAGCCTCGGGGAATTAATGGCGGCGCACGTCTGTAAAGGCCACTCACCGAGGGATAGCCCCACGTCTCGGCCAGGCCGTTAGCCGCTGATGCCCGGGAACTCGGCCCGGACCGCCGCTGCCTGCTCCTCATCACCCAGTCGCGTCGAAGATGGCCGCCGCCCGGCGCAGGTATTCCTTCGCCTGGTCAGCCCGGTCAGCCGCCAGGTGGGCCCGCACCAGCTCGCGCAGGTCTGCGCCTCGTCCAGCCGGTCCCCGAGGAATGGCGCAGGTCCCGCGCGCGCTCCAGCACCTGCACCGCATCCGCCGTCCGGCCCTGGGCCAGGTACGCTTCGCCGCCAGATTATTGAGCGCGTACCGCCTCACCGCGAATCTCGCCGATCTCGCGGAACACTTCCCGGGCCTGTTCCAGGCCGCTCACCGCCTCGGCGATCCGGCCCAGCGCCAGGTAGGTCTCGCCGAGATTGTTCAGCACCATGCCTTCGCTGTACGGGTTGCCCGCCTGACGCCCGATCTCAAGCACCCGCTTGAGCAGGTCGAGGGCCTCGTCGTACCGCTCCAGCAGGCGGTAGGTGTCAGCCAGGTTGACCAGGTCTGCGCCTCCCCGGGCTGGTCCCCGATCTGGCTGCGGATTTCCAGCGCCTGCTCGAAGTAGCCAGCCGCTTCGGCCATCCGGCGCCGGGCATAGGCCATGCCGAGATTGTTCAGCACCAGCGCCTCGCCGCTCAGATCGCCCAGCTGGCGGACGCTGGCCAGCGCGATCGTGCGTCTCGACCCAGTCCACCCAGTAGGTACGGCGGTTGAAGAAGCCGAACGCGGCCACCGGCAGCTGCCAGGCCAGGGTGTGCAGCCCGCTCGCGGCCGCCTGCCGGGTGGCGGCGACCAGGTTCGTCCGCTCCACCTCGCACCAGTTCAGCGCCTCGTCCAGCGTCTGGAACGTGAGCGGCTCGGTGCCTGGCTCGGGCGGGGCGAGCGGGAACCGGTAGCGATGCGGCGACACCATGTGCCCGACGGCGTCGACTGTGTGCAGGTACCAGGTCAGCACACGGCGCAGCGCGTCGGCGCGGGCGCTGGCCGTCTCCTCGGTGGCCGCCCGGTCGGCCGCGTACGCCCGGAGCAGGTCGTGGAACCGGTACCGGTCCGGGGCCGGTGACTGCAGCAACTGCGCGTCGACCAGCACCTCGACGGCATCAGCCGCGATCGCCTCGGGCTGGCCGAGCAGGGCCGCCGCGGCGGGCAGTCCGAGGGATGACCCCTGCCACAACCCGAGCAGGCGGAACGCATGCGCCGGGTCCACGCCGTCCGCGTCCGGCGGCCCGGCAAGCTGGTGAAACTGACCTCGAAGCAGGCCCGGACGGCCAGATCGCCGGTCTTCAGCCAGTCCAGCCGGCGGCGTTCGTCGGACAGCCGCGTCGGCGATCGTGCGCACCGTCCAGTTGCTGCGTGCGGCCAGCCGGGCAGCGGCGATCCGGATGGCCAGCGGCAGGCCCGCACACGCGGTGAGCACCTCGTCGGTGGCCTCGGGTTCGGCCTTGGCGCGGCTGTCCCCGATGATGCCGGCGAACATGTTCCAGGCCTCGCCCCGCTCCAGCACGTCCAGGTCGATGAACCGGCTGCCAGCCAGGTCCGGCATCCGGCTCCGCGTCGTCACCAGCACGGCACACGAGGCCGACCCGGGCAGCAGCGGCCGGACGTGGGCAGCGTCACGGGCGTCGTCGAGGACGATGAGGACCTTGCGGTCGGTCAGCAGGCTCCGGTAGAGCGCGGCGCGTTCTTCCGCATCGGCCGGGATCCGGGCCGGATCCGTGCCGAGATCCCGGAGGAAGCGGGCCAGCACGTCACCGGGCTCGGCCGGATGCTGGGCGGCACCCTGCAGCCTGGCGTACAGCTGACCATCGGGATAGTGCGTCCGCAGCAAGTGGGCGGCGTGCACGGCCAGCGTGGTCTTGCCCAGGCCACCGGCCCCGATCACCGCCGCCACCACGACGGCGCCCGGGCTGTCCGGCCGCCGCGGGCCGGACAGCAGGTCGCGCAGGCTCTGCAGATGGTCAGACCGGCCGGTGAAGTCAGGGATGTCGGCCGGCAGCTGAGCCACCCGGGGCAGCGGCGGACCCGGCCCGGCCGCCGCGGGCTGCGCTTCCCGGGCTGGCTGGGCGGCCTGGCCGGCCGGGGCCGGCTCGACCGGCGCCGGGGTCACCGCGATGGCGAACGGCGAGTCCGAAGGCACTGGCGTTGGGCTGGCTGATGGGCTGCTGGGGTCGGCCCGCAGCATGTGCTCATAGAGCTGCTGGAGCTCGGCGCTGGGGTCCACGCCGAGTTCCTCGGCGATCACCTCGCGGGCCTGGGCGTAGGCCTCGAGGGCCTCGGCCTGGCGGCCCGAGCCCTGCAGCGCGCGCATCAGCAGGGCCCACAGTTCCTCACGCAGCGGGTGGTCGGCCAGCAGCCGGTGCAGCTGGCTCACCACCTGGGCATGCCGCCCGCAGCCCAGATCAGCCTGGATGGCCAGCTGCACCGCCTCGATCCGGGATTCCTCCAGCCGGCTGGCCTCGGCACCGACCAGGGCGGAGGGCGGCACGTCGGTCAGCGCCCGGCTGCCCTGCCACAGGCCGAGGGCCTGGCCGAGCAGGGCGGACGCCTGCTCGAAGTCGCTGGCCGACAGCGCCTGGCGGCCTGCGGTGACCAGCTGGGCGAACCGGCCCGCGTCGATGTCCGCGGCGCCGACCAGCAGCTGGTAGCCGGGAGCCCGGGTGGTCAGCACCTTGCCCTCGGGGTCGCCGATCAGCCGGCGCAGCCGGTGCACGTAGACGCTGATCAGGTTGGTCGCCCGGGCCGGCGTGTCGTCCGGCCACACCTCGGTGATGAGCCGGTCGGTCGAGACGACCTGGCCGGGCTGCAACAGCAGCACGGCCAGCACCGTGCGCCACTTGGGTGCGTTGATGCCGCTCCAGCCGTCGTCAACCTGGACCTCGAGGGGCCCAAGTATCCGAAACCGCATCGATTGCGCCTCACGCTGGGATGGCTGCTGCGTTACTCAATCATTAACCAATCCGGGCCTTCTGGGCAGCCACCGGCCGGGGGTGTCGCCGGGCCGCCAAGGCTTCGCGCGGCTCAATCACGGATCAATCGTGACGTAAGAGCCAGAGGACATTCTTCTACCAAGACCCCGGGAGCAAGAAACCAGGAACCGGCAGGGACCAGGACCGGGGGGCATAACCGGGATCGGCGCGGACCGCCATGCGGGGGCGCAGTCCGCGAAAACCCCTGGTCAGGGCTGGCTCGCGTGCTCCAGCCCTGGCCAGGGATGCTCCGGTCCGGGGGATTCGCAGCACAGCGCGGGGGGCTCGGAGCGGTGGCCGCCGTCTTCGTCGCTTGCGGGGGCGAAGACAGCGGTCACCTTTGGCTCCGCCCAGACGCCGCAGGCCGGTGCCGGGCCCGGGGGATGGCCTGGGCCGGTCTGCGGCCCGGAAACTGATTGGCCGGGCGGTCCTGAAGCGGGTTGCCGGCCGGTCCGGCCAATCAACTCGGCCGGCCGAGTCAATCAGCTCTGGCCGTCGAACAGGCTGGTCACCGAGCCGTCGCTGAACACCTCGGTGATGGCGCGGGCGACCAGTGGGGCGATGGACAGCACGGTGAGCTTGTCGAACCGGCTGTCCTGCGAGATCGGCAGCGTGTTGGTCACGATGACCTCGCTGATCCGGGAGTTCTTCAGCCCGTCCACCGCGCTGCCGGACAGCACACCGTGCGTGGCCGTCACGATGACCTTGGCCGCGCCCTGCTCGAACAGCGCCTCGGCCGCCTTCACGATCGTCGCGCCGGTGTCGATCATGTCGTCCACCACGATGCAGGTCCGGCCGGCCACCTGGCCGACCACCTCGAACACGGCCACCTTGTTGGCCACGTCGGGGTCCCGGCGCTTGTGGATGATGGCCAGCGGGCTGCCCAGCCGGTCGGTCCACCGCTCACAGACCCGGACCCGGCCGGCGTCCGGGGCCACCACGGTGACCTGCGATACGTCCACGCTCTGCTCGATGTAGTCGGCCAGGATGGGCAGCGCGAACAGGTGGTCCACCGGGCCGTCGAAGAAGCCCTGGATCTGCGCGGTGTGCAGGTCCACGGCCATGATCCGGTCGGCGCCCGCGGTGAGGAACAGGTCGGCCATCAGCCGGGCCGAGATCGGCTCCCGGCCGCGGCTCTTCTTATCCTGCCGGGCGTAGCCGAAGAACGGCGCGACCACGGTGATCCGCTTGGCCGAGGCCCGCTTGAGCGCATCGACCATGATCAGCTGTTCCATGATCCACTGATTGATGGGCGCGGTGTGGCTCTGCACCACGAACGCGTCACTGCCGCGGACCGACTCCAGGAAGCGGACGAAGATCTCGCCGTTGGCGAAGTCGAACAGCCGGGCCGGTGTCGGCTCGATGCCGAGGTGGTGGGCGATTTCGCTGGTCAGTTCCGGGTGGGCCCGGCCAGAGAAAAGCATCAGCTTCTTCTCGCCGGTCGCGGTGATGCCGGTCACGCGTTCTGAGCTCCCTCACTCGTCGCGGCCTGCTGGCGGCCGCTGGCCCGCTCCCCCGGAGCGACCTGCTGCCCGGGGGAAGGTAGGCGAAGGGCCCGACGACGGCGCCCGCCCCGATCTCGGCCTGCTGGCATACCGACTGGGTGACGGTCGCGCCCTCGCCGACGGTCGTGTCGCGGAGCAGGCACCCCGGGCCGACCCGGGCTCCCGCCGCGACCGTGGTGCTGCCCTCGAGTTGGGTGCCCGGCCCGATCTCAGCGTCACGGTCCAGGCGTACCCCGGTGTCGACCCAGGTCGTCGCCGGATCGACGATCGTCACACCAGCGCGCATCCAGTCGCCGAGCAGTCGTGCGTTCAATATCTGCCGCGCCCGCGCCAGCTGGGCGCGGTCGTTTACCCCAAGAACTTCCTCAGCGTCTTCCAGCGTAACTGACGCCACGTGCTGGCCCTCGGACCGCAAGATGGCGATGACGTCGGTCAGGTATTCCTCGCCCTTGGCGTTGTCCGTCGGCACCCGCTTGACCGCGTCACCCAGCAGGTGGGCCTCGAACGCGTAGACCCCGGAGTTGATCTCGTCCACCGCGCGCTGCGCCGGGGTGGCGTCGGCGTGCTCCACGATCTCCATGAACGCGCCGGACTGGTCGCGGATGATCCGGCCGTACCCGGTGGGATCGGGCACCCGCGCGGTGAGCACGGTGGCCGCCGCCTGCTGAGCCTGGTGCTCGCGGACCAGGGCGGTCAGCGTCGAGCCGCGGAGCAGCGGCGCGTCGGCGTAGGTGACCACGACCGTGCCGTGGTCCAGCCCGGTCTCCTCGATGACGGTGCGCACCGCGTGCCCGGTGCCGCCCTGCCGGTCCTGGACCACCGGCTGGACGTCCGGCGCGTGCTGGGCCAGCCACTCGGTGACCTCCCGGCGGCGGTGCCCGACGACCACGATCAGCCGGACCGGATCCGGTTCGCGCGCGGTGGCCAGCACGTGCCCCAGCAAGGTGTTGCCGCAGATCTCATGCAGCACCTTGGGGGTGTCGGACTTCATTCGGGTACCTTCGCCCGCGGCAAGGACGATGACCGCAGCCGGACGGCTCACACTCACTAGTGGTGCTCCTCGGTTGCTGCTCCCCGGTCCCCGGGATCACCCACCCCCGGTCGCGCCGGCCACACAGAGCCTGGCCGCCGCAGGGATCGGCTGGCTGACCAGTTCACGCGCCCGACCCCTGCAGGATACCGTCCGGCCAGCCGGCCGGTTGCTGGTTGGGTCGGCAAAGCACCAGCTCAGCGGAGCGTAGCTGATCCCATACGAGCGGCCAGGGCGGGGCCGGTCAGCGGGCGTTTTGTCGGCGTCGCCCGATAGCATTCGAATATGAATTCGGGTGAATTACCGGCACGGCGGCCGGGACATGGGGAAGCGTTCGAGCTTGAGCGGTCCGTCCCGTCCTGATGGTCACATCTCGAACCAGGGTGAGGCTCCCGGGGGAGGATTCGAACCTCCGTTGACGGGACCAAAACCCGCAGTCATGCCGCTAGACCACCCGGGATCGCATCCGCCGCAACTCTACCGGGCCACCGGGCATCAGCACCTGCACGCAGAGGGTGCCAGCCAAGAAGTACAACAGCGCGTGAGGAAGGGCTACGCAGCGCAGCGCGTCTCGACATCTGAGACGGGTCGTCCGGCTACACAGCGCTTGGCAGTCGGCTACTAGGTGAAATCTTTCCCATGGACTTGTACAACTTACGGTTTCGTAGGTTACGGTGACGTAAGCGTCATGAGTTCGGCGGAGCTGGGTAGTGCCGTCGGGACAGCGACGCGAGGCCCATCCCCAGGCCCCCAAGAGCAGAGCGAGGTTCACCATGACTGCCTCCCCCGAGACCGCCAGGACCGGGTACGTTCCGGCCACGGCGCCCACAGTCAGCAGGCGCACACCTCTGCCCGAGATCGAACCCGAGCCGAGTGGCCCGCTGGAGCGCATCCTGGTCGGCGTGTTCGTGGGCATCCCGCTCCTCGCGTTGCTGGCCGCGATCCCGCTGGCCTGGGGTCTGGGCTGGCTGGGCTGGCATGAGGTGCTGATCGGGCTGGTCTTCTACGTGGTCTCCGGGATGGGGATCAGCATGGGCTTCCACCGCTACTTCACGCACTGCTCGTTCAAGGCCAACCGGGGACTGAAGATCGCGCTGGCCATCGCGGGCAGCCTGGCCATCGAGGGGCCGGTGCTGACCTGGGTGGCCGACCACCGCAGGCACCACAAGTACAGCGACAAAGAAGGCGACCCGCACTCGCCGTGGCGGTTCGGCACTGACTGGAAGGCGCTCACCAAGGGGTTCGGCTATGCGCACATCGGCTGGCTGTTCAACCCCAACCGGACGTCGCAGGCCAAGTTCTGCCCGGACCTGCTGGCCGACCGGGATGTCAGCCGCATCTCGCGGTGGTTCCCCGGCCTGGTGGCCGTGTCGCTGCTGGCTCCCGCGCTGATCGGCGGCCTCTGGTCGATGTCCATCGCGGGCGCGCTCACCGCGTTCTTCTGGGCCAGCCTGGTCCGGATCTGCCTGCTGCACCACGTGACCTGGTCGATCAACTCGGTCTGCCACACGTTCGGCAACGAGGACTTCGAGGTGCGGGACAAGTCGCGCAACGTCGCCTGGCTGGCCATCCCGTCCTTCGGTGAGTCCTGGCACAACCTGCACCACTCCGACCCGACCTGCGCCCGGCACGGCGCGCTCAAGGGCCAGATCGACCTCAGCGCGCGGGTCATCTCCTGGGCGGAACGGCTCGGCTGGGCCTACGACGTCCGCTGGCCGGACAGTGCCCGGCTGTCTGGCAAGCTCACCGGCCTGCGCGGCAAGCAGCTCGGCTCGATGACCGACCGGCCGGTGACCCGGAAGCCGGATCAGCCGCCGGTCAACTCAGGTGACCAGAAGGCTGCATGATGGGCGGGTGAGCAATTCGGAGCCCGGCACCAACCACCGCAGCGGATGACCGGAAAGGAACGCCGCGAGCAACTGCTCGACATCGGCCGCCGCCTGTTTGCCGAGCGGGGCTTCGAAGGCACTTCGATCGAGGAGATCGCCGCTCAGGCCGGGGTGTCCAAGCCGGTCGTGTACGAGCACTTCGGCGGCAAAGAGGGCCTGTACGCGGTGGTGGTGGACCGCGAGGTGGAGCGGCTGCTGACGATGGCCACCGAGATCCTCGGCGGCGCGCACACCAAGGAGAAGTTCGAAGCGGCCGCGGTGGTGCTGCTCAAGTACATCGAGGACGACTCGGACGGCTTCCGCATCCTGGTCCGCGATTCGCACCCGGCCTCCGGGGCGGGCACCTTCGGCAGCCTGATCAGCGACATCGCCAGCCAGGTGGAGTACATCCTGTCCGACTTCTTCGCCGCCCGCGGCTATGACCCCAAGCTGGTCGCCGATGTACGCGCAGATGCTGGTCGGCATGGTCGCGATGACCGGCCAGTGGTGGCTGGACGCGCGCAAGCCCAAGCTGGAAGAGGTCGCCGCGCACCTGATCAACCTGGCCTGGAACGGCCTGTCCCAGCTCGAAGCGAAGCCGCGGATCTCGCCCGAGGTGGCCAGGCGCGCTCGTAAGTGACCCGCGCCCGTGCGCCGGGCCAGCCGCGGCGCCCGGCCAGCCGGCGCGCGCTGGCGGCCGCGGGCTACCGGTGCGCGACCACGAAGATGCGCCGGAACGGCAGCACCGTGCCGTACGCGGCGGGCGGGTAGGCCGCGCGGAGCTGGGCGCCGTATTCGGCGGCGAAATCGGCCCCGTCCTCCGGGGTCAGCGCGGCCAGCACCGGGCGCAGCCCGCTGCCCCGGTACCAGTCGAGCACGGCGTTATCCCCGTGCAGCACGTGCAGGTAGGTGGTTTCCCACGCGTCCACCTCGCACTCCGCCGCGGCCAGCACGTCCAGGTAGGCCCCGGGGTCCATGGCCTGGCGGTTCAGCCGGACGCCAGCCAGCAGCTCCCGCCACCGGGCCGACCGCGGCCAGGTCGCGCAGGATGGTGTGGCTGGGCTGGTCGAAGTTGCCAGGGAGCTGGAAGGCCAGCCAGCCGTCCGCGGCCAGCCAGCCCGCCCAGCTGGTCAGCAGGTTGAGGTGGCCCGGCACCCATTGCAGCACGGCGTTGCAGATGAACACGTCTACCGGGCGGCCCGGCTGCCAGGCCCGGATGTCGGCCCGGGCGAAGGCGAGCCGCGCCCCGTCGGCCGCACCGCGGCCAGCCGCGGCCCCGCCCGTGCCGGCCAGTTCGGCCCGGGCCGCCTCGATCATCTCCGCTGAGCTGTCCACGCCCAGCACATGGGCCTCGGGCCAGCGCGCGGCGAGCAGCGCGGTCAGGTTGCCCGGGCCGCAGCCCAGGTCCACCACGTAGCCCGGATCGGCCGCCTGCACCCTGGTGAGCAGGTCGAAGAAGGGCCGCGCCCGTTCACTGCCGAACCGCAAGTAGGCGCCTGGGTCCCACATCGCACGAACCCCTCCTTTTCTTGACGTCAAGGTATACGATCCGGTGCTGGCCGCTCACCCTCTTGATGTCAAGAGATATGCTGCGCGCATGGATGATCGCCCGGCCCGCGCCGCTGAGCCGCGCGACGAGGTGGACGACCTGGTCGCCGCCTGGCGGGCCGAGCGGCCCGACCTGGACGTGGAGCCGCTCCAGGTGCTCAGCCGGGTCTCCCGGCTGGCCCGGCACCTGGACCTGGCCCGGCGCACCGCGTTCGCCGCACACGGCCTGGAGACCTGGGAATTCGACGTGCTGTCCGCGTTGCGCAGGAAGGGACCGCCGTATCAGCTCACGCCCGGGGCACTGCTCCGGGCCACCCTGGTCACCTCCGGCACGATGACCAACCGGGTGGACCGGCTGGCCGCCGCCGGACTGGTCCGCCGCGAGCCGGACCCGCAGGACCGGCGCGGCGTGCTGGTCACGCTGACCCCGGCCGGCCGGGCCCGGGTGGACGCCGCCCTGGCCGACCTCGTCAAGCACGAGCAGGCGCTGCTGAACGGGCTCAGCACCGCCGACCGGACCACCCTGGCCGAGCCTGCTCCGGGTGCTGCTCGCGCCGCTTGCTAGTCGCGACCCCGAGGCAAAAACCATGAGACCGGACTCTTCGGCCGCCGCGAGCCACTCATCCTCCAGCCGCCCCTTTTCCTGCTGAACGCTCTTTAGCTGCGCACCGAGCTCGGTCAGCCGGACGTAGTCGCTGGCGTTCGCGGCCAGTTCCGCGGTCAGTTCGGCTTCCCGGGTGGACAGCCGCTCGATCTGCCGTTCCAGCCGCTGCATTTCCTTGCGTGCGGCGCGCTGGGTGGCGGCCGAGCCCGGCCGCGGCCCGGCCGCGGTGGCCGCCGCTGAGCCGTCCTGGCCGCCTGCCGCGGCGGCCGCCGGGCTGTCCGGGCCGCCCGGCCCGGCCGCGGCGGCCGCCCGGCGGCGCTCCAGGTACTCATCCACCCCGCCGGGCAGGTAGCCGAGCCGGCCGTCGCCGAGCAGGGCCAGCACGTGGTCGGTGACCCGCTCCAGGAAGTACCGGTCGTGGCTGACCAGCACCAGCGAGCCGGGCCAGCCGTCCAGCAGGTCCTCGAGCTCGGTCAGCGTGTCCACGTCCAGGTCGTTGGTCGGCTCGTCGAGGAACAGCACGTTCGGCTCGTCGAGCAGGATGCGGAGCAGCTGGAGCCGCCGCCGTTCCCCGCCGGACAGCTCACCGGCTGGCGTCCACTGGGTGTCGCCGCGCAGCCCGAGCTGGTCCAGCAGCTGGCTGGCCGCCGCGGCGCCCTGGGCCGAGTCGAGCGTGCCGCGCACCTCGGTGACCGCCTCCCGGGGGGTGAGCGCCGGGTCCAGCTCGGTGTCGCTCTGCCGCAGGTAACCGAGGCGCACCGTCTTACCCCGGGTGATCCGCCCGGCCACGTACAGACCAGCCTCGACCACGGCCTCGTCTCAGCCAGCACAGCATTTCGCTGGCGAGGGGGGGCGCGCCGAAGGCGTGTTCCCTCCGAGCCGGCGATCCCGGGGGGTTCCGGGGGGTCGTCCTCCCGGGCTAGCAGAGTGAGCAGGGTGCTCTTGCCGCTGCCGTTGGGCCCGATCAGCCCGACCCGCTCGCCCGGGCCGAGCTGCCAGGTGACGTCGTTCGAGCAGGATCCGCGGGCCGGCCGTGACGGTCACGTCCGCGGCGTCGATCACGGTCTTGCCCAGCCGGGCCGTGGCCAGCCGGGTCAGTTCCACGCCGTCCCGCGGCGGCGGTTCCCCGGCGATCAGCGCGTTGGCCGCGTCGATCCGGAACCGGGGCTTGCTGGTCCGGGCGGGCGGCCCGCGGCGCAGCCAGGCCAGCTCCTTGCGCAGCAGGTTCCGCCGCCGCCGGTCGGTGGCCTCCGCGATCCGCGCCCGTTCCGCCCGGGCCAGCACGTACGCGGCGTAACCACCGTCGTAGCTGTGCAGCTGCCCGCCGGCCAGCTCCCAGGTGCGGTTGCACACCGCGTCCAGGAACCACCGGTCGTGGGTCACCGCGGCCAGCGCCTCGGACCGCTGCACCAGGTGCCGGGCCAGCCAGTCGATCGCCTCGACGTCCAGGTGGTTGGTCGGCTCGTCGAGCAGCAGCAGGTCATGCTCGCCGATCAGCACCGCGGCCAGTGCGACCCGGCGCGACTCACCGCCGGACAGCCGGTCAGGCGGGCGCGGCCAGGTCCACCCCGGGCAGCAGCGCGGCCAGGATCGAGCGGGTCCGCGGGCTGGCGGCCCAGACATGCTCCGGCGTCTCGCCCAGCACGACGCTGTGTACCGTCCCGGTCAGCTCACTGCGCTGGGCCAGCATGCCGATCCGGACATCCCGGGTGCGGGTGGCCCGGCCGCTGTCCAGCGGCTCCTGGCCGGCCAGCACGGCGAGCAGTGTGCGTCTTGCCCGCGCCGTTGCGGCCGACGACGCCGATCCGGTCACCGGCCGCCACCCCGGCCGATACCCCGTCCAGCAGCGGCCGCTCGCCGTACGCCTTGACCGCGCGTTCCAGGTTGACCAGGTTCACCGGCCCGGTCACCACCGCTGGCCGGCGGCCGGGCTGAGCACGGTCGCGCCGGGTGCGGGCCCGGTCACGCTGATCACCGACCGGCACACCTCGGCGCTGGTCAGCGCGACGGCCAGGTCCCGGGCATGCGCCCCGTCCCGGGCCAGGTAGGCGCAGGTCGGCCCGGACCCGGAGACGATCGCGCCCAGCGCGCCGTGCTCCCGGCCCGCGGCCAGCGCCCGGCGCAGCCGGGGCAGCAGCGACATCGCGGCTGGCTCCAGGTCATTGACCAGCAGCGGGCCGACTTCCGCCGGGTTGCCGCTGCGCAGCGCGGCCATCAGCGCGGTGCTCAGCTGCGGCGCGGCCCACGACCCGGCACCGGGCCCATCGCGGCCGGCCTGCGCGGCGCGGAGCCGGTCACACGCGGCGTACACCGCGGCGGTGGACAGCTCTTCGGCCGCGAAAGCGAGCACCCAGTGGTAGGTGCCGGAGACCAGCGCCGGGGTGACCTGCTCGCCCCGGCCCAGGCCGATCGCGGTGCCACCGAGCAGCGCGAACGCGACATCGCTGCCGACCCGCGCGGCCACCTCGGCCAGCTCCTGCTGGCTCAGCCCGGTACCCCACAGCTCGTTGCAGGCGACGAGCGCGGCGGCCGCGTCGGCACTGCCGCCGGCCAGCCCAGCGGCGACCGGGATCCGCTTCCTGATCTCGATGGCCACCCCGGGTTCGTCGCGGCAGCCCGGGCCGACCGCGTGGGTCAGCGCGGCGACGGCCCGGGCGGCCAGGTTGTCCCCGTTCAGCGGAACGCTGGCGGCGCCCTCCCCGCTGACCCGCACGCTGTCCGTTTCCGCGGGCGCGACGGTGACCTCGTCGAACAGGGCCAGGGCATGGAACACCGTCACCAGGTCGTGGTAGCCGTCAGCGCGTGGCGGCCCCACCGAGAGCTGGAGATTCACCTTCGCGGGCACCCGCGCAGTCACAGCGGTCACGATGATCTGATCGTAGCGGTCGCCGGCTGCGCCGCGGCCAGTGACCTTGACGGAGCTTCGCCCCAGAGCCATAGTGAGGGCGATTTGGTGTTCGCGCCCACAACCACCCGGAGGCCAAATACGCAAAGCCTTAAACCACCATTTTTTGTTAGCGCTCACATATGCTCTGAACAGGCCCGCCGCCAGCTGAAACTTTCCCAGGAACAGAGAGGTTCACGATGATTATTGGGTTAGTACTTCGTCACTTAAGAAAGGCCGTGCTGGCGGCCGGGGCGGCCGACTGCGCTCACGGCCAGCGCGCTGGCCGCCGTGCCCGGCCCGGCCCAGGCCGCCACGTCGGGGCCGTGCGACATCTACGCCGCGGCCGGCACACCGTGCGTGGCCGCGCACAGCACCGTGCGCGCCCTGTACGCGGCCTATAACGGCCCGCTGTACCAGGTCAAGCGGGCGTCGGACGGCAGCACCACGAACATCTCCCCGCTGACCGCGGGCGGCTACGCCAACGCGGCGACGCAGACCAGTTTCTGCGCGGACACCGTCGTGCACCATCACCGAGATCTACGACCAGTCCGGGCACGGTAACAACCTGACGATCGGGCCAGCGGGCGGCGCGGCGCGGCCGGACGTCGGCGCGAACGCGGCCGCGCTGCCGGTGATGGCCGGCGGCCACCTGGTCTACGGGGTCTACGTCACGCCCGGCGTCGGCTACCGGGACGACTCCACCTCGGGGTCGCGACCGGTCGCAGCCGCAGGGCGCTTACATGGTGGCCGCCGGCACCCACGTCAACAGCGGCTGCTGCTTCGACTACGGCAACGCCGAGACGAACAACGACGACAACGGCAACGGCCACATGGACGCGGTCTACTTCGGCAAGTTGTGCTGGTTCACCCCCTGCACCGGGTCCGGCCCCTGGGTCCAGGCCGACCTGGAGAACGGCCTGTTCGCCGGCGGCAACGGCAACAACCCGGGCAACGACGGCAACTCCAGCGCGTTCGTCACCGCGCTGGTGAAGAACAACGGCACCACGACCTACGCGATCAAGGGCGGCAACGCCGACTCCGGCGGGCTGACCACCTGGTACAGCGGGGCGCTGCCCACGACGTCCGGGTACGCACCGATGCACCAGGAGGGCGCCATCATCCTCGGCATCGGCGGCGACAACAGCAACTCCTCCGCCGGGTCGTTCTTCGAGGGCGTGCTGACGTCCGGCTACCCGACCGACGCGGCGGACAACTCCGTGCAGGCCAACATCGTCTCCGTCGGCTACGCGGTGCCGGGCAACCCAGCGACCGGGATCGTCGCGGCCGGGGACAGCAACACCGCCTGCATGGACAACAACAACGCCAGCGGCACCGACGGAAACAAGGTGCAGATGTGGGCGTGCGACGGCAACACCGGCGCGCAGAACTGGACCGTGGCCAGCAACGGGACCATCCAGATCGACGGCGGCTGCCTGGACATCACCGGCGCCAACTACTCGAACGGCACCCTGATCGAGTGGTGGACCTGCAACGGCGGCGCCAACCAGCAATGGCAGGCGGAAAACGGCCAGCTGGTCAACCCCACCTCCGGCAAATGCCTGGACGACCCGGGCTTCAACAAGGCCAACGGGACCCAGCTCATCCTGTACACCTGCAACGGCGGCGCCAACCAGCAGTGGTCCCTGCCCTAAGACGGCCGAATCCATCATGCGGTGAGTTTGTGGCTCACCGGTGCGCGCAAACTCACCGCACTAACAAGATCACCGCGTCCGGGCGGCGGCGATGCGGGCGAAGTCGGCTACCCTCAGCGACTCGCCGCGGGCACCCGGGTCCACCCCTGGCCGCCGCAGGATCCGCTCGGCGCTCTGCGGCGGACCCGGCCCACCGGGACAGCGCGGCGCGGAGCGTCTTGCGCCGCTGCGCGAACGCGGCGTCCACCACGGCGAACACGGCCTCGCGGGGCACATCAGCCACCGGCGGCTCGCGGCGGGTGAACGCGACCAGCCCCGAATCCACGTTCGGCACCGGCCAGAACACGGTGCGCGGCACCGGCCCGGCCCGGCGGGCCGCCGCGTACCAGGCCAGCTTGACCGAGCGGCACCCCGTAGACCCGGCTGCCCGGCAGGCCGTCATCCGGTCGGCCACCTCGGCCTGCACCATGACCAGCCCGTGCCGCAGCGACGGCACCGTGGCCAGCAGGTGCAGCACGACCGGCACGGCCACGTTGTACGGCAAGTTGGCCACCAGCGCCGTAGGCGCTTCACCGGGCAGGTCGGTGATCCGCAGCGCGTCGGCCGTCAGCACGTACAGGCGTTCAGCCAGAGAAGGGTTATGGGTTTCGACGGTGCGCGGCAGCTCGGCGGCCAGCACCGGATCGACCTCGACCGCGGTCACCTGGCGCGCGGCCGGCAGCAGGGCCAGGGTGAGCGAGCCGAAGCCAGGGCCCACCTCCAGCACTACAGACGTCCGGCGCGAGGCCGGCCAGCGCCACGATGCGGCGGACCGTGCCGGGGTCGGTGACGAAGTTCTGGCCGAGGCGCTTGGCCGGCCGGATGCCGAGCCGGGATGCGATGCTCCGGATCTCGGCTGGGCCGAGCAGCTCTACCACGGGCCGAAGACGCGCTGGCCGGTCGCTTCGAGGATGCCGCACAGCTCGGCCACGTCCAGCTGCTTGATCGCGGCCAGCGCGCGGATCGTGTGCGCCACCTGGGCGGGCGAGTTCGACTTGCCGCGGTTGGGCACCGGGGTGAGGAACGGCGCGTCGGTCTCGGCCAGCAGCTGCCCGGGCGGCGTCACCGCGGCCGCCTCGCGCAGCTGCGGCGCGTTGCCGAAGGTCAGCACGCCCGCGAAGCTGATCAGGTAGCCGGCGTCCGCGCAGCGCTGGGCCAGCTCGGCGTCGCCGGAGAAGCAATGGAAGATCACCGTCTCCGGCGGGCCCTCCTCGGCCAGGATGCGCAGGATGTCCTCGTGCGCGTCCCGGTCATGGATCATCAGCGGCTTGCCCGCCTGCTTGGCCAGCGCGATGTGCGCGCGGAACCAGTCCTGCTGTACCGCGTGCGGCGCGTCATCCCAGTAATAGTCCAGCCCGGTCTCGCCCACCGCCCGCACCTGTGGAAGCGCGGCCAGCTCAGCCAGTTCCTGCATAACGCCGGCCCGTTGCCCGTCGCCGTCCGCCGCCCGGGCGGTCTCGTTGGGGTGGATGGCCACCGCCGCGTAGACCGGGTCGTAGTCCGCCGCGGTGGTCACGGCCGTGTAGCAGGACGGCAGGTCGGTGCCCACCGTGACCACCCGGGTGATGCCAGCCGCGGCCGCCCGGTCCAGCACGTCCGCGACCGGCCCGAGGACCAGGTCCAGGTGACAGTGGCTGTCGAACGCGCTGGCCGGCAGCGGCTCTGGGTCGGCGGCGGGCGGTCGCCCGTACTGGTCGCGGACCGGGGCGCTCACTCTGCCAGCCCAGATGTTCGCGCCATCCGGCGCAAACCCATGGACCGGTCGCCCGGACGGGCCTGGCGGCCCGCCCTCCCGAGCCGGTGCCGGATGGCGCTCACCCGGGCGTCCCGGTCACGGCTGCTCCAGCCGGGCCAGTTCCTCCGCCACGATGGACGGGTCGAGTTTGGTGAACAGCGGGGCCGGGGTGGCCAGCGGGGTGCCCGGCTTGACCGGCTCGGACTCCCAGCGGGCCGCCGTGTCGTAGTCGCCGGTGATCACCGGGTAGGGCGGGCCGCCGTCCTCGTCGACCTCTTCTATCCGCGGCGTGCCGGACCACTCGCCCGCGCCGCCCAGCATCCGGTAGACCTTGCCCGACGACTCCGGCAGGAACGGGGTGAGCAGCGTCTTCGCGTCGCTCACCAGCTGCAGCACGACGTGCAGCACGGTACGCATCCGCTCCGGGTCCGATTCGCGCAGCTTCCACGGCGCCTGGTCGGACATGTACTTGTTGGCCTCGGCCACCGCGCGCATCGCCTCGTTCACCCCGGCCTTGAACCGCGACCGGGCCAGCGACGCACCGACCTGGCCGAACGCCTGCCGGGAACGCTCCAGGATGTTTCGGTCGACCTCGGTCAGGTGGCCGGGCTCGGGGATCGAGCCGATGTTGCGGGCGGCGAACGACACCGACCGGTTGACCAGGTTTCCCCAGGTAGCGACCAGCTCGTCGTTGTTGCGCCGGAGGAACTCGCTCCAGGTGAAGTCGGTGTCCTGGTTCTCCGGGCCGGCCACGGCCACGTAGTAGCGCAGCGCGTCCACGTCGTAGCGGGCCAGGAAGTCCCGGACGTAGATGACTACCGCGCGGGACGAGGAGAACTTCCGCCCCTCCATGGTCAGGTACTCGCTGGACACCACCTCGGTGGGCACGTTCAGCGCGCCCAGGTCGCCAACGGTGCCGTCCTTCGCGCCCTGGCCGGAGTAGCCGAACAGCATGGCCGGCCAGATCTCGGAGTGGAAGACGATGTTGTCCTTGCCCATGAAGTAGTACGACTCGGCCTCCGGCGTCTGCCACCAGGCGCGCCACTCGTCCGGGTCCGTGCCGTACCGCCGCGCCCACTCGATCGAGGCGGACAGGTAACCGATGACCGCGTCGAACCAGACGTAGATCCGCTTGTCCGGGCGGTCCCGCCAGCCGTCCAGCGGGACCGGGACGCCCCAGTCCAGGTCCCGGGTGATGGCCCGGGGGCGCAGCTCGTCCAGCAGGTTGAGCGAGAAGTTGAGCACGTTCGGCCGCCACTGGCCCTGCTTGCTCTGCAGCCACTTGCCGAGCACCTCGGTGAACGCGGGCAGGTCGAGGAAGTACTGCTCGGTCTCGGTGAACCTGGGCGTCTCCCCGTTGATCTTGGACCGGGGGTTGATCAGGTCCACCGGGTCGAGCTGGTTGCCGCAGTTGTCGCACTGGTCACCGCGGGCGTGCTCGTAGCCACAGATCGGGCAGGTGCCCTCGATGTACCGGTCGGGCAGGGTGCGGCCGGTGGACGGGGAGATCGCGCCCAGCGTGGTCTGCGGGAAGATGTAGCCGTTCTTCAGCAGGCCGAGGAAGAGATCCTGGACCACCGCGTAGTGGTTACGCGTCGTGGTCCGGGTGAACAGGTCATAGGACAGGCCGAGCGAGCGCAGGTCCTCCGCGATCACCCGGTTGTACCGGTCGGCGAGCTGGCGTGCGGTCAGCCCTTCCGCGTCCGCGGTGACCTGGATCGGCGTGCCGTGCTCGTCGGTGCCGCTGACCATCAGCACCCGGTTGCCCGCCATCCGCTGGTACCGGCTGAACATGTCGGACGGCAGGCCGAAGCCGGAGACATGGCCGATGTGCCGGGGGCCGTTCGCGTAGGGCCAGGCCAGGCGCGGTGAGAATGTGACGGGTCGTAGCGGACATGGTCACAGCCTAGGGCCAGGCCGGACAGCCGCCGACCGGATTACCTGGACTGCGGGCCCGCCCCGGGGTCGGCGGCGCGGCCCTGCTGGCGGCTCTGCTGCCGGGTGGCCACCACCGCGTCATACACCTCGGCCCGGCGCAGCCCGGACTCCTGGGCCACCGCCACGATGGCGGCGTTCCGCGGCTGGCCGGTCGCGACCCGCCGTTCGACTTCTTCCGCTGCCTGGCTGGGGGTGCGGCTGGCCGTGCCGCCCGGTGCGCTCCCGGCCGCGGTCGCTGTCGCGCCGTGCACGACCAGGGTGATCTCGCCCAGCACGCCGTCATCGGCCCAGGCGGCTAGTTCGGCCAGGGTGCCGCGGCGCACTTCCTCGTGGGTCTTGGTCAGCTCACGGCAGACCACCGCGCGGCGGTCCGGCCCGAAGGCTTGCTCCAGGTCGGCCAGCGTGACGGCCAGCCGTCGCGGGGATTCGAAGAACACCATGGTCCGGGGCTCGGTGGCCAGTTCGGCCAGCCGCCGGGCCCGCTCGCCCGCCTTGCGCGGCGGGAAGCCTTCGAAGCAGAACCGGTCGGTGGGCAGTCCGGACACGGCCAGCGCGGCGATGACCGCGGACGGCCCGGGCAGCACGGTGACCGTCGCGCCCGCCGCGGCGGCCGCGGCCACCAGCCGGTAGCCGGGGTCACTGATCACCGGCATGCCCGCGTCGGTGACCAGCAGTACGTCCTGGCCGGCCAGCAGGGTCTCGATCAGCCGCGGCTCGCGGCTCCGCTGCACCGCCTCGTAGTAGGAGATGATCTTCCCGGTGGGGTCGACGCCGAGCGCGGCGGCCAGCCTGCGCAGCCGCCGGGTGTCCTCGGCCGCGATCACCGGCGCGGTGGCCAGCGCGTGGGCGAGCAGCGGCGACGCGTCGCCGGGCCGGCCGATGGGCACGGCGGCCACGGTCAGCGTGCCGGTGCGCGCCGGGGTGCTGCTGTCGCTGCTGTTCATGCCGGGGACCACGTTACGTGCGGGCCGCCTGCCCGGTGACCTGGCTGGCTATTACCCCGCGGCGATACGTCGTGATCTGGCCCACCAGATGGTGTCCCGCACCCATACCATGTGACCGATGATTGGATCCCGGGCGGCCGCCGAGCCGGTCGCCGACACCACCACACCGGCATCCGCGCTGCGCGCCCGGCTGCTGCCGGTCATGCCCGGCAGCGAGTTCTGGGGCTGGGCGGGCCCGGTGCTGGTCACCCTGTTCGGCGCGTTCCTGCGGTTCAACCGGCTGGGCGTGCCGAAGAGCGTGATCTTCGATGAGACGTACTACGTGCCGGACGCGCTCGGCATCCAGCGCTTCGGCGTCGAGCACAACTACATCGCCGGCCGCAACGCGCTGCTGGTCCGTGGGGATGCACATATTTTCACCCACGGCGGCGAATTCGTCGTGCACCCGCCGCTGGGCAAGCTGTTCATCGCGTTCGGTGAGTGGACGTTCGGGCTGAACCCGTTCGGCTGGCGGTTCGCCACCGCGCTGATCGGGTCGCTGGCCATCTTGCTGCTGGCCCGGATCACCCGCCGGATGACCCGGTCCACGCTGCTCGGCTGCGTGGCGGGCCTGCTGATGGCGCTGGACGGGCTCGAGTTCGTGATGAGCCGGACCGCGCTGCTGGATATCTTCCTGATGTTCTGGGTGCTGGCCACGTTCGGCTGCCTGGTGGTGGACCGCGACCTCACCCGGGCCCGGCTGACCGCGGCGGCCGAGGAATCCCCCGGCGGGTTCGCTGCCCCCCGGGTCTGGGTCACCAGGTGGCGGATCGGTGCCGGGGTGTGCATCGGGCTGGCCCTGGCCTCCAAGTGGGACGCGATCTGGTACGTGCTCGGCTTCACCGCCCTGCTCATCGCGTGGGACTGCGGTGCCCGCCGGGCGGCCGGCCTGCCCGGTGGGCTGCCCGCCGTGCTGAAGCAGAATCGCTGGCTGCCCGCCTGGTTCGGCCTGCTGCCCCTCGGGGTGTACCTGGTCACCTGGTCCGGCTGGTTCTTCACCAACTCCGGCTATGACCGGCAGTGGGCCGCCGCGAATGGCATCCATACCCCGGTGATCGCCGCGATTGCCTCGTTCCTGGAGTACCAGAAGCAGATCCTCCAGTTCCACCTCGGCCTGACCACGCATCACCCGTACCAGTCGCAGCCCTGGACCTGGCTGGTGATGAGCAGGCCGGTGGCGTTCTACTGGGCCTGCCCGGCCGGTGGCGGCAAGGGGGTCTGCGCCTCCAGCAACGCGCAGGAGGTGCTGGCCATCGGCACGCCGCTGATCTGGTGGGCCTCCATCGCGACCCTGATCGTGTGCCTCGGCTGGTGGCTGACCCGGCGTGACTGGCGGGCCGGGGCGGTGCTGCTCAGCGTGGCCGTGGGCTGGCTGCCCTGGTTCTGGTTCGCGCTGCACGACCACCGGACCGAGTTCTTCTTCTACGCGCTGGAGTTCGAGCCGTTCCTGATCATCTCGATCACGCTGTGTCTGGGGCTGATCATCGGGTCCACGCAGGCGTCCACCACCCGGCGCACGGTGGGCGCGGCGGTAGCCGGCGCGTATCTGCTCGGGGTGCTGCTGAACTTCGCCTACCTGTACCCGATCATCGCGGGCCAGATCATCCCGTACACGTCCTGGCTGTCGCACATGTGGTACCACGGCTGGATCTAGCGCCCGCACCCCCGCCGTCCCGCATGCTGGTACCCCCAGCACCACCAGCAGGCCGGTAATCGTGATCATGACTTTGGTGCGCATCTAGTAGCACCAAATTCATGATCACGAGTCGCCGCATGATGAGAACGAGCAACGGCCGTCACACTGGACACTCCTGACCCGCAGTGACGAGCAGGCCGGGGTGGGGACCGGGAGGCGCTCCATTTCCCGTGGCTCGAACTTGACCAGACCACCGGCGTAGACCCGGCCCTGGCCGGTGCTCACCGACCGGCTGAGGTAGCCGGCCAGCGCGTCGAGCAACCGGGGCGGCAGTGGCTCGCGCGGGTAGAGACCGTGCGCGATGTTCAGGAACCGGGCCCCGGCCAGGTTGCGCACGAACGCGGGCGGCCGCCGGGCCATGTAGCTGGCCAGGATGGGCGGGGGTTCGGCCAGCCGGACCCGCCACCACGGCGTACGGTGCCGGGCCACGTAGCCGTCGGCCGCCCCCGCGGCCGATGCCGAGCGGAGGAAGCGGGCCACCGCGGCCCGCTCCGCGTCGGCCAGCTCGGCCAGGTCGGCGGGCAGGTCGATGACCCGGCGCAGCGCAGCGCCCGGCGGCAGCACGCCGTCCGCCGCGAACAGCTCGCGCGCCCTGGTCACTGCGGCGAACTGGAAGCGGGCCGGGATCAGGGCGTGCGGCTCGGAGACCACCCACACCGCGTTGGCCCCGGTCACCTGGCCCCGGTGTACCTGGCACAACTCGCCCAGCTCGACGTGACCGTCCGGCAGACCGACCCGTATCCACTGCGCCCGGCCAGCCGACCCCGGACCGAGGGCGGCCGCCTCCCGCCCGAGGCCGGCCGCGCCCGGCCCGGGGGCCGGGGGCACTTGCGCGGGACGGGGCCCGCTGGTCAGCGGGCCTCGCCGGGACGGCATGCCGCGGAGCAGCGGGCCCCAGCGTGCCGCGTCCCGCAGCACAGCGGCCGGCACCGGGCTGCCGTCGGCTAGTGATCCCAGCTCAGCGGGGCTGTCGACCCGGGCCAGCCGCACCGCGCCGGCGGCCTGGCCGGGATGGAAGCAGGTGATGACCGAGGTGGCGAAGGCGTCCGCGAACACCGGCACGGCGGGCTCGACCAGGTGCACCGACTCGGCGCCGAGCGGTCCGAGCAGCAGATCACGGACCAGGCGGCCATAGTTCACGTCCAGCCACTCGGCCGCCGTGATCAGCGCGCCGAGATCCCCTGGCTGCGCGTGCCGCGCGGTGGCCAGGAAGAAATGCGCATGCAGCCCGGCCAGCCCGCTGGCCGGCAAACCCTGCCCGGCCGCGGCGCGGCGCAGCCAGTCCTTCCACTCCGGCCCGATGTGGTGATGCCGGACGTAGGGCGGGTTGCCCAGGAACAGGGTCGGGCCCGGGCCGGGCGGGAGGGCCACGGCGCGGTAGTCGCCGAGGATGATCCGGGACCGTGCGGCCAGCCCGGCCGCGGCCAGGCTGGCCCGGCCGATGATCGCGGCCACCGGGTCGATCTCCACCCCGACCAGGCTGGCCTCGGGCCACCGGCGGCCGGCCGCGATGAGGAACCGGGCCGATCCGGAGCCGGGGTTGACCACCCGCGCCGGGCCGCATCCGGTACCGGCCGCCCAGGAGATCATGCTGTCGATGACCGCTGGCGGGGTGAACGTCTGGCCAAGCGGCCGCCGCCGGGCCGGATCACGCAGCGCGCAGAACGCCGCACCCAGCGGGTCGCCGCCACGCCGGATCTCGTCCCGGGCCGCGTCAAGGTCCAGCCCCGGCCACACCAGCCCGCCATGTTCCACCGGCCCGCCATGTTCCACCGGCCCGGCCTGGTCTACCGGCCCGGCCTGCTCCATTGACGCGGCCTGCTCCGCCAGCCGATGCTCGGCGTCCGACCAGCCGGTCACCGTGGCCGCGCCAAGCCGCCAGGCAGCCGCCACCAGACCCGACTCCCCAAGCGCCTGCGCAGCACAAACTGGCTGGTCAAACCGGCATCGAGGTCATGCTGGCCGCAGACCAGTCCGGCAGCTGATGGGGCAACGAATCACTACTGTGCGCACCTGCGTTGCTCACAGCCCATCTTCAGGAATCATTCAGGTTGACCGGGTAGGAATGAACCACGAACAAGCGGGGAAAAAAATGTGACCCGTGTCACCGAGCCGAGTGAGCGTTCTCATCCGTCTCTACAGTTGACAGGGTAACTATCGAGTGGAGCAGCCGATGGGGACTAGCGAAGACGCGCCGGACCGGGACAGGCGGTTCGAACAGGACGTCGTGCCGTTCCTCGGTCAGCTCTACCCGGCTGCGCTCCGGATGACCCGCAACCCTACCGACGCCGAGGACCTGGTCCAGGAGACCTCAGCCAAGGCCTACGCCGCGTTCCACCAGTTCCGCCCGGGCACCAACCTGAAGGCGTGGCTGCACCGCATCCTGGCCAACACGTTCATCAACAGCTACCGCAAGCGGCGCCGCGAGCCACGGCAGGCGTCCAGCGGTGACTTCCAGGAATGGCAGCTGCCCGCCGACCCGCTGGCCGCCCAGGCCCGGTCGGCCGAGGCGGAAGCGCTCGACCGGCTGGCCGACTCCGAGATCCTGCGCGCGCTCCGCGACCTGCCCGAGGAGTTCCGCGTTGCGGTGTACCTGGCCGACATCGAGGGGTACGCGTACAAAGAGATCGCCGAGATCATGGGCACGCCGATCGGCACCGTGATGTCCCGGCTGCACCGCGGCCGCGGGCGGCTGCGGGACAAGCTCTCGGCCTACGGACCGGGCAAGGGCCCCGGTTTCGCCCCGGCCGGCTGAGCCCGGCGAGCTGACGGCACGCCGCGGCCCGAGCCTGGCCCGGCCTGAGCCCGGCCCGTTGAGCCAAGCCCGAATTACCAGGCCGTTCCCGGAGCTGGGCGCACGCTCCCAGCCCAGCGCGGCCGGGTCGTACACCCGCTCGACGTAGATCTGGTGCCAGAGCGAGAACACCAGCAGCACCCAGATGTGCCGCCAGCTGACCTCGGGGTCGCCCGCCCGGAACTGCTCGAGCAGGCCAAGCGCGGCCTGCCGGTCGATCCACTGGTCGGTCCGCGCCTCGCGCAGCACCCGCTCGGCGTAGCCGTACATCTCACCCTTGAGCCAGAACCCGATCGGCACCGGGAAGCCCAGCTTGGCTCGTTCCGCGGCGGCCTGCGGCAGCACCGAGCTCATCGCCTGGCGCAACGCCAGTTTCGTGGTCCCCGCGGCGATCTTCTCCTCGCGGGCCAGCCGGGACGCCACCCCCATCACCTCACGGTCCAGGAACGGCACCCGCAGCTCCAGGCTGTGCGCCATCGTCATCCGGTCCGCTTTGACCAGGATGTCGCCGTGCAGCCAGGTGTTGATGTCCACCAGTTGCATGGTGGACGTGTCGTCCAGGCCCGCCTCGGCGGCCTGATCGTAGACCGGCGCGGTGACCGCGTAGGTGCTGGACGCCGGTGTGGCCGGTGCCCGGGCCACCAGGTCCATCTGCGGCCCGGCGAACACGTGCGCGTTGCCGATGTAGCGCTCCCGCAGCGGGGTCGAGGTCCGCTCCAGGAACCCCTTCCCCTTGACGCCGGCCGGGATCATGGACGCGGCCCGCTTCAGCGGCATCCGGGCCAGGTCCGGCAGCCGCTCCCCGGCCCGGACCACGCCCGGCTGGTGATAGATCGCGTACCCGCCGAACAGCTCGTCCGAGCCCTCGCCGGACAGCACCACCTTGACGTGCTTGCTGGCCTCCCGGGCGACGAACCACAGCGGCACCGCCGCCGCGTCCGCCATCGGGTCGTCCAGATGCCAGATGATCCGCGGCAGGTGGGTGAAGAACTCCTCCGCCGTGATCACATACGGGATCGACTTCACCCCGAGCGCGGCCGCCGTCTCCTGCGCCCGGTCGATCTCGCTGTATCCCTCGCGCTCGAAGCCGACGGTGAAAGTCGAGCAGGTCGGGACGGTGTTCGGCGGCCAGCGCACAGATCGCGGCCGAGTCGATGCCGCCGGACAGGAAGGCACCGAGCGGCGCGTCACTGCGCAGGTGCACGGCGACCGAGTCGCGCATCGCGGCCAGGATCGCCTCGGCGCTGCCCTGGCTGGGCGCCGGGGCCGGGCGCAGGTCGGCCCGCCAGTACCGGTACACGTCCACGGCGCCGCCCGGCCGGGCGATGATGGCGTGCCCCGGCGGCAGCACCCGGATCGGCGGGGTCAGCGCCTCGGGCGGCGGAACGTACTGGAACGCCAGGTAGCGGCGCAGCGCATCGCCGTCTCAGCCGGCCCAGCTCACCGGGACTGGCCAGGCACTTTCGTTCTGAAGCGAACCGGAGCAGGCGGCCGGCGCCGGTGAACCCGGCAACACCCCGGCCGTCTCCGGCGAACCCGCCCGCCGGCGCACCAGGCCCGAACCCGCCCCCAGCGCGCCGCTGCCAGGCGCGCCGCTGCCAGGCGCACCGCTGCCAGGCAGGCTGGCTGCTGGTCCTGCCGGGCTGCCGGACGGCTGGCTCCGCCCGGCAGCATGCCGTCCGCCGCCGCGGCTCGCTGGCGCGCTGGCCGTGGCGGGCCGGGCCGCCGGGCCGCCCGCGTGCCGGCCACCCGAAGGCGGCGCGTCCCATGCCGACTGCTGGACCGGCCCGCCGCCGCCTTGGCCCTGGCGCTCCGCCGGGCCACCAGGCCAGCCAGACTGCTCAGCCGGCCCACCAGGCCAACCTGCCTGCTGCGCCGGGCCACCAGGCCAGCCCGGCTGCTCAGCCTGCCACCAGGCCAGCCCGGCTGCTCAGCCGGCCCACCAGGCCAGCCCGGCTGCTGCGCCGGGCCACCAGGCCAGCCCGGCTGCTCAGCCGGCCCACCAGGCCAGCCCGGCTGGTCCGCGGCGGCACCCCCGGGCCCAGTCCTGCGCCGGGGCCGGGTCCGGGTCGATCGTGTAGTAAAACGGCTTGATCCCGAACTGATCCCGGGCGCAGAACAGCTCCCGCGTCCAGGTGTCCCAGATGGCGAACGCGAACATGCCGCGCAGTCGGTGCACCACGTCCTTGCCCACCCGGGCGTACATCTCCAGCAGCACCTCGGAGTCCGAGGACGAGCGCAGCGCCACGCCCTGCTGCCGCAGTTCCTGGCCGAGTTCCAGGTAGTTGTAGATCTCGCCGTTGTAGACCATCCAGTACCGGCCGTCCGCGGACCGCATCGGCTGATGCCCACCCGGGGACAGGTCGATGATCGCCAGCCGACGGAACCCCAGAGCCACGTCAGGATCGGCTGTAGAACCCTTCGTCGTCTGGGCCGCGATGGCTGATCCGCTCGGTAGCGGTCTGCACCCAGCCCTGGTCCGGGTCGGCCTCGAGGGCGAGGGCCAGGCAGCCGACGATTCCGCACATGGATGTCCCCAACGAGAGTGTGGTCGGGTCGTTTCGGGCCCGATCCTATGCGGCCTCGCGGCGCCCGCGTGGCCGGGCCGCCCAGCTAGGTACCGCAAAGCGCAGGAAAAAGTCCCTGGCAGCGCTGGCTGAGCGGGCGAGCACCGCTCACTCGCCGCGCCACACTGGGGGCCTCTTTTCACCGAACGCCAGTGCCCCCTCCATGGCGTCGGCCGAACCGAAGACAGGCCCGGCAATCAAGCCCTGACGGGCGAAGGCTTCCTCGGCGGGCCAGTCCACCGACTCCATGATGACCCGCTTGGTGGCGGCCAGGGCGAGCGGGGCGTTCTGGCTGATCCGGGCGGCGAGCTCGCGGGCCGCGGCGAGCGCTTCGCCAGCCGGCGCCAGGTGGTTGATCAGCCCGGCCTGGTGCAGCCGGTCGGCGGGCAGCCGCTTTCCAGTGAGTGCGATTTCCATAGCCAGGTGGTAAGGGATCCGGCGAGGCAGCCGGAGCAGGCCGCCGGCCGCGGCGACCAAGCCGCGGGTCACTTCCGGCAGGCCGAAGCTGGCGTCCTCGCTGGCCACGATCAAGTCGCAGGACAGCGCCACCTCGAACCCGCCGGCCAGCGCGTAGCCTTCGACGGCGGCGATGATCGGCTTGGCCGGCGGGCGTTCCACGATCCCGGCGAAGCCACGGCCCCCCGACGTCGGGTCCTCCCCGGCCAGGAAGCCCTTGAGATCCATCCCCGCGCAGAACGTACCGCCAGCCCCGGTCAGCACGATGACCTGGACGTCCTTGCGTTCGTCCAGCTCATCGAAGCAGGCCGCCATGCCAGCCGCGACCGCCTCGTTCACGGCGTTGCGCGCGTGTGGCCGGTTGATCGTGACGACCGCTATCTGACCGTCCACCGCGCATTGCACCACCGCATCGGAATTGTCCGATTGCGCGAAGTTCATGACTGGATCACCCTTTCTCCGAAACGGATACGTTCCTCAGCCCCACCGGCTGTGTTCATGCAGCTAAGCACCCTTCTAGGCGATCGCACCGACGGTTCTGCCCGGACATAACTGGCGGGTAGGTATGGATGATTATCGGTACCCCGGTGTAGTGTCCGTGCCGTGGAGGGGTCCGCAACCCTCACGCGAGCCTTAGGCCAGGCTCTGAGGGTTTTTTGGTGCGTCTGCGGGGGGATCGCCGCAGCGCTCATTTTCGCGTTCCTTATTGCGGGCCGTGCCTCGGCCGCGACCGAGCCAGGTTTGTCGGGATCCAGTTCGTCGGGATCCAGCGGTGCCGGGTCTGCGCTGAGCTCGCTCACCGGAGCGGCCACAGGCGCCGTCCAGAGCCTCACCCAGCCCACCCCACCGCCGTCGCCCGGCTCCTCCCAGCCCGGTCCGACGCCACCCGCTGCGACGCCGCCCGAGTTCGCCGCAGCCCGGTCCGGCCCAGCCCAGCGCCGCGCAGCCGGCCAGCCAGCCGAACCCGGCCAGCCAGCCCGCCGCCCCGGCGAGCGCCCCGCCTCCGCCGGCCGCCACCCGCACCAGCGGCGCGAGCCCAGCGACCGGCTCGCAGCACCCGGCCACGGGCGGCGTGACCAGTGCCGTGGGCAGCGTGACCGGCACCGTGAGCGGCGTGACCGGGACCGTCAGCAGCGTGACCCAGGGCCTGGGCAGCAGCCACGGGTCAACCCCGCAGAGCCAGCCCGCCGCGAGCCAGCCCGCCGCGAGCCAGCCCGCCGCGGCGCAGCCCGCCACCGCCCCGGCGTCCTCAGTGGCCAGCGTCACCAGCACGGTCAGCCAGGTCGCGGCCGGCGCACAGCCCGCTGCGACTAGCGCCGCATCCACCGTCACCGGCGCCCTGCCTGGCAACACCCAGACCACCGCGGCCCAGCCCACCGCCACGCCGGCCGTCCCCGGACCGAGCCCAGCCAGCCCACTGTCCGGGCTGACCGGCACGATCGCCAGCGTCACCGCCCACACCCAGCCGGCCGTCACCAGCACGGTCAGCGGGATCACCAAGACCGCCGCCGCCGCCGGGTCCACCGGCTCCGCCGTCACCAGCACGGTCAGCGGGATCACCGGCAGCGCGGTCCCCGCCGTCACAGGCACCGCGACCGGGGCCACCGGATCGGTCCTCCCGGCCGTCACCAGCACGGTCAGCGGGATCACCGGCAGCACGGTCCCGGCCGTCACCAGCACCGCGACCGGGGCCACCGGATCCGTCCTCCCCGCCGTCACCAGCACCGTCGACCGGGGCCACCGGATCCGTGCTCCCCGCCGTCACCAGCACCGTCAGCGGCGTCACCGGATCGGTCCTCCCGGCCGTCACCAGCACCCTGACCGGCGTCACCGGGTCCGTGCTCCCGGCCGTCACCAGCACCCTGACCGGCGTCACCGGGTCCGTGCTCCCCGCCGTCACCAGCACCCTGACCGGCGTCACCGGGTCGGTCCTCCCCGCCGTCACCAGCACCCTGACCGGCGTGACGGGCAGCGTCCTCCCCGCCGTCACCAGCACCCTCACCGGCGTCACCGGGTCGCGTCCTCCCGGCCGTCACCAGCACCCTCACCGGCGTCACCGGGTCCGTCCTCCCGGCCGTCACCAGCACCCTCAGCGGCGTCACCGGATCGGTCCTCCCGGCCGTTACCAGCACCCTCACCGGCGTGACGGGCAGCGTCCTCCCCGCCGTCACCAGCACCCTCACCGGGGTCACCGGGTCCGTCCTCCCCGCCGTCACCAGCACCCTGACCGGCGTCACCGGTCCGTCCTCCCCGCCGTCACCAGCACCCTGACCGGCGTCACCGGGTCCGTCCTCCCCGCCGTCACCAGCACCGTGCCTGGTGTTACCGGGACGGTCGTGCCCAACCCAGCTAGCCCGGCCGGCCCGAGCGCCTCGGGTGCGACCTCGTCACTTCAGCCCGGAGGCGGGTCCGTGGCCGCCGCCGCGGCGGCCGGGCTGGCCCAGGGCCTGCGCTCGCTGTCGGCACCGCTGGGTGACGGCAGCGCGCCGGTGTCGCCCTCCTCGACGCTGCCCCGGCTGCCGGGCGGTGCGGGCGGCGGCCCAACCGGCAGCGGCGCCCCGGGGAGCACCATCGGCGGGAGCAGCGGTGGCGGGCTGCAGGCCGGCCTCAGCGACAGGCTGATCACCCAGCGCACCCTGGTTTTGCTGCGGCTGGCCCGGCGGGCCGCCGCGAAGTCGATCTGGCGGTCTTACCTGCCCGAGGTACCGCCCGCGTAAGTCCTTTCCTTCCACACCGGCCCGTTTCTTCGGCGTCCGGACCAGCAGCGTTCGGCGCTGATCCCCTTGGAAGGAAAGTGAAAGCATCATGCGTACGTGGACCAAGTCCGCGTGCGTGATGCTCGCCTGGAGCATTCTGCCGATCATCCTGATGGCGATCGGCAGCACGGGATCCGTGCACCCGGCCCACGCGAGCACGCGCACCGCGAGCAGTACCGAGGTCATCCTCACCAGCCTGCAGAGCGCCCCTGCGGCGCCAGTGACCGCGGCCAGGCCGCCGGTCACCAAGTACGTCGTGCAGTACGGCGACACCCTGTCCAGCATCGCCACCCGGTTCGCCGTCCATGGTGGCTGGCCGGCCCTGTATGCGGCCAACCGGCGGGCCATCGGCCGCGACCCGAACACGATCCGTCCCGGCACCGTGCTCATGCTGCCCAGCGGGACACTGCCCGCCCGCTACACGGTCACGGCCGGAGACACCTTGTCCGGCATCGCGGCCCGGCTGGCCCTGCCTGGCGGCTGGCTAACCCTGTACGAGGCCAACTGGCAGGCCATCGGGCCCGACCCGAACACGATCCACCCCGGCACCGTGCTCACCGTCCCGGGCCCGGCGGCTACGACATCGCCCAGCAGCAGGCCGAGCCCGGCCACCCAGCCGCACCTGGCAGCACCACCACCGCCCCCGGCAGGCACCGCGCACCGTGCCGTGCCGAGGACAACGGGAGCGCCCAGCGCGGCCGGGATGCCGGCCTGGCTCAAGACCGTGCTGCTCGCGGTCGGACTGCTGATCGTGCTGACCTTCCTCGCCGAGGCGCTGATGACGGTAGGCCATCGCCATCGCGACCAGGCTGCCCAGACGGACCTGGCCGTATCCGGCCCTAACCCGTCCGAGCCGCCGGGCGCGGAACGGCCCTGCATCGTCGTGGCCGACCACGATCGGCTCGTCGTGACGTGCGACGAGCAGGCCGGCCGGGTCTTCGTGCTGCGGCCTCCTGGCGAAGATCCCAGGATCATCCTGCGGGTGGCCCGGGTGGTGCTGCCCGAGGGTCCCTACGGGGAGCTGGCCAAGCAACTCGGCGTACCGGCTATCGGGCCGGTGGACTAGCGGTGCGCGCGCAGCTGGGCCGGGACGGATGCCCGGCCCGGCCGGCGGTGCCCAGCCGCACCGGGCCGGCTGCCGGTCCGCCGCGGTACCGGTCCGGGCCGCGGCCGCCGGGCACGGCGCTAGCGGTCCGTGGATTCGGGCGCCGCCCGGCGCCGGAGCGATTCGACCAGCGCGGCCACATGACGGCGGTCTTCCGGTGTCAGCTCGTCAATGCTGGCGATGAGGAGCTCGCGCTCCGGGTCGCCCGGACGCTCCGGGCTGGCTGGGACGTCGTCGTAGTAGTGCAGCCCGGTGGACTCGGCGGCGGCCGCCCGGACCGTGGAGATCGGGACATCGAGGCCTCTGGCCAGCCCGTCCAGGGTGGCTGGGCGGGGTGGCCGGGCCAGGTTGCGCGTCGTCGCCAGCGTGTAGATGGTGGACCGGGGCAGCCCGCCGCGCCGGGCCACGTCGCCGTACGACAACCCCCGCTCGCGCAGCCGATCCTGGATCAGGCGCTGCAGGGGGTTCGTACCAGGCTCCATCGCTGTGGCGGCGGTGCGCGGGCGGTCCTGACCGGGACTCTGTTCGTCCCCTGCCGCATCCGCCGCCATGACCACCCTAACCGTGTCGATCCGTCGGGATTCGGTCGCGATCCGCAGTTCTTGCCTTACTCACCGGTAAACATTACTGTACGGTCATGGCCGAACGATATGTACGGCAGAGAGCGTACATCAGCTTCGGGCCCGTCACCACAGGGGTGCCGGGCGGTCCCTGAGACCCGAGCGCCCGCAGCCGCGGGCACCCTGATCTGCCCGACCGAGGCGGATCACTCCAAAAGGAGGCTCCATGTCCACTCGCCCTGCCGTGACCATGCAGGACCTCGAGCTCGAGCACGCCGAGCTGTTGCCGAGCCGGGAAACGCTCTGGGTATGCCACCCGAAGTGCGGCTCCGGCGGCTCGAGCTCCGTCTTCATCCAGAACGGCTACGGCAACACGGCTCAGTCCGGCCTGGTCAACGTGGCCATTGCCAACGGCAGCCTGAACAACATCCTCAGCCTGGGCTCCGGCAACGTCCTGTAGCGGCGATCTGGCCTGAACCGAATGCCCCCCGCTGTGCTCTTCGGAGGGGAAAAGCGCAGTGGGAGGGAGGGACCGCCCGGGGGCCCGGGCGGTCCTTTCCCTGTCCAGGGAGGAGCACGTCATGACGGTAGCCACCGGGCACCAGCCCGCCGAACGGGCCACCGCTGTGCCGTCCCCGGCCGATCCGGGCCGAGTCCGCTGCGGTGCCCCGGCTCGCCGACGGCGTCGAGTTGCTCGGCGAGTACCAGAATTCCGGCTACCGGCAGCCTCCGTCGCTGGTCCGGCGGGCCGACGGCCAGGTCATCCAGATGTCCCCGCTGCTGTACCGGGTGACCTGCCGCATCGATGGCTCGCGGGACGCAGCCGCCATCGCCGGAGCTGGTCACCGCCGACCTCGGCCGGACGCTCACCGCTGACCAGGTCCGCCATGTCATCGCGGCCAAGCTGATCCCGCTGGGCATCGTGGCCAGGCCGGGCGCCCCCGCCGCCGCACCGACGGCCAGCCCACTGCTCGCCCTCCGGGCCCGGGGCACGCTGCTGCCCGAGCCCGTGGCGAACGTGGCCGGTACGCTGCTCCGGCCGCTGTTCCGCCAGCCCCTGGTCATTGCCGTCATCGGCAGCGTGCTGGCCCTGGACTACTGGCTGTTCGTCATCCACGGCCTGGGCGGCGGGCTGGCGCAGGTGCTACGCGACCCGGTGGACCTGCTCGTGGTGGTCGGCCTGACCGTGATCTCGGCCGCGTTCCACGAGTGCGGTCACGCGACCGGCTGCCGCTACGGCGGCGCGCGGCCGGGCCGGATCGGTGTCGGTATCTACCTGATCTGGCCGTCGTTCTTCACCAACGTCACCGACTCGTACCGGCTCAGCCGCGGCGGGCGGTTGCGCACCGACCTTGGCGGCCTCTACTTCAACCTGGTATTCATGCTGGCGCTGGCCGGCATCTACGCGGTCACCTCGGCCCAGGTGCTGCTCCTGGTCATCGCCATCACCCACCTGGAGATGCTGGAGCAGCTACTCCCGTTCGTCCGGTTCGATGGCTACTTCATCCTCAGCGACCTGGTCGGCGTGCCGGATCTGTTCGCCCGGGTCGCCCCTATCCTGCGCGGCGCCCTCGCGAAGGGCCCGCGGGACCCACGGGTCACCGGCCTCCGCCGCCGCGCCAGGATCGTCGTGACCAGCTGGGTGCTGTGCGTCATCCCGCTGCTCGCGGTCAGCCTCGGCTACCTGGTCCTGCACCTGCCCCAGATCAACCGGGCGCTGTGGCATTCCGGGCGCCGGCAGGCGTATCTGCTGTCCACCGCGCTGGACGGGCACCGCTACCCGGTGGCCGCCCTCGACGCGCTCGGCATCGCCCTGGTCGCCCTGTCGCTGGCCGGCTCGCTCTACATCCTGATCGGGCTGACCCGGCGGCTCGCCCTGGCCGGCCTGCGCTGGTCGGCCGGCCAGCCGGCCCGCCGGGTGCTGGCCACCGTGGCCGGCCTGGCGGGCCTGGCGGCGCTGGCCGCCGTCTGGACCGCGCAAGGCCAGTTCCACGGCTGGTAGCCCGGACGGCTACTTGGGCTGGAAGCGGATCCCGCCGTCGAACCGGATCACCTCGGCGTTCATGTAGTCGTTCTCGATGAGCGCCTGGACCAGGTGGGCGAACTCCTCGCTGCTCCCCATCCGCTTGGGGAAAACCACCGGCGCGGCCAGCTTGGCCTTCCACTCTTCGCTGGTCGGGCCGGTCCCGTAGATGGGGGTGTCGATGATGCCCGGGCAGATCGTGTTCACCCGCACGCCGATGGCGGCGAGATCGCGGGCCGCCGGGACGGTCATCCCGATGATCCCGCCCTTGGAGGCGGAATAGGCGATCTGGCCGGTCTGCCCCTCCAGGCCCGCCACGGACGCGGTGTTGATGACCACGCCGCGCAGGTTGTCCGCATCGGCGGGCTCGGTCTGCGCGATGGCCGCGCTGGCGATCCGCATCAGGTTGAACGTACCGATCAGATTGATGTCGATGACCTTGCGGAACGACGCGAGATCGTGTGGGGTCCCGTCCCGGCCGACGGTCCGCGCGGCCCAGCCGATGCCAGCGCAGTTCACCACGATCCGCAGCGGCACGCCCTGCGACGCGGCCGCCTGCACCGCCGCGGTGACCGAGTTCTCGTCGGCCACGTCGGTCTTCACGAACAGGCCGCCCGCTGCTTCGGCTACCGCCTTGCCCTGCTCCTCGTTGAGGTCGGCGACGACGGGCTTGACGCCCGCGGCCGCGAGCCTGCGGGCCACCGCCGCGCCCAGGCCACTGGCCGCACCAGAGATGATCGCCGCGGTTCCGTTCAGATTCATGGCCGGGAGCATACTTCGCGCCGCTCCAGCGCCAACCGAACGGGGTTCGGATTGGCTAACCGATTGACTAACCGGTCAGCCGTCCGGAGGATCTGTCGGTGCTCCGGTCTACGATCAGGATCGTTGGCCTTCGCCTGCGGAGCCGGAGGGGACGGGCGGGCCAGCGGCAAATAGAGGAGCAGTCGGTGACGAAATTCCGGGCGAATCCGTGGGCGGTCTTGCTGGTCGTCTCACTCGGGTTCTTCATGACCCTGCTGGACCTGACGATCGTGAACATCGCGATCCCGGACATGATCACCAGACTGCATGCCTCGCTGGACGACATCCTGTGGGTGATCAACGCCTACGCGCTGGTCCTCGCGGTCCTGGTCATCACGGCGGGGCGGCTCGGCGACCTGATCGGCCCACGCATCATGTTCGCCCTCGGCATCGGCGTGTTCACCGCCGCGTCCGCCGCGTGCGGCCTGGCCCCGAGCGCGGGCTGGCTGATCGGGTTCCGCGCCGTGCAGGGCCTCGGCGCCGCCATGCTCATGCCGCAGACGCTGACCATCATCACGAATACGTTCCCGGCCGACCGCCGCGGTGCGGCGTTCGGCGTCTGGGGCGCGGTGGCCGGCGTGGCCACGATCGCCGGGCCGACGCTCGGCGGGCTGCTGGTCACCGCGTTCGACTGGCGCTGGATCTTCTTCGTCAACCTGCCGTTTGGCGTGGCCTGCCTGATCCTTACCTTCTTCATCATCCCGGACCTGCGGCCAGGCCGGCGGCACCGGATCGACGTGCCCGGGGTGGTGCTGGCCAGCGCGGCCCTGCTGGCCATCTGCTACGGCCTGGTCGAGGGGCAGAAGTACAACTGGGGGACGATCACCGGGTTCATCAGCATCCCGCTGGTGTTCGCGCTGGGCGTGCTGCTGCTGGCCGCGTTCCTGCTGCTGCAGTGGCGGACCCAGGACCGGGAGCCACTGGTGCCGTTCGCGCTGTTCCGCGACCGGAACTACTCGGTGGTGAACTGGGTGTCCGGCACGCTGTCCATCGGCATGATGGGCATCTTCCTGCCGTTCACCATCTACCTGCAGTCGGTGCTCGGCTTCTCCGCGCTGAAAGCGGGCCTGACGATGGCGCCCGCCTCGCTGCTGTCCATGTTCATCGCCCCGGTGGCTGGCCGGTTCACCGACCGGATCGGCGGCAAGTACATCCTGATGTCCGGGCTGGCACTGTTCGGCGGCGGGATGGCCTGGGTCGCGCTCGAAGCCACCACGACATCGGCCTGGTACGCCTTCCTCCCCGCGCTGATCGTGGCCGGGATCGGGATGGGCTGCATCTTCGCGCCGATGGTGACGGTGGCCATGCGGAACATCGACCCGCGGATGGCCGGGGCGGCCTCCGGGGTGCTGAACACCGTCCGGCAGTGCGGCCTGGTCATCGGCACCGCCGCGGTCGGCGCGCTATTGCAGAACCGGCTGGTATCGGCCATGACCAGTCAGGCCACGACCCGTTCCGCCGCGCTGCCCGCCCGGGTGCGTGGCCAGTTCGTCGAGCAGATCAAGCATTCGGCCAGCAACGGCATCCAGGTCGGAGCGGGCCAGAACGGTGGCAGCTCGGCGCTGCCCGGGCTGCCGGCCCGCCTGGCGGCGGAACTCGCGCGGATCGGCCACGACGTGTTCACGTTTGGTTACGTGACGGCGATGCGCTCGACGATGGTGTTCCCGGTCATCCTGCTGGCCATCGGTGCGCTCAGCTGCCTGCTGCTCAAGGAGGGCCGCCGGACGGCTGAGGACATCGTGCCGGATGTCCCCGCCGGCGAGCGCACCCGCACCTGAGCCCAGGGCGGAACGCCCGCCTGCGGGCCATGCAGGCCCGCAGGCGGGCGTTGCCCGTCAGCTCGCGGGCTCGAACACCGCGGGCGACCAGAGGCCAGGTACTTCTTCCGGGTCCGGCTCGAACGGGAACCGCGCCGCGAACGCGGGCTCCAGATCGGAGATCCAGGTGGCATCGGAGTTGTACCGGGCGAAGAACGGCTTGCCGACCAGGCTGTGATCGCGAGCCTGGATCATGTGCAGGACGTACACCTGCTGGCCCGCGATCTCGGCGATCCCGTCCATACATACCTTGCCCGGGGTGGCCGACATGGACGGCCCGCGCACCGTCCGGCACAGCCCGGACACCTGCCGGTAGGCCTTGCGGTAGATGCCGCAGGCCCGGGCCAGCGGCACCGCGAAGTAGTCCTGCGGCCCGGTATCCCGCTCCACGAACATGTAATACGGCACCATGCCGAGCTGGACCTGGGCCCGCCACATCGCGGCCCAGATCGCCGGGTCGTCGTTGATCGTCCTGATCAGCGGCGCCTGGGTACGGATCACACCGCCGGCCGACCGGATCCGGCGGACCGCCTCGGCCACCAGCGGCGGCTCCAGCTCCCTCGGGTGCGAGAAGTGCGCCATGAACGCCAGTGCCCGGCCAGACGCCACCACCTGCTCGAAGAGGCGGAGCGTGTCGTCGGCGTCCGGGTCGGTGACGAACCGCTGGGGCCAGTAGGCCAGGGCCTTGCTGCCGATCCGGATCGACTCGATGTGCTCCATGCCCGGGGCCAGCAGAGGCTCGATGTAGCGGCGCAGCACCGGAGCTCCCATGATCATTGGATCGCCGCCGGTGATCAGCACGCTGCTCACCTCGTGGTGCTGCCGCAGGTAGTGCATCACCCGGTCCACGTCGGTGGTGGCCATCTTGAGATCGGGCTCGTCGACGAACTGGGCCCACCGGAAGCAGTACGCGCAGTAGGCGTGACAAGTCTGGCCCTGCTTGGGAAAGATCAGCACCGTCTCGGGGTACTTGTGCTGCACGCCGGGGAGCGGCTCATCGCCCAGGTCGGGGATGTTCAGCGCGAGCTGCCCGGCGGGGTGCGGGTTGAGCCGCATCCGGACCTCGTGCGCCGCCGCCCTGACCTCCGGCTCGGCCGCACCCGCGGCCAGCAGCGCGGAGATCTGCTGCACGTCGGCCGGGGGCAGCATGTCAGCCTGCGGGAACACCAGGCGGTAGATCGGGTCATCGGGAGCAGCGGCCCAGTCGATGAGCTCCTCGACGACATATGCGTTGGTGCGGAAAGGCAGCACGGCCCCGACGGCGCGTACCGCCAGCCGGTCCGCAGCGCCGAGCCCGGCCCGCGCGGTCAGTGCATCCAGGTGTTTCGCGGTGTACGCGCGGAACCGCCGTCCCGCCGCCGGTGCCGCTGGCACTGTCTGCCGAATCCCAGTCACGCGTCTCCCTCCGGTCGGTCGTGTCCGGGCGGCCCTGCCAGGACACGGATCGTTCAGGCCGGCGGCTGCGATCTGCGCGCCGCGGTCACCCCCTCAGACGCTCGTGGCAGGACTAACCCCGCTACCTAAGACTCAATACAAGGAGAGCACGTTGAGGAAACTCTGAAGCGGCGTTGACGGTTTGCTCGTTACGCCCCGTCAGTCAGCTGCGCGCCAGGTGTCCGCTAGCTGCGACTCCGTGTCGGCACGACCAGGGATGCGCGGAGCGCCTCGTCGCCCGTTGCCCGCTCGCCAGCCCCAGATCGTGACAGATGGTTACCCGATAGGCCCAGCATCAATCATGTCGAGTCCGCCATCAACCCATAACTACCCTTATGCACCTTAAGCAGCATTTGCGCCACGCGCCCCCCGGGCCCGGTACCGGGCCGCACAGCCGCCGGCAGCCCCACCCCGGGCGCCCGGCAAGCCGCCCGCACAGCCGCCCGGCGAGCCGCCCCAGGGCAGCGGTGCGAGCCGCGCCCAGCAATGAGAAGCTTGGCCCCATGCTGGTCATTCGACGCACCTTGCCCGCCTGCCCGGCAGCGGCGGGCTGGGCCAGCCCGCCGCTGCCGGGCTGACCGGGTTCCCCGGAACCTCGCATGATCCTCGACGCGCCGGGCACGGCCCCGGACCGGGCCGCCATCGTGGTCAACGCGATGGGCGGTGATCACGGCCCGGCGCAGGTCGTCGCCGGGGCCGCGGCCGCCGCCGCGGCGCTGCGGTCGACGGTCATCCTGACCGGCCAGCCCGCCGAGCTGCAGCCACTGCTGGCCGAGCACCAGGAAGCGGCTGGGCTGCTCCAGCTGGTCCCGGCCGACGATGCGATCGCCATGAACGAGGGGGCGCTGGCCAGCTGGCGCCGCCCCCGGTCAAGTGTGGCCGTGGCCTGCCAGGTGATCCGGCGGGGCCAGGCCGCGGCGCTGGTCTCGGCCGGATCGACGGGCGGCATCGTGGCCACTGCCCGGCTGCGGCTGCGGTCCGTGCCCGGGCTGCTCCGGCCGGCCCTCGCGGTCGTCCTGCCGACCAGCCCGAAGCCCACCCTGCTGGTCGACGCGGGCGCCATCGCCGACCCCAAGCCGGAGATGCTGCTGCAGTTCGCCCAGCTCGGAGTGGCCTACGCCCAGATCGCGTACGGCATCGCCGAGCCGAGGGTGGGCCTGCTCAGCATCGGCACCGAGCCCGGGAAGGGCAACAAGCTGGCCCGGCGCGCCTTTGAGCTGCTGAACGCGCCGCCGCCGCACGGTGCGCTGCCGATCACGTTCACCGGCAACGTGGAGGGCGGCGACCTGCTGGCCGGCCGGGTGGACGTGATCGTGACCGACGGCTTTACCGGCAACGTCGCGCTGAAGACGCTGGAAGGCGCCACCCGGTTCGCCGCCGACCAGCTGCGCTCGGTCCTGGAAGGCTCCCGGGCCGCCCGGCTCGGCGCGGTGCTGCAGCGCCGGGCGTTCCGCGAGCTGCGCGGCCGGATGGACTCGGAAAGCTACGGCGGCGCCGCGCTGCTCGGCCTGGAGGGCACCGTCGTCATCGCGCACGGCGCATCCACCGCGCGCGGCATCACCTCGGCCTGCCTGCTGGCCGCGGACCTGAGCAAGGGCCAGATCACCGAGAAGATCCGGGCCCGGCTCGGGCACGGCCGCGGCACACACTTCCTGCGCCGCAGCTGACCCCGGGGCGCGGGACGGCGAATTCGCTCGACGCGCCTCGCTACGCTTTACCCATGGCTGATCCCAGGGAAGTGCTCGCGCGGCGGGTGCAGGACGCGCTCGGCACCGCGTTCGGCGCGGCATACGCGGATGCTGACCCGGTGATCCGGCCGTCCTCGTTCGCGGACTTCCAGTCCAACGCGGCGCTGCCGCTGGCCAGGAAGCTGGGCCGGGCCCCCCGGGACATCGCCGCGGAGATCATCGGCCAGCTGGACCTGACCGGGGTGGCCGAGCCGCCGCAGGTCAGCGGGCCCGGCTTCATCAACCTCACGCTGACCCCCGAGTGGATCGGGGCCCAGGCCGACGGCGAACTGGCCGACCCGAGGCTGGGCACCCCGGCGGCCGACCCGGCGCAGCGGATCGTGGTCGAGTACTCCTCGCCGAACGTGGCCAAGGAGATGCACGTCGGCCACTTGCGCACGACGATCGTCGGGGACGCGCTGGCCCGGATCCTGGACTTCGCCGGTCACGACGTGATCAGGGACAACCACCTGGGCGACTGGGGCACGCAGTACGGCATGCTGATCGAGCACCTGCTCGAGGTGGGTGAGGACTCCGCCGAGGCCGCCCTGCTGCACACCGACCCGAACACGTTCTACCAGGCCGCGCAGCGCAGGTTCGCCGACGACCCGGCGTTCACCGAGCGGGCCCGGCGGCGGCTGGTGCAGCTGCAGAGCGGCGACCCGGAGACGCTCCGGCTGTGGCAGCACCTGGTCAACCTGTCCCTTGACTACCTGCACCGGATCTACCGGCAGCTGCAGGTGATGCTGACCGACGCGGACATCCACGGCGAGAGCTTCTACAACGCCATGCTGGCCGAGGTGTGCGCCGAACTGGAGGCCAGCGGCGTCGCGGTGATCAGCGACGGCGCGCTGTGCGCGTTCCCGCCCGGGTTCACCGGGCGCGACGGCGAGCCGCTGCCGCTGATCATCAGGAAGAGCGACGGCGGCTACAACTACGCCACCACGGACCTGGCCACGATCCGGTACCGGATCCGGGACCTGCACGTGGACCGGGCCATCTACGTGGTCGGCTCGGCCCAGGCGCTGCACTTCCGGATGGTGTTCGCAGTGGCCCGGCAGGCGGGCTGGATACCGCCGGGCGCCCGGTTCGAGCACGCCCAGGTCGGCAACGTGCTGGGCACCGACGGGAAGATCCTGCGCACCCGGGCGGGCGACAACATCAAGCTCAGCGAGCTGCTCACCGAGGGCGTCGAGCGGGCCAGGCACGTGGTCGACGAGCTGGGCACCAGCGCGGACCTGAGCGAGGCCGAGCGGGATGCGATTGCCGAGGCGGTCGGCGTGGGCGCGATAAAGTACGCCGACCTGTCCACCGCCCGGGACAGCGAGTATGTCTTCGACTGGGACCGGATGATCTCGTTCAAGGGCAACACCGGGCCCTACCTGCAGTACGCGACCGCCCGGATCCGGTCCATCTTCCGCAAGGCGGGGATCGACCCGCAGGCCGTGACCGGGGGGGTCAAGCTGGCCGAACCGGCGGAACGGGCGCTGGCGCTGCGGCTGCTCGGGCTCGGCGCGGCGGTCCGGCAGGCCGGGGAGAACGCCGAGCCGCACCTGCTGGCCAGCTTCCTGTTCGAGGTGGCCAGCGCGTTCACCACGTTCTACGAGCAGTGCCCGGTGCTCAACGCGCCCGGCGAGGTGGTCCGGGACAGCAGGCTGGCGCTGTCCGCACTCACCCTGCGGGTGCTGGACACCGGGCTCGGCCTGCTCGGCATTCCGGTCCCCGAGCGGATGTAGCGCAGCTCACGGCGCGGCACCTCCTCGGCCCCGTGCTGGCTCAACCCCGGGTTGGCTCGGCCCCGGATTGGCTCGGCCCCGGGCAAGCCCGCAGCCCGATCCCAGCGAAATCCCAGGTTTCCCGCGTTGATGTCCCAGCCCGGGCCGGAAAGCTCAGGGCCATGGACAACATGAACCGGCCCAGCGGTGGCGCGGACCCGCAGGACTCCCGCTCCACCGAGCAATTCTGGGCCCCACCGCCACCACCGTCCGGCCCCGGCCCGCAGGGCCCGCCGGGCCCGGCGGCCCAGCAGCCACCCGGCCTGCAGCAGCACTACGCCCGGGACCGGCGGCACGCCATGCGCTGGAGCATCGGGCTGACGCTGGCCCTGGTGCTGGCGGCAGGCGGCGTGCTCGCCGGTGTGGCGCTGGCCGGCCATGGCGCCCCGGCCAGCAGCGCGTCGCCGGCCGGTGACACGTCAGCGGCCAGCCAGCCCGGCTCGCAGGCCGCGGCGCTGAACACCGCACTGAACGCGGCGGATACCCCGGGCACGCTGACGCTCACCTCGGTCGCCGCCAGCACCGGCACGACCGGCGGCAGCAGTACCGCCGGCCACCGCGCCGCACCCCTGCCTGAAGGCCAGAGCCGCGCTCCGCGCGGCCCGGCTGGCCGGGCGGCCCGCACTGGCCAGGGCGGCCCGGGTCGCCGTGGCCGACTGCCGCGGCATCAGGCGGCGCCTGTTCCGGGTGTTCCTGCTCCGCGGCATCGACGGGCAGTACACCTTCCGCACCAGGCAGGGCACCATCCGCACGCTGGCCTTCGAGCGTGGCGTGATCCAGTCGGTGAGCGGCGGCGACATCGTGGTCCGGGCCGTGGACGGCACCACCTGGAGCTGGAACCTGGTGAGCGACACCGTGGTCCGCGAGGACGGCGCCAAGGCCTCGGCCAGCGCACTGGCTAGCGGCGAGCCGGTGTGGGTGGGCGGGCCGGTGGTGTCCGGGGCCAAGGACGCGCGCCTCGTGGTGATCCGGCCACCGAGTGCGCCAAGCGCCTCAGCCCCGTCCGCCGCCACGCCAGCGCCGTCAGCATCCGGCAGCTGACCGGCGCGGTTACCGGCTCCCGCAGGCCCCGGCGGCCGCGGGAGCCGGTAGCCTATGCTGGCCCTCCAGCCGGCCGTGCCCCCAGGTGATGACAGACAACGACCGCATTCCGCAGGTGCTCGTCGTGGACGACGAGCCGAACATCCGTGAGCTGGTCCAGGTAGCGCTGAAGTTCCACGGCTGTGCGGTGAGCACCGCGGCCAGCGGCAAGGACGCGCTGCGGCAGGCCGAGTCGGCCCGCCCGGACCTCATCGTGCTCGATGTCATGCTGCCTGACCTGGACGGGTTCGAGGTATGCCCGGCGGCTCCGGGCGGCGGGCAACGAGGTGCCGGTGATCTTCCTGACGGCCCGGGACACCTCCTCCGACCAGGTGACCGGATTGGCCCTGGGCGGCGACGACTACGTGACCAAGCCGTTCTCGGTGGAGGCCCTGGTAGCCCGGGTACGGGCGGTGCTCCGCCGCGCCTCGCGGGCTACCGCCGGGGCCGACGAGGAGCTCAGCATGTTGCGGGCCGGCGACCTGGAGCTGGATGAGTCCCGCTGGACGGTGCACCGGGCGGGGGTCCCGGTCGAGCTGTCCCCGACCGAGTTCCGGCTGCTCGCCTACCTGATGCGGCACCAGGGCCGGGTGCTGACCCGTGGGCAGCTGCTGGAGAACGTGTGGGGCTGGGACTACGCGGGGCAGTCGCAGATCGTCGAGACCTACGTCAGCTACCTGCGGCACAAGCTGGACCCGCTGGGGCCGCCGCTGATTCACACCCAGCGTGGCATCGGCTACAGCCTGCGCCCGCCCGGACCGGGGGGATGACCAGCTCCGGGCGGCTGTCGCTGCGGTCCCGCCTGCTCGTCCTGCTCATCTCGGTGACCGCGGCGTTCCTGCTCGTCATGGGCGCGGTCAGCACGCTGGTGCTGAGCAAGCGGCTGGGCACGCAGTTCAACGCGGAACTGCTGGCCGCCGCGCAGCACAAACCGCAGCAGATCGCCAGCAACCCGGGTGACTACGTGGCCGTCGAGGTCACCTTGTTCCCGGTCGAGGTCCAGCCGCTGACCGGCACCGGCGCGGCCACCGGGGAACTGGCCGCCGCGGTACAGAACATGATCGCCACGCACACCGCCCGGCACTACGTGGGCGGCGGGCCGTTCGCGGTGCCGCGGGCGGGCGGCCCGCGGCTGCGCGCCGTCGGCCGGATCGTCCGGGCCGGCAACGGCGCCCCGCACGCCGTGCTGTTCGTCGCCCGCCCGGTTGACGCCATCACCGGCCAGGTCCGCGGCATCGTGCTGACCGAGCTGATCACCGGCGGGGCGCTGATCCTGCTGCTGGCGGTGGGCGGCCGCTGGCTGATCGGGCGTGGGCTCGCGCCGCTGGGCCAGATGGCAGGCACCGCGCAGCGGATCACCACCCAGGGGGACCTGACCGCCCGGATGCCGGATGACGACGACAGCACCGAGGTGGGCCGGCTCGGCTCGGCGATCAACACGATGCTGGACCGGATCCAGCAGGCGTTCGGCGCGCGGCTGCGCTCGGAGCACAAGGTCCGGCAGTTCGCCGCGGACGCCTCGCATGAGCTGCGCACCCCGCTGACCACCATCCGCGGCTACGCCGAGCTGTACCGCCAGGGCGCGCTCGGCCCGGATCAGCTGCCGAACGCCATGCGCCGCATCGAGCAGGAAGCCCAGCGGATGAGCACGCTGGTGGCGGAACTGCTCGAACTGGCCCGGCTGGACCGTACCTCGTCGCTGGACCTGGCCGAGACCGACCTGGCCGGGCTGGTCCGGGACGCGGCGGCCGACGCGTCGGCGGTGGAGCCGGACCGCCCGGTCAAGGCCGAGACGCCGGCCCGGCTGATCGCGATGGTGGACGAGGCCCGGGTCCGGCAGGTGCTGGCCAACCTGCTGGGCAACGTGCGGGAGCACACCCCGCCCCGCACCCCGGTCGCGGTCCGGCTGGCCCAGGTGCGCGGCGGGGTGGTGCTCGAGGTGGCCGACTCCGGGCCGGGCATGTCCGAGCAGGACGCGGCGCAGGCGTTCGACCGGTTCCACCGCGGCGCGGACCGGGCGGCCGGCCCGGATGGGTCACCGGCCAGCGCGGCAGGTGGGGGCAGCGGCCTGGGCCTGTCCATCGTGCAGGCCATCGCGGCCGCGCACGGCGGTCAGGCCGTGCTCGAATCGTGGCCGGGCCAGGGCACCCGGGTCCGGGTCTGGCTGCCCACCGCGCCCGAGGTCACGCCTCATCCGCCGGCGCCGGGAGATGCTCGAACAGGTAGTAGATGGCGAGCAGCCCGTACAGAATGAGCGCGGCTATCGGGAACCCGAAGGCGGCCAGCACCGTCCCGGCCGCGTACGCGAGCAGGCCACCGGTGAAACCGGGGATCGACCGGCGCAGCGCCTCCGGCTCCGCCCGGCCGCCCAGCTTGGCCGCGTGCGTGACCACGTAGATCCACAGCCCGGTGAAGCCGACCGAGATGAGGATCATGACCAGGCCGTAGCTGACCGCGGCGGGCGCGCCCGCCGAGTGCTGCAACTGCTTGGCCACCAGCGCGGTGGGCCACGGGATGGCCACCACGCCGAGCAGCAGGAACAGGTTGAGCACCAGGACCGGCCGGTCCACCCGGGTGATGTGACCGAAGATCGTGTGGTGGTTCATCCACATGATCCCGATGGTCAGGAAGCTCACCACGTACGCGAAGTAGCTCGGCCAGGCATCCGCCAGAGACCGGTACGGATGCTTCCCCAGGGTGATCTCGAGCAGGTTGAACACCAGCACCGTGATGGCCACGGCAAAGACCCCATCACTGAACGCCTCTACCCGCCTGGTGTCCATGCCCCGCGGCTCAGCCGTCGGCGTCCGGGGTGGCGCCGCCGGCGCCGGCCTGGCTGCTGCCGCCCTCTGCCGGGCCAGCCGGCGCCGGGGCTGGGGCGGGGGGCGCCACCGAGCGGGCCAGCAACTGGGCCACGTCCACCACTTCCAGGCTGTCCTTGGCCTCGCCGCTGGCCTTCTTGGCCGCCACCGCGTCGCCCAGCATGACCAGGCAGTAGGGGCAGCCGGTGGAGATGGTGTCCGGGCTGGTGGTCAGCGCTTCGTCGATCCGCTCGGTGTTGATCCGCTTGCCGATGCGCTCCTCCATCCACATCCGGGCGCCGCCCGCGCCGCAGCAGAACCCGCGTTCCTTGCACCGGTGCATCTCCTGGGCGGCCACCCCGGGCACCTGCTCCATGATCTCCCGCGGCGGGGAGTAGACCTTGTTGTGCCTGGCCCAGGAAGCACGGGTCGTGGTAGGTGATCTTCTCCTCGATCTTGCCGACCGGGGTGAGCTTGCCCTCGGCCACCAGCTTGGCCAGCAGCTGGGTGTGGTGGATGACCTGGTAGTCCCCGCCGAGCTGGGGGTACTCGTTGGCGATCGTGTTGAAGCAGTGCGGGCAGGACGCGACGATCGTGCGCGGCCTGGCCTCGTTCAGCGTCTCGATGTTCTGCTGGGCCAGCATCTGGTAGACGAATTCGTTGCCGATCCGCCGGGCCGGGTCGCCGGTGCAGGTCTCGGCCGGGCCGAGCACGGCGAAGTTCACCCCGGCCGTGTGCAGCAGGGTGGCGATGGCCCGGGTGGTCTTGCGCGCCCGGTCCTCCAGCGCCCCGGCGCAGCCCACCCAGAACAGGTACTCCACGTCGTCGCCGAGCGGCCCGTCGGCCACCGGGACCGCGAAGTCCAGGCCGTCCATCCACTCCGCGCGGCGGGCCCCGCCCATCCCCCACGGGTCGCCCTTGTTCTCCAGGTTCTTCAGCATGCCGGCCGCCTCGACCGGGAACGCCGACTCGATCAGCACCTGGTGGCGGCGCATCCCGTCGATGTGGTCGATGTGCTCGATGTCCACCGGGCACTCGTTCACGCAGGCCCCGCAGTTGGTGCAGGACCAGATCACATCGGGGTCGATCACGCCGTGGTCGGCCTCGGTGCCGACCAGCGGGCGGGCCGCCTCGGCCTTGACCTGCTCGGGCAGCGCCTCCCGGGCCTCGTCGCTGCCGGCCAGCAGCCAGGGCGCCTTGGCCAGCGCGTGGTCGCGCAGGTCGAGGATGACCATCTTGGGCGACAGCGGCTTGCCGGTGATCCAGGCCGGGCACTGCGACTGGCACCGCCCGCACTCGGTGCAGGTGGCCATGTCCAGCAGGCCCTTCCAGGAGAAGTCCTCGATCTTCCCCAGGCCGAACACGTCGGTGTCCGGGTCGGCCTCCTCGAAATCCAGCACTGTGCCGTTGCTGCGCATCGGCTCCAGCCCGCGCAGCCCGTTCGGGCGGCGGGAGAACAGCACGTTGACCGGCGCGGTGATGATGTGCAGGTGCTTGGAGTAGGTCACGAACACCAGGAAGCCCAGGATGACCGCGATCTGGGCCAGGATGAACACCGTCTCCAGCACGCTGTTCACGCCGCTGCCCAGCGGGGCCAGCCAGTGCCCGACGAGCTGCGACGCGAACGCACCGTGCGGGTAGGGGAAGTCGCCGGTGTTGATCTGGGCGCCCCGGTAGATCAGCAGCGTCGCTATGACCAGGAAGATGCCCAGCAGGACCAGCCAGGCGGCGCCGGTGTGTGATCCGGAGAACCGGGAGTCCCGGCCCTCCCGGTGCGGGTTGCTGCGCAGCCGGATCACCGCGAACGTGATGATCCCGGCCAGCACCAGCACGGCGAACAGGTCCTCGATGAACGCGATGAACGCCCAGTGGTCGATGCCGGGGAACTTCTTGTCGAACAGGTTCGCGTAGGCCTCGATGATGGTCAGCGTCAGCACCAGGAAGCCCCAGAAGGTGAACGCGTGCGCGATGCCGGGCACCGTCCACTTGAGCAACTTCCGCTGCCCGAGCACCTCGGTGGCCTCGGTCTCCGCGTCCCGGGCCGGGTGCGACCGCACCGCCTCGAGCCGTTCCGGCGCGGGCTGGCCGGTCCGCCCCACCCGGGCCAGCCACCACAGCCGCTGGCCCGCCAGCGCGAACGCAAGCACCGTCAGGACCAGCCCGACCACGATCCGCACAACCACGAAGACCTCCTCGCCAGCCCGGGCTCGAGGCGCTCTGCATGCCGGCTGGGCTGTACCGGGTGCCAGCGTACGCCGCGCCCCTGCCCGCCTGATGATCATGCTGGCCGGCCACGGTGTCCCGCCATGGTACTCGCCGGTAACTTAGCCGCTACCGGGTGCCTCCCGGCGGCACTGGCCCGGGTTATGGCGTTATGCCAACCAATGGGGTGGATTGAGCGTCCTTGATGTGTTGCACCGATCTCAGGGGGGCCAACCCAGCGGAGGAAGGCATGACACGACGAGCAGCGGTGATCACCATGATCGCCGCCTGCACGCTGGCCGCGGCGGGACCCGCCGCCGCGGCGGCGGCTTCACCCCGGGCCCACCTGACGGGCACGCCCGGCAGCGCGGTGAGCAGACTGCTCCGGCCCGGCACCCGCTGGCTCAGGCCCGGTATCCGGCCGGCCGCGGCCGGGGAGCGGACGATGGCCGCGCTGTCGGCCGCCCCGACCGAGTTCACCGGGGCCCTGCTGTACGGGGTGTCCTGCACCGGGAAGGCCCAGTGCACCGCGACCGGGCTGGTCACCACGCGCAGCGGGAAGAACAGCCGGACCCTGGCCGAGCGGTGGAACGGCACCAAGTGGGTGGTGCAGAGCACGCCCACCCCGCTGACCGGGGGCCTGCGGCGGCACCCTGGCGGCCGGCGTGTCCTGCACGTCCTCGCACGCCTGCGTGGCCGCGGGCTACTCCTACACCAAGAGCAAGCTGGGGCTGCTCGGCGAGGGGTGGAACGGCCACCGCTGGACGGTGCAGCCGCTGGCCAAGCAGCCCGCGCTCCTCCTCACCTATGGGATCTCCTGCACGTGGGCCAAGGACTGCCTGGCGGTGGGCCTGCGCGGCAGCGGGGCCACCCTGGCCGAGCACTGGAACGGCAGGAACTGGTCCGTGCTGGCCACCAAGCGGAACGGCCTGCTGGGCGGCGTGACGTGCCCGGGCAGCGGGAACTGCACCGCGGTCGGGGACGCCGGGTCGGGCAAGGCGCTGGCCGAGCACTGGAACGGGAAGACCTGGTCGGTGCAGTCCACGGCCAGCCCGAACGCGTTCAGCCCGCTGATCGGCGTGTCCTGCCACCCGGCCGGGGCGTGCATCGCGGTCGGCGCGACCAGCGCGAACGGGTCCACCCAGGCGCCGCTGGCCGAGCAGTGGACCGGCACCAAATGGTCGAACGTGCACGCCGTTGACCCGGTGGCCGGCGACCTGGCCGAACTGGACTCGGTGTCCTGCGTCTCGGCCACCGACTGCTGGGCCGTCGGGAACTCCGGGCCCAGTTCCGGCAGCAGCGTGTCGACCCTGGCCGAGCAGTGGAACGGCAGCGCGTGGGCGATCGTGAGCACGCCGAACCCGGCCACGTTCGCCGCGCTGGACTCGGTGTCCTGCACCTCGGCCAGCCACTGTGTGGCGGTCGGCGGGGACGCCGCCACCGGGACCGGCGCGGTGCGCCCACTGGTCGAGGTGTGGAACGGCAGCACCTGGACGCAGCAGACCGCGCCACGCTGACCGCGAGCTGACTACCAGCCGCAACTCCTCCGCGGCGTGGCATGAACCGCTTCCGGGCGGGGATGCCACGCCGCGGAATGTTTTCGGGTGCAGAGAAGTTGAGCCCAGTAGACTCAACTCATTTGCCAGCGAGCACGGCTCCTGGTAAGACTTGAGCCGGGAAGACTCAAGTCTAGAACTACAACCAAACCCAAGGACAACACATGGCACGTGCGGTAGGTATCGACCTCGGAACCACAAACTCCGTCGTCGCAGTTCTCGAAGGCGGCGAGCCGACGGTCATCGCCAACGCGGAGGGGTCGCGGACCACGCCGTCCGTGGTCGCGTTCGCCAAGAACGGCGAGGTGCTGGTCGGTGAGGTCGCCAAGCGGCAGGCGGTGACCAACGTCGACCGCACGATCCGCTCGGTCAAGCGCCAGATGGGCACCGACTGGACCGTCAAGATCGACGACAAGAAGTTCAACGCGCAGCAGATCAGCGCGTTCATCCTGCAGAAGCTGAAGAGGGACGCGGAGTCCTACCTGGGCGAGACGATCACCGACGCGGTGATCACCGTGCCGGCGTACTTCAGCGACGCGCAGCGGCAGGCCACCAAGGAGGCCGGGCAGATCGCCGGGCTGAACGTGCTGCGCATCATCAACGAGCCCACCTCCGCGGCGCTGGCCTACCACCTGGAGAAGGAGGGTGAGGCCACCATCCTCGTGTTCGACCTCGGTGGCGGCACCTTCGACGTCTCGCTGCTCGAAGTGGGCGACGGCGTGGTCGAGGTGAAGGCGACCAGCGGTGACAACCACCTCGGTGGTGACGACTGGGACCAGCGCATCGTCGACTGGCTGGTGCAGGACTTCAAGAACGGCTACGGCGTGGACCTGTCCAAGGACAAGATGGCGCTGCAGCGGCTGCGCGAGTCCGCGGAGAAGGCCAAGATCGAGCTGTCCGGCTCGGCCGAGACCACCATCAACCTGCCCTACATCACGCACTCCGAGCAGGGCCCGCTGCACCTGGACAGCAAGCTCACCCGGGCTGAGTTCCAGAAGATGACCTCGGACCTGCTGGACCGCTGCAAGGGCCCGTTCCAGCAGGTGATCAAGGACGGCAACACCAAGCTGAGCGACATCCAGCACGTGGTGCTGGTCGGCGGCTCCACCCGGATGCCCGCCGTGGTCGACCTGGTCAAGGACCTGACCGGCGGCAAGGAGCCGAACAAGGGCGTCAACCCGGACGAGGTCGTCGCCGTCGGCGCCGCGCTGCAGGCCGGCGTGCTCAAGGGTGAGGTCAAGGACGTCCTGCTGCTGGACGTGACCCCGCTGTCGCTGGGCATCGAGACCAAGGGCGGCATCTTCACCAAGCTGATCGAGCGCAACACGACGATCCCGACCAAGCGGTCGGAGATCTTCACCACCGCGGATGACAACCAGCCGTCGGTGCAGATCCAGGTGTTCCAGGGCGAGCGCGAGATCGCCGCGTACAACAAGAAGCTCGGCATGTTCGAGCTGTCCGGCATCGCGCCGGCGCCACGCGGTATCCCGCAGATCGAGGTCGCCTTCGACATCGACGCCAACGGGATCGTCAACGTCTCGGCCAAGGACCTGGGCACCGGCAAGGAGCAGCGGGTCACCATCTCCGGCGGCTCCGCGCTGGGCAAGGACGAGATCAACCGGATGATGGCCGACGCGGAGCAGTTCGCCGCCGAGGACGCCGCCCGGCGCGAGGAGGCGGAGGTCCGCAACCGCGCGGACACCCTGGCCTACCAGACCGAGAAGTTCATCGGCGAGAACTCGGACAAGGTCCCCGAGGACATCAAGTCCGAGGTGCACGAGGCCGTGGCCGAGCTGAAGAAGGCGCTCGAGGGCACCGACATCGAGGCGATCAAGGACGCCACCGACAAGGCGGCCCAGGCCAGCCAGAAGATGGGTACCGCCATCTACGCGCAGACCCAGGCCAGCGCGGCCCAGGACAGCACTGCGCCGGGCAGCGCCGAGGACGCCACGGCTGACGACGAGGTGGTCGACGCCGAGATCGTCAACGAGGACCGCAACGCCGGTGAGGGTGGCGCCGCCTGATGAATTCGCCAGAGGACACCAACGCAGGGCCGGTGATCCGTGACCTCAGGCGCATCGACCCGGTAACCGGGCAGGTCAGGGATCCAGGCCAGCAGGGCCGGCGGGACCCCGGCAAGCCGCGGCAGCCCGGCCGGCACGCGGCATCCAAGCCCGGCGGGACGGGCGCACGGCCCGGCCAGCCGGGTGGCGGCGCCGGCCAGGCCCGGCACCAGGCAGCGCGCCCGGCGGGCCGGACCCCGGGGCCGCGGCGCCCGGTAACGCAGGTGGCCAGGCGGCAGGTGCGCCCGGCGGGACTTCTCCCGCCGGGCCGCCGGCCGGCGGCCCCGGTGCGCAGGCCCCAGGCAGGCCGGACGGCGCCGAGCCGGCGCTGGCCGCCCAGCTGGCCGAGCGCACCGTGGACCTGCAGCGCATCCAGGCCGAGTATGCGAACTACCGGAAGCGCGTCGAGCGGGACCGGATGGCCGTCCGCGAGCAGGCGCTGGCCAACGTGCTGAGCTCGCTGCTCCCGGTGCTGGATGACATCGGCCGGGCCCGCGAGCACGGCGAGCTGACCGGCGGTTTCAAGTCGGTCGGCGAGTCACTGGAGACGACCGCGGCCAAGCTGGGGCTGGAGAGCTTCGGCGACGCCGGTGAGCCGTTCGACCCGCGGATCCACGAAGCGCTGACGCACATGTATTCACCTGACGTGACCGAGCCGACCGCGGTGCAGATCCTGCAGCCCGGTTACCGGGTGGGCGACCGGATCGTCCGGCCGGCCCGGGTCGCGGTGGCGGAACCCAGCGACGGTCCGGCTCAGGGCAGCCCGGACGAGCCACGGGGAACTCCGGCGGGAAACAACTGATCCCGGAGAGAGGCTAAGTGAGCACGAAGGACTTCCTCGAGAAGGACTACTACAAGGTCCTGGGGGTATCCAAGACCGCCAACGCGGACGAGATCAAGAAGTCGTACCGCAAGCTGGCCCGTAAGTATCATCCGGACGCGAACAAGGGTGAGGCCAAGGCCGAGGAGCGGTTCAAGGAGATCTCCGAGGCTTACAACGTGCTGTCCGACCCGAAGCAGCGCAAGGAGTACGACGAGGCGCGCTCGCTGTTCGGCGGCGGGTTCCGCCGCCCGGGCCAGCCCGGCGCGGGTGGGCAGGGCGGCTTCGGCGGCTTCGACCTCGGCGACCTGTTCGGCGGTGGGACCACCACCGGCGGCCAGGGCGGCGGGGGCCTGGGCGACATCCTGGGCGGCGTGTTCGGCCGCGGCGGCACGCGTACCACGCAGGCCAGGCCGCGGCGGGGCACCGACGTGGAGACCGAGACCACGCTGTCGTTCAGCGACTCGCTGGACGGGTCCACAGTGAGCCTGCGGCTGCCCGCCGAGGGCCCGTGCCCGACCTGTAAGGGCACCGGGGCCAAGGCTGGGACGGTGCCCCGGGTCTGCCCGAACTGTGAGGGGACCGGGCAGGAAAGCCGGAACCTGGGCAGCTTCGCGTTCTCCGAGCCGTGCCGCGAATGCCGCGGCCGCGGTCTCGTGGTGGACGACCCGTGCCCGGCCTGCTCGGGCAGCGGCCGGGCCATGAGCACCCGGACCATCCAGGCCCGCATCCCCGCGGGTGTCGCGGACGGCCAGCGGATCAAGCTCAAGGGCAAGGGCGCGCCGGGCGAGCGCGGCGGCCCGGCCGGGGACCTCTACGTGCGGGTGCATGTCACCCCGCACCCGGTCTTCGGCCGGTCCGGGCACAACCTCACCGTCACCGTGCCGGTCACCTTCCCCGAGGCGACGCTCGGCGCCGAGGTCAAGGTGCCGGCCCACCGCGGGGCGCCGGTCAGCGTCCGGATCCCGGCCGGGACGCCGAACGGGCGTACCTTCCGGGTCCGCGGCAAGGGCGCGCGCCGGACGGACGGCACCAACGGGGACCTGCTGGTGACGGTCGCGGTGCAGGTGCCGCAGCACGTGAATGGCCCGGCCCGGAAGGCGCTCGAGGATTTCCGCGAGGCCACGGCAGGCCAGGATCCGCGCGAGGACCTGCTCCAGCGGGCCAGGAGCGCGTGATGTGCGGGGTGATCCCATGAGCAGCCCGTTCGGGGTCGGCGACGACACGCCGGTGTACGTCATCTCGGTCGCGGCCCAGCTGGCCGGCATGCACCCGCAGACGCTGCGGACGTATGACAAGCTCGGCCTGGTCTCCCCGGGCCGGTCCACCGGCCGGGGCCGCCGCTACTCGCTGCGCGACGTGCTCGCGCTGCGCGAGGTTCAGCGGCTGTCCCAGGAGGAAGGCGTCAACCTGTCCGGGATCAAGCGGATCCTGGAGCTGGACCAGGAACTGCGGCGGCACCGGCAGCACCTGGCCGAGGTGACGGCCGAGCTGACCCAGCTGCGGACGGAACTGGAATCCACCCGCGCGGTGGCCGCCCGGCTGGCCGGCCTGCTGCGCAGCCGCCCCGGCGGCGCGCAGCTCGTCCCGGTGCACGGCACCGGCCGCACGGCCAGCCCGGGCGGCCAGCCGCCGCCCGCGGCCGAGCGGCGCGAGCTGCCCGCGGCCGCCACCCGGGCTGCCCGGACCGACACACAACTCAACAACGACTAAAACGGATCCCCGGTAAGCGCTATTCAGAACCGGCTAGCGAGCCTGGGCCGCCAGGCCCGGGCGAGCGGTCGGTGCGAGGGGATCGGACAAGACGAGCGCAGAATCTGAATAGCGCTTCCCTCAATTGAACAGAGAGATCCAGAAAGCAACCATGGACGACAAGCTCACCCGTAAGAGCCAGGAGGCGGTGTCTGGCGCTGTGCGCCGGGCCACCACCGATGGCAACCCGGCCGTCGAGCCGCTGCACCTGCTGGCCACGCTGATCAGCCAGGAGGGTGGCACCGCGGCGCCGCTGCTGCGCGCCGTCGGCGCCGACCCGGCGGCTGTGCTGCGCAGTACCGAAAACCTGATCTCCCGGCTGCCCAAGGCGGCGGGCAACTCGGTCAGCGCCCCGGACACCTCGCGGGCGCTGCTGGCCACCCTGGCCACGGCGGCCAAGCGGGCCCGGGAACTCGATGACGAGTACGTGTCCACCGAGCATCTGCTGGTCGGCCTGGCCGCGGACGGCGGGCAGGCCGCTGACCTGCTGCGCAAGGCGGGGGCCGGCCCAGACGAACTGCTCGGCGCGTTCCAGAAGGTGCGCGGGAACGCCCGGGTCACCACCGAAGACCCGGAGGGAACCTACCAGGCGCTGGAGAAGTACGGCATCGACCTGACCGAGCAGGCCCGGGACGGCGCGCTCGACCCGGTGATCGGGCGCGACGCGGAGATCCGCCGGGTCATCCAGGTGCTGTCCCGGCGGACCAAGAACAACCCGGTGCTGATCGGCGAGCCCGGCGTGGGCAAGACCGCCGTCGTCGAGGGCCTGGCCCAGCGCATCGTGGCCGGCGACGTGCCGGAATCGCTGCGCGGCAAGCGGCTGGTCGCGCTGGACCTGGGCGCGATGGTGGCCGGGGCCAAGTACCGCGGCGAGTTCGAAGAGCGGCTCAAGGCCGTGCTGAACGAGATCAAGCAGAGCGAAGGCCAGGTCATCACGTTCATCGACGAGCTGCACACGGTGGTCGGCGCCGGTGCGGCCGAGGGCGCGATGGACGCGGGCAACATGCTCAAGCCGATGCTGGCCCGCGGTGAGCTGCGCATGGTCGGCGCGACCACGCTGGACGAGTTCCGCGAGCGGATCGAGAAGGACCCGGCGCTGGAACGGCGCTTCCAGCAGGTGTTCGTGGGCGAGCCGTCGGTCGAGGACACGATCGCCATCCTGCGCGGGCTCAAGGGCCGTTACGAGGCGCACCACAAGGTGCAGATTTCCGACGCCGCCCTGGTCGCCGCGGCCGCCCTGTCCGACCGTTACATCACCGCCCGGTTCCTGCCGGACAAGGCCATCGACCTGATCGATGAGGCCGCGTCCCGGCTGCGCATGGAGATCGACTCGCGGCCGGTCGAGATCGACGAGCTGCAGCGGTCGGTGGACCGGATGAAGATGCAGGAACTGGCGCTGGCCAAGGAGGCCGACCCGGCCAGCAAGGAGCGGCTGGAACGGCTCCGCGCCGAGCTGGCTGACCGGCAGGAGCAGCTGACCGGCCTGCTGGCCCGCTGGGACCGGGAGAAGGCCAGCCTGAACCGGGTCGGCGAGCTGAAGCAGCGGATCGATGACCTGCGCGGGCAGGCCGAGCGCGCCCAGCGCGACGCCGACTTCGCCACCGCGTCCAAGATCATGTACGGCGAGATCCCGGTGCTGGAGCAGGAACTGGCCGCCGCGGCCAGTGCCGATGGCGCGCAGCAGGGCAGCCAGGACAGCCCGGACGGGCTGGCAGGCGAGGCGCCCATGGTCAAGGAAGAGGTCGGCCCGGACGACGTGGCCGACGTGGTGTCCGCGTGGACCGGGATACCGGCGGCCGGCTGCTCGAGGGCGAGACCGGCAAGCTGCTCCGGATGGAGGACGAGCTGGGCCGGCGCATCATCGGCCAGGCCCGTGCGGTGCAGGCGGTGGCCGACGCGGTGCGCAGGTCACGCGCGGGGGTCGCCGACCCGGACCGGCCCGCGGGGTCGTTCCTGTTCCTCGGCCCGACCGGGGTGGGCAAGACCGAGCTGGCCAAGGCGCTGGCCGAGTTCCTGTTCGACGACGAGCGCGCCATGGTGCGCATCGACATGAGCGAGTACAGCGAGAAGCACTCGGTGGCCCGGCTGGTCGGCGCGCCGCCCGGCTACGTGGGCTACGAGGAGGGCGGCCAGCTGACCGAGGTGGTCCGCCGCCGGCCGTACTGCGTCGTGCTCCTGGACGAGGTCGAGAAGGCGCATCCGGAAGTCTTCGATATCCTGCTCCAGGTGCTGGACGATGGCCGGCTGACCGACGGGCAGGGCCGGACGGTGGACTTCCGGAACACCATCCTGATCCTCACCTCCAACCTGGGCTCCCAGTTCATCGCCGACCCGGCGCTGACCGAGGAGACCAAGCGGGACGCGGTGCTGAAGGTGGTCCAGGCCACGTTCAAGCCCGAGTTCCTGAACCGGCTCGACGACGTCATCCTGTTCGACTCGCTGACCACCGAGGAACTCAGCCAGATCGTCGATCTGCAGGTCGCCCGGCTCGGCCGGCGGCTCGCGGATCGCCGGCTCACCCTGCGGGTCAGCTCCGGCGCCCGGGAATGGCTGGCGCTGACCGGCTTCGACCCGATCTACGGGGCCCGGCCGCTACGCCGGCTGATCCAGTCCGCGATCGGCGACCAGCTGGCCAAGGCCCTGCTGTCCGGTGCGATCGCCGACGGCGACGACGTCCTGGTCGACCTCGACCCGGCGTCGGACACGCTGACGGTCCGGCGGGATCAGGCGCGGCGGGATCAGCTGTCCGCGGCGGGCCTGGCCGGGCCGGACGGGAGTTCGTCCAGCAGCCGGTCGTAGTCGTCCTCGGGCAGCCCGAGGTCGTTGCGGATCCGGTAGCGCAGGGTCAGCAGCAGCCGCAGCTCGGTGGGGTCGCCGTTAGCCGTGCCGACCGCCGGGCGGTCGGTCAGGGCTGGCGCGCTGGCGTCCCAGCCGGCGCCCAGCCGGCCCAGGCACAGCCCCACCCCGGTGGTGGCCCAGCGCAGCGCGCCGGTCAGGTCCGACCGCTCCACCAGCAGCTCAGCGACCAGGTCATAGATCCTCGGGTCGCTGGGCTGCTCTTTCTCTATCTGCCGGATCAGGCTCTCCGCCTCGGCCGGCTTGTCCATCAGGAACAGCGCGCGGGCCAGCGGGACCCGCGGGTCCGCGAAGACCGGGCCGCCATCCTCGAGGGCCTGCCGGAAGCCCTGCGCCGCGGCCGCCGGGTTGTCGGCCAGCAGCCACTGCTCACCAGCCCGGAGGTACGCCTCCGAACGCGGGAACTCTTCGGTCTGCGTGCCGGACGTGGCCAGATTGATCATCTGTTCCGCCGCGGCGCGATGATCACCACTGCACGCCGCGTCGAACTCGATCGCATCGAACAGGTCCCTGCTCAGCACCACCACGTCACCGGACGTACCCAACCCGAGACCGGTTTCAACGCCGCGAACGAACTCAGTCACGGGAGAACGACGCTATCTGCGCGAACGTTCCAGCGCGTCCCAGAAGCCGCGGCGCAGCGCGTGCCGGGTCTCGTCGTGCAGCAGGGAATCGATCGGCAGCGCCGAGTCCTGGAGCAATCTTGCTTCCAGATCCGATGGCATGCGCGGCTTGCGGGCAAGTACGGCCTCCAGCCAGAGCGCCGGCGCCTCTCGGGCTACCGACTGACCGAATTCGAATCCCTCCGCGTGCGCGGCCTGCACCGCGTCCGCGATTGGCATTGCCTGGCCCGGCGGGACAGGGGCAGCGGAGGCGGGCGGCTGCGGCCCGCCGTAGGGCGCCTGCGGCGGCGCGTAGGAGGCGGCCCCGCTGCCGCCGTCCTGGCCTGCCGGGGCGGACGGGTACTGCCCGAGCATCGGCTCCGCGGGCATCCCGTAAGGGCTCTGCTGGTACTGGCGCGGCGGTTCCGGGAGTCCCTGGTTTCCGGGCATGCCCGGTCCAGGGGACCCGGTCATCGGCTGGCGGGCCGGCCCATCCTGCGTGGGGCCGCGGAACGAGCTGGCCGGGGGCGCCTGGTACGGATCCTGGTCCGCGCCGGGCGGCTGGGCATGGTGCGCGCCGCGGCTGCGTGGATCAGGCAGCCGCGGCGAGGACATCCCGGACCCAGGAGTGCTGTACGGCCCCGGCATGGACTGCTGGCCAGGCATCGACTGGCCGCCCGGCATGGACTGCTGGTTAGGCATCGACTGGCCGCCGGGCATCGACGGCTGGCCCGCACCCGGCATGCTCTGCTGGCTGGGCAGCCCGTTCTGCACAGGCATCCCGTTCTGCGCAGGCATCCCGTTCTGCGCAGGCATCCCGTTCTGCGCAGGCATGCTGTTCTGCGCAGGCATGCTGTTCTGGCTGGGCATGCCGTTCTGGCTGGGCATGCCGTTCTGGCTGGGCATGCCGTTCTGCCCCGGCATTCCGTTCTGGCTGGGCAGCCCGTTCCGGTTCGGCAGCCCGTTCTGGCCGCCTGGCATCCCCGGCTGGTGTGGCGCAGACTGCTGGCCCGGCATGCTCTGCCCGGACATCGGCTGCCCGCCGGGCATGCTCTGCTGGCCCGGGCATGGTCTGCGCGGCGGGCATGGTCTGCGCGGCGGGCATGCCCTGGCCGAGCAGGGTCGGCTGGCCGGTGAGGTTCTGTGGCTGGCCGGCCATCGCCTCCTGGCCGGGCATCCCCGGCTGGTGTGGCGCGGACGGCCCCCCGGCATCGGCCGGCTGGGCAGGTCCGGCTGCCCCTGGACCGCCGCGGCGGCCTGCTGGGCTGGCGCCGGTGCTGAGCCGAGCGGATCGGCCAGCGAGCCTGGCCCACCCGGGACCGGCTCAGCCGGGTCCCCAGCCGGGCCACGGCTGGGCGGCGCGGGCGGGTGGTCGGCCGGCTGACGCCGCGGCAGCGGCGGTGCCTGCACCGCGTTCCCGGCCGGCTGCGCGGCCCGCTGGTACTCAGCCACCACCGGCGCGGTGTAGATGGCCGGCGGGGCCGGGTGTGCGCCCGCGGACAGCGCCTGCTGAGCCAGTGGACCGGCGACCGGCCCATGCCCGTTGGTCAGCGCGCGCCCCGCGGACACGGCCAGCTGGTACGGCTCGTCACCGCTCAGCGCGGCAGCCCCGGGGGTGAGTTCGGTGTACCGGCGCAGGTGCCCCTCGCCGATCTCGATAATGTCATCGCATTCCTGGCGCAGGCTGCGGGAAATGGTCCAGTTGCCGCCCACCGTGATATGCACGATGAGCACCCGGACGCCGAGGTCCTGCACGTCGGCCACGACCTGGGCCAGATCCTCCTCCGCGCTGACCAGCAGCGCGTCACTGATCGCGTTGTTGCGCGCCAGCGTGGTCAGGTCGCGGCGGATCTCGCTCTCCACCCCTTCGCGGCGGCCTGGCCGCAGCCGGCCCAGCCGCAGCTTCAGCCCGGGAAGATCAGCGAGCGTGTCGTGTTCCGGGGCCCGACGGCCCTCCACGGTGGCCTCATACCAGTAGCAGCGGAGCAGCGGGAGGCTGGTCCGTTCCCGGGCGATGCTGCCGAAAAACTGGAGCAGGCCTGCGTAATCCCAGGATACGGACTCTCGGTGGCGGGTTCCGTGGACGGCCATCGCGCCATCCGCCAGCACGTAGCCCGCGTCCACGAACAGCGCGCACCGGTCCACGCGACACCGTCCTTCCCTCGACGCGAGACGTTACCAGCGCCCAGCCGCCAGTGTTGATGGATCCAGTGTGATGGATCGCGAGCAGGTCGCGGGCATCCGCGGGGAGAAGTCCGCTCTCGGCAGAAGCGTCCCCGGCGCTTGCTCATGGCCCGGCATAGTCTTCCGCCATGCGACTTCTTGTTCTCGGGGGTACCCGGTTCCTCGGGCGTGCCATCGTGGACGAAGCGATCAGGCGTGGCTATGACGTCACGACCTTCACACGGGGGCTGAGCGGCGAGCCCCGGCCGGGTGCCGAGGCATTGCACGGAGACCGTACCAGTTCCGCGGATCTGGCCAGGCTGGCTGACCGAGATTTTGACATGGTCATCGACACCTCGACCATTGCCCCCCGGCACGTGGCCGCTTCGGCCCAGTTGCTCGCTCCGCACGTCGGCCATTACACGTATGTATCCACGATTTCGGTCTACGCCGATTACCCGCGCGAGCCGGTGGACGAGGATTCCGCCGTGCTGGACTGCCCGGCCGACGCGGACGGCACGATCGAGTCGCTCGGCTACGGCGAGCTCAAAGCGGGCAGCGAGCGGGCGGTGGCCGGGGCCTTCCCCCGGCGGCATCTCATCGCCCGCCCGGGGCTCATCGTCGGGCCGCACGAGAACATCGGCCGGCTGCCGTGGTGGCTGACCCGCATCGCTCGTGGCGGGATGGTCCTGGCGCCCGGCGATCCGGACCGGCCGGTCCGGCTGACCGACGCCCGGGACCTCGCCGCCTGGCTGATCGACAACTCCCGGCGGCGCATCCCGGGGATCGTCAACGTGCCCGGGTCTGACGGCGCGCGGTTCGGCGACCTGCTCACCACCTGCGGCGAGATGACCAGGGCCGACCGGCGCACCGGCCTCGACCTGCGCTGGGTGCCGGACCAGGTGCTGCTCGACGCGGGCGTCGAGCCATGGACCGAACTGCCCATGTGGGCGCCCAACATCCCGGAACTGGCCGGGATCTGGACCGTGTCCGGCGGCCGCGCCCTCCGGACCGGCATCCGGTACCGGCCGCTGACCGACACCGTGCACGACACCTGGGCCTGGCTCCGCCTGGAGGCCGCGGCCCGCGGCACTGAGCTGAGCAGCCTGACCGTCGGCGGCCCCAGCGCCAGCGGCGCCCCGTCGGTCGGCCTGGACCCAGCCAAGGAAGAGCGGGTACTGGCCGGGCTCGGCTGACCGGCGGGCACGCGGCAGGAGGCTGCTCACTCTTAAGGAGCCGAAGGGCCGCGGTGCCGACTACGGACTGAGCCCGCGCCGAAGGGGTCGCGGCACCGTCTGGACTGATGAGCGACGCAGCGAGGACCGAGCGACCGAGCGACCAGGGGAAGGGGCAGGTGGCGGGGCAAAGCGGCAGATAGGCTGCTCACCCGTGAGCGACCGCGAGGACCTGCTGCGTTTGATCAAGGACAAGGCCGTGGTGCACGGCGATTTCGTGCTGTCCTCCGGGCAGCGCGCGACCTGGTACATCGACCTGCGCCGGGTACTGCTCAGCGGGGCCGGCGCGGCACTGGCCGGCCGGGTGATGCGCGATCTCACCGCGGGCCTCGACTACGCGGCGGTAGGCGGGCTGACCCTGGGCGCAGACCCGGTTTCGACCGCGATGATGCACACCGCGAGCCAGGCGGGTCAGTCGCTGGATGCATTCGTTGTGCGGAAAGAGGGGAAGGCGCACGGCCTGCAGCGGCGCATCGAGGGTCCCGACGTCGCCGGGCGCCGGGTTTTGGCCGTCGAGGACACCTCGACCACCGGCAATTCCGTGCTGACCGCGGTGGACGCGCTGCGGGAGGCTGGAGCGGAGGTCGTCGGGGTGGCGGTGATCGTGGAACGCGGCGCGCGGGACAAGGTGACCGCGCGCGGGCTGCCCTACCTGGCCGCCTATGACATGGGCGACCTGGGCCTGGGCTGATCGCCGAGCCGGGTCGCGGCCGGGGGCGTGTCCGCCGCCTGCCGGGGCCTGCCGGCGGATCTCGCGCAGCCGGTGCAGCACCAGCGCGACGATGGCCAGCACGGCGACCGCGGCGATCAGGTACCCGGCCACCGCGATGCCGTGCGAGATGCTCTGCCAGGTGCTGCTCAGGCTGTAGCCGAGCAGCGAGATCACGGTCACCCAGATCGCGGTGCCGATGAGGCTGAGCACCCCGAACAGCAGCGCGGGCATCTTGGTGAAGCCGGCCACGATCGAGATGAACGTGCGCACCACGGGCAGCGCCCGGCCGACCGGCACCGCCCAGGCGCCGCGGCCGGCCAGGAAGCGTTCCGCCCGGTCGATGTCCCGCTCGGTGATGAGCAGGTAACGGCCGAACCGGGACACCAGTGGCCGCTCAGCCACCCGGCCCACGGTGTAGGAGACGTATGAGCCGATGAGTTCGGCCAGCGTGCCCACGATGATGACCGCGAGTATGTTCAGCTTGCCTTCGCCTGCCAGCACCCCGGCGAACCCGAAGGTGATCTCCGACGGGATCGGGATGCAGCACGCCTCGAGGAAGCCGAACAAGAAGACGGCCGCCAGACCCCACTGGCTGAGAAAGCTCTCCATAGCTCACTGTTGTACCGCATCCCGGGAGTGCTACGTCCCCCCGCGGACCAGCTTAGGAGACCCTTTACCAGCCTGTGTTCCGTTGTGGGCCACCCCCTGCGCGGCCCCCGGCGGGGCCACTTCACGGATACTAGACAGCACTAACTGAGACAGGAGCAGATCGTCATGCCTATCGCCACGCCTGAGGTCTACGCACAGATGCTGGACCGGGCCAAGGAACGCGGCTTTGCCTACCCGGCCATCAATGTGACCTCGAGCCAGACGCTGAACGCCGCGCTGCGCGGTTTCGCCGATGCGGAAAGTGACGGAATTATCCAGGTATCGACGGGTGGTGCTGAATACCTGTCCGGGGCGGCCGTCAAGGACATGGTGACCGGATCCGTCGCGCTGGCCTCGTTCGCCCGCGAGGTCGCGGGCGAGTACCCGGTGCAGATCGCCCTGCACACCGACCACTGCCCCAAGAACAAGCTGGACGGGTTCATGCGCCCGCTGGTCAAGCTGTCCCAGGAGCGGGTGGCCCGGGGCGAGCAGCCACTGTTCAACTCGCACATGTGGGACGGGTCCGCGGTGCCACTGGACGAGAACATCGCGCTGGCCACCGAACTGCTGGCCGAGTGCGCCAAGGCGCACGCCGTGATGGAGATGGAGATCGGCGTGGTCGGTGGCGAGGAGGATGGCGTCACCGGCGAGATGAACGAGAAGCTGTACAGCACCCCGGAGGATGCGCTGGCCGTGGCCGAGGCACTCGGCCTGGGCGAGAAGGGCCGCTACCTGCTGGCCGCCACGTTCGGCAACGTGCACGGCGTGTACAAGCCGGGGCATGTCACGCTGCGGCCGTCCATCCTGCGCGACATCCAGGAGGCGGTGGGCGCCAAGTACGGCCAGGACAAGCCGTTCGACCTGGTCTTCCACGGCGGCTCCGGGTCGGCCCTGGAGGAGATCCGGGAGGCCATCTCCTACGGCGTGGTCAAGATGAACGTGGACACCGATACTCAGTACGCGTTCACCCGGCCGGTTGCGGACCATATGTTCCGCAACTACGACGGGGTGCTGAAGATCGACGGCGAGGTCGGCAACAAGAAGGCCTACGACCCGCGCTCCTACGGCAAGGCAGGCGAGTCGGGCATGTCCAGCCGGGTCGTCCGGGCCTGCGAAGACCTCCTGTCGGCTGGCACCAAGATCGGCTAGCCCGCTTACCCGGCCCGGCTCAGCCGCACCGCGTTCCGCTGCCTTGGCGGAACGCGGTGCGGATGGCCGCCACCACCTGCGCCGGTACCCGGGTGATCTCGGTCCAGGTGAAGTGCACCACCTCGAAACCGGCCGCGCGCAGCCTGGCATCGCGGTTCAGCTGGGCGAGTGCGCGTACCGGCTGGGTGTACTTGAGAGCCCCGTCGGCTTCGGCGATCGTCCCGTGCTGCCGCCAGAGGAAATCCACCCGGCCGGCGATCCCGTCCTCATCATCCCCCACCCAGACCTGCAGCTCAGGTGGCGGCAGGCCGTGCTCGTGGAACACCGCCCGGCTGATCGACTCCAGCACCGACTCGGCCAGCGGGTCCGCGAACGCGACCACCTGCCGCGCCCGCTGGATCCCCGGCCAGTGCACGCACCGCGCGAGCACCGTTTCGAGTTCGCCCCTTGTTGTCGTTTTATCCCGCAATGCCGAGTCAGCCACCGCCACCCCCTCAGTGAACGGCAGCGCCCGGGCCAGATCCACGACCGTCCGGCCTGCTGAGGTGACCGGTACACCTTGCTTTACCACGACTTCGCCAACCGACAGCGCAGCGTTGTGCACGAGGACGCCAGGCCGGCGACGGGTACGGCTACCGCGATCGCCGGGTGCACGAGTCACGTGGATCAGCTGTGCAGACGGGCTTCCCGGAAGGCTAAGTCGGTGCACAGTCGCAGCGGTCTGATGGCTACCGACTGACCGAGACCCAGTGACCGCGAGAGCAGCGGCCAGAAGCAGAACCTCATGCGCCGGGCCGACCGCGGGCCCCCCGGCCACCGGGGTGCATGCGTAGACGCCGGGGCGCACGTGGGCTAGGCCGCCCGCCGTGACCAGGCGCCGGATCTGCCGAGCCGATAACCCAGCTGCCAGCAGTCGGCCGGTCGTCAGCACCCGCGCTGGCCCCGCGTCACCCGTTGTCCTTGCCGCGCTGCGCCCGTTGGCCCGTCCGTCCATACCTCCAGACTCCCCGGGCCTGCCGACAAGCGGGCCTGGACTGCCCGGGCTGACGACATGGCATGCAAGACGTGCAGAAACGTGTCCGATTTGCCGGAAATGGGGGTACGGCGCGCATGCTAAGTCCCCCTGCCCGCGCCATGCCCGGACGGGACTGGGGCGGGTGGGGCTGGCGGGGGCGAGAGGGACTGGTGCCGGGACCGACGGTGGTGAGCGGGCGCGGGGGCAGCGGGGGGCCGCGGGAGGGGGTGGGGTCGGGCAGGATGGGGGTATGGAGCGTGAGAACTTGTTTGGCGGGCCGGCGGCTACCTATCTGCCTGAGGACCCGGGGGCCGCTGAGCTGGCGGCGGGGGCCGATCCGGCCGCGGTGGCGGCGGGGCATCCGGCCAGCACGGCGGCGTGGGCGGCACTGGCGGAGCGGGCGCTGGATCAGGGTGACTGGGTGACCGGCTACGCGTTCGCCCGGACCGGGTACCACCGGGGCCTGGACCAGCTGCGCAGGGCCGGGTGGAAGGGGCACGGCCCGGTCCCCTGGGAGCACGAGCCGAACCAGGGCTTCCTCCGCTCGCTGCACGCACTGGGCCGGGCCGCCGGGGCGATCGGCGAGACGGACGAAGCGGAACGCTGCCAGGCGTTCCTGGCCGACAGCAGCGCCACCGCCGCAGCCGCCCTCTCCGGCCAGTAATCCGCAGCCCAGGGGCGTAACAAAGTGGCCCGTAGCGTGGAGTAACCTCAACACGGCAGGCGGGGCGAGGCCTGGAAGGGGCTGGTCGGATGCCGGCCATTGTGCTCGTAGGCGCACAGTGGGGTGACGAGGGCAAGGGCAAGGCGACTGACCTGCTCGGGGACCGGGTCCACTACGTGGTCCGCTACCAGGGCGGGAACAACGCCGGGCACACGGTGGTCATCGGGGACGACAGCTACGCGCTGCACCTGCTGCCCTCCGGCGTCCTGTCACCCGAGGTCACCCCGGTCATCGGCAACGGGGTGGTGATCGACCCCGAGGTGCTGCTGCGCGAGATCGACGGGCTCCGGGACCGCGGCGTGTCCTGCGGCCGGCTGCTCATCTCGGCCAACGCGCACCTGATCATGCCGTACCACCGTGCCCTGGATAAGGTCACCGAGCGCTACCTGGGCAGCGCGCGGATCGGCACCACCGGGCGGGGCATCGGGCCGACCTATGCGGACAAGGTGGCCCGGACCGGGATCCGCGTCCAGGACCTGCTCGACCCGGGCATCCTCAGCCAGAAGCTCGAACTCGTGCTGCGCGAGCGCAACCAGGTGCTGACCAAGGTGTACAACCGGCGCGGCATCGAGGCGGACGTGATCGCCAAGGAGTACCTGGGCTACGCCGAGGCGATCCGGCCCTACGTGGCCGACACCGGGCTGGTGCTCAACCAGGCGCTGGACGAGAACAAGACGGTTCTGCTGGAAGGCGCCCAGGCCACCCTGCTCGACGTGGACCACGGCACGTACCCGTTCGTGACCTCGTCCTCGCCGACGGCGGGCGGTGCCTGCATGGGTGCGGGCATCGGGCCGACCCGGATCACCAAGGTGATCGGCATCCTGAAGGCGTACACCACCCGGGTCGGGGCCGGGCCGTTCCCCACCGAACTCCTCACCGAGCAGGGTGAGTGGCTGCGCAAAGCGGGCGGCGAGTACGGCGTGACCACCGGGCGGCCGCGGCGCACCGGCTGGGTGGACACGGTGATCGCCCGGTACTCGACCCGGGTCAACGGGATCACCGACTACTTCATCACCAAGCTGGACGTGCTGTCCGGGCTGGAGCGGGTCCCGGTCTGCGTGGCCTACGACGTGGGCGGCACCCGGTACGACGAGATCCCGATGACGCAGACCGAGTTCCACCACGCCACGCCGGTCTACGAATACCTGGACGGCTGGTGGGAGGACATCTCCGCCGCCCGGGAGTTCGCCGACCTGCCGCGGAACGCCCAGCGCTACGTGCAGGCGCTGGAGGACATGATCGGCGCGCCGGTGGCCGCGGTCGGCATCGGCCCGCGCCGGGACCAGACCCTGCAGCTGCGCCCCCTCGTCTGAGCTGGGCGAACGGCCAAGGCCGGGTACGGGCTACCCGGTCCGCAGCGGTAGCTGGCACCCCCCTCAATCCGGGAGTCCGCCCTACTGACCGCAGCCCGCCGGCCGGGCAGGCTGGGAGCACAGCCAGTAACCCCGGCACAGGAGGACGGCCCGATGCTGACCACCCTGGTAACCGCCGATCCCGAGCACAGCGTGGAGCAACTGCCCGGCCATCCGTGGGCGGTACGCCGGGCGGCCGGCCCGGCTGGCCGGCCGGCCCTGGAGATCTACGCGGCGGACGTGCTGGTGGATGTGCTCGTGCTGCCCCGAGACTGGCCGTTATCGCGCCGGATCGTCCGCGGCGGGTGCTCGGCGACCTGGGCGGGCCAGCGTTGCGCGGCCGCGTGGGGCATCCTCCCGGCGGCGGGCCGGAGCCTGCTGGTGCAGTTCAGCCGGGGCCACATCCGGTCCCAGCCCTGCCCGGCGCAGCCGGTCGCGGTCGGCGGCGTGTTCTGGTTCGCCCAGGCGCCCGGGCGGTTCCGGCACGTGCTGGTGACCCACCGCAGCGGCCGGGAGCGGCACGGTATCCGCCCGGCCCGCCCGTGCTGAGCCCGCTGAGCCCGAGCCCGGCGAGCCGGCGGACCCGGGCGAACCGGCACCGGGAAAGGGCCGGGAAACCACCGGTAGGCTCGCGCCGTGCGAGTCCTCCTCCTCGGCTCCGGCGGCCGCGAGCACGCGCTGGCCCGGGCGCTGGCCGCCGACCCCGACGTGACCGACCTGCACGCGGCGCCGGGCAATCCCGGCATCGCCGCGCTGGCCCGGCTGCACCCGGTGGACATCACCGACGCCGGGCAGGTGGCCGGCCTGGCCCGGGCGACCGGGGCTGACCTGGTCGTGATCGGCCCGGAGGCGCCGCTGGTGGCCGGGGTGGCGGACGGGCTGCGCGCGTCCGGCATCGCCTGCTTCGGGCCGAGCCGCCGGGCCGCGGCCATCGAGGGCTCGAAGTCGTTCGCCAAGCAGATCATGCAGGCGGCCGGGATCCCGACCGCCCGGGCGCACACCTGCACCACCCCGGCCGAGGTGGCCGCCGCGCTGGACGAGTTCGGCCCGCCTTACGTGGTCAAGGCGGACGGCCTGGCCGCGGGCAAGGGTGTCCTGGTCACCGAGGACCGGGCCGCGGCCGAGGCGCACACGAGGGCCTGCGGCACGGTGGTCATCGAGGAGTTCCTGGACGGCCCCGAGGTGTCGCTGTTCGCGCTGGCCGACGGGGCCACCGCGGTGCCGCTGCTGGCCGCGCAGGACTTCAAGCGGGCCGGGGACGGCGACCAGGGGCCGAACACCGGCGGGATGGGCGCCTACGCCCCGCTGCCCTGGGCCCCGCCCGGGCTGGCCGACGAGGTGCTCGGCACCGTGCTCCAGCCGGCCGTGGACGAGCTGCGCCGCCGCGGCACGCCCTACCGTGGCCTGCTCTACGCCGGGCTGAGCCTGACCCCGGCGGGCATCCGGGTGGTCGAGTTCAACGCGCGCTTCGGTGACCCGGAGACCCAGGTCATCCTGGACCGGCTGGCCACCCCGCTGGGCGGCCTGCTGGCCGCGGCCGCGTCCGGATCGCTGGCCGGCCTGGCCCCGCCGCGCTGGGCCCCGGGCGCCGCGGTGACCGTCGTGATCGCGGCGGAGGGCTACCCCGGACAGCCCGCTCGCGGCGACCAGCTGGCTGGCCTTGACGATGCCCAACGCACCCCAGGCGCTTATGTCCTGCAGGCCGGCACCCAGTTAGACCGGGGCTGGTCATCTGGTGTCGGCCGGCGGGCGGGTGCTCAACGTGGTCGGCACCGGGCCGGACCTGGCGGCGGCCCGCACGGCCGCGTACCAGGCGGCCGGGAAGATCCAGTTGCGCGGTGGCTGGTTCCGCACCGACATCGCGCAGCGGGCCGCGGCCCAGGCGGCCCGCGGCTGAGCCGATGTCGCCGGCCGAGCAGACCCCGGACGCGCCGCTCCGGGTCAGCACGCTGGAGCTGTTCTTCGACCTGGTCTTCGCGTTCACCCTGACCCAGCTGTCCGCGCTGCTGGATGGCGACGGCCTGTCCGCCGCCTCGATCGTCCAGGTGCTGCTGGTGTTCGGCGTGCTGTGGTGGATGTACGGCGGTACGCCTGGCTGACCAATACGCGGACCCCGGACCGGACCCCGGAGCGGCTGCTCCTGCTGCTCGGCATGGCCGGGTTCCTGGTCGTCGGGCTGGCCATCAGGAACGGCTTCGGCAACTCCAGGTCGGCCACCAGCGGCGTCTTCCTCGGCCTCGGTTACCTGGTCGTGGTGTGCGTGCACGGCGGGCTCTATTACCGGGTGAACCGGAACATCGTCCGCGTGCTGCCGGTCAACCTGGCCTCGGCGCTGCTGGTCCTGGTAGCCGGGCTCACCAGCGGCCTGGCCGCCTACCTGCTGTGGGCGGCGGCGCTGGCCGTCCAGGTGCTGTCACCACTGGTGGTACGGGTCGGCGGCCGGTTCGAGATCGCCCCGGCGCACTTCGCCGAGCGGCACGGCGCGCTGGTCATCGTCGCGCTGGGCGAGTCGGTCGCCGCGGTGGGCATCGGCGCCGCCGAGCACCCGCTGGACGCTGCAGACCGTGCTGGCCGCGGTGCTCGGCCTCGCGCGTGTCGGCCGCGCTGTGGTGGGTCTACTTCGGCGGTGGGGACGATGACCGGGCCGCCCGGGCCATGACCCGGGCGCCCCGGCTGCGGCGGCCCTCGCTGGCCCTGTCCGCGTACTTCTACCCGCATATCCCGATACTGCTGGGCGTGGTGGCGCTGGCCGCCGGGGTGAAGCAGACCATCGGGCACGCGGCGCAGGCCCATTCGGCCGCCCAGGCGCTGGCCATCGGCGGCGGGCGTGGCGCTGTTCCTGGCCGGGCACGCCGCCTTCCGTCTGGCGCTGCACCTCGGGCCGCCCTGGCCACGGCTGGCCGCCGCGGTGTTCGCCCTGGCCACCGCGGCGCTGGGGGCCACCGTGAGCATCGAGGCGCAGCTGGTCGTACTGCTGGCCGGGCTCGTCGTCATGCTCAGCCGTGGAAGCGCCGCCGGGCGGCCGGGGGCGACCGGGCCTGACCAGCCCAGTGCTGGCGTTAGGTAAAGATAGACCGTGTGATCGAGCGCTATACCCGGCCCGGGATGGGCAAAGTCTGGAGCGAAGCGCACAAATACGAGCTGTGGTGCCAGGTGGAGACGCTGGTGCTGGCGGCGCACGCCAAGGCCGGCACGGTGCCGGCCGAGTCGGTGGACGCGGTGCGCGGCGCCAAGCCGCCCACCCCGGAAGCGGTGGCCGCGGTGGAGGCGGTCACCGATCACGACGTGATCGCGTTCCTCACCGCGTGGGCGGACAACACCTCGCCGCGCGAGGCGGCCGCCTGGGTGCACTACGGGATGACCTCGTCCGACCTGCTGGACACCGCGCTGGCGCTGCAGCTGACCGAGGCCACCGACCTGCTGGTGGCGGAGGCCACCCGGCTGGTGGCCGCGCTGCGCGCGCACGGCCTGGCGCACCGCGGCACGCTCCGGGTCGGCCGCACGCACGGCATCCACGCCGAGCCGGACGTCTGGGGGCACCGGGTGGCCGACTTCGCGTTCGCGATGGCCCGCAGCCGGGACCGGCTGCTCCGGGCCCGGGACGCGGTCGCGGTGGGCAAGCTGTCCGGCCCGGTCGGCACCTACTCCAACATCGACCCGGCCATCGAGGCCACCGTCATGGCCGAGCTCGGCCTGCGCCCGGCCGACGTGGCCACCCAGGTGGTGTTCCGGGACGGCATCGCCGAGTGGATCAGCGCGGTCGCGGTGACCGCGAGCGTGTGCGAGGCGATCGCGCTGGAGATCCGGCACGGGCAGCGCACCGAGGTCCGCGAGCTGGCCGAGCCGTTCCGGGCCGGGCAGAAGGGCTCGTCCGCGATGCCGCACAAGAAGAACCCGATCCGCTCCGAGCGGATCTGCGGCCTGGCCCGGGTGGTCCGCGGCTACGTCACGCCGGTCACCGAGGGCATGGCGCTGTGGCACGAGCGGGATATATCCCACTCCAGCGTGGAGCGGATCGCGCTGCCGGACGCGGCCATCACGCTCGATTACCTGCTGCACCTGACCACCGGCCTGATCGAGGGCCTGGTGGTGGACCCGGACCGGATGCTGGCCAACCTGGAATCCACCGGCGGCCTCATCTACACCTCGAGCATCCTGCTCGAGCTGGTCGACTCCGGGATGTCCCGGGAAGATGCCTACCGCGCTGGTCCAGGCGGCCGCGATGGCGACCTGGCAGGACGGCACCCCGCTGCTGCAGACGCTGCGCACCGAGGCGGCCGCCCGCGGCGTGCACGCTGAACGATGCGCGGCTGGCGGACGTGTCTAGACCTGAGCGGTATGTGGCCCGGCTGGGCGGGGTGTTCGAGCGGCTGGAGCAGTTGAAGTGACCGCGCTGCGCCCGGAGGCGCAAATGAAACTGCTGTATTCGGGGAAAGTGCGCGAGGTCTATGAGCTGGGCGATGACGTGCTGCTGCTGGTCGCCTCGGACCGGATATCCGCTTATGACCACATCCTGCCGACGCCGATACCGGACAAAGGGAAGATCCTGACCCAGCTGTCCCTGTGGTGGTTCGGCCAGCTGGCCTCTGTGGTGCCGAACCACCTGGTGGACGCCGAGATCCCGGCCGAGTTCGACGGGCGGGCGATGGCCTGCCGCAAGCTGTCCATGGTCCCGGTGGAGTGCGTGGCCCGCGGCTACCTGGCCGGGTCGGGCTGGCGCGAGTACCAGCAGTCCGGGTCGGTGTGCGGGGTAGCGCTGCCCGCCGGGCTGCTCGACGGCTCGCCGCTCCCCGAGCCCATCTTCACCCCGGCGACCAAGGCGCCGCGCGGGCAGCATGACGAGAACATCTCGTTTCTCCGAGGTGGCCGCGCAGGTTGGCGCAGCGGTCGCCGAGGACCTCAGGCGGATCACGCTGGACGTCTACCGGCGTGGCGCGGAAGTCACCGCGCGGCACGGAATCCTGCTCGCCGACACCAAGATCGAGCTGGGTTTCGGCCCGGACGGGAGGCTGCTGCTGGCCGATGAGGTGCTCACCCCGGATTCGTCCCGGCTGTGGCCAGCCAGCCAATGGCAGCCCGGTACGCCACAAGTGTCATTTGACAAGCAGATCGTCCGGGACTGGCTAGACTCGCCCGAGTCCGGCTGGGCCGATCGCGACCACCAGCCACCCCCAGCGCTGCCTGACCATGTGGTCGAGCAGACCCGTGCGAGTTACATCGAGGCTTATGAGCGCATCACCGGACGGCAGTGGGTATGACTGCCGTGGAAGTCTGCTCGACGACCCGCCGGGGCTGGCTGGGCACACCGCGGGCTCGGCCCCGGCTACGGCCGAAGACTGGACAGGCCGGTGGAATACTGGCCTGGGATATGCAGAAGGGTTGCCGCTGGCCGAGCGGCCCGCTGCCCGCTCAGCACTGGGCAGCGCACTGCCAGGCCCGCCGGTACGCCGTGACGACGCGTTTCCGAAGGACAGGAGCTTCAGCCCCATGACCATTGGCCCCGAGACCTGCTACCGCGTACGAGGCGGAATCCCGCTGCAGGGCACGGTCTTCGTCCAGGGCGCCAAGAACGCTGCGCTCAAGATGATCGCCGCGTCCCTGCTCACCGCGGAGGGCCGGACGGTACTGCGGAACGTGCCGCCTATCGAGGACGTCCGGCGCGCGGTCGAACTGGCCCAGGCCGTGGGGGCCGTGGTCAAGTTCCACGAATCCGAGCGCACGCTCGTGGTGGACGCCGCCAACCTGACCAGCCCGGTGCTGCCGGCTGAGATCGCCCGGCGGTTCCGCGCCTCGGTGCTGTTCGTGCCGGCCCTGCTGCACCGGCTGGGCGAAGCGGTCATCGAGGGCGTCGGCGGCTGCAACCTGGGCAGCCGCAACCTGGACTTCCACTACCGGGGTTTCGTCCGGCTTGGCGCCACCGTGGACGAGCAGGGCGACAAGATCCGCATCAAGGCGGGCAAGCTGCAGGGCGCCCACCTGTACCTGGACACGCCGTCGCACACCGGCACCGAGAACCTGATCATGGCGGCCAGCCTGACGCCGGGCACCACGATCATCGACAACTGCGCGCTCGAGCCCGAGGTGCTCGACGTCATCGCGTTCCTGACCAAGATGGGCGCGGACATCAGCGGCGGCGGCACCGGCTTCGTTACCGTGCGCGGGGTCAGCGAGCTGACCGCGACCGAGCACACGGTCATGCCGGACCGGATCGACGCGGGCGTGTTCGCCATGGCCGCCGCGATCACCGGCGGCGAGCTGAACCTGGTCGGCGCGCAACTCGAGCACTTCGGCGTGGTGCGCTGGAAGCTGGAGCAGATGGGCGTGGAGTTCACCGCCAAGGGCGCCGTGCTCCAGGTCCGCCGGGAGCGCACGCTGCGCCCGATCAACGTGATCACCAGCCCGTACCCCGGCTTCGCGACCGACCTGCAGTCACCGATCATGGCCCTGAGCTGCCTGGCCGACGGCACCAGCTACATCCGGGAGACCATCTTCGACGGCCGGTACACGCTGGTCGGCGAGCTGAACAAGATGGGCGCCAAGGTCGAGGTGGACAGCGGCAACGTGGCCATCGTGCACGGACCGTCCACGCTCAAGCGGCACCAAGGTGGTCGCGCACGACCTGCGCAGCGGGATCGCGCTGATCCTGGCCGGCCTGTGCGCCGAAGGCGAGACCCTGGTGGCCCCGGGCTACCTGATCGACCGTGGCCACGCGGCGGTCGCGGAGCGGCTCACCACCCTGGGCGCGGACATCAGCGTCGAGGAGAGCGGCTGAGAGGTAACGCCCCTAACGGGCGGTTTCTGCCTAGCCAAATGTGACGAAGCACGAAACTGCCAGCGGTTTCGCTTACGTGCAGGCCGCTGGCGGGTTACGAACTATACGATCGTGCAATCGTCAGCGTAAGGGTCTGACTGTGACTTCTCACCACGAACGGCATTCCGCGGCCGGCAGCACCTTAGTGACTGCCGCCTCACGCAATGGCGCACGGCTATGACCGGCCAGCGCCAGCCAGCGGGCGAGCTGACGATCGGCATTGTCGGGCCGCACGACCTGGTCGAGCGCATCATGCTGTCCGGCACCGCTGCCGCACGGCGTGCTGCCCGGCGCGCCGGGCCAGCCAGGCAACGGGTCGGCGCCGTCGGCCAATGGGTCGTCTGCCGGCACCGCCCAGGCGGCTGGTCGCGGCCGCCTACCGCAGCGAGCAGGAGGCCGCGGACAAGGTGCTCCGGCTCGGCGTGGGCATCGACGCCTGCCTGTTCGCCAGCCAGGTGCCGCACGAGTACGCCCGCCGGGCGGGCACGCTGCGGGTGCCAGCCACCTACGTGCCGCTGGCCGGCAGCGCGCTCTACGCGGCGCTGCTGCGCGCCACCCGGGAGCTGGGCCACGACCTGAGCCGGGTCAGCGTGGACGTGCTCAGCCGGATGGACGTGGAGGACGCGTTCGGCGAGCTGGGCGTGCCCGCCGACAACGTGCACGTCCGGGAGGACGCGGCCAACGCGGCCACGCTGGCCGCGTTCCACGAGCGGCTGTGGCGGCGGGACGAGATCACCGTCGCGTTCACCTGCCTGCAATCGGTCGCACAGCGGCTGTCCGCGGCCGACGTGCCGGTCCGCATCCTGCGCCCGACCAGCAGCGCGATCCGGGCTGCGCTGCGCACCGCCACCCTGCTGGCCGGCAACCGGCGGCTGGAGGAGGCCCAGCTCGCGGTGGCCCTGATCGAGGTGCCCACGCTGCGGGACACCACCCGCCGGTCCACGCCGCGGCACGCGCGCGAGGAACTGCGGCTCACCGTGCACCGGTTCCTGGTCCAGGAGGCGCAGCGGATGCACGCCTCGGTCAGCCCGGTCAGCGACCATTGCTTCCTGGTCACCGCCACCCGGGGCTCGCTGGCCGCGGCCACCGACGGCTTCCGGGTCCCGCCGTTCAGCGAGCGCGCCCGCACCGAGCTGGGCATCGCCGTCGAGGTGGGCATCGGCATGGGCCGCACCGCGGTGGACGCGGAGGCGCACGCGCACGCGGCCCTGTCCCGGTCACATGCGGCCGCGGGCGGCCGCGGGTTCGCGCTGGACCGGGAGGGCATCGCCCTGGTGCCCGCGCCGCGGCACCCGGCTGCGGCCGCCGCGGAGAACACCCGGCCGCGCGGCCTGGAGACGCTGTCCCGGCTGGCCGACAAGCTGGCCGGCAGCGACAGCGCGCTGGTGGTGGACGCGGAAACCGCGGGCAAGGTGCTCGGGGTGACCGCGCGGACCGCGCGGCGGCTGCTGCACGGCCTGGTCGAGGAGGGCCTGGCCTGGCCGCTGCCGCCGAGCCGGGCACCGCAGCCGGGCCGGCCACGCCAGTTCTACCGCCTGGTCACCGAAAAGCTAGAACGCCGCCCAGCCGCCCGCTAGTTAATCCGGGGGGGCGACCCCCCTGGACCCCCCGCTCGCCGAACGTCGGCTCGGCGAGCACACGCCTGCGGCGCGCCTCGCCTCGCCGACGCGGCCCGGGACGCCTCCTGCGCAACCCCCGGGCTAACACCTCCGGGGGTAGTCGGCTGCGACGGACAGGAACGTGTCGTTCGCGTCGTGGTCGCCGATCGAGATCCGGGCGCCCTCCGTGCCGAACGGCCGGATGGCCACCCCGGCCCGCGCGCAGGCCGCGGCGAAGTCCTGGGTGTCCTCGCCCAGCCGGAGCCAGACGAAGTTGGCCTCGGTCGGCGGCACCGTCCAGCCCTGGGCGGTGAGTTCACCGCTGACCCGGGACCGCTCCTTGACTACCAGGTCGACCCGGTCCAGCAGTTCCGCCTCGGCGGCCAGCGAGGCCACGGCAGCGGCCTGGGCCACCGCGTTCACGGTGAACGGCAGCATGGTCTTGCGTACCGCCTCGGCCACCGGGGGCTGCGCCACCAGGAAGCCGACCCGCAGCCCGGCCAGCCCGTAGGCCTTGGAGAACGTGCGCAGCACGGCCACGTTCGGGTGCTCCTGGTAGACCCGCAGCCCGTCCGGCACCGCCGGGTCCCGGACGTACTCGGCGTACGCCTCGTCGAGCACGACCAGGCAGTCCTGCGGGACCCGGCGGAGGAACGCGGCCAGTTCATCCGCGTGCACCACGGTGCCGGTCGGGTTGTTCGGGTTGCACACGAAGATCACCCGGGTCCGGCCGGTGATGGCGTCGGCCATCGCGGCCAGGTCATGCGTCTCGGCCCGCAGCGGCACGGTGACCGGTGCCGCGGCGGCCAGCGCGACCAGCGTCGGGTAGGCCTCGAAGGAACGCCACGCGTAGAGCACCTCGGCCCCGGGCTCGCCCGCCGCTTCCAGCACCTGCTGGGCCACCCCGACCGAGCCGCAGCCGACCGCGATGTGCTCCGGCGGCACGCCGAACCGGTCCGCGATCGCCGCGGTCAGCGCGGTCGCGCCGTTGTCCGGGTAGCGGTGCACGGCGGTGGCCGCGTCGGCGATCACCTCGAGCACCGACGGCAGCGGGCCGAACGGCGACTCGTTCGACGACAGCTTGTGCGACCGGCCGTCCGGCCCGGTGACCTGACGGCCCGGCTGGTACGGGGCGAACTGGTCGAGCACCGCGCGGAACCGGGGCGATGCCTGCCCGGGCGCGGCCGCGTCCTCACTGCTCACCGGCGTCCTCCCTCGCTGCTCCCGGGCACATCCTAGTCAGCTGGCAGCGCGGCCAGCGTGGCCGCGAAGACCTGGTGCATGCCGGCGCCGAACAGCACGAACTGGGCCTCCCGGACGGCGGTGTCCGCGCCGCGCACCGCGGCCAGCGCGATCCGGGCCGCGTCGTCCGCGGGCCAGCCGTAGATGCCCGCGGAGACCGCCGGGAACGCGACCACCCCGGCGCCGAGTGCGTCGGCCACCCGGAGCGACTCGATGTAGCAGGACGCGAGCAGCGCGCTGCGGTCCTCGCCCCGCGAGTACACCGGGCCCACCGTGTGGATGACCCAGCGGGCCGGCAGGTCGCCGGCCGTGGTGGCTACCGCCTGGCCGGTGGGCAGCCCGTCCGGGAACCGGCCCGCGCGCAGCGACCGGCACTCGGCCAGGATCGCGGGCCCGCCGCGGCGGTGAATCGCGCCGTCCACCCCACCGCCGCCGAGCAGCGACGAGTTGGCCGCATTCACGATCGCGTCCGCCGCCTGCCGGGTGATATCCCCCTCATGCAGGGTGATCCGGATACCCGTCATGACGTTCACGATAGCGAGCCGGAGGCGCTGGCCACTGGCCTGGAATCAACCATAAATGACGTTTTGGCCCACTGACGGGTATGGTGTACCACCATGTGAGGTGCTGGCAGTTGAGCCGGCGGCATGGTGATCGGCCCGGGGGGGCAGTGGGTTCAGGTCTGGTCTCGCCTGATCAGCGTGGCAGCGAGTGGCTGGCCGCGCTGCGCGAGATGGTCGACGGCCTGCCGGCCGCCGTGGCCTACCTGGCCGGGCCGGACCACGTCATTGAGTTCGTCAATGACGAATACCAGCAGCTGGTCGGGTTCCGTCCGGTACTTGGCCGTCCGGTCCGCGATGCCCTGCCGGAACTCGCCGCGCAGGGACGAATTGAACTGCTGGACAAGGTAATTGAATCCGGCGAACCGGTGCGCGGCCACGAGACCGAGCTGTGGCTCGGCCGCAGCGGCACGCAGCCGGAGCAGGTCTTCGTTGATGTCGTCTACCAGCCGGTACGCGACGCCGGGAACTCAGTGGTCGGCATGCTGGTGTTCGCCGCGGACGTCACCAGCAGCGTCCGGGACCGGCTGCGCCCGGAACAGCTGTCAGTTCAGCTAGCGGACAGCCAGGATCGGTACCGGACGCTGTTTGAGACCCTGCCGCAGGGTGTCATCCACTACGCGGCCGACGGGCTGGTGCTGGGCGCGAACCCGGCGGCAAGCCGGATCCTGGGCCTGGACGCGAGCGAGCTGATCACCTGGCCGCTGGCCCGCGCCGCCCCGGCGCTGCATGAAGATGGCTCGCCTTATGACCCGGCGGACTTCCCGGTCACGGTAGCGCTCCGCACCGGCGCGGTGGTCAGCGAGGTAGTGATGGGCGTGCCACACGCGCAGAGCGGGGAACTGCGCTGGCTGGGCGTCACGGCCGTGCCCGATGCCCACGCTGGCGACGGCCGCCCGCAGCGGGCCTATGCCATATTCCGGGACCTGACCCGCGAACGCCAGGCCGAGACGAGGCTGCGGAGAAGCGCCGAGCTGATCAGCCGGCTCCGCGATGCCAACGTACTCGGCGTCGTGGTGAACGGCGAAGATCACGTCCATGAGGCCAACGACGCGTTCCTCGCCGTCATCGGGTACAGCCGGGATGACCTGGCGGCCGGGCGTATCTCCGGGCGGGCTATCACCGCCCCGGAGTGGGTGGCCCGCGATCTTGAGGCTCGTCAGCAGTTGTTGCACACCGGGGCCTTCCGGCCGTATGAGAAGGAGTATGTGCACCGGGACGGCCACCGGGTTCCCGTGCTGGTCGGCGGCGCGGTGCTCAGCCACCACCCGCACCGCTGGGTGACCTATGTGGTCGACCTGAGCGCACGGCAGCGCGCCGAGCAGGAGCGGGTCACTCTGCTGACCCGGGAACGGGCAGCCCGCGCCGAAGCCCAGAGCACCCGGGAGCAGCTGGACTTCCTGCTCCGCGCGGGGGACTTCGTGGCCGCCGCCCGGGACCAGCATGAGCTGCTGCGGCACGCCTCCCGGCTGGTCGTGCACAGCATGGCCGACTTCTGCATCGGCTTCCTGCCCACCGGGGACGGCGAACTGCACTTCACCTCGGCCGCCTACCGCGGCCCGTCCCATCAGGTGCTATTCGCCAACCTGGGCGCCCGCCGGGCGCCAGCCGCCGCAGGAAGGATGGCCAGAGCGGTCTATGCCGGCAGCGCCAGCCATTTGCTGGCCGCGGTGACCGACCTGCTGGCCGAGGATCTCCCGGCACCGCTCCGGGAGATCCTCACCCAGGTGAACCCGGCGAACATCCTGTTCTGCCCGCTGCTGGCCGGCGGGCGCGCGCTGGGCGTGCTCGGTGTGGCCCGCACCGCCGGACGGCCTGATTTCGCTGCGACCGACATCGCGGTGGTCGAGGAACTGGCCCGCCAGGTCGGGACCGGGCTGGCCAACGCCGCGATGTTCGCCCGGGATCACACGGTGGCAGCGACCCTGCAGCGCTCTGTCCTGCCGCCTGCCCTGCCGGACATCGACGGGCTGGATCTGGCGGTGCGCTACCTCCCCGGAACCGAAGGGGTCGATGTCGGCGGCGACTGGTACGACGCTTTCCCGCTGCCGGGCAATCGAGTGGGCCTGGTCATCGGCGACGTGGTGGGCCACAACATCATCGCCGCGTCGGTCATGGGCCAGCTGCGCAACATGCTCCGGGTCTACGCCACCGATTACGTAGATCCTCCTGACGTGTTGCGGCGCACCGCCGTCACGCTGGCCAGGCTGCTGCCCGAGGCGCTGGCCACTGTGGTCTACGCCGTTCTCGACCCGGTCACCGGCGAGCTGCGTTACGCCAACGCCGGGCACCCGCCCCCCGTCTGCAGCACCGGCTCCGGCATTGTGCAATACCTGGACGACGCGCCGGGCGTCATGCTGGGCGCCCCCTCCGGCGCCGCCTTCCCAGGCGGCCACCGGAAGCTGAGCCCGGGCTCCAGCGTGCTGTTCTACACGGATGGGCTGATCGAGGACCGGCGCCGGGACATCACCGAGGGATTCCGGACGCTCGCCAGCGCCATGCGCCGGGCCAGCTTCCAGACCGCCGCGCAGACCTGCGCCGCCGCGCAGGCCGCGCTGCTCACCGGTGACCGGCGCGCTGACGATGTCTGCCTGCTGGCCGCGCGGCTCACCGACGGCTAGCCGCCACCGGACAGACCCGGCAGCACTGCACGTCACCGGGTGGCTGGTTACCTGACCGGGACCTCCACCGCGGCGTTCTGCTTCGGGTAGTAGGCGGCCACGTCCCGCGCGCCGTACTTGGCCCGGAACTTGTCCACGATCTCACTGACCCGGCTTGGGTCGGTGACCGGCGCCGCGCTGGCGCTGCGCTCGACGTCGCCGATGGCTAGCCGGATCGAGGGGGTCCGCAGCACGTTCTTGTACCAGTTGCTGTCGGTTCCGCTGACCGGCACGAGATACAGCTTGCCGCCGTCCCGGACGAACCACACCGGGACGGTGATCCCGCGGCCGGACTTGCGGCCGGTGACGCTGAGGTCGACCTCCCGGCTGCTGTCCAGCGCCCTGGTGAACTCTTCGTCGGCCATCCTGCTCCTCCGCCCTGTCTCGGCTGGCCTCCATCGTCGCAGCCAGCCCAGCCAGCCGATCCCCGGCCCCCAGCCAGCCACTCCCCCGGCGGCCGGCTGACCGCCTCCCACCATGGCCCTCTGTTGCTGCCGGGGCAGGCATTGACCGGCTGGCTGCTGTGAGTTCTGATCAAAGTGGGTCTGGGTCAGCGCGGAGGCAGCCGCGGTGGCAGACCTGCGAGGGGACGGGCATGACCTCTCATCCGGTCAGCAGGCGGGCGGTGCTGAGCGGTCTCGGCGGCGCCGCGGCCGGGCTGCTGCTGGCCAGCGCGATCCCGGACCAGTTGCGGGCCACGTCCGGCGGCTGGACGAGCGGGTACATCCCGGACGGCACGACCGGGCTGGCCCGGGCGTTCCCGCTGTCCGCGGTGCAGTTGCGGCCCAGCCTGTTCCGGGCCAACCAGGCCCGGAACACCAACTACTTAATGTTCCTGGACCCCGACCGGATGCTGCACACCTTCCGGCACAACTACGGCCTGCCCTCGCGGGCCAGGCCGGTCGGCGGCTGGGAGCGGCCCGCCTCCGAGGTACGCGGCCACTGCACCGGGCACCTGATGTCCGGGCTGGCCCTCACCTACGCCAACACCGGGCACCAGGCCGCCGCGGACAAGGGCCACTACCTGGTGGACCAGCTCACCCGGTGCCAGTCCCGGGCGCGGCGGGCCGGATTCCACGACGGCTACCTGTCCGCCTTCCCGGAGAGTTTCTTCGACCGGCTGGAAGCCGGCCTGCCGGTGTGGTCGCCGTACTACATGATCCACAAGATCATGGCCGGGCTGATCGACCAGCATGAGCTGGCCGGGAACGCCCAGGCGCTGGAGACAGCGGCCCGGCTGGGCGACTGGGTGGGCTGGCGGACCGCGCGGCTGTCCTACCCGCACATGCAGCGCATCCTGGCCGTCGAGCACGGCGGCATCGCCGAGTCACTGACCAACCTGTACCGGCTGACCTGGGACGAGTCCTACCTGCGCACGGCGGAGCGGTTCTACGACGCGCAGGTCTTCGACCCACTGGCCCGGGGCCAGGACGACCTGCCCGGCCGGCACGCCAACACCAACATCCCCAAGATGATCGCGTGCATCCGGATCTGGGAGGAGACCGGCGACCCCCGGTATCACGACATCGGCCGGAACTTCTGGCGGATCGTCACCCAGCATCACAGCTACGCGATCGGCGGCACCAGCAACTGGGAGCACTGGCACGCACCGGACGTGATCGCCGGCCAGCTGAGCAACCGCACCTGCGAGAACTGCTGCAGCTACAACATGCTCAAGCTGACCCGGCTGCTGCACTTCCACCAGCCGCACCGGATCGACCTGATCGACTACTACGAGCGCACCCTGTTCAACCAGATGCTCGGTGAGCAGGACCCGCGCTCTGAGCACGGCTTCAACATCTACTACACCGGGCTGTCACCGGCCGCTTTCAAGCGGCAGCCGCCATTCATGGGCAGCAACCCGAATGTTTACTCGACGAACTATCACAACTTCTCCTGTGACGATGGCACCGGGATGGAGACCCAGGCCAAATTCGCCGACACCATCTATTCCCGGGACCGGCACGGGCTATTCGTCAACCTGTTCATTCCATCCGAGGTGACCTGGGGTGGTCACCGGATGCGGATCCGCCAGGAGACCAGGTTCCCGGACGAGCCGGGCACCCGGCTCACCGTGCTGGCCGGCCGGGCCCGGATGGCCGTGCGGGTGCGGGTCCCGGGCTGGGCCGCCGCCCCGGCGCGGGCCTGGCTGAACGGCCGGGAGCTGGCCGGGCGGGCCGCGCCGGGCAGCTGGCTGGTACTGCGACCGGGACTGGTCCGCCGGTGACACGCTGCGGGTCAGCCTGCCGATGGAGCTGGCCAGCAACCCCACCCCGGACCGGCCCTCGGTGCAGACGGTGAGCTACGGCCCGGTGGTGCTCAGCGGCGGCTACGGCAGCCAGGGCGCCATGCCGATGCCCCGGCTGGACATCGGGTCGCTGACCATGACGTCCGGGTGGCCGCTGGCCTTCCAGGCCCGGGCGGACGGGCGCGCGGTCCAGCTCATTCCGATCGCCCGGATGCAGCACGAGCACTACAACACGTACTGGCTGACCTGACGTGCCGCTGCTACCGGCCCCGACCCGGCGCCCGGCGCTACCGGCCCCGACCCGGCGCCCGGCGCCACCGGCCCTGACCTGTATACGGCGGCGCCGGGCTGGACTGGGTCTGTCCCACCGCAAGGCCGGTAGGTAGAGTGACGCCGTGAACCGACTGGGCGAACTCGAACGGGCCATCATGGACGTTCTGTGGGAAAGCGAGACTCAGCTCACCGTACGGCAGGTTGGCAGTAGGCTTACCGACCGGGACCTGGCTCACACCACCGTGATGACCGTCCTTGACCGATTGGCCAAGAAGGGTTTCGCCCGGCGCGAGCGAGATGGCCGTGCCTGGCTGTACCGAGCCGCGGCGAGCCGCGAAGCATACGTCACCGAGCTGATGCTTCACGCGCTCGACCAGACCGGCGACCGGTCGGCCGCGCTCGCCAGCTTCGCGCGCCGCGTATCGGGCACCGAAGCGCTGGTGCTGCGGCGAGCCCTGGAGAACGGCGGGGATCCCGCCAGGAGTTGACCATCCGTGCTGCCCCCTGTCCTGGTCCTGGCGTCAGTCGCCATCGGACTGGTGCCCGCCGCCACCGGCCTGGCCGCGGCCCGCTGGCCGTACCGGTCGCCCGCCGCGGCGATCGTGCTGTGGCAGGCGATGGGCCTCGGCTGGGGCCTGGCCGCCATCGGCACGCTGGCCGCATTGGGCACCGACCGGGGTGAGTCAGGGGTGGCCGGGGATGCGCTGGCCGTGCTGGCCCGGGCGGTGCACGATGTCGTCGGTGAGGCCGCCCCGCCCGGCCTGATGGCCGCGCTGCGGCTGCTCTGCCTGGCCGCGTCGACGGCGCTGCTGGCCCTGCTCTGCTGGGTCCTGGTGGCCGCGTCCGGCGCGGTGCTGCGGGACCGGCGGCGGCACCGTGCGCTGCTCAGCCTGCTCGCGCATGGTGACCCGAAAGTGCCCGGCGCGCTGGTGGTGGATCACCCCGCGGCGGCGGCCTACTGTGTACCCGGGCTGCGGTCCCGGATCGTCGTCAGCGCGGGCGCCCTCGACCTGCTGGATCAGGCGGAACTGGCCGCCGTGCTGGCCCACGAGCGGGCCCACGCCAGGGAACGGCACGACCTGGTGCTGCTCCCGTTCACCGCGCTGTGCCGGGCCTTCCCCTGGTCGGGGTCGGCGCAGCGGGCGTACGCCACGGTCGCCCTGCTCATCGAGATGCTGGCCGACGACCACGCGCTGCGGCACCGCCCGGCCCGTGAGCTGGTCACCGCGCTGATCCGGGTCGGCGCGGCCGGGCCGGCCGGCACCCCAGCGGGAGCGCTGGCCGTGGACGGCCGCCGGCCTGCCACCGCCGGCCACCGGCCCTCGGCCGCGCGGCCGCCACCGCCTGCCGCACCGGTCACCGGCCGGCCGAGAGCGGGGTGTGCGCCCGGGTGGAGCGCCTGCTGGCCCCGGCGCCGGGACTCTCGCTGCCGGCCCTGGCCCTGGTCAGCGGGGCCGCCGCGGCCCTGGTCGTGGTCCCGGTCGCGCTGCTGCTGTTCCCGGTGTAGGCACCGGCCCTGGCCGAGACACGGGACCTCGTTTCCGTCGGGTATACGCGCAATTCACTGGGAATTTCCGCAGTACGTACCGAGCCGGTTCCTGGCCGGCCCGGTACCGGATCCTCCGCTCCTCGCCGCGGCGCTGGATACCGCGGCGCTGGATACCGCGGCGCTGGAATCGGCACCGCTGGCCGCCCCTGCTCCGGCGCTGGCCCCGACCCTGGCGGAGAGCACCGGGTCGGCCCGGGCGGCCGGACCCAACGTGATCATTCCCGAGGCTGGCGGGCTGGCCCAGGGCGGCGGGCTGCCCATCTACGAATCGGTCGAGTCCGACTGGTTCCGGGCGCGGGGCCAGGGGATGAGGCAGCCGGAGGAAGCGTGCACCGGGCCGGCGGCCGCCGGGCCCCCGGCCTGGACCTCGCCCGGCGACGACGGCTGGCGGGCCGCGGCGGCCATCGTCACTCCCAGAGTGGGCGGCACCACCGCGGCCGGCCTGCCGAAACGGGTACCCCAGGCCAACCTGGTACCGGGCTCAGCCAGCGACCAGCAGACCCGCACCGCGACCATGTCCGAGGCGGCCCAGATCGCGCGCAGCCGGCTGGCCAATTTCCAGCGCGGCTCGCGCCGGGCCCGGGCGGCCACGCGGCAGCTCACGCCGGGCGACTGCAGCCGGCCGGAAGGCCGCCAGTGCGGTCCGGGCCGGTTCGCGGCAGGATAGACCGGGCGGGGCGGGTTCGGCCGGGCATCGGATGGAGAGTGGCACGTTGTCTGTCGCAGGCAGCCAGCAGCAGGACCTGAGCTGGCTCATCACCGACTTCACCGACCGTGTCACGGATGTGGCGCATGCCCTGGTGGTGTCCTCCGACGGCGTGCCGGTGGCGGTGTCCGAGGGGATCGGGCCAACCCAGGCGGTACAGCTCTCCGCGATCACCTCGGGCCTGGTCAGCCTGGGCACCGCGGCGGCCAAGGTGTTCCAGTGCGGCACGGTCACGCAGACCCTGGTGGCCATGGGCCAGGGCACGCTCGTGATCATGTCGATCAGCGACGGATCGAGCCTGGCCACGCTGGCCACCGCAGCAGCCGACCTCGACCTGATCGCCTACGAGATGACCATGCTGGTGGAGGCGGCCGGCGCCGTGCTCACCCCCGGCATCCGCTGACCGGCATCGGCCGACCGCGCCGATAGGCTTCCGGCATGGACGACACGCAATGGCGCACGCACCGGCTCGAACTGGACGACCAGACGCTGCGCGAGTGGGACGCGCACGTGCTCGCGGCCAGCCCCGAGGGGATCGTCCTGGACCGGTCGGCCTTCTACCCGGGCGGCGGCGGCCAGCCGCCGGACCATGGCGTGCTGCTCTGGGGCGGCGTGCAGACCAGGATCGTGGATGCCCGCCGGGGTGACGACCTGTACCTGATCCCGGCCGAGGGTGACCCGCTGCCGGTGCCGGGCACCCCGGTGCGCGGCGCGCTCGAGGACGACCGGCGGACCGCGCTGATGCGCACCCACTCCGGCCTGCACGTGCTGTGCGGCGTGGTGTTCCGCGACTTCGGCGCGCTGGTGACCGGCGGCAACATGGAGGAACTGTCCGCCCGGATGGATTTCAACCTGCCCGAGGTTCCGCCCGGTTTCCGCGACGCCGTCGAGGCCGCATGCAACACCGAGGTGCAGGCAGACCGGCGGATCGACGTACGGGTGCTGCCCCGGGACGAGGCGTTCGCGCTGCCCGACATCATCCGGACCGCGACCAACCTGGTCCCGCCGGAGGTCAAGGATGTGCGGATCATCGACATCGTGGGCCTGGACCAGCAGGCGGACGGCGGCACGCACGTCGCCTCGACCCGGCAGGTCGGCCGGATCGAGGTCGTCAAGATCGAGAGCAAAGGGAAGGGGTTCCGCCGCCTGCGCATCCGCATCGCGGACTGAACACGGTCGCGGGCATGGGCGTTCAGCAAAAGGCTCGCTGCCTACCGGCAGCGGCCGGGCCGCGCCATTACCACGGGCCGTACGGTCCTGAGCTGCTGCTGTTGCCGCGGAACTCGCGGACCTTGGGCCGGACGTCGGTCAGGTAGATGGCCGCGGCCACGAAGGCCGCGATGGGCAGGATGCCCACGGCGCCGAACCCGCCGGACAGCACGCCGAGGTACAGCCCGATCACCACCGCGATACCCAGGATGATCAGCCACAGCGGCTTGGTCTGCTTGCCCGCGGCGGTGAACGCCGCCTTCGGGCGGCGCAGCGCGTCCGCGAACGCCCACACCTCGGTGACGAGGGCGGCGATCGCGAGTATCTCGAGGAACCAGTAGAGCGGGCTCATCGCTGACATGTTCAGCAACACGTTGCCAGGTTATCCGGTCCGGGCGGGAACCGGAACCAAAGTCGAATCCCGCCCGGACCTGTCGCAGGTCACTCCGGTGTCAGCTGGCCGCGCCGGAGTCGTCCTTGCCGTTCAGCGCGGCGCGGTGGTGCAGCACCCGCTCGCCGTGGGTGGCCAGCTTGTCGTACTCCTTGGCCGCCACGGCGCGGGCCGTGGTCACGTACCCGGGGACCTCGCTGCCCCAGCGGGAAATCCGCGCGGGCAGGTCGCGCAGCGCGGCGGACGCCAGCGCGCCCGCGCCGGCCGCGGCATGCACCGGCTTGCTGGCGGTCAGCTTGCGCACTTCGGTCCGCACAGCATCAGTACGGTTCATGATCATTCACTACCTTTCCTGGCCTGCCGCTGGCGGCAGGGCCGTTCACTCGGACGCGGACGCCCTGTCCTGGAACGCCTCATCGGGGTGGGGCGGCTCCGGTGCCGCGAGCGGGTCGTCGTCCTCTTCTTCTGTGCGCCGCGTGGCGCCAGCCGGCCCGAGCAGCCCAGCTACCTGGGCGCCCTCGCCCGGCTCAGCCGCCCGGCCTGCGCCTCGGCCGCCTGCGCGGCGGCCTCCTTGCGGAACGAGTCGTAGATCTCCAGCAGCACGTGCTTCTGCCGCTCGGTGAGCACCGGCTCAGCCAGCACGGCGGCCCGGACGCCGGTGTCCGGTTCCCGGTCCTCCAGGATCCCGGCCTGCACGTACAGCGCTTCCGCGGAGATCCGCAGGCCCTTGGCGATCTGCTGAAGTATCTCGGCACTCGGCCGGCGCAGGCCGCGCTCGATCTGGCTCAGGTACGGGTTGGAGACGCCGGCCGCCGCGGCCAGCTGCCGCAGCGAGATCTTCGCCTGCTCCCGTTGCTCCTTGATGTACTCACCGATGGAGCTGACACCACGCATAGGACTCACATGACCAGTGAATCAAATAGTGCTTGCAATTGCAAACGCCCAGCAAGCACCCCCTTTCCTGCCCAACGCCCGCACGCCGCACTGCCGCCACGCCGGCCGCCCGGCCGTCAGCCCGGGAGCGTGGCGCGGACCACGCCGACCTCATGCTCCCCGCCCAGCACCGGAACATGCGCGATCGAGTCCAGTGCCGCCTCGTCCGCCCCGGGCTCGCTGGCCGCGCCGAGCCGGCGGAGCACGGCCACGGTCACCGCGGGGCGGACCCGCGACGCGCCATCCTCGATCTTGTACGTGGCGGCCCGGCCATCGGCCAGCGCGAGCCCTTCCACGCCCTCGGCGCCGGACTTGACCAGCAGGCCAGGTACCGCGGCCATCAGCGCCCGTTCCGGGCGCCGGCTCCCGGACGTCCAGTCCGGATGGGCGCGCATCGCGTCGGCCACCCGGCGCTGCGGTGCCCCGGCCGGCGCGGTGACCAGGGCACGCAGCGCCCGGGCCACCCCGGTGAGGGACAGCGCGAACAGCGGGGCGCCGCAGCCGTCCACCGCCACTGTCTGCACCTGCTCGCCGGACAGCTCCTCCAGCGTGCGCCGGATCGCGGCCTGCACCGGGTGGGCCGGATCGAGGTAGCCGGCCACCGGCCAGCCGGCCGACACGCAGCAGGCCAGCATGGCGGCGTGCTTCCCGGAGCAGTTCATGTGCACCCGGTCCGGGCCGCCACCGCGGCGCAGCACGTCGCGCTGGGCGCGCTCGTCCATCGGCAGCGCAGGCGGGCAGCGCAGCGCGCTCTCGGTCAGCCCGGAGCGGGCCAGGATCTCGCGCACCCCGGCCACGTGGAAGTCTTCGCCGGAGTGGCTGGCCGCGGCCAGCGCGAGCAGCTTGCCGTCCAGGTCCAGACCGGCCCGGAGCAGGGCGGCCGCCTGCAGCGGCTTGTTGACCGAACGCGGGAACAGGGGCTGGGTCACTTGCCCGGCCCGCAGCACCGGCGCGCCGTCCGCGCCGAGGATCAGCACCGAGCCGCGGTGCCGCGACTCGGCAGAACCGGACCGGATCACTTTGGCCAGCACCGGCGGCGCGAGGCCGCCCGGCGTGGCCGCCATCTGCTCAGTTACGGCTGCTCACCCCAAGGAAGGCGCGTGCCTCGTCGGGCAGCATGGGCGGCCGCTGGGCCAGCCCGGCCACTGCGGCGGCCCGCTCGACCAGTTCGGCGTTGCTGGTCACCGGGCGGCCGCGGGCGAACGAGGTGGTGTCCTCCATGCCGACCCGCAGGTGCCCGCCCGCGGCCAGCGCCCCGAGCAGCACGGGCAGCGCGGTCCGGCCGATCCCGGTGGCCGACCAGGTGGCCCGGGCGGGCAGCGCGGCCACCGCCGCGGCCAGCGCGGGAACCGTGCCCGGCATCCCGCCCGGCACGCCCATCACCAGGTCGCAGTGCACGTGACCGCCGTGCGGCGGGCCCAGCTCGTCGAGCAGCCGGTGCAGCGTCGCCACCTGCCCCAGGTCGAACAGCTCGAACTCGGGAACCACTCCGGCGGCCTTGGTGCTGGTGTACAGCTCGCGGATGAACGGCCACGGGTTGGCGAACACCTCATCACCGAAGTTGACCGTGCCGCAGGTCAGCGAGCAGGCGTCCGGCGCCGCGTCCAGGACGGCCAGCCGGTCTTCGAAGCTGTCGGTGACCGCGCCGCCGGTGGACAGCTGCACGATCAGGTCGGTGCTCTCCCGCAGCGCGCGCACGGTGTCTTTGAGCCGGCCCAGGTCGAGCGTGGGCCGGGCCTGGTCGTCCCGGATGTGCACGTGGATCACCGCGGCCCCGGCCGCACGGCACTCGACCGCGCTGGCCACCAGTTCTTCCAGGGTGACCGGGAGCGCGGGGACCGCGGCCTTCTCGGACTCGGCACCGGTCGGAGCGACGGTGATCAGCGTGTTCGGTGTCATGACGGGCAGCATGCATCCTCGCTCGTGGTCACGTCCAGTTCGCTGGTGCGGGGCGGGGCGCGCCGAAGGCGTGTTCCCGCCGCAGCCGGCGACTGGGGGGCGCGGGGGTATCCCCCCGGCTAAAACGAGCCGTGCTGGGCCAGGCGGTCCGGGCCTGGTCCATCCGGGCCGCCACCGTCCGGGCCAGCCCGGCGCGCGCTGGCGCCGTCCGCGCTGGTCCCATCCGCGCTGGCCCCGTTCGGGCTGGCGCCGGCCGGGCCCGCGTCGCCGTCTGGCCCGGCCAGATGGGCCCGGGTGAACTCGAGCGCCTCAGCCAGGTCCGCCTGCCGCGCCTCCTGGGTCGGCGCGCGGAATGTCTTGACCTCCAGCACGACCATGCCGCGGTAGCCGGCCGCGGGCAGCCGGCGCAGCAGCGGCGCGCAGGGCTGAGTGCCCCGTCCCGGCACCAGGTGCTCGTCGCGGTAGGCCAGCCCGGTGCCGTCGGCCAGGTGCACGTGGGCCAGCCGGCCGCCGAGCTCGTCGGCCATGGCCAGTGCGTCGGAGCCGGACACGGCCGTGTGCGATAGATCCAGGGTCACGTTCGGGTAGTCCATCTGCACCGGGTTCCAGGTCGGCGCGTACGGCGCCACCTCGGCACCCCGGGCCCGGAGCGGGAACATGTTCTCCACCGCGAACACCACGTCGGTCTCGCTCTGCATCCGGGCCAGCCCGGTGCCGAAGTCCCGGGCGTAGTCACGCTGCCAGCGGAACGGCGGGTGCACCACGACGATCCGCGCGCCAAGCTGCTCGGCCACTTCCTTGGCCCGGATCAGCTTGCCCCACGGGTCGCGGCCCCAGACCCGCTGGGTGATCAGCAGGCAGGGTGCGTGCACGGCCAGCACCGGCATGCTGTGGTAGTCAGCCAGCCGCCGCAGCACGTCCACGTCCTGGCTGACGGCGTCCGGCGTGACCATCACCTCGACCCCGTCGTAACCCAGCCGGGCCGCTACCTCGAACGCGTCCGGTGTCCGGTCCGGGTAGACCGACGCGGTAGATAGTGCCACCAGAGGTCGCGGAGCGCTGTCCGCTTCGCTCACCGTGACTCCTTCCGCACGCTGTTTGCCCGCCCGTGCTGTCCAGCCCCGGCGCTCTGCTGTTAGCTACCCGCGCGCCCCCGATGCACCCGCGCCCGGCACCGGCCTGGGCGCTGATTGAGCTGCCCTGAACAGCTTATGCGCCGCGGCACGCGGCGGTGCTCACCCCCGCGGCACCCAGGAGTGTCGGGTCGCACCGGCCGACTGTCAGCCCCGGCCAGTACCGTCCTGTCCATGGCGAAGTCATCGGCGGCCCAGGCGTTCCAGTGCTCGGAGTGCGGCTGGCGCACCACCAAGTGGACCGGCCGCTGCGCTGGCTGCCAGGCGTGGGGCACCGTGCAGGCGGCGGCCGCCCCCCGGCTGCTCCGGCCCGGGGGCGGGCCTGGCTCGCTGCACCCGGCAGCAGAGTTTAGTGCGGCGGTGGCACCGGCCAATCCGGCCATCTCGATCGCCGCGGTGGATGCCAGCGCGGCGGGTGCCCGGTCCACCGGGCTCGGCGAACTGGACCGGGTACTCGGCGGCGGGCTGGTGCCCGGCGCGGTCGTGCTGCTGGCCGGGGAGCCCGGGGTGGGCAAGTCAACCCTGCTGCTGGAGGCGGGCACGTTCGCCGCGCAGTCCGGCCCGGTGCTGTACGTCACCGGCGAGGAATCCGCCGCCCAGGTCCGGCTGCGCGCGGACCGGATCGGCGCGGTGGCCGAGAACCTCTTCCTGGCCGCGGAGACCGATCTGGCCGCGCTGCTCGGGCACGTCGCGGCGGTGCAGCCGCAACTGCTGATCGTGGACTCGGTGCAGACCATCACCGCGGAGGGCGTAGAGGGGGCGCCGGGTGGCGTCTCCCAGATCCGGGCGGTGACCGCGGCGCTGATGGCGGTGGCCAAGCAGCACGCGCTGACCACTGTGCTGGTCGGGCACGTGACCAAGGACGGCTCGATCGCCGGGCCCCGCGCCCTGGAGCATCTGGTCGATGTGGTGCTGCACTTCGAGGGCGACCGGCACGCGCAGTTCCGGATGGTCCGCGCGGTGAAGAACAGATACGGCCCCACCGACGAGATCGGCTGCTTCGACCTGGGAGAACAGGGCATCGTCGGGCTGGCCGACCCGAGCGGCCTGTTCCTGTCCCGGCAGCGCGACGCGGTGCCCGGCACCTGCGTGACGGTCACCCTGGAGGGACGCCGGCCGCTGATCGCCGAGGTCCAGACGCTGGTGGCGCCGTCCCCCGCGGAGCTGCCCCGCCGGGTGACGTCGGGACTGGACCCGAACCGGGTGGGCATGGTGCTGGCCGTGCTGACCCGGCGGGCCGACCTGAAGCTGGGTAAACAGGACGTGTACGCGGCCACAGTCGGCGGGGTGCGGCTTACCGAGCCGTCCGTGGACCTGGCCCTGGCCCTGGCCTTCGCCAGCGGACTGATCAACCTGAGCGTGCCGGGATCGGTCGTCGCGGTCGGCGAGGTGGGGCTGGCCGGTGAAGTACGCCAGGTCAACGGCTTGGCCCGGCGGCTGGCCGAGGCGGAGCGGCTGGGCTTCCGGCTGGCCCTGGTGCCGCCCGGCCCGGCCGACCTGACCGGCGGCGGCCCGGCGGCCGGGCGCGCGGACGGACCCGGGTCGATCGAAGTCCGCGAGGTGACCGACATCCGGGACGCGATGACGGCCGCGTTCGGCGGCTGACCGGTGGCCCGGCCGGGCGCCGGGCGGGCGCTGCCCGGTGGGCCGGCCGGGCAAAGCAGCGGCCCGGGCCACAGCGTCGCCGATAAACTGGTGCCCAGCCAGCGACCTTTCCCCGGGGGGCCCGTGCCGCCAGACCCAGCCCAGCAGGGCCACCAGGGCGGTGATGAACGCCGCCGGGCTCTGCTGGCCGCGCTGGCCCCGGGGACCGCGCTGCGCGACGGCCTGGAGCGGATCCTGCGCGGCAACACCGGCGCGCTGATCGTGCTGGGCGAGGGGCCCGCCGTTGACGAGGTGTGCACCGGGGGGTTCGAGCTGCGGGTGGCGTTCTCCGCGACCCGGCTGCGCGAGCTGGCCAAGATGGACGGTGCGATCGTGCTGGACGGCACGGCCGACTACATCGTCCGGGCCGCGGTGCACCTGGTCCCGGACCCGGCGCTGCCTACCGACGAATCGGGCACCCGGCACCGCACCGCGGAACGGGTCGCCCGGCACACCGGCTGCCCGGTCGTCTCGGTCAGCAAGTCGATGCGGATCATCGCGCTATACCTGGACGGTGCCCGGTACGTGCTGGAAGGGTCGGCCGCGATTCTGTCCCGGGCCAACCAGGCGCTGGCCACGCTGGAACGCTACAAGCTGCGGCTGGACGAGGTGTCCCGGGTGCTGACCGCGCACGAGATCGAGGACGTGGCCACCGTCCGCGACGTGACCGCGGTCGCCCAGCGGCTGGAGATGGTCCGCCGCATCGCCGGTGAGATCGAGGGCTACCAGGTCGAGCTGGGCACCGACGGCCGGCTGCTAGCGCTCCAGTTCGACGAGCTCATCGCGGGCAGCGGCTTCGAGCGGCAGCTCGTCGTGCGGGACTACCTGCCATCGGCGGGCGGTTCCGCGGGGTTGTCCCCCGGGTGGGCACCGGCGCGGCGGGCGACCGGGTCGGTGCGGTACTCACCCAGCTCGGGGAGCTTTCCCCAGAGGAACTGCTCGACGCGGAGCGGGTCGCCATGGTCCTCGGGCTGGGCGGCGCGGGCATGCTCGACGAGCCGGTGGAGCCGCGGGGTTACCGGCTGCTGGCCCGGATCCCGCGGCTGCCGGACGCGGTGGCCGAGCGGCTGGTCGCCCACTTCGGCGGGCTGCACAAACTGCTGGCCGCCAGCGTGGCCGAGTTGCATGACGTGCCCGGGGTGGCCGAGGCCGATGCGCGCCGGGCCCGGGAGGGGCTGTCCCGGCTGGCCGAGGTGACGCTGCTGGAGCGGTATTCCTGAGCGCGGTCAGGGCACCGCGATGCCCCGCCCGGCCAGCACGAAGATCAGGGACTGGCTGCGCAGTGCGCCGCTCCGCGCGGTCGCGGTGTAGGTGCCCGGCTGGGCCGCCTTGCCGGGCAGCCGGCAGCCAGCCGCCGACGTCTTGCGGTCCCAGCTGATCCGCAGCACCGCGGGCACGCCCCGGGTCAGCCGCTCCGTCCGCTGGCCCGCGGACCGGACGCAGTCCGCGGAATCCCACACCCGGCGCTCGCCGCCTGCCTTGATCACCAGCTGGACGTGCTTCGCGCCCACGTCGAACGAGCACGGCCGGGCTGCGGTGGAGACCACGTCCAGCTGGAACCGTGGCGCCTGGTGGGCCAGATAGCGGTACTTGGTGGTGAACAGGCTGAGCACGACCGAGCCCGGCGGGCAGGCCGCCGCGGTGCCTTTCGGCCCGGCACCGTGCCCGGCTTGGGGCCGGCTGTGCTTGCCCGTGCCGTGCTTGCCCGTGCTGTGCTTGCCCGTGCCGTCCTTGCCCGTGCCGTGGTTGGCGCTGGCCTGCCCGGTGGGCCCGGGCGTGGCCGTCGCGGCCGCCGTGGGGGTGGCTGCCCCGGCCGACGGCGCGGGTGAGGTGGCGGCCGCGGCCACCATCCCAGAGTGGCCATGCTTTCCGGTGTGCGTCGTGTCCGCGGCCTGCCGCGCGTTCCCGGACCCGCCGAGCGCCCCGTTGACAGTCCAGGCGATCAGCGCCGAGCACCCCGATGGCCGCGGATAGCGCGATAACCCGACGGCGCCAGTAGACATCGCTGTGACCTGGCCTTTGCCGCTTGTCGGGGGTACTGCCAGACATGCGAGCAGTATGCGCCGGCCGGCCCCGCCAGGCTCGGCGACCCGCCGGCCGGGCCGCGCATTATTCCAGAAGGTGATGGTGGCCGGGAGGCTTTCGCCCACACTCGCACAAGATCATCCACTGCGCCCGGCGGATATCCGGGTGCGTGCGAGGATCGGGGGACATGCCGACTCCGAACCCAACCGCCATCCTGGACTGGTACGCCGCCCACCAGCGCGACCTGCCCTGGCGCCGGGCTGACGCGACGCCGTGGGCCATCCTGGTCAGCGAGGTGATGCTGCAGCAGACGCCGGTCGCCCGGGTGCTGCCGGCCTATGCCGCCTGGCTGGCCCGCTGGCCGACCCCGGCGGCACTGGCCGCCGCGAGCCCGGGCGACGCGGTACGGGAGTGGGGGCGGCTGGGCTATCCACGCCGGGCGCTCCGGCTGCATATGACCGCCCAGGCACTCGTGGAGCGGCATGCCGGCCGGGTGCCCGCGTCGCTGGATGCGCTGCTGGAACTGCCCGGGATCGGCGCCTACACTGCGGCCGCGGTGGCCAGCTTCGCGTTCGGCCAGCGGCACCCGGTGCTGGACACCAACGTCCGCCGGGTGCTGGCCCGGCTGGTCAGCGGCCAGCAACTGCCACCAGCCAGCGCGTCGGCCGCGGAACGCCGGCTGGCCGAGGCGCTGCTCCCGGAGCAGCCCGCGGTGGCCGCCCGCTGGTCGGTCGCGGTGATGGAACTCGGCGCGCTGGTCTGCACCGCCGCCCGGCCGCAGTGCGCGCAGTGCCCAGTGGCGGGCGACTGCGCCTGGCGGCTGGCCGGGCGCCCGGCGGGTGGTACGGCCCGGCGCAGCCAGAGTTACCAGGGCACCGACCGGCAGTGCCGGGGCCGGCTGCTGGCCGTGCTCCGGACGGCGGCCGGGCCGGTGCCCGGGGCCCGGCTGGACGCCGCCTGGCCCGAGCCGCGGCAGCGCAGCCGGGCGCTGGACAGCCTGGTCGCCGACGGCCTGGTGGACCCGCTCCCGGATGGCCGCTTCGCCCTGCCCGGCGCTGGCCGCCCCGGCCGGCCGTGATCAGGTAGCGACAGGCAGCCCGGCGCTGGAAAACACTGAGCGGCGGGCCTTCGGGGACCCGCCGCTCAGCGTCTGGTGCGTCTTGCTATCAGTCTTGCTGCTGTGCGGACGCCCCGCGCTCGACCGCAGCACCGCTCCCGATCTCCGCCGGGGGCGCGTCCGGGACCGCGTCCGGCTTGGGCACACCCTTGAACGTGAACTGGGCGTCCTCGCCGGTGCCCTTCGACGTCCACGATCACGATCTGGCCCGCCTTCAGCTCACCGAACAGGATCTTCTCGGACAGGGCGTCCTCGATCGTCCGCTGGATGGTGCGCCGCAGTGGCCGCGCGCCGAGCACCGGGTCGTAGCCACGCTCCGCCAGCAGCGCCTTGGCCGCCGGGCGCAGTTCCAGGCCCATGTCCCGGTCGCGGAGCCGCTCGTCCACCTTGGCGATCATCAGATCCACGATCTCGACGATTTCGGCCTCGGTCAGCTGGTGGAACACGATGGTGTCGTCCACCCGGTTGAGGAACTCAGGCCGGAAGTGATGCTTGAGCTCCTCATTCACCTTGGCCTTCATCCGGTCATACGAGCCCTTCGACTCGCCGGACCGGGCGAATCCCACGGACACGCCCTTGGAGATGTCCCTGGTGCCCAGGTTGGTGGTCATGATGATGACGGTGTTCTTGAAGTTGACCACCCGGCCCTGGGCGTCGGTCAGCCGGCCGTCTTCCAGGATCTGCAGCAGCGAGTTGAAGATGTCCTGGTGCGCCTTCTCGATCTCGTCGAACAGGACCACGGAGAACGGCCTGCGCCGCACCTTCTCGGTGAGCTGGCCGCCCTCCTCGTAGCCGACGTAGCCAGGCGGCGAGCCGAACAGCCGGGACACCGTGTGCTTCTCCATGTACTCGCTCATGTCGAGCTGGATCAGCGAATCCTCATCCCCGAAAAGGAATTCGGCCAGCGTCTTGGACAACTCGGTCTTGCCGACCCCGGAGGGACCGGCAAAGATGAACGACCCGCCCGGGCGCTTCGGGTCCTTCAGCCCGGCGCGAGTACGCCTGATGGCCTGGGATAGCGCCCTGATCGCGTCGTTCTGCCCGATGACGCGCCTATGCAGCTCGTCCTCCATGCGGAGCAGCCGCTGCGACTCTTCCTCGGTCAGCTTGAACACCGGGATGCCGGTGGCCGTGGCCAGAACCTCGGCGATGAGTTCCTCATTCACCTCGGCGACGACATCCATGTCGCCGGCCTTCCACTCCTTCTCCCGGGCTTCCTTCTTACCGATCAGCTGCTTCTCGGTATCGCGCAGCGCCGCGGCCTTCTCGAAGTCCTGGGAGTCTATGGCCGACTCCTTTTCCCGCCGCACCTGCGCGATTTTCTCGTCGTACTCGCGCAGGTCCGGTGGCGCGGTCATGCGGCGGATACGCATCCGCGAGCCGGCCTCGTCGATCAGGTCGATGGCCTTGTCCGGCAGGAACCGGTCACTGATGTAGCGGTCCGCCAGTTGCGCCGACGCGACCAGCGCCCCGTCCGTGATGGACACCCGGTGGTGCGCCTCGTACCGGTCGCGCAGGCCCTTGAGGATCTCGATGGTGTGCGAGATTGTCGGCTCGGCCACCTGGATCGGCTGGAACCGGCGCTCCAGCGCGGCGTCCTTCTCCAGGTGCTTGCGGTACTCGTCCAGCGTGGTGGCACCGATCGTCTGCAGCTCACCGCGGGCCAGCATGGGCTTCAGGATCGACGCGGCATCGATAGCACCCTCGGCGGCACCGGCGCCGACCAGAGTGTGCAGCTCGTCGATGAACAGGATGATGTCACCACGGGTCCTGATCTCCTTCAGGACCTTCTTCAGCCGCTCCTCAAAATCACCGCGGTACCTGGACCCAGCCACCAGCGCACCCAGATCCAGGGTGTACAGCTGCTTGTCCTTGAGGGTCTCCGGCACCTCGCCCTTGACGATCTTCTGGGCCAGTCCCTCGACCACCGCGGTCTTGCCCACACCAGGCTCGCCCACCAGCACCGGGTTGTTCTTGGTGCGCCGGGACAGCACCTGCATGACCCGCTCGATTTCCTTCTCCCGGCCGATCACCGGGTCGAGCTTGCCTTCCCGGGCGCCCTGGGTCAGGTTCCGGCCGAACTGGTCCAGCACCAGGGACGTGGACGGGGCCGACTCCGACGGCGCACCCGCCGCGGCTGGCTCCTTGCCCTGGTAGCCGTGCAGCAGCTGGATCACCTGCTGGCGCACCCGGTTGAGGTCCGCCCCCAGCTTGACCAGCACCTGGGCCGCCACACCCTCACCCTCACGGATGAGGCCGAGCAGGATGTGCTCGGTGCCGATGTAGTTGTGCCCGAGCTGCAGCGCCTCGCGCAGCGACAGCTCGAGCACCTTCTTGGCGCGCGGCGTGAACGGGATATGCCCGGAAGGTGCCTGCTGGCCCTGGCCGATAATCTCCTCAACCTGCTGGCGTACTGCCTCCAGGCTGATTCCCAGGGACTCCAGCGCCTTGGCCGCCACGCCCTCGCCCTCGTGGATCAGGCCAAGCAGGATGTGCTCGGTGCCGATGTAGTTGTGGTTGAGCATTCTGGCTTCTTCTTGTGCCAGGACCACAACTCTCCGCGCCCGGTCGGTAAACCTTTCGAACATCGCCTCGCTCCTCACAGAGCGGTCGGGGGACCCAGGTGTCCGGTGCTCCGGGGCCCGTCCCTTCCGCATGGTAGCCCGCATGCCGGACGATGTGCCGCGCGATATGCCGCACATGTGTGAGAGTTCCCCGGCAGGAGGACCTTCATCCCATCCAACCCCCCGCAGGGGGGCAGGTGTTCCCTGTACGCCGCAAGCGAACGCCGCCCGACCAGCAGCGGCGTACCTCTGGTACTACGGAGCGGGCGGCGGTGGAGTTCACCGCGGGCCGGTCCCGGGGACCCCGCCGGGCGGCCCCGGCAGCGGGCCGCTTAACCGTTTGAGACGCGGGGCGCCGGGGTGGCGGCCAGACCCCTGGGGACCGGGCCGCCGGGGCTCCGGGTGACGCGGCCGGATCCCGGCCTGCGGCGGGCCGCTCACAGCCGGCCTGGACCAGCCAGCCCGGATCCGGGACCGTGCCGGGCCCCGGGCTCAGGCCGTCCGGGAAGGGGCGCCGGAACCGCCGAATGCGGCCTGCGGCCGCCCCGGCAAGAAGCGGCGGGATGGAATCTCGCGATGGCGCGGAGCCTAAGGATAAGCAGTCCCCAGGATAAGAAGTTCCTGAGGACAAGCGTGGGGCCCGCACGAGCCCCACGGCGCAGTCCGGAGCGGGAACTGATGCGCCGCGAGGCACCTGCGGGCCCTCGGCAGCAGCCCTAGTGGGCCGCGTCGTACTCCTGGATGATCGTGGCGGGAATGCGGCCACGCTCACTCACCTTGTAGCCGCGCTGTTTGGCCCAGGCCCGGATTTCCGAGCTGCGCTCCCGGCCCGGCCCGGTGCGGGCCCGGCGACGCCGGCCGCCACCGCCACCACCGCTTGCCTTGCGCGCGTGATCGACGTAGGTGGCAAACTCTTTGCGGAGCTTGCCTGCGTTTTCGGTACTGAGGTCGATCTCGTACATAGTGCCATCGAGACTGAAGGCCACGGTCTCGGTCGCCTCGCCCCCATCGAGGTCATCGACGAGGAGCACCTGAACCTTTTGTGCCATGGGGTGCCAGCCCTTCCGCTGGAGCAAGTCTTTTAGGTTGCCAAAGATATACCATGACTCGCTTGTGTTTGCCAATTCATGGTAGCGGAATCGCAGTGGAGTTCTCCATGCGGGATGCGGTGCGCCGACTAGCCGGAAGATTGCTGTAACTCTCCGTAATCAAGCATGGATAGGGGAGCAGCGCCGATCTATGCATCACTACTGGCGGAACCAGCTTGGTTCCAGAACGTCGGCTAGCCGTCACCACGATCGGGTGATGTGGCCGACCCGGAACGCTCAGTATGCGGAATCCCGCTGTCACCGGAAATATCATCCGGGGACTCGTCTTCTGCGGACTCCTGCTTGGGCCCCAGCTGGTGCCGAAGGAAGATCCCGAGCCCGATCAGGAAGGCTACGCCGACAACCGTTGGCGGAGTCAGTGCGGCCAGGTCGCTGAGCAAGGCACACTCCTTTCCGCCCGTCTACTTGATCGTCCGTCCGGTGCGGTCATCAGCCCAGGCGGCGAACCACACTTATGCATTGTCGCGCATAGCCCAAAGCACACCGGGGCACCCCCTCCCGGTTACGGCAGGCTGGCCCAGGGCGGTGACCGCCGGTTGCCCGGAACGTCCCGCCCGGGGTCGGGCAGAGTGGCAGTATCCGAAGATGGGCGGTCAGCGCGGCGCCGCCAGAAAGCAGCACACGACACCGGATGTTCCACGCCGACCTGCACGTTCACTCGCGGTTCTCCCGCGCCTGCAGCAAGAACTGCGACATCCCGGCCCTGGCCTGGTGGGCACTGCGTAAGGGCATCACGGTCGTCGGCACCGGCGACTTCACCCATCCCGGCTGGGCCGAGGAACTCCGCGAGACGCTTGAGCCGGCCGAGCCGGGCCTGTTCCGGCTACGCCCGGATCTGGCCAGCCGGCTGCGCCGGGACTCCCCGCCGAGTTGCCAGCAACCGGTGCGTTTCATGCTGTCCAGCGAGATATCGACTATCTACCGGGCGGGCGACCGGACCCGCAAGGTGCATCACCTGCTCTATGCCCCGACGCTGGATGCAGCGGCCGCGATCACGGCCGCACTGGGTAAGGTCGGCAACCTCGCCTCGGACGGCCGCCCCATTCTTGGCCTGGACTCGCGGCACCTGCTGGACATCACGCTGAACGCCGGGCCTGGCTGCTATCTGGTTCCGGCTCATATCTGGACGCCGTGGTTCGCGGTACTGGGCTCCAAATCCGGTTTCGACTCCGTTGCTGACTGTTACGGTGACCTGGCAGAACACGTGTTTGCGGTCGAGACCGGACTGTCCTCCGATCCGCCGATGAACTGGATGTGCTCTTCGCTGGACGGTTATCGGCTGGTCAGTAATTCGGATGCGCACTCACCTCCGATGCTCGGCCGCGAGGCGACCACGCTGGACACCGAACTCGACTACTTCGCGATCGAAGATGCACTGCGAACTGGGGCTGGCCTGCACGGCACCATCAATTTCTTTCCCGAGGGCGGACGTTACCACCTGGACGGGCACCGGAAGTGCGGAGTCCGGCTGGAACCGGCCGAGTCGGCCGCCTGCGGCGGACTGTGCCCGGAGTGCGGCAAGCCATTAACCATAGGCGTGCTGAACCGGGTGACCGAGCTTGCTGACCGGCCTGCCGGATACCGGCCCACGGGCGCGCCACAATCCACCAGCCTGGTAGCACTGCCGGAGGTCATCGGCGAGATCCTGGGCACCGGGGCGAAAAGCAAGAAGGTCACCGCCGAGGTGGACCGGTTGGTCGGCGCGCTCGGGCCGGAACTGGCCATCCTGCTCGAGGTGCCACTGGACGAACTGAGCCGGGCCGGGGGCAGCCTGCTGGCCGAGGCGGTCTCCCGGCTGCGGGCCGGCACGGCCCGGAAAGACCCCGGCTACGACGGCGAATACGGGGTAATCCGGCTGCTTTCCCCCGGCGATATCGCTCGCGGCACGACGCTGTTCGACATCAGTGTTGACCCGGGGGACGACCCCCCGGAACCTGGCGCGCGCCGGATTCTCGGCCCTTCCCGGCGCCGTCGGCGGTCGAGGCGGGGCGCGCCGCAGGCAGTGTTGATCGGGGGGACGACCCCCCGGGCCCCCCGATCGCCGCTTCGCGCCGAACGCCGACTCGGCGGGAACACGCCTCCGGCGCGCCCCGCCTCACCGGCGAGGCTGTGCTGGCGGAGCTGGATGCGGAGCAGCGCGGCGCGGCCGAGGCGGCCGCGCCACTGATGATCATCGCGGGACCGGGCAGCGGGAAGACCCGGACGCTGACCCAGCGGATCGCCACCGCCATCGCCAGCCAGCAGGTCCGCCCGGAGCAATGCCTGGCGCTGACCTTCACCCGGCGGGCCGCCGAAGAGATGCGGCAGCGGCTGGGCGCGCTGCTCGGCCGCCGCGCGGCCCGGCTGACCGTGACCACCTTCCACGGGCTGGGGCTGATGCTGCTGCGCGAGCAGCACGAGCTGGCCGGGCTGGCGGCCGGCTTCGGTGTGGCCGACGAGCAGGCCGTGCTCGACGTGGCTACCGAACTGGCTGGCTCGCCGCGGGCCGCCCGGGCCTGGCTGGCCGCGACGGCGGACGACACCGAGCAGCGCGGCCGGCTTCGCCACGCGCTGGCCGGGCGTGGCCTGGTGGACTTCGACGGCCTGGTCGAGCTGAGCGCCGCGGTGCTCCGCCAGGCGCCGGCGGTGGCGGCTGGGCTCCGCGAGCGCTGGCCGTGGATCAGCGTGGACGAGTACCAGGACATCGACGCGGCGCAGTATGAGCTGCTCCGGCTGCTCACCGGGGATGGTGCCGGGCTCACCGTGATCGGCGACCCGGATCAGGCCATCTACGGCTTCCGCGGCGCGGACGTGGGTTTCTTCCTGCGCTTCGCGGCCGACTACCCGGCGGCCGGCACCGCGACGCTGGGCACCAACTACCGGTCCAGCCCTGGCATCGTGGCGGCCGCCATGCAGGCCATCGCGCCGGGCACGCTGGTGCCGGGCCGGGAACTCCGGGCCGCCGGGCCCGGCCCGCCGGGCACGATCAGCTGTCACGAGGCGGCCGACCCGGCCAGCGAGGCGGCCTGGATCGCCGAGAGCATCGACCGGCTGCTGGGCGGGTCCTCGTTCCACTCGCTGGACTCCGGGCGGGCCGACGGGCACGGCCACGACGGGATCGGGCTGGCCGACATCGCCGTGCTGTACCGCACCGACGCGCAGGCCGCGGCGCTCGGCCAGGGGCTGACCCGGGCTGGGCTGCCGTTCCAGAAGCGGTCGCACGACCTGCTGGAGCGGCGGCCGGGGGTGGCCGAGATCGTCCGGGAAGTCCAGTGCCGCGAGGAGCCCGGGCGGAGCGCGCTCGACCAGTTGCGCGCCGCGGTGGCGCGGCTGGCCGCGATCGCGGACGGCACCCGGCTCGGCGGTGACGGCGAACCAGGCGGCCGGCTGGCCAGCACCGACCTGCGGGCGGCCGGCGAGGTGCTGGTCCCGCTGGCCCGCCGGTGCGGCGATGACCTGCACCAGTTCTATACCGAGATCGCGCTGGGCGCCGAGGTGGACGCGCTGGACCCGCGGGCGGACGCGATCAGCCTGCTGACCCTGCACGCGGCCAAGGGGCTGGAGTTCGAGGTGGTGTTCCTGGCCGGCTGTGAGCGGGGCCTGCTGCCGCTGTGGCTGCCCGGTGCTGACCATGGCCCGGATCCGGCCGAGGAGCGGCGGCTGCTGTTCGTCGGGATGACCCGGGCCCGGTCGCACCTGCTGCTGAGCTGCGCGGCCCGCCGGGGCCGCCCGGGCGGGCCGGCCGAGGCGGGCCCGTCCCCGTTCCTGGCCGCTATCGACCCAGCGCTGCTGGACCGCGCCGCCCCGCCACGGCCGCGCCGCCCGGCCGACCGCCAGCTCCGCCTGCTCTGAGCCGGTATTTCATGATCGCGGTGAGTTTGCGGTCACCGGTGACCGCAAACTCACCGCATTGACGAATGGCGAGGCCGCCCGGGCGGGGGCGGGCGGCATCACAGGTGGCGGAGCATGCGGGTGTTGCCCAGGGTGTTGGGCTTGACCCGGTCCAGGTCGAGGAACTCGGCCACGCCTTCGTCGTAGGAGCGGAGCAGTTCCGCGTACACCTCGTGGGACACCGGGGTGCCCTCGATCTCCTTGAAGCCGTGCCGGGCGAAGAAGCTCACCGCGAACGTCAGCACGAAGACCCGCTGCACGCCCACCTCGCGGGCACTGTCCAGCAGCGCGTCCACCAGGCGGTGGCCGACCCCATGGCCCTGGCAGCTCTGGTGCACCGCCACGGTGCGGATCTCGGCCAGGTCCTCCCACATCACGTGCAGCGCACCGCAGCCGACGATCGCGTGATCGGTGCTGCGTTCGGCGACCCAGAACTCCGGGACGTCCTCGTACAGGGTGACGGTGGCCTTGCGCAGCACCCGGCCGGACGCCACGTTGTCGGCGACCAGGCCGGTAATGGCCCGGATGTCGCGGGTGCGGGCCCGCCTGATCGTGTGCTCCATCGCCCGCACACCTTAGCCGTGGCCGGCCACCGCCCGGGCCGGGCACGGGTACGCTTATGCCCGGCCGCAATTAGGCACGTAGCGTTAACAAAAAAACACGCATTGCTTCTGCCGGGCGCCGGGCATACCCAGCCGCCCATCACGTCCTGATCACGACTGCGGAGCTGATCCCGTGATATAGCCCCTGACCTGGGCGGACGCCGCCAGGCCAGGGGTGGGGAATGGGCCTGCTAGAGGGGTTAGCACCGGCCTGCGCGCGCCGGGCCTTACCGGCCGAACCCGCAACCCGCTAATCGGCCCGCCTGGCCCCAGCAGCCAGGCAGAAGATTCTGCCGTTCAGGTCACCGAGCGGGCCGTGATCCATTAATGTCCAACGCTGTCACCGTGCTACGCCCCAACCCCCGGACGTCAGCACGGGCCCGCCGAGTTCCTGTGCCGCGACGGCGGTCCGGGAAGCCGGGGACCCACGTTCCCGGGGTGAATCCGCTGCGACACCAGTGGGTGCGCGCAGCGGTAGGGCTCCCCTGGCCCGAACCCGTCAGCTAACCCGGCAGGCGGTTAAGGAGAGGAGAGCACGTGAAGCGCTTGCCCGTAGCCGGGCTCGCGGCCAGCGAGAGACCGATCCATCCCGCCCGGTTCCGGCGTGTGCTGCGCTGGCCTGCCGCCTGGCGGAAGACCGCGCTGGCCGGTGCCGTGGCCGTGCTGGCCAGCGCCGTAGCGCCGGCCGCGGTGAGCTACGCGGCGAGTAGCTCATCCAGCCCAGCCGCAGCCCAGCCTGGCCAGCCTGGTCGCCCAGGCCAAGAGCCTGGCCCGGCAGATCGAGGTGCTGAGCAACAACTACGACGGGCTGCAGATCCAGCTGACCGAGGCCCGCGCGGAAGCCAAGACGGCGCAGATCACGTTCCGCCAGGACGCGGCCCGGCTGGCCGGCGGCCAGGCGGCGATCGGCCAGCTGGCCGCGGAAAGTTACATGAACGGCGGGATGGCCTCCCCGCTCCAGGTGCTCACCTCGACCGACACCGAGGACGATGCTCAGCCGGGTCTCGATCATGCAGCAGCTCCAGCTGGAGAACGGGGACCGGGTCACCGCGCTGTCCACCGCGGAAGCGGCCGCCCAGCGCGCCCACGACACCGCGGTCCAGCAGGCCACGCGGGTGGCCGCGCTGTCCACCCAGATGGCCAAGGAGAAGCAGGTCATCCAGGGCAAGGTGAACACGCTGAACAGCGCCGCGTTCGCCAAGGCGATGTCCATCTTCCAGCAGACCGGCAACTACCCGACCATCAACCTGCCCACCGCCAACACGGTCGGCGAGCAGGCGCTGCAGGCCGCGCTCACCCGGCGTGGCGACCCGTACGTGTGGGGCGCGGCCGGGCCGAGCGAGTTCGACTGCTCCGGCCTGGTCAAGTGGGCGTACGCGCAGGTGGGCATCAACCTGCCGCACTACACGGTGTCCCAGTGGAACATGGGCGAGCACATCTCGAAGAGCCAGCTCGAACCCGGTGACCTGGTGTTCTTCTTCCCGACGATCGAGCACGTCGGCATCTACGTGGGCGACGGGCTGATGCTGGACGCGCCGCAGACCGGCCAGGTCGTGCAGATCCAGCCGGTCTTCTGGAGCGACGTACGTCGGCGCGGTCCGCATCGTCGCCTGAGCTCTGCCGCCTGAGCTCTGCCGCCTGAGCTCTGCCGCCTGAGCTCTGCCGCCTGAGCTCTGCCGCCTGACCTGAGCCGCTGAACCGGCCGCTGGTCCGCCGGCTACTGCGGGCGGACCAGGGGGAACAGCGTGGTTTCCCGGATGCTCTCGCCGGTCAGCATGATCAGCACCCGGTCGATGCCCACCCCGACGCCGCCGGTCGGCGGCATGCCGTACTCCAGCGCCTGCAGGAAGTCCTCGTCCAGCTGCATGGCCTCCGGGTCGCCGCCGGCCGCCAGCAGCGACTGTGCGGTGAGCCGCCGCCGCTCCTCGACCGGGTCCACCAGCTCGGAGTAGCCGGTGCCGATCTCGGTGCCGAACGCGACCAGGTCCCACCGCTCGGCCAGCCGCGGGTCCGCCCGGTGCGCCCGGGTCAGCGGGGACACCTCGACCGGGAAGTCACGGTAGAACGTGGGCGCCGCGGTCCGCTCCTCGACCAGCCGCTCGTACATCTCCAGCACGATCTGGCCGTGCCCCCAGCCCGGCTCGGTGGGCACGCCGGCCTGGGCGCACAGCTCGCGCAGCCGCGGCTCGCTGCTGCCCGGGTCGATCTCCTCGCCGAGCGCGGCCGAGATCGCGCCGTACACCGGCACCGACCGCCATTCGCCGCTCAGGTCGTACTCCTGGCCGCCCCGGCGGGCCACCTGGGCGCCGAACGCCGCCTCGGCCGCGGCCTGGATCAGCTCCCGGGTGAGCGTGCCAATGGAGTTGTAGTCGCCGTACGCCTCGTAGGCCTCCAGCATGGTGAACTCGGGGTTGTGCGTCGCGTCCACACCCTCGTTGCGGAAGATGCGGCCGATCTCGTACACCTTCTCGATGCCGCCCACGATCAGCCGCTTGAGGTGCAGTTCCAGCGCGATCCGCAGGTACAGGTCCAGGTCGTAGGCGTTGATGTGGGTGCGGAACGGGCGGGCGTTGGCCCCGCCGTGCACCGTCTGCAGCACCGGCGTCTCCACCTCGAGGAAGCCGCGGGCGGTCAGCCCCTGCCGGAACGAGGCCAGCACCGCACCGCGCAGCTCCGCCAGCTGGCGTCCCTCCGGGTTCACGATCAGATCTACATAACGCCGGCGCACGCGTTCCTCGACGTCACTCAGCCCCCGGTGCTTTTCCGGCAGCGGGCGCAACCCCTTGGCGGTGATCGCGTAGCGGTCGGCCAGGATGGACAGCTCGCCCCGGCGGGAGGCGATCACTTCGCCCTCGACCCCGACGTGGTCGCCCAGATCGACGTCCCGCTTCCAGGCGGCCAGCGCGTCCGGGCCGACCCGGTCCAGCGACACCATCACCTGGATGTCGCCGGTGCCGTCCCGGATGGTCGCGAAGCACAGCTTGCCGCCGATCCGGGACAGCATCACCCGGCCGGTGACGCCGACCTTGTCCCCGGTATGCGCGTCCGGGGCCAGGTCCGGGTAGCGGGCGCGCACCTCGGCGATGGTGGCGGTGCGCGGAAAGCCGACCGGGTAGGGGTCCACCCCGGAGTCGAGCAGCCGCTGGCGCTTGTCCAGCCGGACCTTCATCTGCTCCGGCACGTGATCGTCATCCACCCGGTCGACGGTAGTGCTAGCCCGGGGGGACGACCCCCGGAACCCCCCCCGATCGCCGCTCCGCGCCGAACGCCGACTCGGCGAGCACACGCCTGCGGCGCGCCCCGCCTCGCCGGCGCGGGCGCCGCGGGGCCCAACCGATAAAGTCCGAAGTCGTGCGAATTAGAGTAGGCGACTACGAACTGGACGACGACCGCAGCCGGGTGGACCGGGACGTGCTGTGGGCGTTCCTGTCCCAGGAGGCGTACTGGGGCCGGTGGCGCACCCGCAGTGTGGTCGAGCAGCAACTGGGCACCGCGTGGCGGGTGGTCGGCGTGTACCAGACCGGCTCCGGCGCGATGGTCGGCTTCGCCCGGGCCATCTCGGACGGGGCCGGTTTCGCCTACCTGGCCGACGTCTTCATCGACAAGGATCACCGCGGCCACGGCCTCGGCGTCGAGCTCGTCGCCACGATGATCGACCGCGGCCCGGGCGCCACGTTCCGCTGGACGCTGCACACGTCCGACGCGCACGGGCTCTACCAGCGGTTCGGGTTCACCCGGCCGGACCGGACCTACCTGGAACGCCCCGGGCAGCCCCCGGCCACGAGCTGAGGTTGCGCTCGAACACCAGCCGCAGCCCGATCAGGGTGAGCCACGGCTCGTGCGCGTCGATGATGCTCACCTCGTCGATGACCAGCGGGGCCAGCCCCCCGGTGGCGATGATCGTCACCGACTCGGGATCATCCGGCGCCAGTTCGGCCGCCATCCGCCGGGCGATCCCCTCCACCTGGCCGGCGAAGCCGAAGATGATCCCGGACTGCAGCGCCTCGACCGTGTTCTTGCCGATGACATGGTGCGGCCGGGCCAGCTCGACTTTGAGCAGCTGGGCGGCCCGCCGGGTCAGCGCGTCCACCGATATCTCGATGCCCGGGGCGAGCGCCCCGCCGACGAACTCGCCCCGCTCGCTGACCGCGTCGAAGTTGGTCGAGGTGCCGAAGTCCACCACCACGGCGGGGCCGCCGAACAGGTGCGCCGCGGCCACCGTGTTCATGATCCGGTCGCTGCCGACTTCCTTCGGGTTGTCCATCCGGACCGACACCCCGGTGCGCACGCCAGGCTCCACGATCAGCGCGGGCACGTCGCCGTAGTACCGGCGGAGCATCTCGCGCATCTCGTGCAGCACGGACGGCACCGTGGAACACAGCGCGATCCCGCTGATGTCGGGGTCCTTGACCACGGAGCTCTGGTTGAGCAGGCCCTGCAGTACGACGGCGATCTCGTCCGCGGTGCGGACCGGGTCGGTGGCGATCCGCCAGTGCTCGACGATCTGGTCGCCGTCGAAGATGCCCAGCACCGTGTTGGTGTTCCCGACATCGATGGTCAGCAGCAAGGCCACTCCTGGCGCTAGTTAGTCCGCGGCGCCGAGGCGCAGCGGTGTGTTGTCGATCAGCCGGGTCGCCCCGACCCGCGCGGCGACCAGCAGCCTCGTGTCGCCGGTGTAGTCCTCCGGGACGGGCTGGAACGTTTCCGGGTCGGCCAGCGCCAGATAGTCCAGCCACAGCGGCGGGTCGGTGGCCTGGCCGAGCACGTCGCCGGCCGCCTTGAGCACGGCCCCCGGGCCGCCGGGCGCGGCCTCCCGGCCGGCCCGCAGCGCGGCGGGCAGCAGCAGCGCGGTCTGCCGCTGGGGCCCGGACAGGAACCGGTTCCGGCTGGAGATGGCCAGCCCGTCGTTGTCCCGCACGGTGGGCACCGCGGTGATCTCCACGCCCAGCTCGAGGTCGGCCGCCATCCGCCGGACCAGCGCCACTTGCTGCGCGTCCTTCTCGCCGAACACCGCCATGTCCGGCGCGGTGAGCTGGAACAGCTTGAGCACCACGGTGAGCACGCCGGCGAAATGACCGGGCCGCGACCCGCCTTCCAGCCGCTGCCCCAGCGGCCCGGGATCCACGGTGATCAGCTGCGGCCGCGGGTACATCACGCTGCTGTCCGGCGCGAACACCAGGTCGGCGTGCTCCTCGGCGCAGGCCCGCACGTCGTCGTCCAGGCTGCGCGGGTAGCGGTCCAGGTCTTCACCGGCGCCGAACTGCAGCGGGTTGACGAAGATGGACACCAGGACGCTGCCGCGGCGCCCGGCGAGCTCGCGGGCCCGGCGGAGCAGCACCCGGTGCCCGTGGTGCAGCGCCCCCATGGTCGGCACCAGGACCACCGGGCAGCTGAGCGTCCGGCGGGCCGCGTCCAGGCCGAGCCTGGTCCGGGCGACCACGGGCATCATCGCGGGGCCCCGGACAGTACGCCCAGCAGGCGCTGGGCATCGGGGGCGCTGAGGATGCCGGCCGCGAGCGCCCGGTCGGCGGTAAGCCGGGCCAGTGCGAGGTAGGCGCGCAGCGCCTCCGGGGAGGTGTCCCGGAGCGCGGCGATGTGCCCGGCTACGGTGTCCGCGTCGCCGCGGGCCACCGGGCCGGTGAGCCCGGCGTCACCGAGCCGGAGCGCGTTGTCCAGGGCGGCGGACAGCAGCGGCGCGAGCATCCGGGACGGCTCGGTCACCCCGGCCGCGCGGAGCAGGTCGGCCGACTGGGCGACCAGCGCGACCAGGTGGTTGGCCGCGCTGGCCAGCCCGGCGTGGTACAGCGCGCGGTCCGCCTCGTCGATGATGACCGGCTCGCCGCCCATCTCGATGACCAGCGCCTCGGCCGCGGGCAGCACCGGCTCGGGCGCGGTGACCCCGAAGCAGATCCCTCCAGCCGGTCCAGGTCGTCCGGCCGGCCGGTGAACGTCATCACCGGGTGCAGGGCCATCGGCAGCGCGCCCTGCCGGGTGGCCGGCTCCAGCACGGCCGCGCCGTGGCGGCCACTGGTGTGCGCCAGCAGCCGGCCGGCCACCGCCGCACCGGTGCCGGCCAGCCCGGACACCAGGCCGGGCAGCACGTCGTCGGGCACGGTGAGCAGCACCAGGTCGGCGGCGGCCAGCACCTCAGGGGGCGGCTTGACCGGCACCCCGGGCAGCATCCGCTGCGCGGCGGCCCGGGATCTTTCCGACACCGCGGACACCGCGACCACCTGGTGGCCTGCCCGGGCCAGGGCGGCCCCCAGCACGGCGCCCACCCGGCCTGTCCCGATCACGCCGACCTTGAGCCGGGCCGGGCGCAGGCTGGCTTGATCCGCCATTGCCTCCGTCCTCTCGCTGGCGTCCGGGGTGGGTACCGAACGGCAGTGATCAGCATAACCGCGCCGACTGTGCCAGCCCGGGGGGACGACCCCCCGGAGCCCCCCGATCGCCGCTTCGCGCCGAACGCCGACTCGGCGGGAACACGCCTCCGGCGCGCCCCGCGTCGCCAGCGAAATTTCCCGGGAGGGACGACCCCCGGTTCGCGACACCGCCGCACCCGCCGCTCGGCACTAGAGTCTGCTGGGTGTGGAAGACCTGGCAGGAGGCCATGCAGGCGGCGCTGTACGGGCCCGGCGGGTTCTATGCGCGCGGCGAGCGCCCGGCCGCGCACTTCCGGACCTCGGTGCACACCTCGGCGCGGTACGCCGCGGCGGTGCTGGCGCTGCTCGGCCACGTGGACGCCGCGCTCGGCCAGCCCGCCCAGCTGGACGTGGTGGATATCGGCGCCGGGCAGGGCGAGCTGCTCGGCCAGCTGCTGGCCGCGGCCGCGCCGCCACTGGCCGAACGGATCGTCCCGCACGCGGTCGAGGTGGCGCCGCGGCCCAGCGGTCTGGACGAGCGGATCCGCTGGGCACCGGCCCCGCCGTCCCGGATCACCGGGCTGGTCATCGCCAGTGAGTGGCTGGACAACGTCCCGCTCGACGTGGCCGAGCTAATGCCTGGACGGGCCGCGGATCGTGCTGGTGGACACCGCGACCGGAGCGGAGCGCAGCGGCCCGGCGATCGCCCCGGCCGACCTGGCCTGGCTGCGCCAGTGGTGGCCGCTGCGCCGCGCGGGCGACCGCGCCGAGCTGGGCCGGCCGCGCTGCGCGGCGTGGGCCGGGGTGATCGGCCGGCTGGACCGCGGGCTGGCGCTGGCCGCCGATTACGGCCACCGGCGGGCCAGCCGCCCGGCGGCCGGGACGCTGGCCGGTTTCCGTGACGGCCTGCCGGTGCGGCCGATCCCGGATGGCTCCCGCGACATCACCGCGCATGTCGCCATCGACGCGTGCGCCGCGGCCGGCGTGACGGCCGGGGCGACGGCGACCCTGCTCACCACCCAGCGGGCGGCACTCCGGGCGCTCGGGCTGACCGGGCGGCGGCCGGCGTTGCGCCAGGCGGACCGCGATCCGGCCGGGTACCTGGCCGCGCTGCGCCGGGCGGCCGAGGAGGCCGAGCTGACCGACCCGGCTGGGCTGGGCGGGTTCAGCTGGCTGGTCCAGGGGGTTGGCCTGCCCATTCCCGGGGCACTGGCCAGCCTGGACCGGCCACCAGCTGGCGTTAGGCAGGAATGTCTGGAGCTGCGGCCGTGACGGGAGGCGGCGCGGCGCGCAGGTGGAGGCGGTCACCAGCGGATGGGCGGCGCCGGGCACCGACCTGGTGCTCAACCTCGGCGCGGGGCACCCGTCCGGGCACGGCCTGCTGCGGCTCGGCTGGTGCTGGACGGCGACCGGGTGGTGACGGCGCAGCCGGTCGATCGGGTACGTGCACCGCGGCGCGGAGAAGCTGTTCGAGGCCCGGGACTACCGGCAGATCATCGTGCTGGCCAACCGGCACGACTGGCTCGGCGCGTTCGCCAGCGAGCTCGGCGTGGTGCTGGCCGCGGAGCGGCTGGCCGGGATCGAGGTGCCGCCGCGCGGGGTATGGGCCCGGACCCTGCTGGCCGAGCTCAACCGGGTGCTCAGCCACCTGGCGTTCCTTGGTTCGCTACCCGCCGGAGATGGCCGGTTCCGAGGAGTGATGCCGGGATCGGCGGAGGCGGCCCGGCAGGCCCGGGAGCGGCTGCTCGCGGTCATGGAGGAGATCTCCGGTGGCCGGATGCACTACATGTTCAACCGGGTCGGCGGGCTGAAAGAGGAACTGCCCGCGGGCTGGCTGGGCCGGGTCGGCGCGGCCGCCGCCGCGGTGCGCGCCGATCTGCCGCGGATCGGCGCCGTGGTGTCCGGCAGCCCGCGGTTCCGTGGCCGGGCCGAGGGGGTCGGCGTGCTGTCCGCCGGGCAGGTGGCGCAGTACGGCGTGAGCGGGCCCGCCGCCCGGGCCAGCGGGGTGGATTTCGACCTGCGCCGGGATGAGCCGTACCTGGCTTACGCCGAACTGGCCGGCCCGCTGCGGGTGGTCACCCGGACGGCGGGCGACTGCCTGGCCCGGTTCGAGTGCCTGCTGGATCAGGTCGCGGTGTCGCTGGACCTGGTGGACGCGTGCGCCAGCCGGCTGGCCAGCCTGCCCCGCGGCCCGCTCAGCGCGCGGATCCCCAAGGTGCTCCGGATTCCGCAGGGGCAGGTGTACGCGTGGACCGAGGGGCCGCTCGGGCTGAGCGGGTACTACCTGGTCTCCCGGGGCGGCAAGACGCCATGGCGGCTCAAGGTGCGGTCCGCTTCGTTCAGCAACGTGCAGGTGCTCGGCGAGCTGCTGCCCGGGCACCGGGTGGCCGACCTGACGATGATCCTGGGCTCGATGTTCTTCGTCGTGGGCGATATGGACCGTTAGTTTTCCCGGTATTCCGTCCGGCCGCACGCCGCGGGCACCGGCCACGAACGTGCCGCGGCCCTGCCGGGTGATGATCAGCCCACGTTCCCGGAGCAGCTTCATGGCGTGCCGCACGGTCTGGTAGGCGACGCCGTACTCCTCGGCCAGGTCCCGCTCGGACGGCAGCCGGTGGGTGATCTCACCGGCTTCGATGCGCACCTGAATATTGTCCGCGACTTGCACGTACGCGAAGTCGGCGGCCAATGGATCGACCGGGGACGCACCCACATGATCAAGGTATGCACCACCGCGAGCTGTCTAAACTTCTGCTAGCTCTTAGTGCTCTATGTGCTCTAGACTGCTCTCATGAAGGCGGATGAAGCTGGTGGCGACCTGGCTGGGCTTGATCCTGCGGGCAATCCGGCCAACGGGATACCGGCCTGGTGGCCGTACGCCACCGAACTGCCGGACTGGCATGTCTGGCGGGGCATCTGCGGGCTGGTCTACGCGCGGCGGCGGGACACCTCCCCGCCGGTCCTGGTCCGCGGCGAGGACGCGGTCGACCTGCGCGACGCGATCCGCCGCGAGGAGTTCCTCCGGTCCTGCTGAGCTTTCCGGTACCGGTGCCGGCTAGCGGCGGGTCTCGCGTCGGCTCGTTGTCGTGCTCGTCGTCGGTCGGGACCCGGCAGCTGTTCTCCAGGTAGAGCGCGCCGAGCAGGAGCACGACAGCGGCCAGCATGGTGCCGCCGGCCGCGAAGGCGTCGTTGCGCGGCACCGACTTGCTCAGCGAACTAGTGAGGTAGATGAGGAACCCGATGGCCAGGCCGCCGATCACGGCGGCCGCGTGCGAACTGGCCTTGCCCAGGGCGGCCATCCGGACCGCGGCCAGCGGGGCGACCGGCTTCAGCCCGCGGCCGCCGTGGATCCTGGCCCGCAGGTTCCGGCCGCTGACCGCCTCGGCCACGCCGAGCAGCACCATGGCCACGGCCGCCGTCCAGGGCAGCGGCGGCAGCGAGGCATACACCTCGCGGAGCACCAGCCAGGCCAGCAGCGCACAGACGGCCGCGATGACCGCCAGCACCCAGAGCCGGGTTGGGGTCATGACGGCGGCCGCAGGGTGAGGTCGTCGCGCCGCCGGACGCCGGACCGGCCGACCGCGGCCAGTAGGCCGGACACCTGGCCCTGGCCGGGGATCGCGGCGGCTGGTTCGGCATCGAGCCACGGGGCCAGCACGAAGGCGCGCTCCCAGGCTCGGGGATGCGGCAGGGTCAGCACCGGATCGTCGCTCACCAGGTCACCGTAAACGATGATGTTGACGTCCAGCGTCCGCGGACCCCAGACCCCGCTGCGGGTCCGGTGGAACGCCTGCTCAGCCTGCTGGCACCGGCGCAGCAGCGCCTCGCGGGTCAGCGGGTCCGCGACGACGAGCACGGCGTTGAGGTACTCCGGCTGGGGCGGCCCGCCGACCGGGACGGTCTCGTAGACCGGGGACAGGGCGACCAGGGTGAGGGCGGGTTCGCTGAGCAGGACCGTCGACGGCGCCTTGCAGGGTGGCCAGCCGGTCGCCGAGGTTGCTGCCCAGGGCCAGGACGGCGTGCTGGCCGGGCTCAGCCGCTCGGCCGGGTCCGCTGGTCACCTGAGTCACCCGGCCAGCTCGGCGCGGCGGCGGCGGATGGTCACCGACACGTCGTCGAAACGGTGGCCGACGGGTGCGTGCGGCTTGTGCACGGTGATCTCTGACCTCGCGGGCCAGCGGCTCGGTTCCATTGCGGTTGCGGTCGCGGCTTCGGCCAGGCGCTGCGCCAGCGTCTCGATCGAGCTGGACCGGCGGGCCGGCCACGACGGCCGCCAGCCGGTCGGCCAGCGCCGCGTAGTTCGCGGTCAGCGCCAGGTCGTCGGTGGCCGCGGCGGCGGCGGTGTCCAGCCAGAGCACCGCGTCCACGATGAACTCCTGGCCGTCCCGGCGCTCGGCCGTCCAGCACGCCGTGATAGCCGAAGACGCGCAGCCCGCGGAGCGTGATCCGGTCCGCCGCGGCCTGTCCGCGGCTGGGCGCAGCCTCCCCAGCGGCCGGCGCGGCCTGGCCCACGGCCGGCGCGGCCCGGCCCGCGGCTGGGGCCGCCTCGCCCGCGCTCACCCGCCCGCTCCGGCCGGCCGACTCTGCCCAGCCAGGTCAGCGCCGGGGTGCTGCGCCGCCGGGGTCTGCGCCGCCGGGTGCGCAGCGTGCCGCCACGCTTCGGCCACCCGCACCGCGTCGGCGTTCCCTGGAACCCGGTGCACCCGCGCGCACCAGGCGCCGGCCACCGCGGCCAGCGCGGTCACCGACACGGTGGCGTCGTCGCTGCCGGCGAACGGCCGCGGCGTGCCGTCCGGCGCGGCCAGCAGCCTGCCCAGGAACCGCTTGCGGGAGGCGCCGATGAGCACCGGGAAGCCCGGCGCCCGGCCGCCCAGCGTGCTGACCTGGTCCAGGTGGGTGAGCAGGGCCCAGTTGTGTTCTGGCCGTTTGGCGAAGCCCAGTCCTGGATCCAGGACGATCATGGCCGGGTCCACGCCCTGCGCGGTGACCACGTCCACCCGGCGGCACAGCTCCTCACTGACCTCCCGCACCACGTCCTGGTACACCGCCCTGGAATCCATGCTGTGGCTGTGCCCGCGCCAGTGCATCACCACGTACGGCACCCCGGCCGCGCCGACCAGCCGGGGCATCTCCGGGTCGGCCAGGCCACCGCTCACGTCGTTGACCAGCCGGGCCCCGGCCTGCACGGCCTGCTCGGCCACTTCGGCCCGCATCGTGTCCACGCTGACCGGCAGGCCGGCCGCGACCAGGCCGTCGATCACCGGCCGGACCCGGCGCAACTCCTCCTCGGCGGTGATCCGCTGCGCGCCGGGGCGGGTGGACTCGCCGCCGACGTCCACGATGTCCGCGCCCTGGGCGGCGAGTTCCAGGCCGTGCGCGATGGCCGCGTCCGCGCCGAACCACTGGCCGCCGTCGGAGAACGAGTCCGGGGTGACGTTCACCACGCCCATGACCAGGCAGCGGCCCGGGTCGGGAAGCCCAGGCGGACCAGCCGGCCGGGCTGCGTTGCTGATCACGGGGGTAACCCTACGCGGCCCGCCACCGGCCCGAAACGGCCCACCGCTACGACCGCGCGGCCGGGCTTTGTGTACTCACCCAGTTCATTTCACGGATCTGATGCACCAGAGGCCGGGCCAACCAGACGCTGAACGCACCATCCACGTGAAGGTCACCGCTGGCCGACAGTGGACCGGTTAGTCGGTGGTGCGCTGCTTTCCGGCGCTGACCTCAGCCGGGCCGACGTCAGCCGGACTGACCTCAGCCGGACTGGCCTCAGCCGCACTGACGTCAGCGGCACTGACGTCAACCGGGCTGACCTCAGCCGGGCTGTCTTCGGGGGAGCCGGGCTCAGCCGCACTGACCTCGGCCGACGGTCCGTCCGGCCGTGCGTCAGGGCTGGGGCCGTCAGGGCTAGGGCCGTCAGGGCTGGGCCGTCGGGGCTAGGGCCGTCGGGCCCGGGCCCGCGCAGCATCAGCCGGTCCCCCGGCAGGACTGGGCCCGGCTGCGGTCCGGGCCTGCCCCGCGGCCGGAACGGGCGAGGCGGGTGCCGTGGGGTGGGCCGAGCCATACATCAGCCGTCGCCGGGCCTTGCCCAGCCCCAGCCGCCGGGCCAGCCTGCGCACCTCCAGCTTCGGCCAGACCAGGAAGGCCTCGGCCTCCAGCGCGGCCAGCGCCACCCGGGGCGTGTCCCGGGTGCCCGGGCCAGACGAAGAACCGCGGTACCCACACCGGCGCGAACTTGGCGTTGAACTTGTACAGCGACTCGATCTGGAACCAGCGCGACGCGAACAGCAGGATGCCACGCCAGGCCCGCATCACCGGCCCGGCGCCGATCCGCTCGCCGCGCTCCAGCGCGGAGCGGAACACCGCGAAGTTCAGCGACATGCGCTTGACCCCGAGTTCGCCGGCCGCGTTGATGGCCGCCACGATGAGGAAGTCGTTCACGCCCGGCTGCGCGGACCGGTCCCGGCGCATCAGGTCCAGCGATAGCCCGTCCGGGCCCCACGGCACGAAGTGCAGGATGCCCCGCAGCACACCGTTCTCGTGCGCGGTGGCGATCACGCAGTCGTCGTCGCCGGGGCCGCCCATCCGGCCCAGCGCCATCGAGAAGCCGCGCTCGGTCGGGTTGCCCCGCCACGACCCGGCCTGCAGGGCGAACAGAGCTATCTCGGCCGGCGGGATGTCCCGCACCCGGCGCACCTGGGCCGTGTAGCCGCCGCGCTCCACCCGGTTCACCATCTGCCGGACGTTGCGCATGGCCCGGCCCTTGAGGCTGAACTCGGCTACCTCCACGATGGCCTCGTCGCCCAGTTCGAGCGCGGTCAGGCCGGCTTCCCGGCACCACACCTCGGCGGCCAGCTCACCGCAGCCCATCACGGCCGGCACCCAGGCATGCCGGGCCGCCTCGTCCAGGAACGCGTGGATGGCGCCCGGGCCAGGCCTCCGGGTCGCCCAGCGGGTCACCGCCGGCCAGCATCACCCCGGACACCACCCGGTAGCCGATGCACGACTTGCCGGTCGGCGACCAGATGACGCTCTTGTCGCTGCGCAGCGTGAAGTAGCCGAGCGAGTCCCGGTGGCCCTGCTTGCACAGCAGGTCCCGGACCCGCTGTGCGTCCTGCTGGCCGAGCCGGCCCGCGGGCCGGGCCGGCCGGAAGAACAGGTAGACCGTGACGATCAGGGTGAACAGCCCGAGGCAGCTGGTCAGCAACGTGAACAGGTCACCGCGCGACTCGGGCACCCACTGCACCGGCCCGCTCACACCGACCAGGCCGTAGACCACGTGCACGGTCCGCTGCCACAGCGAGTAGTTCTCGGCCAGGCCCTTGGCCAGCAGGATGTAGGTCAGGCCGATGGCTATGTCGGCCACCACCAGCCCGCAGAACACCCAGAGCGCCCGCCACCGGGTCCGCGGGTCGCCGACGGCGTAGAACTCTTTGCGGAAGTACAGCAGGGCGGCCAGCAGGATGGCCGACACGATCGCCGTGATGACCCGGTCGTGCCGTGGGTGGATCAGGTGCACCACCACGCTGAGCGCCAGCAGCACGGTGACCGCTTCCCAGGCGCGGCGCTTCCGCCGCCGCAGGCCGTGCGAGAGCATCAGCAGCAGCAGGCCGATGATGACCGTCAGGGTGTGCGCGACGTTGGTCAGCGTGCCCGGCACGAAGGCGTGGATCTTGTGCAGGTGCGTGACGGTGTACAGGCTGGGCCGGACCACCTGGATGATGTCGGCCAGCGCGATCAGCAGGCAGAGCCAGCCCGCCGCCACCGGTACCCAGGTGCGCTGAGTCCGGCGGTCCGGCGGCCGGACCACCTGCTGGGATACGGGAGCGGGCGAAGCGGCGTTATTTGCCGATTCGCCCTCGCTCGACGGCTTTTCTTCTGCTTCAGACATCTCGGGTCACGCCCTGAATCACGGACCACTAGCGTAGTCATAGGTCCCGCGTACGGCGGGCATTCCGCACAAGGGGAACGTTACCCGCTGGCGCGCCGTCCAAATAGCAGACTCATCGCTTCCATCCTGGTCCGGTCGCTGTCGCGGATGATCCCGCGAACCGCCGAGGTGACGGTCTTGGCTCCAGGCTTGCGCACGCCGCGCATGGACATGCACAGATGCTCAGCCTCTATCACTACCAGAACGCCGCGCGGCTCCAGGACGTTCATCAGGCCGTCCGCGATCTGGCTGGTCATCCGTTCCTGTACCTGCGGTCGGCGCGCATAAACATCGACCAGCCTGGCCAGCTTCGACAGCCCGGTAATCTGACCCTTTTCATTCGGTATATAGCCGACATGGGCGGCACCAAAAAACGGTACCAAATGGTGCTCACAGGTGCTGTAGACCTCGATGTCGCGGACGAGCACCAGCTCATCGTGATCCGCGTCGAAGACCGTGGTCAGCACGTCCTCGGGACGCTGGCCCAGCCCGGAGAACTGCTCGGCGAAGGCCCGGGCCACCCGGGCCGGGGTGTCCCGGAGCCCATCACGCTCCGGGTCCTCCCCGATGGCGAGCAGGATCTCCCGCACCGCCCGTTCGATGCGCGGCGCGTCGAAGTCGGTGCTCACCGGCCTTCGCCGGTGCTGCCCTGCTGACCCCCTGGCCCTGGCCGCCCTGCTGGCCGGTGGATCGAGCCCGGGCCGCCGATGGCGCCCGCGGAACCGTTGCCGGCCGCCGGGTGGTCATTCATCTCGGCCGCCGCGGTCAGCGCCAGCTCCTTGGGGGTCAGCACCGGCGGCCGGTCGGACGGCAGCCGCTTGCCGTACCCGGTGTAGGAGCCGCGGGTCGGGCGCTTCTGGATCGGCGCGAAGATGCGCAGCACCTCTTCCCGGCTCAGCGTCTCCTTGTCCATCAGGTTCAGCACCAGGTCATCCAGGACCTCGCGGTAGGTGACCAGGATCTCCCACGCCTCGTCGTGCGCGGACTCGATGAGGCGGCGCACCTCCTCGTCGATGGTGGAGGCGATCTCCTCGGAGTAGTCCCGGGTGTGCGACATCTCCCGGCCCAGGAACGGCTCGCCGTCGCCGGTGCCGAACTTCCGGGCGCCCAGCCGCTCGCTCATCCCGTACTCGGTGACCATGCCGCGGGCGACCGAGCTGGCCTTCTCGATGTCGTTGGCCGCGCCCGGTGGTCGGCTCGTGGAAGACCAGTTCCTCCGCGGTCCGGCCGCCGAGCAGCATGGCCAGCTGGTCCATCATCTCCGACCGGGTGACCAGGAACTTGTCCTCCTGCGGCGCGGACGCGGTGTAGCCGAGCGCCCGGCCACGCGGGATGATCGTGATCTTGTGCACCGGGTCGGCGTTCGGCAGCGCGTGCCCGACCAGCGCGTGACCACCCTCGTGGTAGGCGATGATCTTGCGCTCCTTCTCGGAGAGCAGCGACGCTCTTGCGCTCCGGGCCCGCCATCACCCGGTCGATGGACTCCTCCAGCGAGGCCATGGTGATCAGGGTGCCGTTGTGCCGCGCGGTGAGCAGCGCGCCCTCGTTGATCACGTTGGCCAGGTCGGCGCCGGTGAAGCCGGCCGTCCGCCGGGCGATTATGTCCAGGTCCACGTCCGGGCGCGAACGGCTTGCCGCGCGCGTGCACCTTGAGGATGCCGCGCCGCCCGGCCAGGTCCGGCTGGGCCACCACGATCTGCCGGTCGAACCGGCCCGGCCGCAGCAGCGCCGGGTCCAGGATGTCCGGCCGGTTGGTCGCCGCGATGACGATCACGCCGCCCTTGATGTCGAAGCCGTCCAGCTCGACCAGCAGCTGGTTCAGCGTCTGCTCGCGCTCGTCGTGGCCGCCGCCGAAGCCGGCCCCGCGGTGCCGGCCGACCGCGTCGATCTCGTCCACGAACACGATGGCCGGAGCGTTCGCCTTGGCCTGCTCGAACAGGTCACGCACCCGGGACGCGCCGACGCCGACGAACATCTCCACGAAGTCCGAGCCGGAGATGGAGTAGAACGGCACGCCCGCCTCACCGGCCACGGCGCGGGCCAGCAGCGTCTTCCCGGTGCCCGGCGGCCCGTACAGCAGCACGCCCTTGGGGATCTTGGCTCCGATGGCCTGGAACTTGGCCGGGTTCTGCAGGAAGTCCTTGATCTCCTGGAGTTCCTCGATAGCCTCGTCCGCGCCGGCCACGTCGGCGAAGGTGGTCTTGGGCGTGTCCTTGGTGATCAGTTTGGCCTTGGATTTCCCGAAGTTCATCACCCGGGAGCCGCCGCCCTGCATCTGGTTCAGCATGAAGAAGAAGATCAGGATCACCACGAGGAACGGCAGCCAGCCGAACAGCACGCTCCAGATCGAGCTGCTCTTGGGCACCTCGACGTTCCAGCCCTGGGCGGCGGGTTCTTCTGCTGCAGAAGCGTGGCCAGCTGCGTGGCCCTGATTGCCCACCCAGGAGGCCTGGTACTTCTGCCCCCGGTCGGTGGTGACCTGGATCGTCTGCTCTTTGTCGATCAGCAGCGCCGACTTGACCTTGCCGTGCTCGATCAGGGAGACCACCTTGGAGGTGTCCGCCTGCGTGTACGAGCTGCCAGAACTGGCGTACTCGTAGACGACGAAGAAAACCAGCAGCATCACTAGGACCGCCACGAACGGTCCGCGGAAATAACGCTTCAGATCCATCGGTGAACGGCCCCGCCCGTCCTGCGCGGGTTCCTCCTGACCAGCATCATGTCCTGCCTAGCCCGGCAGAACTGCCTTGCGCTTGAGTGAGCATGCCCGGCTTCCCTGTTGTCACCGGCAACGCCGCCACCACTGGCAGCGCTGTCATTCCCGGCCGCACCACCGTGAATACCCGACGGTACACCCCGTCCGACTATGCCGGTACGGAGAAGCGCCGCCGGGACTCAGCGAGCCTTCGCAGACGTCAACGCTCCTGATCGCTGATCCTGTTCCCTCTCCTGCGGGCCCGGGGTGCGCCGCCGCGCCGCGGCAGCGTGACCAGGATCTGACGGCTCGTCGTCCTTGTACACATGCGGCGCCAGCGTCCCGATGAAGGGCAGATTGCGGTACCGCTCGGCGTAGTCCAGGCCGTAGCCGATCACGAACTCGTTCTCGATGTCGAAACCGGTGTAGGCCACGTCCACGTCCATCCGCGCGGCGGCCGGCTTGCGCAGCATACGCATACCTGCACCGAGGCCGGCCCGCGCGACCGCAGGTTGCCGACCAGCCAGGACAGGGTCAGGCCGGAGTCCACGATGTCCTCCACGACCAGCACGTCCTTGCCGGTGATGTCGGTGTCCAGGTCCTTGAGGATGCGCACCACCCCGGAGGACCGGGTGCCCGGATCCGTAGGACGAGACCGCCATCCAGTCCATCTGCACCGGCAGGTGCATGGCCCGGGCCAGGTCGGCCATGATCATGACCGCGCCCTTGAGCACCCCGACGAGCAGTAGTTCGCGGCCGGCGTAATCCCGGTCGATCTGCGCCGCCAGCTCGGTCACCCGGGCCTGCAGCCGCTCGGCTGGGATCAGTACCTCTTTGAGGTCGGTGCCCACGTCACTCGCGTCCACCCGCCGCCTCCGCCTCAGTCGGTTCCGGCGGCCCCGCCCCGGCTGGCCTGCCCTTGCTGAAGAGCAGCTTCCCATACCGGCGCCGGGCGCGGATCACCCCGGGCAGGTCTGCCCAGCGCTGCCCGTGCCACCCCGTCACCAGCGCGTCCAGCGCGGCGATGTGCCCGGCAGCCAGCGACCCGGCCGGGCACCCCGCGGCCAGCGCCGCCTGGCGCAGCACCCGGGACCTGATGCGCCGGCGCCAGCCAGTCCAGCACCTGCCAACGTGCACATCCGCCATCCGCCCGTCACCGCCGGCCCGGCACTGCCGTCCGCGGGCGTCCCGGGGCCGCCGGGCGGAGCTCAAGGCGCCACGGCTGCCCGCGCGGCGATCGGCGTCCAGCGCGTCGCAGTCCGCGCTCAGCTGGGCGGCGCTGCGGGCCAGTGCCGCGGCCACGCCCGGGCCGAGTGCTTCCTCCAGGGCGGGCAGCGCCTGATGCCGGACCCGGGCCCTGGTGTAGGCCGGGTCGGCGTTGTGCGGGTCGTCCCACGGTTCGAGGCCCAGCGCGGCGCATGCCTCGCGCAGCGTGGCCCGGGCCACCCCGAGCAGCGGCCGCCGGAACCGGCCGCGCTGGGCGGGCATCCCGGCCAGCGCCCGGGCGCCAGCCCCCCGGGCCAGCCCGAGCAGCACGGTTTCCGCCTGGTCATCGCGGCTGTGGCCGAGCAGCACCGCGGCCGCCCCGCGCTCTGCTCCGGCGACCTCGCTCCAGGGCGTCGTACCGGGCCCGTCCGCGCGGCCGCCTCCGGGCCGCCGCTGCCCGGCCCGGCGGGCACCGTCACGCTGACCTGTGCACCGGATCGAGGCCGAGCTGGCCCAGCACGCCGGCCACCCGGCCGGCCCGCTCGGCCGACCCGGCCTGCAGCCCGTGGTCCACGGTCACCCCGCCGCCACGCAGGCTGAGCCGCGGCGCCTCGTGGGCCAGCGCGGCGGCCAGCGCCAGCGAGTCAGCGCCACCGGAGCAGGCGGCCAGCACCAGGTCGCCCGGTTCCAGGTCGGCCAGGCACCGCCGGACGCAGCCACGGGCCTGGGCTACCGCCGGATGCGGGCCCATCGCCGGTCAGCCACCGGCGGCCAGTGCGCCGCCGTGGCCGACCCGGTCCAGCCACAGCTGCGGGGTGACGAACTCGTCCTTGGTCGGCAGCGTCTCCGGCGAGGTCCACACCTTGTTGAAGGTGGCCATGCCCGCCTCGTCCACCACGATCTTCACGAACCGTGAGCCCTGCGCGTACTGCTTCATCTTGAGGTCGATGCCGAGGATGCGGCGCAGCGTCCGCTCCAGCCGGCCCGCCGAGCCGCGGCGCTCGTTGAACCGGGCCCGGATCTGCGTGACAGACGGCACCACCTGCGGGCCGACCGCGTCCATCACGTAGTCGCCGTGTCCCTCGACCAGGGTCATCACGCTGGTCAGCCGGTTCAGGATCGCCCGCTGCTGCGGGCTCTGGATGGCCTCGATGACGCTGTCCCCGCCGCTGTCCCGGACCGCGCCCGCCACCGCGTCCGCGGCCGAGCGGAGCCGCTCCAGGATGGTGGCCGGGTCCAGGTCGGAGGCGAGCAGGAACTCGGTCATCTGCTGCTGGACGTAGCCGCGCAGCCACGGCACCGCGGTGAACTGGGTCCGGTGCGTCTCCTCGTGCAGGCACACCCAGCGCCGGAAGTCGTGCGGGTTCACGCCGAGCTCGCGCTCGACCATCATGATGTTCGGCGCGACCAGGGTGAGCCGACCGGCGGGGCGGCCCGCGCGGGGCGCCCGGGATCCGGGGCAGGAACAGCTCGTACTGACCGAGCACCCGGCCGGCCAGGTAGGCCAGGATCAGGCCGGCCTGCATGCCGGTGATCCGGGAGCCGACCGCGCCGATCACCGAGTCGGCGCCGGGGCGGCGCCGCGTTCCCGCAGGTGCTCGGCCAGCGGGTCGAGGACGACCCGGAAGCCGTCCACGTTGGCCCGGATCCAGCCCGGCCGGTCCACCACGGCCACCCAGCCACCGTCATCCGGCCGGACATGCCGGTCAGCGCCTGCACCGGCTCCGACACCGTGGCGGCCAGCGCACGCAATTCCGCCACTACCGCCCTGGCCTCGCCCAGGCTGACCTGCGGCCCTGGCCGGGCAAACCTGGTCCCGGTCGAGATGGCCACGTCCCAATCGATCATCTGCCCGCTGCTCACCCCTCCACCGTACGTGCTGCAGCCCGGGGGGGACCCCCCGGCCGCTCGCTGGTAGCCACGCCCGAACCCCGATCGCCGCTCGCGCCGAAGCCGCCGGCGGGACACGCCGGCGCGCCGCCTCGCCCGCGGTGCAGCGGTGCGGCCCGACCGACTATCACCTGCACCCGCAGCGGGCCAGGGCGGTGGCCATGGCGTTGATGCCTTTCGCGGCCCGGGTGTCGGGGACCCCGTTGGTCATGAACGCGAAGCCCAGCACCCGCCCGCTGCTGTCGTAGACCAGCCCGGCCAGGGTGGCCACGGTGCTCAGGTTGCCGGTCTTGGCCCGGACCACGCCGAGGCCGGGCCCGCCCAGGCCGCCGAACACGCTGCCCCCCGGGGCCAGCGTGCCCAGGAAGCCCGGCCACCGGCAGCCCGGTGATGACCGCCCTGAGCTGCGGATGGCTGCGGCTGGCGGCCAGGCCGACCAGGTGGGCCAGCACGCCCGGGGCGATCCGGTCCTGAGGGCGACAGGCCGGACCCGTCCACCATGTGGATGCCGCCGCGCACGCCCAGCGACCGGAGTACCTGGGTGACGGCCGCGGCGGCGCCGCTGAACGAGGCCGGCTTGCCCTCGCGCAGCGCCACTTGCCGGGCGAGATCCTCGGCGATCACGTTGTTGCTCTCCCGCAGCATCCAGCCCACGATCGCGGACAGCGGCGGCGAGGAGACCGCCGCCAGGGTGCCCGCATGCCGTGCGGCGCTCTGCTGCTCGACGCTGACCCAGCACGTGGATGCCGTCAGCGGCCAGGAACGCGCGGAACGAGGCAGCCGCCTGGCCCGCCGGGTCGGTGGACCTGGGCCGGAAGTTGCCTGGATCGTCAGCGTCCTGCGGGGCACCGGACGGGGTCAGCCTGCCCTGGTCCACTTCGAGCGCGGTGATCCCGGTGACGTTGCCGGTGCTGACGTAGGCGGCCGGCCAGCCCGGTGCCAGCGCCTGCCCGGTGAACAGGGACGTCTCATAGCCCAGCCGGACCGAGTCCCGGCCACGGGCGTGCAGCGCCCGGGCGGTCGCCGCGGCCAGCGCCTTCAGGGTGGCGGGCTGCGGGTAGTCGCTGGCTGGCGGCGGCCCGGCGGCCAGCGTGGGGTCACCGCCGCCCACCAGCACGATCGAGCCGCGCCGGCCCTGCGGTGACCCGGGTGGTGAACCGCGCATCCGGGCCGAGCACGTCCACGGCGGCCACCGCGGTGGCCAGCTTGGCCGTGGACGCGGGCTGCAGCATGGTGGCAGCGCCGCTGGCGTAGAGCACCCGGCCAGACACCGGATCGGTGACCACCGCGCCGACCTGCTGGCCGAGCTGAGCCGAGGACAGCACCGGCGCAGTGCCGCGGCCAGGCCGCCCCGGGTCGGCAGCGGGGCGGTGGCGGCCGCGCCGGGCAGCACCTGGCCGGCCGGCGAAAGCGGGTCGGCCCGCCACCCGGGGCACGTTCCACCGGGCCAGCTGGGCGGGCATCAGCGCGGCCACCGCGGCCCCGGCACCCAGGGTGAACACGCTGAGCATGGCCAGCGCGATCACCATGGTGGCCAGGGGCCGGTTGGGCCACGCCCGGTTCGCCACTGCCCACCCCCTCACGAGATGCTTAGATTCCCGGTCCGGGAGTCATCGCCAGGGACCGGAGTCAACCATCTTCGCCCTAAGGGAGCGACACCGTGCAATTCGACGTGACCATCGAGATCCCCAAGGGACAACGCAACAAGTATGAGGTGGACCACGTAACCGGCCGGATCCGGCTCGACCGGATGCTGTTCACCTCGACCCGGTACCCGTCCGACTACGGGTTCATCGAGAACACGCTGGCTGACGATGGTGACCCGCTCGATGCGCTGGTGCTGCTGGAGGAGCCCACCTTCCCGGGCTGCCTGATCCGCTGCCGGGCGATCGGCATGTTCCGGATGCGGGACGAGAAGGGGCTGGATGACAAGGTGCTCTGCGTGGCGGCCACCGACCCCAGGATGGCGGCCCTTACCGACATCGACGACGTCCAGGAGTTCGACCGGCTGGAGATCCAGCACTTCTTCGAGGTCTACAAGGCTCTGGAGCCAGGCAAGGAAGTCGAGATCCACGGCTGGGTGGGCCGGGCCCAGGCCGAGAAGGAGATCGAGATCTGCCGCCAGCGGCTGGCCCGAGTCGGAGAGCTGACCGGACCCTGCCCGCACCTGGCCTGACGTCGGCGGGGCCGGTCGCGAGCAGCCCATGACATGCGCCACACTGTGCATATAACGTGCACAAGGAGGCACCCGTGGATCACGCGGATGACGTGCTCGGCCGGGCGCCGCTGTTCGAAGCGCTCGACGAGGAGAGCGCCAAAGCACTGCTGGCGCTGGTCACGGACGTGGACCTGGTCCGGGCCGAGCGGCTGTTCGATGAGGGCGATGCCGGCGACCGGCTGTATGTGGTGCTCGACGGCAAGATCAAGCTGACTCGGGCCGCCCCGGATGGCCGGGAGAACCTGCTCAGCGTGCTCGGCCCGGGCGAGATGTTCGGCGAGCTGTCCCTGTTCGACCCCCGGCCACGGACGTCGAGCGCGGTCGCGGTGACCGACACCCGGCTGGCCGCGCTGGCCCACGACGAGCTGCGCGACTGGCTGACCGGCCGCCCCGATGTCTCGCTGCACCTGCTGCGGGCGCTGGCCCAGCGGCTGCGCCGGGCCAACGACGTGATGGCCGACCTGGTCTTCACCGACGTGCCCGGCCGGGTGGCCAAGGCCCTGCTCGACCTGGCGGACCGGTTCGGCGAGAACACCCCCGAGGGGCTGCAGGTCCATCACGATCTGACCCAGGAGGAACTGGCCCAGCTGGTCGGTGCGTCGCGGGAGACGGTGAACAAGGCGCTGGCCGATTTCGCCGCCCGCGGCTGGCTGACCCTGTCGGCCAAGTCCGTGCTGATCATCGACTCCGACCGGCTGGCAAAGCGGGCCAGGTAGGCGCCGCTCCCCGGCGGCGCAAAGCAGTAGCGGGCCCGGGGGGCAGTTCGGCCTGGCTCGTCCAGGTAGCCGAGCTGGGCGCGGACCGACCACTGCGGCGGCCGGCCACAGCGACCGGTCCACATCCAGCGTAGACCCGGGCGACGATCTGCTCCGGGGTCCGGTCCCCGGCGGCCAGCGCGGCCCGCACCTCAGCCAGCCGCTCCTGCCGGTGCGCGATGTAGAAATCGAGCACGCCGGCCGGGTCGGCCAGCAGCGGCCCGTGCCCCGGCAGCAGCATGCGCAGCTGCTCCGCGTCGGCCAGCGCGCGCAGCCGGTCCAGGCTGGCCAGGTAGTCGCCCAGGTTCCCGTCCTGGGCGATCACCGTGGTGCCGCGTCCCAGCACGGTGTCCCCGGTGAGTAGCGCCCCGTCGGCGGGCAGCAGCAGGCACACCGAGTCGGTGGTATGCCCGGGCGTCGGCACCACCCGTATCTCGCAGCCCGCCGTCGGTCAGCACGTCGCCCGGGGCCAGGCCCTGGTCACCCAGCCGCAGCGCGGGGTCGGCGGCCAGCACCGGCGCCCCGGTCAGCGCGGCGAACCGGGCCGCCCCTTCGGCGTGATCGGGGTGGCCGTGGGTGAGCAGGATCGCTGGTGACCCGCTGCCCCGCCGCCTCGGCCAGCCCGGCCACCCGGCGCAGGTGGGCTTCGTCATCCGGCCCGGGATCAACCACCACGGCCGACGTCGCGCCCGGCTCGGCGATCAGCCACGTGTTGGTTCCGTTAAGTGTCATAAGGCCCGGGTTGGGGGCCAGCACGCAGGTCGCGCGGGGGGTGCCCGCCCCGTCCAGGGGCAGGTCGCCGGCCGTCACAGTGTCTCCCGAGAAGTTCGCGCCATCCGGCGCAAGCCCAGGCACCGGCCCCTCGCCCGGGCCTGGCGGCCCGGGGTCGGTAGCCGGTACCGGATGGCGCTCACAGGGGGTACCTCACGTCCTCCGGAACGGTGAGCCAGAACGTCTCGTCCACCTGCACCACAGCCGGGGTGACCGGCCGCATGGAGTGCCCGGCGCTCAGCGCGGCGGCGACGTCCGGGTAGCCGGCCAGCTCAGCCAGGCAGGTCGCGGTGGGCGGCAGCAGGAACAGCTCGCCGAGCCCGGGCAGCCCGGATGGCGCCGGCCGGCCGGGTCCAGGCCACCTGTTCCGCCTCCCCGCCGACATCCCGGGTGCGCTGGCCGGGCGGCAGCGCCGCGGCGAAGAACCGGGTGTCGTACCGCCGCGCCTCGGTCATCGGGGTGATCCACCGGGCCCACGGGCGGAGCAGGTCGGAGCGCAGCACCAGGCCGCGCCGGGCCAGCAGCTGGGCCAGCGACAGCGACCGGTCGAGCAGCGCGGTGCGGTCCGCCTCCCAGTCCGCCCCGCTGGTGTCCGCCACCAGGGTGCCCGCGGCGGGCCCGGCCAGCAGCACCCCCGATTCCTCGAACGTCTCCCGGACGGCCGCGCAGACCAGCGCGCGGGCCAGGTCGGGCGGGGCGTCGAGCAGCTCGCCCCAGGCCGCCGCGTCCGGCCCGGCCCAGGCCACCTCGTCCTCGGCATCGCGCGGGTCCACCGAGCCGCCCGGGAAGGCCGAGGCTCCCGGCGCGAACGCCATCGAGCGGGCCCGGCGCAGCATGTACACCTCGACGCCGGGTTGCTCCGGCGCCGCACGCAGCAGCAGCACCGATGCGGCGTCGCGCGGCTCCGCGGCGGCCCGCCGGCCAGGTAGTCGTCAGCCTGCTCGGCCCAGGCGCCGCCGAGCCGGACGATGGGCCGGAACACCGGCGCGGCCGGGTTCTCAGCCACTGGCACCGGGCCGCATCACTGCGACCTCGGCGATCAGCTCGACCTCGACCGGCGCGTCCAGCGGCAGCACCGCCATGCCGACCGCGCTGCGGGCGTGCCTGCCTGCCTCGCCGAACACGTCCTGCAGCAGCTCGCTGGCGCCGTTGATGACCTGGGCCTGCCCGGTGAAGTCCGGGGCGCTGGCCACGAACCCGGTGACCTTGACCACCCGCACGCACGGCAGACAGGCTGCCGGTGACCGAGACCACGGCGGCCAGCGCGTTCAGCGCGCACACCCGGGCCAGCCCGGCGGCTTCCTCGAGGCTGACCTCGGCACCGACCTTGCCGGTCAGCATCAGCTGCGCCGCCGGCCATCGGCAGCTGGCCGGCCGTGTAGACGTAGTTGCCCGGTGCGCAGCGCGGGCAGGTAGGCCGCCTGCGGCGGGGCGACGGCCGGGAGCTCCAGGCCGAGCGCGGCCAGCCGCTCTTCCGGCGAGCCGGCCGTCACGCGCCCTCCTTGGGCCGCTTCATGTAGGCGACCAACTGCTCGGCGTTGGGCCCGGGCACCAAGGCCACCAGTTCCCAGCCGTCGTCGCCCCAGTTGTCCAGGATCTGCTTGGTCGCGTGCACCAGCAACGGCACCGTCGCGTACTCCCACTTCTGCATGAAGGAACTGTAGTCGGCCCGGGCGGGCGACCCCCCGGACCCCCCGCTCGCGCTGCGCGCCGAACGCCGGCTCGCCACGGCTAGCGCTTGGGGGCGCGACGGGCCCGGGGCGGCGCGGGCTGGTGTGCTGTCCGGTGTGGCGGCGGCATCCGGCTGGCTCTCGGGGGCGCTGTCCTGCACCGCCTCGACGGGAGCCGGCGGGATGGCCGACTCGTCCAACTCGGGCACTGCCGGGTCGGGGATCTCCGGCAGCGGCGCCGCGATCTCTGGCACTGGCGGCAGACCGCCCAGTTCCGACTGCGCCTCGGCCTCAGCCAGCTCGGCATCGCCGGTGTCCACGGGCGGCGGCGCCTCGGCGGCCGTGAACGGCTGCACAGGCGCGTTCCGGTCGAAGAACCGGAGTAGCTCGACCGGCACCGGCATGACCAGCGTGCTGTTCTTCTCCGCAGCCACCTCGACGACGGTCTGCAGCAGCCGCAGCTGGAGCGCGGCCGGATCCCGGGCCATCACGTTGGCCGCCGCGGCCAGCCGCTTGGACGCCTGGTACTCACCGTCGGCGGAGATGATCCTGGCCCGCCGTTCCCGCTCGGCCTCGGCCTGCCGGGACATGGACCGCTTCATCCCCTCGGGCAGGTTCACGTCCTTGAGCTCGACCCGCTCGACCCGGATGCCCCACGGGCCCTCGGTCGGCTCGTCGATGATCTGGCGCAACTCCCGGTTGACCGTGTCCCGCTCGGCCAGCAACTGGTCCATCTCGGACTGGCCGATGATGGACCGCAGCGACGTCTGCGCCTGCTGCGACACGGCGAACATGTAGTTCTGCACGTTGACCACGGCCTTGATCGGCTCGACCACCCGGAAGTACACCACCGCGTCCACCCGGACGCTGACGTTGTCCCTGGTGATGCCCTCCTGAGCGGGCACGGCCATGGCGATGATCTGCATATTGACTTTCTGCATCCGGTCGCCGATGGGCCGCAGGATGGTCAGCCCGGGCCCGCGTGTACCGGGCAGGACCCTGCCGAACCGGAACACGATGCCCTGTTCGTACTGCTGCACCACCCGCAACGAGCGGCCTACCGTGACCAGCCCCCCCACGATGATCAGCACGAGGATGACCACCAAGGCTGCCACCATCGGACACACCTCTTTCCGTCTAAGGTGCCCGCTTCCGCCTCCCCAGCCTAGTGACAACGACGCTACGCGCCAGTAGCCGCCGCGCGGCGGCTGCAGGATGTGGTCCCCAGGCAGAGATAGCCTCCATGGAGTGAGCGCGCGGGACACGGACTGGGAGGGTGTCCGGCTGCACGTCGTCACCGGCAAGGGCGGGACGGGGAAGACGACGGTGGCCGGGGCTCTCGCCATCGCGCTCGCCTACGGCGGCCGCCGGGTCCTGCTCATCGAGGTGGAGGGCCGCCAGGGCATCGCCCGGCTGTTCGACAGCCCACCGCTGCCCTACGCGGAGCGCCGGGTGGCGGTGGCGCCGAGCACCCCGACGCTGCCCGGCGGCGAGGTGTACGCGCTGGCCGCGGACCCCGAGGCGGCGCTCATCGAGTACCTGGAGATGTTCTACAACCTGCGGCACGCGGGTACCGCGCTGACCAAGCTCGGCGTGGTCGACTTCGCCACTACGATCGCGCCCGGCCTGCGCGACGTGCTGCTCACCGGCAAGGCCGTGGAAGCCACCCGGCGCCGGTCCGGCGGCCGCCAGCGGTATGACGCGGTGATCATGGACGCCCCGCCCACCGGCCGGATCGGCAAGTTCCTGAACGTGGCCACCGAGATATCGGGTCTGGCCAAGGTCGGGCCGATCCGCGGGCACGCGGATACCGTGCAGAGCTTCATCAAGTCACCGCAGACCGCTGTGCATTTCGTCACAGTGCTGGAGGAGATGCCGGTCCAGGAGACCCTGGACGGCATCGCGGAGCTGCGCGGGCTGGCCCAGGGCGGGCTGCAGCTGGGCGGCATCATGATCAACATGGTGCGGCCGGAGGAACTTACCGAGGACCAGCTCCAGGCGGCCGCGGCCGGCACGCTGGACGAGCACGAGCTTGACCTGGGCCTGAAGGACGCGGGCATCGACGACCGCCGGGGCCTGGCCAGGCAGCCTGGCCGCGGAACTGTCCGAGCACGCCCGGGAGGCACTGGCCCAGCGCGCCCAGCGGGACCGGCTGACCGAGGCCGGCCAGCCCCGGTACGAGCTGCCGCTGATCACCAGCCAGATGGATCTGGCTGGGCTGTACCAGCTGGCCGCCGCGCTGCGCGAGCAGGGAGCGGCGTGATGAAGGCCGACCAGCCCGGGCCCGCGCTCGAGGTGGACCGGCTGCTGGACGACCCGCGGACCCGGATCATCGTCTGCTGTGGCTCCGGCGGGGTGGGCAAGACCACCACCGCGGCGGCGCTCGGGCTGCGCGCCGCGGAGCGCGGCCGGCACGCAGTGGTGCTCACCGTGGACCCGGCCCGGCGGCTGGCCCAGTCGATGGGCCTGTCCTCGCTGGACAACACGCCGCGGCCGGTACCCGGCTCGGCGGCCGGGGCGGCGGGCGGCAGCCTGCACGCGATGATGCTGGACATGAAGCGCACCTTCGACGAGATCGTCGAGGCGCACTCCGAACCGGACCGGGCCGCGCAGCTCCTGGCTAACCCGTTCTACCAGTCGCTGTCGTCGAGCTTCGCCGGCACGCAGGAGTACATGGCCATGGAGAAGCTCGGCCAGCTGCGCCGGGCCGACGAGTGGGACCTCATCGTGGTGGATACCCCGCCGAGCCGGTCAGCGCTGGACTTCCTGGATGCGCCGCAGCGGCTCGGCCGGTTCCTGGACGGACGGCTGATCCGGCTGCTGACCGCGCCGACCAAGGTGGGCGGCCGGGCCTACATGCGGTTGTTCACCGCCGGGTTCACCATGGTGACCGGGGTTTTCACCAAGGTGATCGGCACCCAGCTGCTGCGCGACGTGCAGACGTTCGTGATCGCGCTGGACACCATGTTCGGCGGCTTCCGGGAACGGGCCGAGGACACCTACCGGCTGCTTCAGGCGCCGGGCACCGCGTTCCTGGTCATTGCCACCCCCGAGCCGGACGCGCTTCGCGAGGCGTCGTACTTCGTGGATCGGCTGTCCGCCGACCAGATGCCGCTGGCCGGCCTGGTCGTCAACCGGGTGCACCGCTCGGCTGCGCCGGAGCTGTCGGCTGCGCGCAGCCTGGCCGCGGCCGAGGCGCTGCAGACCGTGCTGGCCCGGGCATCAGGTCCGCGGCATCCGCTCGCGGTGACCGCGCTGCGGATGCACGCGGAGCGGATGCAGCTGGCCGAACGGGAACACCGGCTCGAGGTGAGCTTCACGGCGGCCCACCCGGTCATCCCGATGGTGGAAGTGCCCGCGCACCCCGAGGACGTGCATGACCTCGATGGATTGCGCGCGATTGGGGGCGAACTCGCCCGGGGAGTAAGGCTTAGCTAGGCGACGCTGCCCGCCAAGAACCAGACCCTGGCAACTGGGGGTTGCGCCTGCGTCAGCTGGCGACCAGCTCGTCCGAGGTCCGCTCGTACTGGTTACGGGCGTGCTCCAGCAGCTCGCGCCACGACGTCACGTCGGGGCGGCGGCGCAGCAGCGCTCGGCGCTCGCGCTCGGTCATGCCGCCCCAGACGCCGAACTCGATGCGGTTGTCCAGCGCATCGGCCAGGCATTCGGTGCGGACAGTGCAGCCGCGGCAGATCAACTTGGCCCGGTTCTGCGCCGCGCCCTGGACAAAGAGCTCGTCCGGGTCAGTTCCCTTGCATGCGGCGCGGGCGGTCCAGTCTGTGATCCACATGTGGGCCCACTCCTCCTGATCGTCACGGCCCGGAAGGTCGTCACGCCGGATGGCGTTCACCTGCGGTCCCGGGCAGGCGGTTGCCCGCCTGCTTTCGTTGTCGTCGTTGCGAAAAAGTAACTTACGGAAGTCCAGGGGGTCAGCGCCAGAGCCCGTTGGGCCCATTTCCCGCATAGTCCGCCTGGGCCATGCCATGGTTACCGAGCGGTCGGCTACCTTGCCGGATAGTGACCATTTCGAACGGGGCGCCAGTGACCCGTTCCGCGACATCTTACGCAAACTGTGACGTGACATCGGGACAACGCGCCAGGGCGTACCCTGGCACCGTGCTGACGACAGGGGTGTTCGGGAAGATCAGCGTGGCAGGCCGGGCCGGGGTGCTAGCCGGCGTGGCAGGCCTGCTGGTCGGCGGCCTGGCCGTGCCCGCGGTAGGCGCAGTCGGGATTATGGTGCGCAACGGGGCGAACAAGTTCAACAACCTCAAGGCCGGCACGATCGGCGAGCTTCCGGTCCGCTCCGAGATCCTGGACAGCCAGGGCCACCTGATCGCCTACTACTATCCGCGGGGCATCGACCGGCAGCCGGTCACCTACAGCCAGATCGCGCCGGTGATGCGCAACGCCATCGTGGCCATTGAGGACTCCCGGTTCTACCAGCACGGCGCCATCGACATCAAGGGAACCGTCCGCGCCCTAGTCAACGATCTGCAGCACAAGGCGGTGCAGGGCGGTTCCACGCTGACCCAGCAGTACGTGAAGAACGCGCTCATCCTGACCGCGCCGAACATCCAGATGGCCCAGCAGGCCTCGACCGACACGCTCAGCCGCAAGATCAAGGAACTGCGGCTGGCCATCCAGGTCGAGGACAAGATGCCCAAGAACCAGATCCTGGCCGGTTACCTGAACACGGCGTTCTGGGGCACCTACTTCGGCAACCAGGCGTGGGGCATCAAGACCGCCGCGATGCGCTATTTCAGCACCTCACCGAAGAGGCTGGACCTGGCCCAGGCGGCGCTGCTGGCCGGCATGGTGGAAAACCCGGTCGCCGACGACCCGGTAGCTCACCCCGAGACGGCGCTCAAGCGGCGCAATGTGGTGCTGGCCCGGATGGCCCAGCTGCACTACATCACCACCGCGCACGCGGTGGCCGTGGGCAAGCAGGGGCTCGGGCTCAAGCTGACCCCGCTGCAGACCGGCTGCACCAGCGCCTCAGCCAAGAGCGCGGCGTTCTTCTGTGATTACGTCATCTCGCTGATGAAGCAGGACAGCACGTTCTCCACGGCCTGGAACCAGCTGAACGGGGCCGGCGGGCTGAAGGTGTACACCACGCTGAATCCGCAGGACGAGCACGCCGCCAAGCAGGCGGTGAACTACATGGTGCCGCAGCCGCCGAACGGGTCCAATCCAGGCGGCAACGCCGCGGCCGAGGTGCTGGTCCAGCCGGGCAGCGGCCGGATCCTGGCCATCGCCAACGACCGCTCTTACGGTGCCGGGAAGAACCAGACCACCGAGGACTACGCGGTGAACTCGCAGTACGACGGCGGCGTCGGGGTGCAGACCGGCTCCTCGTCCAAGCTGTTCACGCTGGTCACCGCGCTGGAGCAGGGCGTGCCGTTCGGTTTCCCGCAGACCGTTCAGACGCCCGCCAGCCTGACCGGCTACACGAACTGCGCAGGCGCGCCGGACGGGACGTACTCGCTGATCAACGACTCGCCGTCAGAAAAGGGCGCGTTCACCCTGTACACGGCCACCACCCAGTCGGTGAACGTGTACTACGCGATGCTGGAGCGCAAGGTCGGCCTGTGCAACGTGGTCAAGACCGCGATAGCGATGGGGCTGACCCGGGCCGACGGCAGGTCGCTGCTGAAGTGGGATGGGAGAGCATCGAGCCCGCCGACGACCTGCCCTCGTTCACCCTCGGCTCGGTCAACGTCTCGCCGATGAGCATGGCCGCGGCCTACGCGACCGTGGCCGCCCGCGGTGTGTACTGCAAGCCGGTCGCCGTGGCCAAGATCATCAGCCCCACCGGGGCCAAGCTGCCGGTCGAGTCGGCCGGCTGCCACCAGGCCATCCCAGCCGGGGTAGCCGACGCGGCCAGCTACATCCTGCAGGGCGTGCTGACCTCCGGGACCGCGGCCGGTCTCGGCATCGGCCGCCCGGCGGCCGGCAAGACCGGCACCTCGGACAACTTCGACTTCGCGGCGTTCGGCGGCTACACCCCCGACCTGGCCGGGTACGTGTCGGTGTTCAACCCGACCGACCCGGTCAAGTTCCCGATGGCCGGTGTCCCCGGGTCCTGCTACCGCCTGGCTGCTCGGGCCAGATGTTCGGCGCGGACGCGCCCGCGCACACCTGGCAGATGACGTTCGAGCACGCTGCCCTGGCCAATCCACCGCTCGGCTTCGTCATGTCGGACATCAACCCTGAGCTCTGGTCGATGGGCAACGGGCAGGTCAACCCGAGCCAGAAGAAGCACGGCAAGGCGGCCCGGCAACGGCGGCGGGCCCGGTGGCGGCGGGAACGGCAACTCGCCCGGCGGGCGGCGGCACGGGTGGCGGCCCGCCCACCAACGGCTAGCTAGCGCGCTGCCGAGCTGACGGCGTACTTCGGCGGCCACCCGGCCACCGTCCGCGCGCCCCGCGACCTGCGGCGTGACCACTTTCATCACCTGGCCCATGGCGCGTGGGCCGGAGGCACCGGACTCGGCGATGCCCGCGGCCACGATGGCGGCGAGCTCCTCGTCGCCGAGCTGGGCCGGCAGATAGCCGTCCAGCACCTCACCCTCGGCCCGTTCCGCGGATGCCTGCTCGGCGCGGCCGGCGGCGGCGAAGGCGTCGGCGGCTTCCCGGCGCCGCTTGGCCTCCCGGGTCAGCACTTTGACCACCTCGTCGTCGCTGAGTTCGCGGGACGCGACCCCCGCCACCTCCGCCGTGGACACGGCGGTCAGCGCCGACCGCAGGGTGCGGGTGCGAACCTCGTCCCGGGCCTTCATCGCGGCGGTCAGGTCGGTGCGCAGCCGGTCCTTGAGTGCAGCCATGGGCCTATCCTGCCTTGTCCTTGCCCGGGCCGGACGCCCAGTAGGCATGGCACCATAGGGGGATGTCATCACGAGTGCTCAAGGCCCTCGGGACCACGGCTGCCCTCGGCGGGGCAGCCTTCGTCTACGGGTCGGTGCTGGAGCGGAACTGGTTCGCGCTGCGCCGTATCGAGGTCCCTGTGCTACCCGTCGGCACCGCGCCGCTCCGGGTGCTGCACATCTCCGACGCCCACCTGACTCCCGGCCGGCACCGGCTGATGTCCTGGATCCGGTCGCTCGACGCGCTGGCCCCTGACCTCGTGGTGAACACTGGCGACTCCATCGCCCACCCGGACGCGGTGCAGCCGTTCCTCGACTCGCTCGGGCCGCTGCTGGACCGGCCCGGGGTCTTCGTGTACGGCTCGAACGATCTCTACTCGCCGATGCCCAAGAACCCGGCCCGCTACCTGTGGCGGGACAGCAGCCGGGAGCACCTGCGGAACATCCCTGACCTGCCCTGGGCTGAGCTGGGCGCCGGGATGGCGGCCGCCGGGTGGCTGGACGCCAACAACAAGCGTGGCCGGGTCAAGGCCGGAGAGCTGGACATCGAGGTCGGCGGAGTGCACGACTCGCACACCCAGCGGGACCGCTACCAGAGCATCGCCGGGCCCACCGACCCCACGGCGGACCTTCGGCTGGGCGTCATGCACACCCCGGAGCCACGGGTACTCGACCAGTTCACCGCGGATGGATACGACTTGCTGCTGGCCGGGCACACGCATGGCGGCCAGCTCCGGGTCCCGCTGTATGGGGCGCTGGTGACCAACTGCGGCATCGAGCCGGAGCGGGTCAGCGGCCTGCACCGGCACCCGGATCGGCTGCCCGAGCCGGGCCAGCCGCAGGCCTGGCTGCACGTATCCGCTGGGCTCGGCACCTCCCCGTGGGCACCAGTGCGGTTCGCCTGCCGGCCAGAGGCAACCCTGCTCACGCTGGTCCCCCGGATCGGCTAGACTTCCGGAGGTTCCCGGGAATCGACCCTCCCGGGGCGTAGCCCAAAAGGTCGGCGGGGTGTGGCGCAGCTTGGCAGCGCGCTTCGTTCGGGACGAAGAGGCCGCCGGTTCAAATCCGGCCACCCCGACCAGTAATCCCAGGTAGGACGGGTTTCTCACAGCGCAGAAACCCGTCCTTGATCATCTGACCGTCATTTGACCGTGAGATCCGACGTCACACCGACTGTGCGATCCCGGTAGATGCTGCTGGACACCTGAGCCCCGGTTCCTGGGTGACAGTGTGCAGACGCGGTTCCGGTAGGTGGGCGACAGTAGTTCCGGTACCTTCACGACACTCCGTGCTGCTTGCGGGCTTTTAGGCTGCCTGGGCGCTTGCCTGCGATCACTGGCTGGTCGCAGGGAGGGAGCCGGGTGTCCTGGTGGAGCTGGGTGTGGCCGGGCTCGTGCCCGCAGCAGATGCCTGTTGCGGTGGAGGCGCGGGTAGTGGCGGTGCGGCGGGAGCGTCCGGGGTGGGGGCCGTCGCGGATCCGCTGGCAGCTGGAGCGGGAGGGTGTCGCGCTGCCCGGGCGGTCGGGTGTGTACCGGGCGCTGCTGCGTCATGGCCTGATCGATGGCAAGAAGCGCAAGCGGCGTCGGGAGGACTACCGCCGGTGGGAGCGCGGGCGGGCCCGCCCACCCTCTCCTGAGCCGGTCCCGCTCCGGTCGCGCCGGACTGTCGTAGGCCCCCGGCATACTTGCCGGGACCGTCCGGCGGGGCCGCGGTCTGACTAGGGGAGACCCATGGCTGTCCGGTACCAGCTCGTCATCAACTGCGTCGGCCACCCCGAGCCGCTGGCCCGCTTCTGGGCCGAGGCCCTGGGCTACGTGCTGGAGCTGCCGCCGGCAGGCTTCGTCACCTGGGACGACTGGCGGCGCGACGTCGGGCTGCCCGAGTCCTGGCTCGGCCGGGGCACGGACTGCATCATCGATCCGGATGGCGCCGGACCTCGCATCTGGATCCAGGTCGTGCCCGACCGCAAGACCGCCAGCAACCGCCTCCACCTCGACATCCACGCCAGCGGCGGGCGGGACCTCCCGATCGAGACCCGCAAGAAGCGCGTGGACGCCGAGGCCAGGCGGCTGTGCGACCTCGGCGCCACGCTGCTCAGCGACTTGAGCGAGGAACTTGAGGAGGGCCTTGACCACTACGCGGTCGCGCTGAGGGACCCCGAGGGCAACGAGTTCGACATCAACTGACGGCCTCCGGCGAGCATCAGCGGGGGGCGTTTGCGGGCTGTCAGCCCTCAAACTCTCCGGGATCATGGAGTCTCCGTGTGCGGCCGCCGGAGCACTGTGCCGGTCAGGCCGGACGGGCGCGATGGACATCCTGCACGCCGGGTCGTGGTCGCCACCCACGTGCGGCGGCTGCGGCAGGACCAGGCTGACCGTGCCCCGCGTGCCCGGATCGTCCGCAACACCCGCGGCGCCACCGCCGGGCTGACTGTGACCCGCCTGGCCAACCACGACGGCCAGCTCACCTTCGCCGGCACCGCCTACCGGGCCGGGCGGATGTGCCCGCACCTTCATCGACGTCACCATCGTCACCGGTCCGTCCAGCTGTCCAAAGACGGCGAGATCATCCGGGTCCACCCGATCCGCCACGACCGCTCCCGCGAGCTGGGCGCCTTCGCCAACCCCCAGGGCCGCGCCCGCCGAAAGCACTCCGCCATCTGCTATGCAAGCCAGCTACCGGAACCAGAATGTCGCCCAGGTACCGGAACCCACCTGGCCGGGTAGGCCTCGCGCGTGCTGGCGGCTGAGGCACCTGAGGCTTAGATCGCTGCTCGGCAGAGCCTATGGATACTGCCGCAGGCAGGACGTCGGCCAGTGGCAGCGGGAATTCAGCAGCGGCTGCGGCCTGGGCGGCGTGCGCTTGGGCCTGCCGTAGCCCGGCCACCGCATCGATCAGGGCCACCAGACTGGCGGCCAGGGCACCCGCCCATTAAGGAATCACTCATCCAGGGGCCGGGGTGGTTGCGGGATAGACGGCTGCCCGGTTACCGGGCCGTGTGGATCCAGTCCTGGTAGTGGGTGGCTGCCACGTGTGCGTCAGGGCCTGCGGTGAGCACGTCGCCGGTGACGCCGGCGAAGGTGCCGGCCTCGTCGTCGGTGATGACGGTCCGGTTGTCCTGGCGTGCTGCCAGGATGACCCTGCCGAGTTCGTCGAGAGGGAAGACGTCCGGGCCGGCAACGTTCCAGATGGCGCGCAGCGGGGTGCCGGTGCAGACGCCGGCGACCGCGTCGGCGACGTCGGCGGAGGCGATTGGCTGGAGGCGGGTAGCGGGCAGGCGGACGGTGGTGTCATCAGAGGTCTCGAGCACGAGCGTGCTCATGAATTCGAAGAACTGGGTGGCGCGCACGATGGAGTACGGCGTCGGTCCCTGGCGGAGCAGGTCCTCCTGCAGGGTCTTGGCACGGTAATAAACCAGCTCGGGCAGCTGGTCCACGCCGACGATCGAGAGGATCACCTGATGCCGGACACCGGCACCTTCCCCCGCGGCCAGCAGGTTGTTCATGGAGGTGCGGAAGAAGCCCAGGGACGCCTCGTCGAATGTCGGCGAGTTCGCCAGGTTGACCACGACCTCGGCGCCTTCCAGCGCCTGGTCCAGGCCCTTGCCCGTGATCAGGTCGAGGCCGGTGGACAATGCTGCGGGGACGGCCTGGTGTCCGGCTGCGGTCAGCTTCTGGACCACCTGCGAGCCGATCAGTCCGGTACCGCCGATGACTGTGAGCTTCATGTCTCTTTCCTTTCTCAGCGTGCCACGCCCAGGCCCGGCGGCGCGACAGCCGGGACCAGCAGATCTGGACCTGGCTAGCCGCCCAGGAAGGCGAGCAGGTCAGCGTTGACCTGCCCGTGAGCGTGGCGGATGTTCGGCCTAAGCGGGCTCGTACCGCTCGCCGAGGGCCCTGGCGACATCAGCCATGAACGGTGGTGAACAGGAGCCCATCTCTCTGACTTCGGCAAAGTTGTCGAAGAGCCACAGCGGGCCGGCCTTCGTCGTCTCGCCGGGATACAGCGGCTGGTCGAAGACGGCTATGGCTCCGGCGTCGCTGATCCAGGCAGTCTGACCGGCGTCGTCGGCAACCTGCCAGCCCTCAAGGATCAGCCTGCCCCGCCGCCGTAGATGCGGATCTCCCGGGCCGTTGCGCCTTCACCGCTGACCACGACGCGCTCGTACTCGTGGTGGATCCTGTTGTCATCGCCCATTCTGGGCACCTTCTTCCATCGCGGCCGTCATCTTGCGGATCGATAGGGTGACGCCGGCCGACCGCAAATCCACGCGAAGCCACCCCAGGCATCCTGCCCCGCTCAGCGCGGCCGATCACCTCCGAGATGACAGGACTCTGCCGTGGCCCGCATCTGTCCGCGCAGGGCGTCGCACTGGCCCGGGCGGCCGGCGTACACCACGGAGTGCACGTCGTGCAGTTGGACTGGGTGCGGCGGGGCCGGTCAGAGTTCGGCAGCACCTTCAGTGCCGGGCCGCGCTCGGGCATGGCGAACACCAGGTCGTCTTCAGACAGCCCGCGCTCACAGACGCAGGCCTGGAGCTTGCGGGGGTGATCAGCGCGATGGGGGCGTTGCGCATAATGGGCCGCCGGCCAGTTCGAGCAGGATGCCTTTGACCTCGGTCGCGGCACACTGGGCGCGGGCGGCGTGCGGGCTTGAACAGAGCAGTACCGGGCCATCCTGAGGATCGTCCGGCAGCCGGCCGTGCGAGCCGCGTACCGCGGCCGCGCCGGCGTCCAGGCCGACCACGCTCATCAGGTACCGCAGGCCGAGCTTCTTCCGGGCCAGCGCGATGGCCGCGCGCCGCTTGGCGGCACCCGGCGCGGCTGGGTCGAACAGCAACTCCGCCGGGTCGTACCCGGGCTTGCGGTGAATCTCGACCAGCCGGGCGAAGTCCGGGGCGCGGGTGTCGTCCAGCCAGTAGTAGTACGTGAACCAGGCACCAGGCTCGGCGACCAGGACGAGTTCCCCGGACCGGGGTGGTCAAGGCCGAGCCGGCGCGTGGCCGGGCCGGTCGAGGACCTCGCCCACCCCGGGCAGCCCGGCGCACACCTTCCGCACCGTGGGCAGGTCGGCTGGGTCGGCCACGTACACGTGCGCGATCTGGTGGTCGGCCACGGCGAAGGCCCGCGATGTCCACGGGTCCAGGTATTCCATGCCCGCCTGGGTGTACACGGACAGCAGCCCTTCGGAGCGCAGCACCCGGTTGATGTTGACCGGCTGGTCGGCCTCGGTGATGCCGTACTCCGACAGCGCGACCACGGTCGCGCCGCGGGCCAGGGCCGCCGCCAGCAGCGGGCTGAGCACCGCGTCCAGGCGGGCCGCGGCGGCTGCCGCCTGCGGTGCCGAGGGACCGTACCGCTGCAGGTCATAGTCCAGGTGCGGCACGTAGACCAGGGTGAGGTCCGGGCTGTGCCGGGCCATGATGTGCTGGGCGGCACGGCATATCCATTCCGACGAGGCGAGCCCGGCGCGCGGGCCCCAGTAGTCGAAGAGCGGGAACGTGCCGAGGGCCCGGGTCAGCTCGTCGTGCAGGCCGGGTGGCTGGGTGTAGCAGTCTGGGTCCTTGCGGCCGTCGGCGTGGTAAACGGGCCGTGGGGTCACCGTCCAGTCCGACTCGTGCGCCCATCGCATACCACCAGCACACGTTGGCCACCGTGTGGCCGGGATACCGCCGCCGGGCCGCGTCCCAGAACTTGTCCCCACCGACCAGCGTGTTGTGCTGCCGCCAGAGCAGCACTTCGCCGAGACCACGGAAATACCAGCCGTTGCCGACGATGCCGTGCTGGCTGGGCAGCGCCCCGGTCAGCAAGGTGGCCTGCATGGAGCAGGTCACCGCGGGCAGCACCGGGCTGAGCTCGGCCTGCCAGCCGCCGCCGCGGGCCAGGGCGGCCAGCCGCGGCATGTGCGCCAGCAGCCGGGAGTGAGCCCGGCCACGTCGAGGACGACGAGCGGGGTCGGCCTGCGGGTCACCGGACCTCCGCCGCACGCGCTTCTGGCACCGGCTGCCCGGACCGGAGCGGCCCGGGCGAAGGCTCTTCGGACAGGCCCAGCGCACACAGCTCATCCCGGGCGAAGCGCAGTTCCGCGGCGATGCTGCCGGCGAGCTGCGCCGGGCTGACCGGACGCTGCGCCAATGGCAGCACGCTCCAGGTGTAGGTCTCCACGTCGAAGTGGTCACAGAGCGCATTCCGGCCGCCGGCCAGGACGGCCAGCGCGGCCCGCAGCACGTCCACCGTGGCCCGCAGCGGCGGCTGCGGGGCGGCGTGCAGCGGCACGTGGTAGTGCACTCGCCATGGGCCGGGCAGCCGCGCATCCAGCGCCTCGGGCAGGTCATCCGCGGCCTGGCCGGACGCACTGCGCACCTGGTGCAGGAAACGAGGCTCGGCGTAGCCGCGCAGGGCGGCAGCCGTGCCCGGCTGGTCCGGCCGGTCGGCGGCCAGCGCCGCGGACACCTGCACCTTGACCACAGGCAGCCCGGCGGCGGCCAGCCGGTCCGCCGTGGCGGCCGGCCCTCGCCCAGGCACAGGCCAGATGCGCGAGGTCCAGGCACACGCCGAGGTACTCGGTATCCACGCCGGACAGCCCGGCGACCGTCTGGCTGGCCGATTCCAGCATGCAGCCGGGCTCCGGCTCGAACGCGACGCGTACCAGGCGGCCCGTCTCGGCCCGCAGCGCCGCGAGGTGCCCGGCCAGCTCGGCCAGCCGCCGCCGCGCGGCCGACGACTGCTCGGCTGTCCAGGGTGGCGTGCGCCAGGCCAGCGGCAGAGTGGAGACCGAGCCGCGGGCCGCGTCGTCCGGGAGCAGGCCGCCGAGGATCCGGGCCAGGTTCACCGTGTAGTCCAGCCGCGCTGCCGTGAGCCAATCCGGCCGGTACACCGCGTGCTTGACCACCGGGGCATGGAACGACTGGTAGGGGAAGCCGTTGAGGGTGACCACCTCCAGCCCGCGCGCGTCCAGGTCGCGGCGCAGCCTGGCCACTTGGGCCGGGTCCGCGGCGAGCTGGGTGGCTACCGGCGCGGCCAGCCACAGGCCGACGCCGAGCCGGTCAGCGGGCACCAGGCGGCGCACCGCCACCGCGTAGCTGTCCAGCTGCGCCATGATCTGCGGCAGGTCCTCGCCGGGATGGACGTTGGTGCAGTAGCCAAGGTGGATCACCTGCCCGTCGGGATGCCGCAACCGCATCAGCTGCCTCCGCGCTGAAGCGAGTTGCCCGCGAACGTGGCGGCCGGCTCCGGCACCGCCGACACGTCCAGCCGCCCGGACTGGCCGAAGAACTCCACCGGGTTGCGCCACAGCACCTGGTCCACCTGGCCGGCGGTGAACCCGCCCGCGAGCATCGCCCCGGCGGTGCGCAGGGTGAGCAGCGGGTCGCTGCGGCCCCAGTCGGCAGCCGAGTTGACCAGCATCCGGGCCAGCCCGTACTGGCGCAGAATCGCGGCCATCCGGGGCGGTGACATCTTGGTGCCCGGGTAGATCGAAAAGCCCATCCAGCACCCGCTGTCCGCGACCAGACCCACGGTTACCTCGTTCAGGTGGTTGACCACCACCCGGTCGGCGCCGAGACCCGATTCCTTGACCACGTCGAGTGTCCGCTGCGTCCCGCGCAGCTTGTCCCGGTGCGGAGTGTGTACGAGGGCCGGCAAGCCGTGCTCTATGGCCAGCGCCAGCTGGGCCGAGAACGCCTCGTCCTCCTCCGGGGTCATCGAGTCGTACCCGACCTCGCCCACCGCCACCACCCCGTCCTTGGCCAGGTAGCGGGGCAGCAGGCCGAGCACCTCCCGGCAGCGCGGATCATTGGCCTCCTTGGGGTTGAGGGCAATGGCGCAATGGTGCCGGATACCGAACTGACTGGCCCGGAACGGCTCCCAGCCGATCAGCGAGTCGAAGTAGTCGGTGAACGAGCCGACGCCTGTCCGCGGCTGGCCGAGCCAGAAGGCCGGTTCGACCAGCGCGCGCACCCCGGCCGCGGCCATCCGCTCGTAATCGTCGGTAGTGCGTGAGCTCATGTGGATGTGCGGGTCGAAGATCCGCATCAGCCTGCCTCCTCCGCGTGGCCGGACCGAGCTCGCGAACCGCTGGTCAGCTGAACCAGCAAGGTGGCGGCGTCGGCCGGTATCGTCCGCCCGGCCGCGCGCCGCTCACCGGCCAGGTCGGCCAGCATCCGGGCCAGTTCGCCGTCGGCCCGCCCGGCCAGCCCGCTCACCAGGCCCAGCGGGACGTCCATGAAGACGCACTTGAGCACGGCCTGCCGCCACATCGGGTCAGCAAGATGGACGGCGTACGGGCCAAGCGCGGCTGCCACCAGCCGCGGGTCGTTGCTGCGGATCGCGTCGTGCAGCATCTCCACCCCGCCGGCCTTGATGTCCAGCCAGGGCAGCGCGCGGAGCACGCCGCGCTTCTCGGCCGCGTCGCCGTACCGGTAGAGCTGGCCGGCCTGGCTGGCCAGCTCGGTCCCGCGCATCGGCAGGGCGGTCAGCAGCAGGACGCGGGCCGCGTCGTTGACCGTCCACCCAGCCAGCCCGGGACGGCGGCCCGGCAGCGGGCCGCGGCCGCAGCGGCGGCTCACCGCCGGGAACAGCGCGCTGATCACGCCGGGGCTGACCGATACCCGGTGCGCTGCGTCCGCCAGCCAGGCCGGGTCGGCCACCGCGCCGTCCAGCACCACCCGCAGATCCTCGTCAGTCAACCAGGGCCTCCTTCGCTTGCACCGCGGTGAGGAAGGCGAGTGAGTCACGCGCCACCACCGGAGCGGCGTGTCCGTGCCGGGGCAGCTCGACGCTCACCAGCCCGCGGTAGCCGACCGCGTGCAACTCCCGCAAGGTGGCGGGAAAGTTGACTTCACCGGCCCCGAACTCCAGATGCTCGTGCACGTCCCGCCGCATGTCGTCGATCTGCACATGGCACAGGTACGGGCCAGCTCTGCGCACGCAGTCGGGCACGGGGTCGGCCTCCACGCAGCGGCAGTGCCCGATGTCGAGGGTGAGGGCGAAGCGCTGTGGCGCACCGAGCGCGGCGCGCAACCGGAACCAGTCGTCGAGGGTCTGCACCAGCATGCCGGGTTCGGGCTCGAAGCCCAGCGGCAGGCCGGCCGCATCGGCCGCGGCCAGCACCCGATCGCAGCCGTCCACCAGCCGGTCCCAGGCCACCGGGCTGGGCACCGCCGGCGGGCGTATCCCGGCCCAGCAGGAAACGGCCTCGGCGCCCAGGTCAGCCGCGATCTGGACGGCCAGCTGCAGGAAATCGAGCCGCAGCCGACGATCATCGTCGAGCAGGGTCGGCGCATGCTTGCGCCAGGGGTCCAGCAGGTACCGGGCGCCGGTCTCGATGACCACGGCCAGCCCGAGCCGGTCCAGCCGCGCCCGCAGCAGGCTGACCCGGCGGGCCAGGCCCGGGCCGTAAGGGTCGAGATGATGGTGGTCGAGAGTCAGGGCCACGCCCACGTAGCCGAGGTCGGCGAGCACGGCGAGCGCGTCGTCGAGCCGGTGATTGGCGAACCCGTTGGTGCCGTAACCGATCCGCAGGCTCATGTCGGTGACCACCATCTGGCCAGCCGGCGGCCGAGTGGCGCGGCCATGGCCACCGCTAGGCCTGCCGCTGGCCCGCCCGACCGCGCGATCAGCGCTCCTTGCAGGGCCGGCAGGCCAGTGATCCCGGCCCCGACCGCAGCCCGGATGTTGCCCGCGGTCGGCTCAGCCAGCGCGCGCAACTGCGGTTGCCCGTAGTTGGCCGCGTACCCGGCGGCCAGCGCAGCGGCGACGAGCCGCCGGCCTGCCCCAGCGGCGGCCGGCCAGCGGCGGCCGGCCCGGCGGCGGCGGGCATGGCGGCGGCGGGCACGGCCGCGACGGCCAGCGTGCCGGCCAGCGTCGCGGCGGGCAGCAGCGCGCCGCTGCCGCTGACTTCCCGGCGGGACAGGGCGGTGACGAGGTAGGTGTGCGCGGCGACGGTGAACGCCGGCCGCGCAGCCCGCCGCCACGGCCCGGCGCTCGCGCCCAGCAGCACGTCCAGTCCGCGGCAGGCCGCCATGGCCGCTGGCCCGCCCGCGGTGCCCCGCAGCCCCAGGTCGTACGACCACACGGCGGCAGCCAGCGGCACCGCCACCGCGAGCGCACGGCGGCCCCCGGCCAGGCCGGCCAGCGCCAGCCCGGCGGCGCTGAGCCCAGCCGCGACGCCGAGCGCGGCGCCGGGGGGCACCCGGCCGGACGGGATCGGCCGACCGGGCCGCTCCGTGGCATCCAGCTCCCGGTCGGCCCAGTCGTTAGCCGCCATCCCGGCCCAGTACAGGCAGACCGACGCGGCGCACAGCCCGCACGCCCGCACGCCCAGAGTGCCCGCGGCAGCCGAGCCGGCCAGGGCGTCCCCGGGTACGGACAGGGCAGCCGGTGCCCGGACCAGTTCGGCGATATCTCCTACCGTGGTCACCGGCGAAGGTCAGGCAATCCGGCCAGGAACGCGCGCAGCGCCTGCCACTGATCGGGCAGCGCGTGGCTGACGTCGCCCAGCGGGTCCTTGAAGAAGAACGACAGCGCGGTCAGCGGGCCCGCGAGGCCGGCCGCGTGGGCCGCAGCGGTGATCCGCGCTAAATCGAGGACCAGTGGCGCGGCCAGCGCGGAGTCGCAGCCGTGCCAGCTGAACTCCAGGCGCATCCCGGTGCCGAGGAAACCGTCGAACGTGATCAGGTCCCAGGCCGTCTTGAAGTCTCCGATGCCGGCGACGTAGTCGATGCGGGTACCGCCTTCGGGCAGGTAACCAAGAGTCTCGCCGAGCACCCGCTGCTTGCTGGCCGACTTGGCGGCGTTGGCCCCCGGATCGGTGAGGTTGGCACCGTCCCCGCCACCGAGCAGGTTGATCCCCGACCAGGAGCGGACGGCCAGGTTGCGCATCGCGAACATCGGGGCCAGCACCGACTTGAGCAGCGTCTCCCCCGTCTTGCCGTCGTGGCCGGCGTAGGGCAGGCCACGCTGGCCCGCGAGTTCGGCGAGGGCCGGCAGCCGGGCGCCGGTGGACGGGGTGAAGTCCACGTACGGGCAGCCGGCCGAGAAGGCGGCGTAGGCGTACAGCGCGCTGGGCGGGAGCACCTCGACGGGCCTGGCCAGCGCGTCGGCCAGGGCGGCCAGGCTGGCGTGCGCGGGATGCGGTTGCGGCAACGGCTCGGTCGAGGTGACGTTGACGACCACGACGCGGTCCACCTGGTGCCGCCGGGCGAACTCCGCTATGTCCGCCGCGATCGCGGCTACGGTCTGGCCCTGCGTGGCACCGGCGGGCGCCGGCCGGAGGTTCGCCTCCACCTCGGCCAGGTCGGGGGCGAGCGCGGCGAGCAGCCGGCCAGGCAGCACGCCAACCTCAGCAAGCTGCTCGGCTTTCTTGGCCAGCGGGTTTGTGCTGACATCGTGACCGCCGAATACCAGGTCACCGACATCGGGCAGGCTCGTCGTATCCAGCCCGGGATGGGCGGTCACGCAGCCGACCGGGTCAGCCAGCCCGGTGCGCAGGGCCAGCGCCCCGACGACGGTCGTAACGGCAACCGACCCGCGGGCGCCGGCGAGCCAGATTCCAGCACGCATGTGGTCCTCCGGATGCCACGAAGGCAGCGGACAAGAGAAACAGGTTGCCGTCACCGAGCAGGGGAAGATGGCGGAGTACGCGGCAAGACATCGTCACCTTAGCGATCTGATCTTGTGTTCATACGAACTTCCCGTAATTAATAGGTTGCTGTCCGTAAGGTAAGGGCCAAAGCCCCCTGGCCCGGCCGACGCGCTCATAGATTTGTCTCGGCCGGAAATCCTCACGAGGGACCAACTTGATGCCGATCGCCGAGATCACCCAGCAGGAGACCGCCGAGCGAGCTGCGCTGCTCCGGGTTGACACCTACGACGTGCAGCTCGACCTGAGCCGGGGCGGTGACCTGTTCCGCTCGGTGTCGTCGATCCGGTTCGACTGCACCAGCCCAGGAGCGGCCAGTTACGTCGACCTGATCGCCGAGCGCGTGCATGAGATCACCCTGAACGGCACGCCGATCGACCCGGCCACCGGGTACGCGGCGGGCCGGATCACCCTGCCCCGCCTGGCCGAGCACAACGAACTGCGGGTGGTGGCCGACTGCGCCTACAGCAGCGATGCCGCGGGCCTGCTGCGGACCGTCGACTCGGCGGACGGCCGGGTCTACACGGCCAGCCACTTCGAGCCCGCCGAAGCCCGCCGGGTCTACGCGAACTTCGAGCAGCCCGACCTGAAGGCCCGGTTCACCTTCCACGTCACCGTGCCGGAGCGGTGGACCGTGCTGTCCAACCAGCCGGCTCCTGACCCGGAGCCTGCCGGTGACGGCACGGCGGTCTGGCACTTCCCGGTGACACCGCTGATGTCCACGTACCTGACCGTGGTGGTGGCCGGCGAGTACCACGTAGTGCACGACGCGCACACCACTCCGGCCGGCCAGCACATCCCGCTCGCCCTGGCCTGCCGGCAATCGCTGGCCGCCTACCTCGAAGCCGGCGACATGCTCACCATCACCCGGCAGGGGCTGGACTACTTCACCGGGCTGTTCGGCGCCTACCCGTACGCCAAGTACGACCAGGTCTTCGTGGCCGACCACGTCGGCGCGATGGAGAACATCGGCTGTATCACCATCTCCGAGCAGTTCCTGTTCCGCTCGAAGGTCACCGACGCCATGTACGAGCTGCGCACCATGGTGATCCTGCACGAGATGTCGCACCAATGGTTCGGCGACCTGGTCACCATGCGCTGGTGGGGCGACCTGTGGCTGAACGAGTCCTTCGCCGAGTACTGTGCCACCCTGTCCAGCGCCGAGGCGACCCGGTTCACCGGCGCGTGGACCACGTTCTGCAGCGGGCGGAAGGTGCTGGGCTACATGCAGGACCAGCAGCCGTCCACCCACCCGGTGGCGGCCGACGTGCGCACGCTGGGCGAGGCCATCGCGAACTTCGACGGGATCAGCTACGCCAAGGGCGCGTCGGTGCTCAAGCAGCTCGTCGCCTACCTGGGCCGGGACCAGTTCTTCGACGGCGTGCAGGCGTACTTCGCCGAGCACGGCTGGGGCAATGCCACGCTGGCCGACCTGCTCCGCGCGCTGGAGGCCAGTTCCGGCCGGAGCCTGGCCGACTGGTCCAAGGCGTGGCTGGAGACGGCCGGGCCGAACACGCTGCGGCCCGACTTCTGCGTCGACGAGCACGGCAGCTTCACCGAGTTCGCGGTCGTGCAGGAAGCGCCGGCCAGCCATCCGACACTCCGCCCGCACCACATCGCGATCGGCCTGTACCACCGGGCCGGGGACACGATCACCCGCCGCCACCAGGTGGTGGTGGATGTCACCGGGCCGCGGACCGTCGTGCCCGAGCTGGCTGGGCAGCCGCAGCCCGACCTGATCCTGCTGAACGACGACGACCTCGGCTACGCCATCGTCCGGTTCGATGCGCGGTCGCTGGCCACGCTGGCCGAGTCCATCGGGCAGTTCACCGACTCGCTGGCCCGCACCGTGTGCTGGAGCGCGGTGCTCGATATGGCCCTCCAGGCGGAGCTGTCGGTGCCCGAGTTCGTGCGGATCCTGGCGGCTGGGATGGGCCACGAGCCGTCGATCTCCGTGCTGCAGGTCCTGCACCAGGTGACCAGCCGACTGCTGGACAAGACGGGGGACCCGCGGTGGGTTCCGGAGGGCAAGCGGCAACTGGCCGATGCGGCCCTGCCGCTGCTCCGCGCGGCCGAGCCGGGCAGCGACCGGCAGCTGGCCTGGGCCCAGCTGCTCAGCTGGACTGCGGTCAGCGCGGACCAGCTCGACCTGCTGGAGGGCCTGCTGGTCGGCACCACCGAGCTGCCCGGTCTGCGGGTGGACACCGAGCTGCGCTGGGCGCTGCTGCGCAGGCTGGCCAGCACCGGCCGGGCGGGCGACGCTCGGATCGACGCCGAATTGGCCCGCGACGACACCGACGCGGGCCGGCGGCACGCCGCGGCCTGCCGGGCATCGATACCGGACGCCGAGCACAAGGCTGCCGCGTGGCGGCTGATCACTCAGTCCGGTGAGCTTGGCGTGGAGGGGGCTGTCGAGGTCGGGCTGGGCTTCAACCAGGCCGAGCATGCGGAGCTGCTGGCCGGGTACGCGGACCGGTTCTTCACCGAGCTGCCCGGGAGCTGGGCCTCGCTCAGCACCCCGATGCGGATGGTGTTTGGCCAGGTCCTGTTCCCATACTCGGCGGCTTCCCCGGACCTGCTGGCCCGGATGGATAAGGTGCTGGCCCAGGGGGACCAGGACCCCGCCTTCCGGCGGGCGGTGATCGAGGGCCGCGACGTGGCCGAGAAGGCGCTGCGCACCCGGACCCGGCCCAGCTGACCAGGGTTATCCCGCGGACCGGTCAGGCAGGCTGGGCGAACCGGCTGGGCTGGCAAAAATCTGGCCGGTCCGCGAACCTGGAGCGAGCCGGACGCAAAAGAGAAGCGATGGACGACGATGCGCTGATCGCTGCCGTGGCTGGCGGGGACGACACCGCGCTGCGTGAGCTGTTCGCCCGGCATGCGCCGTGGCTGGCTGCCCGGCTGTGCGCGATGCTGCCCGCCGCCGAGGTCGAGGACGTCCTGCAGGAGACCTTTCTCGCGGTCTGGCGCGGTGCCGCCCGCTACCGGCCCGACCTGGGTTCAGTCGGCGGCTGGACCTGGGGTATCGCCCGGCGGCAGGCCGCGCTGTGGCTGCGCCGCCGCGGCCCGGCCGAGCTGCTGCTGCCCGCGGTGACCGGCGCGGACGGACGGCCGGGCGGCCCCGCTGAGCTGGGCGACCCGGCCGAAGCGGCGCTGCGGCGGGCCGAGCTGGCCGCCGCGGTCAGCGCGCTCGGGCCGGCCGGCGGCCCGCAGCGCGAGACGTGGCGGCTGATGTACCTGGAGGACCGGCCGGTCGATGAGGTGGCTGAGCTGATGGGCGTACCGGTCGGCACGGTGAAGAGCCGCGCGCACCGGGTGCGCCAGCTGATGCGGGCCGCGCTGCGGCACCGTCGAGCCGGCCGGGCTGGGAGGCAGGCGATGACCAGGGGCTCTGACATGACAGACAACCACGGGCGCCTGCCCGGGCCCGGGCCGGATGACATCGACCTGGACCGGGTCTGGACCGGCGTGGCCGCCGAGGTTTGGCGCCGCCAGCCCGGGCCGGTGGAGCGGCTGGCCACCCGGCTGCTCCGCTCGCCGGGCCTGGCCCGGGCCCTGATGACCACGCCGTCGCTGCTGCTCGGCTGGGTGCTGGCCACCATGGTCGTGCTGCTCGCCGGGGTCGCCTTTGCCCTGAGCACCGGGACGCCCTGGGTGGCGCTGATCGCGCCACCCATCGCCGGAGCGGGCATCGCCTACGCTTACGGGCCGGGCGTCGACCCGGCCTGGGAGCTGTCCCAGAGCATGGCGGTCAGCGACCGGATGGTTCTGCTGGTCCGGGCGCTGGCCGTATTTGGGCTGAACGCCCTCCTGGGGCTGGTCGCCTCGGTCGCGTCAGGGGCCGCGGCCGCGGTTACCTTCGGCTGGCTCGTGCCGATGACCGCGGTGTGCGCGCTGGCTCTGGCCGCCGCGACGCTCACCCGGTCGCCCAACGTGGGTGTGCTGGCCGGCCTGGCCGGCTGGCTGATCGTCGTGCTGGGTGATCGGGTGGCCGAGGGCAAGCTCGTCGCGGCCGTCACCAGCACCGCGCTCATCCTGCCCTATCTGGCCATCGCGGCGGCCTGCGCTGTCATCGCCGTATATGCGACCCGGACCCCGAGAGGAACCTGCATGAACGTCGAGATCTCCGAGCTGACCAGGCGGTTCGGCCGGACCCAGGCGGTGGCCGGGGTTGACCTGCGGGCCGGCCCCGGGGTATTCGGGCTGCTCGGCCCGAACGGCGCCGGGAAGACGTCGCTGCTGCGGATGATGGCCACCGTACTGCCACCCAGTTCGGGCACGCTGCGGCTGCTCGGCCGCGATCCAGGCAGTTACGGGCCGCGCCGGGAGATCCGGCGCCGGCTCGGCTACCTACCGCAGACCCTGGGCTACTACCCGGGGTTCACGGTGGCCGAGTTCATCGAGTACTTCGCGCTGCTCAAGGACATGCCGTCGGGGCAGGTGCCACGGGCCGTGGCGGCGGCCATCGAGCATGTCGGCATGGGTGACAAGGCCCGGGCCAAGCTGCGCACACTGTCCGGCGGGATGCTGCGCCGGGTCGGCATCGCGCAGGCCATCGTGAACCAGCCCGACCTGCTGCTGCTGGACGAGCCGACGGCCGGGCTGGACCCGGAGCAGCGGGTGGCGTTCCGCACCCTGCTCCGCGAGTTCGGCCAGCGGTCCACCGTGATCGTCAGCACCCATCTGGTCGAGGACGTAGCCGCCGCGTGCAGCGAGGTCACCCTGATGGACGTCGGGAAGATCGTCTTCCACGGCACCCCCGATGAGCTGATCGCCCGGGGTGCAGGGCACGGGGTCGGCGACGCGCCGCTGGAGCGCGGGTACAGCGCGGTGCTGGCGGCGGCGCGGTCATGACCGCCACCAGCGTCCCGGTCCGCTCCACGCCACGTGCGGGCCGGACAGTTCAACTGGGCATGGCCCGGCTGCTCCGGGTGGAACTGCGGCGTAACGCCATGCCGTGGGCACTGCCGCTGATCGCCGTGGTGTTCTGGTTCGACTCCTACCGGATCGCCGCCACGCTGCCGCCGCTATGGAACCTGCGCACGTTCTACATCCTGGGCCAGGGCCATTCCCTGGTCGACTTCGCGCCGTTCGTGGCGGGCGTGGCCGCCTGGGTGGGGTCGCGGGATGGCCGCCGCGGCCTGACCGACCTGGTGACCACCTCGGCCCGCTCGCGCTTCGCCACCCAGTTCGCCACCTGGGCGGCGACCGCGATCTGGGCGGTGGGCGGCTATCTGGTCTTCATGGCCGCGACGTTCTGGGCGCTGTCCCGGTCCATCGCCTGGGGCGGCCCGCCGTACTGGCCGGTCGCGGTGGGCGCGGTGGGGGTGGCCGCGTTCAGCGCCGCCGGGTTCGCCGCCGGGGCGTACTTCCCGACCCGGTTCACCGCGCCGGTGGCCGCGTTCGGCGGACTGCTGGCCTGCGGGATGTCGTCGCAGATCGGCTTCCAGTCGTACGGCGGCTGGGGGCTGATCCTGCCGACGAACTCGAACAACAACTACGGCCAGGACGCGGGGATCTTCTACCAGTTCCTGCCGGACCTGCCGATCGCCCGGGTGATGTTCCTGGCCGGGGTGACCGTGGCCCTGGTCGCCCTGCTCGGCGTGCGGGCGACCGCGGGCAGCCTGCGGCTGCGGCACACCGCGGCGGTGACCGCCGCGGCCGGGGCGGCACTCGCCGTTACCGCGATCGCGCTGACCTTTACCGCCCAGGTGACCGGCTACGGCATCGTGATCCCGGCCCTGCACGACGCGGCCAGCGACCAGCCGATCCCGTACACCCCGGCCTGCGGCCAGGCGGCCGGCCTGCCGGTCTGCGTACAGCCCGCCTACCGGGGCTATCTGCCCGACGTGACTGCCGCGCTACGCCCGGTGGCCAGCCAGATCACCGGCCTGCCCGGCGCCCCGGTCCGGGCCGGCCAGGTTGCCACGCTGTTCTTCCACGTCACCGGCCGGGGCCCGCAAACCAGCGTGGGCCAGATCAGCACGCTCCGCGGCCAGCCGCCGGTGCTCTCCATGCCGCTCAACATGTTCAACCTGCCCGGCTCGTTCGGGGCGGACCAGGCCCAGTTCATCAACGAGATCAAGCTCCAGGCGGTGCACGCGTTCGTCACGACGAGCAGCAGCTACGGTGACCCAGCCCAGATAGCTGTCGAGGCGGCGGTGCTGAAGAACGCCGGGATTTCGCTCCGCACGCAGACCACGGTCGTGCTGTCCGCCTCACCCTGGGGGGTGCCCGGCCAACTTAGTCTACCCGGCGCCGATCGCCGCTGCGGCCACCCGGTTCGCCGCGCTGCCCGCCGCCACCCGGCACGCGTGGCTGGCCAGCCACCTGACCGCGCTGCGGGACGGCCAGCTCACCCTGGCGCAGCTGCCATGACCGCCGCCGACGTACACCGGCCCGCGCCGGAAGCCGCGCCCCCGCCGGCCGCCCGGCCGGTGCCCGGCTGGCTCCGGCTGGCCTGGCTGTACCTGATCAGCCGGCACGGCCCCGCCGCGGGCGCGGTGCTGGCCGGGCTGGGCGCGGTGCTATGGGCCTCGCTGCACTGGCACTGGAACGTGGCCGGCGGCGCCGCCGCGCACCAGGCCATCCCGCTGTCCATTGAGACCGGGGCGGCCATGGTCATCGCGGTCACCTGCTACGGCCCGTTCGGCGAGCCGGAACGGGCCACCGGCCGGTGGCTGCCGTACCTGCGGCTGGGAGCCGCGGTCCTGCTGACCGCGGCCGCATTCGGCGCACTGGCCGCCGGGGCAGCCGCAGGCGGGCTGCCCAGCGGCACCCTGGCCCTGCTGCGCAACGTGTCCGGGATGATCGGTATCGGCCTGCTGGCCGCGGCTATCGTGGGCGGCGCGCTCGGCTGGGCCGCCCCGCTGGCCTATCTGGTAGTGACCGAAGGCGCGTTCGCGGGCAGCTGGACCACGCCGTGGGTCTGGCCGACCCGGCCGCCGCACGACCTGGGTGGCGCACTGTGCGCGGGCGCGGTGTTCGCCGCCGGGCTGCTGGCCACCACGGTACGCGGGGCGCGGGAATCGGTCCGGGACTAACTCCCGGACCGCGGCGGCGGCCGCGCCAGCCGGTCAGTCTGCCAGGCTTCGGCCGATATTAAACATTAGCCCCGGATATTGAAGCACTTAAAAGCCAGGGCGAGCAGATTGGTAATTTGCTGGACTCCAGGCAGTCAAAGTGAAAGGCTCGCCCCATGCACACTATTTTCGATCGCCTGGTCGAAGAATTGCGGGCATGGCACTTGTTTGATGACAGTAAGGACTATTCCCTCATCTGGGAGCTTCCCGGGACCAGTTTGCCCGAAAACGGCAAAACCCCGCGGCATCACCGGGACTTCCAGCCCGCCCCGCCGCAGCCGGGCGCGGTGCGGTGAGGCGGCCGCGGCGGGGTCACTGCCGCGCCGGCGGGGGCGGGCTGGCGGTGCCCCGGGCCTGTGCTCCGGCCAGGTATTTGATGGCGTGCAGCCGCCGGTCCCATTGCGCCGCCGCCTGCGCCATGGCCTGGGCGGCTTCACCCAGGCGGTCCGGGCGGATGGTGCAGCGCGTTTCGCGGCCCTGCTGGTGCGCCCCGACAAGCCCAGCCCGGGCCAGGATGGCCAGGTACTTGCTGACCGCCTGACGGGTGACCGGCAGTTCGGCGGCCAGCACCCCTCGGCGGCCAGGGTGAACTCGACCAGCAGGGCATTGCTCTGAGCACGCAGTACACGGTGGGCACGGTCTCGCTTATGGATGGGCGGCGGACGGTGGGCTCAGCGCGTGGCGGCCGGCGGCCAGGATGTCCACGCTCAGCGCCAGGATCCAGACCGGGAACAGCAGTTCGACCCAGGCCGAGATGCCGGTGCCGATCAGCAGCACCAGCGCGGTGACCAGCCCGGCGAGGACCAGCCAGCGGGACACGATGCTGGTCTTCCGGGCGATGGTCACCGTGCTCAGGCAGAACACCGCGGCCATCCGCATCGCATAGACGTTCAGCAGCAGGCCGGTGACGTTGCGGCCGAGGGCCAGCGTGCCGGACCCTGGCGAGCCGGACAACCGCGCCGCCGACGCACCCGCGAGGATGCCGCCGGCCACCGCGGCGGCGACGAAAAGCATGGCCACGAACAGCAGCCCGCTACCCAGGAACACGGTGCCGAAGAATTTGTCTTCCCGGTCCCCGATCCGGTCCCGGATGACGCCGATGAACCAGAGGAAAGCAATTCCGGCGAATGGGATCAGATTGAGCGCGACCGTTACCGCGGTGCGCCGCGCGGAATCCGAGAGCCAGGCACCCGGGACGGCCGGATTTCCCGGCACGGAGATCCGGAGCAGCACCAGCGCGATGATAAGCAGCACGGAAAAGACAATTCCGGCCACCGCGGCCGCCCGCGGTGTCCGCAGCGCGTCACGCTCCGCGCCCAGCCGGTCAGTATGCACAGCCGCCCCCTGTCAGTCGCCTGCCTACCTGCATTCCCCAATCTGGGGCAGCGGCCACCCGCCGCTAGGGGGTATCGCCGCGCTGGCGGCCAGGGGCGCGGGCGGGCGGTATGCCGGCTGGGCCCGGCGCAGCTGGTCCCTACCAGATAGGTACGCAGCCGGGGCTTGGTTGGGCGGCGGCACCGGCCGGCTAGGCCGGCGGCTGATCAGCAGCGACTGGGCCGCCACACCCAGCGGCCCGGACTGGTCGGACAGCATGGAGGTAGCCAGGCCGGTGCCGCCGGACGAGATCGCGGTCTGCGCGGCCAGGCAGATCCACTCCCCGGCCGCCTCCCGGTGCACGTGCACGGTGAGTTCCGGGTTGATGAACAGCCACTTGGTGATGTCCAGCTGGCCGGACAGGCCGTTGCCGCTGTCCGCCACCGCGAGTACCCGCTCCAGCGGCCCGGGCTCCTCGTCCGGCACCAGCGGATAACGCAGCCGGGCCCAGACCGTGGCCGGCCCGGGCTCGGTGAAGTGACCGCGCACCGGCCGCCACTCGACCGCGGACAGATACCCGTCCACCCAGCCGTCCGGCGGTGAGCCGACCGCGCGGTCCGGCAGCCCGGGCGGCAGCACAGCCCCGGGCAGCGCCGTCTCGCTGCTGGTGCGCAGCACCCGCCATGCGCTGGCCCGGGCCACATCCCGGCCGCCCGCGCTGGCCACCGCCTCGAGGAACTCAACGCTCCGGCCCGGCCGGGTCAGCCGGGCCTGCACAGACAGTTCGCCGACCGGGACGACTCCGAGGATCTCGCAGGTGAACCGGGCGATGATCATGTCGTCGCGCGGCTGGCAGCGCTGGATGGCCCGGCCGAGCAGGGCGCTCGGCGGGCCGCCGTGCTGGGCCCGCGCATCCCATGGGCCGGTGGTATGCACGGTCGCGCGCCAGCGGCCGTCACCCAGCGGGAGGTAGAAGCTATCGGTCACGGCTGCACATGTTACCTATCGGTTGGGTTAGGCTCCACGATCACCTTCAGCCCGGTCCGGGCGGCAGCAATACGCAACGCCTCTGCCGCCTTCTCGAGCGGGTAGCGCGCGGTGACCAGCGCGGCGAGATCAACCCGGTGCGCAGCGGCCAGGCTGATCGCCCTCGGGTACACCTCGTTCATCCGGCGCACCATGGCGATGGTGAGTCCCTTGCGGCGCGCGGCAGACGCGCGGAACGTGGTGCTGTCATGGTCCGGGATCCCGCCCAGCACGACCCGGCCGCCCGGGCGGACCGCGTCCATCGCGAGCTGAACCGCCTCGTCGGCGCCGGCTATCTCGAAGGCCACATCCACGCCGCCGCCGGTCAGCTCGGCCAGCACGGCGGGGTCGGCCGCCACGGCCGGATCGGCCACTGTGACGCCCAGCGCGGCGGCCGCCGCCCGCCGGTGCGGGAGCGGTTCGAACGCGGTCACCGAGGACGCGCCCGCTACCAGGAGCAGCTGGCTGAGCAGCAGCCCGATCGGCCCGCAGCCGATCACGGCGGCCGTGCCGGCCAGCCGCAGGTGGCCCAGATCCAGCGCGTGGATGGCCACGCCCAGCGGCTCCAGGACGGCACCGTCGGCGTCGCTCAGCTCGTCTGGCAGCGGGTGCAGCAGCTCGCTGGGCCAGGTCAGGAACTCGCGCATGGCGCCGTCCTGGCTGCCGTGCCCGGCGAACCGGATGTGCAGGCACAGGTTCCGGTACCCGTCCCGGCACAGGCGGCAGGTCCCGTCCGGGATGGCCGGATCGATGGCCACCCGCTGGCCGCGCCGCGGCCCGTCGGCCAGCACGCCCGCCGCCTCGTGCCCCAGCACCAGGGGGCGGCTCAGGGTAGCGTCGCCGATCCCGCCCTGGCCCCACCAGTGCAGGTCGGACCCGCAGATACCGACCGCGGTGAGCTGGACCAGGCTCTCACCCGGTCCCGGGACCGGGACCGGCTCGTCGGTGAGCCGAAGGTCGCCTACCGCATGCAGCCGTGCCGCTCTCATCCGTCTCCTCGCGGTCTGGTGAGCCGATCCCGGCCCCCAGCCTACGGAAGGGATGTGCGGGCTAGGCGAGCGGCTGGCGGCGGGGACGGGGGAGCTGCTTCATGTGCGGGCTGGGCAAATCGGCTACCGGCGCGGACCGGGCAGCTGTTTCATGTCCGCCGGGGCGCTGGACATGAGCAGGCTGGTCTGCTGCTGGCGGGCGGCAATGGCGGTCTTGGACCGGGGTGTCTCGCTATTCTGCGACCCGCCAGTGGTGAGCGACAGGGCCAGCGCCGGGCACATCTCCACCGCCTGCTGCGCTTCCTTCTCCAGCCAGAACGGCACCGGCATGTCCAGGAACATCGGGTAGCCCTGGTTGTCCAGCTGGACCATCTCCGGCGCGATCCGGGCGCACAGCCCATGCCCCGAGCAGCGCGCCCAGTCCACCTTGAGCCGCACCTGGGACTCTTCTTCCGGCCCGAGCGGCAGCAGGCCGCGGACGGGCCGGCCGCAGGACCCGCGGAACAGGTGCATGGTCAGGTCGTCACTGAACACGTCGAGCGCGGACAGCACGAACCGGGACACGCCGTCCGGGTGCGAGCACGCGCCGCGGCCGCGGACCACCGAGGCGGCCCGGCGGGCCATGTCCAGGGTGTCGATGCCGCCGGAACCGTCGGCCAGTGCGCTCATCGAGCGGGCCAGGCCGGGCAGCCCGAGCTTGCACGGCCCGCACTGCCCGGAGGACTCCTTGGCCATGTACCGGACGATCCGGGCCACCTCGCCCATCGGGCAGGTGTTGGCGGCCAGCGGCAGAATGATGCCCGCCCCCAGGGTGCCGCCCGCCGCGTCCAGCCCGGCCCGGGAAACCGGCACGTCGTCGGCCATGTCACCGGGAATCCACATCCCGTGGTAGCCGCCGACCAGCACGCCTTCCGGCGCGGTGGCCTCGCAGATGTCGAGCACGGTGCCCAGCGGGACCCCGGGCGGCACCTCGACCACGGCTGGCCGGTTGGCCGATCCGCCCACGGTGAGCAGCAGGGTGCCCGGCTCGTCCGGGGTGCCGTCCGAGGCGTAGCCTTCCTCGCCGAGCATGGCCAGCACGGCCAGCTGGGCGAACGTCTCGGCGTTGGACAGCAGCGTGGGCTGTCCGTCCACTCCGCTCTCGGCGGCCCGCTTGCGCTTGCCGGAGGGCAGCGGGACCTTGCCGTTGACCGCGTTGACCAGCGCGGTGCCCTCACCGGCGACGAACCGCTCGGGGACCTCGACAACCCGGACGATCTTCTTCAGGTCGGGCTCGGCCTTGGCCGCGTCGGCCACCGAGGCGGCCGCGGCCGGGTTGGTCACCCCGATGATGATCATCCTGGCGTTCAGCGCCCGGGCCGCCAGCAGCGCGCCGCCCAGTACCAGATAGGGCGAGCGGAGCAGGAGCATCTTGTCCTTGGCGCTGCCCGGCTCGCCTTCAGTCCCGTTGATCAGGATGAACGGGCGGGTCTTCTTCTGCGCGCACGCATCGGCCACCGCGCGCACCTTGCGCGCGAAAGGGAATGCGGCACCACCTCGGCCCCGCATGTTGACGCTTTCCACCATTTCGATCAACTGGCGTGCGGTCACCCGCCGCATCGGGCCGAAGATCTCTTGGTGCGTAGCAAGATCGATGCGTTCGTAGCGGTCCAGGCCAGCGGTCAGCCGGGCCCGGCCAATCCGCATCGCCTCGGGGACGACGGTTTTGGAGTTCACGATCGATATCCGGTATTCACCGCCGAGATATTCAGCGGATCGGTTTCGTCCTGCGGGTCGTAGGGCCCCCGGGCGGCGGGTGGCCGCGGCCGGGTATAAGACGCGTCCTGCTCGGCGAACGACGCGTAGTGCTCGGCCCGTTCGTGCTCGAACTGGGCGGCCCGGTCGTAGGCACCTGGCCGGGTGTACTGGTCGCGCGGGTCGTACGCCATCGGCGGCTGGTACGGCCCGGACTGCCCATAGCCGGGGGCGGGCGGCTGCGGGTACGGCCCGGAGCGGTACCGCGGATCGTCCTGGGGCTGGGGCGGCGGCCCGGGGTAAGGACGGCTGGGGCGGGGGGCAGCCACGTCATACCCCATCGGGGGCTCGTACTGGACCGGGGCGGCGTACGGCCCGGACTGGACCGGGCTTGGGTACGGCCCGGACTGGTCATGACCAGCCGACGGACCGTACTGGTCCGGCCGGGCGTACGGCCCTGAGCCGTGGTAGGGGGCGGCCGGCTCTCGGTCGAAGGACCGGTCGAACTGGCCGGACAGGTCCGCCGGGTAGCCCGGTGGCGGCCCATACGAGCCGGAACGGTCCATGTCGGCTGGGCGGTCGTACCGCGGCGCCGGGCCACGCTGGTCGTACTCCGGCGGCCGCTGCTGCTGGTAGGCGCCGCTCGGGTGCTCGTAGCGCGGCGCCGGGCCGCGCCGGTCGTACTCCGGCGGCCGCTGCTGCTGGTACTGGCCGGACCGGTCCACCTGCGGGTATGCCCCGGACCGGCCCATGTCGGCCGGGCGGTCGTAATGCGGCGCGGGCGGCGGCTCGAACTGGCCGGACCGGTCCACCTGCGGGTATGCCCCGGAGCGGTCCACCTGCGGGTACGAGCCGGACCGGCCCATGTCGGCCGGGCGGTCGTAATGCGGCGCGGGCGGCGGCTCGAACTGGCCGGACCGGTCCACCTGCGGGTATGCCCCGGACCGGCCCATGTCGGCCGGGCGGTCGTAATGCGGCGCGGGCGGCGGCTCGAACTGGCCGGACCGGTCCACCTGCGGGTATGCCCCGGAGCGGTCCACCTGCGGGTACGAGCCGGACCGGCCCATGTCGGCCGGGCGGTCGTAATGCGGCGCGGGCGGCGGCTCAAACTGGCCGGACCGGTCGATCTCCCCGGTCTGCTCATAGCGTGGCGCCGGGGCGTCCGGCCGGCGGACGCCCATCGGCCGCTCGTAGGCGGCGTGCCAGTCCCGCTGCCCGGACGGGACCTGCGGCTGGTCCCGCATCGGCCGGCCGACCTGGGGCAGCGGGCCAGACGGGTGATCCGCGCCAAACTGACCGAACTGGGGCAGCGGGCCAGACGGGTGATCCGCGCCAAACTGACCGAACGCGCCGGTCCGGCCGAACTGTGCCGTCTGACCCATGGCGGTCCGGCCCATGCCGGTCTGGCCCATCGCGGTCCGGCCCATCGCCGTCTGATCCATGGCACCCGGCTGGCCCAGCCGCCCGGTGGCCTGGAACTGCCCGGTCCGCCCGGACCCGGAGCCCTTGCCCGCGGGCAGGGCCAGCTGGGTCCGGCCGCCGCGGGCCGCCGCCCCGGGCCGCCCGCCTTCCAGCGCACCCGCCGTGTGCGGCGCACCGGCCAGCGCGGTGGCGGTCATGCCGCCACCCATGCCCATGCTGGTCAGCGCAGCCGCCGAGGACAGCGACGTGCCAGCCGGGGGCTCCGCCACCACCTGGTCGGACAGTTCGTTGCGGGCCCGGTCCTTGGCCACGAAACGCACCACCAGGGCCAGCGCCACCGCGACCACGCAGAAGCCGTAGCTCCAGTAGACGAAGCCCTCGTAGCCGAAGAACGCCTTGGCCGGCGCGCCCGGCGAGCAGCCCGTGCACGAGGCCGAAGATCCAGGCGACGTAGGCCGAGGCGTGCAGCACCCGCCACCCCGCCGGGGACATCCGGGTGGCCAGCCGGGCCCGGTAGACCCCGATCACCATGATGAAGATGAACATATCTGAGGCCAGTGTGCCGAGCCCCAGATAAAACGCTTTATTACCGCTCGGGTAGAGGAACGGGATAACCGAGTCCAGCACGGTGGACCGCTGCGCCATTATCTCCAGGATAATGTGCGAAATCAGAAAAGCAATTGCGCCGAATCCGGTCGCCCGGTGAATTGCCTGCATTGTTACCCGGCCGGCCGGCCGCATGAAAATGCGGTCAGTGCAGACCAGTCCGATACCTACTTCCGCGGTCAGCGCAATGAGCGCGAGTACGCCCATGTAGTAGAGCATGAAATGGTACGACGCGGCAGCCACCGTGTGCCCGATGCTGGTGGACGCGAGAAACGCCGCGATGACGACGAAACCGATGACGATGGCGTTGAGGATCCACAGCCATGTGTTGGACCTGGGCCTGGCGACCTGGTAACCACGTCGCCCGCCACCAAGCGTGACGCCTGGTGAACGACCCGTAGAACCCTCACCTTTCGCCGACACGTCCAGACCTCCCGGGAGGAGCAACTCAGGCTACCTACCATTGATGGGTACTAACACTGAATAGCTCATGCATTGGCAGCATTGCCAAACCCGGGAGATCCCGCTTCTCTACCGGGCGCTGAGCAGCTTATCGCGGGAGATTCCGGCTTCGCAACGGAACGATATAGAAAGTGCCGCAGCGCGTCGTTATCGCACGTCAGGGCCGGGTTTTGGGCGGGTCTGACAGGCCGCCGGGCGGGGCCCCAGGCGGGCCGGGCGGCGGACCCGGCTCCGGGATGACCCGGCGCCCGGCGAAGCCGTGCTCCGGCTTGTGATACCAGCCCAGTTCGTGTTCCCCCTCCAGCCAGCAGAGCAGCACCGTCTCGCCATTCAGCGTGGCCGGGAAGTCCACTAACAGCGGCGCCACTCCCTTGACGTCGAGGCCGCGCTCGGAGAACCAGCTGAGCAGCTCGCTCAGCCGCGCCTCCAGCCCCTTGGCCTCGGGCAGCGTACCGAGCGGCGAGGGCACGCCACGGGCCAGCGCGGTCTGCAGGTCAACCAGGTCAGCGCGTACCGCGACCAGGTCAGCGGCGTGCGTGAGGACTTCCGGGAGGAGCCCCCGGGCTTCTTCGAGGGTGAATGCGTGCGGCACCGTCCAAGCCTAAAACCAGATGCACCGCAGCCAGCGCGGCCAGCACGATGGACCCCTAGGAGCGCTGTTCAACTCCGGCTAGCGAGCGGGGCCCGGAGGGCCCCGCGAGTGGCCGGAGCGGGGTTCCGTTGAACTGCGCGACGGCTGGAGACGATATGCCCTGGATTCTCAGCGACAGCCTGCCGGATTACTCAGCCACGGCCGAGAGCCTGGTCCGCGCGCACGCCGGCGCGGAACACCATCCTGCTCGGCGCGGCTGAGACGCTGCGCGCCCGCGGGCCGGCCGCGTTCGGCCCGGACAGCCCGCTGTTCGGCTGGTGGCAGCAGCCGGGGACGAACGTGGTCAGCGCCGCGTTCCTGCACACCCCGCCGTTCCCGGTCGCGCTGACCAGCATGGCGGCGGACACCGCGGCCGGGCTGGCCCAGGCGCTGGCCAGCCGGGGCCGGGCGCTGGGCGGGGTGAACGCGGACCTGCCGGTGGCCGCGGCCTTCGCCGCCGCCTGGCACGAGCTGACCGGGGACGCGGTCGAGGAGAGCATGCGGTCCCGGCTGTACCAGCTGGGCCGTCTCCGGCCACCTGAGCCGTTCCCGCCGGGCCAGCCCCGGGTGGCCGGCCCAGCCGACCGCAGCCTGCTGATCGCCTGGAGCGAGGCGTTCCACGACGAGGCGCAGAGCGGCGACCGGGACGTCGCCGGGATGGTGGACGACCGGCTCAGCTACCGCGGCTACACGCTGTGGGAGCAGGCCGGCCAGCCGGTGTCGCTGGCCGGGCTGACCCGGCAGGTGGCCGGGCAGGTCCGGGTGGGCCCGGTGTACACCCCGCCCGGGCACCGTGGGCGTGGCTACGGCGGCGCGGCGACCTGGGCCGTCAGCCAGGCCGCCCGGACGGCCGGGGCGGCCCAGGTGGTGCTGTTCACCGATCTGGCCAACCCCACCAGCAACGCCCTCTACCAGCGGCTGGGCTACCAGCCAGTGGCCGACCGGCTGGTACTGGCGTTCGGTAAAGGTGGTCGCTGAGCGCGGAGTACGGGCGGTCAGCGCGCCAGCTCGGCGGCCACCAGCTCGGCGATCTGCGCGGTGTTCAGCGCGGCACCCTTGCGCAGGTTGTCGCCGCAGACGAACAGGTCCACCGCGCACGGGTCGTCCAGCGACCGGCGCACCCGGCCGACCCAGGTCGGGTCGGTGCCGACCACGTCGGCCGGGGTGGGGAACTCGCCGTTCTCCGGGTCGTCGTTGAGCACCACGCCCGGCGCCTCGCTGAGCACCCGCTGTGCGCCGGACCGGGTCACCTCGCGGGCGAACACCGCGTGCACGGCCACCGAGTGGGTGGTCACCACCGGCACCCGGACGCAGGTGGCGGACACCCGGAGGTCGGGCATGCCGAGGATCTTCCGCGACTCGTTGCGCACCTTGAGCTCTTCGGAGGACCAGCCGTCGTCCTTGAGCGAGCCGGCCCACGGCACCACGTTGAGCGCGAGCGGCGCCGGGAACGGGCCGAAGTCGCCCACCGCGGCGCGCAGGTCGCCGGCCCGCTGGCCGAGCGCCCGCGTCCCGGCGGCCTTCTCCAGCTGGGCGTACAGCGTGTCGATGCCCGCCTGGCCGGCACCCGAGGCGGCCTGGTAGGACGAGACGACCATCTCCTCCAGGCCGAACGCCCGGTGCAGCGCGGCCACCGCGACGATCAGCGACAGCGTGGTGCAGTTCGGGTTGGCGATGATGCCCTTGGGCAGGCGGCGCGCGTCCTGCGGGTTGACCTCGGGCACGACCAGCGGCACCTGCGGGTCCATCCGGAACGCGCCCGAGTTGTCCACCACTACCGCGCCGCGCTCGGCGGCGACCGGGGCCCACTGCGGCGGACACCTCGTCCGGCACGTCGAACATGGCCACGTCCACGCCGTCGAACACGTCGGGCGCGAGGGCGAGCACCTCGGTGTCCCGGCCGCGCACCCGCAGGTGCCGGCCGGCCGACCGGGGCGAGGCGACCAGCCGGACCTCGCCCCACACGTCGTCCCGGGTGGACAGCAGGTCCAGCATGACGGTGCCCACGGCGCCGGTGGCGCCGACCACGGCCAGGGTGGGCTTGACCCGCTTGTCGCTCATCGGCCGGTCCCCCCGTAGACGACCGCCTCGACCTCGCTGGCGTCCAGGCTGAACGCCCGGTGCGCGGCGGTGACGGCCAGATCCACGTCCTTCTCGTCCACCACGACCGAGATCCGGATCTCCGAGGTGGAGATCATCTCGATGTTGACCGCCGCGTCGGCCAGCGCGCCGAAGAACGTGGCGCTCACCCCGGGGTGGGACCGCATCCCCGCCCCGATCAGGCTGATCTTGCCGATCTGGTCGTCGTAGAGCAGGTTCTGGTAACCGATCTCGGGCTGGATCTCGCGCAGCGCGGTCATTGCGGCCTGCCCGTCGTCGCGCGGCAGGGTGAACGAGATATCGGTGAGGCCCGTCGTGACCGCCGAGATGTTCTGCACGATCATGTCGATGTTGATGCCGGCCGCGGCGACCGTGCGGAAGATCCGCGCGGCCACGCCCACCTTGTCGGGCACGCCCGCCACGGTGATCTTCGCCTCGCTCCGGTCGTGCGCGACCCCGGAGATGATCGCCTGTTCCACCGCGGTTCCCTCCGCTACGACGTTGTCTTGACTGATCCAGGTGCCGGTCCGGTTGCTGAACGAGGACCGGACGTGAATCGGCATGCCGTACCGCCGCGCGTACTCCACGCAGCGCAACTGCAGGACCTTGGCCCCGCAGGCGGCCATCTCCAGCATCTCCTCGTAGCTGATCCACGGGATGCGCCGGGCGGTGCGCACGATCCGCGGGTCGGCGGTGAACACCCCGTCCACGTCGGTGTAGATCTCGCAGAGATCAGCCTCGAGCGCAGCGGCCAGCGCCACCGCCGTGGTGTCGGTGCCACCCCGGCCCAGCGTGGTGATGTCCTTGCTGTTCTGCGACACGCCCTGGAAGCCGGCCACGATCGGGATCGCGCCCTCGTCCAGCGCGCCCTCGATCCGGCCCGGGGTGACGTCGATGATCCGGGCCTTGCCGTGGGTGGAGTCGGTGATCACGCCGGCCTGCGATCCGGTGAACGAGCGGGCCTCCAGGCCCAGGTTGGCGATGGCCATGGCCAGCAGCGCCATCGAGATCCGCTCGCCCGCGGTCAGCAGCATGTCCAGCTCGCGGCCCGGCGGCAGCGGGCTGACCTGGGCGGCCAGGTCGAGAAGCTCGTCGGTGGTGTCACCCATGGCCGACACCACGACCACTACGGAATCGCCGGCTTTCCGGGTCGCCACGATGCGCTGGGCCACCCGCTTGATGCCGTCGGCATCGGCTACCGAAGATCCACCGTACTTCTGCACGACAAGCGCCACAGGTGGGCCGCTCCTCCCGATGGGCTGCTGGCGGCTTGCAGTGTACCTACCCGTGATGAAGACGCTCGCGGAGTTTTTACCCCGGGGCGTTAGACCTGACTGGTTCTTCGACCACGTCGAGCATGGCGTGCGCCAGCACCGCGTGCAGCGCGCGCAGCGCGGCCGAGCCGTGCGTGCCCCAGTGGTTCACGTACGAGTACTGCCACCACCACAGCGCTTCCAGGGACCGGCCCGCCTGGTAGTGCTGCAGGCCGTGGATCAGGTCGGCCGCCACCGCGGCCAGGTCGTCGGACAGCCGGAACGCGGTGAGCTGGGTGTCGCTGTAGGGGTCGAACAGTTCCGCGTACTCATCCACGTTCTCCAGCCGCCGGGCCAGGCCGCCGCGGAGCACGTCCAGGTCCGGGTCGGCGCCGACGTCGGGCTCCCAGTTGTCCGGCAGGATGACGTCCTTGCTCGCGCCGAGCTGGGCGCCGGCCAGCAGGATCTGGGAAACTTCCAGCAGCAGCAGTGGGACGGTCTCGTCGCCGCCCTCACCGCGAGCCAGCGCGGCGATCCCGTCCAGGAAGTCGCGGGCCTGCCCGGCGATCCGGTCGGCGAGCGGGTTCCAGCCCTCGCCGGTGACCGATCCGTTGTTAGTTGTGCTCATCGATTCCCTCGCAGCCAAGGTAGGGTCCTGCGTGGCCTCGCTCGTGAGTTCCAGTGAGTTTCCAGCCTGCCCCTCCTCCGGGCTGAGTGTCATCGCCCCCCGGGTTGATTTTCAGCTGGCACGCTAAGTAGTTGAGTACATCCCGAGCGTAATTGACGGTAGCCGCTCAGCGGCTCAGACATCAAGCAGCCGGCGGCCTTCGAACGCCCGGCCCAGGGTGACCTCGTCCGCATATTCCAGGTCCCCGCCGACCGGCAGCCCACTGGCGGGCCGGGTCACCCGGATGCCCAGCGGCTTGACCAGCCGGGCCAGGTAGGTCGCGGTCGCCTCGCCCTCCAGGTTGGGGTCGGTGGCCAGGATCAGCTCGGTGATGCCGCCGTCGGACAGCCGCGCCATCAGTTCCCGGATGCGCAGGTCCTCCGGGCCGATCCCGTCGATCGGGCTGATCGCCCCGCCCAGCACGTGATAGCGGCCGCGGAACTCGCGGATCTTCTCGATGGCCACGACGTCCTTGGGCTCCTCGACCACGCAGATGACGTTCTGGTCGCGGCGTGGGTCGCGGCAGATCCGGCACTCATCTTCCTCGGCCACGTTGCCGCAGACCCGGCAGAACCGGACCTTCTCCGTGACCTCGACCAGCACCGAGGCCAGCCGGCGCACGTCGGTGGTGTCCGCCGCGAGCAGGTGGAACGCGATGCGCTGGGCGCTCTTCGGGCCGACGCCCGGCAGCCTGCCGAGTTCGTCGATGAGGCTCTGCACGATCCCTTCGTACACCGGGCTGCGCCGCCGTCAGCCGCGCAGCTCGCCGCCACGCGGCTCGCCGCCGTGCGGCTGGCTGGGGAAGTCGCCTACCCCGGGGATGGGCGGGATGCTGCCCGGGCCGCCCGGGGTGCCTGGGGCACCGGTGCCGCCTGCGCCGCCGAGTCCGCCGATTCCGGACGCGAGTGGGCCCATCTTCTCCGCCTGCAGGTCGGCCGCGGCCCGGTTGGCGTCGCGCACCGCGGCCAGCACCAGGTCGGCGATGGTCTGCGCGGTGTCGTCCGGGTCGGTGTCCTCAATCAGCGCCGGGCTGATCTTGAGGTCGACCAGGTCACCCTGGCCATTGACCTTGGCCGTGACCAGCCCACCGCCCGCGCTGCCCTCCACTACCGCGTCGGCCAGCTCCTGCTGGGCGTTCATGAGCTGATCCTGCATCTGCTGCGCCGCAGCCAGCAGCTGCTGCATATCGATCTGGCCGCCAGGATCCACTGTGCCCTCACTCGTATGCCTATACCGCCGCCTCGCGCCGTCGCGCGGCTACGGGGACGCTTCTGTTGTGCCCGTTGCGCCTGCGCCGGCCCGGCTGTGCTGCGTTGCGCTGTGTTGCGCTGTGCTGTGTTGCGCTATGCACGCTGGCCGGTCCGGGTGGCCCGCAAGGCCTGTCGCTTCGAGCCTACGGCCTGCCGGCCGGGCTAGGCCCATCGCCGCACCGCCCCTGGCGCATTCGAGGCTTGGCGCGGACCGCATGGGCGCGTGGCACCTGCCCGCCGCAGTCGCAGCGCACAGCCATTAGGGGTGCGAATTTTTGCCCTCCCAGGGGCAAAAATTCGCACCCTTAGCCGATGACCTGGTCAGGTCTCGTCGATTTCGGCGATGATGCGGCCGCCGAGTTCCCGGGCGATCAGATCCATGCCGGTGAGGCCGGCGCTGGGCGGCTGGACCGGGGCGCTGTCCAGCTGCGCCTCGGCGGACAAGGTGCGCGGCGGCGCCGTGTCCTGCGGCGGCTCGGGCGGCTGAACCACCGACGGCGCCCGCGCACTCAGCTCGTCCGGGCCGCCGTGCCCGCTGCGCGGTGCGCCTGGGGTGGCGGCCAGCTGAGCCGCGGACAGTGCCTTGATCCGCATGGTGCTGCCGAGCACCGAGCCGAGCGCGCTGATCAGGTCACGGTCGTGGCCGCTGGCCGAGAAGCCCTTGGCCTCGCCCTCCCGGGCGAACAGCACGGTGAGCACGCCGTCCTCCACCGAGTGCACGGTGGCGTTGCTGAGCAGCATCCAGGACACCCGGCGCTGCCCCTTGACCGCCTCCAGGATCTCTGGCCAGCGCTGCCGCACCACTTCGGCGCTGATCGGGCCAGTGGGAGCCGGGACTGCAGTCGACGGCTGGGGCGGCTGGGACTCGGCGGGCGGGGTTGATTGCCGGGGCTGAGCAGCTCGCTGAGACTGAGCAGCTTGCTGGGACTGAGCAGTTTCGCGGGACTCAGTGGCTGCGCGGGACTCAGTGGCTTCGCGGGGCCGTGGAGCTGTCCGGGGCCGCTGTGATTCTTGTGGGGAGGCCTGCTCCGCGGCGGCCTGCTCCGCGGCGGCTGGGCCCGGCCGTGGTGCGTGGCCCGACGGCTGCCCGGCGTGGCCCGACGGCTGCCCGGCACGGGACGACGCCTGCCCGGCACGGGACGGCGGCGGCTCGGGGCGGGACGACGGCCCTGGCTCGGCTGGCTCCGTCCCAGCCGGGGCAGCCGGGGCGGGCCGCGGGGCAGCCGGTTCCGTAGCGGCGGCGGCAGGCCGCGGGGATGAGGGACGTGGCGTGGCAGCCGACGGCGGAGCCACCGGCGGCGACGCGGCAGCCGGCGCTGGGGGCTGGGCAGCGGAAGCCGGCGGGGCGGCCGGGGCAGCCCCGGATTCGGTGCCTTCCAGCCGCCGCTCCAGCCGTTCCAGCCGGGCCAGCAGGGCCTTCTCCCCGGAACTCGCGGCGGGCAGCAGGATCTGCGCGCACATCAGCTCGAGCTGCAGCCGCGGCGAGGTGGTGCCGCGCATCTGGATCAGCCCCTCGCTGATGATTTCCGCCGCCCGGGTCAGCTCGGCCTGGCCGAACCGGCCTGCCTGCTCGGTCATCCGGTCCAGCCGGTCGGCAGGCAGGTCCAGCAGCCCGGTCTGGCCCGCCCCGGGCACGGCGGCCAGCACGATCAGGTCGCGGAACCGGTCCAGCAGGTCAGCCGCGAACCGCCGGGGGTCGTGGCCGCCTTCCATCACCCGGTTCACCGCGCGGAACACCGCGCCGCCGTCCGCGCTGGCGAAACTGTCCACCACCTCGTCCAGCAGGCTGTCGTCGGTGTAACCGAGCAGGGCCACCGTCCGGTCGTAGCGCAGCCCCTCCTCGCCCGCGCCGGCCAGCAACTGGTCCAGCACGGACAGCGAATCACGCACCGAGCCAGCCCCGGCCCGGACCACCAGCGGCAGCACCGGCGGCTCGTAGCCGATCTGCTCCGCGGCCAGGATCTGCTCCAGCAGGTCACGCAGGATCGCGGGCGGCACCAGGCGGAACGGGTAGTGATGGGTGCGCGACCGGATGGTCGCGATGACCTTTTCCGGCTCGGTGGTGGCGAAGACGAACTTGAGGTGTGGCGGCGGTTCCTCGACCAGCTTGAGGAGGGCGTTGAAGCCCTCCCGGGTCACCATGTGCGCCTCGTCGATGATGTAGATCTTGAACCGCCCGGAGACCGGCGCGTAGAACGCCCGCTCGCGCAGATCCCGGGCGTCATCCACGCCGCCGTGCGACGCGGCGTCGATCTCGATCACATCGAGGCTGCCCGGCCCGTCCGGGGCCAGCGCGACGCAGGACTCACACTTGCCGCACGGGTCCGGGGTCGGCCCCTCGGCGCAGTTCAGCGAACGGGCCAGGATCCGCGCGCTGGACGTCTTGCCGCAGCCCCGCGGCCCGCTGAACAGATAGGCATGATGCACCCGGCCGGTGCGCAGCGCCTGGCGGAGCGGCTCGGTGACGTGGTCCTGGCCGCGCACTTCGGCGAACGTCGCGGGCCGGTAGCGGCGGTAGAGCGCCAGCCGCGGCGGCGGCCCACCGGGCCGGGCCGGGTCCACCGGGACGGTGCTCGCCTGGGCTGTGCTGGCCTGGGCTGTGCTGGCCTGGTCCGGGGCCGGGCTGGGCGCCTCGCCTGTCATGACCTCACCCTCGCGGTCCGGGTCCTCGGGCGCCGGGTCCGCCGTGCTGGATCCTCGCGGCGCCGGAAAAAGGACCCCCCGCACACCCGCCAGAGCCCGCGTACCCTTGCTGCCTTCCGGCCCTGGGGGAGTTGGCGGGATAAGCGCCGTGCGGGGGGTCGCCGACCAGTTTAGCCACGTCCCCGGACCGCCCGTGCCGCATCCCTCCGGACCGCCCGTGCCGCATCCCTCCGGACCGCCCGTGCCGCATCCCTCCGGACCGCCCGTGCCGCATCCCTCCGGACCGCCCGTGCCGCATGCCACCGGGCCCGGCCAGATCGGCAGGCCACACCGGCCCATCGCTCCGCACCGGCTCCCGCCCGGTCCGCGGCACCGGTAAGCTTGCCCGCGGAGGATTCGCCTAGTGGCCTAGGGCGCACGCTTGGAAAGCGTGTTGGGGGCAACCCCTCAGGAGTTCGAATCTCCTATCCTCCGCCATCGTGACCAGCAGGTCTCAAGGTGCGAACCCGGCAGCGGCCGTCCTCGGCGGCACTACCCCAGCTGGTCGCGGCGGCGTGCCAGGTGGGCGGTCTCGGCGGTGTTGCCCGCCAGCTCGATGGCTTTGCCGTATGCCGTACGCGACTCCTGGCTGCGGCCCAGCCGGCGCAGCAGGTCGGCGCGGGTCGCATGGTAGGCGTGATAGCCGGCCAGCTTGTCGGCAAGACGGTTGACGGCCGCCAGTGCCACCTCCGGGCCGTCAAGCTCGGCGACCGCGATGGCCCGGTTGAGAGCGATGATCGGCGAGGGGTCGAGGTGGACGAGCTGGTCGTAGAGGGCGAGGACCTGCGACCAGTCGGTGTCACGTACGTCGCGGGCGGAGGTGTGCACGGCGCTGATCGCGGCGAGGATCTGGTAGCGACCCGGAGCTACCCGGGCGGCCAGGCGCTCGCGCACCAGCCGGTGGCCCTCGGCGATCAGCGCGGCGTCCCAGGCCCCACGGTCCTGCTCGGCTAGGGTGACCAGTTCGCCGCTCGCCGACACCCGGGCGGCGCGGCGGGCCTCGGTGAGGAGCATCAGCGCCAGCAGCCCGGCCACCTCACCGTCCTCCGGCATGAGGGCACGGATCAGGCGAGTGAGCCGGATCGCCTCGGCGGTCAGGTCGTGACGTACCGGATCGGTGTCGGGGCCGGTCGCCAGGTAGCCCTCGTTGAAGACGAGGTACAGGACGGTAAGTACACCAGAGATGCGCGCCGGGAGATCCTCCGCGGCAGGCACCCGGTAAGGGATGCGAGCCGCCTTGATCTTGGCCTTCGCGCGGGTGATCCGCCGCCCCACGGTGGTCTCCTGCACCAGGAAGGCACGGGCGATCTCGGGCACGGTCAGACCGCCGACCATGCGCAGCGTCAGCGCCACCCGGGTCTCCATCGCGAGCGCCGGGTGACAGCAGGTGAAGATCAGCCGGAGCCGCTCGTCGTCGATGGCGCCGAGAGGCCCGGGCGGGTCGCCGCCGTACACCAGCTGAGCCTCCTTCTGCTTGCCGTCGCGCTTGTTCTCGCGCCGGATCCGGTCGATGGCCTTGCGGTTGGCGGTGGTGGTCAGCCAGGCGCCGGGGTTGGCGGGTACGCCGTCAGCCGGCCACCGCTGGACGGCGGTCGCGAACGCCTCGGCCGCCGCCTCCTCGGCGATGTCGAGGTCACCAAAATGCCTGGTCAGGGACGCGACCACCCGTGCCCACTCCTCGTGGTGGGCCTGGGTGACCGCCTCCCGGACCTCGACCACGCTCACCGGAACGGCCGCACCTCGATCTTCCGGTTGCAGGCCTTCGACCCCTCGGCGGCGAGCTTGAGCGCCACGTCGAGGTCGGCGGCCTCGATGATCCAGAAGCCGGCGAGATACTCCTTCGACTCCAGGAAGGGCCCGTCGGTGAACATCGCCTCCTCGCCCCGGTTGTCGATGACGGTGGCCGAGCTGGGCGCCCCGAGGCCGCCGGCGAAGACCCAGTGGCCCTCGGCCTGGAGCCGGCCGTTGAACACGTCGATGGCCGTCATCTCGTCCGGGGTGGCCAGGCCGGCTGTGTCGTCGATCACGGAAACCAGGTACTGCATCTGGGATCATCTCCTGTGGTTCGGGGCGCCCCTCGCGGGCGGCCGCTCACCCCTGCTACGAACACCTCCGCCCCGATCCGACACCGCCTCCCGGATTTCTTTCCCGGACTTTCTGTACCCGCGGCCACACGGTCAGCAGGACGAGGATGACGACCGCGACCCAGGCGACACCGAGCGCATACCCGCCCAGCACGTCAGTCAGCCAGTGCGCACCCAGGTAGATGCGTGAGCCGCCGACCACCAGCACGACAACCGCGGCCACGCTGCACAACGCGATCTTGACCCGGCGCGGCCGGCCGACGCCCACGATCAGCGCCAGCGTCAGGTAGCAGGCGACCGACTGCGCCGCGTGCCCGGACGGAAACGAGGCACCGGAAAAGTGCCCGATCCAGATCGCGGGCGGTGGCCGTGGCCGGCCGACCAGGTGTTTCAGGAGGTTGTACAGGCCCACCGCGCCCCCGATGACCACGGCCAGCAGGGCCACCGGCCGCCACCGGTGCCAGCGCACGATGAGGAAGAACCCGGCGATCACCGCGACCGGGATGATGACGGCGAGCGACCCCAGCCAGGTGACGATCTTCAGCAGGCTGGTCAGCCAGCCGGTCCGGTGGGCGACCACCCACGCCGTGACGTGCGGGTCGGCCCGGGCCAGCCCGGAGTGCCCGAGCACGTCCCCGGTCAGCACACCGGCGGCCACGGCCGCGAGGACACCGGCCGCGATCGTGCAGCCCACCCAGAACGCCGGTGCGGCGGGAGAGTCGTCCAGCGCCCGGTCAGCACCCCGCGCATCTTTGATCACTGGTTGACCAGGCTAGCTTGCCGCCTGTCACAGCGACAGCTTCGATCCAAGCTCGGCCGCCACGACGGGTGTCGGGCCCCAGCCACCGGGAACAAAGCCGCCGTGACCTCACCATCACCCCAGCGCACGGCACCGCGGAGCGGATCCAGCCGACGTCCAGACGATCACCTCATCGTGATGTTCGGCGCCACCGGCGACCTGGCCAAACGGAAACTCCTGCCGGGACTGTTCCACCTGGCCGCGGCGGGCCTGATGCCGGAGCGGTACCGCATCGTCGGCACCGCGCGGCGGCCCATCACCGACGATGAGTTCCGCGAGCACGCCCGGCAGGCGGCAGCCGAGTTCGGCCGGACCAAGCCGGAGGGTGACGCGTGGACCGCGTTCGCCCAGGCGCTGTCGTTCGGCAGCTCGCAGCCCGGCGAGGCCGGGCCGCTGCTGGCGGCGGTGCAGCGGGCTGAGACGGACCTGGGCGGCACCCCGCGGCGGCTGTTCCATCTGGCCATCCCGCCGGTGTCGTTCGAGCCGACGGTGACCTTGCTGGGCCAGACCGGCCTGGCCGAGGGCCGCACCCGCATCATCATCGAGAAGCCGTTCGGCACCGACCTGGCTTCGGCCCGGGCGCTGAACCACACGGTGCACCAGGTGTTCGACGAATCGCAGATCTTCCGGATCGACCATTTCCTGGGCAAGGAGTCGGTCGAGAACATCCTGGCCTTCCGGTTTGCCAACGGCCTGTTCGAGCCGGTCTGGAACCGGCAGCACATCAGCTATGTGCAGATCGACGTGCCCGAGTCGCTGTCCATCGAGGGGCGGGCGGGTTTCTACGACCAGACCGGCGCCTACTCCGACATGATCGTGACCCACCTGTTCCAGGTGCTCGGGTTCGTCGCCATGGAGCCGCCGCCGTCGCTGGACGCCAGGCACCTGCGGGCCGAGAAGGACAAGGTCTTCGACTCGCTGCGGCCGGTCAGCCCGCAGCACGCGGTGCGCGGCCAGTACGCGGGCTACCGGGACGAGCCGGGGGTGGCGCCGGGCTCGGACACCGAGACACTGGCCGCGGTCCGGGTGGAGATCGACAACTGGCGGTGGAAGGGGGTGCCGTTCCTGCTCCGCTCGGGCAAGAGCATGGCCGCGAGCCGCCAGCTGGTCACGCTCGGCTTCCATGAACCGCCGCTGCGGATGTTCCGGCTGGACCACCGGGACGCGCACCACCGCGGCAACGAGCTCGCCATCGACTTCGCCGACCCGGGCACCGTCACCATCGAGTTCCTGGCCAAGGAACCGGGCGCCGAGCTGAGCCTGGGCCAGGCGCAGCTGGTCTTCCGTTACCAGGACTCGTTCTGCGAAGGCAACAGCCTGGAGGGCTACGAGCGGCTCATCCTCGACGCGATGCTGGGCGACCAGGCGCTGTTCACCGACGCGTACGGGATCGAGCGGCTGTGGGAGGTGTCCACGCCGCTGCAGGAAGACCCACCCCGGGCACTGCCGTACCCGCGTGGATCGTGGGGCCCGGAGGCCGCGCTGCACCGGCTGGCCGCCCCGTACCGGTGGCACATGGACGGCGCTCCGCCGCCGCCGGGAACCACCCCGAACAGGTGATTGCGCGGACCAGAATGGCTCCTAGCATCGCGCCATGACAACACCCGAAGCGGTTCTCGCCCAGGTCCCGCTGTTCGCCATGCTGCCGAAGAAGGAGCTGGACGGTCTGGCGCGCAACGCGCACGACCGGACGTTCCCGGCCGGGACGGTGCTGACCGCCGAGGAGGAGGGCGGCGCGACGTTCGGGGTGATCGTGTCCGGGCAGGCTTCGGTCAGCGTGCGCGGGCGGCCGGCCCGCACCCTCGGCCCGGGTGACTATTTCGGTGAGATGGCGCTCATCGACCACTCGTACCGCTCGGCGAAGATCACCGCCGAGACCGAGCTGCGCTGCCTGCTGTTCACCGCGTGGGTGTTCCGCCCGTTCGCCATCCAGCACCCGGAAACCGCCTGGGCCCTGCTCGAGGTGATGGTGCAGCGGGTCCGCGAGGCCGAGGCCCGCTAACCCCACACCCATCATGCTTAACGCCAGTACCGTCAAGCGGGTATCCGCGGCGCCGCGGCCGTGATCTCGGCCACCCGGTCGAGCAGCGGCTGGCAGCGCAGTTGGCTGGCGGTGCTGCGGGCTTCCTCGACCGCGCCCGCGGCGGCTTCGGCGTCGCCCTGCTTGATCAGGTGCTGGGCCTGGTCGAGCAGGCCATGGGCCAGGTGGTACGGCGTGCTTTGCTCGCGCAGGCCGCGGATAGCGTCGGTGAACTCCTGGGCGGCCTCCGGGCCGTCATCCGGGGCGGCCAGCCGCGCCCGGACCAGCGCACGCTCGGCCCGCAGCATGGGCGCGAGATGCCCGGGCTGGCAGTCGTCGAGCACGGTCAGCAGTTCCTGGGTGGTGGCGGAATCAGCCAAGTCGTGGGCGGCCCGGCTGGCCAGCGGCCACGCCCACCGCAGGCACTCGTGGCTGATGCCCAGCTCGCGGGCGTGGCTGAGCACCGCGCGGGCGTGCCGCAGCGCGACGGGAGGCTGGCCGCGGGCGGTGGCGGTGAACGCCTCGACGGTGGCGATCAGTGACCGGTCCTGGGGATCTTCGCTGGCCCGCAGGTCGCGCAGCCCGGCCAGGGTGCTTTCCGCCGTGCTGGCGTCGCCGCGCAGTGCGGCCAGCCAGCCCCGGTAGCAGACGAGGAACTCCCGGTCGGCCAGCCCATCGGCGTCCACGGCCTGGCCGAGCACGCCTTCGGCGGCATCCCAGTCACCGAGACTGACCAGTGCGAATACCTCGTTCACGATGGCGACCGCGAGGTAGTCGCGGACACCGGCACGGCGCAGCTGCCGGATCGCGTTGCGGGCCGCCTCGGCCGACGCCGCCAGGTCGGTGTAGGCCAGCGCGTCGGACAGGTTGACCAGCACGCGCCCGAGGCCAGCCGTATCGCCGGCTTCGTCGGTGAGCCGGGCGGCTTCCCGGAAGTAGGCGATGGCCTCGGGACGCCGTCCGGCCGCAGTCAGGTAGATCCCGCGGGTCAGGAACACGTCGCCCAGCGGGCCCGTGCCGAGCGCCTGGCTGAGGCTGAGCGTCTGGGTGCTGAGCCGGTCGGCTTCAGCCGTCCCGGCCAGCACCTCCAGCGCGGCGAGTTGCTCAAGTGCCTCCACCGTGTCACTGTCCGGGTCCGTCTGCAGCACCTCGAGGGCGGCAGTGAGCCGTTCGCGTGCCTCGGCAAAGTGGCCCCACCGGCGCATGGCCATCCCGGCCACGGAATCGCTGCGCGCGGCCGCCCGTTCCTGGCCGGCCTGGAGATAGTGCTCCCGGGCCCGGCCGGCGTGCGCCACCGCCACCGCCCAGGCGCCGTCGTCTGTGGCCGCCCGCGCGGCACGCTCCCACAACCGCGCGGCCGTCAGTGGTCCAGCCGCGGCTTCGTCCCCAGCGGCGGAATCCGAGGTCAGCTCGGCCGCGGTGGCAAAACTGGAAGCGGCGAGCGCGGTGGCCCCGGTGCGCTCGGCGCGTTCCGCCGCGCGGATCAGCGCGGCGGTGGCCTGGCGACGGATCTCGGCGGTGTCTGGGTCTTCCGGGATCGCGTTCAACGCGTCCAGGTAGTGCCGGGCGATGACATCGGTGACTTCTTCGCCATCGCCGGGGAACGCGGCGCGCAGGTGCGCGGCCACCCGGAGATGGCGGGTCTTCCGGTCCCGGCGCGACAGCGTGTCGTAGGCGACCTGCCGTAGCATCTCCTGGGCGAACTGGTAACTGCCCACCTCGGGTGACAGCGGGTCGGCCGAGACACTGAACACCTCGCGGCGCACCAGTTCGGCCAGCGCGGCCTGGACCGTGGCCTCGTCCCGCCCGGACACGGCCACCAGGGCGTCCGCCGGGAATGTGGTGCCCAGGACCGCGGCATAGGTCACCAGCCGCCGCACGTCGGGCGTCAGCGCGTCCAGCCGGGCGGCGAGCAGCGCGTGCAGGCTGTCCGGCACGGCCAGCTCCCCGACGTCGCCAACCAGCCGGTACGTCCCCTCGACCGGCTGCACGATGTCCCGGTCGATCAGCGCCCGGACCGTCTCCACCGCGAACAACGGCACGCCCTGCGCCTGGGCGGTGACCGCCGACCGGGCCAGTGGCGGCATCCCCGGAACCAGCGCATCCACCAGCTCATCCATGGACGCCGGGTCGAGTGGGTCCAGGGTCAGCGTGATCCGGTTTCGCCCGCTGCCGAACCCCGGGCGGGCCTGGCCAAGCTCGGAGCGAGCCAGCACCAGCACGTAAACCGGCAGGTCCCGGCCCCAGTCGATGAGATGGTCCAGGAAATCCAGCAGGCCGACATCCGCGTACTGAGCGTCCTCGACCAGCAGCACCACGGGCGCCTGCGCGGCGAGCCGTTCGAAGAACAGCCGCCACCCGGCGAACAGCTCCTCGCGGCCAAGTGGCCCGCCGTTGTCCCCGGTGACCAGGACACCGAGCAGGCGGCCCAGCCGTACCCCGACGTACTCCCGTTCCGCCTGATCCGGGACGAACCGGTGCACCCCCTCAGCCAGCTTGCGGGCTGCCGTGCTGACCGGATCCTCCTCGGCGATGCCGAGCCGCTGCCGGACGATCTCGGCCAGCGCCCAGAACGCCACCCCGTCGCCATAGGACAGGCAGCGGCCACGGTGCCACCAGCACCGTCTCGGCCAGGCCATCGGCGTACTTCTCGAACTCCCAGCCCAGCCGGGACTTGCCGATCCCGGCCGGCCCAGACACCAGCACCAGCCGCGGTACCCGGCGTTCCGCCGCGGCATGGAACAGTTCCTTGACCGTGCGCAGCTCCGCGTCCCGCCCGACCAGCGGCGCCTCCAGCCCGTCGACCCGCATCGAGCCACCCACCCCGGACAGCACCCGGGTGGCCCGCCACAGCTGCTGCGGCTCCGCCTTGCCCTTTCAGCCGGTGCGCATCCGGCCTCAGCGAACCCGATCGCGCCGCTCGGCCAGCCGCTGGGTCGGCCCGTCGGCCAGCACCGAGCCGGGGTCGGCCACCGACTGCACCCGGGCGGCCGTGTTCACCGCGTCACCGGCCACCATGCCCTCGCCGACCGCCCCGAGGGTCACCGCGACCTCACCGGTCACCACCCCGGCCCGGGCGGCCAGGCCGGGCAGGCCCGCCTCCGCGCCCAGTTCCGCTACCGCGGCCACCAGGTCAAGCCCGGCCCGTACGGCCCGCTCCGCATCCCCCTCCGCCGCCACCGGGGTGCCCCAGACGGCCATCACGGCGTCGCCGATGAATTTCTCCACCACCCCGCCGTACCGCCTGATCACGGTCCGGGCCACCCCGAAGTACTGGGACAGCAGTTCGCGCACGGCCTCTGGGTCCCGCGCCTCGGACAGCGGGGTAAAGCCCACCACATCGCAGAACAGCACCGAGCAGACCCGGCGCTCGGTCACCGGCCCGCGGGCCGGTGTGGCCGCCGTCGCGTCGGGCGCCGCAGGCGGCGGGGCGATTCGCACCGCGTCCGGCGGCACCGGGGGGGCGGGCCCAGCGGCGGGCAGCTGCGCACCGCAACCCCGGCAGAACCGCTTACCCGGCGTGGCTGGCTCGCCGCAAGCCGGGCAGCTCAGCAGCGGAGCGCCGCAATCCCCGCAGAATCGGTCGCCCACCGCTAGCTGCGCGCCACACCCCGCGCACGTGTCCACCAGCCAACTTTACGCAGAACCGTACTATCGCTGACAAGACCTAGGCCAGCTGCGGGCCAGGGGTGCGGGCCAGCCGGGCGCCGGCCACCGCGAGCAGCGACGGGCTCGGCCAGCGGCCTCCATGGCGGCCAGGAAGTCCGGGCCGCCGATCCGCAGCAGCGCGGCGTCCTGGCTGGCCCGCACCGTGGCGGTCCGCGGAATGCCCTTCAGCAGCCCGAGTTCGCCCACATAGCCAGGCGCGGTCACCGGGGCCAGCTCACGCGGCCCGGCGCCAGCCCCGGTGGCACACACCGACAGCTCGCCGTGGACCAGGATCCACAGCGCATCAGCCGGATCGCCCTGGCGGATCAGCACTGCGCCAGCGGGCACCGCGACGTCCTCGGCCGCCGCGGCCAGCCGCTCCAGGGTGGCCCGGTCCGCGTCGGCCAGCAGGTCGAGCCGGGAGAGCAGCTCGACACGGGGCCGCAGCCGGGCGGCGACCTGGGCCGACGTACGGTCGGCCCGGAGCAGCGCGGGCAGCCCGAGCAGCGCGATGGCCGGGATCCCGGCCCCCACCACGACCAGCGCGACCACGACGCTGGCGTGCGCCAGCAGGATGCCGGTGGCCACGCTGGCCAGCAGGATGCCGCCCAGCACCAGCGTGTCGAAGATGCCGAGCACCCGGCTGAGCACGCTGCCCGGCAGGTCGCGCTGCAGGCTGGTGATGGCCAGCACGTCAACGATGATCATGCCGACGCCGGAGACGGCCTGCAACACGGCCGCCAGGGCCGGCCAGCGGACCGGGATGGTGACCAGGAACGGCAGCGTCTGCAGGCAGATGCTGCCCATGATGACCGGGGCCAGGCGGCCGGTGCCGCTCAGCCGGTTGGCCAGGCCGGCGCCGAGCACGCCGCCGAGTGCGCTGGCCGCCAGCAGGTAGCCGTAGCCGTTGGCGCCGGTGCCCAGCCGGATCGACAGCGGGACGTACAGCACCGTGCTCGCCCCGTAGACGGCGGAGTCGAGGGCGGCGAACAGGATGATGGCCATCGCCACCGGCTGTGCGGCCAGCGCCTTGAACCCGGCGGCCAGTTGCGCGGCGGTGCTGCCCTCGGCCGCCCCGCCGCGGGACCGGACGCGCAGCCGGGCGGTTATCGCCGCCGCCGCGGCGAAGCTGGCCGCGTTGATCGCGACGCCGATGGCCGGGCGGCCGGTGAGCAGCAGCAGGCCGCCGATGCCCGGGCCGATCACCACGACCAGGTTTTCCAGCGCCGAGAAGATGGAGTTGGCCGCGGCCAGGTCCCGCTCGCCGACGACCTCGGGGAGCAGCGCGCCCGAGGCGGGCTGATAGGGCGTTACCGCGGCCGAGGCGAGGGCGGACAGCGCGAGCACCAGCCCGACCGGGGCATGGACCGCGACCACGACCGCCATGCCGGTCATCAGCACGGCGCTGACCAGCGCGGAGACGATGAGCACGGTGATCCGCTGATAGCGGTCGGCCAGCACGCCGCCGTAGCTGGCCAGCAGCAGGCCGGGCCCCCAGCGGCAGACGGCCAGCGCGGCCAGCCACTCGGTGGAGTGGGTGCGGTCGAAGACGTACACCCCGATCACCACCAGGTAGGACCAGCTGCCGATCTGGTTGACGAGAAACGAGGCGATGAGCAGCCGCAGATCACGATGGCGCAGCGCGTCGCGGTACCGGCCGCGCGCGGCCATTCAGGCTCGGCTGCGCGGTCTGGCCGGGGTGATGCTGGCGGCGCGGTCCTGCAGCGGCTGGCAGCCCAGCCGCTCGGCGATGTCCCGTGCCTCCGCGATGGCCTGCTCGGCGGCCTCGGTGTCGGCCCCACTGCTGAGGTACTCGGCCTGGTCGAGCAGGCCGTGCGCGAGGTGGTACGGGGTGCTCAGCTCGCGCAGCCCGCTGACCGCGGCGCTGAGCGCGGCGGCGGCCTCGTCGGCCGTGCCGCCGGCCAGCCGGGCCCGGACCAGATCACGTTCGGCCCGCAGCATGGGGGCGAGGTACCCGTGCGGGTAGTCGTCGAGCAGCGCCAGCAGGTCATGGATCGCGGCCTGGTCGCCCAGCTCCTGAGCGGCCCGCGCGGCCAGCGGCCAGGCCCACCGGATGCACTCGTGACCCACCCCGATCGCGCCGACATGGCCGAGCAGGGCCCGGGTGTGCTCCAGGGCGCTGCCCAGCTGCCCGCGCGCGGCGGCCGTGAAAGCCTGCACGATGAGCACCGTGACCTGATCCTGCGGGACTTCGCTGGCTCGCATGTCCCGCAGTCCCGCCACCTCTGCTTCCGCGGTGGCAGCGTCGCCCCGCAGCGCCGCCAGCCAGCCCCGGTGGCAGGCCAGGATGTCGGCCGAGCCGTCCGCGTCCATGACCTGACTGAGCTCGTTCTCGGCCGCGTCCCAGTCCCCGAGCGCAAATAGCGCCTGGACCAGGTTCGCGATCGCGAACGCGAGGTAGTCCCGGGCACCGGTCCGGCGCAGCTGTTCCACCGCGGTGCGGGCCGCCTCCTGGGCCGCTCCGGGGTCGGTTACCGACAGTGCGTCAGCCAGGTTCAGCAGGGCACGTCCGTGCAGGAAGCTGTCGCCGGCCTTGGTCGCGAGCCGGACGCTCTCCCGCAGATAAGCGATTGATTCAGGACGCCGCTCAGCCGCGCTCAGGTAGATCCCGCGGGTCAGAAACAGCCCGCTGAGCTGGCCTGGGCGGACGCCGAGCTGCTGCCCGAGGGTGAGCGCTTCGGTGCTGAGCCGGTCCGCGTCAGGCAGGCCGGCGAAAATCTCGACGACGGCCAGCTCATCCAGGGCGTGCACCGTGTCGGTATCCGGATGAGCACGCAAGACGTCCGCCGCGGCGGTCAGCTGCTCCCGCGCATCGGCCAGGTGGCCCCAGTACTGCAGAGCCTCACCGGCGATGGCCTGGGCGCGGGCGGCCGCCCGCGTCTCACCGCGCTGCAGGTGGCAGTCCCGGGCCCGGCCCGCCAGGTTGACGGCCAGGGCGAAATTGCCCGTGGTGACGGCCGCGCGCGCGGCCCGTTCCCACAGCACGCCCGCGGACGGCCGGTCGGCCGCTTCCAGCGCACCAGTACCCGCTGAGGTCAGCTCGGCCGCGGTGGCGTAGCTGGTGCTGGCCCGGTCGAGGGCACCGGTTCGCGCGGCGCGCTCCGCCGCCCGGATCAGTGTGGCAATGGCCTGGCCGCGGATCTCGGGAGTATCCGGATCCTCCGGGATGGCGGTCAGCGCATCCAGGTAGTGGCGCGCGATGACATCGGTCACTTCTTCCCCGTCGCCGGCGAAGGCGGCGCGCAGGTAGGCCGCCACCGTGAGGTGGCGGGTCTTGCGGTCGCGCCGGGACAGGGTGTCGTACGCGACCTGGCGGAGCATCTGCTGGGCGAACTGGTAGTTGCCGCGCTCCGGGGACAGCGGATCCGCGGCGACGGTGAGCACCTCACGGCGCACCAGTTCGTCCAGGGCGGCCCGCACCTCAGGTTCGTCGCGCCCGGACACCGCGCGTAGCGCCTCGGCCGGGAACGTGGCGCCCAGCACCGCCGCGTCGGTCACCAGCCGGCGCACGTCCGGGTCCAGGGCGTCGAGGCGGGCGGCGAGCAGCGCGTGCAGGCTGTCCGGCACGGCCAGCTCCCCGACATCGCCGACGAGCCGGTACTCCCCTTCGACCGGCTGCACGATGTCCCGGTCAATGAGGGCGCGTACTGTCTCCACCGCGAACAGCGGGATGCCCTGCGCCTGGGTGGTCACCGCCTGGCGGGCGGACGGCGGCATCCCGGGCACCAGCGCATCGACCAGCCGGTCCATCGACACCGGATCGAGCGGGTCGAGGGTGAGCGTGATCCGGTTGCGCCCGGTGCCGAACCGCGGGCGGATCGTGCCCAGTTCCGGCCGGGCGAACACCAGCACGTAGATCGGCAGGTCCCGGGACCAATCGACCAGGTAGTCGAGGAAGTCCAGCAGGCCCGCGTCGGCGTACTGGGCATCCTCCACCAGCATGACGACCGGCTCGGTGGCGGCCAGGCGTTCGAAGAGCAGCCGCCAGCCGGCGAACAGTTCCTCCCGCGCGAGCGGTTCCCCGCCGTCCCCCGGGACAGTCACGCCGAGCAGCCGGCCCAGCCGGGTACCGACGTATGCCCGTTCGTCCGGCTCAGGAAGGAACCTGTCCAGCCCTTCGGTCAGCTTGGCTGCGGCGACGTCGGCCGGGTCCTCCTCGGCGATGCCCAGCCGCTGCCGCACGATCTCGGCCAGCGCCCAGAAGGCCACTCCCTCCCCATAGGACAGGCACCGTCCCCGGTGCCACCACATCTGTTCCGCGAGCCCATCGGCGTATTTGTCGAACTCCCAGCCCAGACGCGACTTGCCCACGCCTGCTGGGCCGGACACGAGCACCAGCCGCGGCGCGCGGCGTTCTGCCGTCGCGTGGAACAGTTCCTTGACCGTCCGCAACTCCACGTCGCGGCCGACCAGCGGCGCCTCCAGCCCATCGATGCGCTGCAGTCCGCCCACCCCGGACAGCACCCGGGTCGGCCGCCACAGCCGTACCGGCTCCGCTTTCCCCTTGAGCGAGTGCTCCCCCGCCGCGGCGAACCCGACGCCGGCCGCGGCCAGCCGCTGCGTGGACGCGTCTACCAGGACCTGGCCCGGTTCGGCCACGGCCTGCACCCGGGCCGCGGTGTTCACCGCATCCCCGGCCACCATCCCTTCGCCGACCGCCCCGAGGGTCACGGCCACCTCGCCGGTCACCACCCCGGCCCGGGCGGCCAGGCCAGGTAGGCCTGTCTCGGCACCGAGTTCCGTCACCGCGGTGACCAGGTCTATCGCGGCCCGTACCGCCCGTTCGGTGTCCCCCTCGGCGGCGACCGGCGCGCCCCAGACCGCCATCACCGCGTCCCCGATGAACTTCTCCACCACCCCGCCGTACCGGCCGATCACTGTCCGGGCTACCTCGAAGTACCGGGACAGCAGTTCACGTACCGCCTCCGGATCGCGCGACTCGGACAGCGGGGTGAACCCGACGACGTCGCAGAACAGCAGCGAGCACACCCGCCGCTCGGCCACCCGTTCCTGGGCCGGCCGGGCCGGCCCCCGTCCCCGGCCGGCGACCCGGCGCCCAGGAGCGCCGACGGGACGCCGGGCAGCGCGGTGCCGCAAGCCCGGCAGAAGCGCTTGCCCGCGGTGGCTGGCTCACCGCACGTGGGGCAGGCCACCAGGGGCGCGCCACAATCCCCGCAGAATCGGTCGCCCGCCCCTAGAGACGCGCTGCACCGCGCGCACCTCTCCACCAGGCAACCTTAAGACGGCAACTCTGGTTTAGAACACCCCATGAATCCGTGATGTGCACGGCAAGCCGGGCTCACCCGCGGCGATCTGGGGCGCGACGCGGGCGGGCCGCAGGCCGCGCCCCAGCCGCAGGCCGGCCTGCCCCCGTGACGGCGGTTGGCTCAGCGGGGCTTCCTGAAGTGGCCCTCGGTGTCGTCCTCGTCCCCGATGTCGTCGCCGATTCGCCGGCCATGCCCCTCGGTGTCGTCAGCCATCTCGTCGGCCCGCAGCGGGTCGTCGGCGGCGCGTGGCTTCCTCCAGTGGCCTTCGGTGTCGTCGGTGACGTCTGGGTTCGGGTTCTGCTCGGTCATGGTGTTCCTCCCCTGTGGCCGCGTCTTGCGGGATGTCCCGCTGCCCCCAGCGTGGCTCACCCCGGGCTGGCCGTCAGTCAGCCAGCCGACACGTCAGCTGTCAGCTTGCCGACATCTCGCGGCCGGCGAACCGGCTGAGCGCGGCTTCTTGCTGCACGGTGACGGCCCGGTCCCGGACCCGGACCCAGCCGCGCCGCTCGAACCCGCGCAGCGCTGCGTTGACGCTCTGCCGGGTGCTGCCTGCCTGGTGCGACAGTTCCTGCTGGGTCAGCGTGCAGCGGATCAGGCCGTCCGCGCCGCGGGGCTGGCCGAGCAGCACCTTGGCCACCCGCCGGGGCAGGTCCAGGAAGACCAGGTCCGAGGCGGCCTCGGTGAGCCGCCGCAGCGTCGCGGCCAGCGAGCCGGTCAGCGCCTGGGCCAGCGCTGGCTGCTGCGCGCAGGCCTGCTGGATGGTCTCCCGCGGGATGAGCAGCAACTGACTCTCCTCCAGCGTTTCCGCGTCGGCCGACCGCGGGCCGCTGTCGGCCACGCTGAGCTCGCCGAACACGCCGTGGGGCGGGATGACGGTCAGCGTCAACTCGGCCCCGTCGGCCGAGCGGACCACCACCTTGACCCGCCCGGAGACCACCACGATCAGGGTGTCACCCGGGTCGCCGGCGCTGAACACCACCTGGCCACGGCGGAAGGTGCGCAGCCGGGCTGCCGCGGCGATGACCGCCAGGTCCGCGGCGGGCAGCGCGCCCAGCAGATCGGTCCGCCGCAGCACGGCGGTCAGCTCAGCCACCATGGCGGGCCTCCCCGGCCACCGCGTTGCTGGCCACCGCGCGCAGCACGGTCTTGACTTCATACGGGGTGAGCTGCGGGTGCTTGCTGAGCAGCCGGGCGATCAGCCCGGTGACGTGCGGTGCGGCGAACGAGTTGCCGGTAGCCACGATGCTGCCGCCGGACAGCCAGGGCACCTCGACGTCGATGCCTGGTGCGCCGAAGTCGGCCGGCGGGGCCGGATTGGCGTCCAGCGCGAACGGGTCCTGCCCGTCGTGCGCGGCGACCGAGATGACCGAGGAGAACTGGGCCGGATAGGTCGGGGCCGGTACGTTGTTGGTGGCACAGACCAGCACCACACCAGCGAACGCCGCCTCGTCGGCGATGTCGTGGAACAGCTCCGCGTAGTCCTCGCGGCTGGTGCTCAGCGACAGGTTGACCACCCGCGCTCCCTGCGCGATGACCCAGCGCAGGCCGGCCGCGAAGACCACGCCCTTGCCGCTCAGCCTGGCTGCCCAGCACCCGGACCGACCACAGCGCCGCATCCGGGGCGGCCCGCCGGATGATCCCGGCACACGCGGTGCCGTGACCGAACAGATCCTCATGGGCCCCCTCGGCGCTCACCGCCTCGGCCCGGTCGGCGTCCCACCGCCAGCGGATCGCCCGGTCCACCCGGCCGACCGCGGGGTGGGCGGCGTCGATGCCGCTGTCTACCACGGCCACGGTGACCCCGGCCCCGGACGCGCCGGCCCAGGCCCAGTCCTTGTCGATAGGCAGGTTGATGCGGGGTACCGGGCGCAGTGCCGGTGCGGCGAAGGCATCACTCCATGCCGGTCTTAGCGAGGCCGTGGCGGCCGCCTCTCGGCGTACTCCGCCACGTCCCTGAGCACCGCGAGGGCCAGCCGGCGTTCCGCGGCGCCACGGCGCGCCAGGGCGGCGAACGCGGCGGCCAGTTCGGCCAGGTCCTGGTCACCCTCGGGCAGTCGCCCGGCGGCCTGGCGCAGCGCGTGCCCGAGGCCGGCGCCGTCCGCGGCGTCGGCCAGCGCGGCCAGCAGCACCCGGCCCAGGCTGCTGAACGCCTCGACACCGGCCAGCGCGAGCGCGGCCTGGTCGGCGAACAGCGAGAGCAGCGCCATGTCCTGGTCCGCGGCCGGCCGCCGCGTGTCGCGGTCCAGCAGGCTGATCACGCCGAGCATGCGCTGCGCGGTCTGCACCGGCACGGCCAGGATGGTCTGCGGGACGTACCCGGTCTGCTCGGCGGTTTCCCGCGAGAAGCGCGGGTCGCTGGCCAGATCGCTGATCGCGATCGGCTGGCCGGACTGCACCACCCAGCCGGCGATGCCCTGGGCGGACGGGATCCGCATCCCGGTCACCTGATCGGCGCCCGCGCCAGCGGCGGTCGTGTACCGCAGTTCCGACTCATCCGGGCTGAGCATGGCCAGTGAACAGGCGGCCGCGCCGAACAGCCGCCGCGCCGTCTCGGCCAGCGACCGCAGCAGTTCCTCGGTCCCGGCCGGCTGGATGGCCGGGCCGAGCGAGGTGGCCAGCTCACCCAGTTCGCGCAGCACGTCATCCGGGCTGGTCATGGTCTCCCCCCGAGCAGATCCTAACCTCGGCCCGGCCCGCCGCCCAGCCTGGTCAGCCGGCCCGCCCGGGCGGGGTATCCGGAAGCGCAGTTCCCCGTCCCCGTCCTCGTCCACCGGCCGGAAACCGGCCTTCCGCAGCACCCGCTGGGACGCCAGATTGCCGGTGTCCGTACTGGCCACGACGGCCTCCACCGCCGGGTCGGCCCAGGCCACGGCCAGCATGGCGGCCACCGCCTCGGTGGCGTAGCCGCGGCCCTGCCGGGACGGCACGATGCCGTAGCCGAGCTCCACCTCGCCCGCCGCACCAGGCGGGCCGTGGAACCCGATGCCGCCCACCACCAGGCCGGTATCCCGCTCGACCACCTGCCGGTGCCCCCAGGCCTGGTTGGCCCCGGGCCACGCGGCCGGGCCGGCCCGGAACAGCAGGCCCGCGATCATCGCGTCGCCCTCGGCCGGATAGTCGTCGGCCCAGCCGGGGAGCCGGCGGCCCGCGGTGATCGCCTGCACCGCGTCCCACGGCACCGGGCGCAGCACGAGCCGCCGCGACACGGTCCACGATCCGGTCGGCGCGGGCGGCTGCTGCGCAGCATCCATCGCCCGCCATTCTGGCTGAGCCGCCCGCCGCCCGCGTGTCCTGGGTCACCCGCTGAGCCAGCCGTCCGGTTCTGCGGCCAAAGATGACAACGGCGTTTGGTGATACGCGTGGTTCATGCCTGTTCATGCCTCCGGCTACCCGGCTGCGCCCAGTGTTCGGTTTCACTGCGGGCGCCCCCCGGGGGCTGGCATCCTGCCGGAGGAATGGAGGACCGTCCGGCCCGGCGAACGGCGTGTTAAAGCCCAGTAATCGGGCGAACCCCGGCATGAGGAGCCTTGTGAGTTCAGTACCCAGGCATCGCAGGAAACGGAAGATCAGGCGGACCGGGCAGCACACCGCTCCCTCGCAGGTGGAAAAGGTCGCCCAGACGGCGGGAAAGGCGGCACCAGCCGTCGTCGTCATGGGCACGATCGCCACCGCGGCCCCGCAGATCCACGGATCCACGACCGCGAAGCCAGTGGCCACGGCCTCCCGCAGCGTGCCCGCCCGGCTGGACGCGGCCGTCCTCCCGGCCCGCCAGGCCGCCCACCGTGACCCGGGCCGCGGCGCTCACGTCTACACCGCTCACTCCTACACCGTGCGGGCCGGGGACACCCTGTCCGGGATCGCGCAGCGCTTCTACGGCAGCGCGGACGACTGGCACGGGCTGTTCGCCGCGAACCAGTCGAAGATCAGCGACCCCAGCCTGATCTACGTCGGCCAGGAACTCCGCCTGCCGCGGCACCTGCCGGCCGGAATCGGGTACACCCCGCGGCACGCCAGCCCGGCCGCGGCCGGCAGCAGTTCCGCCGCCGCCGCTGGCAGCAGTTCCGCCGCCGCCGTCGGCAGCAGTTCCGCGGCGGCCAGCACCAGCCCGGCCACCACCACCAGCCTGTCCGGCACGCTGAGCTGCACCGGCCTGGAGCAACTCTGGGTGGACGCCGGCGGGTCACCGGCGGCCGAGGTCACCGCGGCCTCTATCGCGATGGCCGAGTCCGGCGGGAACCAGTTCGCCACCGGGACCGTCGGCGAACGGGGATACTGGCAGATCAATCCGGTCAACGGCGCGCTGTCCACCTACGACCCGTACGGTAACGCGCGGGCCGCGGTCATCATGTCCGCGGACGGCGCCAACTGGTCACCGTGGACCACCTACACCAGCGGGGCGTATGCGGGCCGCTGCTGACCGGCAGCCAGGAGGGGAGCAGGGCGGCCATCTGGGGTGGCCGCGGCCGGCAGTGCTGGCCGCGGCCAGCCCCCCTGTAGCCACTGCGGCACGGTTACTGCGGCACGGTTACTGCGGCACGGGGCCGGGCTCGGCCGCACCGGCCGCCACCGTGGCCGCCCGGATCTGGGCTGCCTGCTGGGCCAGCGGGCCGCGGCGGAACAGCAGGCCGACCAGCACCGCGCCGGCCACGAAGATCGCGGCCGCCCACCAGAAGGCCCGCACGTAGCCGTGCACCAGCGCCTGCTCGGTCAGCCCGTGGCTCGGCCTGCCGCCCGCCAGCGCCAGGTGGGCGGTCAGGTAGGCCGCGGTCGTGCTGGTGGCGATGGTGTTGAACAGCGACGTGCCGATCGAGCCGCCCAGCTGCTGGCCGGTGTTCACGCTGGCCGAGGCGACCCCGGCGTCAGCCACCGGGACGCCGAACGTGCCGGTGTTGATCGACGGCGCGATGATCATGCCCAGGGAGAACCCGACGATCAGCAGCGGCGGCAGCAGGTTGGCCGCGTAGCCGGACTGCGGGCTGATTCTGGTCAGCCAGACCATGCCGCCCGTGGCCAGCAGCATGCCCACGGTGACCACCGGCTTGGGCCCGAACCGCGGCATCAGCACGATGTTGGACAGGTTCGACGCGATCATGATCATCGCGACCATGGGCAGGAAGGCCAGCCCGGTGACCACCGGGGAGAAGCCCAGCGTCAGCTGCATGAAGTAGGTGACGAACAGGAAGATGCCGAAGATCCCGCAGCCCGCGATCAGGATGGCCAGGTAGGCGGCACCGCGGTTCCGGTCCAGCACGATGCGCAGCGGCAGCAGCGGCGCCGGGTCACGGGACTCCCACCAGGCGAAGATGACCAGCAGCAGCGGCCCGGCTATCAGGAAGCCCCAGGTGGACGGCGTGTGCCAGCCGTGGATCGCGGCGTTCGAGAAGCCGTAGACGATGCAGAACATGCCGGACGCGACGAACAGCGCCCCGAGTACGTCCAGCTTGGGCCGCTCGCCGCGGGGGTGCCGGCGGAGCAGGATGGCGCCGCCGATGGCCGCCGCCGCGGCGAAGAACAGGTTCACGTACAGGCACCAGCGCCAGGACAGGTACTCGGTCAGCACCCCGCCGAGCAGCAGCCCGATGGCCCCGCCCGCGCCGGCGATGGCGCCGAACACGCCGAACGCCCGGCCCCGGTCCTTGGTGCCGCCGAACGTCGTGGTCAGCAGCGACAGCGCGGACGGCGCCATGAACGCGCCGAACGCTCCCTGGCAGGCCCGGGCGATCACCAGCATGAGGAAGGTGGTGGCCGCGCCACCCACCGCCGACGCGGCGGCGAACCCGATCAGCCCGCCGAGGAAGGTTACCTTCCGGCCGACGATCGCGGACACCCGCCCGCCGAGCAGCAGCAGGCTGCCGAACGCCAGTGCGTATGCGGTGACCACCCACTGCCGGTCAACCGTGCTGAAGTGCAGATCGTGCTGAGCGGTGGGCAGTGCGATGTTCACGATCGTGGCGTCCAGCACGACCATCAGCTGGGCCAGGCCGATGACCGCGAGGATGAGCCAGCGGCGCGGATCAGGGGCGTCGGTGGCGGGCGGGGCTGGCGGGTTCGCTGCTGACATGGTCCCAGCCAATCTGGTGGAAAACACTCCGGTCCCCAGTCAATCAACGTGGCTAACCGGCGATCGAGCCGGGGCCTTCCCGTGAACCAGATGCCCGCCGGGTCCGTGCAATCTCCCGAGAGCGGAATCACCGACGTACCGGAGTGCCCGATGATCCCACGGCGACTTCTCGTCATCCTGTTCGGCGCGGTCATCGCGCTGGTAACCGCGTGTGGCGGTGGGTCGCACCCGGCGCAGAGCCACCCGGCAAGCAAAGCTCCCGCCTCGTCGTCGGCGCAGGCCAAGTCGGGCGGCGGCAACAGCATCCCGCAGGCCGGCGGCGGTGACCACGACGGCGACAACAGCGGCGGCCCGAGCGACGGCGACGGCAACGTCTGACCAGGCCGGACGATCAGGGCAGGAGCAGAACCGATGCGAGTCAACCGGACCCGGGCACTGGCCGGGGCGGCCGTGGCCGTGGTCGCCGCGGGCGCGATCGGCACATCCGTCGCCGTGGCCTCGGCTGGGTCCGGCCAGCCAAGCACGCGCGGCCGTGGTGCCGGCCAGGAGGCGGGGAGCCGACACCACGGCCGCGCGACGTTCGGCTGGTTCCGGGCTGGGCCCGCGCCGGCCGCCTGGCGCCAGGTGGCGCTGCCCGGCGGCGGTGCGGTGCTGTCCTACCCGGGCCGGCTCGGCCCGGTCAGCGGCGACCAGGGCACCGTGTCCCGCGCGCTGACCCGGTCCGGCTCGACCATGGTCTACCTGAACGTGACCCCGCGGCAGGGCGACGAGACGCTGCGCGACTGGGCTGACTTCCGGGTGGAGCACCTGCGGGACGATGACGCCCGGTCGGCTCAGCTGGACGGTTCGGCCAGCGGCCTGGCCTTCCGCGGCGGCACCGGGTCCTGCGTGATCGACGACTACGTGACCAAGGTGCACGCCAACCACTACCGGGAGATCGCGTGCTACGTGCGCGGCGCGCGGGCGGCCAGCGTGCTCGTCGCGGCCGCCCCGGCCGCGGACTGGGCCCGCTACGCCGGGCTGCTGGAGCGGGCCGTGAGCAGCTACGCCGTGACCTGACGACGCTACCCCTACATATGTCGGCTACATATGTAGGGGTGGGCGTCGGCCGGGCTGGCGGGGAGAGGGACAGGGGAAGGGGAGCGAGTGATGGGCCTGCAGACACCGGTCCAACTGGCCGGGACGCGCCCGGCACGGGCGTTGCGCATGCTGGTTATCGGCTGGCTGCTCCGGGCGGGCACGGCTGCGGCCCTGGTCACCGACGGCGTGGTGCACCTTCAGGACGCCTACTTCTACGACGCCAACGCCGGTTCCCTGCTCAGCCAGGGAGCGCTGTTCCGGATCCAGGGTGTGCTCGCGCTGCTCGTCGCGCTGGCCGTGCTGGTGCTGCCGCGCCGCCCGGTCTGGGTGCTGGCGTTCCTGGTCGCGGCCAGCGCGTTCGGCGCGGTGGTGCTGTACACCTACGCCGACGTGGGGGCGCTGGCCGGCCTGCCGGGCATGTACGAGCCGTCCTGGGGACCGCCCGGGAAACTGCTGTCCGCGGTCGCCGAGGGGGCCGGCGCGCTGCTCGCGCTGGGCGGCCTGGCCTGGGCGACATACCAGGCCGCGCCGCGGCGCGCAGCGCCCTAGCGCCGCCGGGCACGCGGTCACCGAGACGCAGATGCTGCCGCCAGATGCGGGCTGGCGGCAGCATCTGCCCCTTTCTCGCCGCGCTCAACTACACTCAAGCCGTGATCTTCAAGCAGGTCGGGGAGGGGCGGCCCTATCCCGATCATGCCCGGACCACACGGGAATGGGCCGAGGTAGCGCCGCGGCCGGTCCGGCTCGATCAGCTGATCACCACGAAGGCCGTGCTGGATCTGCGGCTGCTGCTGGACAAGGACTCCACCTTCTACGGTGACCTGTTCCCGCACGTCATCCAGTGGCGCGGCGAGCTCTACCTGGAAGACGGCCTGCATCGCGCGCTCGGCGCGGCGCTGCACCAGCGCACCGTGCTGCACGCCCGGGTCCTCGACCTCGACGCCGGGGACCAGGCCAGGCCGTCAGGCCGGCGGAGTGGGCTGCGCGCGGACTGACTTGCGCGCGGCCGACTTGACCGGGGCTTTGCCGCCCGGCCGGGTGTGCGCCACCCGCGCCTTGCCCAACCGCTGGAACTCCGACGGGTGCTGCGCCGCGTCGGTGAGCAGCGGGGTCATCCACTCCAGCAGCGCTGGCGCCAGGTCGCGCCAGGTAGCCATGGTGTGCCCGCCGCCGGGCACGATGTCCAGCCGGGCGCTGGGCTGGCGGGCGATCAGCAGCCGCTGGAAGTTGCGGACTTCGCGCAGCCCGAACACATCCCGGCTGCCCACGCCCAGCCAGAACTGCGGGATCGAGTCGCTCACCGGCAGCGCGGCGATGCGCAGCCGCGGCGTGTTCTCCCGCAGCGCGTGCTTGTCGCTGCCGAACGGGTTGACCACCCGCGGCGGGTTACCGAGCTGGTCCTTGCTCGGGGTGAAGTAGCCGCTGAGGATGCCGGCCGCGCCCCACCGGAGCCGGTACACCAGGGCCAGGTTGGCGGCGCAGTACCCGCCCTCGGAGTAGCCGGCCACCCCCCAGGCTGGCCCGGACGGCTGCACCCGCAGCACGGTCGGCAGGTACCTGGGCAGGTCCACGGCCAGGTAGGTGGCGTCCTGCGGGCCGTGGTGCACGTTCAGGCACTGCAGCGAGATGCGCACCCCGCCGTTGGTGTCCGGCATGACCAGTACCGCGGGCTTGACCACCCCATCGGCCAGTAGCGCGGCGTACGCGGTGGTGAAGCCCATCACGTTGATCCAGTCCACCGGGCTGCCCGGGAACCCGGGCAGCAGTTCGATGACCGGGAAGCGGTAGTGGCTGTAGCTGGCCCGGAAGTACTGCGGCGGCAGGTAGACGTACGCCGTCCGGGTCAGGTGGCTGAGCTTGCCCGGCACGTTCATCCGGATGGTCTGCCCGTGCTGGGCGGCCGCCTTGAGGTTCAGCTTGCTGCCCAGGATGGCGCTGATCTGCCGGGCTGACGCGCGGTCCACGGTGGGCGCCGACGCGATCTGGGTGGTGCCCTGGCCGCCGAGGTCGCCCGCCAGTGCGCCCCAGGTCTGGTAGTAGTCGTAGTACTTGTTGACCGCGGCCACGCCGAACAGCATCGCCGGGATAAAGGCCAGGCAGGCGGCGAACACCCGGAACACCGGCTGGCGGGCCAGGGCCATCCACCCGACGAGGGCGACGAATACCACGAGGAGCAGGAGGAACAGCACGGTGCTCTGCGGCTCTAGCACTCCACTCCCTCAGCCTTGGCCGTCCTGGCAGTGCACCAGTCCCCGCAGCTGGCAGCCGGGGCACGAAGCCTGGCCGTAGCGGCCGGGCCGGTCCCGGATGGGCGGTGGAGGTGGGATTTGAACCCACGGAGGGGTTGCCCCCTCACACGCTTTCGAGGCGTGCGCCCTCGGCCACTAGGCGACTCCACCGCCGCTGAGCCTACCTGACCGGCGGCACTGGGCCGGTGCTACTGACCGAAGCCAGGCAGGCCGAAGTCGGCCGCCCGCCGCCGCCCGGCGAAGAACTCCTGCAACGGGCGGGCGCACTCGGTGGCCAGCACCCCGCCGATGACCTCGGTCCGCTGGCCGAGCCTGCGGTCGTGCAGCACGTCCCACAGCGAGCCCGCAGCCCCGGCCCGCAGGTCGGTGGCACCGTAGACGACCCGGTCCACCCGGGCGGCCAGCACCGCCCCGGCGCACATGGTGCACGGTTCCAGGGTGACCACCAGGCTGCAGCCACCCAGCCGCCAGTCGCCCGCCACCCGGGCGGCCGCCCGCAGCGCGACGATCTCGGCGTGCGCAGTGGGATCGGTGTCCACCTCGCACCGGTTGCTGCCCCGGCCGATGATCTCGCCCGCGGCATCCAGCAGCACGGCACCCACCGGGACGTCCGGGGGCTGCCGGGCCATCGCCCCGGCCGCCTCGGCCAGCGCGGCGCGCATCGCGGGCTCGAAACTGGCCAGGTACCCGGTGGCCATGGTGGCTCAGGGCCCGAGCGCGGCATCCAGGGCGCGGTCCAGCGCCGGGCCGAAGCCGAGCCTGCGCGCGATGCTGGCCAGCGCCTCGTCCGGGAACAGGTCCAGATCGCCGGACAGCGCGCCCAGGTCCATCTCATCTACGCCGAGGTCGGCGAAGATGGACATGTCCCCGGCGGGCAGCACCTGGTCCAGGTCGTCCTCGCCGGGGATGGGGATGTCCAGGTACTCCAGCACCTGGCGGGCCAGTGGCCAGTCCACCGCCGCGGTCAGGTCGGACAGGAACACCGACACCTGCCCAGCCAGCAGCCGGAGCGCGACAAAGAAGTCGTCCCCCACCGCCACCAGCCCGATCGTGCCGCCCATGCTCGGCTGCTGGCGCAGCGCGTGGATCAGGCCGGCCAGATCCTCAGTGAGGACGACTGGCAGGACCTCGGTATCCCACGCATCGTCTTCACGGTAGACGATCACGGCGACGTTGCCGCCATTCACATCCGTCATCGCCCACCTCATCAGCGCTGCCTGCCCAGGGAATGGTGTCAGATCGGCAGCATGCCCGTGTGCGAATCCGCTGCCTCAGCAGGGCCACGGAAGCGCGGGCATTGATTCACTACCCCAGGCAGGCAGATGTGCACCTATAGTAAGCAAAACCGCGAACTCGCCCCAGCTGCACCGCGCGTCCCCAATTTCCTCCGCACTGAGGCGAGTGACGCCAGCGCCAGGCGGGGATCAAGGTACGGTGGCTGCCTGCGGACCGGGAAGCATTGGTAAAGCAATTACGCTGGGCTAAACTGAGTTAACAGTCTGAGGCGCGCGCGACCTGGGAGTTGACCATGAAGATCAAGCAGATCCTCGGCTGGGCTGCTATCGCGTTCTTGGCGTTTTACCTGGTGACACAGCCGGCTGCGGCCGGGCATGCGGTGCACAACATCCTCGACGGCCTCAAGTCAGCCGGTAACTCGCTGGCCACCTTCTTCCAGTCGATCTGACCCTGCGATGAGGCTGATCACGCCGCGGAACGCGGGTCCCGCCTCGGTGAACAAGTACCTGCTGCCGCATGAGCATCAGGTGATCACGGTCCGTAAGCACCCGGCGGTACTGATCGGCCCCATCGCGCTCGCGCTCGCCGCGATCCTGATCTCGATCGTGGTCGGCAGCACGATCCTGCTGCATACCCACGACGCCGTCCTCGTGCTGCTTGTCATCTGCCTGATCTTTCTGGCCTATCTGGGCTTCAAGGCCTGGGAGTGGTCCGAGGACTACTTCGTGGTGACCTCCGACCGGATGCTCGAGGCCAGCGGGGTGTTCACCCGCAAGATCGCGATGATGCCACTGGTCAAGGTGACCGACATGAGCTTCCAGCGCAGCTCGCTGGGCCGGGTGCTGGGCTACGGCTCGTTCATCCTTGAGTCGGCGGGCCAGGACCAGGCGCTGCGGACCATCGACCACGTGCCCTACCCGGAGCAGCTTTACCTGGAAATCTGCGCCCTGATCTTCCCCGCGGAGAAGATTCCCTGCCCGCAGTGCGACGGCCAGGGCGTGCTCGTGCAGCGCAACGAGGACGGCGAGGAGAGCACCTACCTGTGCCCGCTGTGCAAGGGCCGGAAGACGGTGTCGGCGGACACGCTCATCGCCGAGAATAGAGACGTTGGCGACGACTGACCGTGCCAGCCAAGTGAGTCAGGCCCCTTCCCCGGGGTTCGTGCTGCCGGACGATCGGCGATCGTCCGGCAGCACGAGTCCGGATCGGCGCCTGGTCACGTGCTGACCACCGCGATGCCGGCGATGGCCAGCAGCAGCCCGGCCAGTTGCACCGGCCGGATCCGCTCGGCCAGCACCAGCCGGGCCAGCAGCACGGTGACACCCGGGTACAGCGACGTGAGCACGACCGCGATACCGAACAGGCCGACCCGGGTGGCCAGCACGTAGCAGACGTTGGCGATAGCGTCGAGCAGCCCGCACCCGATCACCGCGGCCAGCACCCGCGGGCTGGCCCCGCGCCAGGCCGGCGGTGCGCCCGCCCAGACGGCCACCCCGAGCAGGATGACCGCCCCGGTCGCCCGGGACAGCGCGCTCGGCCACAGCACCCCGGACGTCGCCGCGATGCGCAGGAAGACGAAGAACAGGCCGAACATGATCCCAGCGACGATCCCGTAGGCCAGCCCGCGGGCCGCCGGCGGATGCGCGGTATCTGGCCCACGGCGTCCTTCCATGCTGACCAGTACCGTGGCCAGCACACAGATCAGGCCGCCCAGGTAGACGGCCAGCCCGGGCCGCTCCCCGGAGGCGATCGCCACGCCCACCGGGAGCGCCGTGGACACCAGCGCGGACACCGGGGCGACCAGGCGCATCGGCCCGGCGGCCAGGCCAGCGTAGAAGACGATGAGCCCGACCCCGCCGCAGGCGCCCGCGGCGGCGGCCCAGGGCACCCCGGCCAGCTGCGGCCGGCCGCTGGCCAGCAGCGCGGCGGCCAGCAGGACGACCGCCCCGACCGGGGCGGAGACGGTCAGCACGGACGAGGCGCGCAGCCGCCGGGACGCCGCGCCACCGAGGAAGTCGGCGCTGCCGTACAGCACGGCAGCGGCCAGAGCGAAGACAATGACCACGGAGAACTCCCCGGGTGGAAGGCTTCGGTCAGTACAGTGAACTGTACGGTTCACTCTACCGACCGTAGCTCGCGCTGTGAAACGGATAAACGATGGCAGCACATGACATAACCGTCGCACTGGCCGGCACCATGCAGCTGCTCCGGGCCGAACGGGGCTGGTCGCTGGACCAGCTGGCCGCCCGGTCCGGGGTGAGCAAAGGCGTGCTGGTCGCGCTGGAGCAGGGCCGGTCCAACCCGAACCTGGCCACGCTGGCCCGGCTCAGCGACGCGTTCGGGGTACCGGTGACCAGGCTGGTCGAGATCGCCGACCAGCCGGGCGTACAGATCACCGGGCCGGAGTCCAGCCGGGTGCTGTGGCGCGGCCCGGCCGGCGGGACCGGCACCATCATCGGGGCTACCGACGCACCCTGGGCGGCCGAGCTGTGGCGCTGGACGGTACAGCCCGGCGAGGGCTGGGGCGGCGACGCGCACACCCCAGCCACCCGCGAGCTGGCCTGGGTGGAGAGCGGGACGCTGACGCTGACCGTGGCCGGGGCGGCCTACCAGGTCGGCGCGGGCCAGTGCGCCCGGTTTTCCGGCGGCCTGCCGCACGCCTACCGGAACGATGGGGCGGAGCCGCTGACCCTGACCATGATCGTCATAGTCCCGCCCGCACCGGCCTGACCCGGGCGTGTCTTACACTGTGTCGATCGCACTGGGTCGATCGGCCACGGGCCAGACCCGGGCAATGTTAGATTATCGGCACAAATACATACCAGCCTTTTTCCTACTGGATTCATAGGCTGGGATGAGCGCCCTGGAGTCGGAGTTGCCCGGGAGAAGCATGCGAGTCGTGGTGACAGGTGGTGCCGGTTTCCTCGGCTCGCACCTATGTGACGCCATAATTGCCCGCGGTGACGCCGCGGTTTGCGTGGACAACTTCGCCACCGGCCGGCCAGATAACGTGGCTCACCTGATTGGCCTGCCGGAATTCACCCTGCTGGAATCCGACGTCAGCAGCGCGCTGGAGGTGCCCGGGCCGGTAGATGCCGTCGCCCACCTGGCCAGCCCCGCTTCGCCGCCGGACTACCACCGGCTGCCGCTGGAGACGCTCGCGGTCGGCAGCCGGGGCACCGAGAATGCGCTGCGCCTGGCCGAGCGCAACCACGCGCGTTTCGTCCTCGCCTCCACCAGCGAGGTGTATGGCGACCCAGCCGTTCACCCGCAGCCCGAAGAGTATTGGGGCAATGTCAACCCAGTGGGCCCGCGCAGCGTTTACGACGAGGCCAAGAGATTTGCCGAGGCACTGACCCAGGCCTACGGGGAATCGCGCGGGGCCAATGTGGGGATCGTCAGGATCTTCAACACATTCGGGCCGCGCATGAGCGCCCGCGACGGGCGTATTGTGACGAATTTCATCACCCAGGCGCTGAACGGTGACCCGCTGACTATTTACGGGGACGGCAGCCAGACCCGCAGTTTCTGCTATGTCGATGACCTTATCCGGGGCATCGTGAGCATGATCGACTGCACCGAGCGCGGCCCGGTGAATCTCGGTAACCCGGAGGAATTCACCGTGGCCGAATTCGCCCAGCTCATCCTCCGCATCACCGGGTCGTCCGCCACGGTGGAAAATGTGCCGCTCCCGGTGGACGACCCGACCCGGCGCTGCCCGGTCATCACCCGGGCCAGCAACCTGCTTGGCTGGAAGCCGGAGATCCGGGCCGAGGAAGGGCTCCGCCGCACCGTGGAGTGGTTCCGGTCCCGGCCGGACGAAGTCCGGCTGGCCTCCGTGACGAACCTGGGCTGACCTGAGCCGACGAACCTGGGCCGATCTGGGGCCCCGGCCGCTGGCGTCAGGTGCCCGGCCCGGCCGGTGTCAGGCCCGCCGGGCCGCGCCCAGGGTGCGCGCGGTCCAGCCCGCCGCGCGCCACTCGCCGAGCGGCAGCACGTTGCGGCCATCCAGCAGCCGCGGGGCCCGGACCACCGACCTGAGCCGCACCGGGTCGATCTCCCGGTACTCACGCCACTCGGTCAGGTGCAGCACGACATCGGCCGCCTCGCACGCCTTGACCGCCTCTTCGGCGTAGTCCAGCGCCGGGCACACCTTGCGCGCGTTGTAGCTGGCCCGGGGGTCGTGCACGCGCACCACCGCGCCCTCGGCCTGGATCGCGGCGGCGACGCTCAGCGCGGGCGAGTCGCGCACGTCATCGGTGTCCGGCTTGAAGGCGGCACCCAGCACGGCCACGTTCCGCCCGGTGAACGAACCGCCCGCCAGTTCACGGGCGACGTCGACGGCCAGCCCGCGCTGGGCCACGTTGATCTCGTCCACCTCGCGGAGGAACTGCAGCGAGTCAGCCACGCCCAGTTCGTCGGCCCGGGCCAGGAACGCGCGGATGTCCTTGGACAGGCAGCCGCCGCCGAAGCCGAGCCCGGCGGTCAGGAAGCGCCGCCCGATCCGGGTGTCGTACCCGAGCGCGTCGGCCAGCGTCATCACGTCCGCCCCGGCCGCGTCGCACACGTTGGCCACCGCGTTGATGAAGGAGATCTTGGTGGCCAGGAACGCGTTGGCCGCCACCTTCACCAGTTCCGCGGTGGCCAGATCGGTCGGGATGTAGGGCGTGCCGGTGTCCAGGACCGGGCCGTAGACCGCGCGCAGCGTCGCGTCGGCCGCCTCCGACGTCGAGCCCACCACGATCCGGTCCGGCCGCAGCGTGTCCTGGACGGCGTAACCCTCGCGCAGGAACTCCGGGTTCCAGGCCAGCTCCGCGCGCAGGCCGGCCGGGGCCAGCTCGGCGATCCGGGCCGCCAGCCGGGCGGCCGTGCCGACCGGCACCGTGGACTTGCCCGCCACCAGGCAGTCCCGGGTCAGGTGCGGCGCCAGGCCGTCGATGACCGCCTCGATGTGGCTCAGGTCGGCGCCGGACGCGGCTGGCAGCTGCGGGGTGCCGACACAGATGAAGTGCACCTCGCCGAACTGGCCGGCCTCGGCCAGTGAGGTGCCGAAGCGGAGCTTCCCGGAGCCGACCGCGCGGAGCAGGATGTCCTCCAGCTCAGGCTCGAAGAACGGCGCCCGGCCCTCGCGCAGCGCGGTGATCTTGCTGACGTCGCTGTCCACGCCGAGCACGTCGTGCCCGATCTCCGCCATGCATGCGGCGTGCACCGCACCGAGATACCCGGTGCCGATTACCGTGATGCGCATGCTGTCCTCTCCGGAAGATCACGCAATGTCCGGGTACGCAGCATAGACGGTGGAAAGTACCCGCATACCCGGGAAGACAGGAACTTAACTGAGGTTTACCTGCTTGTACCAATGGGATTCAGCCAGCAGGCCCCGGCCGGGCTGCGGCCAGGAAGGCGAGGAACGTGCGGTTCGTGTTCAGCCCGCCCACCGAGGAGGCAGCCGGCCTGCTCACCCTGCCCTGGACGCAGCCGCTGGATGAGTGGCAGGACCCGCGGCTGGTGGAAATCCGGCAGCGCGGCATCTCCCGGCACATCGTCCGGTTCGTGGCCGACAACGGGGAGCTGTACGCACTCAAGGCGATCAACGAGTCGCTGGCCCGGCGCGAGTACCGGCTGCTCCGCAAGCTGGCCGAACTCGGTGTGCCCGCGGTGCACGTGGTAGGCGTGGTGGTAGACCGCGGGCCGGACATGGACGCGATCCTGGTCACCCGGTTCCTGGACTACTCCACCAGCTACCGGGCGGTCTTCTCCAGCCCGCGTGGCGGCCAGCCCACCGACCGGCTACTCGACGCGCTGGTCGAGCTGCTGGTGCGGCTGCATCTGGCCGGTTTCTTCTGGGGTGACTGCTCGCTGTCCAACACCCTGTTCCGGTATGACGCGGGCACGCTGGAGGCCTACCTGGTTAACGCGGAGACCAGCGAGATGCATCCGACGCTTACCGCGGGACAGCGGAACTACGACGTGGATCTGGCCGAGGAGCGCGTCTACGGCGAACTGCTGGACCTGCAAGCCGGTGAGCTGCTCAGCCCGGACGTCGATCCGCTGGAGATCGCGGCTGAGCTCCCCCGGCGGTATGCGATGCTGTGGGACGAGCTGACCCGGGAAGAGCTACTGCACCCGGACGACCAGCGGTTCCGCATCGCGAACCGGCTGCGCCGGCTGAATGAGCTGGGCTTCGACGTGGACGAAGTGGAGCTGATCAGCACCCCGGATGGGAACCGGCTGCGGCTGCGCACCCGGGTGGCCGAGTCCGGCCACCACAGCCGCCAGTTGTTCCTGCGCACCGGCCTGGCCGCGGAGGAGAACCAGGCCCGCCGGCTGCTCAACGACATCGCCAGCTACCGCGCGTACCTGGAACAGCAGCGCGGCCATCCGGTGTCCGAAATGGTCGCGGCCAGCCAGTGGCTGACCGACATCTACGACCCGGTGATCGCGGCCATCCCGGCGGAACTGCGCGGCCGGCTGCCGCCGGCGGAGATCTTTCACGAGATCCTGGAGCACCGCTGGTACATGTCCGAGGCGGCCGGCGCCGATGTGGGCACCACGGCGGCCGCCCGGTCCTACTTCCAGACGGTGCTGCCGGGCGTGCCGGAACTACTCAGCGACGACGGCCCGGACGAGGATGCCGAGATGCTGTCCTGACGGCGGCCGAACGCGACCAGCGGCACGCCCAGCACCAGTGCCAGCGCGACGGTGCCGGTCGCCGCGATCAGCCGGCCGTTGGCCTGGCGGGTGCATACCTGCTCGAGTTGCCGTTGCTGAGCGGCGGACGCTCGCTGGCCGCCGCCCCCGGTGTTCACGATCCCCGGGTTGACCCGGACCCGCAGCGCGCTGTCCGAGCTGAGGCCGGGGCCGCAGTAGCCGATGCCGCCGGGCACCGCCACCAGCCGCAACGGGATGAACAGCAGGGCCAGCGCCGCCGCCAGGCCGCCCACGATCACGGCGACCCCGCACAGGCGGAGAAAATCCCGGCCGGTTGAGCGCATGGCTGCCTCCTTCACCCACCTGCACACAAGGTACCGCTGAGATGACGGTTGGCCACCGGTGCGGGTTCCCGGGCGGGCCCGCGGGCCCGCTAGCTGGCGCAGTCGCCCCCGGCCTTGGCCGCAGCCACGTCGGCGGCCACGCTGCCGTGCTGATACAGGCCCAGGTCGCCGGGCGAGACACCCCAGGACCCGGCCGCATAGACGAGCGTCTCGGTCAGGGTTCCGCGGTACCCTCCGGTCAGCCCGACAGTCACCGTGGCTGTCTTGCCCGCCACCGCCAGGTGCTTGATCCGGTAACTGGTTCCGGCGCAGGCCTGGTGCACGGCCACCCAGGCCTGCTGGGTGATCGCCTGCCGGGCGGTGGCGCTGAGCATCTGGTAGGTGATAGCGAACTGGCCGGCCGAGGCCAGCGACAGGTAGTCAGCGGCGTCGGCGCGCACCGCCGCCAGGGCTGGCCTCGCTGAGCGGTGCGGTGTGCACCGGGCGGGCCTGCTTGGTGCTCGCCGCGGAGTGCGGGCTGGCCGCCGAGCAGGCCGCCACGGTCAGTCCCGCCGTGACCGCCGCCGCGGTCATGGCCATCGCCCGGTATCGCATTCGTGCCTTCCTCTCGCGCCCCCAGCGTGACGCATAGAAGACGCACCCGGGGCGGTTACGGTGCACAGCCGGATCGATTCGGTACCGCCCGATCCGGGACTGCCAGGCCCCCGATGCGCGACCCCTATGTCCACCGTGCAAAGATTGCCATATGGAAATGCTTGACAGGCGGCAGGAGTCCCCCGCGCCGGCAGCCGCGGCCGACACCATCAGCGACGCTGAACTGCTGGAACTCATCCACTCGCTGCCGGCTGCAGCAGCCGCCGGTCCTCCGCCTGCGAGCTGCTCGTCCGGCGTTACCGCGGGCTGGTCCGCGGCTGCGTCAACCGGTACCGGCGCAGCCCGGAACCCACCGAGGACCTGATGCAGGTCGGCTACCTCGGCCTGGTCAAGGCGATCAACAACTTCGACCCCAGCTTCGGCCGCAACCTGGCCGCCTACGCGCAGCCGTGCATCAGCGGCGAGCTGAAGCGCTACTTCCGGGACAAGCGCTGGCAGGTCCACGTGGAGCGGCCGGTCCAGGAACGGCTCCTCGAAGTGCGCCGGGCGGCCCGCGAGGTCACCCAGCAGGCTGGCCACCAGCCCAGCCACGCGGAACTGGCCGAATCCGTGGGGTGCAGCGAAGCCGAGGTACGCGAGGCGCTGCAGGCCGACATGATGATGCAGCCCGCCTCACTGGATGCGCCGCTGGCCGAAGCGCCGGACGCGCCCACCCTGGGCGACGCGCTGGGCGAAGACGATCCGGCCATGGAGCACATGCTGGGCATGGAAGCGGTCTCCGCGCACTGGGCCGAGCTGCCGCGGCGCGAGCAGCGCATCCTGATGATGCGGTTCTACGGCGACATGACCCAGGCCGAGATCGGCCGGTCCCTGGGCATCTCCCAGATGCACGTGTCCCGGCTGCTCGCGCATGCCCTCGGCCACCTGCGTCGGCGCATCTCCAGCCCGGCCCCGCGAGCCGCCTAGCGGCGACGGCGGCGGGCCTGCTTGCGGGCACAGCGCTGGCAGGCCGGGACGGGTCCCGCTACCGCCACCGCGGGTACCGACAGTAACCAGTGCCGGCGCAGGTACCGGCACGGCTCACCGTACGCCGGGACCGGGGTGACCGCCGCCAGGCAGGACCGGCCGGCTTCCCGGTCCGCGTGGGTCCACTGCGGCGGCTGGCCGGCCGCCGCCCAGCGCAGCGGGTGCCCGGCCGCCGCGCACACCACGCCGGACAGTTCCGGTACCACAGCCAGGCCCGGTTCCAGACCGGGCGGTCCCGGCCGGGCCAGCTCGGCGGCGCGGGCGAAGTCCCGCCCGGACACCAGCCCGGCGGCGGTGGCCAGCTGCCACCGGGCCAGATGGCTGCCGTCGGACGGACAGTAGTCGCCGCGGCCCGCCTGGCAGGCCCGGCAGGGCATGCTGCGGACCGCTTCGGCCAGGTCGGTGGGCATCGCGCCGTCCATCGCAGTCGCCACCGTCCCCCCCACTACGCAATCAATCACTCACGCATAGTAGTCACTAGTTCGTGTCCCTGATTACATTCTGCGATGAGACGTACGCATCGGCCATGGGTCAGTTGGCCCCGTCACCGGGCTCTAACATTTGCGCCTCCGGGGGCGCTATACCCGCCGCCTTCCCTCGTCGCCCGGTCGCTCGTTCCTCGCTCCCTCCCCGCCCACCTCCCCATTCCCCTTCACTGTCCAGCCGGCGGCGCGCCCCCTTCGGCGTGGGCGCGGAGGCGGCGGGCGAACTGCGCGGCTGCGGCGGCCGGGTCGGGGGCATCGGTGATGGCGCGGACCACCACCATCCGGCGGGCGCCCGCGGCCAGCACCTCGTCCAGCCGGCCGAGGTCGATGCCGCCGATCGCGAACCAGGGCCGGGACGGCTGGCCGCCGGCCACGTGGCTGAGCAGCCCGAGGCCGGTCGCGGGACGCCCCGGCTTGGTCGGGGTGACCCAGACCGGGCCCGCGCAGAAGTAGTCCACCCCCGGCTCGGCGGACGCCGCGGCCGCCTGGCCCGGGCTGTGGCTGCTCCGCCCGATCAGCGGGCCGGGGCCGAGGATGCGCCGCGCCACCGGCACTGGCAGGTCGTCCTGGCCCAGGTGCAGCACGTCCGCACCGGCCGCCACGGCGACGTCGGCCCGGTCGTTCACGGCCAGCAGCCGGCCGTGCCGCCGGCAGGCGGCGGCGAACACCTCGAGCAGCGCGAGTTCCTGCCGCGCTTCCAGGCCCTTCTCGCGCAACTGCACGATGTCCACCCCGGCCGCGAGCACCCCATCGAGAAACTCGGCCAGATCCCCCCGGTCCCGCCGCCCGTCGGTGCACAGGTAGAGCCGGGCGTCGTTCAACTGCTCCCGCAGGTCCGTCGTCACCGGGCCATCCAAGCATCACCACGCATTCACCCCGTAGGCGGGACGCAGACCCATCAGCTGAAGCTCGCTCGCGTCGGCACGTACCGACCACGGGAGCCCCAGGCTAGGGGCTGAGAGGGAGGCTGATCCGCCTCCGACCGTCGAACCTGATCCGGGTCATACCGGCGAAGGGAGCCCTCTATGGCTGTGGCCGCAGACGTCGTCGTCGTGGGCGGCGGCGTCATCGGCACCGCGATCGCCTGGCGTGCCGCCGCGGCCGGCCTCGGTGTCGTGCTGGTGGATCCGGCGCGGGACGACGGCGCGTCCCTGGTCGCCGCGGGCATGCTGGCACCGGTGTCAGAGAGCATGTTCGGCGAGGAGGCGCTGCTCCGGCTCAACCTGCTGGCCGTCCGCCGGTTCCCCACCTTCGCGGCCGAGCTGGAAGAACGCACCGGCCAGCAGGTCGGCCTGCGCCAGGAAGGCACGCTGGCCGTGGCGTACGACCCGGGCGACCACGCGGCCCTGCTCCGGCTGACCGAGTTCCGCCGGTCGGTCGGCCTGGACGCGGCCGAACTGGACAGCCGGGCCATTCCGCAAGCTGGAGCCGTTCCTGGCCCCGGAGGTCCGCGGCGGCGCCCTGTTCGCGGGCGACTGGTCGGTGGACAACCGGCGCTACCTGGCCGCGCTGCGCCAGGCGGCGCGCGCACGCCGGGGTGCGCACCGTGCGTGACCAGGTGACCGGCCAGCGCAGCCCTGGCGGCGCCGGTGGCCGGGGTCCGAGCTCGCCGGCGGCGCGCGCCATCGGCTGCCGGAACCGTCGTCGTGGCCGCGGGCTGCTGGCCTCGGCCGGGATAGCCGGGCTGCCGGCTGGCTGGCCGGGGTGGTCCGCCCGGTCAAGGGCCAGCTGCTCCGGCTGCGGCTGCCCGCGGCCATGCCGCCGGTGCTCAGCCACACGGTGCGCGGCCGTGGTGCGTGGCACCGACGTCTACCTGGTGCCGCGGGCCGACGGCGAGCTGGTGGTCGGGGCCACCCAGGAAGAACGCGGCCCGGACCAGACGGTGACCGCGGGCGCGGTACACGACCTGCTCCGCGACGCGCTCAGCGTGCTCCCGGTGCTCAGCGAGCTGGTGCTGGCCGAGACCTGCGCCGGGCTGCGGCCCGGCACCCTGGACAACGGCCCGGTCGTCGGGCCCGGCCGGCGGACCGGGCTGCTGCTGGCCACCGGGCACTACCGGAACGGGATCCTGCTCTCCGCGGTGACCGCGGACGCCACGGTGGCCTGGCTGACCGGCCAGCCGCCGGCCGCGGAGTGGGCGCCGTTCACGCCGGACCGGTTCACGACTCCGGTGCGGTCGGCATGAAGCATGACCGTCAACGGCGAGCCCCGCGAGGCACCGGCCGGCGCCACCGTGGCGCAGGTCGTCGCCACCGTGACCGGCCAGCCGGCCGGTGTGGCGGCCGCGGTCAACGGCGAGGTCGTGCCGCGCCGCGCCTGGCCCGCTACCACGCTTCAGGACGGCGACCAGGTCGAGGTGGTCACGGCCGTGCAGGGAGGATGACAATGACCGAGACCGAGATACATAACGCGGTCGGCCTGCCGAGCGGCCGCCCGCGCCGGCGCGCCGCTGGCCAGCCCGGCGATACCTGGCTGCTCGGCGGCCGGGAACTGAGTTCGCGGCTCATCGTGGGCACCGGCGGGGTGACCGAGCCTGGACGTGCTCGGCCGGGTGCTGGCCGCCTCCGGGACCGCGGTCAGCACGGTGGCCATGCGGCGGGTCGCGCCCGGCGGGACCGGGTCGCTGCTCGGCACGCTGCAGCAGGCCGGGGTGCACATCCTGCCCAACACGGCGGGCTGCCACACGGCCAGCGAGGCGCTGTTCACCGCGCGGCTGGGCCGGGAGGCGCTCGGCACCGACTGGGTCAAGCTGGAGGTGGTGGCCGACGACCACACCCTGCTGCCGGACCCGGTGGAGCTGCTGGAGGCGGCCCGGCTGCTGGTGGACGACGAGTTCATCGTGCTGCCCTACACCAACGACGACCCGGTGCTGGCCCGGCAGCTGGAGGGCGCGGGCTGCGCGGCGGTCATGCCGCTCGGCGCCCCGATCGGGTCCGGGCTGGGCATCCGCAACCCGCACAACATCGCGATGATCGTGGAGCAGGCCGGTGTCCCGGTCATCCTGGACGCGGGATCGGCACGGCCAGCGACGCCGCGTTCGCCATGGAACTGGGCTGCGCCGGGGTGCTGATCGCGTCGGCCATCACCCGCGCCGCCGACCCGGAGCGGATGGCCCGCGCGATGCGGCTGGCCGTGGCGGCCGGGTACGACGCCCGCGCCGCCGGCCGGATCTCCCGGCGCTGGCACGCCCAGGCGTCCAGCCCGCTCACCGGCCTGCCCGAGGGCCCACCGGTGAACGAGCCAAAGGAGCACGGCGCCGACCGGCCGACGAGCGAGGAACGAGCGAGGAGGGCGGGGAGGCGCCCCGCGCCGAAGGCGGCGCGCCGCCGAACTGGACCGAGCGACGAGGGAAGGAGGCGGATCCCAGCGCCGCCGGAGGCGCCAATAAGCAGGGTGCTGACCATCGCGTCGTCGGACTCCGGCGGCGGCGCGGGCATCCAGGCCGACCTGAAGGCGTTCGCCCGGTGCGGCGCGCACGGCATGTCCGCCATCGTGGCGCTCACCGCGCAGAACACCCTGGGCGTGACCGCCATCCATGAGGTGCCGCCCGCCTTCGCCCGGGCGCAGATCGACGCGGTGCTGGACGACATCGGCGCGGACGCGGCCAAGACCGGCATGCTGTTCTCCGCGCCGCTGATCGAGGCGGTCGCCGACGCGCTGGCCCCGCGCGGCCTGCCGCTGGTCGTGGACCCGGTCATGGTGGCCAGCTCGGGCGCCCGGCTGCTCCGCGAGGACGCGGTGGAAACGCTGATCGGCCGGCTGTTCCCGCTGGCCACCGTGGTCACCCCGAACCTGCCCGAGGCGCAGGCGCTGACCCAGCTGAAGACCGAGGACCGCGCCGAGCTGGCCGAGCGGCTGGCCGCCATGGGCGCCCCCGCGGTACTGATCACCGGCGGGCACGGCGCGGAACCGGTGGACCACCTCTTCGACGGCCGGCGCACCTGCCCATCCCGGTCGCCCGGCACCCGGTCGCGGCCACGCACGGGCCGGGCTGCACGCACTCGGCCGCGCTGGCGGCCGGCCTGGCCGCCGGGCTGCCGCTGGCCGAGGCGGCCCGGCAGGCCGCCCAGCTGGCCGGCGACGCGGTCGCGCACGGGCTGGCCGCGCTCGGCGGCGGCGACGGCCCCGTGCACGTGCTGCACGATGTGCCAGACTTCCCGGCTAGCCGCCAACCGCCCGAGGAGCGAGCATGACCGACCGGTTCAGCGCCGAGCTGTGGGCGGACATCACCGGCATCTACGACGCCATCCTGGCCCACCCGTTCCTCGCCGGGCTGACCGACGGCAGCCTGCCCCAGGAGGCGTTCAGCGTTCTATGTCGTGCAGGATGCGCTCTACCTGCGGAGCTATGCGAACGCGCTGGCCGCCATCGCGGGCCGGGCGCCGGATACCGCGGCCACCGAAATGTTCGCCCGGCACGCGGCGGACGTGATCGCCGTGGAGTCGACGCTGCACGGCACGCTGCTGGCCGACCTGGGCATCGACCCGGCGGTGGCCGACGCGGCGCAGCCCGCGCCGACCACCCTGGCCTACACCAGCTACCTGCTGGCCACCGTGCACGGCGGGTCCTACGCGGAGGGCGTCGGCGCGGTGCTGCCGTGCTACTGGATCTACTGGGAGGTGGGCAAGGAACTGCTCCGCCGCGGCTCGCCGGACCCGCGCTACCAGCGGTGGATCGACATGTACGGCGGCGAGGAGTTCGGCGACGTGGTGCAGTCGGTGCTGGACGTGACCGACCGGCTGGGCCCGGAGCTGGCCCCGGCCGAGCGCGCGCGGGTGCACCGGCACTTCCGCACGACCAGCCGCTACGAGTGGATGTTCTGGGACATGGGCTACCGCGAGGAGACCTGGCCGGTCTGAGCCGGGTCCTTACGGCTCGGTAACTGCGCACGGGACCGCTGTTACGGCGGCCCGCCGCGCGCGCATGCTCCATTCAGCGCACGTCCAGGAAACTAACAGCATCGGGTGAGGAGCAGGCATGGCGAGGGACGAGACGAGACCATTGACCAGAAGAGGGCGCGTCCCGGCGGCGGCATTATTGGCCCTGGCCCTGGCCGTTGGGGCCCGGCGGCTGCGGGTACCTGGGCGGTAGCGCCGCCAACACCGGCGCGACGGCCAGCGCGAGCGGCAGCGCGTTGACCATGGCCAACCCGCTCGCCGGGCTCTCCGCGACCCAGGTCGTCATCCGGGCCGTCGCCGACCTGCACACCGCGACCACGGTCCACGTCGCGGGGACGGTCACCGGATCCGGCCTGCGGATCCGGCTCAACCTCAGCCTGGTCCGCGGCCAGGGCTGCGACGGCCGCATGGCGCTGCACGGCATGGGCGCCTTCCGGCTGATCATGATCGGCAAGCAGATCTGGCTCAAGCCGAACAACGCGTTCTGGACCCACTTCGGCGGCAGCAACGCAGCCGCGCTGCAGTTGCTCGGGGGCAAGTGGATGAAGCCGTCTAAGACCAGCCAGTTCGGCGCGTTTGGTCAGCTCTGCCAGCCCAACCAGCTGGCCGGGATGTTCGGCAAGGTGCCCGCGCTGGGCATGGGCAAGGACGTTACGGTGGCCAGCCACCGGCGCTGCAGATCGGCGGGAAGGACAAGCAGGGCAGCGGCATCCTGGACGTCTCCGTCGCCGCCAGGCCGGAGTTCCTTCGCCTGATCAGCACCGGCACCAACGCGGCACGGCTCGACTTCACCGGGTACGGCACAGCGGTGCGGCTGGCCCCGCCGCCGGCCAGTCAGGTCCTCAACGGCAAGAACTTCGGGTTCTGACTGGCCCGAGTGGCGCGGCGGCCTAGCCCTGAGCTGGGCTACCGCGAGGAAAGCTGGCCAGTGTAGGCCGGCCGGCGCGGCTGCCCGGGAGGGGACTAGGAGCCGCGCCGGCCGGGGCTATCCAGTGGGTGGACAGGGCCAGCACGGTGAGCGAGCTGGCCGGGAACGTGTACCGGAAGTCCGCTCCCTGCGGGCCAACCGGGTGGGTCACCGGGCTGATCGCGGTCGGGTGGGCTAGTGAGTTCATCGCGGTGGGGTCCCCGGTCAGCACAGTAGCCGTGCCCCCTGACACTCCGCTGATGCCGCCCAGGTCCACGTTCACGCTGGTGGCGGACGTGCCCCGGTTGACCACGGTCAGGTAGGTGGTCCCAGCCTTGGTCGTGGCGACCGCCCACAGGTTGCCGTTGCCGCCGGCGATCTGCGACGGCGCGACGTGGTCGCCTTCCGAATCGGCGAACATCCTCTGTGCGTAGTAGGACGGCGAGCCGTAGCTGCGCAGCCCGTCGTAGCCGATCAGGTTGGTCGGCCAGCTCTGCGCGTTGACGTTGACCAGCAGCGGGGCGTACGAGGCGCCGATGACCACGTCCGCGTTGCGCTCCACACCGGTCAGGAACGCGGCCTCACCGAGCGCGCCGGCCAGCGTGCCGGTCGGCGAGCCCTGGGTGACCGCGTACTCGCCCACGATGTGCTCGGGCCCGCTGCGGCTGGTGTTGTCGTAGGCAGTAGCGTCGGCGGCCAGCACGTCCGGGTTGCTGGAGTAGTAATGGTCGTCGATCACGTCCGGGGTACGGCTGGTCACGTTGGTGGTCGCGATGATCTTCAGCTGCGGGTAAGCGGCCTTGATCGCGTCGTAGAACATCGGGAACCGGTAGGCGTTGTAGCTGCCCGAGTTGTCGAAGAAGTCCTCGTTCCCGATCTCCACATAGTTCAGGTTGAACGGCGCGGGGTGCCCGTCGGCCGCCCGCATAGCGCCGTATTTGCTGCTGGCCGGCCCGATCGCGTACTGGATCTCGTCCAGCGCGTCCTGCACGTAGGGCTGCAGCTGGCTCTGCGGCACCACCGTCCCGTTCAGCGTGTAGCCGGCGAACACGGCCAGGATGGGCTGCGCGCCGAGTTCCTCGGCCATCTCCAGGTATTCGAGCAGCCCCATGCCGTCCTGCGACCAGTAGCCCCAGGCACTGTTGAAGTGGCCGGGCCGGTCCTGCACCGGGCCGATCGTGTTCTTCCAGTTGAAGTACGTGGACAGGTTCTGGCCCTCCAGGTAGTTGCCGCCCGGGATACGCAGGTAACCGGGGTGCAGCGCGGCCAGCTTCTGCATCAGGTCGATGCGCAGCCCGTTCGGCGTGTTGTCGAAAGTGGGCGGGAACAGCGAGACGAACGTGAACCAGGCCGAGCTGCCCGCGGCCGCGGTGTTGCTGGTCGTGATGACCAGCCGGTTGTCCAGGCTGGGCACGATCCCGCGCGGCGTGGTGATGGTGCCTTTGTACTGGGCCCAGTCGCTGGTGATGGACGGGATCGTGGTGCTGGCCCAGACCCGGCCGCTGCTGCTTTCCAGCGACGCGGTCAGCGGCCCGGCGAACCCGGACCCGGCCTTGGCGAAGAACGACAGGTGGTACGTGGTGTCCGCGGTAACCGGGACGCCGAAGTAGCCGTCGTTGGCGATACCCGCCTGGCCGCCGGACGGCAGGCTGGTCACGGTCAGCTTGAGCGCGACCGGGTTGGCGCTGTTCAGTGGCTGGGAGCTGTCCAGCGCGATGCTGGCCGCCGCCCCATTGTTCTGCACCGCCGACCAGTAGACCGGGGACGTGCTGCTCTCCTTGAGGTCGCGGTTGCGGACCAGTTCCGCGTAGATGCCGCCGTCACCGGAGTGGTTGATCTCCTCCAGGAACTCACCGAACTGGGTCGGGTTCAGCCCCGGGCCGGCGGTCCTCGTGCACGGTGATCGAGCCGGTACCGGCCAGTGCTTTGATCTGGTCGGCGGGCAGCACGCCGGAGTAGGCGCGCACGTCGTCGATGGACCCGCTCACCCAGTCGGTCGGGTTGCCGTTGTAGAAGCCGCGCCCGACGGCCAGTAGCCCGGTCGCGGACCAGGGGGCGATCGAGGGCACCGTCTGCTGGAGGACCCCATTGACGTACAGCGACTGAGTCCCGGCCTGGGCGTCGTACACGCCGGTGAGCAGGTACCAGACGCCGTCCTGCGGGACGATCGGGCTGGTCGCGATGGCCCCGTAGGCCGCGGTCGAGTCGTAGGCCAGCCGGGTGAACGCGAACCGGCCGGTGTCCCCGCGCAGCTGCAGGAAGAACGCGGCGACGTTGCTGCCGTCCTCGCTGACGAACGTCTGGTAGCCGTTGGTGTTGTCCAGCTTCACCCAGGCCGAGACGGTGAAGCTGGCGCTCGTGTCGATGACCGGGCCGGAGCTGGCCGCGTCCTGCTGCGGGGTGACGGACAGCGCGTGCGGCCCGACCACCCCGGTGGTCCAGCCGGCGCCGCCCTGCAATGTGAGCGGATGTCCGTTGCCGGAACTGTCCGCGGCGGTGGTGCCGCTGCCCTCGTCGAACGTCCAGTGCCCGATGAGGGTGGCCGCCGGGCTGGTGCCCGCGGCGGCGGTGCTGCCGGTACCGCGGGCTAACCCGGCCGCGGCACCCGCGATGACCAGAGCTAAGCCGAGGATCGAGGCGAGAATGCGTCGTCGCATGGGGGTTCTCCTTCGCTGCTGCTCCTGATGGCCGCACGGCCGCGCGCTGAAGATCCAAAAGCGCAAGCATGCTTGTTAGCGCTCACATTGCTGGCTGCCCGCGCTGTGATCCTCCTTTCCGTTCGCTGTCCCTGGCGGCGGGGCGGCCTGGGCCTGCTGCCCGCGGCCGCCCGGCGGAGCATCGGGCGCTGGCTGATCGCCCGAAAGTCGCGCCGCTGCCGTGCACCGTCCATGTTCAGCGCACCCCCAGAAATGGTCAAGGGTCCGCCGCCCAGGATCAGCGCGGTGGGTTTGTGGTCACCGGTCGTCGCGGCTGGCCCGGTGACTCTGCTGCCTTATGGGAGCCACACCCGGGCGCCCGCGCCACCGGATGCCTCCGGGCCCGCCGCCACCGCACCACCCATATCCCCCCGGCTGCCGGACGGCCGTGAGGCTAGCGGTACTGATGTGCCCGTTGTTACGGCCCAGCACGGCCCGGGCCGCATTACCGCGGTGCGTTTTATCAGCGCGGTTCCTTCTTGCCCGCCGGGGTGACACAACGCACCGCACTACGAAAAGTAACCACGTTAACCGCGGAGCACGACCCCGTCACGGCGGCCAGCCAGCTGGTGCGGCGGCGCTAGGCCGCGACCGGCACCCATCCGGCGTCTCAGTCTGAATCACCTGTTCCCTGGCTGGCGCCACGGCCTGAGATCGGCCGCTGAGCAGGCATCTTCGCCGTCCCAGAATCTTCCTGAGCTAAATAGTTGACACTGATTAGTCAGTCATGGATAGTTGGTATCGATCACAGCGTCGGTGATTGCCCGATTCCGAGGAGGAACACTGAGATGAACACCACGCAGACCACCACCACCGAGCCGGTCCGGGTTGCGGCGAACTACACCGTGACCAAGCGGCTGGGAACTGGACGACCGCGGACCGGTTCCAGGTGCGGTCCCACCGCGGGCACGCCGTCCTGGACCTGCGCTCGCCGCAGATCGAGGCCGATGAGATCAGCGTCGACCTCGACCTCGACCACGCCATGCTGAAACTGCTGCTCCCGGAGGACGCCGTCATCGACGACTGGGACCTGCAGCGTTCCGGCCGCGGCCGGGTCAAGGACGCGGAAGGCGACCGGGCCACCGGCGGCAAGCGCATCGTGCTCACCGGCCAGATGCGGCACGGCGAGATCCGGGTGCACCGCGGCGGTATCGCCCAGCTGTCGGCTATGTTCTCCCGCGAGTACCTGGCCGACCTGCGCCGGGCACACCGGGGGGGCGGCTTCCCGACCGTGGACGACCCGGCCCGCACGGCCTGATCATCTAGCAGGATCCAGCAGAGTGGAGGGGCGTGCCGCGGTCGGCGGCACGCCCCTCAGCACTCCCCTTGGCACGCCCCGGAGGTCCCGATGGCGCAGAAGCGTAAGGTCGGCAACCTGCTCGCGCTGGCTGTGCTGTCCTACCTGTCGCAGCAGCCCATGCATCCCTACGAGCTGTCCCGCACGCTGCGCGAGCACGGCGACGACCGGAGCATCAAGTTCAACCACGGCTCGCTCTACATGGTGGTGCAGCAACTGGCCAAGGCCGGGTTCATCACCGAGGTGGAGACCAGCCGGGATGGGCAGCGGCCGGAGCGCACGGTGTACGCGCTGACCGAAGCCGGCCGGGCCGAGTTCCGCGACTGGCTGCGCGACCTGGTGGCCGAACCGGTGCACGAGTACCCGCAGTTCGTGGCCGCGCTGTCGCTGGTCGCGGCGCTGCCACCGGGCGAGGTGATCAATCTGCTGCAGCAGCGGCTGGACCGGCTGGCCGCGGCCCGGGCGCAGATCCACGGCATCATCGGCACCTCACTCGGCCAGGGCGTGCCCGAGCTGTTCCTGATCGAGGAGCAGTACCGGCTGGCCCTGCTGGACGCCGAGACGGCCTTCGTCGAGGACTTTATCGGCAAGATCACTGACCCGCAGACCGGCTGGGCACCGATGTGGGCCCAGTTCCACGGCCAGGCCGCCCCCGGCCACTGAGCGATTCCGGCTCAGCCGGTGGGCTTGCCGTGGTGGGTGGCGGCCGGGGTGGGCACCGCGGACGGTTTACCGTGGTGGGAGCCGCCGGGGTGGGCTTGCCATGGGGCGTCGGCTGCGCCGACGGCTTACCGGGCTGCGTGTGAGCCGGATGACCCGCCGAGGGCTTACCCGGGTGCACCAGTTGCGCGCAGTACACCGTCACCCGGGCCGCGCCACCGGCGCCGCCGCCAGCCTGCGCAATGTCACCGGGTCGTGCTCCGGCTGGCCCTGGGCCAGGGCCAGCTCGTATGCCTGGCACAGGCCGTACGCGCTGCTCCCCGGGTCGGTGACAACCCCGGGACAACGGGCACACGTTGTGGTGTGCCCGGGGAGCCGAGAGGTGCGCCGATGACGGAGTGTGCCAGCCGCTGCATCGGACCGGGCAGCACCCCGGCGTAGGCTCCGGCGGCACTGCCCGCGGTCACCGCGACGGCAGCTGCGGCCACCGCGAGCTTCGCGCTGGCCAGCCTGAACCGGTGCACGCGGCCAGGGCGGTGTGCGCCCGCACGGTGCACGCCCGCACGGTGCACGCTCGTACGGTGCACGCTCGTACGGTGCACGCCCGTGCGGTTGCCGCCCGCGGCGGCCAGGTCGCGGAACGCGGCCAGGCCACGGAACGCGGCCAGCGCACTCGACTCCGCGGCTGGGCCGCTCTGCACCGGGGCCGCGTACAGCGCCGCGAAGCCCTCCACCACCGGGCGCAGGCTGGCCACCGCTTCCTCGGGCCGCAGCACCCGGGCGAGCAGCGCATCGAAGGCGGGGTCCCCGAGCTGGGGAACGTCGCCTCGGTCTGGCCTCACTGAGATCGGCATGTTGCCATCAGGAACGCCGTCGCTAGTCACCGTGTTACACCCCGTGCGACCAGGGTCTGGGCCAGCCGCCGCAGTCCACGGTGTGCCGCGATGCGGACCGCTCCCGGGCTGCGGCCGACGATCCGGGCTACCGTCTCGTTGTCCAGGTCAGCCAGGATCCGCAGCAGGATGATCTCGGCCTGCTGCCGAGGCAATTCGCGCACCGCCTGGACCAGTTCGGCCACGCCCAGGTTGCCCAGGGCCAGCACGGCCGCGTCGGCGGCGGCTGGCTCGGCGCCCGGCGGCAGTTCGGCGTAGGGCGCTTCGGGATGGCGCCCGCGGCGGCGGTGCTCGTCCAGCGTGCGCCGCCGGGCGATGGTGAACAGCCAGGACCGCCAGGCCTGTTCGTCCCCCCGGAAAGTGGGCAGGCCCCGGACCACTTGCACCCAGGTCTCGCCCGCAATGTCTTCGGCGCAGTCCGGCACGGCGATCCGGAGGTAGCGCAGCAGAGCCGGGTTGCCGTCCCGCCACAGCCGGGCGAACGCAACCTCGCTGCCCTCCTGGGCAGCGGCCAGCACCGCCGTGAATTCCGCGCCGATCACAGCAGCGAGTATCGGGACTGGCCCGGCCGGCCCGCAGCGGAATCGCACCTCACCGGCAATCCCGTGCCACCGGCCGGGCCGCCGGACTCAGCCGCTCACCCCTGCGGCGGGCTGGCCCAGATCACCGAAACTGGGCATCTCAGTAGACGATGCCGGGCGGCCGGGTGCGGTACGGCAGCGCACCATGGTGCACCACGCCGGGCGGCGCATCCGCCCCGGCAGGCGGCTGAGCCGACGCCGCGGAGTCGTCCGCCCGGGCGACTGTCCCGGCCACCGGCATGTCGCCGATGCCCGGGATAACAACCCCGGCAAGCTCGGTGTCCTCAATCCCGGCCGGCCCGACCCGCCGGCGATGTCGGCGCCGTCCCGGCCCCGCCACCGGGACGGCACGAACAGGGGGACGATCATCGCCGCCCCGGCGGCGCCGAGCATGCCCCGGGTTAGCAGGGTCTCGAAGCCCATCCCGAACACCTGCGACTTCAGCGGGATCAGCTGGTCCGCGCGGTGCACGCTGGCCAGGTGCAGCGCGGTCAGGCCGAGCAGCAGCAAGCCGGGCAGCCCGGCGGCCAGCGGGGACACCCGCGGCGCGGCGATCAGGATCCCGGCCAGCAGCCCGATGGCGGCCAGCGCCCCCAAGGCGAGCAGCGCATGGTGATCGGAAAGCAGCGAGGCGCGGTCCGGCAGCTGCGGCGACTGGGCCGCCAGCCGGACGTATCCCCAGGTCACAGCGAAGAACAGGCCCGTCGTCAGGACGATTGCCAGCACTATCCCGGTCAGATGTCGCATGTATATACCGGCCCCTCCATCAGCCTGGTGGGTCAGAGCTACGACCGATAAGAACGCCACCACGCCCGGGGTGTTACACGGGCCAGGGACGGACCGGCCTGCTCGCCCAGCAGCGTCATCTCGTACGCGACCGTGCCCATGTCGCACTCCGGCGCGGCCAGCACGGCGAGCACCGAATTGCCGCCCATCGACATCAAGATCAGCGTGCCCTGCTCCATGACCACGACTGCCTGGGCCACCGGCCCGCCGCGGAAGATACGGGCCGCACCCTGCACCAGCTTGGTGAGGCCAGAGGTCACCGCGGCCAGCTGGTCCGCCTGGTCGCGGGGCAGCCCGCCCGACGCGGCCAGCGGCAGGCCGTCGGCGGACACGACGGCCGCGTGCGCAACGGCTGGCACCCGCTCGGTGAACGAGGTGACCAGCCGGTCCAGATCCTGCACAGGGCTCACCAGGTGCTCCTAACTCTCCGGGCCATCCGGCGCCCTCGGCCGCGGCGAGCCGGCGCGCCAGCTCATCGAGGTCGGCGGCGCTGACCAGCGCGTGCGCGGTGGGGTGGTCGCGCGGCGGCAGGGCCCAGTACGCACCGGTGGCCCTGCCACGCCAGATCGACCACCGTGGGTACTGGCGTCTCAGCTGCTGGAGGTCTGGCATCCTGGGCAGCCTCGCAACACGTGCGCCCTCCTCGTGGGTGAGATGGGAACCCCGCTGCCGGTGTTAAGCGCCACACCACGCGGATCTGTTACTGGGGCCCGGGCCTAAGGCGTCACACCCGACAGGTTGAGGCCGATGACCCCGCACAGGATCAGGCCGATCGACACGATCTTCGTGGTGGACACCGGGTCACCGAGAATGGCCATGCCAACCACGGCCGCGCCCGCCGCACCGATCCCGGTCCACACCGCATAGGCCGCGCCCACCTCGAGATGCTTAAGCGCCTGCGTCAGCAGCCCGAAACTGATCAGCGCGCAGACGGCGAAGCCGACCGTGGGCCACAGCTTGGTCAGCCCGTGGCTCATCTTGAGAAACACCGCGAAGCCCGTCTCAAAGATGCCCGCGGTGATGACGATTACCCAGGCCATCGCGTCGTCACCCCAACCGTCGCCGACCGGTCATCCAGCTCAGCCACCCCTTCGGCCGGGCCGCCAGGCACGCCGCCGGACGGGCCGCCAGGCACGCCGCCGGACGGGCCGCCGCGCCGCCGGGCGGGCGGACCCGCCGCGCACGCCGGGCGTGCCACTGCCACACCCGGCGGCCGACCTCGATAAGCACGCTGACGGCGAGCCCCAGGCCCAGGCCGAGCAGCAAGCCGATCCACAGCTGGCCTTCGAACACCTGGCCACCCAGCCGGCCCAGGAAGAACGCGTAGCTGGCCCACAGGATCCCGGCGCAGGCGGTGGCGGTCACGTACCTGCGCCGGGGGTAGCCGATCACGCCGCAGGTCAGCGTCACCGCGGTGCGGCCGCCGGGGATGAACCGGCACAGGATGATTACGCGCATGCCGTAGTGGCCCAGCGACCGCTCAGCCCAGTCCCGGCGCCGCTCCCCCTTCTCCCCGCTGAACAGCCGCCGGTCCACGGCCGGCCGAATCGCCGGCGAACCAGGTAAGCGGCATTGTCACCGAGGAAGGCACCCAGCGCGGCCAGCACCACGAGCACCCCGATCCGCGGGTCGGTGCTGCCCGCCGTGACCGCGCCGAGCGCGATGATCACCGACTCGCTCGGCAGCCAGGGCAGCAGCGCGTCCAGCGCCGGCACCAGCGCCGCGGCCAGGTACGACAGCACCGAGCCGACGTCCAGCGCATACAGGCTGTTCACCTGGCCTCCCCGCAAGCCTCCGAAGTCGCTGCCCGTGACATGCACAGCTCACCCCGCTCAGCCGCACACCAGTCGGAGATGGTGTGGATATCGGGTGGAGACTCTGCTGGCTTTGCGCCTCCGGGGCGCTTTACCCGCCGACTTCCCTCGTCGCTCGGGGCGCTCGTTCCTCGCTTCCTCGCTCCTCAGTCCAGTCGGCGGCGCGACCCCTTCGGCGCGGCAGTCCAGCCGGCGGCGCGCCCCTTCGGCGCGGCAGTCCAGTCGGCGGCGCGACCCCTTCGGCGCGGCAGTCCAGCCGCGCGGCGCGGCCCCTTTCGTGCGGGCTCCACAAGGACTCCATGGCGGCGGCATGACGGTTCCAGATCAGGCCGGTTGGCTGGCGCTCGATGAGACCGGCGGGCCGCCCGGCGCGGCCACTGACTTTGTGGAGCGAACCGATGAGACCGTCACAACGAGCCGGCCGGGCCGTGCTGGCCACCACAGCGGCCGCGGTGATCGGGGTCGGTGGATTCGCCGTCGGCGCCGCCGCGGTGGCCCCCGGGGACACTGTCCGGCCGGCCGCCGCCACCGCCCCAGCGAGCCAGCCGGCGCTTCCGGATACGCCAGTGTGGTGCGCCAGGTGCTGCCGTCGGTGGTGCTGATCCGAACCGGCGCCGGGCTGGGCTCCGGCGTGGTCCTGGATGACGCCGGGCACATCGTCACCAACGCGCACGTGGCCGGGAGCGGCAGCACGTTCCAGGTCCAGCTGGCCGGTGACCCAAAACCCCGCCCGGCATCGCTGGTGGGCAGCTATGCCTCGGGTGATCTTGCGGTGATCCGGGTCGAGGACCGGTCCGGGCTCAAGCGGCCACGTTCGGCAACTCCGACCAGGCGCGGGCGGGCGACGTGGTGCTGGCCGTCGGCAACCCGCTCGGCCTGTCCGGCAGCGTGACCGAGGGCATCGTGTCCGCTACCGGCCGCGCAGTGTCCGAGCCTGTCGTGCCGGGGACACCAGGCACGGTGCTGCCGGATGCCATCCAGACCAGCGCGCCGATCAATCCGGGCAACAGCGGCGGCGCGCTGGTGAACACGGCCGGCCAGGTGATCGGCATCCCCACGCTGGCCGCCGGCGCACAGGACGGCGGGCAGGCCCAGGGCATCGGGTTCGCCATCCCGGCCAACCTGGCCCGCGACATCGCCCGCCAGCTCATCGAGTCCGGGCAGGTCACCAGCACTCACCGGGCCGCCATCGGCGCCCAGGTGGGCACGGTCAGCGGGGCCGACGGAGCGGCCGCCGGGGTGGGCATCGTGACGGTCACCAAGGGTGGCCCAGCCGACCGGGCCGGCCTGCGCGCCGGGGATGTGATCTCCGCGGTGGCGGGCACGGACACCCCGGACACGACCGCGCTGGCCGAGGTGCTGGCCGGCCAGCAGCCCGGTCAGGTGGTCAGCGTCAGCCTGACCCGCGGCGGCGCGGAACGCACCGTGCAGCTGACCCTGGGCGAGCTCCCCGGTGCCTGAGCACACGTCCGTGCCGGTCTGGGTGTGGGCCGTGTTCGCGGCCTTCGTCGTGGCCATGCTGATCCTGGACCTGCTGGTGCTGCACCGCCGGGCCCATGAGGTCGCGCTGCGCGAGGCGGCCATCTGGACCGCGGTCTGGGTGACGATCGGCCTGGGCTTCGGCGGCCTGCTCTGGCTGTGGCAGGGCGGCGGCACGGCCGAGGCGTACCTGGCCGGCTGACCTGATCGAGAAAAGCCTGTCGCTGGACAACATCTTCGTGTTCGCCGTCATCTTCGCGGCGTTCGCGATCCCGGCCCGTTACCAGCACCGGGTGCTGATGCTCGGCATCGTCGGGGCGCTGGTCATGCGGGCCGTGTTCATCGTGGCCGGGATCAGGCTGCTGGAGGCGTTCCACCCGGTCATCTACGTGTTCGGCGCGATCCTGCTGGTCGCCGCCGTGCAGATGCTGCGCCACGAGCCGGCCCCGCAGCCGCAGCGCAACCTGGCGCTGCGGGCGCTGCGCCGGGTACTGCCCAGCACCGGGCGGCTGCATGGCCAGCGGTTCCTGGTCCGCGACGGCAGCCGGCTGCTGGCCACCCCGCTGCTGCTGGCGCTGATCGTCATCGAGACCACCGATGTGATCTTCGCGGTGGACTCGATCCCGGCCATCCTGGCCGTCACCACCGACCCGTTCGTGGTCTACACGTCGAACGTGTTCGCGCTGCTCGGCATGCGGGCGCTGTATTTCCTGCTGGCCGGCGCCACGGCCCAGTTCCGCTACCTGCGGCCCGGGCTGGCCGTGATCCTGGCCGCGGTCGCGGCCAAGCTGCTGCTGGCCGACATCTATACCGTCCCGGCCTGGGCTTCCCCGGCGTTCATCGCCGCCGTGCTGGCCGTGGTGGCCGTCGCGTCCATCCGGCAGGCCCGTCGCCAGCGAAACGACCATCATGCCCAACGCCAGCGCCTGGCCGATGACCCCGGCCCGCCCCCCGACGTCCGGGGCAAGACCGCCCCCGTGACGCTGCGCTGAGCACACTGGCCCGGCCGGCCGTAGCTGAGGATCATTGCGGCATGGACCCGGTGCCGTACCAGGAGCGCTACGCGTGGGACCGGCGCATCTGGACGGTGGTGAGCTGCGGCGCACTGGCCATCCTGGTGGCCATCGGCGTGGCCATGCCACTGCTGCCAGCCATCGCGGCGTTCGGCGGCGGCCTGCTGATCGTGCTGTGGGGAGGGCTGCAGCGCCAGGTGGCGCTGCGGGTGGACGCGGCCGGGGTCACCCTGGGTGGCTCACCGCTGCGCTACCGGGCCCGCCCCGTGCTGGTGCCGTGGCCGGACATCGTGGCCATCGTGCTCTGGCAGCAGATCCTCCCGTCCGGTGCGCTGGTGCCGCAGCTGGGCGTGCAGCGCCGCCAGGATGCGCCGCAACTGGCCAGCCGCGCGGTCCGCGGCTTCCGGCTGGACCGGCACGCGCTGGCCCGCGCGGTGGCTCAGTACGCGCCGCACGTCCTGGTGGTGGACTCCGACACCGGCCGGGAAGTCAGCTGATGCGCGGCCCTCAGTGGTGACCTTCCCCGGCCTGGCCTCGTCCTGGACGGTCGGGTACTGGATGTCGTTCGCCGATTACCCGGCCGCCCGGGCCTCGTAGCTGATGGTGCCGTTGGACCCCGGCTGCGGCCGGACGGGTTGGTCAGAGCTGGTTTAGCGCTTTGCGCATGCCGGCCTGTGCTTGTTTGCCGAGCTGCTCGAAGGCGGGCCTGAGCAGCGGGGCGAGCAGACGGGCCGGTGTCTTGAAGGTGAACTCGGCTGTGTAGATCACCTCGGTGCCGGCGTCGACGCCGCGGAAGGTCATGGTGTCGACGGCTATGACGGTCTTGTTCTCCCCGCGGAGCCGGATGCGCTGGCCAGGGATGAACTCACGCACGATGTAGGTCAGCTGGGTCTTCCGGCCGAGGAAGGTGGAGGTGTTGAGGTAGGTGGTGCCGACCCCTCCATCGCCGTGCTGGTTCACGGTGACCACAGTGCCCGGGTCCCACTCGGTGGTGGTGGTGAAGTCGGCGAGGTAGTCGAACACCGCGTCCAGCGGCTTGTCGACGATGACGGCCCGCTGCAATTTCATGGCGTCCTTAGATTCTTCCTGGTCATGGGTGAGGTGGCCGGGGGTGGCGCGGATCCGGCGATTGAGGTGCGAGCCCACAGGGCTGCCCAGGCCCGGGCGGGGACCAGGCGCGCGGTCTTCATCAGCAGTGCCATCGGGCCGGGGAAGACGATCTCGGTACGCTCACGCTCCAGTCCGTTGCAGATGGATCGTGCGGCCTGGCCGGCATCGATGATGAACGGCATCGGGAAGGGATTGCCGGCCGTGAGGTCGGTGCGGACGAAGCCGGGGCAGATAGTCGTGACGTGCACCCCGGTCCGGGCGATGTGGACGCGCAGCGACTCGAGCAGGTTGATCTGGGCGGCCTTGGTCGCTCCGTAGGCTTCGGCGCCGGCCAGCCCGCGGTAGCCGGCGATGGAGGCGATGCCGGCTATGGTCCCGCTCCGCCGCCGCAGCATCGCGGGCAGGACGGCCGCGATGGCGTTGCTCATGCCGATGAGGTTGACCCGGATGTGCTGGTCGAAGACGCCGGTGTCCCAGTCCGCAGGGTCCATCTGCTTCCAGTAGCCAGCCGACAGCACCGTGAGGTCGATCGGGCCCAGCTCCTCCCGGACTCGTGCCGCAGCGGCCACGACGGAGGCGGCGTCGGTGACGTCGGCGGGGAGGACGAGCATGTCCCTGCCCGCAACATCCTGAAGTTGCTCTCCACGGCGGGCCGAGACCGCGACGGTAGCGCCACGGCATACGAGTTCGCGGGCCACGGCAGCGCCTATTCCGCTGGATCCGCCGATGACCCAGGCGACCTTGCCATTCAGCTTCACGCCGGCCTCCTGGTCATCTGGAGCTGGCTGACCCCGAGGTAGCCGCCGCGGAAGCCGGCCTCGCTGTAGGCGAGGTAGAACTCCCACATGCGGCGGAAGGTCTCGTCGAAGCCCTGGGCGTGGATGCGGGGCCACTGGTCGAGGAAGCGTTCCCGCCACAGGCGCAGCGTCCGGGCGTAGTGCGCCGGGAACTCACGCTGCCGCGTCACGCGCAGCGTGGTGTGGGCCACGAGGGCGTCGTCCACTGCCTGCAGGGACGGAATGATCGCCACCGGGGAAGATGTACTTCTGGATCCAGCTGAAGCTGCGCCGGGTGGCGAGGAAACGCTGGTGGTCCATGGTGATTGCCTGGATGGCGGCCCTGCCGCCGGGAGCGAGAAGCCGGTCCAGAGCCGCGAAGTAGGTGGGCCAGTAGGCTTCCCCGACGGCCTCGATCATCTCCACGCTGACGATCGCGTCGTACTCGCCGTTGACCTCGCGGTAGTCCTGCACCCGCATCTCGATGAGCCCGGACAGGCCGGCGGCTGTCCACCCGCTCCCGGGCCAGCCGCATCTGCTCGCGGGAGAGGGTGATCGTCGTGACGCGGGCACCGCGCTTCGCGGCGCGGATGGCCAGCGTGCCCCATCCGGTGCCGATCTCCAGCACGCGGGTGCCGGCCCGGACGCAGGCGAGGTCGAGTATTCCGTCGATCTTGCGCAGCTGTGCCTCCTCGAGCCGGGTTGCGGTCTCCACGGGCTCGCTGTTGTCGAACCACGCCGAGGAGTAGGTCATCGTGGGGTCCAGGAAGGCGGCGAAGAGGTCGTTGCTGAGGTCGTAATGAGCGGCGATGTTGGTTCGCGAGCCGTCGAGGGTGTTCTCCTGGTTGGGAGGGACGCGCCTGTCGACGAAGACTCGCAGCCGCTGCAGGGCCGGAGGAATCAGGGTGGTCAACCGCGAGGCGAAGGGTGTCAGCAGGTCGGCCAGGTCGGTGCCGGACCCGGTCCGCCAGTCCCCGGCCATGTAGGCCTCGCCGAACCCGATCTTCGCGTCGCGACCCAGCCGGGCAAAGAACGCGGCGGGCCGAACGACCTTCAATTCGGGCGATGCCGGCGACCCTGCTCCGAGCACCCGGCCATCGGGGTAGGTGACGCGGACAGGGACCTGCCGCACGGCATGCTCGAAGACCACCCGCGCGATGGTGGCTCTGAGTGGCGCCCGTGGTGGGAAGGCGGCGGTGGGCCACCTGATGGCGGTGGAGACGGTCATGGTCAGACTCCTTCCTGCCGGATGTGGTGTGGGCGAGCGCGGACGGGAAGGCCACGAAGCCATAGCCAGATGCCGTGCACCCGGATCAGGGCCGAGATCCGCTGGGTCATCAGGGGCTGGCAGATGAGCCGGCGGGCCAGAGCCGGAACCGTCGCGGGTTCGGGGCGGCCCCGGAAGGTCGCTGAAAACGCGACGGCGCCCTCGCGGCGCAGCGTCACGGTCGTGGCGACAAGGTCCGGCCTCAGGGTGAACCGCAGTTCGTAGCTGCCGCTGACGTCGAAGAACGGGGAGACGTGGAAGTCCTTGCCGGTCACGGCGACCCCCACCTCGTCCGGCCGCAGCAGGTAGGCGTGCCGCTCGCCGTGGGTGTTGTGGACCTCCGCGACGACACACGCGAGGACACCGGCGCGGTCATAGCACCAGAAGACCGAGAGTGGGTCGAACACGTGGCCCAGGATCCGGGCGCTGGCCAGCATGAGCACTCGTCCGCGGTCACCGAGCCGGATGCCGTTGAGCACCAGGTAGTTCTCGATGTTGCCCTTGATCGGCAGGCCAGGGTCGCCCAGGTGATCAGCGCTGCTGAAGCGCGCGAACGCCGTCAGGGGCCAGGGCTGCCTGGGGACCGAGTCCAGGTTGACAAGCCACAGGTAGACCCGGTGCCGGAACGCATGGCCGACCGGCCCGGGGCGCCGGTGCGTGATCCGGCCAGCAACGAGCGCCGGCAGCGCGGGCAGCAGGATTTGTTCGGGTGCCTGCCCGGTCCGCTCCGGGGCGGTGGGCAGGGAGACGGCGCTCACCAGGTCACCCCGAAGTGCCGGGCGGCCTCGACGCCGGAGCGGCACCCGTCCTCATGGAAACCCCAGCCGTGGTAGGCCCCGGCATACACCGTGCGATCGGTGGCGAGGTCACCGAGCTGTGACTGCGCCCGGACCGCCTCGGGCGTGTAGATCGGGTGCTCGTATTCCATCGTCGCCACGATGGACTCCGGGTCGAGGCGTTCGCGGTCGTTGAGGGTGACCAGGAAGTCCTGCGCCGCCCGGTGTCCCTGGAGCCGGTTCATCCAGTAGCTCACCACGGCGGGCTGGCCGGGCCGATGGCAGGACGTCATCCGGTAGTTCCAGCAGGCCCGGGCCCGCGCAGCGCCCGGCAGGACCGAGCTGTCGGTGTGCAGAACCGTCACGTTGCCCGAGTAGCCGAACTGCTTGAGGGTGGTGGCCTCCGCGTCGCTGGGGTCGGTGAGCAGGCCGAGGGCCTGGTCGGCGTGGGTCGCGATGACGACGCGGTCCACGGGGGTGACCCGCCCTGTGACGTCACGGATCTGCACGCCCCCCGCGCCCCGGGTGACGGCGGTGACGGCATGGGCCGCGCGCACGTTCTTGACCAGCCCGGCGAGCCGTTCCACGTAGGTCCGCGACCCGCCGACGATGGTGTACCACTGGGGTGCCCCGCCGACCCCGAGCATGCCGTGGTGGTCGAGGAAGCGGAACAGGTAACGCGCCGGATAGATCAGCGTCGTCTCTCGCCCGGCGGACCACACGCACGAGACGAGCGGAACGGCGTAGTGGGCGATGAAGTAGCCGCTGAACCCCTCCCGCTCCAGGAACTCGCCGTAGGTCGTGAGGTTCTGCTCGTCGGCCTCGCGCAGGAAGGTCAGGCGCGCCGATGGAACCGCTTGACCTGCCACAGCATCCAGAGAAACCGGGGGTCGATGAGGCGGCGCGACTGGGCGAATATGCCGCGCGGCCCGCGGCCGCCGGCATACTCCAGCCCGCACCCGTCGCAGCGGACGCTCATGCTCATTTCGGTGCGGCGCACCTGCACGTCCATCTCACCGAAGAGCTTGCGCAGCCACGGGTAGGTCACGTCGTTATGGACGATGAACCCGCTGTCGACAGCGTGCCGCCCGCCATCTGAGTCGGTGACGTCGTGGGTGTGCGCGTGGCCGCCAAGCCGCCCCTCCGCCTCGAAAAGGGTGACGTCGTGGGTGCGGGAGAGCAGGTAGGCCGCGGTGAGCCCGGAGACCCCTGCCCCGATCACGGCAACCGACGGCCGCCGTGCGTCCGCGGCTGTGCCGTGCTCCTGGGGGCACGGGGCCGGGCCGGTCGCCGGGCCGTTGGCGGGGGAACCCATGAGGTCAACTTCCGTCTAAGGTTTGTCGAGATAGGACGCTAACGTTCGCGGCCAACATTGTCAAATGTCTGTCGAAGTACTGTAGAGTTTCTGGCGTGGACACTCCCGAAAGCCCGCCGGTGCTGCGCATCGGTGAGCTGAGCCGGCGCCTTGGCGTGAGCGACCACGTCCTGCGGGCGTGGGAGAGCCGCTACGGCCTGCTGCAGCCGGTGCGCTCAGCGGGCGGCTTCCGGCTGTACTCCGAGGCGGACGAGTCGCGGGTCCGCCGGATGCAGGCCCACCTCGCCCATGGGCTGTCGGCCGCCGAGGCGGCGCAAGCGGTGCTCGGGGAGGACAGCGGGACCCAGGTGGATCATGGCCGGGCCGCCGGGCCGCGCCGCGCCGCGCCAGCGGCGGGTGAGCTGTCTGGTGACCTCCGGCAGGCCCTCGACGCCTTCGACGAGCCAGCCGCCCAGGCCGTCCTTGACCGGCTCATGTCCGACCTCTCCCTGACGGCGGTGCTCCGCGACGTTGTGCTGCCGTATCTCACCGAACTCGGGGAGCGCTGGGAGGGCGGAACGGCCAGCGTCGCCCAGGAGCACTTCGCCAGCAACCTCATCCGCGGGCGGCTCGCCGGGCTGGCCCGGGGCTGGGGAAACGGGCACGGCCCCCGCGCCGTCCTCGCCTGCCCCCCCGGGGAGCTTCACGACCTGGCGCTGATGATCTTCGGCATCGTGCTCAACCGCAACGGGTGGCGGATCGACTATCTCGGGATGAACACCCCGGTCGAGGAGCTGACGCGGACGGTCGAGGTGAGGCGCCCGGACCTCGTCGCCCTGGCCGTGACCTTGCCGGAAAACCTCGAGCCCCACGCTGCGCAGCTCACCGCGCTCGCCCAGCGCGCTCCGCTCGTCCTGGCCGGAGCCGGCGCCACGCCGCAGCTAGCCGAGCGCCGTGGGGGCCCGGCTGCTGACCGGCGACCCAGTCACCGAGGCCGAGAATATTCAGTGGCCGCGGTGAACCCAGCGCGCCTGGCGAGGTCCCCGGCGGGTATGGGTGGAGCCATGTGGGATGACATCCAGCGGCTGCACGAGCACCACGGCCAAGTCCCCCTGGAGGTCCGGATCCTCAAGCTCACCGAGGAAGTCGGCGAAGCCGCCGAAGCCCTGATCGGAATCCGGGGCCTCAACTCCCGCAAGGGGGTCTGCCGGACCGCGGACGATCTGCTGGACGAACTCGCCGACGTCATCGTCACCGCGGCCGTTGCCATGAGCGCGGTCAGCGACGGAGGCGCGCAGCAGGCCCGCTGTCACTTCGAACGGCGCCTGGAGGCGGTGACTGCGCGGGCGGCCCGTGCCAGCTCGGCACCGGTCGGCGCAAGCTCGGATCATCTTCGGCGGTGGGATTGGCCCAGGTGCTGTCGACTCGGCTCCTGGGTCCACGTCGATTTCACCGGGAGTTCGGCCCGGCAACGCATCAGGCCCCCTCCCTGTACGTTCCAGGAGGGGGCCGTGAGGAGCGGAGGCTCGGGGATTTGAACCCCGGAAGGGCGATGAACCCTAACCGCATTAGCAGTGCGGCGCCATAGACCGGACTAGGCGAAGCCTCCCCGACCAAGCGGTCCGCATCAGCGTACCGGCGCGCCCGCCCCGCCCGCCAAAGCAGTTGCTGGAATCTCAGCGGACCTCGACGACCTTGTAGTCGCCGCGGGCGAAGGCGTCCCGCATCCTGGTCTTGGCGAACTTGCCGACGCTGGTCTTGGGCACCTCGTCGATGAACGCCCACCGCTCCGGGAGCTGCCAGCGCGGGAGCCGGTCGGCCAGGAACGCGCGCAGTTCCTCCGGGTCACCGTGGCGCCCGGCTGGACCACCACCGCGGCCAGCGGCCGCTCGCCCCACTTCTCGTCCGGTACCCCGATGACCGCGGCCTCGCTGACGTCGGGGTGGGCCATCAGGCAGTTCTCCAGCTCCATCGAGGAGATCCACTCCCCGCCAGACTTGATCACGTCCTTGGCCCGGTCGGTGAGCGTCACGTAGCCCAGCCGGTCGATGGTGCCCACGTCACCGGTGCGCAGCCAGCCGTGGTCGAACTTGGCCGGGTCGTCGTCCTTGTAGTACGCCCCGGTGATCCACGGCCCGCGCACCTGGACCTCACCGACCGCGACACCGTCGTTGGGCAGCACGGTGCCCTCGTCGCCGACCAGCCGGCCTTCCACCGTGCAGAACAGCCTGCCCGCGGTGTCCCGGTACTTCCAGGCCTCGTCGCCGGTCATCCCGCGCGGCGCCCGGGCCACGCTGCCCAGCGGCGAGGTCTCGGTCATTCCCCAGGCCTGCAGGATGGTGACGCCGAGTTCCTTCTCGAACGCGGCTATCAGCGAGTGCGGCACGGCTGAGCCGCCGCACGGCACCAGCCGGAGCGAGGAGATGTCGCCGCCGTTGGCCCGGATGTACTGCAGCAGCCCGGTCCAGATCGTCGGCACCGCCCCGGCGATGGTGGGCCGCTCCGCCTCGATCAGCCGCACCAGGTGGTCCGGATGGAGGAACCGGCTCGGCATGATCAGGTCCGCGCCGGACAGCACCGACGCATAGGCCAGCCCCCAGGCGTTGGCGTGGAACATCGGCACCACCGGGAGCACCCGGTCCTGGTCGGACAGGGCGAACACGTTGCCCAGGCAGACGCCCATCGAGTGCAGGTAGGTGGACCGGTGGCTGTACACCACGCCCTTGGGCATCCCGGTCGTGCCGCTCGTGTAGCACATGGCCGCGGCGGTCCGCTCATCGAGATCGGGCCAGCTGAACTCCGTCCGGGGCGGAACCGAGCAGTTCCTCGTACATGTGCACTTCGTGGCCCTGGCCGACCAGCTCGTCCGCCGCGGCGGTCTCCGGCCCGGCCGGCGAGCCGGTCAGCAGGATGTGCTGGACCGTCTTGAGGTGCGGCAGCACCTGGGCCAGCAGCGGGACCAGCGTCGGCTCCGTGATGATCACGTGATCCTCGGCGTGGTTGGCGATGTAGCCGATCTGCGCCGGGTCGAGCCGCAGGTTGAGCGTATGCAGCACGGCGCCCATCGACGGCACGGCCAGGTACGCCTCCAGGTGCTCGGCGTTGTTCCAGAGCAGCGTGGCCACCCGCTGGTCCCCGGTCACGCCGAGCTCACGCAGGGCACCTGCCAGCCGGGCCGCCCGGACCCCGGTCTGCGCGTAGGACTGGCGCGTCACGCCGTCCCCGGTGTAGGTGACAACCTCACTGTCGCCGTATACCGATGTGCCGTACCGCATCAGCGCGGTCACCGTCAGGGGCACGTCCATCATCGTGCTGAGCACGACCCACCTCCATGTGATCTCGCCCGGCGCGCGCGAACTGCACCAGTCCGGCTGCGCTTGTGTGGATCGTGTCATGTCACCGGCCGGGACGTCACCCTCCGAGCAGGTCGGCATCGATGCGCAGCTTGGCCACCGCCCGGGATACGGTGCTTTTCACCGTGCCCTGGCTCACCCCGAGCACGTGGGCGATCTCCGCCTCGCTCATGTCCTCGTAGTAGCGGAGCACCACCGCGGCGCGCATCCGCTGCGGCAGCCGCTCGATGGCCCGGCGCAGCGCGTCCTGGATCTCGCTGTCGCCCGCGTGGTCCAGCACCGGCTGGTCAGGGATCTCGTCGGTCGGGTACTCCTCCACCCGCCGCCGTCGCCACCAGGAGATATGCGTGTTCACCATGGCCCGGCGGACGTAGCCGTCCACCGCGCCGCGGTCCTCGATCCGGTCCCAGGCCTGGAACGTCTTAGCCAGTGCGGCCTGGACCAGATCCTCGGCGTCGGCCCGGTTACGGGTCAGCAGCAACGCCATCCGCAGCAACGATCCGCTCCGCGAGGTGACGTACTCGCGGAACGCGACATCACCGCCCGTAGCGGCATGATCCTGACCCTCAGTCCCGCCCTGACCCTGGCGAGGTATAGCCCCGTCCCCCCGCGCCCCGGTCACGACGTGATCGCCCCCGACGCTCACACCCCAACCGTACCCAGGGAAGACGCTCTCCCCACGGTTCCCAGCAGGCGCCGGCGAGGCGTCGCACTCTGCCGCAGTCTGCCGCTCTCTACTCTCAGCGCTAGAAACCCCAATATCCCGCGAGAGGATTGCCAGGCAGGTTGTTCCTTTCACGTGTCTGGTGCGCGAGGAACAGGCAAATCGGTCAGGAAGCTGCACCTCTTACGTGAAAAGTCGAAATGATCACGATGGAAGTGTCCGCTGAGTGGGTGGGTCTGCGGGTTTCTAGGGGTGTCTAGGGGACAGCGTAGAAACTGGTAGCGAGCGGAATTCAGGCGGGCTGGGCGCGGAGGAAGCGGCCGAAGTGCGGCACGGTGAACGCGATCAGGCCGCGTTCCGAGCTGTAGATCAGGCCCTTCTTGATCAGGCCGTCCCGGGCCGGGGACACGCTGGACGGCTTGACGCCCAGCTCGTCGGCCACCTGCGCGGTCTGCACCGGGTCGTCACCGAGCACCGCCATGGCCCGCATGTATTTGCGTTCCGCCACCGTGGCCCGCTCATACCGGCTGCCGAAGAAGCCCACCGCCAGCTCAGCCTCGGCCTGCGGGCTGGCCACCGCCACATCGCCGGCCGTCACCGGGCTGGCCGCCGCGACGTCCCAGGTCACCTTGCCGTAGGCCTGGACGAAGTACGGATACCCGTCAGCCGCCTCGTACAGCGCGTCCAGCGCGCCCGGCTCGAAGTCGGCGCCCTCCCGCTGGGCGGGCGCGAGCAGCGCTTGATCAGCCGCGGACCTGTCCAGCCGGTCGATCGACACGTAGCGGAACAGGCGTTCTGAATAGGACTTGCTCGCGGAGAGCACGGAGGGCAGGTGCGGCAGGCCGGCCCCGACCACAATCAGCGGGCCGCCGTTCTGGGACAGCTCGTGGGTGGCCGCGCACAGTGCGGACACGTCGTCCGGGGGCACGTCCTGCATCTCGTCGATGAACAGGGCGATGCCGACACTCAGGTCGGCCGCCACCGACGCGGCGTCGGTGAACAGCTCCATCAGGTCGATCTCCAGGTCCCCGGAGTCGGCCCGGCCGCGCACCGCGGGCACGTCGATGCCCAGGTGCGGGGTGAAGGTGCCCTTGGGCGCCTTCGGGTCCCGGCTGGCGAACGCCTTGAGCACGCCGAGAAACTGGTCGATGCGGTCCGGGGCGCGGTGCCGCGGGGCCAGTTCGCGGACGGCCATGTGCAGCGCGCCCGCCACCGGCCGGCGGATGGACTGCGCAGGCCGGGCTTCGATCTTGCCGGTACCCCACAGCCGCTGCAGGGCCATCGAGCGGAACGAGTTGAGCAGCACGGTCTTGCCCACCCCGCGCAGCCCGGTGAGCACCATGCTGCGCTCCGGGCGGCCCCGGGCGATCCGCTCCAGCACCACCTCGAACTGGCTCAGCTCCCGGTCCCGGCCGGCCAGCTCGGGCGGCCGCTGGCCGGCCCCGGCGCATAGGGATTGCGTACAGGGTCCACGGCCTAGCAGCCTATGTGCGGGTCTAGCCTCAGCCCTAGATTCACGTAGAAAGCGCTGCCGGCGTGTCGCCGGCAGCGCTTCCTCCTACCCCCGTTTTCCCGTGCGGCCCGGGTGGGCCGGACCGGTGCGCGCCCCGCCCCCCGGCCGGGGCGCGCACCGGCGGATGTCAGTGCAGCAGGCGCAGCGTGTTGACCGCGTCGTCCACGTAGTACACGCCGGTCCCGAACGGGGCCACGGCCAGGCCGAACAGCGCACCCGCTCCGGGCGGGCTGCCCGACTTGTCGAGGAACCGCGAGGCGACCTGCGTGCCATGCGGCGTGGTCTCGACGATCCGGCCATCACCGCCGTTGACGGTCAGCACGTGCCCGTTCGGGGCCACGATGAGGCCCAGCGGGACGTTCAGCTTGCCGCCGGAGGTGACCACCAGGCCGGTCCCGGCGGAGCCACCGCGGAACAGCGCGTTCGGGATCGCGTTGATCTTGCTGACCAGGCTGTTCGCGACGTACAGCGTGCCGTGGCGGCTCAGCGCCACGCCGGTCGGGCCGATCACCAGCGCGGCGGGGTCGGTCCGCTGCGGGAAGCCCGAGCCGATCTTCGTGATGTTCTTCACCGCGGGCGGCTGGCTGCCGTACAGGGCCATGGTGAGCCGGAGCACGGTGCCCCGGTGCACGACCTTGCCATTGGCCGCGACGGTGCCGTTCAGCACGTTGGTGACGAACAGCTGGGCCAGGTTGCCGTAGCTGACCGAGGTCATGTCCCACGGCCCGTTGATGCCGTTGCCGGAGATGGTTTCCCGGACGTGACCGGTGTTGTCCAGCACCAGCAGGCAGCCCGCCTTGGCCGTGGCCGCCATCCCGTTGGTGGTGGGCAGGCTGCCGACGACCACCCAGCCACCCTTCAGCACGGTGAGCGCGGTGGTGAGGCCGATCCCGCCCGGGCACGGGCCCGGCAGGTGGTTCGGGCTGATCTTGGCGAACACGCTGAGCTTGCCGCCCGGGGTGATCTGGACGATGGTCCGGCCGGTGCCCTGCAGGTTCTTCTTGTTGTTGAAGTTGCTGATGAGTACGTTGCCGCGCTGCAGGTCGCCCTGGCTGCGCTGGATGACCACGGTGCCGTACGGGTTGATGTCGCCGTTGCCCGGCACGGTCGAGGCGATCGTCTTGAGATGGTGGAAGTGCCCGATGAACGAGGATCCGCTGGATCGCGCCTGCGCCCCTGCGGCAGGCGCTAGGACGAAGGCCGCCGTAGCGGCGGCCGCGACCGCTGTGGCCGAAGCCACGACGGCACGGTGAATGACTGACATGCTCCCGCTCCCCTTCCCCTGGTGGCCACGGCGGCCGTCGGTGGGCGCCGTGGTGCGGCGCGAGAGCAGGCAGAAGTCGTGCAGCGAACGCCCCGCTCCGCGTGCCGCACCCTGTGTCACGGGTGCGGCGTTCAGCGGGTTCAGCCGAGGGCGGGTGATTTCTGCGGCCACCGGCTCATTACTGGCGGGCGGCCGGGCTTTTGTCTGGCGGGCGGCCGGGCCGTCTACTGGCGGGCGGCCGGGCCGTGACCGGACTGGTTCAGCCGGGCCAGGTAGTCGTTGTAGGCGGCCAGGTGCTCGTCGTCGTCGATCGTGCCGTGCGGGCCGGCGGCGGACTGGCTGGCTGGGGCGGGTACGTTGGCGGCGGCCGGCTGGCGGTGCCACTGCTGGCGGTGCCACTGGCGGCGGTGCTGCTGCTGGCGGCGGCCGGTTCCGGGGTGACCAGGGTGTCGAAGCTGTTGGACCGGACCTTTTCCAGCCAGCCCAGGCTGCTGGCGCCACCCCGGTCGGCCCGCGCCCACATCAGGAACACCAGCATCATGAACGCGAACATGAGCGCGTCGCCCGCCACCCACATGATCGCCCCGGCCCAGTGCACGTCCTGCAGCGGGTTGGGCGAGCCGGGCGGGGCGGGCCCGTTGGTGGCGTGCAGTGGGCTGCCCTGCATGCTGAGGATCAGCCCGGTGAACGTGTCCACCGGCATGGCCACGGCCAGCAGCAGGAACCGGATCGGGTAGGACAGCCGCCAGCGGATCGGCTCGCTGCCCACGATCGGCAGGAAGAACAGGTAGCCGACCACCAGGTAGACGGCATGCTCGGCGTCGTGCAGCACCGGGTGCGTGATGGTCGTCGTGATCAGGCCGGTGAGGTGGGTGGCCACGATGACCACCGCGTACGCGGCCAGGGTGAACGGCGGCCAGGTGAGGAACGTGACGACCCGGGACCGGATGACGCGCTTGGTCCAGGTGTGCAGCGGGTTCCGGCTGGCGTGCAGCAGCAGGGTGACCGGCTGGCCGGCCACCAGCAGCGGCGGCGCCACCATGATCAGCATGAGGTGCTGCACCATGTGGTCCCAGAACAGCACGTCGTCGTAGGCGCCGATGCCGCTCTCGGTGGCCAGCACGATGACGGCCAGCCCGGCGAAGAAGAAGCCGGTCCGCCACCACCGCCACGGCCGGGCCGGGTGCCGCCGGCCGACCCGCCATGCACCCCACAGGTACAGCGCGGCCAGGACGGCGGCGAGAGCCGTTACGACAGGCGCGAACTGCCACTGCTCGAGCACGGCCTGCCAGCCAAAGGGCGGCAGCATGGAACCTCCTTACTGGTGAGCCTACTCACTACCGCGTGTAGGAGAAGTGCCCGGCTGGCGTGTTGTGGCGGCTGTTGCCGCTGCGCTGCTGCCGACATTGCCGCTGCCGACGTTGCCGCTGCGCTGCTGCCGACGTTGCCGCTGCCGAGGTTGCTGCTGCGCGGGCGCCTGGCCTGCGGGCGGCACTATGGTTGTCCGCGGGAGGGTTCGCCTAGTGGCCGATGGCGGCGGTCTTGAAAACCGCTAGGGCGCGTGAGTGTCCTCGTGGGTTCGAATCCCACACCCTCCGCCCCGTGCTGCTGGCCTTCCAGCAGCACTACGAACAGATGGCCACCCCCCTTCGAGTGGCCAGCAGTGCCGGACCGGGCAGCGGAGGCGAGGCCAATGGGGTGGGCCGAATCGGGCCAGGCCTGGGGTGAGCGGGCTGCGGACTGGGCGTACCTGATGGAGCCGTATGCGCGGGATGCCAACGACGCGCTGTTCGACCGGGCTGGGGTGGGCCCGGGGACGCGACTGCTCGACATCGCCTGCGGCTCCGGATATGCGGCCAGCGTGGCGGCCGGCCGCGGGGCCACTGTCGCAGGGCTGGATGCTTCCGAGACACTGATCGCGATCGCGCGGGCGCGCACACCCGGCGCCGATTTCCGGGTCGGTGACATGTTCGCGCTGCCGTTCGACGATGACTGCTTCGACGTGGCGACCAGTTTCAACGGGATCTGGAAGGGATGCGAGGACGCGCTGCGGGAGGCCCGCCGGGTGGTCCGGCCGGGCGGGCTGGCCGGGTTCAGCTTCTGGGGATCGCCCAAGCGGCTTGGCCTACTGCCGTTCTTCGCAGCACTGCTGGAACTGTCGCCGCCCAGCCACGTCGATGCCACCCTGAATCAGGGCGACACCGGGCGGCCCGGCGTAGCCGAGCAGATGCTCACCGACGCCGGCCTGGAGTTCGTGGGCCGGGGAACCGCCCAGGTCATCAACGAGTGGCCCGACCTCGACATGGCGGCCCGGGCGCTCGCCTCTGCCGGGCCGTCCTGGCCGGCCCTGCAGGCAGTTGGCTACGGCCGGTTCGCCGAGGCGATCCGGGAGGCCATCCGACCGCTGTACACCGAAGGTCTCGGCGTCCGGATCGTCTCCGAGTTCGGCTGGATCATGGGACGGGTCCCCGGCGCCTAATGCCCGCGGCCGGGCGGGCTGGATACGTCACCAAAATTCCGTGCCGGACCCCACTTAGCATGCGGCTCATACGGACATACCTGGCAAATCGGGCGGATTCCTGTACGTTTTGCATGCTATGTGGGAGAGCCCGGGCCGACCCGGATGCCGGTGTGGCTGATGTGGCTGGCGGGATGACAAGAGGGACTGCCGGCGCCTGCCCGGACCGTGCTCGGGCGGCCGGGCGTGATCGCCCGGGCAGCGCTTACGGTGGAAGGGCCGAACCGGCCGCTGCCGCGTCGCCGCTCCGACGCGCCTGATCTCGCGTGACGCTCTGGAGGTGTCCCGGGTGAACCTCAGTCACCTGATCGCCAGCTACGGCTATTGGGTGCTGTTTCTCCTGATCGCGGCGGAGAGCCTGGGCGTGCCGCTGCCCGGCGAGACCGCGCTGATCATCGCGGGTACCTACGCCGGGCACTCGCACAGGCTCTCGCCGTGGGCCATCTTCGCGGTGGCCTCGGCGGCGGCCATCATCGGCGACAACATCGGCTACTGGATCGGGGACCAGGGCGGTTACCGGCTGGCCCGGCGGTACGGGCCCAAGGTCCGGCTCGACGAGCGGAAGCTGAAGACGGCCCGCTACCTGTTCGACCGGCACGGCGTGCTGGTGGTGTTCTTCGGCCGGTTCGTGTCGGTGCTGCGCGCCTACGCCGCGTTCCTGGCCGGCGTGAGCAAGATGCGCTGGCGGATATTCCTGCCCGCCAACGCGGCGGGCGGGATCGTCTGGGCCGGGGCCTACACGCTGGCCTCGTATCTGGCCGGCGATGCGCTGCAGCGGGCCAACGCGACGATCGACTGGATCCTGGCCGGCGCGGCCGTCATCGCGGTCGTCGGGGTGGTGCTGGCCATCCGCCGTCAGTTCGGCCGGCTCGCCGACCGGGCCGAGGCCGCCTATCCCGGGCCACTGGACGAGCCAGCCACCGCGGCCGAGGCTGACCCGGGCCACCGCACAGAGGCTGACCCGGGCCACCGCGGCCGAGGCTGACCCGGGCCACCGCACAGAGGCTGACCCGGGCCACCGCGGCCGAGGCTGACCCGGGCCACCGCACAGAGGCTGACCCGGGCCACCGGGGAGAAGGTGACCCGGGCGACCGGGCGGGGGGCGGCGCGAGCCGCCACGGCGGGGACGCGCCCACCGCCACCAGCGGGCAGCGGCGGCGCGACCCCGACCAGGCGGGCTTAGCCGCTGAACGTCACCCGACCGAACGTCACCCGACCGAACGTCACCCGACCGAGCCTCAGCCGAACCTCACCTCGATGGTCCGCTCGTCGGTACCGCGCACTACGTTCAGCTGAATCGTGTCCGCCTGGGCCGCTGCCTGCAGCGCGTCGAACAGGTCGTCCGGGTCGCGCACCGGCCGGCCCGCGGCCGACACGATCAGGTCGCCCTGGGCCAGACCGGCCCGGGCCGCCGGGCTGTCGTCTTCCACCCCGCGGATGAGCAGGCCGTCGGTCTCCGGCAGGCCGACCGAACGGCGCAGCCGCCGGGCCACGTGGCTAGGCGCCAGCGCCACGCCCAGCCGCGGCGGTGGCGCCGCCGACTCACCGCGGGCCAGCGCGTCGACCCGGCCGCGGAGCGCCTCGTCGGCCGGGATGGCCAGGTAGAAGCCCTCGCCCAGCCGGTGGGTGTTGATCCCGAGCAGCTGCCCGGCCGCGTTCAGGACCGGGCCGCCCGACGAGCCGGGCAGCAGCGGCGCGGTGTGCTCCAGGCTGCCGGTGATGCGCCGGCCGCGCGGGCCGCGGAACGTCCGCTCGATGCCGGATACGAAGCCGAACGTCACCCGCAGCCCACGGCCACCCGGGTTGGCCAGGGCGAATACCGCCATGCCGAGTTCGGCCGCGGTGCCGCTGCCCCACGGCAGCGCAGCCGCCCCGGCCGTGTCGACCTGGATGACGGCCAGGTCGCCGTCGATGTCGTGGCCGGCCACGGTCCCGTCGGCGGTGCGCCCGTCGGCGAAGGTGACCGTCACCTGATCGCCACGCACGTTGTGCGCGTTGGTCAGCACCTGCCCGTCGCCGAGCACGATGCCGGAGCCGACGCCCCAGCGCTGGCCGACTCCGACCACTGATGCGCCGGCCCCTTCGGCCAGCTGCCTGATGCTTGTCTGTACTTCGTCCAGGAGTGACATGGCCGCCTCCAGCAGGCTCCGGTAAGCTCTAGTAGCTAGTAACTTGCAACTTACTATCAACTAGGCGAGAGTCAACGGGATACGATTCCGCTCATGGCCGAACCCACCGAATCCACCGCAGCCAGCGCAGCCACCGCAGCCACCGCAGCCACCGCAGCCAGCGCAGCCAAGGAACCCGCCGAGCTCAACGACGGTTCCTCACCGCTGGCCGAGGCGCTGGCCCGGGTGGGCGACCGGTGGACGCTGCTCGTCGTGCAGGCGCTGCTACCGGGCCCGCGCCGGTTCAACGACCTGCTCAGCCTGATCCCCGGGATCGCGGCCAACATCCTGTCCGAGCGCCTCAAGCGGCTGGAGCGTGACGCGCTGCTGCTGGCCCGGCCTTACTCGGAGCGGCCACCGCGGGCCGCCTACGAGCTGACCGCCGAAGGCAAGGACCTGGCCGGGGCGCTCCGCCTGCTGGCGCACTGGGGGGCCCAGCACACCGACCCGGCGGATGCACCGCGGCACCACACCTGCGGCACCCCGGTCGAGGCCCGCTGGTACTGCCCCACCTGTGACCAGCTCGTGGACCACGAACCGCAGGACACCGAACTGCACTACGTGTGAGCTGGGGGTCAGCTCTTCATCAGCGCGGTCAGCTCTTGGTCAGCGCGGTCAGCAGCACCAGGACGACGGTGGCCATCGCGAACACCCCGTGCAGGATGACGACTGACACCGGGAAATGGCGTTCGGGCGGAATGGCCATCCGGCTGCCCGGGGCCGCACCGTAGCCGCCGGCACCCGCGCCGACCGGTACCGGGACTGAAGCGTGCGCCCGGTGCGACCTCGACCCGTACGTGCGGTACACGCCGATCCAGCGCGCCGCCATGGTGAGGCCGAGGATCACGACCACGCCCAGGATCGCGGCGACCACCCAGTCCAGGCCGGGGACGTCGGTGATCAGGTAGATGGCCCACAGCACCAGGCCGGTGACCGCGAGCAGGGCATGGCTGCTGATCACCGGTACCGGCAGCCGGGTGGCCGCCACCGACTGGAACTCGCGGTCGTACTCAATCAGCCAGATGGTCAGCAGATAGAGACCACCGGCGGCAGTCATGACCCAGGTAAGCAGGGCGGCAATAGGCATCGGCATTCCCATCGTCGGCAGTGCGCGAGGACCCGTCACCGTGGCCCGCTGAGGACTGCGCGGCGGCCCGCCCGACGGTATGACGAGGACCCCTGGCCTCTCGGGGCCACGGATCCATCCGTATTCACGGCCCCGCCCGCCCGGCAGTTCAACGGAAACAGAGCTAAAACGCACACTTAACGCCGGACGGCAGGTCAGCGGCAAGGCGGTGACTTCGGGCCAGCCGAAACGGCGGAGCGGCCCTCAGCCACAATTCAGCCCAGGACCGGACGGGTTCCCGGTGTCCACGTCCTGCCCGGTCTCCAGCACCCGGTTGCCGTGGCGGTGCCAGCCATCCGTCGGGCCGCCGTCATACGGTCCCCAGCCCGGGCGGTCAAACCACACGCCGAACTGCCCCACGCACCCGGCGGCATACGTGCTGAACACGTTGCCCAGGAACCTGATGCCGGTCACGGTGAAGCCGCCTCTGGCCGGCAGGTCACCCGGCGCGCCGTCGCCTGGATTGTAATCCTCCGCGTACATCGCGAAGCCGCCGCCGGTGATCAGGTTGTCCTTGACCAGGATGTTGTGCGAGCTCTTCAGCCCATCCCAGATGGCGATGGCGCTGTCCCCATTCGTGGTTATCCGGAATGTGTTGTGCTCGATGAGCCCGTAGCTGGCTCCCTCGGTCTGGAACCCGTCCTCGTGACCGTTGGACGTCCGCGTGGTGAGGTTGTGGATATAGCTGTCCCGGATCACGAAGTGATCGCCGGTGGTCTTGGAGTAACCCATGTCGGCCCAGCTCCAGATGCCGTCGTCGGTGCCGAAACAATCCACCGCGTCGACCACTTCGCTGGTGCCCTGATCCCAGACGCAGGCCATCAGCCCGCGCTCACCGTTGATCCGCACGTGGTCCACGACCGCGCTCGCCCCGTCCTCGATCTTGATGGCGCCGGTGCCGTTGGCCGCTTCCCCGGTCTTGCCGCTGTTGGCGATGACGATGCTGTTCTTGACCGTGACGTTCTGCGCCTCGACGTCGATCATGCCCTCGACGTGCTCGCAGTTGATCACGGTGCCGGGCGTGGTGATCCGGATGGTCCGGGTCACCGGCCCGTTGTTGGCGGTCAGGCCGTTGGGGCACTGCGACATGTCCGGCCCGGTGTTGCCCGGCCCCGGCCAGCCGCAGGTGGCCAGGTTGGCCCACAGCCTGGTCCCACCGTGCTGGCAGTAGGGCGGCGGCGGCGCGGTCGGGGTCTCGCTCGGCACCGCGGACGGGAGGGCCGACGACGGGCTGGCCGAGGCGGTCGCCGGCGGGTGACTCCCAGCCGACCTGACCGCGGGCGCGGGACTCGAGCAGGCGGCCAGCAGCGCACCCGCGCCCACGATGACGGCCAGCCGGACCGCGATAGCGGCCGGCCGGACGGCACGATGTCCCGACGCCATAGCGAAAGGTCCCCCTCGCACCAGCCGCGACACGCGGCGCGGTTCCCGAGAGGGCACTGTAACGGCCGGAACCGTGACATGAGTGGTTAATGGGAGATCGTGCGATCCGCCAGAGGACCCGGCAACCTGGGGTAAACCTCGCTGCCCGGCTGGGCGTCAGCCCAACATGGCGGTGGCTGAAGCATGAGTACCGCGGGCCCGGCTCGATCGCACTGCGCGGCCACGGACCGTAGCCAGCCCACACCCGCAGCGTCGTGGTCAGACCAGGTCAAAGGCCGCGAAGGTCTTTAGTTGGGTCACGGAACGGAACCGGTACTCCATAGCGCTGGCTGGCGCGTCTATCCGAGCAGTACTCACAGATTCTGAGCATCTCCAGAGGAACGAGGTGCTCGCTAAGGGGAGATGCCATGACGGGCGGCGCGGCCTCGTCATCGCTTCCTGGGCCGACGTTCGCCGACACGGACGACGTCGCGGCCGTCGGCCGGCTGGAGCGGATGGCTCGCGGCCAGGCCCTCGGCCTGCTGGCCACGGAAACCGGGCGGGACGCCCTGGCCACGGCGGCCGGGCTGCCCCGGCCCTCCGTAGACTGCCCGCGCGGCCAGGCACGCCGCTACCCGCGCACACCAGGCCATTTTTTGCCTAACGCCTGCGCCCGCATCGTGATCTTGGCAACGTCCCGGCCTCGCTGGGCGCGTCAACGGGCAGCGTCGCTGGTGAGCGGCAGGCTTGGTGGTTGGCTGGGCTTCACAGAAAGCTTCGCTCTTGATATGAACCGAGTGAGATAAAGAGACACATTGCCGTAAGATCCCAGACTGTCCATAACTGTCTGGTTACTCAATGTGAAAGGGATATTAGCCCGGCGCAGCCGGATCGATCATCCCGCGGGGCCGCACCAGGGAAGCGCCCGCGGCGTTGGGGGGGAAGAGCGGGGTGGGTTTCCGGTTGCATCGCACAACGCATTCTGTACGCACCGCTCGGTGTGCGCCTGGCAGGTGGCGCCGATCTGGCGTTCATCACGAAGGCCGCCCCGCTACGAAGCCAGGCAAGCTAAGTGGAGGCGAGCGGTGCTAACTTCGCCCGAGATCGTTGCGTTGATGCGTGCGGCGGTACCTCCGGGCCAGCAGGCGCTGGATGAGGAATCGCTGCAGCGGCTGGGCGAGCTGACCCGGCAGCTGATGGCGGCCCGGAGCGAAGCCCGGCAGGAGTACGCACGGTTCCTGGGTATCAGCGAGCGCGCGATCCCGCTGCCCGAGGATGACCTGGCCGCCTGGCTGGACGGGAAGAACGTGCTCGTGGTGGGCGGGACCGGCTGTATCGGCTCCAAGCTGATGCGCCAGGTGGCCAGCCGATGTCCGCGCCGGCTGGTCAGCGTGGGCCGGGGCATCACCGACCAGTACCCGGGACTGCCCGAGGCCGAGTACATGCAGGCCGACATCCGCGACCGGTGGGCGCTCAAGTCGGTGTTCGACCAGGTCCGCCCAGATGTGGTGTTCCACGTGGCCGCGCAGCGCGACCCGGGCCTGGCCGAGTATGAGGTGCACCGGACGATCAGCACGAACATCTTCGGCACCCGGAACGTCCTCGGGGTATCGGCCGAGTTCGGCGTGCCCCAGGTGGTGTGCGCGTCCACCGGCAAAGCGCTGCGGCCGTACTCGCCGGACGTGTACACCGCGTCCAAGCGCATCGCCGAGTGGGTCATCGCGGACGCCGCCGCGGGCAGCAAGACGACTGTGTATTCGGCGGCCCGGTTCACCCACGTGGTGGACAACTCGATCATCCACAACCGGCTGCTCGACTGGAGCTGCGGTGGCGGGGTGATCCGGCTGCACAGCGCAGAAATCGGCTTCTACGGCGAATCGGCGCTCGAGTCGGCGCAGCTGATGCTGGCGGCTGGCCTGGGCGGGCGGCCCGGTGAGATGCGCATCCATGCCATCACCGACCTGGGCTGGCCGGTCACCCTGCTCGACGTCACGCTGGGTGTGCTGGCCCGGACCAGCTCCTCGACGCCGATCTACATCAGCGGCTACGACCGTGGCTACGAGCCCATCCCGTTCCCTGGCCTGTACGACCCGCTGACCGCGGGCGAAGTCAGCCCGCTGCTCAGCGCGTTCGAGGCGGCGAAGGCGGAAGCCATGCCCGGCGGCGCGGTGGACGCGTTCCCGCTGATCGTCACGCCGGGCGCGGAGTTGCAGCAGCGGCTGCAGGCCCTCGATGAGGCGTGCCAGAGCACCGAGGACCCGGCTGTGCTGCGGCAGGCCCTGGACCAGCTGTCCTGGACCCTGCTAGACGCCACGCTCGGCGCGGTAGCTCAGCCGGTGCTGGCCCGGGCCGCTCAGCTGACCGCCAAGCATCAGGGCGGCCTGATCCGGGAGCACCAGCGGATGCTGACGGCCATCATGCGCGAGGCCGGGATCAGCGAATCCGCACTGGTCTGAGCCCCAGAATCCGTCCTGCTGAAGTTGAGGCCTTTCTGCTACGCTGCCGTGTGCACCGAGAGCGACCGTTGTGCGTCTCTCTGTTAGACATATTTGTACGGCTGGGGGGGACCTGGCCGGCCGTTAATTCGACCTCGCTGATGAGAAGGGCCAGGGCATGTTACTGATGCGCGAGGGCGTCCGGGATCGCCTGCGTCACCCGTGGACCACGACCGCCAAGCATGCCCGCCGGTTCCGCGGCCGCGTGCTCGGCATGATCCTCAACCGGGTAGCCACCACGGAGATGCACCACGCTGCCCTGTTGCTCGGCTACGACATCGCGCTCGGGCATGGCCGTGAGGGCATCTTCCGCCACCTGCCCGAGTTCACCGTCGGCACCGAGCTAGGCGAGACCGTCCGGTACGGCAACCCGGAAGAACGCGAGGGCGCCGTCGAGGCGCTCATCATGGAGCTCTGCCTCTTCAACTGAGCCCCCCGCTCAGGCCAGCCCGAAATTTCGCTAGCTCCTTCATCACCACGGCGAGCTGACGCAGCTACGCCGCGCACGTCACCTGTCCCAGTTGGAGCTGGCGGGTACAAGTTGGGCTTGGGCCGCCGTCACCAGGTGACGACGGCCCTTCCGGCCCAGCGGAGAACTACGTGGTCAACTCTTGCACTGGCTGACGCCAGTGATGTTGCCATCGCCGGCGCCCTGACCGTCGTCGCCGGGGTTGATCTGGTCGTTCCACTGCTCGCAGGTGGACGGGGCCACGTACGTCCAGTCGTATGCGGTCAGCTCGACCCCCGAGAACTGGGTGCCGGACGGGAAGCCCAGCTCGCCCCAGTCGGTCGTGGACGCTGGCTTGGCAGACCCGTCGGCCGACACCGGGACGTTGGCCACGGCCAGCTTGTTGCTGGACGAGTAGAACTCGAAGAGGGCCGTGCCCTGCATGGTGCCGTCCAGCACGCCCGCGATCTTCGCGGACGAGGACCCGTTCGGGCTCTGCGCACCGGAGACGGTCTGGAAGGTGCCGTTGTCGGTGATCTCACCGGTCACGAACCAGCACTGCGGCGTTCCGCCGCACTTGTCGGACGACGCGGCGTGATCGACGGTCTCGGTCAGCGTCCGGGTAAACGTGTCGTTTGCCCAGCCGGAGGACTCCGGCCAGTTGGTCACGTTCGTGTTCGCCGTGATCGAAACGATGTCGGACGCCCCAGCGCTCCCGGCCGGGCCAGCCGGGCCCCGGGGACCTGCCGGGCCAGCCGGGCCCTGGGGTCCGGTCGCGCCCTGGGGACCTGCCGGACCCTGCTGGTTCCAGGTGACGGCGAAGCTGCCCTTCGGGCAGACCGGGGTCTTCGAGGTGTAGACGTCCTCCACAGCCCGCGACTCGCCAACCACGCACCCGTGGTAGACCGTCGTCGTGCTAGCTGCCGGCGTGGAAGTGCCGCCGCCCGAGGCCGCGAGCGCCACGCCAGCAGAACCGAACAACGCCCCCGCTGCCACCGCTGCGGTCAGAACCTTGCGCATGAACCCCCCTGCCCTGTGCGGCGTGCCGGACATTTCTGGCATCCGCGGATTATGCGATCTGCCAGGTACGACGCGGGGCGTCCTGGTGAGGTTTACGCACACCGTTTCCGGCAGCAAGGTGGCCCTGTCCGTCGTCCTATGGCATAACGTCGCCAAGCCGCGACGTAGCCGGCCGAACCAGCCTTCGCGCACCTCCCAGCGCATCTCCGCGACGTCGAGCACGGCGAAGTTGCGCAGCCGGTTGTCCGCGTCCAGCCCGGTCACCTGCACCGGGCCGTAGCCGAAGTCGCAGCTGCGCTGATAGGCGCGGTGCAGGTGACCGTGCATGATGCGGGACGGCTGGACGGCGTCCACGATGCGCTGCAGCCGCCGCCGGTGCGCGTCGTTGCGGGCCAGGTCGGCCGGGGCCCACCACGACGGTGGCCGGCCGAACGTGTGCGCGACCCCGGACGGGCAGTCATGGCTGACCAGCACATCGGCGTGCCCGCCCGCGATGATCCCGGCCTCCTGCGCGTCGGTGATCTCCTCGGCCGGAAACCAGTCCACGCCCTCGGTGCGCACGGCACGGTCCAGGCTCACCCCGCCGCCGCAGCCCAGCCAGCGCAGCCCGTGCCAGGTCCAGCGGTAGCCGCGGGGCAGCTGGAACAGCCGCGGCCGCACCAGCACGCGCCCATCCGGGGTGCGGTCGCTGGCCAGCCGGGCCAGTTGCGGGAAGTCCTCGTGATTGCCGTCGATGAACCAGAGCTCGGCGTCCACCTCGGCCAGCAGCGTGGAAATCCGGGTCAGATAGTGCTGGCCCACCTGGTCCGGCCAGACCCCGAAGTCGCCCAACTGCAGGATCAGCCGCCGCGGCTCCTGGGCCAGCATGCTGGGCACCCGGCGGATCACGCTGACCGCCCAGTCCTCGTTCCCGTGCCAGTCCCCGGCGACCAGGATCCGCCGCGGTTCCGGTGCCCCGGATTCAGCCGTCATGCCGCAGTTGTACCGGTCCCGCGCCGGACATGCCCAGCTGATCAGGCAATCCCTCGGTTATGCTCGACCTCCCCGGATCAGGACTGACGCCCCGGACCAGGAGTGAGGTGAGGCGCGGCGTGACCGGGCTGCTGGCCCTGCTGCTCACCGCCGCGGCGCTGCCCCCGCTGCTGGCCCGGCTGATCGGCGGGCACCCGCCGCGCCCCGGCCCGCAACTGGCCGCGCTGGCCCCGGTGGCCACGCTGCCCGCCCTGGCCGCGGTCGCGCTGGCCGTAGCAAGCGCCTGGTGGCTCGCCCTGCTGCTGAGCATCCCGGCCGCGATCCTGCTGGCCTGGCAACTACCCCCTTTCCTGCCCAACGCCAGTACCCGGCCGGTCGCCCCGCGCCGCACCCCGGGATCGCGGCCGGGCACCAGCACCGTGCGGGTGCTGACGCTGAACTCCCGGGGCGGCTCGGCGGACACGGCCGCCCTGCTGGCGGCGCTGCGTGAGCACGCGGTGGACGTGCTGGCCGTGCAGGAACTGACCTGGGACATGGTGCGCCGGCTGGACGACGCTGGGCTGGCCGGCCTGCTGCCGCACACCCACCTCGACCCGCGGCCCGACTCGCCGGGAGCAGGGTTGTGGGCCCGCTGGCCGCTGACCGCCCGCCCGCCGGTACCCGGCCTGGTAGCCGCCGCGCCACGGGCCCGGGCGGAACCGGTCCCCGGACGGCCGGTCGTGCTGACCGCGGTGCATCCGCTCACCCCGATGCGCGAGCGCGGCTATCCCTGGCAGCGCGACCTGGCCCGGCTGCTGCCGCTGGCCCGCGACAGCGAGCCACAGGTGGTGATGGGCGACTTCAACGCCAGCCGGGATCACCAGCCGTTCCGGGACCTGCTCGCGGCCGGCTTCGTGGACTGCGCCGACGCCGCACAGCACCGGACCTGGCCCGGGTTCACCTGGCCGACATCCTGGGACCTGTACTCCGACCGGGACAGCCCACGGTTCCCGGACCGCCGCGCACCGGCCCTCATGCGGCTGGACCATGTGCTGGTCAGCCGGGCCGGCAGCACAGTCCGCGAGGCGCGCCCGGTCCGCGTCGCCGGCACCGACCACCACGCCGTGCTGGCCGTCATCGAGTTCAGCTGACAGTGCACGGATCGATGCCGAACCCTTGTCATGAGCCTCACCGTCGTCTTCCGGGAGACGGCGCTTCGTAACCTGGCCCGCCGGGATCATGCCCTAAATCGGCTCACCGGACGCGGGAACTCGAGTTCAGCCGGTTAGCCCGGTAAGAGGACGAACAAGATCAGCGCTATGGCGATCAGCGCGGCCAGGCAGCCCGCGCCGATCAGCAGGCCGGTACGGCAGCCCTCGGCTCTGGGCTGGCGCCGGGGACCGGGACGACGCCGGGTTCGCGCTGGGCCAGCCCGGGGTGGGCGGCGCCGGGTACAGCTCGGCTGGGTCCTGAGCGGGCGGGAACGGCGCCGCCTGGTGGCGCGGCGCGGCCCGGTGCGCACCAGTAGCCGGGTACTGCTCGGCACCGCCGGCCGGGGCACCGTCCCAACCGGGGCGGCGCGCTGCCGCGCGGCGGACGCGGCCGTGGCATGACGCGGTCCGGACGACCGGGCCGGGCCGCCGCCTGGCGGGCGCCCAGCGGCGCGGGCGGCCCGGGCCGGCCGGACGACTGCGACTGGCCCGGCCGGCCGGGCGGCCCGGCTGGGTCGTCCCGGCCGGGCGGTGGGGCCGGGTCCTCGATCCGCGGCCAGTTGCCGGCCGGGGCAGCCTGCGCGGGCTGCTGCCACGCGGCCAGCGCGCTGGACATGAAGACCTGGGTCGGGAAGTCGGCCGGGTACCGGTCCGCGTCTGGCTGCGGCCTGCTGCCCAGGGCACCGCTGGGCCGCACCGGCTCGTCCTGGATTTCCCGCTTCCCGGTGTGCCACGGTGCCGGCCGTTCCCGGGGTGGCTGCTCCCAGGCTGTCCGCTCCCGGGCCGGCCGTTCCCCGGCTGCCTGCTCCCGGGCTGACTGCTCCGGGGCTGGCTTGTCCCTGACCGGCTGCTCCCAGACTGCCCGCTCCCGGGCGGCGGGCTGCTCCCCGCCCGGCGGCCGACGGTCAGCGGGTGCGGCGGGCCGGGGGTCGCGTGGCCCGGCGCGGGGCGGAGCCGGACGGTCCGGGTCCCGGCCGGAGGCGAAGTTGTCGTTGTCATTCCACCAGCCGAACGCGCTGCCCAGCTCCGGCTGGCCGGCCTGCCGCCGGGGCGGCGCCGGGTCCGGTCGCCCCGGTCCAGCCGCGGCTCCGGCGGCGGCTCCAGCCCCGATCGGGTCGCGCAGCGGGTCCGGCCGCGGTGCGGCGAACCGGTCACTGGCCGAACTCGTACCCGGGCCCAGGTAGGGCCCGGATCTCAGCGGATGTTCCGAGCGTGGGAGATACGGGTCTGGCGGCTCCGGTTTCGCCCGCCGCGGCCGGTACTCGCCGGGCTGAGCCGGATACGGATCAGCGGCTCGAGTCCAGACACTAGTTTCCGGCTGTCCTCTTTCGTCACCCACGTTGCGGCTCCCTCCCTGACAAGGGGGACGCAGCGCCCGGGTCTGAGGTTTACGGCCCAAACCACCCCGGCGAGCAAAAATCCGGTCGGAGGGCCAGGCCGGATGTGCCGATAATCGGTCATGCTGCTGAGCATCACGTGCACCGAGGCACCCGCGACCGACCTGGGATTCCTGCTGCACAAGCACCCGGACCGGGTGCAGTCGTTCGCGGTCTCGGCCGGCCAGGCGCACGTGTTCTACCCGGAGGCGACCGAGCAGCGGTGCACCGCGGTGCTGCTGCTCGAGGTGGACCCGATCGGCCTGGTCCGCAGGCATCGGGGCCAGCGCACCGGGGGTCAAGCACGGGGGGCCCGGACGGCTTCTCCCTGGCCGAATACGTCAACGACCGTCCGTATGCGGCCTCCTCGATGCTGGCTGTGGCGTTGGGCAAAGTGTTCCGGACCGCGCTGAGCGGGCGCTGCGAGGCGCGGCCGGAGCTGGCCGCCCGCGCGCTGCCGCTGGAGATCAGCGTTCCCGCGCTGCCCTGCCGCGGCGGGCCGGGCCTGGCCGGGCAGCTGCTCGGGCCGCTGGGCTGGACGGTACAGGCCGAGCCGGTCCCGCTGGACCCGGAACTGCCGGAGTGGGGCGACTCGGCGTACCTCAGCGTGCGGCTGACCGGGCGGCTCCGGCTGGCCGACGCGCTCAGCCAGCTGTATGTGCTGCTGCCGGTGCTGGACGACACCAAGCACTACTGGGTGGCGGACGCCGAGGTGGACAAGCTGATCCGGGCGGGCGGCGGCTGGCTGGCCCAGCACCCGGAGCGGGACCTGATCACCCGCCGGTACCTGGCGCACCGCAAGCGGCTGGTGCTCAGCGCGGTCGGCCGGCTGGCCGAGGTGGACGACACCGAACCGGAGGCGCTGGACAACGCGGTGCCGGCCACCGACCCCGGCGACGCCGACCGGAAGGACCCGCCGCTGGCGCAGCAGCGCCGCGCGGCGGTGCTGGACGTGCTGCGCGAGTGCGGCGCGGGCACCGTGGCCGACCTGGGCTGCGGCGAGGGCACGCTGGTCGCGCAGCTGCTCCGGGAGCCGGCCGTGCGCCGGGTGGTCGGCGTGGACGTGTCGCACCGGGCGCTGGACCGCGCCGCGCAGCGGCTGCACCTGGACACCATGCCGGACCGGCAGCGGGACCGGGTCAGCCTGCTGCAGTCCTCGCTGACCTACGCGGACGACCGGCTCACCGGGCTGGACGCGGCGGTGCTGATGGAGGTGATCGAGCACATCGACCCGTCCCGGCTGGCCGCGCGCGGAGCAGACGGTGTTCGGCTACGCGCGGCCCGGCACGGTCGTGGTGACCACCCCGAACGCCGAGCACAACGTGCGGTTCCGCGGCCTGGCCCCGGGCGCGATGCGGCACTCGGACCACCGGTTCGAGTGGACCCGGCCGCAGTTCCGCGACTGGGCCGGCGGGGTGGCGGCCCGGCGCGGCTACCAGGTCAGCTACCGCCCGGTGGGGGCCGACGACCCCGAGGTCGGCCCGCCGACCCAGCTGGCGGTGTTCACCCGTGACTGAGTACCGCATCCCCGAGCTGTCCCTGGTCGTGCTGGTCGGCGTATCCGGGTCGGGCAAGTCCACGTTCGCCGGCCAGCACTTCGGCCGGTTCGAGGTCATCTCCAGCGACTTCTGCCGCGGCCTGGTGGCCGACGACGAGAACGACCAGGCGGCCACCCGGGACGCGTTCGACGTGCTCGGCTACATCGCGGGCAAGCGGCTGGCCGCGGGCCGGCTGACCGTGATCGACGCGACCAACGTGCAGGCCGAGGCGCGCAAGCCGCTCATCGAACTGGCCCGCGCGCACGACGTGCTGCCGGTCGCCATCGTGCTGGACATGCCAGAAAAAACCTGTCTTCAGCGCAACGCCAGCCGGGCCGACCGGTCGTTCGGCCAGCCGGTCATTCACCGGCAGCATGAACAGCTGCGCCGGTCGCTGCGGTCGCTGAGCCGGGAGGGGTTCCGCACGGTGCACGTGCTGCGCGGGGCCGACGAAGTGGCCGGGGCCAGCATCGTGCGGCACCGGCTGCTGACCGACCACAGCGACCAGACCGGTCCGTTCGACGTGATCGGCGACGTGCACGGCTGCCGGGCCGAACTGGAGGCGCTGCTCGGCCGGCTCGGCTACCAGATCACCCGGGACGCCGCCGGACGCCCGGCCGGCGCGGTGCCGCCGGACGGCCGGACCGCGGTGTTCCTCGGCGACCTGGTGGACCGCGGCCCGGACTCGCCCGGCGTGCTCCGGCTGGTGATGGGCATGGTGGCCGCCGGGCAGGCGCTGGCCGTGCCGGGCAACCACGAGAACAAGCTGGTCCGGGCGCTGTCCGGGAAGAACGTCCAGATCAGTCACGGCCTGGCCGAGACGCTGAGCCAGCTGGCCGGCCGAGGACGAGGAGTTCCGCCGCCAGGTCGGCGAGTTCTGCCGCGGGCTGGTGTCGCACCTGGTGCTGGACGGCGGCCGGCTGGTGGTCGCGCACGCCGGGCTGAAAGAGGCCTATCACGGCCGCGCGTCGGGCCGGGTGCGCAGTTTCGCGCTGTACGGCGACACCACCGGGGAGACCGACGAGTACGGCCTGCCGGTCCGCTACCCGTGGGCGGCCGACTACCGGGGCCGGGCCATGGTGCTGTACGGGCACACGCCGGTGCCCGAGCCGCAGTGGGTGAACAACACGCTGTGCCTGGACACCGGGTGCGTGTTCGGCGGGCGGCTGACCGCGCTGCGCTACCCGGAGCGGGAGATCGTCTCAGTGCCCGCCGAGCGGGTCTGGTATGCGCCAGCGAAGCCGTTGGGTGCCGATAGTGCGGAACCTGCTGAGGCCATCGACTGGGGAGGGGGGGCGCGCCGAAGGCGTGCTCCCTCCGAGCCAGCGTTCGGCGCGGAGCGGCGAGCGGGGGGTCCAGGGGGGTCGCCCCCCCGGACAATGGAGCGCGATCCGGGTGTGCTGTTCATCAGCGATGTGCTCGGCAAGCGGGTGATCGAGACCAGGGCGGCCGGGCGGGTCACGGTCCGGGAGGAGAACGCGGCCGGGGCGCTGGAGGTGATGAGCCGGTTCGCGATCGATCCGCGCTGGCTGCTCTACCTCCCGCCGACCATGGCGCCGTGCGCCACCTCGGCCCAGCCCGGCCTGCTCGAGCACCCGGCCGAGGCGTTCGCCGCCTACGCGGCGGACGGCATCGCCGAAGTGATCTGTGAGGAAAAGCACATGGGATCGCGGGCCATCGTGCTGGCCTGCCGGGACGACCCGCCAGCCGGGGCGGCCAGCCGCTTCGCCGCGGCCGGTGATCAGCCGGGTGTGGTGTACACCCGGACCGGGCGGCCGTTCTTCGGCCCGGCGCGGTCCCGGCAGCTGCTGGACGCGGTCCGGTCCGCGATCGCCGCCGCCGGGCTGTGGCGGGAGCTGGATACCAGCTGGCTGCTGCTGGACTGTGAGCTGATGCCGTGGTCGGTCAAGGCGGAGCAGCTGCTCCGGCAGCAGTACGCGGCGGTCGGCGCGGCCGCCCGGGCCGCGCTGCCCGCGGCGGCCGGGCTGCTCGGCCAGGCGCAGGCGCGCGGGCTCGACGTGGCCGAACTGGCTGCCCGGACCGCGGCCCGGCTGGCCAGCGCGGAGCTGTTCAGCGCCGCCTACCGGCGATACTGCTGGCCGACCCACGGGCTGGACGGGCTGCGGCTGGCCCCGTTCCAGCTGCTGGCCACCGAACGGGATACCTACTACCAGCGGGAGCACGGCTGGCACCTGGCCCTGGCCGACCGGCTGGCCGATGCGGCACCCGCGCTGATCCAGCGCACCCGCCACCTGCGGGTGGACACCACCGACCCGGACTCGGTGGCCGCCGGGGTGGCCTGGTGGACCGGGCTGACGGAGGCCGGCGGCGAGGGCATGGTGGTCAAGCCGCTGGCTAATCTCGTCCGTGGTGCAGGCCGCCTGACCCAGCCGGGGATCAAGGTCCGGGGGCCGGATTACCTGCGGATCATCTACGGCCCGGACTACGCGCTGCCCGGGAATCTGGACCGGCTGCAGGACCGGAACCTGGGCCGGAAGCGGTCACTGGCGCTGCGGGAGTACGCGCTGGGCATCGAGGCGCTGGACCGGGCGGTCGGCGGGGAGCCGCTGTGGCGGGTGCACGAGGCGGTGTTCGGCGTGCTGGCCCTGGAGTCGGAGCGGGTCAACCCACGGCTGTGAACGCAGCGGGGTAAACCCGGCAGGCCCAGCCGGAACATCCGCAGCCGCCACCAGCGCGGCGGCGCGTAGCGCTGGCAGGTGCACAGCGCGCAGTCGGTCCCGGAGCGGTAGTGCGTGTGAGCGTCCCGGTCATGCCCGCACCCGCACCGCACTAGCCGCCGCTGCCGTTTCATAGCATGCCTGCCGGGCCGTTCGGACTCCGCTGGAGTTGCCTGCACAGTCGCTCCCTGGCTCGATCATGCGGCAACGAAAGGGAATGCGGAAGGTGCCCCATCGGCCGCGGCATCGTCATCCCCATACCCAGCAGGGGTTGCCGGGCCGGAAGCCGGGGCAAATTGACCGCTCGGGGGCGGAACTGATCCGGCGCTCTGGTTGTTATCGTTCAGTGGGGGTGTGTATGCGTGGCGTGAGGGACACACTGGGCAGCTGGCTGGGATGACCAGCAAACTGACCAGGGTGCTGGTCGGGGCGGCCATGGGGGCGGGCGCCGTAGGCGTGATACTGGCCCTCGCTGGCGTGCATTCCCCGGTCCGGACCGGACTCGTACTTCTCTTCCTGGCCGTCGCGCCGACGGCCGCCATCGCCGGGCTGCTGCGCGGCTTCGATCCGTTCGCCCGGATCATCCTGGCCGTGGTCAGCACCATCGCGGTGCTCACCATCGTGGCCGTGCTGCTGCTGTCCACCGGCCTGTGGTCGCCGATCGGGGAACTGGTCGTCGTGGCCGCGATCACCGCGGGCTGCCTGGCCGCGCAGCGCCCGGCAGTCCAGGCCCGGCTCGCCGCCTGGGTCAGACCAGGCTGGCAGGCACTGCTCCGGCACATCCCCGGCGACCACCGGGCTGCGAGCACACCGGCCGGAGCCGTGGCCGGCAACGGCCAGCCCGCGCCGCACGCCGAGGCCGAGGCCCAGGTGCCCGGCAACGGCCAGCCCGCTGCGCACGCCGAGGGCGAGCCGCAGGTGCCCGGCAACGGCCAGGCCGGCCTGGACCCGGCTGAGGGGCCGGTCAACGGCCAGCTGGACACGGGCGAGGCGCCCGGAACCGGTGCCGCCGAGCTGGCCGGCGCGGAGACCAGCACCGGGGCGGAGACCGCAGGCCCCACCGAGGTCACCACCCCGCTGCCCGCGATCCGCGACTGAACCCTCGTTCCATCGCGCAACGGCCCGAACTACACCGGAGGTTCCTTCGCGCTCCGCGCGGCGCGGCCCCGTACCGCCAGCACCACAAGTCACATTGATCTTGGCCAGCGCCCACTTAGCATGCGGATGGTGCACGCTTTCGGGGCGTTTTGCCCGTTTTGGCGTACGGCGCGCGTGCAAAGTGGGTGGGGGGGCCAGCGGGACGGGCCAGCCCGTGGGACCGGGAGCAGTGGCGGGTGGCCCCTTGAATCAGGCCGCAACATCGGCTGAACTTGGGCTGAGCACAGCCTGAACTGGGCCGCCGGCCGGGACATCCCGGGCCGGCCGCGCTTCTAAACGTTTGACCAGCGCTACGTAAATAAGCTGAGTATGGATTACTCACCCCTGAGCAAAACGGCGTAGGCCAAACGTATGAGCCGTTGCCATGATTGTGTGCTAACCCAGGGAGTTCCGGGCTAGCACCAGACGGATCGGGCCGGCACTGCCTACAGCAAAAAGGTGAGGACTTCTGCTCAGCCGATTAGGTTAGAAAATTCCGTCCTTACGCCATGCCGCTACGTGTTGTAACCTGACTTCGTATCGGGGCTTGATTACGCCAAGTAATTGGGTGAATGCGGTCGGTTAGCAGTCGGGGGCAGGCTGATACAACTGCCGGCGTACCGGGGAAGTGCGGGAACGCCGATGAGTGGGGGGGAACACTTCAATGTGCGCATTTGCGTACCCGCGTGGCAGCACGCCCGAACTGCGGGAGGCGTCCAGCACGACGTTCAGCCCAAACGGTTCGGACGGCAATATCGCAAGACTTACGCAAAGCCAGTACCGGCCGGTCGATGCGGGGCTGGCCATTGGCCCGGCCGTCAGCGTGGTCATCCCGGTGCAAGAACGAGGCCCGGAACCTGCCGATCGTCTTCGACACGCTGCCGGACTGGATCAGCGAGGTGGTCCTGGTCGACGGGCGGTCGGTGGACGACACCGTAGCGGTGGCCAAGGAGTGCTATCCGGAAATCAAGATCGTGCACCAGGTCGGCGCGGGCAAAGGAGATGCGCTGCGGGCTGGCTTTGCCGCCTGCACCGGCGACATCATCGTGATGATCGACGGCGACGGCTCGACCGACGGCCAGAGATCGTCCGGTTCGTCGCGGCCCTGCGTGGCCGGGGCCGACTACGCCAAGGGCTCGCGCTTCGCCAGCAGTGGCGGCAGCGACGACATCACCTGGCACCGGCGGCTGGGCAACCGCGTGCTGTGCGCCATGGTGAACATAGCCCTGGGCACCCGGTACACAGATCTGTGCTACGGCTACAACGCATTCTGGGCCCGGCATCCTCCCCTCCCTGCACCTGGATTGCCTCGGGTTCGAGATAGAAACCATGATGAATATCCGCGCCGCCCGGGCGGATCTGCGGGTGCAGGAAATCCCGAGTCACGAAAACTGCCGGGTGCATGGGACGAGCAATCTCAGTGTCGTATTCGACGGCTGGCGGATCTTCAAAGTGATCGCATCCGAGACACTGGCGAGCCGCCGGAGCCGGGCCCGGAAACGCCGCGAAGTCGCCACTCCTGAGCCCGAACTCGCCGTGCCGTCGGTCGCGGTCACGGCAGATGTCAGCAAGGACTAGTGTGACCAGCAGCCTTAGCATTTCTGTAGTCATTTGCGCGCACACTCAGAAACGGTGGCACGAGACGTGCGCGGCCGTGGACTCGGTCCGGGCGCAGAGCCTGCCCAGCCAGGAAATCATTCTGGTCGTCGACCATAACCCGGAGCTGCAGGCCCGCCTGGCCGAGGCGCTGCCCGACGTCACGGTGGTGGCCAACCAGCAAGCCCGCGGCCTGTCCGGCGGCAAGAACACCGGCGTCGCGGTGGCCCAGGGTGACATCGTCGCCTTCCTGGACGACGACGCGGTCGCGGACCAGGACTGGCTGAAATACTTCGCCGACTCCTACGCCGATCCGGCCGTGATCGGGGTGGGCGGCCGCACGATGCCGAACTGGCTGGCGCCCCGCCCGTCCTGGTTCCCGGACGAGTTCGCCTGGGTGGTCGGCGCCGCCTACCGCGGCATGCCGGAAACCCGCGCCCCGGTGCGCAACCTGCTCGGCGGGAACGCTTCGTTCCGCCGGGCGGCGTTCGGGATCGCGGGCGGGTTCCAGAACGGGATCGGCCGGTCCGCGGCCAAGCGGCCGCTCGGCTGCGAGGAGACCGAGTTCTGCATCAGGCTGAGCCAGCGCGCCCCGGGTGTGGTCTTCCTGTACGACAACCGCGCGGTGATCTGGCACGTGGTCGGGGCCGAGCGCTGCCGGTTCAGCTACTTCCGCGCCCGCTGCTACGCCGAGGGCCTGTCCAAGGCGCAGGTGACGGCCAGCGTCGGCGCGGGCGACGGGCTGGCCACCGAGCGGCGCTACACGACCCGGGTGCTGCCCGCCGGGGTAGCCCGCGGCGTGGCCGACGCGCTGCACGGCGACCGGACCGGGCTGGGCCGGGCGGGCGCGATCGTCGCCGGGGTCACCGCCACCGGCGGCTACGCGGCGGCGCGGCTGGGCAGCAGGTCCAGCAGCGCAGGCTGCGGCGGCCCGCAGGCCAGCCGGGCGGCGCAGACCGCCCGGGCAGAACGGACCGCCCGGGCAGCACAGACCGCCCGGGCAGAACGGACCGCCCGGGCAGCACAGACCGCCCGGGCAGCACAGACCGCCCGGGCGGCACGGGACGGCCGGCATGATCGCCGCGCCGCGGCCGCCGGTGCCGATCCTGATGTACCACGAGATCGCCCGGCCGGCCGAGACCGACAGCCACCTGGCCGTCCCGCCCAGCGCGTTCGCCAGCCAGCTGGCCTACCTGCACGACGCGGGCTTCCAGACGCTGACCGCAGGCACCCTGGCCGAGATCATGAACGGTGGGGCCGGACGGCTCCCGGACCGGGCCGTGGTGCTGACCTTCGACGACGGCTTCGAGGACTTCCACCGCCAGGCGCTGCCACTGCTCGCCCGCTACGGCTTCACCGCCACGCTGTACGTCACCACCGGCTGGGTCCAGGACGCCGGGCCACTGCCCACCGGGCGCCGCCCCGGCCGGATGCTGTGCTGGAACCAGGTGGCCGAGGTGGCCGGGGCCGGCATCGAGATCGGTGCGCACAGCCGGCTGCACCCGCAGCTGGATCAGCTGCCCCGGCCGCAGCTCCGGGAGGAGCTGCGGGTGAGCAAGACCCAGCTCGAGGACCGGCTGAGCCGCCCCGTGCCCGGGCTGGCCTACCCGTTCGGGTACTCCAGCGCTGCGGTGCGCGAGGAGGCCCGCAGCGCGGGCCACGGGTACGCCTGCGCGGTCGGCAACGCGCTGCCCGGCCCGGGCACCGACCCGCTCGCGCTGCCCCGGCTCACCGTGCGCCGGACCACCACCATGCAGGCATTCCAGCAGATCACCCGGAGCAGAAACATCCCAATGATCTTCATGAAGGACCGCGCCCTGACCAAGGGCTACGCGATGGTCCGCCGGACCAGGGCAGCGGTGAGCCAGGTGCGCCGTGGCCACTAGGACGGCGTCCCCAGCCGCCTGGGGAATGCAGGGACTGCGCCGGCAGTGGGCTGACCCGCTGTCCCGCAACGGCTATGCGCTGGTCGCCAACACCGGCGCGACCGGCATCTCCGGGCTGGTCTACTGGGTCCTGGTGGCCCGGCTGTACCCCACCGACGTGGTCGGCCGGGCGACGGCCGCCTACGCGGCGATGAACCTGCTGGCCGGCTTCACCGCGCTGAACTTCAACGGCGCGCTGACCCGGTTCCTGCCCCAGGCCGGGCGGCACACCCGCAAGCTGATCAGGCACTCGTACCTGGTCAGCGCCGTGGCCTCGGTGCTGTTCACGATCCCGTTCCTGCTCAGCATCCACCTCTGGGGCCCGTCCTATTCGGAACTCGGCAACCCCATCACCGGCCTGTTCTTCATCGGCTGCGTGGTCTGCTGGGCCATCTTCACGCTGCAGGACAGCGTGCTGGCCGGGCTGCGCAGCGCGCACTGGGTGCTGCTGGAGAACACCGTCTTCGGCATCGCCAAGGTCGTGCTGCTGATCCTGTTCGCGTCCCACTTCGTGCACATCGGCATCTACCTGTCCTGGATGGTGCCGTGCCTGCTGACCGTGCCGCTGATCAACGCGCTGATCTTCGGCCGCCTGGTGCCCCGGCACACCGCGGCCACCATCGACGTCGAACCGCCGACCAACCGGCAGATCGGCCGGTTCCTGGCCGGTGACTACTCCGGGGCGATGTTCCTGCTGGCCACCAGCAACCTGGTGCCGGTGCTGGTCGCCGCGATGATCAGCGACGTGAAGAACACCGCGTACTTCTACATGGCCTGGCTGGTCGGCGGCATCCTGGACCTGGTCGCGGTCAACATGGCCATCTCGCTGACCGTCGAGGGCTCGTTCGACGCGTCGTCGCTGGCCCGGCACTCCCGCAAGGCGCTGCAGAAGATCGGCCTGCTGGTCGTGCCGTGCCGCCGCGCTGATCGCGCTGCTCGCCCCCTGGGGGCTCGGCCTGTTCGGGCCGGCGTACGCCGAGGAGGGCGCGCCGATCCTGCAGTTGCTGGCCCTGGCCACGCTGCCCAAGACGCTGACCGAGGTGTACCTGGGTGCGCTCCGGGCGCAGAGCCGGACCCGGCTGGTGGCCATCGTGCAGGGCATCCGCGCGGTGCTGATGCTCGGCCTGACCGTCTGGCTGGTCGAGGTGATGGGCCTGATCGGCGCGGGCGTGGCCGCGCTGGTCACCCAGGTCGTGATAGCCGCGATGATCAGCCCCGGCCTGTGGCGGGTGCTGCACGGTGACCGGGTCACCCAGCCCGCGATCGATGCCCTGGCCACCGAGGCCGCGGCCGCCCCGGAGGCCAGCGCGTCGTGACCGCTGAGACGGGAACCACGCGGGCCACCCAACCGCTGCCCGCCGACCTCCCTGGGCCGGCCGATCGGGGGGGTCCGGGGGGTCGTCCGCCGGGGCCAGCACAGTTGGCTCCGGCCGGCTGCCGGGCTGGCCAGCGGTGCTGGTCGGGCTGCTGGCCACGGCCGGGTTCGTGCTGTTCTTCGGCTCGCTGCGGCACGTGCAGCTGGGCCGGATGAACGGGCTCGGCCTGCTGTCGGTGCTGCCGCACCGCGCGCTGGCCGGGGTGACGCTGCTCGCGCTGGCCTTCGTGTTCGGGCTCGCCCTGCGCCGGGTGCACCCGGTGCTGCTCGGCGCCGCCCTGGTCGGCCTGGTCATCTGCCTGGACGGGGTGACCAGCTTCATCGAGCCGACCGCCCGGTTCGCCACGTCGTACCAGATCGCGGGGTACGTGCAGTACATCAGCGTGGCCGGGAAGGCCGCGCCTGACCTGGCCGCCTACTTCAGCTGGCCCGGCTTCTTCGCGCTGATCTCGTTCATCCGCGGCGCCGCCGGGCTGCACGGCGTGCTGGAGCTGATGCGGTTCTGGCCGATGCTCATCGACCTGCTCACGCTGCCGCCGTTCTTCCTGCTCATTCGCAACCTGCGGATCTCCTGGCGGGCCAAGTGGCTGGCCGGCTTCCTGCTTCGTGGTGGGCAACTGGGTGGGCCAGGACTACTTCTCCCCGCAGTCCCTCAACTACGTGCTCTACCTGGTGTTCCTGGCCATCCTGGTGAACTGGTTCACCGACCCCGGGCTGAGCCGCGGCGCGGAGGACCGGCCCGGCGGGCTGAACCGGGTGCACCGGTTCGTGTTCGGCGACGCTCCGAGCCCGGCGAGCTGGGGCCGCGGCCGGCCAGCACCGCGCAGCGGATGTTCCTGCTCGCCCTGCTGATCGGCATCTTCCTGGTGTCGGTGTCGAGCCACCAGCTCACCCCGTTCTACATGACCGGCGCCTGCCTGGCGCTGGTGCTGATCCGGCGCTGCCAGCTGTCCGGGCTGTGGATCCTGTGCGCGGTGCTGGTGGTGACCTGGCTCAGCTTCGCCGCGGTGGACTACTGGTCCGGTCACCTGTCCAACATCTTCGGCGGGGTCGGCAACCTGGGCGGCAACCTGACCAGCAGCGTCGGCGGCCGGCTGGCCGGCAGCACCGCGACCCACCTGCTCACCCTGCACGCCCGGGTCGGGGTGGCCGGGGTGATCGTCGGCCTGGCCGTGCTCGGGCTGCTCCGCCGCCGGCTGCGCAGTTTCGACGACCGGGTGCTGATCGCGCTGTTCATCCTGCCCATGCTCACCGTCGGGCTGCAGAGCTATGGCGGCGAGATCGCGCTGCGCATCTACCTGTTCCTGCTCCCGCCGGCCTGTGTGCTGGCCGCCTGCTTCTTTTTCCCGAGCCCGGTGGCGGCCAGGGCCAGCTGGCGGCTGTTCCCGGTACTGGCGTTGTGTGCGGTGATCTTTCCGGTTTCGTTCCTCCTGGTGCGCTACGGGAACGAGGCGTTCGAGCGGGTGCCGCCGGGAGAGCTGGCCGCCACCGACTGGATCTACGCGCACAACACACACCCGGTCCGGCTGCTCTGGCTGAGCTCGTCAACCAAGATCGACGTCACCCCGGAGATGCCGTGGGCCTACCAGAACATCAACCGGGTCCTCTATGTCCCAATCCAGGCGCCCCGGGATCCGGCCGCGGTCAAGGACGTGTGGTACGAGCTGCACAGCGCCGGCCCGGACTCCTACCTGGTGGAAACGCGCACCCAGGACACCTACCTGCAGCAGGCGGCCGGTTACCCGGCCGGCTGGGAAGACACGTTCCGGCAGCAGCTCAGCGCGGAACCCGGGGTCAAGGTGGTATTCGCCAACAGCGACTCCGTGATCTACAAGGTGCACTGGCCGCATGGGGCCAAGCCCTATCCGCTGCCGCCCAATGGATCCGGTCACGCCAGCTACCCCGCATTGCTGGGCGCGACCGAACTGCTCGTCGTGCTGGCCACCATCCTGGTGCTGGCGGCACGCGAGTTCGCCCGGATCGGCGGCCCGGCCGCCCGCCAACTGATCCGTCCACTCACCCTGGCCTCGTACCCCCTGTTGTTCCTGACGCTAGCCGTCGTGGTGGTGCGCTTCGCGCTGCTGCCATCGATTCACGGGGGGTTGCTGTGAAACCAGCACGACAGACCAGGCAGGTTCCGGCGCTGATCCTGAAGATCGGCCACTATCCGCTGCACTCCGGCGGGGTCGGTGCCATCCGCACGCTCGGCCGCCTCGGCGTGCCGGTGTACGCGACGACCGAGGACCGGCTCACCCCGGCCGCGGTCTCCCGGTACTGCGCCGGCACGTTCCGCTGGCGGACCACCGGACACGAGGATCCGGCCGATCTGGTCCGGGACCTGGCCGGGATCGGCCGGCTGATCGGGCGGCGGGCGGTGGCCGTGCCGGTGGACGACGAGGCGGCGGTGCTGCTGGCCGAGCACGCCGACGAGCTGTCCGAGTACTTCCTGTTCCCGCGGATGGCCGACCCGGGGCTGGCCCGCAAGCTGGCCAGCAAGCACGAGATGTCCGCGCTGGGCCAGGAGCACGGGTTCCCGGTGCCCGGGTGGGCCTTCGCGTCCGGCGCGGAGCAGGTGGCCGCGTTCGCGGCCACCGCGAGGTTCCCGGTCGTGGTGAAGAACGCCGCGCCCTGGGTGCGCCGCCGGGCGCCCGCCGTCGCGGGCACCACCGTGGTCGGCTCGGCCGGCGAACTGATCGAGCTGGCCTCGTCCACCCGGGAGACACCGGCCCTGCTGCTGCAGGAGTACATCCCGCACGAGGTGGCCGAGGACTGGATCGTGCACCTCTACTGCGACGCCGACAGTAACTGCCGGCTGCTGTTCACCGGGGTGAAGACCGGGTCGTTCCCGCCCAACACCGGGGCCACCGCGTCCGGTATCGCGGTGCCGAACCCAGCCCTGGCGGACCAGGTCGAGCGGTTCTGCAAGGCGGTGGGCTTCCACGGCGTGGCCGACCTCGACGTCCGGTTCGACCGCCGCGACCAGCAGTACAAGCTGGTCGATTTCAACCCGCGGATGGGCAACCAGTTCCGGCTGTTCCAGACGCCGGGCGGGATGGACGTCATCCGCGCCCAGTACCTCGACCTCACCGGCGAGCCGGTGCCGCCCGGTGACCAGATCAACGGCCGCCGGATCGTGGTCGAGCACATCCACCCACTATCCCGGCTGGGCGAGCGCGGCAGTGGCTACCGGACGCCGTCCGCGCCCGGCCGGGCCACCGAAACGGAGTTCGCCTGGCTGGCCCCGGACGACCCGCTGCCCTTCCTCGCCATGTTGCCGAGGTTCGCCACCCCCGCCATGTCCTATCTCACCAGTCGTCGCGTGGCGCGGCGGCACAAGCACACATGACAAGGACGGAAACGCCATGACTACACAGACCCCTGCGGTCGTCATAGGAGCTGGCCCGTACGGGCTGTCGGTTGCCGCTCACCTCAGTGCCCGGGGCAGCCAGCCACGGGTGTTCGGCGAGGTGATGTCGAGCTGGCGCAGCCACATGCCCGCGGGCATGTGCCTCAAGTCCACCCCGGACGCGTCCAGCCTGAGTGCCGCCAAGCCGGGCTACGGCCTGGCCGACTACTGCACCAGCCAGGGCATCCGGCCGCTGCAGGACGAGGCCGACGACATCATCCCGATCGAGCTGTTCACCCGGTACGGGCAGTGGTTCGCCGAACAGCTCGTGCCACAGGTCGAGTCTTCCGTGGTGACCGGGGTGGAGCGGGCCGGCCGCGGCTTCGTGGTCACCCTGGACACCGGTGAGGAGATCCTCACCCCGACCGTGGTGGTGGCCACCGGGGTCAGCCACGTCGAGTACGTCCCGGACCAGCTGGCCGCGCTCGCGCCGGGCGGGCATCCGTCGCCGGACGCCGCGGTCTCGCACACCTCGCAGCACAGCAGCATGATGGGCTTCCGCGACCGCCGGGTGGCGGTCATCGGCGCCGGTCAGTCCGCGCTGGAGAGCGCCGCGCTGCTGCACGAAGCCGGGGCCGACGTCACCGTGCTGGCCCGGGAGACCGCGCGCTTCGGCACCCCGCCCAAGCACCCGACGGGTCTGGCCGGGAAGCTGCCGCAGCCGCACTCCCCGCTCGGGCCGACCTGGCGGATCTACCCGTTCAGCCACGCGCCGGGGTACTTCCACTACCTGCCCGAGCAGACCCGGCTCAAGCTGGTCCGCCGGGTACTCGGCCCGCTGGGCGCCTGGTGGCTGCGCGACCGGGTGGAAGGCGTGCTGCCGGTGCTGAACCAGCATGCGGTGCGGCAGGCTGCGCTGGACGGAGACGGCGTGCTGCTGTCCACCACCTGCTCCGACGGACAGCACACCGAGCTGCGGGTGGACCACGTCCTCGCGGCTACCGGCTACCGGGTCAACCTGGCCAGGCTGGGCTTCCTGGAGACCGGCCTGCAGCAGCGGGTCCAGCTCACCGGCAGCTTCCCGGAGCTGTCCCGGTCGTTCGAGTCGTCGGTGTCCGGCCTGTACTTCGTCGGGCTGTCCGCGGCCGCCACGTTCGGCCCGGTCATGCGGTTCGTCTGCGGCGCTGGATTCGCGGCGCACCGGGTGGCCTCGGCGGCCACCCCGGCGGGGTAGGCGGGGCCGGCCTATGCGTATCTCAGTAATCCACCCCAGCGAGCTGGGGCCAGCCGAGGTCAGCGCGTGGCAGGACATGCAGCGCCGCGCCACCGGGCCGGCCGGGCTGCGGAATCCGTTCCTCAGCCCCGAGTTCACCCAGGCGGTCGGCCGGCACCGGGCGGACGCCCGGGTCGCGGTGCTGACCGACGGGGGCCCCGGCGGTGGCATCACCGGGTTCCTCCCGTTCGAGAAGCACAAGTTCGGCATGGGGCTGCCGATCGGCGCCGGGCTGACCGACTGCCAGGGCCTGGTGCACGTGCCGGGCTTCGAGTGGGACCCACGGGAACTACTGCGCGGCTGCGGTCTGTCGGTGTTCGCCTTCGACCACCTGGACGCGGAGCAGCAGCCGTTCCGCCGCTATCTGGCGGCCACCGCGCCGTCGCCGGTCATCGACCTGGCCGACGGGTGGGCCGCCTACCAGGCCAAGCTCAAGGTGCGGTCGGCTTCGTTCCTCCGCTCGGTGGAGCGCAAGGCGCGGAAGCTGGACCGGGAGGTCGGCCCGGTCCGGCTGGTCGCCGAGTCCAGTGACCGGGCGGCGCTGCGGTCGCTGATGGCCTGGAAGTCGGACCAGTACCGGCGTACCGGGCGCAGCGACCGGTTCGCCCAGCCGTGGATCGTCGGCCTCATCGAGGATCTCTTCGAGACCCGCGGGGACCACTTCAGCGGCCTGTTCTCGGTGCTGTACGCGGGTGATGTGCCGGTCGCCGGGCACCTGGGCGTCCGGTCCGGGCCGGTGGTGGCTCACTGGTTCCCGGCCTATGACACGGGTTTCGCCCAGTATTCGCCGGGCCTGATCGAGCATGTCCGCATGGTGGAGGCGGCGGCGTCCATCGGCGTCGAGCTGATCGACCTGGGCAAGGGCGCCAAGCGGTACAAGGACGAGCTGAAGAGCAGCGACATCTACGTCGGCGAGGGCGCGGTGACCAGCCGGCAGCCGCTGGGCCAGTTGCACCGGGCGCACATCGTGCCGGCCCAGTGGGCGGTGCGCACGATCCGGGCCTACCCGCGGCTCTACGAGCCCGCCGACCAGCTGCTGAAGCGGTACGGCGCGGCGCATGCCGCGGTGTCCCGCCGGGTGCGCCGGCCCGGGCCGGTCAGCTCCCGGGAGAGAGATGAACGGCACCAAAATGCCGTGCTGTGGTCCCGACCTGGGTGATGACATTGCCCGCCGCCGCGACGGTCAGGCTGCCCGACCCGGCGCTGAAGGAAAGGGCGACGTCGCGCGGGCCCGCGCCACGGATCGCGTTCCCGTTGATCGCGATGTTGCCAGTCCGGCCGTTGACCGACGTGATGCCAAGGTAGATGTGGGTCGCCGTGCCGCGTTCGCCGAGATCATTGAAGATCCGGTTGCCGTAGACGGTGGATCCGTTTCCGCCCTGCACGGTACCCACTATGCCGTACCACTGACCGGCCGTCCGCTGGCTGGCGAAGTCCTCGATGTAGTTACCGGATATGGTCGTGCCATACAGCCGGTTCGCCATGATCCCGTCAGACTTGTCATTGTAGAGATGATTACCGGATATGTTCCAGCCGGCCGCGTTATCCATCAGCACGGCGTCGCCGCCGGTGCCGGCGATCCGGTTATCCAGCAGGTAGCCGTCGGTGACCGAGTTTCCGTGGTCGATGACCCGGAAGCCGTTGGCGCCGCTGCCGGTGATGAAGTTGTCCGCGAACCGGCTGTTCACGCTGGTGTTACTAATGGTTGCGCCGTTCGGTGTCTGGCTGGTGTCAACGATCCCATCGCCGCCGCAGTTACTGACGTCCACTTGCTGCACGTCGGTCTGCCAGTTCATGATGACGATTCCATCGGTATTGCCGCGGCCGGAACAGGCCACGGTCAGCTGCTGGATAGTCAGCGGGGACCCGGTGGTCGTGGAATTATCCACATAGGCCGACGAAGCCAGCACGTAGGGCATCGCGGCGTCCTGCCTGAGCACGGTGCCGGTCCGGTTGGCCCCGGTGTAGGTGCGGTTGGGCAGCAGCACGATGCCCTTGTCCAGCAGGCAGGTGCCACCGATCTGGATCTTCGAGCCCGCCGGGCTCGCGTCGATGGCGTGCTGCAGCGCGGCCGCGTCGGCCGGCGTATCGCCGCAGTTCACCTGCGTCACGAAAGCCTTACTGGTGGCACTGGGCGGATGCCGGGCCGGGCTGGCCGTAGCCCCGGCCGATGCCGTCGGCGAGCCAGTACCGGCGCCGGGCACACTGCAGCCGGCCGCCAGCACGGATGCGACCACCAGCATCGCGGTGACCAGTCGTGCTCTCACCAGTAACTCTCTCTCGCCGGCCACGGATTGGGCAGGCTGGCCGCTTTGCGCCCAGCCGGGCTGCTTTGCGGCCAGGCGGCCAGCACAGGACGCGGAACTATTTTACCCGGCTGCCGGATACCGGCCGCTGGGCTCGGGGGTCATAATGAATGCTACGCGGAATCTGGCTCGATCGAGCCTGGCCTACAAGATGGCTTTCGCTGCCCGTCATCCCGATCAGATAACGCCGTACATCCGCCGGGTGTGCGTAGACGCGTGGCTGCGGGCAAGGGCCGGCGATCACGTCAGCTACTACCGCAAGATAATGAAGTACAAGGCTACCGCGCATGGCGTCGAGGTGGCGGTGGGCAGCCGGAGTCACGAGCAATGGCTCGAGTTCGGCAAGATGCAGTTCGACTATCTGGTCCAGCATGGCCTGCGGCCCACCGACCGGGTACTGGAGATCGGCTGCGGGAATCTCCGGGCCGGCCGTCTGCTCATCGACTACCTGGATACCGGGAACTACTACGGGATCGACATCTCCGGGGAAGTCCTGGTATCGGCCGAGCATGTGCTGAGCGAGGCCGGGCTGCAGGGCAAGCTGCCCCGGCTCGCGCTGACCGGGGATCTGACCTTCGACTTCCTGCCCAGCGACTACTTCTCGGTGGTGCACGCGAACAGCGTTTTCACGCACTGCCCAATCGAGATCATCGAGGAGTGCCTGGCCAACATTGGCCGGATAATGACACCTGACGGCTTCTTCGACTTCACCTTCTATGCACACGACAACCGCGACTACCAGGTGCTCGGGGAGGACTTCTACTACCGCCCCGAGACACTCTTCGCGCTGGCCGAGCGGCATGGGCTGCGCACCCGGCTGCTCGACGACTGGTACGACCCATGGGATCACCAGCCGAAGATCCGGGTGACCCGTGCGAAATGAGATGAAACAGACCGCAGCGGAACAGATGGGGGAAAGCGGTATGCGGATAGTAGTGACAGGCGGGGCGGGATTCATCGGGTCCCACCTCACGGATGCGTTCCTGGCCCGGGGCGACGAGGTGACGGTGGTCGATGACCTGTCTACTGGGCGGCCGGCCCGGCTGGACGAGCGGGCCACCGTGCACAAGGCCAGCATCTGCGACGCGGCGGCGCTGCGGGCGATCGTGTCCCGGGCCGAGCCGGACCTGATCTGCCACCTGGCCGCGCAGATCGACGTCCGGGTCTCGGTCACCGAGCCCGCACACGACGCACAGGTTAATGTGGCCGGCACGGTCAACGTGCTGGAGGCGGCCCGGGCCACCGGCGCGCGGGTGATATTCGCGTCCTCGGGCGGCGCGCTGTACGGGCGGGACGCGCCGGTCCCGTCCGGCGAGGACGTGCCGCCGCTGCCCGAGTCGCCGTACGGCATCGCCAAGCTCTGCGCCGAGCAGTACATCGGCCTGTACAACCGGCTGCACGGCACCCGGCACTCGGTGCTCCGGCTGGCCAACGTGTACGGCCCGCGCCAGGACCCGGGCGGCGACGCCGGGGTGATCCCCATCTTCTGCGCGGCCGCGCTGGCCTCCCGCGACCCGTCGGTATACGGCGACGGCACCCAGACCAGGGACTACGTATATGTCGGCGATGTGGTGCGGGCCTTCCTGGCCGCGGCCGGCACGGGCAGGCCGGGTAGCTGGAACATCGGCACCGGGGTGGAGACCAGCGTGCTGGACCTGGTCCGGATCATCTCCGGGGTGTCCGGCCACCCGCTCTCCCCGCAGCTGCGCCCGGCCCGGCCGGGTGAGCTGCAGCGCAGCGTGCTCGCGGTGGCCCTGGCCGAGCGGGACCTGAGCTGGCGGGCGGCGACCGGGCTGGCCGACGGCATCGGCGCGGCGTACCGCTGGATCGAGGCCGGCGCCGACGACCGCACCCCCTGCTGAGCCGGGACAACCACAGCGCGGTGAGAAAGTGGTCACCGGTGACCGCAAAGTCACCGCGCTGAGGAAGAATGGCCCGATGCACGCCATCGTGATCACCGAGCCCGGTGGGCCGGAGGTGCTCAGCTGGGAAGAAGTCCCCGACCCGGTGCCGGGGGCCGGCGAGGTGGTCGTCGACATCACCGCCGCCGGGGTGAACCGGGCCGACCTGATGCAGCGCCAGGGCTTCTACCCACCGCCACCGGGCGCGCCGCCCTACCCGGGGCTGGAGTGCTCCGGCCGCGTCTCGGCGGTCGGCGACGGAGTCACCGGCTGGGAAACCGGGGACGAGGTGTGCGCCCTGCTGAGCGGCGGCGGGTACGCGGAGCAGGTGGCCGTGCCGCAGGGCCAGCTGCTGCCGGTCCCGGACGGCGTGTCGCTGGCTGACGCGGCGGGCCTGCCCGAGGCGGCCTGCACCATCCAGGGCACCGTCTACCAGCAGGCCCACCTCAGCCCGGGCGAGGTGTACCTGGTGCACGGCGGGGCCGGCGGGATGGGCAGCTTCGCGATCCAGCTGGGCAAGGCGGACGGCGCCGTGGTGGCCTGCACGGCGGGCACGCCGGACAAGCTGGCCCGGTGCCGCGAACTCGGCGCCGACCTGGCCATCTCCTACCGCGACCAGGACTTCGCCGAAACCATCCTCGACTTCACCGACGGGCGCGGGGCCGACGTCATCCTGGACGTGGTCGGCGCGCCGTACCTGGCCAGGAACATGGCCGCGCTGGCTACCTGGGGCCGGCTGGTGGTGATCTCGGTGCAGGGCGGCCCGCGTGGCGAAATGGACCTCGGCCTGCTGATGCGCAAGCGGGCCAGCGTCTCCGGCGCCACGCTGCGGGCCCGGCCGCCAGCCGAGAAGGCCGCCGTGGTGGCGGCGGCCCGGGCCCATGCCTGGCCGCTGATCGGCGCGGGGCAGGTGCACCCGGTCATCGACCGGGTGCTGCCGATGGCCGACGCGGCGCAGGCGCACCGGCTGTTCGACGAGGGCACGCACACCGGGAAGATTCTGCTGGTCAACTAACAACTGGCCGGCCTGGTGGTCCAGGCACCCCGGCGGAGGCGCAAGACTAAGACCATGAGCGAACGGAACCCGGAAGCAGACCAGGCCAGAGTCGTCGTGCTCGGCCCGGACGGCATGCCCGTGGAGACCGGCGACGACGCTGCGGAGGGCGCGAGCCAGCGGCGAGCGCCCGGTGATGGAGATGGTCGAGCAGCCGGCCAAGGTGATGCGGATCGGCAGCATGATCCGGCAGCTGCTGGAGGAAGTCAGGGCGGCCCCGCTGGACGAGAAGAGCCGGGCCCGGCTGCGTGAGATACACCAGAGCTCGATCAAGGAACTGGAGGACGGGCTGGCTCCCGAGCTGGTCGCCGAGCTGGAGCGGCTGTCGCTGCCGTTCGTCGAGGGCGAGGTGCCCAGCGAGGCCGAGCTGCGGATCGCGCAGGCCCAGCTGGTCGGCTGGCTGGAGGGCCTGTTCCACGGCATCCAGACCACGCTGTTCGCCCAGCAGATGGCCGCCCGGGCGCAGCTCGAGCAGATGCGCCGCGCGCTGCCGCCGGGCATGCCGCCCGGCATGGTGCCCGGCCCGGAGGATGGCCAGCAGCCGCAGCACGGCCGCTCGTCCGGCCCGTACCTGTAGTCCCGGTTACCCGCTGCCCGTTACCCGCTGCCCGCTTACACCCGGCCGTTAGACCCTGCCGCTTACACCCGGCCGTAGCGCAGCCGGGACAGCCACGCGGCCGCCTGCGCGAACTCGGCGTCCGACGTGCCCGCCCGGACCTGGGTCGGCCCGCCGTCGTGCCGCGGGTAGCTGCCCAGGAACCTGACCTGGGCGCAGACCCGGCGCAGCCCCATCAGCGCCTCGCCGACCCGGGCGTCGTCCAGGTGCCCCTCGCAGTCGATGGAGAAGCAGTACCGGCCCAGCCCGTCACCGGTCGGCCGGGATTCGATCCGGCTCAGGTTGACCCCGCGCACCGCGAACTCGGTGAGGATCTCCATTAGCGCCCCGGGGTGGTCTTCGCGGAGGAACGCGACCAGCGAGGTGCGGTCCGACCCGGTCGCGGCGGGCAGCGGGCCGGGCTGGGTGACCACGACAAACCTGGTCACCGCGTCCGGCCGGTCGTGCGCGTCGGGCACCAGCACGGCCAGGCCGTACTTGCTGGCCGCGAACGCGCCGGCCAGCGCGGCGTCGAGTTCCCCGTCGGCCACCTGGCGGGCCGCCTCGGCGTTCGACGCGGCCGGCCGCCAGGACGCGTCCGGCAGGTGGCCGGCCAGCCAGTGCCGGCACTGCGCCTGGGCCTGCGGGTGCCCGCCGACCGTCTTGATGCCGGCCAGTTCGGTGCCCGGCCGGGCCAGCAGCGCGAACGCGATCGGCAGCGGCTGCTCGGCGCAGATGACCAGGTCCGGGCCGGTGGCGAGTTCGTCCAAGGTGGCGGTGACCGCGCCCTCCACCGAGTTCTCGATGGGCACGATGCCGCGCTCGGCCGCGCCGCTGCGCACCGCGTCCAGGGTGGCCTGGATGCTCACGCACGGCAGGGCCTGCCCCGCCGCCGCGGCGTCGAAGGCGAACAGCGCCGCCTCGGTGAAGGTGCCCTCCGGCCCCAGGTATGCGTACCGCACCGGCGTGACGATACCAGCGCCCCAGGATCGCCGGGGGCTGGCCCGCGCAGCTGGTTAGTGATATCGTGATATCACGATAGCCGAAAGGCCTGGGCCGCGGTGGCTCTGGCCTGGCGAGGAGGGCTGGTGCGGACGAAGAACATGGTGCTCCGGCTCGACCCCGAGCTGGCGCAGCGGCTGGAAGCGGTGGCCGAGGTCGAGGGGCGCTCGGTGTCCGACGTGGTGCGCGAGGCGATCACCACGCTGGTCACGGCGCGGCAGCGGGACAAGAAGTTCATCCAGCTGCTGGAGGACAACCTGACCCGGCACCAGCGCATCCTGCAGATGCTCCGGGACGACCAGTGAACCCGCTCGACGTGGCCGACCTGGTAGTGATCGCCGGCAAGACGCTGGGCCTGGGCACCCACACCGCGCTGGACCAGCTGGACCTGGGCGCCGCGCAGACCGCGGTGTCCGAAGCGGCCCCGGCCGCGGACAGCGGCGATCCGGCGCTGGCCGCGGCCGCGCTGCTGGCCGCGCTGGTCCGGCACCACCCCTGGGACGCCGATACCGGCCCGGTCGCGGTGGCCGCGGCGACCACATTCCTCGCGCTGCACGGCTGGCAGGCCGACCTCGACCCGCCGGAGGCGGCCCGCGAGGTGATCGCCGCGCTCGGCGGCGGCCGCCTGGATACGGCCGGCCTGGCCGGGTGGCTGACGCCCCGGCTCTCCCCCTCACCTCACAAGGAGGCACCCATGTCCGGATGGCTACCCGGCCGGAGCAGGTCCACCCGCCGCAAGGCAGGCCTGTTCCAGCGGTTCAGCCCAGGGGCCCGCGACACCGTGATCGCCAGCCAGCAGGAGGCCCGGTCGCTGCGGCACGGCTACATCGGCACCGAGCACCTGCTGCTCGGCCTGCTCCGCCAGGACTCCGGGGTGGCGGCCCAGGCGCTGCGCGCCGCCGGGGTCGACGCGGAGGCGGCCCGCCAGGAAGTGCTGGACATCATCGGCCACGGCCACGTGGCCGTCCACGGGCACATCCCGTTCACCCCGCGGGCCAAGAAGGTGCTGGAGCTGGCGCTCCGCGAGTCCCGCCACCTCGACCACCTGTACATCGGCACCGAGCACCTGCTGCTCGGCCTGCTCCGCGAGGGCCACGGCGTGGCCTGCCAGGTGCTGTCCCGGCTCGGCGTGGACGCGGACACGATCCGGGAGCACCTGGCCGAGCTGTCCGGCCAGCCCGAGGTCCCCGGCGACCCGGTCACGCCACCCGGCATCCGGGACTACGACCTGCGCATCGCCCAGGCCAGGCAGGACAAGGACGCGGCGCTGGACGCGGGTGACACCGGCCAGGCGGCCGCCGCGCGCGGCACGGAAAAACAGCTCATCGCCGAGCGGGACCAGCTCATCGCGGAATGGTCGGCCGGCGCCGACGTAGCCGCGCTCGGCCGGGAGATCGACCGGCTCCGGGACCAGGTGCGCCGCCTGCAGGATCTGCTGCTGCGGCACGGCATCGAACCGGAAGAATCCACCGAGCAATCTGCCTAACGCCCTGCTTTCTTGCGCCTCCGGGGGCGCTTTACCCGCCGACTTCCCTCGTCGCTCGGTCGCTCGTTCCTCGCTCCCTCGCTCCTCAGTCCAGCCGGCGGCGCGCCCCCTTCGGCGCAGCGCTCCTCAGTCCAGTCGGCGGCGCGCCCCTTCGGCGCGGCGCGGTGCAGCGCCCGGCGCGCGGCCTGCGCCCGCGGGTCACGGACGGCCAGCGCCCGGGCCACGCCGGCGAACTGGCGGGCCCGGTGCAGCTGGGCGTGCCAGTCGGTGCCGGTGGCCCGGTGCGCCATCGGCACTTCCACCTCGGTCACCCGGAAGCCCTGCCGGAGCAGGTCGATGGTGAGCCCGGTCTCCACCCCCCAGCCCGCGGCCAGCGGCCGGGCGGCCTCGAACGCGGCCCGGGTCAGGCAGCGCTGGCCGTTCAGCGGCTGCGCCGGTGACCACCCGGTGGCCCGCCTGATGCCGGCCCCGGACAGGCCGATCACGAAGCCATGACCGCCGGCCCGCACCCGGTCGGTGAACACCGCGATGGTCATGTCCGCCGCGCCGCCGCGGACCGGCTGGACCAGCGCGGCCGCGTGCCCGGCCGACCCAGCCAGGTCGCCGTCCAGGAAGAGCAGATGCCGGGGCTGCCCGTCGTCCTGTTCCAGCAGCCAGACCGCCTCGGCGCCGGTCTCCAGGGCCGCGCCCTTGCCGCGGCACCGGGTGTGCCGCAGCACGATCGCGCCCGCGCTCTCGGCCACCGCCGCGGTCCCGTCCCGTGACCCGTCGTCCACCACCACGACCAGGTCCGCCCCGGGTGTCCCGGCCGCGGCCTGCACCGTGGCCCGGATCCGGTCGGACTCGTTCCTGGCTGGAATGACGATGGCGACGTCACCGCGCGGCGGCATGCGACGATCCTAGGCGGGGCCGGCCGGGGCTACTGGCCGGAAACGGCTGCCCCGTTCTCCACCACGGTGAACACCGACTCGAGCCCGGTGACCTGGAGGATCTTGCGCACCGCCGGGCGGGGCCCGCTCAGCTCGATGTTGCCACCGTGCTCGCGGGCCAGCCGCTGCGCGGCGAGCAGCACGTTCATGCCGGTGGAGTCGCAGAAATCCACCCCGGACATGTCCACCACGAGGCGCACCGCGTGGTCGGTATTCAGCGCCTGGGCCAGCTGGCTCTGCAGCCGGGGAGCCGTGTAGAGGTCGATTTCGCCGGACAGGGCGACGATGACACGATCACCTTCGGCACGGCTCGAAACCTTTAGCTCCACGAGCCGCACCCTACCGCCCTGCGGCGCGCCAGGACTAGATCCTTACTCAGAGCACACAGCGAAACCACGGGCGGACTGGGCAATTGTGCGTCAAGCTGGAGGGGACGTACCCGGCACCAGCGAGGTGGGTCCCCGGATGTACCCCTTGCCCGAGCAGTCGCAGCCACGAGCCGGCCCGATTGCGGCCGCTGCCCGACATGCAGCCGGCAGCGGCTGTGCCGCTGTCCGCACCGCTGGCTGGGGACCTGTTCCAGCCAGCGAGCCGCCCGGAGGCCAGCGAGCCTGAGCCGCCGCGGGTCCCGGCGCCGGGCTGGGCGCCGGACCAGGACCGGCAGCGTGACCAGATCCGGGACGAGATGAGCGGGCTGAGCGACCGGGCGCTGGCCGCCTCGTCCTGGCTGCAGAGCAGCCGGCACTACAGCCAGCTGCTCAACCGGGATGGCGTGGTGCCGGTCACGGCCCGGATGACCGCGCGGTGACCTGACGTTCCTGGCCGAGGCGCGGGAGCAGATGCTCCGGTTCAGTGAGCTGACGGTGCGCCTGATTGACTTGCACCAGCCGCTGGACGCGGGCGGCATCAGCACCGACCCGGCCAGCCCGGTGCGCCGCTGCCGGAGCTGCATGTGGCGCTGGCCGTGCCCGACGTTCAGCATCCTGGCCGAGGTGGTCGGCCACCCGCCGACAGCCTGACCGGGCCTGCCCGGCGGCCGCTAACCGGGCGCGGGCATAGTGGGCGCCCACCGGCAGCCCGCGCGGGTCGCTGACCGCGGGCACCGGCCGGGGCATGGGCGGCAGGCCACGGCTGGCCCACCAGGTCCGGTGCTGGCTGGTCCGGGGCCGGTGCCCGCTGGCCGGCCGGCTCCCTGGCGATCACGCAGGACAGGCAGCGCGGCCCGCCCCGCCCGCTGCCCAGCTCACTGGCGGGCACGGTGACCACCTGCACGCCCGCCGCGGCCAGCCGGTCGTTGGTTTCCCGGTTCCGCTCGTCGCACACGACCAGCCCGCGGCCGAGGGACAGCGCGTTGCCACCGTCATCCCACTGCCCGTGGGATGCGGTCACCGGGTCCAGCGCGGTGCCGATCACGGTCAGCCGGTCCAGGCCGATGGCCTGGGCGGCGGCGGCCAGGAACGGCTGTGGCCGGGACACCCGCAGCTGTTCATCGCGCTGGGTGATGGTGTGCGCGGTGAGCGTGTAGGCGAGCGCCGGGTGCATCACGACCACGCCGGTGTCCACCACGGTGCAGATCGTGTCCAGGTGCCCGGCGTCGCTGCCGCCGATCGGCACGGCCAGCACGCAGTGCGCCAGGCCGGCCGCGAACACCTGGCGGGCCAGCCGCTCCACGCCGGCCGGGCTGGTCCGCTCGCTGACCCCGACGGCCAGCACGCCCCGGGGCGAGCAGCACGATGTCCGCGCCGGCCAGCGGCTCCAGGTACGGCCCGTAGAGCATGGTGGTCCCGGCGAACCGGGGGTGGTGCCGGTACAGCACGGCCAGCAGCGCCGCCTCCCGGTCCCGGGCGGGCGCGGCCAGGCTGGCCACCGCCACCTGGTCCCCGATCCAGGCGCTGGAATCGCGGGTGAACACCAGGTTCGGCAGCGGATCGACGACGAATTCATGCCGGCCGAGCAGTTCGTACACCAGCCCGTGCCCGCCGCGCAGCTCGGCCGGGGTCAGCCCGGCGATCAGCGCCTGGGCCAGCAGCTCCGATTCCAGGCCGTCCAGGTGGGTACGGACCACCGCCCGCAGCTCGTCGCCGAGCAGCGGGCTGGCCAGCACGGAGGCGATGGCCGCGGCCCGGGCGCCGCCGTACTCCAGCACCTCCTGGAGCAGCTCGGTGAGGTACAGCACCTCCACCCCGTGGTCCCGGAGTACCTGGCTGAACCGGTCGTGCTCCTGCTGGGCCCGGTCCACCCAGGGCAGCCGGTCGAAGAGCACCCGGTCCCGGCTGTGCCGGGATATCCGCCTCAGCTCCGCTCCCGGCCGGTGCAGCAGCACGGTCCTGAGCTGGCCGACTTCGCTGTCCGCGCCATGGCTGTGCGCCACGATTCCCCCTGCTGTCGCACCGTGCCCCCAGCGCACGGATGGCCCCTCGGAGGGAGTATCACCACTTCACGACCGTCACCGCGTGATCGTGGTCCGGGCGCGGACCGCGGCCGGGCCGGTGCCGTGCCCGCGGTGCGCCGGCCTGTACCGGCCATGTGCACGGGTATTACGAGCGGACGGTCGCGGACGTGCCCGCAGACGGGCGCCCGGTGGTGGTGCATGTGCGGGTGCGGCGGATGCGCTGCCCGGACTCTGGACTGCCCGGTGCAGACGTTCCGCGAGCAGTCCCGGGCCTGCTGGACCGTTACCAGCGGCGCACCGTGCGGCTGGCGGGCCAGGCCGGTGAGGCGGTCAGCCGGTTAGCTGGCCGCGCCGGCGCCGCGCTGCTGGCGGCGCTGGCATCCCGCTGTCACGGCATACCGCGCTGCGGCTGCTATTGCGGCTCCCGCTTGCCCGAGGTCGGCCGTGCCGTCGGGTGCTCGGTCGTCGATGACTTCGCGCTGCGCCGCGGCCAGGTCTACGCGACGATCTTGATCGACGCCCAGACCGGGCAGCGGGTCGATGTCCTGGCCAGCCGCAAAGCTGACGTGCTGGAGACCTGGCTGCGCTAGCACCCGGGCGTGCAGATCGTGTGCCGGGACGGGTCCGGTGCTTACGGTGAGGCGGTCCGCCGCGCGCTGCCCGGCGCGGTCCAGGCCGGGGACCGCTGGCATTTGTGGCACAGCCTGGGCGAAGCGGTGCTCTAAAGAGGTCGCCGCGCACAGCTCCTGCTGGCGGCCGCCGGCCGCCGCTGAAGGAGGGCAGGCAGGCCCAGACCACAGCGGAGCGGTGGCGGCAGGTCCATGACCTGACCGACCGGGGCACCGGGCTGCTGGATGCTCCCCCCTGCTGGGCCTGTCACTGAACACGGTCAAGCGCTACGCCCGCGCCGCCGAGCCTGAGCGGATGATCCGCGCACCCCGGTACCGGGCCACGCTGGTCAACCCTGCCCGTGAACACCTGCGCGCCCGCCGCGCCGAAGACCCCGCCGTGCCGGTGCACCAGCTGCTCGCCGAGATCCGCGAGCAGGCTACAGGAGACACCACTTCCGTGGTTGATTACGCATGCCCACGCAATGATTACTAGACGTGATCATTATGGCGCCGGAATGGCTACCCGGCCCAGGGCCGCCGCGGCCGGCCGCGCACGGCGCGGGCAGCACGGCCCACACGGTGGTGCCGCGTTCGTCGGCGCGGACACCCCAGCTCGAGCAGAGCTGCTCGACGATGCTCAGCCCCCGGCCGCCGATTGCGGAGAGTGACGGCTGGGCGGCGTGCGGGCGGGTCATGCTGCCCCCGTCGCTCACCCTGACCTCCAGGCTGGGCGGGCTGAGTTCCCAGGCCACCCGGACCAGCGAGTCGGGCAGCGGGCGGGCGTGCAGGATCGCGTTGCTCAGCAGTTCGCTCATCACCAGGGCGGCATCGGCGGCGGGCGCGGCGACGATTCCGGCGCTGCGCAGCTCGGCGCGGAACCTTCCCCGGGCGACGGCGACGCTGGCCGGGAGAAACGGAAGCACAACGACGCTCGCCGTCCTCACCTCCTTGCGCGCCCCCGCCCGGTGGGCGCGGTAACTGCTTCCTCCCGCGACCGGGAATGCCCCGCCGCGCAGCCCCGGAAACCGCCCCGGCCGCCCCCGCTGGCCAGCGGGCCAGCACCATTCGGGCGCAGTCTGGATGCAATCCCGTTTAGCATGAGTGGCACTGATGTCGCCGTAAGCACAAAGTGGTCGCGGGGCGGCCCGGCTCCCTGCGTTCCGCTGCGGCGCGGGCCTGCGTGGCCAGGCCAGGCCGACGGACACTGGACGGGGTGAACCGATGAAGCGAGCGGGCCATGACCCGCTGACTGCCGACCGGGCCCCAGCGCAGCCAGCCGGGGACGGAACGCAGCCAGGCGGCGCCCTGGCCGCCGGCACCCGGCATATGTCGGATACGGCGCGGCGGCGGCTGCGCACCGTCCACCCGGCCGTGGGCCAGCTGATCCTGCTGCTCTGCTATCTGGCCGCGGGAGTGGCGGTGACCTGGCCGCGGGCCAGCTACCTGGCGGGCCAGCTGCCCTCCTCGCGGGACTCGGCCTCCTACGTCTGGGGCTTCTGGTGGATGGCCGAGCAGGTCAGCCATCTCGGCAACCCCTGGTTCACCAACCACATGGCGGCGCCGGTCGGCGTGTCGCTCGGCTACCACTCGCTGATGCCGCTGCCCGGGCTGATCTTCACCCCGGTCACCCTGCTGTTCGGGCCGAGCGCGTCGTACAACCTGCTGGTCATCCTGGTGCCCGGGCTGTCCAGCTACGCCATGTACCGGGCGGCCCGGCTGTGGCTCCGGTCGCAGACCGGGGCGATCGCGGCCGGCGCGTTCTTCGGCCTGTCGGCCATGCTGGCCCAGGAGGACTGGTACCACATCAACATCGCGGTCGGCGCGCTGTTCCTGCCGATCACCCTGGAGCTCTCGGTGCGGCTGCGCCGCTCGCCCGGGGTGCGCCAGGCGCTGCTGCTCGGCGTGGCGCTGGGCGCGGCGGTGCTCACCGACTCCGAGTCCGCGGTGCTGGCCGGCATCCTCACCCTGTGCGTGCTGCTGCCCTGGCTGCTGCGCCGTCCGTCGCCAGCAAGGCTGTGGCCGGCCGGGCTGGCCGCGCTGGTCACCGCGGTGGTAGCCAGCCCGCAGCTCATCTCGATGGCCCAGGAGACGGCCCGCGGCGGGCTGGCCATCAGACCCACGCTGCTGGCCGTGACGGACAAGCTGTACGGGATCGGGCTGCCCGGCATGTTCGCGCCGTCGCCCCGGGTGGCCGACTTCGGGCTGACCGGGCTGGCCCAGCCGTTCATCCACAGCCGGAACAACGAGAACCTGCCGATGTTCGGCGTCACGCTGACCGCGCTGGCCCTGCTCGGCCTGATCGTCGCCTGGCGGCGGCGGAACACCAAGCTGCTCGCGCTGCTCTGGGTGGCCTGCTGCGCGCTCGCCCTGGGCGCCTCGCTGTGGGTGGGCAAGACCCAGTATGTCCCGTTCGCCCAGGACTGGAACGGGTGACGGTCTCGCCGGTCATGCCGTACACCTGGTTCGTCCGGATCCCCGGGCTGTCCAGTTTCCGCGAAGCTGACCGGCTGGCCATCCTCGGCCTGGTGCCCGCGGCCCTGCTGGCCGGGGCGGCGGTGGACTGGATGCGCTACCACGCGCGGCCGCTGATCGCCGTGGTGGTCGCGCTCGGCGTGCTGGAGATCGGGCTATTCGGGCAACCCGCGGGTCGGCCAGATGCCCACCGCGCTGCCCCGGCTGGACGGCCCGATCGCCGCGGACCACTCCCAGTCCATCGTGGTTGACGTGCCGTTCGGGCTGCGCGGCGGGATCCCGGAGGCCGGCGGGAGGTTCGCCGCCGAGGCGCTCGTGCTGGCCACCGCGGACGGCCACCCGCGGTCCATCGCCTACGTGTCCCGGCTGCCCCAGCCCACCATCAACGGAATAGACCGGCAGCCGTTCTACGCGCACCTCATTCACACCCAGCACTACACGCCGCGGGCCGACAACGCCCCGCTCGTCCCCGGCGCGAAGCTCCCGCTGTTCGACCGGATACCGGCCTCCTACACCCCGCTCACCCCGGCGCAGGTGGCCGCGGGCCGCCGGAACGCGCAGCGGCTGAATATCGGCTGGGTGCTGCTCTGGTACTCCAATCCCGCGCTTGTCCAATATCTTAGTCAAACCGGTTTCCGGTTCGACTACCGCGCGGACGGGGTTTCGGTGTACCGGCCCGCCGGCCGCTAATAAATTCGTAAGAATTTCATTCTAGATCTGTAAGTGGAATTGCCCGCCGGATGTTCCGCAGGCTTCCATAATCAATGCGTCAGTACGGCGCAATTGGTGACGGACCGGGAACGGGGTGACGATGGTTCACGCGGGCGACGCCCCGGCTCAGCCCGCGGCACCGGCGCGGCCCACTGCCCCGGCCCAGCCTGCCGCCCCGGCCCAGCCCGGCCGGCCCACCCGGCAGCTGGTGCTGCTGGCCTGCTACCTGGTCACCGGGCTGGCGGTCACCTGGCCCCGGGTCACCTACCTGTGGGGCAGGCTGCCCAACACCCGGGACGTCGGCGGCTACGTCTGGGACTTCTGGTGGGTGGCCCACCAGGCCGTCCACCTGTCCAGCCCGTGGACCACCAGCTACCTGGCCGCGCCGGTGGGTTCGAGTCTCGGCTACCACACCCTGATGCCGCTGCCCGGCGCGGCGATGGCCCCGGTCACCCTGGCGTTCGGCCCCAGCGCGAGCTACAACCTGCTCTCCATCCTGTGTCCCGGCCTGCTCTGCTACCTGATGTACCGGGCCGCCCGGCTCTGGCTGCGCACCCAGTTCGGCGCGATCGCGGCAGGAGCGTTCTTCGGGCTATCCCCGGTGCTGGCCTGGCGCAGCTGGTACGAGCTGAACCTGGCGCTGGGCGCGCTGTTCCTGCCGCTGGCGCTGGAAGCGGCGGTCCGGCTGCGCCGCCACGGCCGGGCCCGGCGCCGCCGTGGCCCTGGGTGCCGTGCTCGGCGCCGCGCTGCTCACCGACCAGGAATCCGCCGTGCTGGCCGCCATCGTGGCCGGGCTCGTGCTGCTGCCCTGGCTGCTGCGCCGGCCCGGCTGGGCCGGCCTGCGCCGGGTGGCGCTGACCGCGCTCGCCGCGCTGGCCGTGGCCAGCCCGCAGATCGTGGCGATGATCCAGCAGGCCACGGCCGACCGGATCCCGGCCACCCGGTCCACGCTGCTGGCCACGAACTACGTGGCCTCCGGCGCGGCGCTGCAGCAGCTGTTCGCGCCGTCGCCCCGGGTGGCCGAGTACGGGCTCACCGGGGTCAGCCGGTACTACTACCAGGGCCCGTACAGCATGGCCGTGGTCACCTTCGGCGCGGTGCTGACCGCGCTGGCCCTGTTCGGCACGGCGGTCTGCTGGCGGCGCCGGACGGCACGCAGGCTGGCCCTGCTGTGGGCGGGCTGCGCGGCGCTGTCGCTCGGCTCCGAGCTGTGGATCGGGCGGCACGGCTATCTCCCGTTCGCCGCGGTCACGCACGGCGTGCGGGTATCGCTGATCATGCCGTTCACCTGGTTCGTGCGCATCCCGGGCTGTCCGACTTCCGCGAGGCGAACCGGTTCACCGAGCTCGGCCTGGTGCCCGCGGCGCTGCTGGCGGGCGCGGCGGTGGAGTGGCTGCGGGCACACGCCAAGGATCGCCCTGTTCCCGGTGCTGACCCTGGCCGTGCTGGAGGCCGGCTGGCCCGGCAACCCGGGCATCGGCACCATGCCCACCGCGCTGCCCCGGCTGGACGGCCCGATCGCCGCCCAGCACACCAGGTCCATCGTGGTTGACGTGCCGTTCGGCATCCGCGGCGGCCTGCCGGTGATCGGCGGCAGCTTCCCAGCCGAGTCGCTGGTGCTGGCCACGGCCGACCAGCACCCGCTGGCCGACGCGTTCATCTCCCGCATCCCGGCCGGCACGCTGGCCGGGATCGAGCACAACCCGTTCTACGCGGTGCTGCTCAACGCGCAGGGCGGCCAGCACCGGACCACGGCGGCGCAGTTCGCCGCGGCGGCGGCCAGCGCGCGCCGGATGAACGTCGGCTGGGTGCTGGTCTGGCGGCAGAGCAAGCCGGTACTGCGCGCGCTCCGGCTGACCGGCTTCCGGTTCGCCTACCAGGCCGACGGCGTGCCGGTATACCGGCCGGCCGCCGCGCGGCGGCGGGCCGGGATGGGTCAGTGATCGGCATCCTGGGTGCGCAGTTCGGCCTCCAGCATGTCCATGGCTTTGAGGAAGGCCACCTGTTCGCTGGGGGCGAGCCGGTCGAGGACCCGGGCGAGCGGGCCGGCCGCCCCGGAGCCACTCGCGACGCGAACCTTCTGCGCGGGTGCTATCTGGACGATCGTGCGCCGCCGATCGGGAGCGGCACTAGCCCGGTGCCGGGTCGCCCGGCGACCGTTCCGCGGCCAGTTCGCGGATCAGCCCGCGCAGGCCGGCCGCGAGGCCTTCCCGTTCCCGGCCGGACAGCCCGGAGAGGATCCGGGCCTGCCGGGACTGCCAGGCCTGCCACACGACGGCCGCGACCCGGCTGCCCTCCGGGGTGAGGTAGAGCCGGATGTAGCGCTGATTGGCCTCGTCCCGGCCCCGCTCGACCCAGCCCTTGCGCTCCAGCCCGGCGGCCAGCCGGCTCACCGTGCTCTTCTCCAGGCCGAGCAGCGTGCCCAGCTGCCCCTGGGAGATGCCACGGGCCGCCACCAGCTCGATGAGGGCCCGCGCCTCGGAGGTGGACAGCACCGGCAGCGGCGGCGGCGCCGCCTCGCCCGGTCCCGGCGCCGCCCCGGGCCCGGCCGGCTGCCCGCCGGGCACCCCACGCGCGGCTGGCTGCCCGCCGGGCACCCGCGCGGCCGGCTGCCCGGCGGCAGCGTCCGGGCGGGCCGCCCCGGCGTGGCCGTTTCCGGCGGCCGGGTTTCCCGGCCCGGTACCCTCTGGGTTCACCACCCGGAGCAACTGGGTCAGCAGCTGGACCAGTTCGGAGTCCTCGGCCGAGACGTTCACCCAACAGTTGTACCGCACAACTGGCCCGGTGGTACATTTCCAGGGTGATAGTTGCCCCATACAACTCACCGGCCGGCCCCCCGCCGGGATGCCCTGGATGCCCGGGAGCGGACCCGCGTCGCCATAATCCCCCCGTAGGCTCACGGTCGTGAGCAACCAAGGCCGGCTGAGCGCGCCGGGCAGACTGAGCGGCCCGGCGGACGCCGACAGCGGTGCGGGCACCGCGACCGTTGACCGTCCCGAAGAGAACCACCTGGTGCCGCCGGGGTCGCTGCGTGACCTGGCGCTGCAGCACGGGCTGCAGGAGGCCGCGGTGCGCCCGCCGCTGCGCAGCTACGCCCAGGAGCTGTGGAAGCGGCGCTACTTCATCAGCGGCTTCGCCACCGCGCGGAACATCGCGATGTACACCGAGGCCCGGCTCGGCCAGCTGTGGCAGGTGCTCACCCCGCTGCTCAACGCGGGCGTGTACTACCTGATCTTCGGACTGCTGCTGGGCACCAACCGGGGCGTCCCGGACTACATCTCGTTCCTGGTCACCGGCGTCTTCGTGTTCAACTTCACGCAGCGGGCGTTCATCACCTCGTCGCAGGTGATCAGGGACACGCTGCCGCTGATCCGGGCGCTGTACTTCCCGCGGGCCTGCCTGCCGCTCGGTTACGTGCTGATCGAACTGCAGCAGCTCGTGCTGAGCTTCGCGGTGCTGTTCATCATCGTGGTGATCGCCGGCGAGCCGGTCACCCCGTACTGGCTGTTCATCATCCCGGTGCTGATCCTGCAGAGCATCTTCAACGTGGGCTGCGGGCTCATCCTGGCCCGCTGGGGGGCCAGCTTCGACGACGTCAGCCAGCTGCTCCCGTTCATCGTGCGGACCTGGATGTACACCTCGGGCGTGCTGTTCAGCCTGCAGACGCTGACCCTGACCCTGCACGGCAAGCTGCACGACCACCCGACCCTCGCCTACCTGCTGCAGATCAACCCGGCGGCGGTGTACATCACGCTGATCAGGTGGGCGCTGCTGGCCGAGTACCGCGATGCGCTGCCCGGCGCCCAGCCGTACAACCACGCCAAGTGCCTGCTGTACCAAACCTTCCCTGGCAACACGAAATACCAGAGCTACAGCGCCTACTGCCATCCGAGCACCCTGCCCAGCATCCCCAGCCTGTGGATCTGGGCCGCCGCCTGGGCGGTGGTGGTGGTCGTCGTCGGCTTCCTGTTCTTCTGGCGCGCGGAGGCGAGGTACGGCCGTGGCTGAGGACCGCCCCATGGTGGTGGTGGACGACCTGCACGTGGTCTACCGGGTGTACGGCGGCAGCGCGGACAAGGGCACCGCGGCCACCGCGCTGCTGCGGCTGATCAAGCGGCAGCGGCGGCCGTCCATCCGCGAGGTGCACGCGATCCGCGGCATCTCGTTCGTGGCCTACCGGGGTGACGCGGTCGGCGTCATCGGCCGGAACGGCTCGGGCAAGTCCACCCTGCTGCGGGCGATCGCCGGGCTGCTGCCCGCCGAGCAGGGCATGGTGTACACCGACGGGCACGGCGCGCTGCTCGGGGTGAACGCGGCGCTGCTGGACGACCTGACCGGCGAGCGGAACGTGGTGCTGGGCTGCCTGGCCATGGGCATGACCACCCAGCAGACCAAGGAAGCCAAGCCGCGGATCGTGGATTTCTCCGGGGTCGGTGACTTCATCAACCTGCCGATGAAGGCGTACTCCACCGGCATGGGGTCCCGGCTTCGCTTCGCCATCGCGTCGGCCAAGAGCCACGACATCCTGCTGGTGGACGAGGCGCTGGCCACCGGGGACGCCGAGTTCCAGCGGAAGAGCCACGACCGGATCGACGAGCTGCGCCAGCAGGCGGGCACCGTGTTCCTGGTCGCGCACCAGCTGAGCGAGATCTTCGAGACCTGCAACCGGATCATCTGGCTGGAGAAGGGCCAGATCGTCAAGGCGGGCAACGACGTGCCCGGCATCCTGGACGACTACCTGGTGGCCTCGGGCGGCGAGGCGCGGTTCCGCGAGCTGGCGGCGGCCGCCACCGACTAGTGGCCGCGGTCGCCCGGTCAATCGCCCGTGGCAAAATCGGCCAGGTGCAGATCGGGATGCTTGGCCCATTCGAGGTTCGCACGGACGACGGCGTCCTCGCCGACGTGCCGGGCGCCCGGTTGCGCGGGCTGTTGATCGCCCTCGCGCTCGAACCAGGTCATGCCGTCCCGAAGGCGACGCTCGTCGACTGGATTTGGGGTGAGCGCCCGCCCTCCGACGCGGCGAATGCCTTGCAGCGCCTGGTTTCCCGGCTGCGGAAGGCGCTGCCGGAAGGGCTGGTCGAGGGCCAGCCGGACGGCTACCGGCTGAGGGTGGAACCCGCGCTGTCGACGCGGTACGGTTCGAACGCCTCGTCGGCCAGGCCCGCAGCTGAGAGAATCCGCGGCGGGTACGGCTGCTGCGCGAGGCCCTCGCGTTGTGGCGTGGTGCGGCCATGCAGGACGTCGGTTTGCCGGACAGTGCCGCGTTTGACGCGGCGGTCACCCGGCTCGAGGGGCTACGCCTGACCGCCATGGAGGATCGGTTCGATGCGGAGGTCAGCCTCGGCCACGGCGTGGAGCTGATCACGGAACTGACCGACCTGGTGGCCGCGCATCCGCTGCGAGAACGGATTGTCGCCGCGCTGATGCGTGCCCTCGTTGCGACCGGTCGCGACACCGAGGCGCTGCTCGTGTACCAGCGCACCAGAGAAGCCCTGGCCGACGCGCTGGGTGTCGACCCCGCACCGGAGCTGTCCGCATTGCACGTCGCGATGCTGCGGGGCGAGCTGCGACGGCGGGAGGAAAGCCGGAAGACCAACTTGCGTGCCGAGCTGACCAGTTTCGTCGGCAAGGACGCAGATGTCGCCGCGGTCCGCGAACTCATCGCCGAACATCGGCTCACCACCCTGATCGGGCCGGGCGGCTCGGGGAAGACCAGGCTGGCCACGGAAACCGCGCGCACGCTGCTCGGCGACCTGCCGGACGGGGCCTGGCTGGTGGAACTGGCGTCGATCGGCGCGGAGGCGGCGACGTGGCGCAGTCGACGCTCGCCGCGCTCGGGCTCCGGGATGCGCTGCTCGGCGGCGCACCGAATGCGGAACCGATGGACCGGCTCATCGCCGCGATCCGCGAGCGCGAAACGCTGTTGATTCTGGACAACTGTGAGCACGTCATCGAGTCGGCGGCGGCGTTCGCCCACCGGGTGCTCGGGGAATGCCAGCGGCTGCGGATCCTGGCCACGAGCCGGGAACCGCTCGGCATCACCGGTGAGGCGCTGTGGCTGGTCGAGCCGTTGGCGCTGCCGGCCGAGGACGCGGACCCCGGCGAGATCGAGTCCTCTCCAGCCGTCCAGCTGCTGCAGGACCGGGCCGGCGCGGTGCGCAAGGATCTCGGGCCGACGCCCGCACGCTGTCGACGATGGTGCGCGTCTGCCGGGCGCTCGACGGGATGCCGCTGGCGATCGAACTGGCCGCGGCCAGGTTGCGCACCATGTCCCTCGATCAGCTCGCCCGCCGGCTCGACGACCGGTTCCGCCTGCTGACCGGCGGTAGCCGTACTGCGCTGCCACATCACCGGACGTTGCGCGCGGTGGTCGACTGGAGCTGGGAGCTGCTCACCGACGCCGAGCGGATGGTCCTGCGCAGGCTCGCGGTGTTCGCTGGCGGGGCGAGCCTGGAAGCGGCCGAACAGGTCTGCGCGGGCGACGCGGTCGAGCGGGAGCAGGTGCTCGAGCTGCTGACCTCGCTGACCGAGAAGTCGCTGGTGCTCACCGAGGGCGACAGCGCACCGCGCTACCGGATGATCGACACGATCAAGGAGTACGCCGGGCACCGGCTCGCGGAGGCAGGGGAATCGGATTTCGCGCGCCGTGCGCATCTCGGGTACTTCACCGAACTCACCGAAACCGCGGACCCGCATCTTCGCCGCGCCGAGCAATTGGAGTGGCTGGCCGCCCTTGAGGTCGAGCACGACAACATCGCTCTTGCGATGCGTGGCGCGATCGCGGCCGGCGAGGCGCACGGGGCGATGCGGCTCGCGGCGGGCACCGGCTGGTACTGGTGGCTCAGCGGGCACAAGGCCGAGGGCAACGAGCTGATCACCGCGGCCACCAACATTTCCGGCGAGGTGGCCGATGAGATCCGGGCGATGGTGTACGCCCTTGTCGTGATGTTCCTGAGCTCCGGCGGGGCGACCAACGCCAGGCCGCGGAGTGGATCCACGAAGCACACCGGTTCAGCCAGCGCAGTCAGCTCCGCAACCCGCTGCTGGGATTGATCGCCCCGCTGGAACGCATGCTGCAGGCGCCGGACGCGTTCTGTCCGCGTTCGAACCGCTGCTCGACCGACGAGGACCCCTGGGTACGCGCACTGGCCCGGCTGCAGCTCGGCAAGATGCGGATCGTACTCGGCCAGGGCGGGCGGGACGCGGACGCCTATCTCGAGATGGCTCTCGCCGAGTTCCGCGCGATCGGCGAGCGGTGGGGGATCTCGTTCGCCCTGAACGAGCTGGCGGACCGGATCGCCATGCGCGGCGAGTTGGCTGGTGCGTGCGAGCACTACGAGCAGGCGATCGCGGTCGTCACCGAGGTCGGCGCCATCGAGGATGTCATCCGGATGCGATCGCGACAGGCGCAGCTGTACTGGCTGCTGGGCGACGAGGACGTCGAGCGCGGCTGCCATCGCCGAGGCGCAGCGGTACTCGGAACGGGTCACGTGGCCGGATGCGCTGGCCGAGCTGGCCCTCGCCAAAGCGGAAATAGCCCGCTGGAGCGGCGACGCCGAGGAGGCGCACAGGCAGCTCGGCATCGCGAACTCCCTGCTGGGCGACGAAGCGGAGCAGGCGTACATCCGTGTGGTGACAGACGACCTGCTCGGCTACCTTGCCGACGACCTCGGCGAGGCCCGCGCGCACCGCGCCGCGGCGTGCCAGGCCGCGGCCGAGGCGGGGCACGCGCCCATGATCGCGAAGGTACTCGTCGGGATCGCCGACCTGGCCCTCCGCCGCGACCAGTACGAGCAGGCCGTGCGCCTGCTCGCGGCAAGTGCGGGCGTGCGCGGATTGCCGGATCGGTCGCAACCGGATGTGGCCAGGATCGAGCAGGCTGCGCGGCGTCGCCTCGGCGAAGCGCGGTTCGCCGAGGCGACGCAGGAGGGGGCGCAGGCGAGCTGGCGTGAGCTGGTCGAAGCTACGCTCGCTTGCTGAACGTGGCGCGCGACCACAGGTACCCGACCAGGGCGATCCCGGCACACCAGGCGAGAGCGGCGGCCGCGTAGCCGCCGGACGGGGTGCCGGCGAGCAGCCCGCGCACCGACTCGATAATCGGCGTGAAGGGCTGATACTCCGCAAATTGCCGGACACCCTCTCCCATCTTGGCGGCCGGCACGATCGCGCTGCTCACGAATGGCAGCAGGAGCAGCGGCACGACGGTCGAGGCCTGCGGATTCCGGAGTTTTGGCAGCTATTCCCAGCGCGACCGTGAGCCAGGCGGCCGCGAAAGCGGTCGCCGCGATGATGCCGATCGCGCCGAGCCATTCGAGGGGTGTCGCAGGCGACCGGAACCCCAGCGCGAAGGCCATCCCGATGATGACGGCGATGGCGATCGAACTGCCCGGCATGGTGGCCACGACGTGACCGTTCAGGACCGCACCGCGGGAGACGTTCATCACCTTGAACCGGTTGATGATGCCCTTCGTCATGTCGGAGTTCACCGATACCGCAGTGCCCGACAGCCCGTAGCAGATGGCCAGCAGGATCAGGCCCGGTGTCGCGTATTCGATGTAGTGCTCGCCGACATTGAATGCGTTGCCGAGCACGTACACGAACATCAGCATGATCACGACCGGCATCAAAGCCCCGTTGAATATCGTGACCGGATTCCGGAGGATGTGCTTGAAGTTGCGGCGCAGCATGATCCGCGAATCGGTCAGCGGTGCTGAAATGGTGCTCATGGCGCGATGGCCTCCGTGCTCGCGTGGCTGGTCAGGGCAAGGAAAACGTCATCGAGGTCCGGCGTGTGCACGGAGAACTCCTCGACTTCGATCGAATGCTCATCGAGCCGGCCCAGCAGAGCCCGCAGCGATTTCGCCCCGCCATCGCTGGGAACCCGCAGGGTCAGGTCCTCGTCGTCCCGGGTGGAGCCGGTCAGGACCCGCGCCGCCGCGTCGAGTTCTCCGGCGTCGGTGAACCGGAGCCGGACGTGGTTGCCGGGAACCTGGCGCTTGAGTTCGCCGGGAGTGCCCTGGGCAACCAGGTGGCCCTGGTCGAGCACCGCGATCAGGTCGGCGAGCTGATCGGCTTCTTCGAGATTCTGGGTCGTGAGGAAAACGGTCACGCCGTCGGCCACCAGCTCGCGGACGATGTCCCACATCGTGCGGCGGCTGCGCGGATCCAGTCCCGTCGTCGGCTCGTCCAGGAAAATGACCTGCGGCCTGGTGACCAGCGTCATCGCCAGGTCCAGCTTCCGGCGCATACCGCCGGAATAGGTCGCCGCCATCTTCTGCGCCGACTCCGCCAGATCGAACCGCTCCAGCAGCGAGGTGACCACCCGCTTGCCCTCGCCGGCCCGCAGATGGTGCAGATCCGCCATCAGCTGCAGGTTCTCCTGCCCCGTCAGCAGATCGTCCACCGCCGCGAACTGACCGGTGACCCCGATGACCGCGCGCACCGCCCTGGTCTCGGTCGCGACATCATGCCCGGCAACGCGTACCGTCCCGCCGTCGGCCTTCAACAGCGTGGTCAGCACGTTCACCGTCGTCGTCTTACCCGCCCCATTCGGGCCGAGCAGGGAAAAGACCGTGCCCGCACGGAACATCCAGATCGATGCCATCGAGGACGGTCTTGTCCCCGTACGCCTTCCGCAGCCCTGTGACTGCGATCGCTGAATTTCTCATGCGACCAGCATCGGCACCGCCCCTGACACGCCCCTGACACGCCGCTGACACGACCACTGACACGGCGTTCTGCCTCGTTGCGCCAGGTCAGGGCACTAGCCGGCGAGCCCTCGGCCGCCGCCGGGCGGAGCTGGAGCCGCATGCAGGTGCCGCCGCCCGGCCGGGACGAGGCGGCCACCTCACCACCCTGCGCGCGGGCCAGCTGGCGGACGATGTACAGGCCGAGGCCGATGCCGCCGAACCGGCGCCGGTCACCGGTCTCACCCTGGACGAACCGGTCGAAGATCCGGTCGTGGTCGCCGGGGGCGATGCCTATCCCCTCGTCCTCGACGCTGACCTCGATCCACGCCCCGGTCAGCCGGGCGGCCACGTTGACCGAGCCGCCGTTCGGCGAGTACTTGAACGCGTTCTCCAGCAGCTGGCCGACGATGATGTCGGTGGCCATCGGGTCACCGTGGGCGGCCGGCAGCCCGTCCGGGATGTCGGCGGACAGCGTGTGCGCCTCGGACAGCGGGCGGAACGCCATGGCCGTGCCGCGAAGCAGCGCGGCCAGGTCGAACGGCCCGTTGGTGACGGTCAGCTGGTCGGCGCCGGCCGGCGAGCCGAGCAGCAGTTGCTCGACCAGCCGGCCGAGCACGCCGGCCCGGTCGGCGATGGTCTGCACCGCGGTGCGCCGTTCCCGGTCGGCCAGGTTGTCCCAGCGCCGGGCCAGCGTGCTGGCGAAGCCCTGCACCACGGTGATGGGGGTACGCAGCTCATGGCTGGTGGTGGCCAGGAACAGGTCCTTGGCTTCCTCCAGTTCCTTAGCCGCGGTCACGTCACGGAAGTCGATGACCCGCTCGTCGCGGCCGTCCAGCTCGTTGCACAGCACGTCCAGCCAGCGGCCGCTGGGCAGCCGGTGGGTCAGCTTGCCGCCGCCCGGCTCGGGCACCGGGAACGGCGGCGGCCGCCCGGTGACCTCCCGGGCGGACAGGCCGGTCAGGTCGTGTGCGGACGGGTTCCACTGCCGGATCAGGCCGGCCGCGTCCAGCACCGCAATACCGTCCGCGCTGGCGTCGATCACGGCGCGCTCATGAGCGCGCTGCCGGATCAGTTCCTCGAACGCCATCGCGTTGGTCAGCGCGACGCTGGCGTGCCCGGCCATCAGTTCCAGCAGTTCCAGCTCGACATGCCCGACCTTGCGCCCGCTGTACAGCGCGTAGAGGCCACCGTAAGGGCGGCCCGCGACGTGCGACAGGCTGAGCGCGATCGTGTGCAGGCCAGGCAGCGCGGACCAGATGAGGTCGTCGAACTCACCCGATTCCCCGGTGGCCATCATCACCGTCTGACCGGACCGCATCAGCTGCCCAACCAGGCTGGACTCCAGATCGGCGGTGCGCCCGCGCAGGCTGCCGGGCAGGCCATCCATGCTGACCAGGCGGAGCTTGTCCTCTTCGATCAGCACGAAGCCGCCCGCGTCGGCGCCGGTCAGCTCGCGCAGGCTGGCCGCGATCCGGTCCAGTACCGCCTCCAGGTCACGCTGCGCGTTCATGTCGGCCACCACGTCGCCCAGCTTGCGCACCACCCGGGCGCGCTGCGCGATCTGGTACCGGGCCGCTTCTTCCGCGCCGATCCGGTGGCAGACGTTCACCCAGCCGAGCATCTCGCCGTCCCGGCCGGTCAGCGCGCTGGTGTCGATGCGCAGGTCGATCAGCGTGCCGTCGCTGCACGCCCGCCGGGTGGCGAAGGAGATCTGGCCGCCGCTGCGCACCCGTTCCAGCACCGCGTTGTGCTCGGCTTGCAGTTCCTCCGGGATGATCGGCGGCTCCAGGCCGAGCACCTCCGCCGCGGGCCAGCCGAACATCCGCTCCGCCGCGGGATTCCACAGCAGCACCGAGCGATCCGTGCTGAACGCGACGATGGCGTCGGCGGCGCTTTCCACCACCGCGCGCGCAGTCGCATCCACCCGGTTCTCTCCGGTTTGCTGGTCCAGGGCCACCACCTCATGGTGCCATCAAGCCGCGGCGCCGGCCGGGCAATCAGCGGTGAGCAACGTCACGGGAGCCGCCAGCCGGTGCCCGGATCACCTCCCGTGCACGACGTGATGACCAGCTGTGTCCCGCTGGCCGCGCTGTCATTGGGATCGGCCAGGCACAGCCCGGACTGCGGGTTCTCCAGCTGCTGGCCGGCGCCGGCCGGGTTGATGTGCCACTGCTGGCCCGGGCCGCCGGTGCACGCGGCCAGGTCCACGCCGGTGCCGCTGGCCGTGCCCGCCCCGGCCACCTCGAGGCACTGGCCGGCCTGGCGGACGGTTCCGTCCGGCTGGGCTGTCCACTGCTGCCCGGCCGCCGCGCTGCACGGTGCGAGCACCACGGCCGAGCCGCTCGTCTGGCTGGCCACGCACTGGCCGGGGAGCTGCGACTGCACCGGCCCGGCGGGCAGCGTCCAGGCCCGGCTGGCGCCGGTGGAGCACGACCCGAGCCACACCCGGCTGCCGTTAGTCCCGCTGGCTGAACCGCTCAGGCACAGCCCCGCGGTGCCGTTGACCAGATGCGCGCCGGTGCCGACGGCCCACTGCTGGCTGGCGTACGCCGCACACGGTTCCAGCACTTCCTTGGCCCCGCTCTGCTTGGCCGAGCCGGAAACCGACAGGCACTTGCCGTGGATCCGCAGGCTCCGGTCCGCCGCGGCGGTCCACTGCTGGGCCGCGCTGCCGTTGCAGGTCCACAGCGTGATGGCGGTGCCGTTGGCCGACTTGTTGCCCACGTCGTTCAGGCACTTGCCGCCCACGCCGAAGCGCACCGGCCCGGTCGGCCCGGTGCCGGACGCGGCGGTGACGGTCCAGCTGAACGACAGGGACTGGGTGGCCCCAGCGGCGTCAGACGCACTGACGTGCACGGGGAAGGTGCCGGCCCGGGTGAGCCAGCCGGTGAGGTTCCCGGACGTGGTGAGGGACACCCCGGACGGCAGGCCGGTCGCGGTGTAACTCACCGTCTGGCCCGGCGTGGGGATGGCCTGCCGCAACTGCAGGCGCCGGCGCCCCGTCGGACTGGTCCTGGGTGCCCGGGTTGAGCAGCCCGAGGAACGCGGCGTTGGCCTGGTCCAGGTCGGTGCCCCCGGCCGCGGCGATGCCGGCCACGGTCCCGGTGCCGGAGTACTGCCAGATCGTCCAGTTCGCCCAGCCGGCCGGCAGCACCGGGCTGCCAGTCGTGATCGACGGCACCCACAGCGGGTCCGGGCCGAATCCCCTGCTGTTGCCGGTGCAGCTATCCCACCAGGTGGGCGGCGTGTAGATGATCGGCATCCGGCCGGTCCTGGCCTGGATCTGGGCGTCGAACGCGGCTACCCAGGAGACCATGCTGGCGCCCTTGAGCCCGTAGCACTGGCCACCGGAGTACGGGTTGTACTCGATGTCCAGCATGATCGGCACGACGGCGGCGTAGCTGCCCAGGTACTTGAGCAGGTAGTTGGCCTGGGTGACCGGGCTGTTGCTGCTGCCGTTCCCGTTCGGGATGGCGAACGCGTAGGCCACCACGGACAGGCCGGCCGCCTCCGCTTCAGCCAGGTCCTTCAGCGCGTACGGGTTCTGGTAGTAATCGCCCTCGGTGGCCTTCACCGCGGCGAAGCCGATGCCGGACGCGGCGACCTGAGACCAGTTGATGGCCGCGCCGCCCGGGTGCTGAAACGACGCGACGTCCACCCCCTGTTCATCGCTGGGGATAGCGGCCGAGGGCGTCACGGCCGGTGCCATCTCCCCGGTGCCGGTCAGCGGGACGTTCCTGGACCGGTTCCTGAACTGACCAAGTAGCTCGGGCGAATGGGTGGCGCCCACGTTGGCCCGGTCACCCGGCCTGGCTGAGCTGGCAGACCTGGCTGAGCTGGCCGCGCCGGCCGGGGTGGCCGCCAGGCCGAGCACAGCCACACTGGCCAGCGCACAGCAGGCCGACATTAACCAGCGATGAGCGCGAAGCGGCACGAGGTCTCCTCCCCAGGCAACCCATGATCGTAGGGCAGCGGTGATCGTTTTTCCGCCCAGTCACCCGAAGCGGTGCAAAAGCGGGACCGCCGGTAACAGCGCCGTGGCCGGTACCGGTGTTACGCGCGGGAGCGGGTCAGGGGCCGAGCGAGGTAACGCCGCGCTGCAGCCGGTCCAGGTCGGTGAACCCGGGGTCATGGATCCCGGGGACAGTGCCGGAGCTGGAGTACTGCCAGATCTTCCAGGTGGCCCAGCCGCCGGCTGGCCGGGCTGCTCGCGGTGGTGTAGTTCGGCACCCACAGCGGGTCCTTGTGCAGCGCCGCGCTGCCGCCGGTGCATGGGTTCCACCATCCCTGCGGGGTGTAGATGTACGGCACCCGGCCGGTCCTGGCCCGCACTTCGGCGCTGAACCTGGCCACCCAGGTCGCCATGCGCGACCCGCGCAGCCCGTAGCACAGCCCGCCGGAGTACGGGTTGAACTCGACGTCCAGCATGACCGGCACGCTGGCGGCGAGCGGCCCCAGGGAGCCCAGCAGGAAGTCGGCCTGGGCCACCGGGCTGCTCCGCCCGCCGTTCCCGTTCGGGATGGCGAACGCGTACGCGCCGACCGACAGCCCGGCGCCCCGCGCGGCGGCCAGGTCGCTCAGCGCGTAGGGGTTCCGGTAGTAGGTGCCCTCGGTGGCCTTGACCGCGGCGAAGCTGATCCCGGACCGGGCCGCCTTCGCCCAGTTGATGCCCGCCCCGTTGGGGTGCTGATAGGCAGCCACATCGACGCCACGCCGGACAGCCGGCTGGCGGGCGTGTTGCTGGCCGGCGGCGCGGCGATGACCGGGCCGGCCAGCTCGGCGAGCAGCTGGGGCGAGTGGGTGGCACCGACGTTGTACCGGTTACCCGGCTGGCCCGGATGGCCCGCGCCGACTGCGCGGCGCCGCCTGGCCCGGCCAGCAGCACGGCCGCCGCGGTGCCGCTCACCGTGGCCACTACGGTGGCCGCCGCCGCCCGGCCCGGCCAGCACGCAGGCAGCAGCGAACGAAGACGTGACGCAGCCATGAGCATTCCTTCCCAGCACCTGTCGATGCTCCCCCGTATGGGAATCCGCCCGGCCCCTCAGGCCAATACCCTCCCTTTCTTACCTGTCCGGGCCGAAGCCCGCAATGGAACACACAGAGAATTAATGTCCCTCAGAAATTAACGCGATGTATTACTGCTATCCGGCCAATATGGCCTAGTCCATAATGGGTAAGCCCGTCGCCCAGCCCGCCTACCAGGCCCGTTATCCCGCTGCCCGGCCGCCCGGGAGATCCCGCCGTTGCCCTTTTTGTACCGGTCTATGATGGAACCGGCGAAAGGGGCCAGGAATTGGAGCACACGGTGCCCCTGGTACGGCTGTGAATGGCTGGGCATCGTTAGCCCAGTGAGCATGGTGACGGCAGGCGGGCCGCGGCTGGCAACTGGCGGGAACCGGACGCCCGCCAGCGGCGTCACATGTGCATGACCTTTCCCACGCGGCACCGGCAGCTAGCCGCCGGATACCTGCTGCCGGCCCTGCTGAGCCTGCTCGCCGTGGCCGCGTGCGGCAGCGCGGGCACGGCCGGCTCCGCTGCCGCCCCCAGCTCATCGCCCAGCCACAGCCAGGCCGCCCGCACGGCCAGGGTCTCGCTCACCGTGGTGGTCAAGACCCGTCCCGGCGCCAAGCCGCAGCGCTGGACGCTGACCTGCGACCCAGTGGGCGGGACACACCCGCACGCCAAGGCCGCCTGCCGCGAACTGCTGGCGGCCAAGAACCCGTTCGCGCCCATCCCGCGCGGCATCATGTGCCCGATGATCCCGGCCGGGCCGCAGACCGGCACCGCCCAGGTGTCCGGCACGTTCTTCGGCCAGCCGGTGTCCGGCACGTTCTCCCGGCAGAGCCCGTGCGGGGCCAGCCGCTGGGCCGAGCTCGGCGTGGTGTTCGGCTCCGCCCAGTCCGCACAGCCGGTATCGGGATCGCCGGTGAACTGAACAGCGCCAGGTCCGGGCTAGCGGAGCAGCCGGGACATCCGCCGGTCGGCCAGCGGTTTACCGCCGGTCTGGCAGGTGGCGCAGTACTGCAGCGCGGAATCCGCGAAGGACACCTCACGCACTGTGTCGCCGCATACCGGGCAGGGCTGCCCGGTCCGGCCGTGCACCCGCAGCCCGGACTTCTTCTCTGCCTTCAGGTCGCCGGCCGCCAGGCCGGCCGACCGGTGCACCGCCTCGCGCAGCGTGCTGACGATGGCCTCGTGCAGGCCGGCCACTTCGTCGTCGGTCAGGCTGGCGGCCAGCCGGAACGGTGACATCCGGGCCGCGTGCAGCACCTCGTCCGAGTAGGCGTTGCCGATCCCGGCGATGATCTTCTGGTCGCGGAGCACGCCCTTGATCTGGGTGCGGCGGCCCGCCAGCATCTTGGCCAGCGCGGCCACGGTGAACGAGCCGGCCAGCGGGTCCGGGCCGAGCGCGGCCACCCCCGGCACCTCGGCCGGGTCGGTGACCAGGTAGACGGCCAGCCGCTTCTTGCTGCCGGCCTTGGTCAGGTCGAACCCGGTCCCGTCGGTGAACCGGAGCCGGAAGCCGAGCGGGCCCTTGCCTGGCCGGGGCGGCTGCGCGGGCAGGTCCTCCCGCCAGCGCAGCCAGCCGGCCCGGGCCAGGTGGATGACGAGGTGCAGTGGGCCGGCCGCCGCCGCACCGGCCGCCGGAACCGCGGTGAGGTCGAGGAACTTCCCGTGCCGGGACACCTCCCCGATCACCCGGCCGCGCAGCTCGGACAGGTCTGGCCGGTAGGTCTTGAGCACCGAGATGGCCGCGCTGTCGGCCCGGTCGATGACCTGCCCACAGGCCCGCTCGCGCAGGAAAACGGCGAGCGACTCGACCTCAGGAAGTTCTGGCACGATATCGATTCTGCCTGGTCCCCGGGCGTTGTCTGGCCACCGCCGCCGCGGGCGGCAGCGGCAGGCCGGCGCGCCGGCTAGGCCAATTCATGCAACATTGCTGCCGTCGCGGGTATTTGATAAGCGAGAACCCCTTGCCGGTATGGGGTGAGCTGGGTTAGTTGTTTAAGCAAAACTAACAGAGCTTGCGGTAGCTAGCACCGGTGAGCGGACATGGATTCACGAGGGTGAGAAGCCATGGACCAGGCAGAGCCTCAGCCCCGTCCGGGCCTGCGAGCGGCCCCGGCCGCCCTGGCCGCCGCGACGCCGGCCTGCCCAGCGTGACCAGCGTGACCAGCAGCAGGTCCAGCCGACCCGGCCAGCACCGGCCAGCCCGCCCCAGCCGGAACCGGCCGAGCCGGATCGCTCCCTAGCCGGACCCGGCGGACTGCGCCGGGCAGCTGGCGGCCAAGCAGCCGCTGACCGAGGCCGACCACCCGGTCGTCGTCGGCTACGACGGATCTGCGCCCAGCCGGAACGCGCTGGCCTACGCCGCGGGGATGGCCCGCCGGCTCGGCCGCACCCTGCTGGTCGCGTACATCACCAGCCCGGCGCTGTTCTGCGAGCCGCTCACCGGCCAGGTCATCGCGCCGGCCCGGGACGCCAAGGAAACCCACCGCTGGCTGCTGGCCGAACTGGACGAGGTGTGCGACCGTACCGGGCTGGACGTCTGCATCGTGACCAGGCAGGGCAGCCCGGCCCGGGAACTGGCCGCCGCGGCCGACGAGTTTCACGCCGACGCCCTGGTCATCGGCGCGCCTGGGCACGTCTGGCACCAGCTGGCCGGCTCGGTACCGGGGTGGCTGGCCCGGCACGCCCACTGCCCCGTCATCGTGGTGCCCTGACCAGCCAGGTTGTCCCGACTGGGGGACAATGGCCAGGTGAGCGACGACGTAGTCATCGGGGACGACGGACGAGCGCGGTGCGCCTGGGCCGGAGTGGGCGACCTCGCGGCCAACCGGTACCACGACGAGGTCTGGGGCACTCCTACGTATGACGAGCCGGCCATGTTCGAGGCCCTCACGCTGGGCGTGTTCGAGGCCGGGCTGAGCTGGTCAGTCGTGTTCCACAAACGCGACGGCTTCCGGGCCGCGTTCGGTGACTTCGACGTGGCCAGGGTCGCCGCCCTGACCGACCAGGACGTCGATCGGCTGCTGCATGACCCGTCGATCATCCGTAACCGGGCCAAGATCAAGGCCACTATCGACAACGCGCGGGCGATGCTGTCCGCGTCACCCAGCCTGCCCGCGCTGGCCAAGTCCTATCCGGCCGCGGGCCACGGGGCACCGCGATCCATGGCCGACATCCCCGCGTCCACCCCAGCGGCGGAGGCGCTGGCCAAACAGCTGAAGGCCCAGGGTTATCGCTTCGTGGGACCCACCAGCGTGTACGCGTTCATGCAGAACGTGGGCATAGTCAACGACCACGTCCAGGGGTGTTTCCGTGCGGCCGGTCAGGCAGGCCCGGCCGGGTCGTAGTAGTGCGCGTACTGCCAGCCGCCCCGCTCGACCAGCTCCTGGTCAGCCAGGTGGCCAAAGCGGGACGGGGCCAGGTCGGCCAGCCCGGCCGGCGCAGTACCGGTGGCGATCCACTCAGCCAGCGCCTCGCCGAGCGCCGGAGACGAGGAGAAGCCTGACCCGTTGCAGCCGCTGGCCACCCACAGTCCGGGCACCTCGGGCACCGGCCCGGCCAGGAACCGGCCGTCCGGGCTCATCGTGAACAGCCCGCCGCGGTGCTCCGCCACCCCGGTTCCCTCGCCGACCGGGCCGGCCACCGGGATCAGGTCAGCAACCTGATCCGCCATCCGGCGCAGCACCCCCAGGTCCAGGGGCACCGAGTCGGTGTCGAACCCGGGCGGCTGGCGGCGCGGATCGACCGGCAGCGGATCGGCCTCGAACCCGCCGATCATCAGCCCGCCACGGGCCGGCCGCAGGTACACGGCAGAATCCAGAATTCTGGTAATTGGCGTGCTCGGCGCGACCTCCGGGAGCGGGCCGGTCACCAGCAACTGATGCCGGACCGGCGCGGCCGCCAGCCAGGCCCCGGCCAGCTCGCCGACCTGGCGTACCCACGCCCCGGCGGCGTCAACCACGGCCGCCGTGCGCACCGTCCGCCCGGTGGTCTCCAGCCCGGTCACCTGACCGCCGCGGCGTCGCACCCCGGTGACTTCCTCGCCCGCCAGCAACTGGACGCCGAGCCGCTGGCAGGCGGCCAGATAGGCGGCGACCAGCGAGCCCGGTTCCTCGATGTACACGTCCTCCGGGCACCAGACGACGTGCTCGTCACCGGCCGCGTGGTAGTAGCCGGCAGTCCGCTCGGCCGCCTCACCTGGGCTGATCTCGGCCAGCCGGACACCCCACCCGCGGGACTGCCCAGCCTCCGCCGCGAGCAGCGCCTTATGCCCCGGGCTGCGCGCCACCAGCAGGCTGCCCGCCGTGGCCACCGGCAGCGGAACCCCGGCCCAGTCCGGGAACGAGCGCACCTTCTCGATGCTGCGCCGGGCCAGGAACGTGCGGACCTCGTCGCCCTGCACGGATTTAAACAGGCCAGCGGCCCGGCCGGACGCCTGGGAGCCGGGTTCCCGCCGGTCCAGCACGAGCACCGACCGGCCGAGCAGTGCGCAGTGCAGCGCGGTGCTCAGCCCCAGCGCGCCCGCACCGACGACGGCGACGTCCGCGGCCAGGTCAGCCGGCACAGGATTGCCCGGGCGCTACGCGGGCACATGATTGCCCCGTGGTAACAGTGCAGTCGCTGACCTGCGAAGACCCCGCGCACACCGCGGATTGGCGGATAAACTTGCCGCCCAGACCGCGGCATATGGCCGCCAGCGGGCGACCACCAGCCGCATGATCATCAGCACAACCTGTGGGCGAGGAGGGATTTGAACCCTCACGTCCTTTCGGACACACGGACCTGAACCGTGCGCGTCTGCCGTTCCGCCACCCGCCCTACGCAGTCAGTCAGGTTAGCACGTCCGCGAGAGCACCCCGACCGCCGATACCATCGGATGCGGATAGGGGAAGGAGGTACCCCGCGTGGGAGTTCTACAGCGCTTCGAGCGCAGGCTCGAGGGCATGGTCGAGGGTGCCTTCGCGCGGGCGTTCAAGTCCGAGCTGCAGCCGGTGGAGGTTGCCAGCGCGGTTCAGCGCGAGATGGATGATCGGGCCGCGATCGTCGCCCAGGGCCGGACCCTGGTGCCGAACGATTTCGTGGTGGAGATCGCCGAGACCGACTTCGATCGCCTCGAGGTCTACGCGGACAGTCTCGGTGTGGAACTAGCCACATTGGCCCGGGAGCACGCGAGGGAGCAGGGGTACTCCTTCGTGGGACCGGTGCGGATGCGGTTCGAGGGCGTCCCTGACCTGACCACCGGCACGTTCCGGATCCGGTCCGGGGTCATCCGCGGCACCACCGTCGAAGGCGGCGAGATCCGCCGCCCAGCCAGCGACCTGCCGCGCCCGCCGGGCACGTTCGGCGGTCGCCCCCGGCTGCTGGTGTCCGGCCCAGAACCCGGGCCCGACGGCAGCAGCCAGCGAACCTATGAGCTGAACGCCCCGGTCACCATGCTGGGCCGCGGCACCGACTGTGATCTGCGGCTGGTCGATCCGGGAGTCTCCCGGCACCACGCCGAACTGCGGGTCGAAGACGGTGAGGTGGTCCTGGTCGACCTGGGCTCGACCAACGGCACTTTCGTGAACGGACAGCCGGTGCGCCGCGTGACACTGGCTGACGGCACCCAGGTCACCCTCGGCCGGACCACACTGGTGTTCCGCAGGGACGGTACCTATTGACCGGAACCGGCTGACCTGTACCCCCGACCCCGAATCCCGTACCCCCCGACCCCTCAGGCCGCAACGGCGAGGCACCCAAGGACACATGAGCCGATGAGCACGCTGACCCTCCTCCTGATCAGGCTAGCCTTCCTGGCGGTCCTGTGGCTGTTCGTGATCACGGCGGTGGGCGTAGTGCGCACGGACCTGTTCGGCCAGGCAGCGCGGAAGCAGAAGCGGCAGCGGCAGCGCCAGGCGGCGGCCCGGCCCCGCCCAGCCCGGCCGCCACGGGCCGGGCGCGGCGACCCGCAGCGCCTGCTGGTGACCGCGGGCGCGCTGGCCGGCACCAGCCTGGCCCTCACTGAGCAGCAAATCACCATCGGTCGGTCAAATGACGCCACGCTAGTGCTCAACGATGACTACGCTTCGAGCCGACATGCCCGGCTGTTCCCTCAAGACGGTCAATGGATCGTCGAGGACCTCGGGTCAACCAACGGCACCTACCTCGACAGGCAGAAGGTGACCCAGCCGACCCCGGTGCCGACAGGCGTGCCGATCCGCATCGGCAAGACCGTTCTGGAATTGCGCAGATGACACTTGCACTCCGGTACGCGATCCGTTCGGACGTCGGTCTTCTCCGGGAGGGGAACGAGGACGCGGCGTATGCCGGGCCGCGCCTGCTGGCCGTCGCGGACGGCATGGGCGGCCATGCCGCCGGCGAGGTAGCCAGTGCCGCGGCCATCTCGGCCATGGCCAAGCTGGACGACGACGTGCCCGGCCACGACCTGCTCGACGCGCTGGCCGACGCCGTGGCGGACGCGAACCACACGCTGCACGACATGGTGGTGGCCGACTCGGTGCTGGAGGGCATGGGCACCACGCTGACCGCCATGCTCTGGTCCGGCCCGCGGGTGGCCCTGGTGCACATCGGGGACTCCCGCGCGTACCTGCTGCGGGACGGGGAGTTCCACCAGATCACGCACGACCACACGCTGGTCCAGACGCTGGTTGACGAGGGCCGGATCAGCCCGGACGACGTGGCCACCCACCCACAGCGGTCCATGCTGCTGCGCGCCCTGGACGGCCGGGCCGACGTCGAGCCGGACCTGTCGCTGCGCGAGGCCCGGCTGGGCGACCGGTACCTGCTCTGCTCGGACGGGCTGTCCGGGGTGGTCAGCGAGGAGACCCTGCACCGGACGCTGGCCAAGGTCGAGGACCTGAACGAGGTGGTCCTGCAGCTCGTCGAGCTGGCCATCAGGGGCGGCGGCCCGGACAACATCACCTGCATCGTGGCCGACGTGGTGGACAGCGCGACCGCCCCGCTGCCACCCACCGACGCCTCGGTGATGGTAGGGGCGGCATCCAACGGCAGCGGCGGCACGCCGTTCCGCACCGACAGCCCGGCCGGCCGCGCCCACCTGCTGACCCGGACCGCGCCGCAGGTCGCGGTGGCCATCGCGCACGACGACCCGGCGCCGGGCCTGCCCGACCGACGAGGACGACCCGGAGCACGGCGGGCACCGCCGCCGCAAGCGCCGGCTGCCGCTGGTCACGTCGGCCCTGGTCATCCTGGTGCTGCTGGTGGTTGGTGGCGGTGTACGCGGGCTGGCGGTACACGCAGAGCCAGTACTACGTGGGCGAGGACGGCGGCAAGGTCGTCATCTTCCGCGGCATCAACCAGAGCGTGGCGGGCATCAAGCTGTACAGCGTGGTGCAGCGATCCGACATCCCGGTGGCCGACCTGCCGAGCATGGACGCGAGCACCGTGCGCGCCACCATCACGTCCAACTCCGGCCTGGCCGGCGCCCAGGCGTCGGTGCGCACCATCCAGGCGGATTACCAGCACTGCCAGACCGCCTACGCCGCGCTGCGCACGTGGCAGGCGACACCGGCCAAGACCGTGAAGGACAAGGTCGGGAAGAAGACCGTCACCGAGAAGGTCAAGCCACCGAAGCCAACCATCCCGGCAGACTGCCCGCCACCACCGGCCAGCACCGCCGCCGGGACCGGAGGATAGTCGTGAGCGCGATCGCCAGCCCGTCCGACCAGCCGCTGGGCGGCGGCCGGGACGCCGCCGCGCAGAATGGCCAGCCGGCCAGCGTGCCCATGCCGCAAGGCAGGCGCCGGACCGAGCTGCTCATGCTGGCCTTCGTGGTCGGCGTGGTGATGTTCGCCTACGCCAACGTGGGGCTGGGGCTGAACGGCAAGGTGCCGGCCGGCATGTTCGTGTACGGCCTGTCCTTCGCCGTGCTGGTCGGCGCGGCGCACGTGGCGGTGCGCTGGCTGGCCCCGTGGGCCGACCCGCTGCTGCTGCCGCTGGCCGCGCTGCTGAACGGGCTCGGCATCGTGATGATCTACCGGCTGCAGGAGTCCGGCCGCGGCGGCAACCCCGGCTTCGCGATCACCACGATGAGCACGAAGACCACCGCTCTCCAGGTCTTCTACAGCGCGGTGGGCATCGTGGCCTTCGTGGCCGTGCTCGCCCTCGTCCGGCAGCCGCGCACGCTGCAGCGGTACACCTACACGCTGGGCGCCGTCGGCCTGGTGCTGCTGGCCCTGCCCGCGGTGCTGCCGAACAGCATCAGCGAGGTGCCCGGCACCTTCGCCAAGATCCAGATATCCCTGGGCGGCTTCACCGTGCAGCCCGAGGAATTCGCCAAGCTGTGCCTGGCCGTGTTCTTCGCGGGCTACCTGGTGGCCAAGCGGGACGTGCTGGCGCTGGCCGGGCGGCGGGTGCTCGGCGTCGACCTGCCCCGGGCCCGCGACCTGGGCCCGGTGCTGATCGCCTGGGGCGTCAGCCTGGTGGTCCTGGTCTTCGAGGGCGACATCGGCACCTCCGCGCTGTTCTTCGGCCTGTTCGTGGTGATGATGTACATCGCCACCCAGCGCTCGTCCTGGCTGATCATCGGGTTCCTGCTGTTCGTGTTCGGGGCGTTCGTGGCCAGCGAGCTGTTCGCGCACGTCAAGGACCGGTTCCTGGTCTGGCTGCACCCGTTCAGCTACGTGCACACGCATCGGCTTCCAGACGGTCCAGGGACTGTACGGGCTGGGTTTCGGCGGGGTGCTCGGCCGCGGCCTCGGCCAGGGCCAGCCGTACAACACCCCGCTGGTGCAGAGCGACTTCATCATCACCGCGTTCGGCGAGGAGCTGGGGCTGACCGGGCTGATGGCCCTGCTGCTCATCTACGGGCTGATCGTGCAGCGCGGGCTGCGCGCCGCCGTCGCGGTCCGGGACCCGTTCTCCAAGCTGCTGGCCGGCGGCCTGGCCTTCGTGATCGCGCTCCAGGTCTTCGTGATCGTCGGCGGGGTCAGCCGGCTGATCCCGCTGACCGGCATCACCACGCCGTTCCTGTCCCAGGGCGGCTCGTCGCTGATCTCCAGCTGGATGGTGATCGCGCTGCTGATGCGGATCAGCGACACCGCGCGCAGACCGGCCCCGCAGCCCATCCAGGACGAGGGCATGACCCAGGTGGTGCGGGCCGGATGAACCACGCACTGCGCCGTGTCTCGCTGATCTGCCTGGTGCATGTTCGTGCTGCTGCTGATCAACGTGAACTATGTGCAGGGGTTCGAGGCGAGCAGCCTGGCCAACGAGCCGGGCAACGGCCGGACGTTCACCTCGACGCTGCAGTTCCAGCGCGGCTCGATCATCACCGCCGACCAGAAGGTCGTCGCGTACTCGAAGATGAACAAGTCGTTCGGTGAGTACCAGCGGCACTACCCGTTCGGCAAGATGTACGCGCCGATCACCGGGTACGACACGCTGTTCAGCCAGACCGGGATCGAGCAGGCCGAGAACAAGGAGCTGTCCGGGTCCGACCCCGCGCTGGCCGTGCACAACCTGATCGACCTGATCACCGGGAAGCAGAAGAAGGGCGCCACCGTCCAGCTGACCATCAACTCGGCAGCCCAGCAGGCCGCGTACAACGCGCTGAAGACCCAGGGCAAGCAGGCCGGGGTGGTCGCGCTCAACCCGCAGACCGGGGCGGTGCTGGCGATGGCCTCCTACCCGACGTTCGACCCGAACGAGCTGGCCACGCTCAACGGCAACCAGCTGAACAAGAACGACAAGCGGCTGCTGGGCGACCCGAACCAGCCGCTGCTGAACCGGGCCATCAACGTCACGTTCCCGCCCGGGTCGTCGTTCAAGGTGGTGACCAGCTCCACCGCGATGACCGACAAGGGCATCAACCAGAACACCCAGGTCTTCGCGCCGACCCAGCTCAAGCTGCCCGGCGTCAGCCAGCCGCTGATCAACTTCGACGGCGAGGCGTGCGGCAACGGCAGCGGCCGGGTGCCGCTGATTCAGGCGTTCACCGCAGTCCTGCAACACCGTGTTCGGCAACCTGGGCCTGCACCTGAGCGCGGCCCAGCTGCAGCGGCAGGCCAACCTGTTCGGCTTCAACAAGGCCAACCTGACCATCCCGCTCCCGGTCACGCAGAGTAACTTCCCGCTCTACACCGGACCCGGCGCAGCGGGCCGGCGCGGCCATCGGCCAGGAGAGCGACACGGTCACCCCGCTGCAGGAGGCCATGATGGCCGCGGCCATCGCGAATCATGGCACGCTGATGAAGCCCTATATGGTCGACAAGGTCACCGCGCCCGACCTGACCGCGCTGTCCACCACGCAGCCGTGCGTGCTCAGCCACCCGTGACCCCGGCCATCGCGCAGACGTGACCGACATGATGATCCAGGTAACCCAGTAGCCGCAGGGAACCGCGCACATCAGCGCGGGTACCCAGGCCAGCGGCGGAATCATCATCGCGGCCAAGACCGGCACCGCCCAGAACGGGATCAACAACAGCGGCCTGGACGACGCGGTCTTCACCTGTTTTGCCCCAGCCAACAACCCGAAGATAGCTGTCGGCGTCGTGGTTAAAGGAGGCGGCCAGGGCGCCGACGCCGCCGCGCCCATCGCGGTGGCGATCATCCGGGCCTACTTGGCCGCGGTGGGGAACTAATGACGGCAACAACGCAGCGGAACGGTTACTGACGTGCGAGACATGACACAGCCGCGGCTCCTGGGCGGCCGCTACGAACTCGACGGTGTCGTCGGCCGAGGCGGCATGGCCGAGGTATACCGGGCCCGGGACATCCGGCTGGACCGGATCGTCGCGGTCAAGACGCTCCGCGAGGACCTGGCCCGGGACCAGACGTTCCAGGCCCGGTTCCGCCGTGAGGCCCAGTCCGCGGCGTCGCTGAACCACCCGTCGATCGTCGCGGTGTACGACACCGGCGAGGACATGAGCGGCTCGACCCCCGTGCCGTACATCGTGATGGAGTACGTGGACGGCCGGACGCTGCGCGAACTGCTCCGCGACGACCGGCGGCTGCTCCCGGAGCGGGCGCTGGAGATCACCGACGGGGTGCTCCGCGCGCTGGACTACAGCCACCGCAACGGCATCGTGCACCGGGACATCAAGCCGGGGAACGTGATGCTGACCCGGGCGGCCGAGGTCAAGGTGATGGACTTCGGCATCGCCCGGGCGGTCAGCGACACCCAGGCCACGATGACCCAGACCGCGCAGGTGATCGGGACCGCCCAGTACCTGTCCCCGGAGCAGGCCCGCGGTGAGCGGGTGGACGCGCGCAGCGACCTGTACTCCACCGGCTGCCTGCTGTATGAGCTGCTCACCGGGCGGCCGCCGTTCACCGGCGACTCGCCGGTGGCGATCGCCTATCAGCATGTCCGGGAGAACCCGATCCCGCCGTCCCGGGTTGACCCGGAGATCCCGGCGTGGGCCGACGCGATCGTGCTCAAGGCGATGGCCAAGGACCCGGCGGACCGGTACCAGTCGGCGGCCGAGATGCGCACCGACATCCAGCGCGCGCTGTCCGGGGTGCCGGTGGCCGCGCCGCCGGCCACCGAGATGTACGCGCCCGGCACGCAGCGGATGGGCCAGCAGACCATGATGGCCGGCGCGGGCGCCCCCACCGGCACGATGTCGGGCTACGGCGGGCCGGACGACGGCTACGACGACGGCACGGGCGGCGGCCGCCGCCGGGCGCTGTGGTGGATCCTCGGCGCGGTCGGCGTGATCATCGTCGCGGTACTGGCCTACCTGCTGCTGAACGGCGGCAGTGGCAACACCGCCTCGGTGCCGTCCGTGGTGGGCCAGCCGGTGGCCGCGGCCAAAAGGCGGTGCAGCAGGCCGGGCTGGTCCCGGTCGTGGTCAACGTGCCCTCCTCGGACAAGGTCGGCATCGTGGTGAGCAGCAACCCGCAGTTCGGCACCAAGGTGGCCCCGCACAGCAAGGTGACGCTCCGGGTGTCCGCCGGGCCGAAGAAGGTCACCATCCCGAACGTGGTCGGCCAGTCGGAAGGCCAGGCGCAGAGCACCTTGCAGGGCCTGGGCCTGAACGTGACGACCAAGACGGATCCGACGTCCACCCTGGCCCAGGGCAAGGTGGTCAAGACGAATCCGCCCGCGGGCACGCAGGTGAAGCAGGGCAGCACGGTGACGCTGTTCGTCTCCGGCGGCGGCGCCCAGGTGCCGTCGGTCATCGGCGACCCGAAGTCCACCGCCGAGTCGATCCTCAGCAACGCGGGATTCCAGGTCAAGGTGGTCACGGCGGCCGGGTCGGCCGGCTCGACCCCGGGCACGGTGTTCAACCAGCAGCCCAGCAACGGCACCACCGCGCCGACCGGCTCCACGGTGACCATCTTCGTGGCCGCGGCCACCCAGCCGACGAGCCCGCCGACCAGCGCCTCGCCCACCCCGACCGCACCCGCGACGCCCACCCCGACCGGGACCGCGACACCGACCCCCTGAGCGGGGAGTCGGCAGTAGACTCGGGCAGAGCTTAGTGACCAGGAGACGACCGTGCCCAAGTCCCGCGTGAGGTCCAAGGCGGTCTACACCCCGCCGCCCCGGACGGCCAAGTCGAAGGTCAGCCCGCGCTGGCTGGTGCCGACCATGCTGGCCTGCCTGCTGCTCGGGCTGGCCTGGATCGCGCTGTTCTACGTCACCCAGGGCAGCTTGCCGATCGGCGCGCTGGCGGACTGGAACCTGGTGGTCGGGTTCGCCTTCATCATCGGCGGTGTGGTGCTGTCCACCAAGTGGCGCTGAATTAGTCCGGGGGGCGACCCCCCTGGACCCCCCGATCGCCGCTCCGCGCCGAACGTCGGCTCGGCGAGCACCCGCCTGCGGCGGGCCCCGCCTCGCCGCCGCGAACTGGCGCCTACGTCAAGATGCCTAGCTCAGCGCGTGAGTGCGGGTGACCACCGCGGCGATCAGCACGGCCAGCACGATCACGGTCGCGCCGACCTGGATCAGCGTCCGCTGCTGCCGCGGCGCGTAGGCATAGGCCGCGGTGAGCAGGCTGCCCACGATGAGCCCGCCGACGTGCGCCTGCCAGGCGATCGATGAGCGCCACACGAAGCTGATGGCCAGGTTCAGCACGATCAGGAAGACGATGGCCCGGCTGTCCAGGCGGAGCCGCCTGGACACCACGAACCACGCGCCGAACAGGCCGAAAATGGCCCCGGACGCGCCCAGCGCGGGCTGGTACGGCGGGGCGATCAGGTAGTACAGCACCGACCCGCCGAGCGCGCTGAGCAGGTACACCGCGGTGAAGCGCAGATGGCCCAGCAGCCGCTCCAGGGCCGGCCCGACCAGGATCAGCGCCCACATGTTGAACGCGATGTCCAGCAGCCCGCTGGACCCGGTCGGCGGCAGGAAGGCCGAGGTGATGAGCCGGTAGTACTGCCCGTCGGCCACGCCGATCTGCGGGCCGAACTTGGCCACCATGGCCCAGTTGTCGGCCAGCGCCGGGTAGACCAGTTCGACCAGGTAGAACAGCACGTTGAGGCCGACGATGACCCAGGTCACGACCGAGCTCATGGCGGGCCGGCCGCCGAACACGGCGGTCGGCCGCCGGGCCCCCTGGTGGCCCTCCCGGACACACTCCACGCAATGCTGGCCGACCGGCGCGGCCCGGAGGCAGTCCGGGCAGGCCGGCCGCCCGCACCGGCTGCAGGACAGGTAGGTCTCCCGGCCGGGGTGCCGGAAACAGGTTGGTACCGGTGCGGGCGCCTCAGCGTCTGGAGCCGGGAGATCGTCCACCGTCAGCCTGCCGTTGTCTTCCCTCGGGTCACGCGCCGTCGCCGCGGGAGATCTCGACCGACTCGAGCACGACGTCCTTGGCCGGCCGGTCCTGCCGGTTCCGGTCCACGTGGGTGATCGCATCCACCACGTCGTTGCCCTCGATGACCTCGCCGAAGATGGTGTGCTTGCCGTTCAGCCAGGGCGTGGGCACGGTGGTGATGAAGAACTGAGAGCCGTTGGTGCCCGGCCCGGCATTGGCCATGGCCAGCAGGTACGGCCGGCTGAACGCGAGATCCGGGTGAATCTCGTCACCGAACTGGTAGCCGGGGCCCCCGGTTCCGGTGCCGAGCGGATCGCCGCCCTGGATCATGAAATCCGGGATCACCCGGTGAAAGATCGTCCCGTTGTAAAGGCTTTCCCGGCTGGGCTTACCGGTCCGCGGGTCGGTCCAGTCCCGGGTGCCCTCGGCCAGCTCGACGAAGTTGCGCACGGTCTTGGGTGCGTGATCGGGGAAAAGCCGGACCACGATGGTCCCCTGGTTCGTCCGCAGCGTCGCGGTGAGCGTGTTTGTCATAGCAGAAATCCTCGCACGGAGCGGGCTCGGGTTCGCCGTTTCCGGCCCAGCAGACGGTGCTGCCGGGCCACCCTTCGTACCCTACGGCGCGGATGAACCAGCGGCGAATCAGGATTGAGCACGTCCGCGCAGGGAACGCAGGGTTGAGTGTTGTCTCCTAGGGAACTGAGTGGCGGGGGGAGCTACTCGGGGAGGTTTATTGTGTTCTCAAGAACAAGCAGCCAGGACGTAAAGTCCCGGGCCAAGGCCGGCGCCATGCAGGCCAAGGCCCAGGCGATCCGGGTACAGGGGCGCGCCGTAGCGGCCAAGGAGCAGTTCACGCCGCTGGCCAGGAGCGCCCAGCTGACCGCCAGCCAGGGCGTGCAGCAGGCCCGGTCGTGGGCCGCGCCCCGGGTGGAGCAGGCCGGGGTGACCGTGCAGGAGCGGATCGCACCCGCGGTCTCCTCCGCCATGATCGCCACCGCGCGCCGGATGCAGCCGGCTGAGGCCCGGCGGCGCCGCCGCTGGCCAGCCATCCTGGCCGGCGTGGTGACCGTGACCGCGGGCGCGTCGCGGCCATCCTGCTCCGCGGCCAGCGCGCCAACCGGCTCAGCGCCGAGCCCGCCCCCGAGGCCCCGCCGTCACCGGCGCCCCCGGGCAGCAACCCGGCGGGCAGCAACGAGCGGTCCGACACCGCACAGGTGGACGTGAACGGACAGGTCAGGACGCCCTGACGGCGGACTTACCGAGGCGCCGCGGCGGCCCGCGACCGGCTGGCCGCCGCGGCGCACAGCCCGGGTCAGCCCGCGTTCACCTGCAGGCCGGGAATGGCCAGCGAATCCGCGGAGATCAGCGGCTGATCGGTGGTCACGCCGGTCAGCGGGACCCCGTTCAGCAAGCTGGTGAACAGGGCCAGCGGGCTGCCCGGGGTCAGCGTGAGCGGGATGCCCAGCAGATGCCCGGACAGCTTCGTCACGTACAGCACCACGTTGCCGCTGAAGTGCATGGCGGTGCCGCTCGTCTCAGCCGACTGCCCGCCCTGCGAGACGGTCAGCGTGGGCGAGCCGGTCAGGGTCGAGCGACGACATGCTGAACTTCAGCATCTTCACGTTGGCCCCGCTGGCCGTGGGCACCTCGGCCGTCCCGTCATAGCTCGCCCCGTTCATCACCGCGGTGCCGGTGGTCAGGCTGAACTGGGCTTCGCTGATCACTACGCCGCCGGTGTCCTTGGCCTTGATCGACGAGGCCTTCTTCGGGCCCGCCGTGGCCTTTTTCTTGTGCTTCCGGCGGGCCTTGTGCTTGCTACCCGGCGTCGGGCTGGGGCTGGCCGACGGGCTGGGGCCGGCCCGACGGCGCGGGAGTGGGGCTGGCCCCGGCGGACGGCGTGGGGGCCGGGCTGGGCGACGGGCACAAGATCGGTATCGGGATCAGGCAGTCCGGCCGCGCGGCAGCCGCCGGCCGGCTGGCCGCCGCGCTGGCCTGGACCGGCCGGACCAGGCCGGGCAGGACCAGGCCCGCCGCCGCCAGCGGCAGCGCCGCGGCGAGGAGGAGCCTCCTCACCACGCCCTCCCCGCCTCGCTGCCACGTTCGGTGCGCTGGTCCCGGTCCCTTTCCCGGCCCAGCTCATCGCCGCTGTCCGGCGCGGTTTCCGCCGCTCCGGGGTCCTCCAGCGCGGTGTCCCGCGCCCGGCGCCCGGGCAGCACCAGGCCCAATCCCTCGGATGGTGACGCACGGCGCGGCCGGCCGTGGCCGGTGCTGGCCCCCGGTGCGGGCGGTATCCGGGGTCCAGCCGAAGGCCAGCGACGCCCCGATCACGCCGAGCAGCATGCCGAGGAAGAAGCCGCCCAGGTTGGTGGCGACGAACGAGGCGACCGCCAGCAGCACGCCGGCCACCGAGTAGAACACCCGCTGCACCGGATGGAACCAGATGAGCAGGCCGCAGGCGACCAGCAGGCCACCGATCAGCACGCCGAACACGCCGCCGATGCCGATGTAGATGACCACCTTGACCGAACCGTGGGCCAGCACGGACAGCAGCGGTATCGCGATGAGCTCCAGCCCGGCCAGGGCGAGCAGCAGGCCACCCCAGAACGGGCGGCTGCGCCGCCAGTCCCGGAACCGCTGCCAGGCGCTGGCCGGCTGGGCCTCCTCGGCTGGCGTGTCCACTAGTAGCAGGCGTTTCCGAAGCTGAGGGAGAAGCCCGGCAGGGTGAATGTGCCCGCGGTGGTCAGCCAGGTGTGCTGCCTGAGGTTGTCGATCGTCACGCCGTCCGCCTGCTGGCCGAACCCGCCGGACGGGCCGCTGACCCCGGGGTCCTCGGTGAGCGTCCCCGCGTCCTGGCCAATGGTGATGTTGCTGAACGTGGCGTCGCCGGACAGCTGGTCCGCGTCCACGATCAGGTTGTCGGCGCTGGCCGGCGAGCTGCCGCCACCGGCCGTGATGCGCAGCGTGACCCCGCCCACGCTCACGCTCTGGCACAGGTTGCTGAGCGTGGCGTGATGAATGGCCGAAATGGCCACCGGGTGCGGGTTGCCCTTGCCGTCGGTGACCACGCCGCCGAACTGCTCGAAACCTGATCCCTTGAGCTGGTTGGCGCTGACCTCGAAGGCGCTCCCGGATACCGAGATGGACGCGGCGAGCACGCCTTCGGTGGTCAGCACGACCATGGTGGCGGCCGCGGCCATAGCCGGGACGAACAGGATGGCGAACCGGCGCCAGCGGACCCGGCCCCGTGGGGCGGCCCGGCGTCGGCTGGCGAGGTGTCGGTGGGGGGCATGGCGGCTCCTGGCACTGTTAGTCCATGGTGCTGGGTGGGTCCATGGTGCGCGCCGCGCAGCGGAGGGGGGTCGAGCGCCGGCACCGTTGTCGGATCGCTCCGGCCGTGCGTGAGATAACCCACAGCGGAGCGATTTGAGGAAGTTACCGCCTAGTAGTAATAGCGCGCAAGCGGCTTTGGCTAACAAATATCCGACCGCAATTACTCACTTGAGGGTGCAGGGTGCGGGCCAGCCGGTGACGGGACCACCGGGGTGACGGGACCACCGGGGTGACGGGACCACCGGGTGCGCCGACGAGGCGAGGCGCGCCGCAGGCGTGTGCTCGCCGAGAGGCGTTCGGCGCGAAGCGGCGATCGGGGGGCCGGGGGTCGTCCCGGGATAATACGATGTGCTGCTTAGCGAGCTGGTGCGCACGTCAGCGGCGGTGGCCGGGGCGCCGGGCCGGAAGGCCAAGATCGAGGCGATCGCCGATCTGCTGCGCCAGGCGGCCCCTGCCGAGGTGCCGGTGGCTGTCGCCTTCCTGTCCGGTGAGCTCCGGCAGCGGCAGATCGGCGTCGGCTTCGCGGCCATCCGGGACCTGCTCGGCGACACCGCCTGGGCCAGCCCGGACGGCACCTGACGGACGACGCGGCCGGGCCGGTGGTGAGCCGCCGCTGACGCTGGCCGACGTGGACGCGGCGTTCGCCGCCATCGGCGCGATCAGCGGGCCCGGCACCCAGGCGGAGCGGCGGCGGCTGCTCGGCGCCGTGTTCACCCGGGCCACCCCGGCCGAACGCTCCTTCCTGACCCGGCTGCTCGGCGGCGAACTGCACCAGGGCGCGCTGGAAGGCGTGATGAGCGACGCGGTGGCCCGCGCGGCCGGGGTGCGCCCGGACGAGGTGCGCCGGGCGCACCTGCTCGGCGGTTCGCTGCCCGCGGTGGCCGAGGCGGCGCTGTCCGCGCCTGGCCCCGGCGCGGCCGAAACCGACGCCGCGTCCGCCGCACTGCGCGCGTTCCGGTTGCAGGTGGGCCGCCCGCTGCGGCCCATGCTGGCCGCCTCCGCGCCCACCGTGGCCGCCGCCTTCGACCGGGTGTCACCGGCCGCGGTGGAATGGAAGATCGACGGCATCCGGATCCAGGTGCACCGCCAGGGCAGCCAGGTCCGGGTGTTCACCCGGAGCCTGGATGACATCACCGCCCGGCTGCCCGAGATCACCGAGGCGGTGCGCGGCGTGGCCGCGGACGCCCTGGTCCTGGACGGCGAGGCCATCGCGCTGGGCCCGGATGGCCGGCCCCGCCCGTTCCAGGTGACCGCGAGCCGGGCGGGCACCCAGGGCGCGCCCGGCCCGGACCGGCCGGATGTCCCGCTCACCCCGTTCTTCTTCGACCTGCTGCACGCGGACGGCCGGGACCTCATCGACGAGCCAGCTACCCAACGCCAGCACGTGCTGGCCGCCGTCCTGCCCGCGGGTCTGCGGGTGCCGCGCATCGTGACCAGCGACGTGGCCGAGGCGGAGCGGTTCTTCGCCGACGCGGTGGGCCGCGGCCATGAGGGCGTCGTGGTCAAGTCGCTGGATGCGCCGTACGCGGCCGGCCGCCGGGGCAGCGAGTGGATCAAGGTCAAGCCGCGGCACACCCTCGACCTGGTAGTGCTGGCCGCCGAATGGGGACACGGCCGCCGCCGGGGCTGGCTGTCCAACCTGCACCTGGGCGCGCGCGACCCGGCCGGCGGGTTCGTCATGCTGGGCAAGACGTTCAAGGGGCTGACCGACCAGATGCTCGGCTGGCAGACCACCCGGCTGCTGGAACTGGCCGACCCGGCCGCCCAGCCACCTGGCGACCCGGCCCGGGCCTACGGCGTCGTCCGGGTCCGGCCGGAGCTGGTCGTGGAGATCGCGTTCGACGGGGTGCAGACCAGTCCCCGCTACCCGGGCGGCCTCGCCCTCCGGTTCGCCCGGGTACTCCGCTACCGCCCGGACAAGCAGGCCGCCGAGGCGGACACCATCGACGCCGTCCGGGCGATCTGGGCCGGACCAGGCGGGTAGTGGCGTTAAGCAGCTAAATGCCTTCGATGGCGGTGAGCTTGCGGCGCTCGATCGCGTCGAGCAGGCGCTGGTAGTCGTGCTCGTTCTGGTTCGCGTAGGCCACCGCGAACTCCTCGATGGCCTGGTCGAACCGGTCGCTGGAGCCCAGGTAGCCGGCGATCATGGCGGCCCGGCCGGTCCGGGCGTGCGCCCGGGCCAGCGCCCAGCCGCACAGCCCGGCGTAGTAGGTGAGCTGCGCCGCGTCCATGGCGGGCACGTTCATCGCGCCCTTCATGTCGCGCAGCTGGCGGACGTAGTACTCCTTGGCCGGGGCGCCATCGAGCTGCAGCCCGGTGGTCCAGCCCAGGAACGGGTCGGCCGCGGCCTGCATCAGCTTCTGCCCGCGGACCACCCGCTCGCCCTGGTGCTTGTACTCGCTCGGCCCGGCGAACGGGGCCAGCACCGATTGCTGCGCCTCCTTGAGCTGGAGGAACAGTGGCTCGTCCGGCCGGTCGCCGAGCAGCAGGAAGATGAACGCCTCGGTGCCGACCGAGCCGACCCCGACCACCTTGCGGGCGAAGTCACCGAAGTAGTAGCGGCGCAGCACCTCGCGGCGGTCCGCCTGGATCGTCTCCCGGTACCGGTCGATCGCACCGCGCAGCTCGTCGGCGATGGCCGGCTCGTGCTCGATGCCGAACCGGACCACGACCGGTGGCGCCGGCTTGATCCGGTACTGCCCGTTCACCTGGTGGCACAGCTTTTCCAGCGCCTGCATGCTGGTGTGCCGGTAGGCCTTGTGCACGTCCGCGTTGCGCCGCCGGACCGCCTTGCGCGACTGGACCGCGTCCAGCAGCTGGCACACCTGATCGACGTCGATCCGGGAGTACCACACGTCGAGGAAGCGCATCTGCGGCGAAGTTGTCCATCTCGGTGCGGTACACGTGCGCGCAGCGCCGCGGCGCGGTGCGCTCGGCCCGGGCGCCGAGGCCGTTGTCCCGGGCGGCCACCGCGACGCTCGCGGCCAGCCGCTTGACGTCCCACTCGAACGGGCCGGGCAGCGTCTCGTCGAAGTCGTTCACGTCGAACACCAGCCGCCGGTCCGGCGCGCCGAACATGCCGAAGTTGAGCAGGTGCGCGTCACCGCACAACTGCACCCGGATGTCGCTGGACGGCAGGTGGCCCAGATCCCAGGCCATCGGCGCGGCCGCGCCGCGGAAGTAGGAGAACGGCGAGGCGGCCATCCGGCCGTGCCGGATCGGCACCAGGTCCGGCACCCGCTCCTGGGCCTGTTGTTCCAGGATGCTGACCGGGTCCGGGCGGCCGGGCGGCGGTGACCATTCGGCCTGACCGGACCGGGGCACGAACCGGCGCCGTTCCCGGCCCAGCCTGCGCCACTGTTCCGGGGTCAGTACCTCGTGCGGTGCCGACAGCACGCCCGGCGAGACCTTACCCATGCCGCCCACCCCCGGTGCGCACAGCCCGCCACCCGCACCCCCTGTGCCGGGTCGCCGTGCGTTAACCGCCAGGTTACGTCGTGTTCGACCGGACTACTACTCCGGTTGACGATAGATCGGCTCCCGATGTAGTGTGCCGGGCATGACGCTGGGCGCATTCGGCCGGTACGCCGGCCCGGCCACGCTGATCCTGTCCAGCCTGGCGGGCGGGGCCAAGCACGGCTACGCGCTGACCAAGGACATCGCCGCGTTCGCCGGGGTGCGGCTGGCCCCGGGCACGCTGTACGAGGCGCTCAGCCGGCTCGAAGCCAAGGGCCTGATCGAGCCGCTGCCCAGCGACGGACCGGCGCCGCCCCTACCAGCTCACCGCGACCGGCGCCGCCGCCCTGCAGGAACACCTGCAGGCCCAGCGCCAGGTAGCCGACGTAGGCCTGCGCCGCCTGGCCAGAGGCTGGGGCCTGACGTGACCGGTCACCAGAGACCCGGGCCAGCGCGGCTTCGCTCGCGCTGGTATCCGGCCAGCTGGCGGGCGCGGTACGGCGCGGAGTTCACCGAACTGCTCGTGGCCGACCTGGCCGAACGGCCGCGCTGCTGGCGGCGCACGGCCGACGTCGCGGTCAGCGGCACGCTGGCCCGGCTGAGCCGGGCCGGGCTGGGCGGCCAGCGGCTGGCCCCGGCCGAGCAGGCCCGGGCCAGCCTGGCCGCGCTCGGCTGCGCGCTGGCCGTGTTCCTCACCGCCGGCACCGCGATGTGGTCCCAGCTGCTCATCGGCTGGCAGTGGGCGCCGCCCAGCACCCGGGCCACCGCGGTGGCCACCGTGGTGATGACCGGGGCACTGCTGTTCTTCCTGGTCCTGGCGGTGCTGGCCGCGGTGCCGATCGGCTGGCAGCTGGCCCGGCGCGGGCTGCGCTCCGGGGTCGTCCCCCCGGGCATTTCGCTGGCGAGGCGGGGCGCGCCGGAGGCGTGTTCCCGCCGAGCCAGCGATCCCGGGGGGCTCCGGGGGGTCGTCCCCCCGGGCTAGCACAGTTCTGGTCGCGGTCAGCCTGCTGGTGCTGGTCATCGGGGGGCCGGCACATGGCCAACGGCTGGCCGGGCACCGGCGGTCATCCGTGGCCGCAGCGCGGCCTGGTGCCGGGCGGGGTGGCCGCGTTCGGCTGGGCCGCGACGCTGTCGGTGACGTCCTACTGGGCGCATCCGGCCGCGCTTGCTCGCCTTCCCGGCCGCGGAGATCGGCTGGATGGTGGTCAGCCCGGCCGCGCTGGCCGGGCTGGCCGCCGGGCTGGCCCGCCTGGTGCGCCGCTCGACCTGCCGCCGCGGGTGCTGTGTTACCAGGCCTGGCTGGGCCGGCTGGCCGCGGCCGGGATGGCCGTGTTCCTGGCCGCCGCGGCCAGCTGGGTGCTGGCCGGCCAGCACGGCGCCGGGAACCTGTTCCGGCCCGGGGCGATCGACGTGGCCGCGCTGGCCGTGATGGCGCTCGCGCTGGCGGTGGGCTGGCACGCGCTGCACCGGACGGCCTCGCGGTGAGCGGGCTGACCCGCCGGCGGCTGCTCGCCGCCGGGATCGGCACGGCCGCCGTGGCCGCGGCCGGCGCGGCCGGCCTGGAACTCATCGCGCACGGCGTGCTGCCCGGCAAGACGGACCTGGCCCAGCTCGACGGCGCCTGCTCGGTGACTGGCCCGCCGCTCACGTTCGGGCGGCTGGGCCGGTCGATGTCTGGCCAGTTCTACTCCCGTGCCCGGCGCCGGGAGGTCGGGTACACCATCGCCTACCCGCCCGGCCACGGCCCAGGCAGCCGGCTGCCGCTGGTGGTCATGCTGCACGGATCAGGGGCCAATCACACCCACGTGCTGTCCGGGATGACGCTGCCGCAGGCGCCGGCGTTGCGGATTCATGGCCGTCCGCTGGCGCCGATGGCCATGGTGGCCGCCGACGGCGGGCCGCGGCTACTGGAACCCGCACCCCGGGGACGACCCGATGGGCATGGTCATCGACGAGCTGATCCCGTTCTGCCAGCGGCTCGGCCTGGGCCTGCCGCCGCACCGGATCGGCACCATGGGCATCTCGATGGGCGGCTACGGGGCGATCCTGCTGGCCGAGAAGTTCCCCCGGCTGATCAGCGCGGTGGCCGCGATCGGCCCGGCCGTGTGGACGAGTTACCAGCAGGCCCAGGCGGTCAACCGGCAGGCCTTACGCCTCGGCGGCTGATTTCGAGGCCAACGACGTGGTCACGCACGCGGCGGCGCTGGCCGGGAAACCGGTCCGGGTCGCCTGCGGCCTGGACGACCCGTTCCAGCCCGGGGTCGCGGCGCTGGCCCGGGTGCTGCCCAGCAGCGCCACCGTGATGATGTCGGCGGGCTGCCACACCGGCCCGTTCTTCGCCGCGCAGGAACCACCGTCACTGGCCTTCCTGGCCCGGCATCTGTCGTAGCCCGCCCGGCACCTTCGTAGCCCACCCGTAAGGTGGGCGCGATGGCACCGCAAACCCTGGCCGACCTGCCCTACGCGGCCACGCTGAGCCCGCACCCGGGCCCGCTGGCGGCCGACACGGACTATGACGGGGCGCACTTCGACGGGCTGGACCTGGCCGCGCCGCGGGGCGGGGCAGCCGGTTCATGGAGTGCGCCTTCACCCGGGTGACGGTCCAGGACGGGCGGTTCCGGCTGGCCCGGTTCAACGACGTGTGGCTATCCGATGTCCGGCTGACCGCGACCGAGCTGACCGAGACGTCCTGGACCGACGCGATCCTGGCTGGCTGCGTGGCCGCCGGGGTGACCGCGGACGCTGCCCAGCTGCGCCGGGTGACGTTCCGGAACTGCAAGCTGGACGGGGTGAACCTGCGCAGCGCGACGCTGGCCGAGGTGAGCTTCGTGGACTGCCTGCTCCGCGACGTGGACTTCGGCAGCGCTACGCTGCGCCGCTGCGCGTTCCCCGGCTCGCAGCTGCGCGACGCGGATTTCAGCCACGTCACGCTGGAGCAGGTCGACCTGCGCGGCGCCGAACTCGGCCTGATCATCACCCCGGGCGCGCTGCGTGGCGCCACGATCAGCTCCGGGCAGCTGGCCGAGCTGGCCCCGGTGCTGGCCGAGCAAGCCGGGCATCGAGGTGGCCGACCCGGGCTAGGCCCCGGGTGGGCGCGGCGCTCAGGCGGGCTTGACCTCGGCCATCTCGCCCCAGCCGGTGCCCGGCACGCCCTGCACGCTGATGATCTGCGGGGTGCTGGCCACGGCGGTGGGCGCCCAGCCGACGAACTCCTTGAAGTGCGCGGAGTTCACGTGCGCCCCGGCCGCGTCGTCCTGGAACGCCTCGACCAGGACGAACTGGTCCGGGTTGGCCACGCTCTTGGACCACTCGAAGAAGATGTTGCCTGGCTCGGCCCGGGTGGCCTGGGTGAAGTCATCCACCAGGGTGAGCCACTCGCCGCTGCGCTCCGGCTTGATGGTCCACTTGACGACGATGAAGATCATGGACGCCTCCTCCACCTTCGGCCCAGCCTGATCCTATAGAGGCCGCCCGGCCGGGTGTCGTCTCAGGCTGCGACGTGACATCACGGCTTGCGCGCCTCGATCAGGAACCGCTGGGCGTGCGCCACGAACGGCCCCTCGGCCTGGATCCGGTCGTGCATCCTGCGCAACTGCTCGTGGTAGGCCTCGGCGGTGAAGCCCGGCACCGTCCACAGCACCTTGCGCAGGAAGTAGACCACCGCGCCGACGTCGTTGAACACCACGCGCAGCGCCTGCTCGCGCAGGTCGGTGACGACCAGGCCGGCCGCTTCCGCGGCGGCCACCGCGCGGCGCGGCTCGCGCGCCGGGTTGATCAGCACGGGTCCCATCATGAACTCGATCAGCTCCCGGTTGGTGCCCGCCCCGATCTGCTGCGAGAAGTAGTGCCCGCCCGGGCGGAGCACGCGGCCGATCTCCGGCCACACCGTCTCGACCGGGTGCCTGCTCACCACCAGGTCGAACGTTTCCGCGGCGAACGGCAGGCCGTCATCGTCGGCCGCCTGGACCACCCGGCCGCCCAGCGGGCGCAGGCTGGCCGCGGCGATGACCAGGTTCGGCGGCCAGGACTCGGTGGCGGCCAGGACCGGGGGCGGCTGCGGCGCCCGGCGCACCGCGGCGGCCAGCACCTCGCCGCCGCCGGTCTGGATGTCCAGCGCGGCCTGCGCGGCGGCCATCCGGGCCGCCATCATCCGGGCATACCCCCAGGGCGGCCGCTCCTCGGTGGCCCGGCCCTCGAGCCAGGAGAAGTCCCAGCCTTCGACCGGTTCCGCCGCGCCCTCGGCCACCAGGTCGGCGAAGCTGCGCTGGTCCGCCACGGCGGCTGGCTCCCGGCGGCTCACGCCAGCCGGGGCGGGAAGCCACCGGTGGCGATGGGGCCCCACCGGTCGATGGTGACCCGGATCAGCGACTTGCCCTGCCGCTGCATCGCGGCCCGGTACTCGGCCCAGTCGCTGTGCTCACCTGAGATGCACCGGAAGTAGTCCACCAGCGGCTCCATGGCCGCGGGCAGGTCGAGCACCTCCGCGGTCCCGCTGACCTGCACCCAGGCGCCGCCGAAGTCATCGGACAGGACCAGCACGTCCACCGCCGGGTGGCGGCGGGCATTGTGCGCCTTGGCCCGTTCCGGGTAGGTCGCGATCACGATCCGGCCGAGGTCGTCCAGCCCCGCGGTGACCGGCGACAATTGCGCCGTCCCGTCCCGTTTGGTGGTGACCAGCACCACGTGGTGCCGGTCCCGGATGAAGTCGAGCAACTCCTCCCGGCCGACCTGATCGGCCCGGGCGATCTGGGGGCTCATCGGTACCTCCGCGATGCGGGTGCATAATCGCCGGATGACTGCGCGAACTCCGACCATAGTCGCCACCAGCATCGGGTTCCGCCCCGCGGGGCACGGCATGATGGACTTCCAGCTCGGCCCGTCCTACGCGCACGCCGCGGCCCTGGCCCGGGCGGGCGACTGCCCGCGGGTGAGCATCGTGGGCACCGCGCTGGGCGACGCCAGCGACTGGCTGACCCCGATGTACTGCGCGTTCGGCCGGGCCGGCTGGCGGGCCAGCCACCTGGCGCTGTTCACCGAGCCGAACGTCCCGGACATCACCGAGTACCTGCTGGCCCAGGACGTGGTGTGGGTGGCCGGCGGCAGCGTGGCCAACCTGCTGGCGTTGTGGCGGCTGCACGGAGTGGACGAGGCGATGCGCGCGGCCTGGCAGGCCGGCGTGGTGCTGATGGGTGTGTCCGCCGGGTCGCTGTGCTGGTTCGAGGGTGGCACCACCGACTCGTTCGGCCTGCCGCTCCACCCGGTGACCAACGGCCTCGGTTTCCTGCCCTACTCGAACAGCCCGCATCACGACGCCGAGGAGCAGCGGCGGCCGGCCATCCACCGGCTGATCGGCGACGGCACGCTGCCCGACGGCTACGCCACCGACAACGGCACCGCGCTGATCTTCGAGAACACCGGCCTGGTGGACTGCGTCACCGAGGTGGCGGGCGCCACCACCTGGCAGATCACCCGCCGCCCCGACGGCACGGTCGAGGAAACCGCCCTGCCCACCCGCCTGCTCCCGTCCTGATCCGGCGCGCAGCCCGCCGGTCAGTACCTGGTGTGCATGAGGGACTGGACGTCGGACAGGGTGCGGTCGGCGATGGCCCGGGCCCGTTCGTTGCCGTCGGCCAGCACCTGGCGCAGGTAGCCGGGGTCGGCGGCGAACTCGCGGCGGCGGGCGCGGATCGGGCGGAGCCGCTCGTTCAGCGCCTCGGTGACCAGCCGCTTGAGCGCCGCCGCGCCACCGTCGCCGACCGTCGCGGCGACCTCGGCCGGCGGCTGGTCCAGGCACAACGCGGCGATTTGCACCAGGTTGGACACCTCCGGCCGGCGGTCCGGCTGGTAGCTGATCGTGCGCTCGGCGTCGGTGCGGGCGCCGCGGATCAGCCGGGCCGTCTCGTCCTCGCTGGCGGCCAGCGCGATCGCGTTGTGCCGGCTCTTGCTCATCTTGTGCCCGTCCACGCCGAGCAGCAGGGGGGCGTCGCTGAGCAGCGCGTCGGGCACCGGGAAGTAGGGCCGGCCCGGGGCGTACCGCTCATTGAACCGGCGGGCGATAGCCCGGGTCCCCTCCACGTGCGGCAGCTGGTCCTTGCCCACCGGGACCAGGTTGGCCTGGCAGAACAGGATGTCCGCCGCCTGGTGCACCGGGTAGGTGAACATGAGCGCGGACATCGGCCCGGCCGATTCGGACTCGTCCTTCACGGTCGGGTTGCGGCTCAGCTCGGCCACGCTGACCAGGCTGAGGAACGGCAGCATCAGCTGGTTCAGCGCCGCGATCTGGCTGTGCGCGAAGATCGTGCACTGGTCCGGGTCGAGCCCGGCGGCCAGGTAGTCGGCGATCAGCCCGAGCACGTCGGCGGGCAGCGTGTCCGGCGAGTCCCGGTCGGTGATCGTCTGGTAGTCGGCCACCAGCACCATCACGTCCACACCAAGGCGCTGCAGCCGGACCCGGTTCAGCAGCGTGCCGAACAGGTGGCCGATGTGCAGCGGGCCGGTAGGCCGGTCCCCGGTGAGCACCCGGAACCGGCCGGGGTCGGTCTGGATGGCGGCTTCGAGTTCCGCGCTGCGCCGCTGCGCGGCGGCCAGCGACGGCGCTACCGGGGCGGCCGACATGGGATCGAGTAGCGCAGTAGCGGAGTTGGCGAGCACAGTGTTGGCAGGCACAGGGGCCTCCTGAGTTCAGGCCTCCGGCCGCGACCGGCTGGTGACACGAAACCGGCCCGCCGGAGGCGGGCCGTCGAGCGCATGGGGACAGCTACCGCCTTACCGCGGCAGCCACCAGCCCAGGCAGAGTCGAGTCACGTATCCACTGTAACAATGAGCCGGGTGCGGATGCTGCAACCAGGCGGGCTGATCCATGACCCGCTGGAACCCTACGCCCGGGTGGACCGGACCCGGCCGGACGGCGGCCCGTGGCTGATGGCGCACATGGTGGGCGGCCTGGACGGCTGCGCGGCGATCGGCGGCCGGGTCGGCGACCTGTCCACCACGCCGGACGCCGAGTTGTTCATCTTGATGCGGGCGCTGGCCGACGTGGTGCTGGTCGGCGCGGAGACGGTGCGCCAGGAACGTTACGGCCCGGTCCGGCTGCCCGAGGACCGGGTGGCGGCCCGCCGCGCGGCCGGCCTGCCGGGCACGCCACCACTGGCCGTGGTGACCCGGTCGCTGAACCTGGACTGGTCGGCCCGGGCCTTCACCGAAGCACCGCCGGACCGCCGGACCCTGGTGCTCACCTGCGCGGCGGCCGATCCGGCCCGGATGGCCCGGGCCAGCGAGGTGGCCGAGGTCATCGTGGCCGGCCAGCACCGGGTCGAGCCGGCCGAGGCGATGGCCATGCTGGCTGGGCTCGGCCACCGGGTGGTGCTGTGCGAGGGCGGCCCGACCTGGCTGGGTGAGCTGGTCAGCGCGGGCCGGCTGGACGAGCTGTGCCTGACCATCGCGCCGCTGATGGGCGGCGACCCGCTGCCGGTGTCGGTCACCCCACCCGGTGCACCGCTGCGCCGCTTCGTGCTGCGCCACGTGCTGCAGGCCGATGACACGCTGTTCCTGCGCTACGAGCGAGGCCGCGATGAATGATGACGTGTTCGGCATGCTGATGTCCGCCCTGGACCCGCCACTGGCCGTGGTCACCACCGCGGCCGCGGGCGAGCGGGCGGGCTGCCTGGTCAGCTTCCATACCCAGTCCAGCATCGCGCCGCAGCGCTACTGCGTGTTCCTGTCCAAGGCGAATCACACCTACGGCGTGGCGCTGCGCGCCAGCCATCTGGCCATCCACTTCCTGGCCGCGGCTGACCTGCCGCTGGCCGAGCTGTTCGGCGGCCAGACCGGGGACACGGTGGACAAGTTCGCCGGCCTGCAGGTGACGGAAGGGCCGGGCGGCGTGCCGCTGCTGGCCCAGTGCCCCCGCTGGCTGGCGGCCCGCCGGATCGCGCTGCTGGACGAGGGCGGCGATCACGTGACCGCGCTCACCGAGCCGGTGGCCGCGCAGGCCAGCGGCCCGTTCACGCCGCTGCGGGTGGCCGCGGCAGCGCACATCCGGCCCGGTCACGAGGCCCGGGAACGGCACGACCCGGATGCCTAGCCCCAGCGCATCCGGCGCACGTCGTCCGGGTCGGCCCAGCCGACCTCGGCGGGCAGCCCGAGGAACGCGGCGTACCGCTCGGCGGCCGCCGCCAGCCGGCCCGGTCCGGCCGGCTGAGGCGGCCAGCCGGGGCCAGGCTGATCCGCACCGACTTGGGGCCGACCACCCGCTTCCACAGCCCGGCCGCCCGGCCGTCCAGCAGCATGACCGGGTTGAGCAGATCGCTGTTGAGCTGGCCACCTTTGGCCTGGGGGCCGCCGTCGGCCAGCAGGCTGCGGTCCTTGTAGGCCACGGTGTACTCGTCGAACGCGGGCAGCAGATAAGCCCCGTCCGGCGGCGCCGCCTGGCCGGTACGGCCCGCGGCACCCCAGTACCGCTCGCCGTCGTGCTCCTCGTCCGCCAGCGCCGGGCCGGCCAGCTCGATGGCCCGCTTGGCGTCGGCCAGGGTCAGCCCGGACCACCAGCCGAAGTCCCGCACGGTGGCCGGGCCGTGGCTGGTGAAGTACCGCTCGGCCAGCTCGGCCAGCGGCTCGGCTGGTTCCCGGCGCGCCGGGGCCCACTCGTCGAGCAGCACGAACACCGGCTGCCCCCGGCGCACCGGGCCGATGCAGAGCAGGCCGGTGTGCGACAGGTAGCCCAGGATGTGATTGCCGCGGCCGCCGTTAGGCGACGCGGAACAGTCGATACCGGCCGCGGTGAGCAGGGCGTACAGGTCCTTGCGGGGCAGCTGCCGCCCGCCGCGCAGCGCGCCGGTCACCACGTCGGCCGCGCGGGCCAGGATGTCCTCGGTCAGCCCGATCTTCCGGTACGTGTTGGCGGCCAGCCGCACCGGCAGGCCGGCCAGCAGCCGCACCATCCAGCGGGCGTCCTCGGCCAGCACCAGGTGAATGGTGCCGCGCATCGGCCAGGTGCGCAGGATCGCGCCGCGGTCGATGGCCGCCTCGATGCTGGCCACGCTGGCCCCCTGGGTCCGCAAGCCGAGCGCCCACAGTGACTGGGCGTACTCCTGGGACTGGACCGCACCCAGCTGCCGGGTGATCTCGGCCGGGTCCGCGGTCCGGGGCGCGGCCAGGTGCTGGTTAGCCAGCCGCCGGGCCAGCAGGTCGTCCGTGCGCACCGCCCCATCCTAGAAACCGGGTCCGACAGCCCGGGAGGCACGGCTCACCACCCCCGCACTCCGCCCGGATCACCGGCAAAACGGTGACATGGCATGCGCGACGTACGCCTTGCTGCCGGAATTGTCCGGTTCAGCCGTCACGGGCGCATGCTATGTCGCCGTTTGTCGGTGAATCCGGGCTGCTGGGCGCGCGGCTGCCGAGGTCAGCTTAGTTGTCAAACGGTAGTACTCATGTTTGACTAATGAGGTGAATCCAACCCGGCTGTTCGTGCTCGGCGCGCTGGCCAGGCACGGCCCGATGTACGGGCACCAGATCCGGCGGGACGCCCGGGTGGACCGGACCGAGCTGTGGTCCGAGGTGCGCCCCGGGTCGCTGTACGGGGCGCTGCACCGGATGGCGGCCGAGGGACTGATCGAGGCGGTGCGCACCGAGCAGGTCGGCAAGGCGCCCGCGCGCACCGTGTACGCCATCACCACCGAGGGCCGCAAGGAGCTGAGTGCGCTGCGCGCCGAGGCGTTCCGCCAGGTCAGCCTCCGTCCCGACCCGGTCGACCTGGCCGTGGCGATGAGCAGCGACCTGCCCGCCGCGCAGCTGCGCGGGCTGGTCCAGGACCGGCACCGGGCGCTCAGCACACAGCGCGAGTTCTTCCGGCATGAGCAGGACCGGGCCTGGGCCGGGCAGACCACCGCGGACAGCCTGATCCTGCAGCATGCCATCGGCCGCCTGGACGCCGAGATCCGCTGGCACGAAGACCTGCTGCTGGCCATCCCGATGCTGAGCGCACCGGCCCACGCCCCGGCGGCCCCGCCAGCCGCGACGGACATGCCTGCCGCGACGGTTGCCACGGACCACGCCACGGACCACGCCGCAGACCAGCCGGCCGACCCCACGCCACGCACCAGACCAGCCGCCACCCCAGCCACGCCGACCGCCACGGACCACGCCCGGCCAGGCCGCCGCTACGGCCAGCGAGCCGGTGGCATGACTGTCCGGCCCATCCGGCTGTTCGGCGACCCGGTGCTGCGGGAGACCTGCCGGCCGGTGACCCGGTTCGGCGACGGGCTGGCCCGGCTGGTGACCGACCTGCTGGACACCTGCCAGCTGCCCGGCCGGGCCGGGCTGGCCGCTCCGCAGATCGGCGTGGACCTGCGGGTGTTCTGCTACAACGTGGATGGCGCCGAGGGCTACCTGATCAACCCGGAACTGGCGCTGCGCGACGGAGAGCAGGAGGGGCCGGAGGGCTGCCTGTCCATTCCGGGCCTGTACCTGCCGGTGCGCCGGGCCGCGCACGCGGTGGCCACCGGCGTGGACCTGGCCGGGCGGCCGGTGCGGGTGGCCGGCCGTGGCGAGCTGGCCCGCTGCCTGCAGCACGAACTGGACCACCTGGACGGTCACCTGTACCTGGACCGGCTCAGCCCGGCCGACCGCCGGGAGGCGCTCCGCTTCATCCGCCGCCAGGCCGGCCCGGCACCTGCTCCGGACCGCGGCTAGCTGCGATAGCGTGATCAGGGTCCACCGGCACCACGGTCTGGGAACCAGGTCCGGAAGGGAGAGCCCGGCTGTGCCGCGTTATCGCAGGGTCGTCGTGAAACTCAGTGGCGAGGCGCTCGCCGGGCCGGCTAGTTCCGGCCTGGATCCGGCCGCCCTGGCCCGGGTGGCCGATGAGCTGCTGTCCGTGCACAACCTGGGCGTCCAGCTGGCCGTGGTGGTGGGCGGCGGCAACTATTTCCGCGGCCGGATGGCCGAGGGCTGGGGCATCAGCCGGGCCGAGGCGGACAATATCGGCATCCTCGGCACGGTGATGAACGCGCTGAGCCTGCGCGGCGCGCTGACCGCCCGGACCGACACCGACGTGCGGGTGATGACCGCGATCCCGATGGAGAGCGTGGCCGAGCCGTTCATCCGGCTGCGCGCCATCCGGCACCTGGAACGCGGCCTGATCGTGCTGCTGGCCGGCGGCATCGGCCAGCCGTACGTGACCACCGACTACCCGGCCGTGCAGCGCGCGCTGGAACTGGACGCCGACGCCCTGCTGGTAGCCAAGCGCGGGGTGGACGGGGTGTACGAAAGCGACCCGCACGTCAACCCGCACGCGGTGCGCTACCGGGAGCTGACCTACGACGAGGCGCTGGCCGCCGGGGTGCGGGTGATGGACACCAACGCCCTGGTGCTGGCCAACGAGCAGGGCCTGACCATGCACGTGTTCGACGTGGCCGCTACCGGGGTGATGGAGGCCATCTGCGAGGGCGCCGACCTGGGCACCCGGATCAGCGGGAAGGCCGGGCGGGGCTGAGCGTGCTGGCCCTGATCTCGGCGCCGTCCAACCTCGGGCTGCGCCCACCACAGCCCGGTGCCGTGCCCGGCACGGCCAAGGCGCCCGAGGCGCTGCGCGAGGCGGGGCTGTACACCCGGCTGGCGGCGGACGGCGCGGCCGACGCCGGGGTGGTGCTGCCCGGGCGCTACCTGGCCGGCACGCAGACCGCCCAGGACGCAGCCAGGGACGCAGACCGCCCAGGGCACGCAGACCGCCCAGGGCACGCAGACCGCCCAGGGCCAGGTGCGCAACCAGGACGCGATCCTGGAGCACGCCGCCCGGCTGGCCGCGCGGATCCGGGCCCAACTGGACGCCGACCGCGCGCCGCTGGTCCTCGGCGGGGACTGCAGCCTGCTGCTCGCGGCCGGCCTGGCGCTCCGCCCGCGCGGCCGGTACGGCCTGGTGCACCTGGACGGGCACACCGACTTCCGGCATCCGGGCAACAGCGCCGAATGCGCCAGCCTGGCCGGCGAGGACCTGGCCGCGGCGGTCGGCCTGCACTGGCCGGCCATTTCCGGCGCCGGGCCGCACTTCCAGCCGGGCGACACGGTGCACGCGGGCTGCCGGGACGACGACGAGCACCTGGCCGAAGCAAGCACGGTGCTGGCCCAGGTCATCCCGGCCCGGCGGATCCGCCAGGACGGGGCCGGGGCCACCGCCGAGGCGGTGCTGGCCACCGTCGCGGCCAGCCAACTCGACGGTTACTGGCTGCACATCGACGTGGACATCCTGGACCCGGCCTGCATGCCCGCGGTAGACAGCCCAGCTCCGGGCGGGCTGGGCCCGGCCGAGCTGACCGGCCTGCTGGCCGCGCTCGCGCCCCGGGCCAGCGGCGCACAGGTCACCGTGTTCGACCCGGACCTTGACCCGGGCGGCCAGCACGCCGCGCTGCTCGCTAGCATCCTGGCTACCGGGCTGCGGCAGCTCGGGGCGGCACCCGGACGCCCCTGAGCGGGCCAGCCCGGTGGGAGGAACAGTGACCACGCAGCGTGTTCAGTGGCATCGGCCCCGGCACCGGTCCACGGCGGCCCAGCACGGCCGGCGGCTGGCCTGGAGCCGCCGCCCAGCACGTCGGGCTGGTGGCACCGGGTCGCGCACTGGGCCCGGGCGTCCCGGCTGGACCTGATCTGGGTCGCGTTCGTCGCGCTCAACCTGCTGGCCATGCGGCTGGAGCCGAACTGGGGCACGGTGCCGTTCCTGGCCATCTGGGTCAGCCTGACCGCGATCTACGGCGTGCGGCTGTGGCGGCTGCAGCCGACCATCCTGACCCTGGCCGCGGTCACCCTGGCCACCGGCGGCATCATCGTGGTGCAGGTGCTCAAGGGCCAGCAGGACGCGGACTACCTGGCCGAAGTGCCGCTGATCGCGCTGATGTTCCTGGTCATGGTGTGGCACGGCCGCCGCCGGGTGGCCGCGATGGAGGAGAAGCTGGCCGCGATGGAAGCGGTGCAGCGGGTCTCCCAGGAGAACCTGCACCTGCTCACCCAGCAGCACCGGTTCCTCCAGGACGCCTCGCACGAGCTGGGCACGCCAATCACGGTGGCACTGGGCCACGCCGAGCTGATGGAACGCGCGGCCAGTGAGACCGAGATGGCCGAAGACGCCCGGGTGGTGGCCGACGAACTGCGCCGGCTCGGCCGGCTGGCCACCCGGATCCTGCTGCTGGCCTCGGCGTCCAGCCCGGACTTCCTGCACCGGGAACCGGTCCCGGTCGAGTCCGTGCTGGGTGACGCGCTGGAGCGGTGGGGCTATCTGCCCCGGCAGTGGCGGCTCGGCCCGGTGACCGACGCGACCGTGCTGGCCGACCGGGACCGGCTGGGGCTGGCCCTGGACGCGCTGCTGGAGAACGCGATCGCGCACACCGAACCCGGGGACCAGATCGAGGTCAGCGCCCGGCAGGAGAACGGCCAGGCGGTGCTGGCGGTGGCCGATTCCGGCTGCGGCATCGAGGCCCGCGACCTGCAGCGCATCTTCCAGCGGTTCGCCCGGGCCAGCACGCACCGCAACCGGGAGGCGGGCGGATTCGGCCTGGGCCTGGCCATCGTGCAGGCCATCGCGACCGCGCACCACGGCACGGTCAAGGTGCGCAGCACCCCCGGCCAGGGTGCCATCTTCGAGATCTTCCTCCCGCGCGCCCCGGCGGACGTGGCCCTAACCGGCGGGGAGCTGGCCGCAGAGACGGCGGCCGATTCGTAATCAGACGGCCGGTGTTGGTTATCCCCCGGCCAGCATCGCCGCGACCTTGTCCAGCAGCACCCCGCTGGTGAACGGCTTGTGCACAAAGTCCGCCTGCCCGGCCCGGGCGTAATTCCCCCGCCCCGCCGCGTACCCGGACATGTGCAGCACCCGCACGCCCGGGACCAGTGCACGCGCAGGCTGGTCACCACGACCTGCGCCATGCCGGTAGTCTGCCGCGCGGCTAGAGATGGTGGCTGGCCAGCCGGGGCCCGCCCCGGCGGCGGCCGCCGCCGACCGCGTGCAGGGCCGGGATGGTCTCGCTGGTCACCAGCCCCCGCTCGCTGGTTAGCTCGTCGATCACACTGAACGCGGCCGCGATCCGGTCCGGCGTGTCGATCACCACGGTGACCGTGGGCACGTGCCGCCCGAGCTGCAGCAGCCGGTCACCGTGCGGCGGGTGGTCACCGTGGAAGCCCCACACGCCGCGCAGCGTGGTCGCCCCGCTGATCCCGGCCGAGCGCAGCGCCCGGACCAGCGCCCGGTGCAGCGGCTGCCCACCGTGCAGCGCGGCTTCCGAGGTAAACACCATGATCTTCTGCCACAACGCCAGTCCGTGCTCATCGACGCCGGGCAGCGCGCTGGGTCTGGCCAGCAGTTCGCCGTCCCGCTTGCAGACCCGGACCCGCTCCAGGGTGACCAGCGGATCGCGGAGCAGGCCGCCCAGTTCGGGCAGCACCCGGCCGATCCGGTCCCCGTCGCCGACCGCGATGACCATCATCGGGACGCTGGCGTTGCGGCCGAAGAACCGGGCCCGTTCCCGGCGGCCGTGACTGGTGCCGTCCACCCCGAGCAGTGCGGTGGCGCCGGCCACGCCGCGGCGGTGCAGCAGGTCACAGACCGCGACGAACGCGGGCACCCGGTAGACCCGTTCCTGGCGGCCCAGGTAGACGGTCAGCTTGGTCGGGTCCGGCCCGGCCCCGGGCGGGCCGGCCGTGGTCAGCTCACCGGCCAGCAGCCGGGCCCGTTCCAGGGTGAGCAGCCCGGGGCTGTGCAGCCGGAGCGTGTCACCGAGCACCGCCTCGATCCGGGGGCGGCGGTCCACCGCGATGGCCACCAGGGGCAGGTCCTCGGACAGGGTCAGCGAGCGGTCGGTGCGCAGGTGGTGCTTGAGCCCGAACCCCTCGGTGCCGCGGAGCAGGACGCTGGTCGCGATCTGGTGCTGCCCGTACAGGTCGAGCAGCGCGTCCGCGACAAACCGGCGGCCGGTCCGCTGCCGCTCGCTGAAATAGCTGGTCAGCTTGATGGAGTCGGCGTTCACAGCCGCGTCCCCAGGTACCGGCCGGCCGCGGCCGCGGCGACGCCGAGGACCAGGCTGGCCAGCACGTTGGCCACCGCCGGGCCGGCCTGGCGTTCCTCGGCCAGCCGCTCGGTCTCGAACATCCAGGTGGAGAACGTGGTGTACGAGCCGACCGCGGCGGTGCCGGCCAGCAGCGCCTGGTCGTGGCCCAGCGCCAGCCCGGTGAGCAGGCCCAGGATCATCGCGCCGGACACGTTGATGGCGAACGTGCCGAACGGGAAGCCCCGGCCCGCCGACCCGACCAGGCCGTCGGCCAGGAACCGGATGACCGAGCCGGCCCCGCCGATCAGCACCACCCCGGTCCACAGCAGGGCCGTCATGAGGCCCGCACCCGGACCCGGCGGACCGCCGCGGTGGCCAGGTAAATCGCGGCGTAGCCCGCTGCCACGCTGGCCACGGTGTAGCTGATGGCGAGGCGCCAGGCATGGGCGTTGAGCATGTTCAGGATTTCGACTTGCATGGTGGAGAACGTGGACAGGCCGCCGCACAGCCCGGTGCCCAGCAGCGGGCGGCGGTAGCTGGACAGCGGCAGCCGCTCCTGCAGCCGGGTGACGAAGTAGCCGAGCAGGAACGCGGCCACGATGTTGACCGCGAACGTGGGCCACGGCCAGGACAGCGGGGAATGCGGGAACGCCTCGGCCAGCCCGGCGCGGGCCGCGGTGCCGAGCGCGCCACCGGCGAAGATGGCGGTGATTTCCCGGGCATCGACCCGGGGCAGCCGACGGCGGGCCGCAGCAGAAGACAGCGGCATCATCTGATCGGCCCTAGGTTAATCGACCCCGCGCAGCGCGCTGAGCAGCGGGATGGCCGCGATCTTCTGCTCGGTCAGGTCGGCCCAGTCGATGCCGGGGGTGGGCCGCCGCCCGTGCCGGGGCCGGCAGTTGATGACCCGCTCCGGCGTGACGATCACGTTAACCAGTACGTCGTGGCCGGTCACCGGGATCGTGCCGGGCTCGACGACCTGAAGTTCGTGCACCGTGGTGACGGACACCGTGGCCGGCCCGATCAGGCCGGCCGCGCTGGCCAGGGCGTATTCCAGGTCGGCGAACCCGCCGCCCTTCCCCAGCCGGGCCCCGTCCGCGGCCACCGCCACGCTGCCCATCACGACCAGGTCGACCGGGGCCAGGTCGGCCAGCTGGACGCGGCGGGCGGACCGGGACGCGCCGCTGATCGACGACGCCTTGCGCGGCGGCTCGGCCAGGTGGGCCGGGTCGAGCGCGAAGAACGGCTCCGGGCCGGCCAGCCGGGGCACCGCCATGTACACGGTTTTGCCGTCTTCCAGCGCGCGCTGCCGGACCGGCCATTGCGCCGCGTCCGGGTTGGCCTTGATGGTGCGGGCCGCCTGCCATTCCGGCGTGCCGCGGAGCCGCTCGGCGGCCGCCTCCGCGCCGGTGAAGTTGGGGATGCGTCCCGCGGCGCCCGGGAACCGGGCCACCTTGGCCGCGCGCATCCCGGACCACACCTGCTGGCGCAGCTCGGCCTTGGCCGCCAGCACCTCGGCCGGGCCGCCCGCATCACGGTCGTGACGTGGTACCGCTCGGGGCATATCCCTCATCCTGCCCGACCAGGCGGCCGGTGCGGACCGGCCGTCACTGTCTGTCTTCGAACAACGTGGTCGCTGGGCCGCGTAGCAGTGACAGCCCAGCCGCGATGGCTAGCACGGCCGTCACCACGCCGAACGCGATCACCCGGCCATGGTGGAACGGCCCGGAAATCAGGTCCGGGAAGAACTGCCTGCTGGTAAGCACGGCCACGTTAGCCGCGGGCAAGTGGTTCAGGATGCCGGTCGGGGCGAGCAGTTCCCTGACTGGGTTGTCGCCCAGGAACGTGCTGAACAGGCTGGCCGAGGCCGGCGTCCGGGCCACCTGGTGTGCCAGGCTGGCCGGCACCCTCTGGGCGGTCAGGGCCTGGATGGTGGCGGCTGGCAGGGTCCTGGACAGGCCTGCGATCAGCAGCGCGAACAGGACGCCAATGGACAGCAGACTGCCGGAGTTCTGCACGGTGGTCAGCAAGCCCGAGGCCACGCCGCGTTCCCGGGCGGGGACACTGCCGATCACGGCCGATGCACTGGGCGCGGCAAATGCTCCCATACCCAGGCCCACGATGAAGATCAGCACGCCGAACACCAGGTAAGCGAAGTCGGTGGGGATCAGCAGCAGGCCGCCGCATCCCGCTGCGCAGACCAGCAGGCTGCCACAGGCGAGCCAGCGCGACCAGTGCCCGCCCGGCAGCAGGCCGCCGAGCGGGCGGGCCAGGGTGAGGCCGAGGGTGAGCGGAAGCAGGTAGAGCCCGGCCCACAGCGGGATAACCGCCAGGCCGTATTCGTGCACGATCAGCCAGATACCCTCCAGCCAGATGATCAGAATGAACTGGAGGCCGCTCCGGGCGATCGCGGCCAGCAGCGCGGCCGCTATCCCGTCGGTGAACGGCCGGAGCGTCAGCAACCGCAGGTCGAACATGGGACTTGCCACCCGCAGTTCGATGAAGCAGAACGCCACCAGCAGCCCGGCGCCACCGATCAAGCTGGTCAGCGCGACCGGACTGGTCCAGCCCATCAGGTGACCGCCGTACGGCTGGATGCCGTAGACGATCCCGGTGAGCAGCCCGATCAGGCCGACGGCGAAGGTGATGTTGCCCAGCCAGTCGATCTGCACCCGGGTCCGGATGCTGATCTCGCGCAGGCTCAGGAAGGACCAGATAGCGCCGCCGAGGCCGATCGGCACCATGACGATGAACACCAGGCGCCAGTTCACCGCGGCCAGAGCGCCACCCGCGACCAGCCCGGTGACCGTGCCCCCCAAGCCAGCCAGCGAGTTGATGCCCACGGCCCTGCCCCGCTGTCCGGCGGGGAAGGCGTCGGTCAGGATGGCGAAGGAGTGAACCATCAGCATGGCCCCGCCGGTGCCCTGCAGCACACGCCAGCCGATCAGCCACAGCGCGCCGGCCGGGCCGGTGAACGGGTCGAACGGGAGGGCGAGCGCGCTCAGCCCGAACACGGTGAAGCCCAGGTTGTACTGCCAGACCCGGCCGTAGCTGTCGCCGAGCCGGATCAGGGTGACCACCAGTACGGCCGGGGCTATCAGGTAGCCCAGCACCATCCAGAGCAGGTAGCTCACGTTGCCGGTGACCAGGGGGTCCAGCTTGATGCCGCGGAAGATGGCCGGCAGCGAGACCAGCACCATCATCGAGTTCAGGCTCAGCGCCACCACGCCGAGCGTGGTGACGGACAGCGCGAGCCACCGGTAGTTCCTGCCTCTCGGCCCAGTCAGGCGCTGGTCCACGCCCACCCGGAAGTAAGCCTGGATGTCCCGGAGCACCCCGCTTCCAGCCGCCGCCGCGCCCAGCGCCGAGCCGAGTTCCCGGACATCCCGGTCGGTCAGCGACCCGGCCGCCCAGTCCTGAACGGCGCCGGCGGCGTAGCCCCGATTCTGGAACTCCGCCGCGCCCTCGGCGAACTTCTGGTCGAGCGGTAGGGCCGGCGCCGGTCCCTCGTTCAGCGACGCGATGGCCCCGCCGAACGCCGCGGCCTGCTCGTCGGAACTCACCTCGACGCCGAGTGTCTGCACGGCCAGGGCGGCCAGCCGCGGGTCGTCCTGGGCCAGTTCGGCCGCGGCCTCGCGGAGCAGCACCGGCTGGGCCTGGATGGCGCGCAGCACGTCATCGGTCAGGCAGGCCAGCGCCTGGCGGCGGAGCTCGTCCCCGGCCGCGGCGTCGCCGGGATACAGCCGCCGGAAGATCCGCAGCCGGGTGACCGCCGCGCGCAGCTGCAGCACTCCGTCGGCGCTCAGCGAGGCCGTCTCGCCGGCCTCGTCGGCCAGCTCGGCGGCGGCCCTGAGGTGGCCCCGGGTCTCCTGGATGACCACCATCTGCAGCAGCAGCTCCAGGGTCAGGTCGACGGCTCCGTCCTGGCTCGCGGCGGTGGCGCCGTCCCGGGCCACCTGGAGGGCCGCCTCCGTCCGGCCGAGGAAGCGCAGCGCCTCGGCCTGCAGGAAGTAGAGCCTGCTCCGGGGCTGCCGGGTGGTGCGCTCACGGCAGACCCGCAGGGCCAGGTCCGGCTCGCCCGATTGCAGGTACCGCTCGGCACTCCGGGCCGCGTGTTCCTCCCACGCGTCCTGGCTCGCGGCTTGCCGTGCGGATGCGCCGAGCGTCACGCCGAGCTTGCCGGCCAGCCAGAGCCGCTGCTGGGCCGGTACCTCCTCGCCGGCGTTCTTCAGGTAATCGCGGGCGGCGGGCAGCCAGCGTTCGTCCAGGGTCACCTCGGGCTCGCGGAGCCGCAGCCGGTGATAGATCTCCTCGGCGCGGGCGATGGGACCCGGCCGGCTCCGGTAGAACCGGACCGCACGCCGGTCGATCTGCTCGACGACGTCGGCGGGGACGTGGTCGGTCAGGTCCTCCAGCATGGCCCGCCGGACGTCGGCGCGGTGCCGCAGGCTGCCGTCCTCCGGGTCGGTCTGGACCAGCGCCACCTCCTTGCCGAGCGCGGCGAAGATGGCGTGCTCGTCATGCTCGCTGGTGAGCCGGAGCCGGCACGGCCCGGCCAGCACGTCCCGGATGACGTCCGGCGCGATGCGGCGGACCACCAGCCCGGGGTAGGCGACCGCGCGCACGTCGTCGGCGTGCAGATGGCTGAGGATGCGCCCATATAGCAGCGCCTGGATCTTTTCCGCCCGGAGTCTGGTCAGGAACGTGGTGCGGGACGCCACGAGCTGGCCGGTGCCCTCGCGTTCCAGGATGCGGGCGGCCAGCCGGAGGCACATGGGATTGCGGGTGACCACCCCGATGACGTCGTCGAGATCACCGTCCGGCAGCGCAGCCCGGCCGTCCGCCGTGACCAGCCTCTGGAGCAGATCGCGCGCGCTCTGCTGGCTGAGCAGGCCGAGGTTCACCGGGCGGTACGGCCGCGGGACGGCCGCGGCGATCCGGGCTTCGTCGAGGATGGCGGAGCCCAGCTCGCTGGCCAGGTCCGGGAACGCCAGCGCCACGAACTCAGCGGGCAGGGTGCGCCCGGAGAGGACCAGCCGCACCTCGGGCACCATTCGAGCCAGCTCGAGCAGGAACTGGCTGAACGGCCCGGCCACGTCAGTCCCCAGGAACTCGGCTTCCTCGAACGTGTCGATCACCACCAGCACCGGGCCGTCCAGCAGCGGATCCAGCGCAGCCCGGAACTGCCTGAGCTGGGTTTCGTAACCGGGACCGGATTCGAGAAACCGCCCCGCGTCGGCCCGGCCCACCGAGTAGGCCAGTTCCTGGACCAGCGCGTCGAGCGCGCCGGATCCGCCGTTCAGTTGCGGGCGGAGCTGGCTGACGATCTCGAGCAGCACGGTCGCCGGGCTGTCCGGCCGGATCGTGGGCCGGTCGATGTCGAGGTAGACGGCCCGCAGGCCGCCCGACCCGGCCTGGTCGAGGATGAACCGGGCCAGCAGGGTGGACTTGCCGATGCCCCCGGGGCCGTACACGAACAGCGGCACGGACCGGGTGGCGCGGAACGTTTTGCCGAGCTGGCCGGCCAGGCCACCCGGTGCTGGGCTGCGGACATACTCGGCGAGCTGGCCGAGTTCGGTCTTCCGCCCGACGAAGTTCTCGTCAGCCAGCCGGCGCATCGGCGCGAGCAGATCGAGCTGCGCGATGGCCCGGTTGATCACCGCCTTCTCCGGCAGCCCGGTCAGGATCCCGTCAACCCACTCGTGCACGGTGAGCAGCGCGACCAGTTCGGCGCGGGACGCGCCGCCGAGCACAAAGTGGTCGCCGTCGAGCACCCGCCGGAACACCTGCTGGACCGGCAGGTCGGGCGGGTCCGGGTAGGCGGCCAGCGCCTCCCGCATTCGTTCCGGCGTAGCCAGCCGCCGGAGTGCCGCGCGGCGGTCGGGCAGGGACAACCGCCAGAGTGCGCTGGCGGGTCCCTGGATGACCTGCTCGCAGCGCAGCAGCAACGCGTCAGGAACGGCACCGGCCGGCCCGCGACCAGATCCCGCCGCGGTCCCGCCAGCAGGCCGCAGTTGGAGCGGGTCGAAGGCGGCCAGCACGGCGGCCGCGTCCAGGTACCGGGCGAGGTCCTCGCCCCCGGCGTCCAGCCCCAGGACCCGGTTCAGGTCGTCGAGGGTGAGCTTGCGGCGCGGCGCGTTACTGCTCATCGAGGAGCGCCCTCAAGTCGACGTCTTCGCCGCGCCGCAGGCTGTCGCCGATGACCTCGATGATCCGGGTCAGGCTGATCATGGCTTCTTTGCTGAGCTCGGAAACCGAGCCCAGGATGTCGTCGGCATATTCACGTGCCTTTTCCGGCGTGATGGGCCGCGGTCCCGCCGCGGCCAGGAACTGGAAGTGCTGGGCCAGCAGGTCAGCATCGGGGAACCGCGCGTCGTCCTGCTTGATACGGCGCAATCGTGGGTCGGTGACCGGTTCGTTGTACCCGATCAGGACGACCCACAGCCGGGCGGGCCGTTCCGTTTCGACGCTGCGCGCGATCGCGTACACCGTGTCGCGGATCGCTGGGGTGACGGACGGATGGTTGATGTCATCGATGACCAGCCAGAACGGGCTCTTGAGCGATCGCACCTGGCTGAGGAACGCGCTGATGAGAGGACTTGTCCTGGCTAGCTGCGGCTCGTCGGCCATCAGCGGCAGCTTCGTCGTGTCGAGGTCGAGCAGCGCGAAGATGTACTCCATCAGCCCTTTAGGCGTGAAACTGGTGTCCTCCAGCAGCACAAGGGGGGCGTAAGCGCCGAGTCTGACCTGGGCCAGGTGCCGGAGAAAAGAGTAGGAATAGGACTTCCCGCACGGTTCCTTCCCGCGGATGATCAGGACCCGGGTGGTATTCGGTGACGGGTTGGTGAAGTCGCGCAAATGGTCGCGCAGCACGGCCCGGTCGACGAACGCCTCCTGGCCCAGCAGGATCGCATCATGCGGATCCTGGGTCGGCGAGACGTACGGCGGCGCCAGTAGCTCGTCGGCGATGCCCGGCAGCCGGGGGACCCCGGGCAGCGCGCGCAATCTGAGCAGCAGGTCGTGCTCGGCCGGCGGGCAGGAATTGAGCCTGGTAATGAATTCTCTGGCCTGGATCTTCAGCCCGGCTCCGGGGGCCAGGTTGCCGAGATTGATGCGCCAGTGGTCGTTGGCGAACAGGGTGAGCCCGGCGACGTCCCACTCTTCCTCGATCACGGTGGCCAGCCGGTCGATCTGATCCGGTGTTAGCGGCATGACATCCACCCCGTCACGGTGTGACCCCCCGCTCGCGCCAAGCCTGCTGGATCGAGCTGAGCGGGATGGCCTGGTTCCAGGCGGGCGGGTACGCCGGGTCCCGGGCGTGGTGCAGGGCGACCAGCTTCAGGTCGGCGTCGAGGCATGGGGAGCCGGATGAGCCGGGCTTGGTGTTGGCGTCGTAGCGCACCCGGGTCCCGCCCGCGTTGAAGCCGGTCACGGTGCCGATGGCGAGCTGAAGCGGCTCGCCGCGCGGGTGCTGGAGCACGAACACCTGGTTCCCGGCGGCCAGCGGGGGTGGTTCGGCGTGGACATCAATCCACTGCCGCGGCTCCGCCGCCGGGTCGGCCGAGGCGCCGCCCAAGGGCAGGTCACCGACCGGTTCGGCGAGCCGGATGAGCGCGCTGTCAGTATCTTCCGCGGCGGCCTCGCCCAGCGCCGGGTCCGCGTCGGCTGGGCTGGGCGGGCGGCTGTCCACCAGCCACTCCCGGGCCAGCCCCGCCTTGGTCAGCTGCTTCGTGCTGAGTGCCGGGCCGTCCAGCGGTTCCCGGTAGTCGAACCAGCATTCCACGTCCTCCGCGCGGGCCTGCCCGGCGGTGATTCGCTGCACGACGTGCTGGTTGGTCAGCACCAGGTCCGGCCCGACCAGGAAGCCGGTGCCGCCGCCGCCGGGAACCTGGATCCAGCACACCTGTCCTTCCAGCTGGGGCAGCCGCGCATAGAAGTCGGCCGGCTTGATGAACCGGGCCTGGGCCTGGACCACCTCCTCCAGCGTGCGGCCGGTCGGGTTGTCTGTCCTGGGACCGGTGATGGTGAGGCCCAGTTCCTCGGCGATCCGGCCGATGGCCTGGTCGGCGGGCCGCCGCTCCCGGGCCGCGGCCACCAGGTCGGGCAGCCAGCCACCCATCCGGGCCTGGGTGATCAGCTCGTGCAGCCGGAACTGGAAGGTCTTGCCGAACCCGGGCGGGGAGATCTTCGAGAAGGCATCGCGCGCCGGGAAGTAGTCGCTGGTCAGCAACTCCATGGACGGTTCGTTGAACGCGTCGTCCAGCGCTTCCCTGAACCGCTTCATCCACTGGCCGGATGGCCGCCAGTCATCGGGCATTACGCATCCTCCGGACGTGCTGATCCGCGGCTACCGGCCGATCGTGATCACGATCTCCCGGTCAGCGGGGCCTTCTCCCGCCTCGGCCTCGCCGGTGCCGGGCGGCCCATGGGCCCGGAGCGTGAACGCGCCGGGCGGCAGCCGGACCGAGAACCGGCCCGCCTCGTCGCTCAGCAGCGCGATCTCCGGCATCGGTACCGACCCGCTGGCGATCACGATGTGCGCGTGCGGGACGGGGGCGCCGGCCGCATCGACGACCCGCCCGAACCGCCGGGCCGGTGGAGTCTCACTCGTCAGGCCACCCACCGTCCTGCTCGACCCAGCCGGCCAGCCGGTCCAGGACTTCCGGGATGATCCTGGGCGCGGAGTTCGCCGTGATGCCCAGATCGGCCGGCGTCCCGCCGACGCCGTAGGCATGCACGCCGACGGCGAGCGGCGGGCTCTGCTCCGCTTCGTGGATCCACACCGGGGCTCCGCTCTGGCCGCCGTAGGTGTCGGCCTCGTAGAAGATCCGGCGCTCGCTGACCCGGACGATCCGGTTCCTGGCGTGATACTGCTCGGCGCCGGCCCCGCGATCAGCCGGGTAACCGGAGATGTTCACCAGGTAGCTTTCCAGCCGGTCGGCCGGCAGAGCGCCCACCGCGAACCAGCCGACCTTGTCACCCAGTGGCTCGGTGAGATGGATGCAGCCGATGTCGAAGTCCGGGTCTTCCCCGTCCACCCATCGGTCCAGGGATGAGAAACGCTCGCTGGCCACACTGCCGTACGGCATCGCGTGTGGGCCGGATCCTGGGCCATTACGCCCGGGGATCACCTCGATCACACTCGCCCAGCCATCGAAGAAGTAATTGCTGAACACGCAGTGGCCCGCGGTGAGCACGGTCCGGGGCCCAATGAACCACCCGGTGCCGATCGCTCCCGCGCCATTCGGCCCGCGCATGCGCAACGCGCAGATCATCCGCCACGGGGCCAGGTCGGTGTCGAGTATCCGGACCCGCTCGTCCCGGCCGATGACGGTCTCGAACGGCGGCAGGATCGGCCCGCTCTTCCCCTTGACCGCGAGATGGCGCAGCGACCGGGACACCTCGCTGCTGGCCGTGCCGGGGCGGCCAGCCGTCATCCGGGCCGGTGCCGCCGCGGCCAGGGTTTCGAACGGGGAAACCGGTTTGCTTACCGACGTCAGTTCGATCATGAACGTCGATTTGCCCGGGTTTGGTCCGATCCAGTTCTTATCCGGACGTTACTAACCAATGGCTTCATGGCGTCCCCCCACGTACTGGCCGGGCATAACGGGCACGAATCCCGGATCCAGTCCTGAACCAGGATGTTACACCCGGATGAGGCTGTCCAGTCTCGGTAAACATCCGATACGCTGCGGCGCACACCATTAGCCGGGTGGGTGGGGGCTGGCATGGTCAGCGTCGACGCGTGGTCACTCAATTCGATTTCCGCCGAGTCAGCCGAGCTGGATGTATCTCCGCGCGGGTTCGCCGAACTGGGGCACGGATCCGGGAAGTTCGTGGTCGCCACGGGCAGCCCTGGGGAGGTTGCCCGGACCCTCCGGGCGGCGCGGCTGGACCAGGCGGCCGTGCGGCTGGAACTCGACGACGGCCGGACGCGAATCCGGCCGCTCTCCGGCGGCGACGCGAGGCGCCGGGTGGTGCACGTGCGGGCGCGGCTGCAATTCGACGCCGCCGATATCGCCCGGGTGCACCGCGAGATCAGCCGGCAGAATCCCGATGCGGTTGTGGTTGAAGGCGAATCCATTTCCCGGTTCGATGACCTGCACTGGGCCGCGGTTATCGCCGAGCAGGTTGACGCGCCCACTGTGGTCACCTTCGCCACCGACCAGCCGGCCTGGCCTACTCCGCCACTGGACCTGTTCGCGGTCAAGCCGGAACCGTACTACCTGCAGACCATGATGAACCTTGGCGGTCTCGGCCTGACCGGGCTGGACGTCTCTGGCCTGGATAACCTCGGGCTGCGTGGCCCGGCGGCCGAAGCGGCCGAGCCTCCCGCGTCCGCCACCCGCACCGGTCCCTCGCGCGGACCAGCCGAGGGTGAGCCCGAGCCGACCCAACCCCGCTATGTCAACAGCGTGGTGTGGGGTGCCGCCGATCACCGTATGGTCCAGCCAGGTGCGGTGCTGGCCGCGGATACCGAGCACCGGCTGGGGATCGGCATTGGCGGGCCGCGCCAGGATAGCCTGCTGGCCGGCAGCGATCCCTTCCCGGATGAGGTGCTGGCCGAGGCGGTGCCCAGGCGGGCACGGCGCCTCGACATCCTGGTTCAGGAGGCGGGCCACCGCTGGGACCAGCCGCAAACCGGCCGCCTCTACCTGCCCGTCACCGGCGCGGCCTTCACCTGCCCGCGCTGCGATCTGCTGCCGCCGGATACGGACTGGGCGGCCGTCGACCACGCGGACTGCGCGGCTGAGCACGGCGAGCTGGCCGAGTTCGCCATCCCCGGGCGGTCGTCTCCTGGAGTCATCGAGCTGGATGTGACGATCTACCTGGGTGCCGCGGCCGTGCACAAGCATTCCGTTCACCTCCCGGTCCAGGAGGGTCCGGGTGCCACGGCGAAGGTGACGTTCAGCCTGGTCCGGGCGTTCGATCGGCTCCCGGTCCTGATCGACCGGGTGGCCAGCATCGACGTGGGCCCCGACCACCTGACCGTGAATGCCATCGGCCGGCCCGGCACGTTCAGCTTCCAGTTCACCGACACCAACTGGAACCCGGTCGCCGTGGCGGTGCGCAAGGAACTCACCGACATGTACTTCCGCAAGGTGGCCGACGGCTACCAGTCCCGGTACCCGGGGGTCGCGGTCCCGGCGGGCGACTATGCGCAGTTGCTGCGCCGCCTGGCCACTGTGGGCCGGCAGCTGTACAACCAGATCTTCAACACGGCAGCCAGCGCTGGGCTCGCCCCGCTGCTCCGGAACGAAGCGCAGGTACGGGATGAGCCTGCCATCGTGCAGATCGCCCGGACGGCGCAACGGCCGTTCGCGGTGCCCTGGCAGGTGCTGTACGACCTGCCGATGGAACACCCCGAGGAAGAGCTGCTGCCCTGCCCGTCGGTCAGTGAGTTCGGCCCGGGCGGAGCTGGCGCCTGGCCGCCGCCCCCGCTGTGCCCGCATCAGGACGTACATCAGCGCGCCGATTCAGCACTGCTGTGTCCGTGGGGGTTCTGGGGACTGGCCCACATCCTGGAGGTACCTGAGCCGCCGCCCGGGGACCGGTCGCTCGACCAGGTGATCGGCGCGGATGGTACGGCACCGGCCGTCCTCGTCGGGACTGGTGCCGGTCTCGATCGGCGCGTGCTCAGCCGACATCTGGACCAGCTCGGCCAGCAGGTGGCCGGGTTCCCGGCCAGCACGGGCATCGTGACCGCGGCCCGCGCGCTCCGGGCCGCTCTGGAGCCGACTGCCATGGACATCGTGTACCTGCTCAGCCACGCCGAGCAGGCCGGGCAGTCTGGGCTCAGCTCGGCCCTGGTGTTCCCGGACCGGAAGCTGATCAGCGATGAGATCGCCGTGTGGACCCGGGACAACTGGCCCGCCAATCACTGGGATGGGCGCCGTCCACTGATCGTGCTGAATGCCTGCCATACCGCTGAAATCGTCCAGTCCACGCTGGGTGGTTTCGTGTCGAACTTCGTCGCCGGGGGTGCCGCCGGCGTGATTGGCACTGAAACCTTGATCGACCAGGGCGCGGCGTCCGGGGCGATGGAGCATTTCCTGGCCGCCTTCTCGGACGGTGCCTCGGCCGGAGAAGCCATCCGGCTGATGCGCTGGCGCCTGCTCGGCCAGGGCAACCTGCTTGGTTTCTGCTACACCCCCTATTGCGCGGCGAGCCTGCGCCTGCGCCCTCCCGTGGAGACCTGATGATCCTTGCTGTCACGACCATCACGCATCCCGGCAGTCTGGCTCTGGCCGGCTCGGGCTGCTTCGGCACGGTCGTTGGCTACATCACCTACCGGACCCTGGCCCGTACCACGGACAAAGCTGCCATCACCGACCTGGCCAGCGTGATCGGGGCTATCGGTGGTGGCGCCATCACCACGTTGTACGGGCCCGCGGATGGCAGTCTTTTCGCCGTGTACAGCATCGGCCTCGTCGTGGGCATGGCCTTGTACCTGCTCGCCTCGGTGCTGCTCCGGGGCGAGCAGGTGACGGGGCAGGTCCTCGGCGCGGACGACGTGCGGGAGGAGTAGTCAGCAGCCGTCGTAGGCGGTCCAGTTCGACGCGCCGCCGGCGTTGATGGCGTTGTCGAAGATCTGGTCCTGGTAGGCCGGGCCGGCCGACACCGAACTCGCTGGCCGCGCCGCCGTACTTCTCCCAGGTGCCCTCCGCGAACTGGTAGGCGCCGCCGCCGTTACCGGGGCCCCAGGCGTAGCTGCCGCCTTCTTCGGCGTTGCGGATGCACTCGCCGAGCGCGGAGTGGGCCGGGTCCGAGCCGCCGGACAGGGTGGGCGCCGGGCTGGCGCTGGGCTGCGCGGTGGGCTGCCGCTTGGCCTGCTGGGCGGCCTGCCGATGGGCGGCCAGCCGGGCGCGCCGGGCGGCCTGCGCGGCCAGGTAGCGGTGCTGGGCACGGGTGGCCGCTTTGGCCATCCGGTCGGCGATGGCCTGCCGGTAGTCCACGGTGAGCTGGTCGCCGGTCATGCCGGACGTCGCGGCCTGGGATGTACCGGTAGCCAGGGCGTTCAACGGGCGGTCAGCGGCCTGCGACGCACCGGAAGGGCCGTTCAAATACACCAAAGCCGCAGCCACGCTGGCGAGCGCTGCTGCGGCCACTATCGAGATCCCGAGCTTACTGGCAGGTCTCCTGGGCTTGGAATGACGCGCTGCTGCCGGCATCATCCTCCTGTCCCCGCTGCTTCGCGTTCACCCGGCGGGCTGACGCGGAGGGGTGCGTCAGGCGGCCCGGGCAACGCCTGTCCCGGGGAACCTACTGGCGATGTGCCCGGACGCGGAGCAAAACGCGCAAAATGGGATACTCGCCCGCGAAAGTGTGCTACGGGCCGCTCAATCCGGCAGCAGCGCGAGCCGGAGCTGGCCCAGCCGGTCCGGGTCGGCGATCACCTCGATGGCGGTGATCTTGTGGTCCGGGCGGACGGTCAGCCGCAGCACGACCTGGAGGTGCCCGGCGGGCGCGAACACGATGCCCACCTCCCCGTTTACGAGGGCGAGCTGGGAAATCCCGGCCCGGCTGGCGGCGGAATGCGCGCCCCGGGCCACCTTGGCCGCGCCGTGCAGCACGAGCGGCCGGCCAGATGGCGAAACGGTGGCATCGCCGGTCAGCGTGACGTCCGTATCGAGCAGGGCGACCAGGTCCGAGATGTCGCCGCCGCGGGCGGCGGCCAGGAACGCGGTGGCCACCTCCCGCTGCCGGGCCAGGTCGGCCGCGCGGTCCGGGCTGGGCGCGCCGCGGACCCGGCGCCGGGCCCGGCTGGCCAGCTGCCGGGCCGCCTCCGGCGACCGCCCGAGCACCGCGGCCACCTCATCGAACGGCATGGCGAACATGTCGTGCAGCACGAACGCGAGCCGCTCGGCCGGGGTGAGCGTGTCCAGGACGACCAGCAGGGCCAGGCCCACCGAGTCGGCCAGCACCGCCTCGTCCGCCGGGTCCCCGGCCGGGCTGGCTGGGCCAGCCGCGGGGCGCCCGGCGGCCGGAGGGGCCTGCGCGGCCAGTTCCGCGGCGGACGGCCAGGTATCGCCGACCGGTTCCTCCTGCCGGTGCCGGCGCGACCGGAGGATGTTCAGCGACACCCGGGCGACCACCGTGGTCAGCCAGCCGCCGAGGTTCTCCACCTCGCTGGTATCCGCGCCGGTCAGCCGCAGCCAGGTGTCCTGGACCGCGTCGTCCGCATCGCTCATCGAGCCGAGCAGCCGGTAGGCGACCCCGCGCAGGTGATCGCGGTGCTGCTCGAATGCCGCTGCCAGCCAGTCAGTGTCAGTCATCTGCCTGTTCCCTCGGTACCAAGGTGCCACCAAACTGACCCCTGGCGCGCGGCGGATGTGACATGCTCCCAGGTCTGGAACGTCGCGGAGGTTTCCCGTGCACGCCGTCCGGTGGAGGCGCGGGGTTCACCTTGGGGCTGCCTGCCCGGCCAAGGATGGATACGCCGACCGGGTCCGGTCCGGCCAATTCGCCGTCAACTGGGAGAACGCAGCGACAGTGGTACAGATCTCCGCTCATTGTGACCACTCAGACGACGCGAAGCCAATCACCTACGAGTCCTACTCGGCCGCACTGAGCAGCGGCGCGGAGTACGCGGAGTTCGATATCCGCAAAACGGCCGACAACGTGCTGGTGGTCTATCACGATGCCCGTGCCGGGCGCGGTGGGCCGCTGGTCCGGCAGCTCGGCTACCGGGAGCTGTGCGACCGGCTGGGCTACCTAGTGCCCCGGGTGGAGGAGGTCATGGCGCTGATCTCAGGCCGGCTGCTCGGGCACCTCGACCTCAAGGAGACCGGCTATGAGGCGGCGGTGGTCGGGCTGGCCGACTCGATCCTGGGCCCGGGGAACTTCGTCGTCACCACCCTGGAAGACGTCTCGGTGGCCACGATCAAGCGTGCCTTCCCGGGGGTGCGGACCGCGCTGTCGCTCGGCCGCAGCCTGGGCGATGTGCCGCGCCGCCGGTGGGCGGCCATCCGGCACAGCGAGCTGTACCCGATGCGCCGGGTCCGGGCCTGCGGGGCGGACTGGGTGGCGGTCAACTTCCGGCTGGCCCGGCTGGGCGTGGCCCGGGCCTGCCACCGGCAGGGGGTCGGCATCATGGTGTGGACCGTCGATGCTGACCCGCTGATCGACCAGTTCCTGCTGGACCGGCGGATCGACGTGCTGATCACCAACCGGCCGCAGCACGCCACCCGGCGGCGGGCCGAGCTGGGCCGGGACGTGGCCGCCTGCTCGGCGAGTCAGCCGCCAGCCACGTCTAGCCGGCTACTTCGCGCTGTCGTTGCCGCCGTGGGCCAGCTCGCGCCAGCTGGATTCGGAAACGTCCACGTCGTAGCGTTTCGCCGCGGCCAGGATGCGCTGCCAGGCCTGGTCGCGTTCAGCGTCGCTGACCCCTTCGACCTGGTCGAACCGGGCAATCGCGTTGCGCACGTGCCGGGCGTCGGTGAGCGGTTCCTTACGTTCCTTGGGAAACGCGAACTCGGAATCCGCCAGCCGGTCCTTCTCCGCCGTGCTCAGGCCCTCGGTCTCGCGCGGAATGTTTTCGCCGTGCGCCCGCTCGGACTGGACTTCCCGGGCCTTTTCGATGTTGTGCCGGGCTGCTTCCTTCTGCCGTTCAGTGGCCATGATGCGGGCCTACCCCCGATCCGGCGCGGCATGCTGGCCGCGGAAACATCCCGTCAGGTCAGCTAGTAAGCCCGCCCGATCGCGTCGCCGATGAGCTTGACCCCGATGGTCAGGGCGTCACGATGGGGAACGCCGGGTCCGGGGTGTCCAGCAACGCGGTCAGCCGGCCGAGCGTGGCCGGATCGCCGGTGTGCTCGATCCCGGCCAGGCCGTGCCCGGCCAGCACGCCGAGCAGTTGCGGCTTGGTCAGCGTGAGGGTCAGGTCGGCGGCGGCCGGGGTGTGCGGGTTCTCAGTCTGGATCAGCGCCCCGTTAGACAGGGCCAGCCGCACCGTCGTCTTGCTGTCGGTGAAGTGCCAGTCGATGACCAGCGACTCGGCCGCGGCGCGCGGGCCGTCCACCCGGATGGCCAGCGTGTCGAAGAGCTGCTCGACGGTGAGCGCGGCGGCCATGCCGGCGCCGAGGTCGCCGAGCGGCGGCGCCTTGATGCCGTGGCCGAGTTCCAGCGCGCCGGTCAGGTAGAAGCTGCGCCAGGTGGCGTTCTCCGCCCCGAAGCCGAGCCGCTGGTAGACCTCGGCCAGGGCGTCCCGCGCGGCGGAGTCGTCCGGGTCGGCGAACACCGCGTGCCTGAGCAGTTCGGCGGCGAACCGCAGGTCACCACCGTCGGCGTAAGCCCGGGCCTTGTCCAGCACGGCCTGCGGGCCGCCGATCACATCGACGTACCGGGTGGCCGCGGCCTGCGGCGGGTGCGCCCACAGCGAGGACGGGTTCCCGTCGAACCAGCCCATGTACCGCTGGTAGATGGCTTTGACGTTGTGGCTGACCGACCCGTAGTAGCCGCGGGCGTGCCAGGCGGTCTGCAGCGCCGGGGGCAGCTCGATGTCCTCGGCGATCTCGATGCCGGTGGCCCCGTTGTTCAGCATGCGCAGCGTCTGGTCGTGCAGGTAGGCGTACAGGTCACGCTGCTCGGACAGGTACCGGACCACGTTCCCGGTGCCCCAGGTCGGCCAGTGGTGCGACGCGAACGCCACATCGGTGTCCGCGCCGAACAACTCGATGGCCTCGTTCAGGTACCGGGACCACACCCGGGGGTCGCGGACCAGGGCGCCGCGCAGGGTGAGCAGGTTGTGCAGGTTGTGCGTGGCGTTCTCGGCCATGCACAGCGCCCGGTGCTGGGGGAAGTGGAAGTTCATCTCGGCCGGCGCCTCGGTGCCCGGGGTGAGCTGGAACACGATCCGCACCCCGTCGATGGTCTCTTCCTGCCCGGTGTGCGTGATGTCGGTGGTCGGCGCGATCAGGCCCAGTGAGCCGGTGGACGCGGCGATGCCCAGGCCGTTGCTGACCTGCCCGGTCGGGCTCTTGTCCAGGAACATGCCGTACATGTACGTGGCCCGGCGGTTCATCGCGGTGCCCGCGTACACGTTCTCGGACACCGCGTGCTCCAGGAAGCCCACCGGGGCCAGGATCGGCACGTCCCCCGCGCCGTCGGGCAGCACGCCGCCCACGCCGCCGAAGTGGTCCCCGTGCGAGTGGGTGTAGATGACCCCGGTGACCGGCCGGTCGCCGCGGTTCTCCCGGTACAGCGCCAGGCTGGCGGCGGCGGTCTCGGCCGAGATCAGCGGGTCGATCACGATCACGCCGGCGGCGCCCTCGATGATCGTCATGTTCGACAGGTCCATGCCGCGGACCTGGTAGATCCCGTCGGTCACCTGGAACAGGCCGTGCTTGGCGCACAGCTGGGCCTGCCGCCACAGGCTGGGGTGCACGGTGCCCGGGCAATCACCGGCCAGGTAGGAGTACGCCTCCAGGTCCCAGACCACCCGGCCGTCGGCCGCCCTGACCACGCACGGGTCCAGCGCGGCTATCCGGCCGCGCTCGGCGTTCCCGAAATCGGTCCGGTCGGCAAACGGCAGATCGCTCATCAAGTCCCTCGCGCAATAGGCCCGATTGCGTACCCGGCGAGCATCCCGCCCGGCCTAACCCGGTGCCTCACCCCGCGCGGGTGACGCTGCCCGGGCCGCGGCTGGCTCCGCGACTTCCGCAGCTGCGGCCCGGCGAGCTCAGCCCTTCATTGTCGTGATGAACGCCAGCCAGTCGCCGGTGCCGAACACCAGCACCCGGCCGTCCGGGTCCTTGGAGTCGCGCACCGCGCGACGCTCATCCGGCAGCACCGCGACCTCCACGCAGTCGCCGCCGTTGCCGCCGCTGTAACTGCTCTTGCGCCACACGACGTTGCTCAGGTCGTCCATTGTTCCTCTGCCACTCTCCGGATCAAGTCCCGGGAGGCGCCCCGGGGAAGCGCCTCGGACCGTACCCGGTCGAAGATCTCGCTGATCTTCGCGACTACGGATGGCCGCTCCATTATCTGACCCTGATCGGGTGTGTCGAGGTAGACGATACCCGGGGCATTTGCCAAGGCGGCAATGGAAAAAGCCCCGAGCAAGCCGACGTGGGCGCCCGCTTCGGCGGGCACCACCTGCACCGTGATCGTGGACCGTTCAGACACGTCCAGCAGATGCAGCAACTGATCGTTCATGGTCGGCGCGCTGCCGATGCGGCGGCGCAGCACGCCTTCGTCGAGGACAGCCCACAGCGACGGCGGGTCCGGAGACTGGAAGATCGCCTGCCGCTCGATGCGGGCGTTCACCAGCTGATCGACCTGGTCGTCGCTGTCTGAACCATGCCAGGCCAGGAACAGTGCCCGGGCATAATCGGGCGTTTGCAGCAGGCCGGGTACCAGCAGCGGCTGCCAGGTGCGCAGCGTGATCGCCCGCCGCTCGGCTTCGACCCACTCGGTGAACCAGGACGGGTAGCCGCCGTCCCAGTGCCGGGCCAGCTCGTACAGCCGGCCGAATAAGCCGTCGGCCGTGGGCAGGGCCCGGTCGCAGCCCTCGGCGAAGTCCAGCGACGGCGCGCGGTCGCCGGTCTCCACCTTGCCGACCAGGGCGCCGGAGTAGCCGATCCGCTGGCCGAGCTGCTCCTGACTCAGGCCGGCCGCGGTGCGCCAGCGCCGGACCTCGGCGCCGAAGAAATCTAACGGCCCCGCCGACGGGTGGAGCTCACGGGTTGCTGGCATGGCCCCGGATCCTAGAAGGAAGCCAGGTTTCATCGTCCCGCCCGGTTCTGACAGTTCCGGACACCCAGCCTCACCCGGCTGATCCCGTGCCGGGCGCCGGCCCGACGGCAGCGGCCAGGTCGTTCACGCCGCCGGACTCGCGTACCTGCACCGCCCGGTTGGTGGCGGGGTCAATGCGGGAGATGCCGTCGGCCCCGTTGTAGTCGAGGACCCATACCGCCGACTTGCCGGCGGCGGGGAAGAACGCCGGGCTGTCCGGCTCGGGGAGCTCGGTGACCGTGCGTTCCCCGGTATCCGACACCCGGCATAGCTCCCCGGCCCGGGCGAACCATAGTGCGCCAAGTGCGTATTCGGTCGCGACCAGGCCGGGCTGGCTGGCCTGCGGCACGGTCAGCCGGATCACTGTGCGGCACGCGGCGGGATCAATGATGGCCAATTGACCGTCGATCGTGTACACCCAGAGCAGCCCACCGCCGGCCAGCAGTGACGGCCACGGGCCGGCCGCATACCCACATCGACCTGTGCGGCCAGCGCGCTTGTCCAGCCGTCGTAGGCAGCCAGTGGGCCGGCTCGGCCGTTTGTCCATAACGCCTCGGCGGGCCCCGGGTCAGGATGCGTTGAACCGGTCTCTATCGTCATGAGCCGGAAGGCTAATCGGCCCCGCCGACATCCGGCTTGACCAGGTTCGAGTCACCCGCTTCTGGCGTTCGGCAGGCTAGGCGTGCTGGGCGGGGACGGTCAGCTGGGGTGGCGCGGGATCCAGCGCGGGACCGTGGCCCGGTAGTCCTGGTAGGAGCGGCCGAAGCGCCGGTCCAGGGTGCGTTCCTCGTAGCCGGTGATGAACAGGTGGAAGAACAGCGCCATCACGGCCGCGTAGGCGACCAGCGCCGGGGACAGGAACAGCCACGCCTCGCCCAGCACGATCAGCAGCGCGGCCAGGTAGATCGGGTTGCGCACCCAGCGGTAGGGCCCGGCCGCGACCACCCGCGCCGGGGCGTCCCACGGGCCGGGGGTGCCGCCGCCCACAGCCGCGAAGTTCCACACACACCACGCGTAGAGGGCCGCGCCAGCCGCGATGACCGGGACGGCCGGCCACGCCGAGGGGGTGACCGTGTGCCCGCCCCGGGTCATGATCAGCCAGGGCAGCCAGACCCCGCCCAGCCCCGGCACTACCACGGTGAACACCAGATTGCGCAGGATCAGGCTTACCGTACGAGTCATCGTTGCTCAACACTCCTTCCCGGATCAGTGATATGACCCCGGGAAAGCCGGGAATGTGACAGAAGGCCGTGCTGCACAGGGCAGGGCGGAGAGGAGCCACGCCGTGGACATGAAGCTCGAGGTTGCCGTGGTTCCAGTATCCGACGTGGACCGGGCCAAGGAGTTCTACAAGGCACTCGGCTGGCGGGAGGATGCCGACTTCGCCTCGAGCGCGGACTTCCGGGTGGTGCAGCTGACCCCGCCCGGGTCGGCCTGCTCGATCATCTTCGGCACCGGGGTGACCGCGGCCGAGCCCGGCTCGGCCCAGGGCCTGCAGCTCACGGTGAGCGACATCGACCAGGCGCGGGCCGAGTTGACCGAGCGGGGAGTCGAGGTGAGCGAGGTGTTCCACGATGCCGGCGGGGTGTTCCACCACGCGGGGACCGCGGAGCGGGTGCCCGGCCCGGCCCCGCAGCACAAGAGCTATGGTTCGTTCGCGTCGTTCAGCGACCCGGACGGCAACGGCTGGCTGATCCAGGAGATCATCACCCGGCTGCCGGGCCGCTGACCTGGACCTGACGGAGCCGAGATGCCGTGGTTTCCTGACTTCGCCGGCGCGGCGGAACTGGCCCGGCGGGAGAAGCGCCAGGCCGGCCAGGCGGATCCGGTCGGGCAGTACCTGACCGCGCTGGCCCACGGGGACCCACGCGACCTGGAGGACGTGTGGCCCGGGCAGGTGGTGATCTACGACCCGCGCGCGGGTGAGGTCCGCGGCCACCGGCAGCTGCACAAGTTCATCAGCCGGAACGTGTCCTGGCTGGCCGGGCTGCACGCCCGGACCGAGACGGTGGCCAGCACCCTGGCCGGCGGCCGGGCCGTGGTGGAACTGCTCGCCCACCTGACCCAGGACGGGCAGGAAGTGGCCTGGCCGGTGACCGTGGTGGTGGAGTCCCCGGACGAATGGTCGGTGGTGTTCCGCACCTACTGCAGCCAGTGGCCGGTGGCCGGACACCGGGAAATCCGGCCGCCCATCCTGCCGCCCGCGCCGGTGCCTCCGGCTGACGATGTGGTCGGCCGCTACCAGGCCGCGCTGGCGGCCGGGGACACCGACGCGATCGTGGGCACGTTCCGCCCCGACGGGTACTTCCGCGAGCCCATCGGCTTCCACCAGATGCATCGCGGCCCGGCTGAGCTGCGGTCATACTTCACCAGGGTGTTCAGCGCGGGCGGCGGCCTCGGCTTGCAGCCGTGCATGATGACCGACGACGGGGTGCGCTGCGCCGTGGAGTACAACGTGGTCCGGTGGGGCCGCCATGACCTGCCGGCCCAGGCCGGGATCAGCGTCTACGAGCGCGGCCCGGATGGGCTGCTGGCCGCGGCGCGGGTCTACGAAGACGTGCAGCCGCCGGCCGAGCTGTCCTGATCCGGCCCCGGCCCCGGCCCGGGCCCCGGTCCCGGTTCCGGTTCCGGCAGGACCTTCTCCATGTAGATGCGCCGGTAGCCGTCCTCGGTGCGCCGGTCAATCTCCCGGTAGCCGAGGTGGGCGTAGATGGCCTGGTTCTCGGTCATCACCTCGTGCGTGTACAGGGTCAGCCGCGGGAGTTCGCGCTGCGCGGCGACCTGCTCGGCGAACTGCATCAGCCGCCGGCCGAGGCCGGTGCCCTGCGCGGCCGGATGCACGGCGACGTTCTCGATGAGCAGGCTGTCCCCGGCCGGGGTGAGCGAGATCAGGCCGGTGATGGGGATCCCGGTGACCCAGACCGCGCCCGCCTCGATGGGCCCGCGGTAGTCACGGAACACCGGTGCCGGCAGCTTCGGCATCCGGCTCACGTACTTGGCGTAAGCGGCCTGGATGACCTGATGGATCGGCTCCAGATCCGCCGCGGTAGCTTGTCTCACCCGGCCAGGCTAAGAGGTCACCGGGTTCGTGACGCGGGGACGGGGCCCTGGCGGCAGTGGCCGTGGCAGACCTGGCCGGTGGGCACCTGGCCCATGTCGGCGAATGGGTGGGTCCGCATCACGGTGAACGACAGGAAGCCCAGCACGAAGAGGGCCACGACCACGACGGTTGAGGTGGCGGCGGCCAGCGTGGCCCGGCGGGCCAGGCGGATGAGCAGCCAGGCGCCGAGCAGCGCGATGGCGCCGGTGGCGTCGACGTAGAACCGGACCGACTGCAGCGTGGTCAGGAACGGGGCGGCGGTCCAGGTGTAGGCGGCATACAGGCCCCACAGACCGAACCAGGAGACGGCCAGCGGGATGGCCACGGCCAGGTCGCGACGGGCATCGGGGGTAGCTGCGCCGGGGGCATGGCGCAGCCGCAGATAGCGGGCGATGATCCAGGCCAGCGCGGCCAGGCCGAGCACCAGCATGGGAATGGCCTCGATCAGGTGCCCGGGCATGTACCGCAGATTGGGCCCGATCGCGCTCAGGCTGAAGGAGATCTCGCCGGGCCGGTAGCCCGAGGTCAGCGGGCCGCCGTAGACCAGGTCGTTGAACAGCGCGATGCCCCCAACGGCGGCCACGGCCGAGCCGAGCCACCAGGCCACCGCGGTTCCGGGCACCCGGCCCCGCCGCCAGGCCACCAGCACGGTCAGCACCGCGCAGCCGAGTACGACCAGGTTGGTGTACCGGCAGAACACGGCCACCTCGATGGCCAGGAAGCCGAGCAGGCCGGTCCAGGTGCGCCGCTCCGCGCTGGCCTCGGTAGCCAGCAGCGTCCACAGCAGCGCGCCGGTGCCCGCGGCGATCAGCGAGGTCTCGGTGAACGTGGGCATGTAGTCGCGCCAGGCGAACAGCATCGCGGCCCCGGACGAGCAAAACAGGGCGACCGCGGCGGTGCCGCCCCACCGGCCCAGCCAGCGCCGCGCGCCGGCGTACAGGCCGAGACAGCCCAGCGCGGCGTAGCACAGCGAGGCCAGCCGGATGATGCCGAGCGCCTGGAACGGCGCGGCCAGGAACGGGTAGCCGGGGTCCTTCTCGCTGATCCACCGGCCGTTGGCCAGCTGCACCCACTGGATCGGGGTGGGCGGCCCGATCCTCCGCGCCGGCCGACCCAGCGCCGGCCATGTCGAGCACGTGCGCGCTGAGCACGTGCGCCTGGGCGCTGGACAGACTGAGCCAGTGCCCCTCGGTGATCCCGACGATCGACGCCTGGTAGGCGTAGTCGTCCGGCTCGACCAGCTGCGGCGCGAAGCTCAGCACGGCCAGGCAGAGCACCGCAAAGGCGGCCGCGGCCCAGATGATCTCGGCCCGGCCCCAGCCGGCCCGGAGCGTGCGCGGTCGTGTCTCGCGGTGCGCTACGACGGCATCCATCGGAACTTCATCCTGGACTGGCCGGGCCGGGCAGGCCAGGGGGCTGGCACCCGCAACCGGGTGGAGCTGAACCTACAGTTGCGGCCGGTTCGGCGGGTCGTTGCGGGCCATCTGCCCGGCGCGCAACTCGGCGTGCATCTCCCACGGGGCGCGCGGCAGCACGTGGCCGGTCTCCAGCAGCGACTTGAGATTGGCGAGCACGGCCAGCCAGCCGGCCGAGATCGCGTCCAGGGCCGCCTCGTCGGCCAGGTTCTGGTGGGTGACGGTGAGCCGGACGATCTCGTGGTACGGCTCGATGTCGAACGTCACCGTCGACGGGCCGGTCGGCGGCAGCTCGCCGGGGGGGTCGAACGTGATGACCAGGCGGCGCGGCGGCGCGGACTCCAGCACGGTGCCGGCCACGTCGGCGATGCCCGAGCCGTCGGTGCGCCGGTGCTCCCAGCGGGCGCCGGGCTGCCAGTCGGAGACGTTGCTGTGCCCCCAGTACTCGGCGGTCAGGTCCGGGTCGGTCAGCGCCGCCCAGACTCGTTCGGGTGAGCTCTCGATATAGGTCACGTACACGTAGCCCGGCCGGTCGGCCATGCTGTCCTCCTCAGCCCGGTGCTTGATCGCGCTCAGCGCGCGCAGCCGGGGCCGCTCGAATCGGCCGATCCAGCGTTCCTGGATGGCCCACAGCGGGACCGGGTTGAGGTAGTGCAGCTTTTCCCGGCCCCGGCGGACGGTGCTGATCAGGTTGGCCGCCTCCAGCACGCCGAGGTGCTGGGTGGCGGACTGCCGCGCCATGTCCAGCGGCCCGCACAGCTCGCCCAGGGTCTGGCCGTTGCGCTCGCGGAGCCGGTCCAGCAGGGCGCGCCGCGTCGGGTCAGCCAGCGCCTTGAACACCGCGTCATCCCCGTCCACCTCCGACATCATGCAGGTACCTACCTGCATAAGTAAACGGGCCGGCCTCCGGCGGCGGTCGCGCGAAGGTGGGGGCTGGTGTGTCCAATGAGATCCGCCGCGAACAGCGCCCCCGTAGATGTTGCTGGAACGCAACGCCGCTGATCTTGTCACGCCACAGGCAGCCCGGGTCTCAGTTGCCCCGCCAGCACCATCACGGCACCTGAGAATCGCAGCTAGCTAGCTGCCGACCATGGGCAGGCACGCACTTGGCATGCGCGCCGTACGCCCATTCCCGGCAAAACGGACACTTTCCCGCATGGCGCGCATGCCAAGTGGGGCAGCCAGGTACCCAGAACTCAGCGGCGCTGGGTTCCCATACCGCTGAAGTCGTGATCACGGGCTAATGCGCGACCGGGGTCTGGTGCTGGGCTGGGCTGGCGTCAACCGGGGGCGGGGTGGCGGCGGCGGGGAGGGTGAGGGTGAGGGTGATGCGCAGGCCGTGCGGGGCGTTGCTGGCGGCGGTCACCTGACCGTGGTGCGCGGCGGCGACCGCGGCCACGATGGCCAGGCCCAGGCCGGACCCGGGCCGCCGGGACGGTACCCCGGCCCGGTAGAACCGGTCGAAGATGCGGGGCAGCTGTTCCGGCGGGACACCCGGGCCGTCGTCGCTGACGTCCAGGACGACCTGGCCGTCGCGCCCGGTGCCGGTGAGCGTGGCGGTGCTGCCCGCCGGGGTGTGCGCGGCCACGTTGCCGAGAATGTTGTCGATGGCCCGGCGGAGCAGTTCCTCGTCCGCGGTGACCTCCAGGCCACCGGTGACGTCGCAGCGCCAGGTCCGGTCCGGGTGGGCGGTGCGGGCCCGCTGCACGCACTCGGTGGCCAGCGCGCCGAGGTTGACGAGTTCGCACTGCTGGCCGGGCTGCTGATCGAGCCGGGCCAGCCGGAGCATGTCGTCAACCAGCCCGCCCATCCGCTGGGCTTCCAGGGTGATCCGGCGCATCGCCTCATCGACCTGGTCGCGGCGGGGCAGCGCGCCCTGCTGGTACAGCTCGGCGTTGGCGCGCAGTGAGGCGAGCGGGGTGCGCAGTTCGTGGCTGGCGTCGGCGAAGAACCGGCGGGTCGCGTCCTGGCTGGCCTCCCGTTCGGCCACGAAGTCCTCGATGCGGGCCAGCATCCCGTTCAGCGCGGCGCCGAGCCGGCCCATCTCGGTGCCCGGATCGTGCGGGCTGACCCGGTCGGTCAGGTCGCCGGCGTTGATCTTGTCGGCCTGGCCCGCCATCACCTCGACCGGCCGCAGGCCGCGGCGCATCACCCAGGCGACACCACCGGCCGCGATCGCCCCGGCGGCCGCCGACCCGATGATCAGGATCAGCTCGAGCTGGCCGACGGTCCGCTGCAGGCCGGACAGGCTGGTGGTGGCGTACACCAGGCCGTACCCAGGGAAGGACACCGCCATCAGCCGGATCTGGGTAGTCCCGTCCTGGCCGGTCAGGGTCACCGCCGTATGGCTCCTGGCCAGCGTCTGAAGATACGGGACGGAAACCCGGGGCAGCAGCTGGCTACCACCCATGATCGAGAGGGTCGGCCTGCTGTGGTTTACGGTCACCACCTCGAACTGCCCAAGCGCGCCCGGCAGGATGGCCCGCGGCCCGGTGATCTGCTTCCTGGGCCTGCCCCTGACTTCACGGGGCGGCACGAAGTGGCGGGGACGTACCTGCGGGGTGACTGACGGGTGGGTGGGCAGGACCCGGTACAGGCTCAGCACTTGCCTGAGCTGCTGGTCGGTCTGGCTGAGCAGGTAGCCGCGCAGCGCGGTGACCGCGGCCACGTCGAACGCCACCAATGCGACCAGCGTGACGCCGAGCACCCCGAGCAGCACCCGGGTGCGCAGCTTGGCGCGGCGCGGGCGGCGCAGCCTCATCGCTGCTCGCGGGGCAGCCGGAGGCTGTAGCCCACGCCGCGCTGGGTGTGGATCACATCGGGCCCGTGCTCGGCCAGCTTCCGCCGCAGGTAGGCGATGTAGGTGGCGACCACCGTGCTGGACCCGCCGAAGTCGTAGTCCCACACGTGGTCCAGCAGTTGCGCCCGGGTCAGCACCCGGCCCGGGTTGAGCAGCAGGTAGCGGAGCAGCCGGAACTCGGTCGGCGACAGCTCGATCGGCTGGCCGGCCCGGCGGACCTCGTAGGAGTCCTGGTCCAGCTCGATGTCGGCAAACGTGAGCACCGGGCCGCCGGCCTCGTCGCGGCGGGTGCGGCGCAGCACACTGCGGATCCGGGCGGCCAGCTCCTCCAGGCCGAACGGCTTGGTCATGTAGTCGTCGCCGCCCAGGGTGAGCCCGGTGACCTTGTCGTCCTGGGTGTCCTTGGCGGTCAGGAAGATGACCGGCAGCCGGCTGCCGTCCCGGCGCAGCCGCCGGACCACCTCGAAGCCGTCGGTGTCCGGCAGCATCACGTCGAGCACGACCAGGTCGAACGGCCGCTCCCGGGCCAGCCGGAGCGCCTCGGTGCCGGTGTCCGCGGTGGTGATCTGGAAGCCCAGGAAGGTGAGTGACGCGGCTACCGCGTCACGCAGGAACGGCTCGTCGTCGACGACCAGCAGACGGCCGTGATCGGCGGCCGGTGCCGCTGCCGGTTCAGCCATGAACGCCTCCTTGCCTCCGGCCAGGAGATCACAGAAACGCTAAGCCCGGCTGTGACCTGCATGCGAGTTTCATGTGAGGCCGGTGACAGCGGTTACTCACATGAAACTCACATGCGATCCGTGTGCTAGTCGTATTCCCGCCCGCCAGGCTGTCTCCCGGAAGGATCGTTCGCACCGGGCAACGGAGGCTGACCAGATGAGACTGCGCCGAGCGGCCGGCCTGGCCGCGCTGGCCCTGACCGCGCTGCTGGCCACGGCGTGCGGCGGCTCGCCGTCGGCCGCACCGAGCCCGGCTCCGGGCAACGTGCAGCAACTGGACGTCTTCGCCGCGTGCATGCGCGGCCACGGGGTGCTGAACTTCTATTTCTCTGGTTCGCGTTCGCCGGGCACCTCAAATTCGAGCACGGTGCTGAGCATCATGGGGCACTACGTAACCGGCGTGAATCCACAGACATCCCAGTTCAGCGTGGCTATGAAGGCGTGCAAGCACCTGCTGCCGGGCGGCGGCCCGCATCAGATGACGCGGCAGCAGATCGACCAGATGGTGAAGTTCGCCGCGTGCATGCGGGCGCACGGCTATCCGGACTACCCGGACCCCATCGTGGCCAACGGCGGCATCGACGAGCAGCCACTGCCGTCCAGCATCGACACCAGCTCGGCGCAGTTCCAGGCGGCGCAGCAGACATGCAGCAACTCGTAGCGGGCCTGCGCTGGACGGCCGCGCTGGCCGGGCTGGCCATCGTGGCCGTGCTGGCCGCGGCCTGCGGCAGCGGCGCACCGCCGGCCGGTTCCGCGACCAGCGCCGCAGCGGATGTGTCGGTGACGCTGGGCAAGCTCGTGCAGTGCCTGCACACGCACGGCGAGCGGGGTGTTTACCTCAGTCACGCGCCGGCCAGCCCGAACCCCGGCAGCACCCTGCTGATCTTCCACGGGTTCGCGGTCCAGGGCGCCGATCCCGGCTCGGCGCAGTTCGGCCCGGCCATGCAGGCCTGCCAGCATCTGCTGCCGCATGGCACCCCGCCGAGCGCGGCCGAACTGCACCAGGCGTTCCTTCAGGGCCTGAAGGCCGCGCGGTGCATGCGGTCGCACGGCTACCCGACCTGGCCGGACCCCACGCAGCAGTACGGCCACAACACGCAGCCGCTCCCGCCGGCAGATACCGACACCAGCTCGGCGCAGTTCCAGGCGGCAGCTAAAGCGTGCGGGATGTTCCTGCCATCGGGAGGCGGAGGTTGAGAGCTGGCTCACAGCAGACTCACATCCAGCCCACGCGGCGGTCTGATCCGCGGCGCCGAGGATGGGCTCAGCCGATCACGTGCGCGCGGTCCGGAAGGACGAGGAAATGAACCAGGACACCGATGCCCGTGGGCAGGCGGAGGCTGAGCCGGGCGCAGCAGCAGTGCCCGCGCAGGCAGCCGACGGCCCAGCGGAAGCCGACGGCGGCCCGGCCCGCCGGGCCAGCGGCCAGGCGGAAGCCGACCGCGGGCCAGCGCGCCAGGCCGCGGCCCAGCCGTGGGTACTCCGGCCGCGGGCAGGCGGGCCGGGACCGGCACGGCCGGCGGGGCTGGGTAGTGGCCGGGGTGGTGGTCGTAGTCGCCGCGGCCGGCGTCGGGACCGCGCTGGCCAGCGGGGCGTTCCGCGGGTCCAGCAACCCGGCGGCCGGGGCCAGCAGCGGGTACCAGACCGGCACCGCGACGGTGACCCGGCAGTCACTGACCAGCCAGACCGAGGAGGACGGCACGCTGGGCGACGCGGGCACCTGGTCGGTGGCGGTGCCCGCCAGCTCATCGTCCTCGTCGTCGGCCGCCTCGTCATCCTCGCCGGCCGCCGGGTCGGGCACGTTCACCTGGCTGCCGCAGATCGGCCAGGTCATCCACCAGGGCCAGCAGATCTACGGCGTGTCCGGCAGCCCGGTGGTGCTGCTGTACGGCCCGGTGCCGGCCTACCGCGACCTGTCCGAGGGGATGACCGGCGCAGATGTCACCGAGCTGAACCGTGACCTGCTGCACCTCGGGTACGCGACCCGGGCGGCGCTCGGCCCCCGCTCCGGCTGGGACTACTACAGCGCCGAGACCGCCTACGCGGTCGAACTGCTGCAGACCAGGCTCGGGCTGACCGTGACCGGCACCCTGCCGCTGGGTCAGGCGGCCTTCCTGCCCGGCCCGGCGCTGGTCACCGGGCTGGGCACCAGCACGTCGCTGAGCGGGCCGGCCACCTCCGGGACCGTGGTGCTGACCGCGACCTCGGTCACCCCGGTGGTCGCCATCGAGCTGGACCCGTCGCTGCAATCCGAGGTGAAGGACGGCGACCAGGTCGCCGTCACGCTGCCGGACGGCAGCATCACCCCCGGGGTGGTCAGCCAGGTAGGCCGTGTCGCCACCTCGCCCTCGTCGGGTAGTTCCAGCAATTCGTCGGGGTCCCCGGGCAGCTCCTCGAACAGCTCGGCCAGCGGCTCGGGGGCCACCATCACCGTGCTGGTCTCGCTGACCCACCCGAACGCGGCCGGGAAGCTGAACCAGGCCCCGGTGACGGTGACCATCACCACCGGGAGCGTGCCCAACGCGCTGACCGTGCCGGTGAACGCGCTGCTGGCCCAGCCGGGTGGCAAGTACGCGGTAGAGGTGACCGGGCCGGGCGGGCATCACCTGGTCACGGTGACCCCCGGCATGTTCGACGACGCCGCGGGCAAGGTGCAGGTCAGCGGGAACCTGACACCGGGCCAGCACGTCGTGGTGCCGGGGATATGAGCACCCCGGTGCGGGCCGCCGCCACGGCCCAGGCCGGCTGGCCGCCGGGAGAGGGCCTGGTCCTGGAGTTGGCCGGGGTGACCAAGGTCTATCCCGGCGCCCCGCCGGTGCACGCGCTGCGCGGGGTGAACCTGGCCGTCGCGGCCGGTGAACTGGTCGCCGTGCTCGGCCCGTCCGGGTCCGGGAAAAGCACCCTGCTGCACCTGGCCGGCACGCTGGACCGGCCGACCGGCGGCACGGTGCGGATCACCGGGCTGGACGTGGCCACGCTGGGCGACCGGGCCCTGGCCGGGCTGCGCGCCACGCAGATCGGCTTCGTGTTCCAGCAGTTCTTCCTGGCCGAACACACCAGCGTGCTGGACAACGTCGCGGACGGGCTGCTGTACGCCGGGGTCGGCATCGCCGCCCGGCGGGAGGAGGCCGCGGCGGCCCTGGGCCGGGTCGGGCTGGGCCACAAGCTGCGCGCCCGGCCGACCCAGCTGTCCGGCGGGGAACGGCAGCGGGTGGCCATCGCCCGCGCGCTGGCCGGCTCCCCCGCGATCGTGCTGGCCGACGAGCCCACCGGCAACCTGGACCAGGCGACCGGCGCGGCCATCCTGGACCTGCTGGCCGAACTGCACACCGCCGGGACGACGATCATCGTGGTCACCCACGACGAGGCGGTCGCGGCCCGGATGCACCGGCAGGTGCGGATGCTGGACGGCCGGATCGTGTCCGACACCGCCGGGCCGGGTGGGTCCCGATGACGGTTCACGGCTGGCGAGGGGGGGCGCGCCGTGGGCGTGTTCCCTCCGGGCCGGCTGTCGCGGGGGGCTCCGGGGGGTCGTCCCCCCGGATCAGCACAGCCCGGCTCCGCCCCTCCGACCTGGCCCGGCTGGCCCTGGTCGGGCTGCGCACCCGGAAACTGCGCGCCGCGCTGTCCGCACTGGGCATCGCGATCGGGGTGGCCGCCATCGTCGCGGTGCTCGGCCTGTCGTCCTCCTCGGCGGCCGGGCTGAACGACGAGATCGCCGCGCTGGGCACCAACCTGCTCACCGTGCAGCCAGGGAACAACTTCGCCGGCGGCACCGAGGAACTGCCGCTGGTCGCGCCCGCGATGATCAGCCGCCTGCCCGGGGTGTACGCGGTGCAGACCACCGGCACCATCGACGGGGTCAGCGTCTACCGCAGCCCGCTGATCCCCACGGTCAACACCAACGCGCTGTCGGTGGCCGCGACCAGCCTGCGGCTGCCCGGCACGGCCGGCACGTCGCTGGCCCAGGGGACGTTCCTCAACGCGGCCACCGCACGCGAGCCGGTGTGCGTGCTCGGCGCGGCCGCCGCGCAACTGCTCGGCATCGACCACGTCTTCCCCGGCGAGCGGGTCTGGGCCGGGAACATGTGGCTGTACGTGGCCGGGATCCTCAAGCCGGACGTGCTGTCCCCCGACGTGGACTCCAGCGTGCTGGTCGGCTACCCGTTCGCCGAGCAGAACTATGGCTTCGACGGGCACCCGACCACGATCTACGTCAAGGCGACCGACTCGCGGGTGACCGCGGTGGACAGCCTGCTCGGCGCGCAGACCGACCCGGAGGACCCGAGCAGCCCGGACGTGTCGGTGCCGTCGTCCGCGCTGGTCGCGCAGGCCGATGCCAAGGGGGCGTTCAACACCCTGTTCCTCGGGCTGGGCGCGGTCGCGCTGCTGGTCGGGGCGATCGGGGTGGCCAACATCATGGTCATCGCGGTGCTGGAACGGCGCAGCGAGATCGGGCTGCGCCGCGCGCTCGGCGCGACCCGGGGGCACATCCGGATCCAGTTCCTGACCGAAGCGGTCGCGCTGGCCCTGGTCGGCGGGGCGGCCGGGGTGGCCGCCGGGGTGGCCGCCACCGCCGTCTACGCACACACCAAGGGCTGGGCCGTGGTCATCCCGGCCCAGGCCTGGGCGGGCGGGCTGGCCGCCGCGGTGCTCATCGGCGCCCTGGCCGGGCTGCTGCCCGCGCTCAAGGCGGCCCGGCTGTCACCCACCGAGGCGCTGTGGACGCTGTAAAACCCATACTTCCTGCCTAACGCCAGTGCCTGGCGAACGATGTGCGAACGGTGCGCGGCCTAGCGTCGTGGCATGGCACAACCGGTCTTGATGACGAGCCAGGAGTGGTGCACGCGCTGCGCGACGACCTCGGCCGGCGGTTCGGCCAGGACTTCCGCCTGGTGGCGACGGCCTCGGCCAGCGCCGGGCTGGCTGAGCTGGCTGACCTGGCGGCGCGGCGGCAGCCGGTGGCGCTGCTCATCGCCGGCCACGCGATGGCCGAGATGCCCGGCGTCGAGTTTCTGGCCCGGGCCCATGACCTGCACCCGCTGGCCAAACGGGTGCTTGCGGTGGACCGCGATTACTCGGCGCGCAGCCCGGTCGTGCAGGCCATGGTGCTGGGCCAGGCGGACTATCACATCAGCAAGCCGTGGCTGCTGGAGCAGGACCTGTACCGCGAGGTCAGCCAGTTCCTGGCCGAATGGGCCAAGGACCAGGAGACCGGCTTCGAGCTGTTCTACCTGGTCGGGCGGGGCCAGGACCGCGGCACGAATACGCTGCGCGAGCTGCTCACCCGGTTCTATGTGCCGTTCCACTTCCACGACGCGGACAGCGGGCCGGGCCGCCGCCTGCTGCAGCGCAGCGGTCTGCCCGGGTCGTGCCTGCCGGTGCTGATCCGGCATGACGGCTACACGGTGGCCAGGCCGACAACCGCCCAGGTCATCGCGGCGGTCGGCGGCACCACCCGGAGCGATCTGGATGAATGCGACCTGGTCATCGTGGGGGCCGCAGGCCGGTCTCACGGCCGCGGTCTATGCCGCCTCGGAGGGCCTGCAGACGGTGGTGCTGGAAGAGACGGTGTCCGGCGGCCAGGCCGGAAACAGCCCGATGATCCGGAACTATCCGGGCTTCCCGCACGGGGTCAGCGGGCATGAGCTGACCCGAAAGGCCTGCGAGCAGGCGTGGATGTTCGGTGCGCACATGGTGTTCGCGCAGCGCACGGCCGGCCTGGACTGCCGGGGCGCGCAGCGCATCGTGCACCTGGCCGACGGGCACCAGATCCGGGCCGACGCGGTGATCGTGGCGCCGGGCATCGCCTGGCGCCGCCTCGGCGTGCCGCGGCTCGAGGCGCTGGTCGGCTCCGGTGTGTTCTACGGTGCGGCCGCGGCCGAGGCGCGGGCCATGGCTGGGCACGACGTCTTCGTGGTCGGGGCCGGCAACTCGGCGGGCCAGAGCGCCCTGCACCTGGCCCGGTACGCCCGGCGGGTGACCATGCTGGTGCGGGGGGACAGCCTGGCCCGGTCGATGTCGGACTACCTGATCCGGGAGATCGAGGCCACCGGCAACATCACCGTGCGGCGGCACACCGAGGTCACCGACGGCCACGGCCAGGGCCGCCTGGAGTCCCTCACCGTGTGCGACAAGCGGCGCGGCCGCAGCACCGATGTCCCGGCCAGCGCGCTGTTCGTGCTGATCGGCGGGGAGCCGCGCACGCAGTGGCTGCCCGCCAGGATCCAGCTGGCGGACGGCTACATCCGGACCGGGCGGGATGTGCTGCGCGGCGGGGCAGAGCTGAGCCGGTGGCCGCTCGACCGCGCGCCGCTCCCGCTGGAAACGTCGGTGCCCGGGGTGTTCGCGGTGGGCGACGCCCGCTGCCGGTCGATCAAGCGGGTGGCCTCGGCCGTCGGTGACGGCGCGACCGCAGTACGCCTGGTGCAGGAGTACCTGGCGAACGTATCCGCCGCGGCGTGAACGATCCGGCCTGCTGCGCACGTTATTCCTGATATGCGGTGCGGTTCGGCGGGCGATAGCCGCCATGAGTGACCCTGGCCAGTGCGGCCAGGTCCGTTCCGCGCTTGGGGTCTACCTGCTGGGCGCGATCAGCCCGGCGGAGCGGGCCGCGGTAGAGGGTCATCTGGCCGGGTGTGCCCGGCTCCGGGAGGAACTGGCTGAGCTGGCCAGCCTGGTCGGCCGGCTCGGCACGGTGTCCGCGGCCGATGCCGTCATGCTGGCCGGTACCGAGGCCAGCCCGGGCCGGCCCGGGCCGGGCGAAGCTGGCTCGCGCACGCTGCTGCGCCGGGCGGCCCGGCTGCGCCGCCACCGGATGTGGCGCAAGGTGGCGACGGCCGCGGCGGTCATGGCGCTGGCGGCGGGCGCGGCGGTGCTGGGCCTGCCCGCGCTGTCCCCGCCGGCGCTGCGCCCGGTGGCGGTGTCCTGGCCGGAAACGGTGCGCGGCAGCAGCCCAGCCTCCGGGGCCGCGGCCATCGTCCGGTACCGCGGGCGGCCGTGGGGCGTGCAGATCCTGGTGCAGGTCAGCCAGATCCCGGCCGGGACCCGCTGTGAGCTGCGGGTGGTGACCGTGGCGGGGCAGCGGGCCACGGCGGCCAGCTGGACCGTGGCCGGTTACCGCAACGGCGCGTGGTACCCGGCGTCGGCGCCGTTCCCGGAGGCCGGCGTCCGGGACTTCATGGTCATGTCGGCGGGCCGGACCCTGGTCATCGTGCAGGCGAAGTGACCGCGGTCAGCCGCGCCTGGCGGGACGTAGCCGCCTGGTAATAAGGGCCCATCAGCTTGCGGGATGCCCATTGCGCCGGGTTAGCGTTATAAAGAGGGCGTCCCTCGAGCCGTCACCCGAAATGGGGTGCGAGGAAATGGTTCTGCCCTAGGCGCGCGCCGTGACAGCCCCTCCTTCATCCAGGCTGGTCGGCCGGGCCGGCGAGCTGGAAATCCTGGATCAGCTGATCGCCGGCGTGCACAGTGGCCAGAGCGCGGTGCTGGTGCTGCGCGGCGCGGCGGGGATAGGCAAAACGGCTCTGCTGCGGTACCTGATTGGCCAGGCACCGGGATTCCGGGTGGTCCGGGGCACCGGCGTCGAATCGGAGATGGAACTGGCCTTCGCGGGCCTGCACCAGCTGTGTGGCCCGCTGCTCAGCGGGCTCGGCGCACTGCCGCAGCCGCAGCGGCGCGGGCTCAGCATCGCGTTCGGGCTGGACGTTGGCAACCGCCCGGACCGGTTCCTGGTCGCGCTGGCCGCGCTCAGCCTGCTGGCCGAGGCAGCCGAGGAACAGCCGGTGCTGTGCGTGGTGGACGACGTCCAGTGGCTCGATCAGGCCTCGGCACAGGTGCTCGGATTCGTCGGGCGCCGTCTGCTGGCCGAGCCGATCGCGCTGGTCTTCGCGGCCCGGTCGCCGGCCACCGCACCGGATCACCTGACCGGGCTGCCCGAACTCGCGCTGCGCGGGCTGGACGACGAGTCGGCCCGCGGCCTGCTGGCCAGCACCACGCACGCTCCGCTCGACGAGCACGTCCGGAACCGGATCATCGAGGAGACCCACGGCAACCCGCTGGCCCTGATCGAACTGCGCCGGGGGCTGACCGCCGCCGAACTGGCCGGCGGGTTCGCGCTGCCGGACGCCGGGGACCTGCCCGGGCGCATCGAGAACGAGTACGTGGACCGGCTGGCCGGGCTGCCTGCCGGGGCGCAGCGGCTGGCCCTGCTGGCGGCGGCCGACCCGGTGGGCGATTCGGCCCTGGTGCTCCGCGCGGCCCAGATCCTCGGGCTGGACCCGATGTCCGCCCAGCTGGCTACCGCGGCCGGGCTGCTGGACATCGGCGCGCGAGTGCGGTTCCGGCATCCGCTGGTGCGCTCGGCGGTGTACCGGGCGGCCGCGGTCAAGGACCGGCGTGCCGCCCATGCCGCGCTGGCCGCGGCGACGGATCCGGCGGCCGACCCGGACCGCCGGGCGTGGCATCGTGCGCACGCCACGGCCGGGCCGGATGAGGCGGTGGCGGCCGAGCTGATCAGCTCGGCCAGCCGGGCGCGCGGCCGCGGCGGGGTCGCCGCCGCCGCCGCGTTCTGGGAACGTGCCGTCGCGCTGACCCCGGATCCGGCGGAGCAGGCCCGGCGGGCGCTCGCCGCGGCCGAGGCCAAGTACGCGGCCGGTGACTTCGAGGCCGCGCAGGCCCTGCTGGCCGCGGCCGAGATCGGGCCGCTCGACGAGCTGGGCGGCGCGCAGGTGCAGCGGATGCGGGCCCAGGTCGCGTTCGCGGTGAGCCGGGGCAGCGACGCGCCGCCGGTGCTGCTCCGGGCGGCCCAGCGGCTGGAGTCACTGGACGCCGGGCTGGCCCAGCAGACCTATCTGGAAGCCCTGCTGGCCGCCATCTACGCGGGCCGGCTCGCACACCGGGCGGACGTGCAGGCCGTGGCGCACGGCGCCCGCTGCGCGCCGCCTGGTCCCGGGTCGCCCGGGCAGGCCCAGCTGCTGCTGCGCGGCCTGGCCACCCGGCTGACCGACGGCTACCTGGACGCCGCGGGCACGCTGACCGAGGCGCTGCGCCGGTACCGGGCGCAGCCGCAGCGGATGGACTGGCTCTCGGTCTCGTTCAACCTGGTCGCGATGGATCTCTGGGACGATGCGGCCTGGCCGGAGCTGGCGGCCAGCCAGGTCCAGCTGGCCCGGGCCAGCGGCACCCTCAGCTGGCTCCCGTTCGCGCTCGACTACCTGGCCGAGAGCCACATCCAGGCGGGCCAGCTGGCCCAGGCGGCTGCGCTGCTGACCGAGCGGGAGAGCATCGACCCGGGGATCAGGGCGGCTACCCTGCCGTACGTCCCGCTGCTGCTGGCCGCGTGGCGGGGGGACGCGGGCACCGCGGCCGACCTGGGTGAGACGCTGACCCGCGGCGCGCTGGCCCGGGGTGAGGGCGCCGCGCTGACCTACGCCGAGTACGCCCAGGCGGTGCTGCACAACGGTCTGGGTAACTACCGGCAGGCAGCCGAGGCGGCCCGCTGCGCCAGCCAGGCCGGGGAGGTGGTCACCTCGTCCTGGGCGCTGGCCGAACTGGTGGAGGCGGCGGTGCGCAGTGATCGGCGGGAGCAGGCCAGCGCGGCGGCGGACGAGCTGACCGCGGTGGCCACCGCCACCGGCACCAGCTGGGCCCGCGGCGCGGCCGCGCGGGTCCGGGCGCTGCTGGCCGACGGGGACCTGGCCGAGGATCTGCATACCGAGGCCATCGAGCTGCTGGGCAAGACCGGGATGGCAGCCCATCTGGCCCGGGCTCAGCTGAGCTACGGCGAATGGCTGCGCCGGGAAAACCGCCGGGCCAGCGCCCGGGACCAGCTGCGGCCCGCGTTCGAGGGGTTCAGCTCGATGGGCGCCCAGGGGTTCGCGGCCCGCGCCCGGCGGGAACTCCTGGCCACCGGCGAGAAGGTCCGCAAGCGGACCGGGCCCACCAGCACCGAGCTGACCCCCCAGGAGCAGGAGATCGCCCAGCTGGCCCGGGACGGGAAGACCAACCCGGAGATCGGCGCCCAGCTGTTCATCGGGGCCCGCACCGTGGAGTGGCACCTGCGCAAGGTGTTCGTCAAGCTGGACATCAGCTCACGCCGCGAACTCGACGACGCGCTCCGGCAGCGCAGACCGCGCACCGGCGGCAGCCGGTGAGCCAGGCACTGGCGTTAGGCAGCAGAGAGGGTGGGCCGATGGAATATCTCGTCACCATGACCACGCACGTTCCGGACGGAACGGGACAGCAGGCGGTGGACGAGGTGCGCGCCCGGGAAGCGGCGCGCTCAGCGGAACTGGCGGCGCAGCGGCACCTGCTCCGGCTGTGGCGCCCGCCGCTCGGGCCGGGCGAGTGGCGGACGCTCGGCCTGTTCGCGGCGGACGACGCCGGCCAGCTGGAGAAGGTGCTGGCCTCGATGCCGCTGCGGGTGTGGCGCACGGATGAGGTGACGCCGCTCGGGCCGCATCCGTTTGACCCGCCCGCCGCCGCGGCGGGCAGCGGCACCGAGTTCCTGGCCTGGTTCGCGATGACCATCCCGGAGGGCACCCCGGACCAGGTGGTCCAGGACACCATTGCCGCCGAGGGGCGGCGGACGGCGGAACTGGCCGCTGAGGGGCACCTGGAGCGGATATGGCGGCTGCCCGACGGGCGCGCCCTCGGCCTGTACCGGGCGGTGGACGAGGCGGAGCTGCAGGCCATCCTGCGCTCGCTGCCGCTGTACCCGTGGATGAACGTGCCGGTCACGCCGCTCACCGCGCATCCCAGCGACCCCGGGGTCAGCCATCAGTGATCCGGACGACCCGCTTGCCGAGATAGTTCGCACCACGGTCGAACAGGGTGGCCAGCGCCCGGGGCGCGCTGTCCAGGCCATGGAACTCGCTCACCACCGCGCGGATCTTGCCCGCGCGGAGCAGCGCGCCGAGTTCCGCGCGGATCGGCAGCAGCTGGGCCGGGTAGTAGTCGCTGGCGATGTAGCCGTGCAGGGTGATGCGGCGGAACACCGCGTCGGTGAGATCGGCGCCGCCGGCCGGATCGTCCGAGCGGGCGTAGCCGCTGACCGTCCCGCACAGCACGACGCGGCCGAAGTTCCTGAGCACGGACAGACCGACGGCCCGGGACGGCGGGCCAGGACGATGACGTCGGCATGGCTGGGCACTGGCATGGCCCCACCCTGGCCCGCCGGGGCGGCGCCTCGCACCAGTGACCGCCCCGGGCCGGGCCCTAGTCTGGTGAGCTACCTGCGGAACGGGGAGGGCACATGACAGCATCGCTGGCCGGCACGGTCGCGCTGGTCACCGGGTCGAGCAGCGGGATCGGCGCGGCCACCGCCCGCAGGCTGGCCGCCGAAGGGGCGGCGGTGGTCCTGGTGGCGCGGCGCCGGGACCGGCTGGAGGAGCTCAGCCAGACGATCAGCCGGGAGGGCGGCACCGCGCTGGTGCTGGAAGCCGACGTGACCCGGCAGCCGGACGCGGCGGCCACGGTCAAGCAGACCGTCTCCGAACTCGGCCGGCTGGACACCGTGATCAACAACGCCGGGGTCATGCTGCTCGGGCCCGCCCTGGACACCCCGGTGGCCGACTGGGAGCAGATGATGGCGGTCAACGTGCAGGGCATGCTCTACATCACGCACGCCGCGCTGCCGCACCTGGTGCGGGCGGCCGCGGACGCGCCACGGCAGGTCGCCGACCTGGTCATGATCAGCTCCACCGCCGGGCGGGTGGCCCGGCCGGGCAGCAGCGTGTACAGCCTGACCAAGACGGGGGTGATCGCGTTCGCCGAGGCGCTCCGCCAGGAGATGCTCGGGCACCGGGTCCGGGTCAGCGTGGTCGAGCCCGGCACGGTGGACACCGAACTGGCCTCGCACCTGCGGGACGGCATCCGGCAGGCCGCGCAGCAGCAGACCGCATCGATCGAGACGCTGCGGCCGGACGACATCGCCGATGCGGTGGCCTACATCGTGACCCGGGACCGCCGGGTGGCGGTCAACGAGATCCTGGTCCGGGCGGGCGAGCAGACGTGGTGACATGGGGGCCTTCGCTGGCTTGGCTGGCGCGCTGGGTCAGCCGGGCGCGGCCGAGTCGAGCAGTTGCCGGAGCACGGTGGTGTAGTGGTCCAGCGCGGCCCGGCCGGCGTTGGTCAGCGCGACCGCGGTGCGCGCCGACCCGCCGCTGCCGTTCTTGTGCGTGGTCAGGTAGCCGGCGTCTTCCAGCTTGCGCAGGTGGGTGATGAGGTTGCCCGGGGTCAGCCCGATCACGTCCTGCAGCCTGGTGAACGAGAGGTCGTCACCAGGCGGCAGGGCGGCCAGGGTGACCACGATCCGCAGCCGGGCCGGGACGTGGATCACCGGGTCCAGTTCTGCTTCGGTCATGACTGGTGCAGCCGCGGCTCGATAACCGCCATCAGCAGGATCCCGGCCCCGCCAGCCAGCGCGCAGACGGCCAGGTTGGTCACCACGCCGGTCCACGCGCCGGCCAGCACCACAACCAGCAGCCAGCTGCCGATGATCAGCCGGGCCCAGTCCAGCCTGGCCGTGACGGCGCAGCTGGCCACCAGCACCAGGCCCGCCACCAGCAGCGGGATGGCCTGGCCGAACAGGGCCTGCACGGTCCGGCTGGCACCGGCCGAAGCCAGCGCCTGCTTCTCGATCTCCAGCGCGGCGAACCCGGCCACCAGGGCCAGCGCGAAGATGTACCGCTGCACCTCGGATCGGCCGCCGACGCCGCTGGCCGCCTGGTCCACCACGTTGGCGGACGCGCCCGCGGCGGCCAGGAAGAGCAGGAAGGCCAGCAGCAGCGTCTCCCAGGCCGGCCCGTGGTAGGGGTGCTGGCCGCGGACCGACAGCCACATCGCCCCGTAGCTGACGAACACGACCAGTCCCCAGATCAGGAACAGCACCGGGCGCCGCACCGCCAGTTCACGCCGGGCCCGGTCGCGCGCCTGCTGCAGGATGGCCGCCGCGCCCTGCGCGTCCATGACGGCCGCCTCGTCCATGTTCGTCCCGCCTGTGGTGCCACATTCCTCGTTCATCCCGGGCACTCCTTACCTTTGAGCCTCCGGGTGCCTAGACGCGCCTCCTTCCCTCGTCGCGCCTCGCTCGCTCCGCGCTCCTCAGTCCAGTCGGCGCCGGCACTCTTTGGCTCGTTTACTTTGTACTGCAAAGCTAACTTACTTTGCGACACAAAGTCAAGGCTGGGCAGACGCACCGCCGTACCGTCTCCACATGGCCTCCACGGGCTGCGCAGCCGGCCTGCACATTAGGCTGATGACCTGCGGTGATACCCGGCCGTACGGGGCGTGCCGGGGGGAACGGGGGGATTCAGGCAATGACGCACATGATCACTAAGGAGATGGGCGGGTTCCGCGCGGTCATGGACGGGCCGGTCTTCGTGCCCGGCGACCCGGGATTCGATGACGGCCGGCGGGTGTGGAACGCGGCCATCGACCGGCGCCCGGCGGTGATCGCCCGCTGCGCCACGGCGGCCGACGTCGTCGCGGCGGTCGGTTTCGCCCGCGAGCACGGGCTGGAGGTATCGGTGCGCGGCGGCGCGCACAACCCGGCGGGCACCGCGGTATGTGACGGCGGCCTGATGATCGACCTGAGCGCGCTGAACGCGGTCACCGTCGACCCGGCCGCCCGGCGCGCGCGGGCCGGCGGCGGGGCGCTGCTGGCCGACCTGGACGCGGCCACCCAGGCGCACGGGCTGGCCGTGCCCGCCGGGTTGGTCAGCCATACCGGCGTCGGCGGGCTCACCCTGGGCGGCGGCATGGGCTGGCTGACCCGCAAGTTCGGGCTGAGCATCGACAATCTGCTCGCCGCCGAGATGGTCACGGCCGACGGCCGGGTGCTGCGCGCCTCGGCGGCGGAGCATCCGGATCTGTTCTGGGCCATCCGGGGCGGCGGCGGCAACTTCGGCGTCGTCACCTCGTTCGAGTTCGGCCTGCACGAACTCGACCCGACGGTGCAGTTCGCGCTGTTCTTCTGGGGCCTGGACCAGGGCCCAGAAGCGCTCCGGCTGGCCCGCGAGATCACCGCGGCGATGCCGCCGGACATCAACGCGGTGACCGGGGCGGTGAACGCGCCGCCCGCCCCGTTCGTGCCGGAGCAGCACCACTTCGCGCCCGGCTACGTGCTGCTGCTCACCGGCTTCGGCGGCACCCCGGAACACAGCAGGCTGGTGGACCAGATCCGCGGCAGCCTGCCGCCGCTGTTCGATCTCGTCGCGCCGATGCGCTACACCGAACTGCAGCAACTGCTCGACGAGGCCAACGCCTGGGGTGGCTACAGCTACGACAAGAGCAGCTACCTGGCCGAACTGTCCGACCCGGTGATCGACGTGCTCACCGAGCACGTCCCGGGCAAGAACTCGCCGATGTCGGCGCTGCTGTGCTACCGGCTGGACGGCGCGTACTGCCGCCCCGGTGAGCGGGACACGGCGTTCAGCGGCGGACGCTCGCCGCGGTATGCCGTGTTCATCGTCGGCATGGCCCCGGACGACCAGGTGCTGGCCGCGGAACGCGGCTGGGTCCGCGGCCTGTGGACGGTGCTGCGCCCGCACGCGATCGGTGGCGCGGACGGGGACGGCTACATCAACGGCAACACCGACTACGCCGGCGACGGGGTCCGCGCCGCCTACGGCGCGGCCAAATACGACCGGCTGGCCCGGGTCAAGGCGGGTTATGACCCGGACAACGTGTTCCACGTGAACGCCAACGTGCAGCCCGCTGGTTAGCATGGCCGGTTATGGGCCCGCGTGATCCGTTGGTGTGCATCGTGGGGGCCGGCCCGGCCGGCTTAGTCACGGCGCACCTGCTGCACCAGGCCGGGGTCCCGTTCGTGGTGCTGGAACGGCAGCGGGCGGACGGGCTCCGGACCCGGGTGAAGGCCGGCATGATCGAGCACCGCACGGTGGAACTGCTCCGCCGTTACGGCCTGGCCGACCCGATCCTCCGGGCAGGCCTGCGGGTCGGCCGGTGCGAGTTCCGCGCCGACGGGCAGGCCTTCCTGCTCGACTACGCCGCGCTGTGCGGCGGCCGCGCGCACTACATCTACCCGCAGCACGACCTCGTCGCCGACTGGGCCGGAGAACTGGCCGCCCAAGGCGGCCAGCTGCGGTTCGGCACCGAGGTCACCGGTGTCGAGCAGACCGGGGACGGCGCGGTGGTGCGGGCGGTCTGCGGGCCGGCCGGGGAACCGGTGCGCATCGAGTGCGCGGCCGTCGTGGTCTGCGACGGCGCGGGCAGCGCGGTGGCGGGCGCCGCGGCCGGGTTCACCGCCGCCTACCCGACCCGCTGGCTGGCCCTGATCGCGGCCGCGGCACCACCGCCGGACGGGACCATCTACGGGCTGCACGAGCAGGGCTTCGCCGGGCAGATGCACCGCTCGGCGACGCTGTCCCGGTTCATGCTCGAAGTGCCCGGCGGCCAGGACTACCGGCAGTGGGACGACGACCGGATCTGGGCCGAACTCGGCCGCCGGCTGACCGCCGCGGGCCGCCGCCGGTCGAGCGGGGCGAGTTCGTCGAGCGTGACATCCTCGACCTGCGGGTCCGGGTGTGCGAGCCGATGCAGCACGGCCGGATCTACCTGGCCGGTGACGCCGCGCACCTGATCACGCCGGCCGGCGGCAAGGGCATGAACATCGCCATCCAGGACGCGGCGGAGCTGGCCAGCGGCCTGATCGAGCGGTACGGCAGCCGCGGCGACGGGCGCCGCCTGGAGCACTACTCGCAGACCCGGCTGCCGCAGGTCTGGCGGCACCAGGAGTTCTCCAACCTGATGCTCAGCCTGTTCAACGCGGGCGCCGCCGACGGCAGCCGCGGCTTCTCCTACGGGCTGCGCCGGGCCCGGCTCAGCCTGGTGCTCAGCGACCCGCGGTTCTCCCGCTGGTTCGCGCACAGCTACGTGGGCGTGGACGAGTGAGCCCGGCTGGGCAGGCTGCCGATTACCGGCTCAGTCCGTGATGTGGAACCTGGCCCGGCCGAAGCGCACATAGTCGCCGGCCCGGACGGTGAACCCGGGGCCGGCCCGCCAGCCGTTGACATGAGTGCCGTTCTTCGAGCCGAGGTCGGCCAGCAGCCAGGTGCCTGCGGACGGCCGCAGCTCGGCGTGCCGCCAGGACACCGTCATGTCCCGCAGGACGAAGTCGCACTCCGGGGAGCGCCCGATCAGATAGACGCGGGCGTCCCGGGGCAGCGCGAGGCGGGGCAGCCGCGACATCCGCCAGGCCTGCCGGATGCCCGCCGTGCCCGCCGACCACCAGCGGACGGCGCGCACCGGCCAGCTGCCGGGGCGGGCCTGGGACGGCAGATCGCTGAGCAGTTCGCCGAGTTCGCCCACCCCCCGCGCCCGCAAGGCCAGCTCGACCCGGTGCAGGAACGTGTCATACGACAGACGGCCCTCGACGGAATTACGCCGCAGGATGTCAAGGACGTTGTCCCGGTCCGCGTCGGACGCCCGGAACACCGGCGGTACCGAGTCCTCAGCCACCACGCAGCCACGATACGCCGGCCAGACACCGCCATTCCAGGGCGGAAAGGTCACCCGGTGGCGGCGGCCTGGCGGACGGCGGGCAGCACGGTTTCGGCGAACGCGGCCAGGTTGGCCCGCGCCTCCGCGGCAGTGAGGTCACCAAAGGCGAGGGTGGCCTCGAAATAGTTGACCGGTGCCTGGCTGACCCGCTCGATGAGCAGATCGCGGACCGTCCCGGCCGACCCGACCAGGGAGTTGCCGTTGGCGATGGTCCGGTCGGTGTCGTAGAGCGCGTTCGACCTGGTGATTGCCGTGGTCATGCCACAGCTTGCTGAGCTGCCGGGCGAACACGTCGTTGGCCTTGCGGAAGCGGTCCATCGCCGCGCCGTCGGTCGCGCCGATGTAGACGTTGGCCGCGACACCCAGCCGCGGGCGGGCGGCCGGCCTGGCACCGGCACCGGCACCGGCACCGGCGTGCCACGCCTGCCAGTAGGCCTCGGCCGCGGGCACGAACGCGCCTCCGTTCCAGCGGCCGACGAAATTGACGGCATTAGCGCCCGCCCACTCGGCCGTGGCCGTGTTGCTGGAGGCGTACCACAGGGGCGGGTGCGGCCGCTGCACCGGCCCGACGGACAGCTCGACGTCGTAGTCGCGGAGCAGCGTGCCGGTGTGTGTCATCCGCCCGGTGGCCAGGGCCCGGGTGACGACGTCCAGGGTCTCGGCGTACCGGGCCCGCGCCTGACCGGCCTCCACCCCGAAGTAGGCCAGCTCGTACGGGCTGACCCCACTGCCCACCCCCACGTCCAGCCGGCCGTGGGTGAGCTGGTCCAGGATGGCGATCTCCTCGGCCAGGCGCAGCGGTTCGTAGGCCGGCAGCACGTACACCAGGGCGCCGATCCGCAGCGTGCTGGTGCGCTGGCTCAGCGCGGCCAGGAAGAGGTTCGGCGCCGGGCAGACCGACAGTGGCGTGCCGTGGTGCTCGGTGACGTGGTAGTGGCCGATGCCGGCCGCCTCCGCCGCGACCGCGAAGTCCAGCCGGCTGGCGATCACCGGCCCGGGCGCCGAATCTCCCAGGTTGAAGGAGTCAAAGATCCCGAATTCAAAGCTCATGGCCGTCCGTTCGCCTGCTCGTGTTCCAGTATCCCCGCGGGCGCGGGCCGCGTCCTGGGTTGCTGAGCCAGGCACTGGCGTTGGGCATGAATAGGGTTTTCGGGGCGGTTGGCCCGGGCCGGCGGGACCTCCGGCCCTGGCCCCGCAGGCCGGTCCTTGGCCACGCTGAACAGGCATAGTCACGCAGAGTAAGACACCATCGGGGGGTGTGGTCATTTCGGTTCCGAGCCTGGACCGGAAGCGGCTGGAGGCGGTGGCGGCGCAGCTCGGCGCAGCCGAGGAACGGCTCCGGACGCTGTTCGAGACGATGCCGCCTGGGGTGGTCCACTACGCGGCGGACCGGTCCGTGCTGGGCGCGAACCCGGCCGCCCGGCGGATCCTGGGGCTGTCCGAGTCCGAGATGATCAGCTGGCCGCTGCCGCCCATGCGGCGGGCCGTCCACGAGGACGGCACCCCGTTCCAGGTCGAGGACCTGCCGGTGCGCCGGGCGCTGCGGACCGGCACGGTGGTCGCCGACGTGATCATGGGGGTACCGCACGGCCGGACCGGTGAGGTCCGCTGGATACAGCAGACCGCCGTCCCGGACGCGTGGGACGACCGCGGCCGGCCACAGCGGGTCTACGCGATGTTCACCGACCTGACCGAGCAGCGGCGGGCGACCGCGGCGCTGCGGGAACGCGCTGACCTGGTGACCCGGGAGCGTGTGGCCCGCGCCGAGGCGGACCGGGCCGAGGAGCGCCTCGACTTGCTGATGCGGGCCGGCGCCCTGGTCGCCGCCACCCGGGACCGGGCTGAGCTGCTCGATCGGGTTACCCAGCTGGTCGTGCCCAGCCTGGCGGACTACTGCGTGGTGTTCCTGCCGACCGCTGATGGCCGGCTGTGCGCGAGCGCGGCCAGCCACACCGACCCGGCCCTGGCCAGCAAGCTGGCCGCGCTGCGCGAGCATCCGAAACCCAGCATCGGCCCGCTGCTGGTCCAGGCCGCCTACACCACGGGGGTCACCCAGCTGGTTCGCGCCGTCAGCGCCGATCTGCCGTCCTGGGCACCCACCCCCGAACTCCGCGAGATCGCGGCCAGCGTGCGGCCGCGCAGCGCGCTGGCCGCGCCGTTGCTGGCCGGTCAGCAGACTCTGGGCGTGGTGGTCATGGGCCGCTACTACGGAAGGCCGCGCTTCGCCAGCTCAGACGTGGCGGTGGTGGAGGAGATCGCCGGCGGCTGGCCATCGGGCTGGCCAACACCGACACGTTCGCCCGCGAGCACGCCATCGCCGAAACCTTGCAGCGTGCCGTCCTGCCCGACGTGCTGCCGCAGGTGCCGGGCCTCGACCTGGCGGTGCGGTACCTGCCGGCCACCGAAGGCGCCAACGTCGGCGGTGATTGGTATGACGCGTTCCCGCTGACAGACGGCCGGATCGGGCTGGTGACCGGGGACGTGGCCGGGCACAGCATCAGCTCGGCGTCGATCATGGGGCAGGCCCGGAACTTGCTGCGCGCCTATGCCATCAGCAACCTGCCGCCAGGCCGCGTGCTGCGGCGGACCAACATCGCGCTCACCCGGCTGCTGCCCGACGCGCTGGCCAGCGTCGTGTACGCCGTTCTCGATCTGGCCACCGGCGAGCTGAGCTACGCCAACGCCGGGCACCCACCCCCGCTGCTCATCACCGGCGGTGGCCACGCCGAGTATCTGGACGACACGACCGGCACCATGCTGGGCGCATCGGCCGGCAGCCGGTTCAGCACCCGGCGGCGGCAGCTCGCGGCGGGCGACGGACTGCTCTGCTACACCGACGGGCTTATCGAGGACCGGCAGCGCAGCCTCACCGAGGGTCTGGCCACCTTGGCCCGGACACTGCGGCGGGCCGCACCCTCGTCGGCCGAGCAGATGTGCGTCGCCGCGCAGGCCGGCCTCCTCGGCGGCGCAGAACGCGCCGACGACGTCTGCCTGCTGGCCGCCCGGCTGACCGGGAGATTAGCCGCCTGTTCAGCCCCGGCTGAGGAACTCCTCCATGACCGTGGCCAGCGCGGCCGGCGTCTCCATCATCGGGTAGTGCCCCGCGTTGGCCAGCACCTCCAGTTCGGCGTTCGGGTACCACGCTAGCCAGGTCCCCCGCATCACGTCGGCGGACAGCGCCGGGTCGTGCTCACCCACGATGACCTTGACCGGGGCCGGGTTGCCGCGCACCCGGTCGGAGAAGTCGTGCCGGGCCCACGACTCCAGGTAACGGCCGAACGCCTGCTGGCTGGAGTTGTCCACCGAGTGCTGCACGACGTGGTCGATGAACGCGGGCGAGAGGCGGCTGCCGGTGGACATGTTGATGATGGCCGCGCGGTTCTCCCGGGCTTCCGCCGCACCGGAGAACAGCGCCCACCCCGCGTCGTCGAACGGAACGCCGGTGGCGGGCACCGGGTTCAGCGCCACCAGCCGCCGCACCCGGCCCGGGGCGGCCAGCAGCACGTGCTGGATGGCCTGGCCGGACATCGAGTGCCCGACCAGGGAGAACCGGTCCCAGCCGAGGTCATCGGCCAGCGCGAGCGCGTCGGCGGCGGCTTCTTCCATGGTGAAGTCACCGGCCACGTCCCGGCGGCCGCCGTAGCCCCGCAGGTCGGGGAACACGTAGCTGAACGTGTCCTGGTCCAGGTAGTCCGGCAGCGGGCCCCAGCCGCGGGCCGAACCGAACCACCCGTGCAGGGCGATCACATGATGGTCACCAGAGCCGACAGTTAACGCCGAGCTGGCCACGGTCACCTCCGGGTCCGGTTATGTCTGGCATTGTTGAGCACGGCGCAAGCCGCCGGCAAGAGCGGTCTTGACAGCTGACCGGGATCACCGTCTGGTCAGCTTGTTCCCGAACCGGCGGGGCGAGAACCGGCGGGATAGCTGGGCGCCCACACTCTCCCGGGTGGCCAGCGCGGCCAGCCAGTCGCCGAGCAGCGGGCCGAACTTGAAGCCGTGCCCTGACGTGCCGCTGCCGATGATCACGTTGCCGATCCGGCCGATCACGAAGTCCTCGTCCGGGCTGTTGTCGTAGACGCAGCGTTCGAAGGAGACCGGGCTGGACGTGAGCCCGGGCAGGCAACGGCGGAGGAAGCCGGCCAGGTCGCCGGCCAGGCCGGGATCCTGGTCCTGGTCCTGCCGGTCCGGGTCGGCGGCTGGGCCGCCGTGGTGCAGGCCGGTCTTGTACAGCGCTGCGCCGGGCACCGGCAGCCCGTAACCGGCACGGCCGCCGTGCTCGATGAGGATGGGCGGATCCGGGACCGCGCCGCCGCTCAGGCCGAGATAGGCCACCTGCTCCTGAGTCGGGGCCGACGGCAGGGTGATCCCGGCCGTGCCGAGCAGGCCCGCGGTCCACGGCCCGGCCGACACGATCACCGCGCGGCAGGTGAGCGGGCCGTCGCCGGTGCTGACCGTGACCCGCCGTCCGTGATCGCGGATCCCGGTGACCCGGGTGTGCTCGCGGAGGACCGACCCCGCCGCCAGCGCCCGCAGCGCCGCATCGGCGTTGATCACACTGGATTCGGGCTCAAGCAGCACCGGGCCGGGCACGGCGACACCGGGAAACCGGCGGGCCGCCTCGGCTGCCGGGAGCAGTTCGCATGGCGCTCCCGCGGCCAGCATGGCCTGGCGTACCGCGCCGAGTCCGGGGCCGAAGGTCAGCTGCGGGACCGGCGTGCGCAGCTGGGTTCCCCGGGCATGCTCCAGTTCAGCCCAGAACTGGCCGGCCTGCCTGGCCAGCGCGACGTACTCCGGGTCCGGGTAGCCGAGCCGGAAGATCCGGCAGCTGCCCTTCGATCCGGCGCCCGGATGCCCCACCGTGGCCTGCTCCAGCACGATCGCTTCGCGTCCGCGCCGGGTCAGGGCGGCTGCGGTGGCCAGCCCCAGCAGCCCGGCGCCGACGATCACGAACTCGCTGTCCATCGGCTGAGCAGGGTGTGCGGCGTCGGCGGGCAATACGATCCCCAGGTCAATGCGGGACGGGCTGGATGACTCCGACCGAGGCGAGGCCATCGAGGATCAGTTGCACGGCAATCGCGGCGATCAGGAAGCCGAAGACCTTCTCGGTGACCAGCATCCGGTCCTGGTCCAGCTTCTCGCTCACCCGGTTCGCCCAGCGGAACACGACGACATCCAGCAGCAGCACGACCACCAGGATGCCGAACGCCACAGCGAAAACGCTGAACGATTTCGCGTCGGCGGAGATCGTCATCAGGCCGACGATGCCGACCGGGTTGAGCAGGTACGGCACGGCCAGCGGGAACTGCGCCAGTTGCATCGGGTCTTTCCCGTCGAGGCGATCCCCGCCGCGCGCTGGTGGCGCGAGCACCATCCACACCGCGAGCACGAGCAGGATCAGACCACCGGCGATGGACAGGGACCCGATCGTGAAGTGCAGCAGTGTCCGCAGCAGCTCACCCAGCACCATGAGGGCCACGGCCACCACCGCCGCCGTGGTCAGCATCTTGCGCTGCACCCGCCGCTTGGTGGCCGGGTCCAGGGCGGCGGTGATCTCCAGGAACGGGACCAGCGCGATCTTCGGCCCGATACCGATCAGCAGCAGCAGGAAGGTGTCGATCGAGCCGGCCGCGGTAACCGATGTCTGATCCAACGTGGGTCGAACCTCCTGACTGCCGTCCCCCTAGCATGGCGGCATGGCCGTCTACCTGTTCGCGGGGATACCAGTAAACGACTACACCGCCGCGCTGGCCTGGTACGAGAAGCTGCTCGGCGCCCCGCCATCGTTCTTCCCGCATGACACCGAGGCAGTCTGGGAACTCGCCGAGCACCGCTCGGTGTACATCGTGCAGCGGCCGGAGCACGCTGGGCATGCCCTGCACACCATCATCGTTGATGACCTGGACACACTGACGGCCGAAATCGCCCAGCGGGGACTGGAGCCGGCCAGGCGGGAGACGTACCCGGACGGCGTGCGCAAGATCACCTACGCTGACCCGGACGGAAACGAAATCGGGTACGGCGGAGTCCCGGGCTGACCGGCCCGGGCAGCGCGGCCGGCCCTGGCCCGGTCAGGCGGCCAGCAGCCAGCCCGGCTAGCAGATCCGTGACAAGGCTGTGCATGCTGGGTATGTCCGTTGCCGAAGCCCGCGCCGCTGGCCCGGCCCGGACCTCAACGGACTCAATCTGCGGGTCAGCGGGCACCTTTCTCATTCAGAGGGGCCGCGTCATGACCGATGCGAACGAGCAGCAGCCGAAGATCCTCGACGTGCCGATCGGCCTGGATGCCACCGGGATGCGGCAGGAGTTCGACAGCCTGGGCAAGGTCGAGGTTCCTGCCGACCGGTACTGGGGTGCGCAGACGCAGCGCAGCCTGGAGCACTTCAACATCGGTCACGACCGGATGCCGAAGGAGGTCTACCACGCCTACGGGTACGTGAAAAAAGCGGCGGCAGTGGTCAACACCCGGGCCGGCCGGCTCCCCGCCTGGAAGGGCGAGCTGATCGAGCGGGTCTGCGATGAGGTGATCAGCGGGGCGCTGGACGCCGAGTTCCCGCTGTATGTGTTCCAGACCGGGTCGGGGACCCAGTCGAACATGAACGTCAACGAGGTTATCTCCAACCGGTGCATCCAGTTGGTGGGCGGGACACTCGGCTCCCAGGAGCCGGTCCATCCCAATGATCACGTGAATATGGGGCAGTCGAGCAACGACACGTTCCCCACGGCCATGCATATCGCGGCGTACACGATGGCGACGCAGAAGACGATCCCAGCGCTGCGGCGGCTGCGCGACGCGGTCGAGCGCAATGCCAAAAGGTGGGCCGACGTGGTGAAGATCGGCCGGACTCACCTGGAGGACGCCACCCCGCTGACCGTGGGGCAGGAGTGGTCCGGCTACACCGGGGCGCTCGATGATGCGATCGCGGAGGCCGAGCACGCTACTGGCGGCCTGCTGAAGCTGGCCATGGGCGGCACCGCGGTCGGGACCGGGCTGAACGCCCCGGCTGGGTTCGGGGAGGAAGTCGCGGCGGAGATCGCGTCCATGACCGGCGCTCCGTTTGAGACGGCCGCCAACAAGTTCACCGCCCAGGCCACGCTGGACCGGATGGTGCGCGCCCACGGCGGGCTGCGGGCGGCGGCCGTCACCCTGTTCAAGATCGCTAATGACCTGCGCTGGCTGGGTTCCGGGCCGCGCACCGGGATCCACGAACTGATCTTCCCGTCCAACGAACCCGGATCCTCGATCATGCCGGGCAAGGTGAACCCGACCCAGGCCGAGGCGATGCTCATGGTGGCCATCGAGGTCATCGCGTCCGACGTGGCGGTGAGCATGGGCGGCGCGGAGGGCAACTTCGAGCTGAACGCGTTCCGCCCGATCCTGATCAGCAACTACCTGCACTCGGCGCTGATCATGGCCGACATGTGCGATCACTTCCGCAAGTTCATGATCGAGGGCACCAAGCTCAATGAGGCGAAGCTGACGGAGAACATCGAGCGCTCGGTGATGATGGTCACCGCGCTGTCGCCGGTCATCGGCTACGACAAGGCCGCGGCCATCTCCTACTACGCCATCGACCACGACCTGACCCTGAAGCAGGCGGCGCTGGCCAAGGGGGTCAGCGAGGACTTGTTCGACCGGGTCGTCGTCCCGATAGCGCTGACCCGCCCCGGCTCAGCCGATGTGCCTTCGGACTCCGGGAAGGCCTGAGATGAAGTCCGCCCCGGACAAGCGGGAGATGCGGGGCACCGAACTGGTCGGCCGGGCGGCCCTGATCGCGTCGGTCGGTGGCCAGCGAGGCTGGGCCGACTGGGCCAATCCCGACCACCGGCTGCGGCGGCTGCTGGCCGAGTTCATCGGCATGGCCGGGCTGACCTTCGTGCTGTCCGGGGGCGCGGCCATCCTGGCCCGTTACGGTGGTCGTGCCCTGCAGCCCTGGCAGACCGTACTGGTGCTCTCCCTCGTCTCCGCGCTGTGGCTGGTGGTCGCCGTCTACTTCCTCGGCGACATCTCCGCCCACTTCAACCCGGCGACGACGCTGGCGTTCGCGCTGCGCCGCGACATGGGCTGGGTGATGGCCGGCGTCTACTGGGTCGTCCAGTTCGGGGCCGCCGTGTGCGGGTCGCTGCTGGGCCGCGCCTTCTTCGGCCCGGCCGGGAACCTGGCGGCCACGATGCCCAAACCCGGCCAGTCCTGGCAGGCGGCAGGCTTCGAGGCGATCCTCACCTTCGGCCTGATTCTCATGATCCTCAACCTGGCCAACGGGCCCAAGCTCAACGGCCCGTTCGTGCCGCTGGCCGTCGGCGCCTACATCCTGGCCTGGGGCACGATGGGCGGCCCATACGACGGCGCATCGATGAACCCGGCGCGGAGCTTCGGGCCCGACCTGGCCATCGGCGACCTGTCCACCTGGTGGGTCTACCTGGTCGGGCCGGTGGCCGGCGCGGTCATCGCCGTCGGCGTGGCCTATGTCCTGCGCGGGCCGGCCAGAGTCCAGGAAGCCAGTGCCGCCGTGGGCACCCCCCTCGACCACAGCGCCTGAGTCCTGGCTAACCGGAACTTTGTTCCGTATAGTTCTAGTGGAGCATTCCTCCGGTTAAGTGAGCCTACCCGCGCCCGCGGCGCGTACCGGCCGACGCACGAGGAGAACCATGAAATACCGCACGCTGGGCCGGACCGGCATCAAGGTCAGCCCGTTCTGCCTGGGCGCGATGATGTTCGGCGCCATCGGCAACCCCGACCACGCCGACTCGATCCGGATCATCCACCAGGCCCTGGACGCGGGCATCAACTTCATCGACACCGCTGACGCCTACTCGCGCGGCGAGTCCGAGGAGATCGTCGGCCAGGCGCTGAAGGGCCGCCGGGACAACGTCGTGCTGGCCACCAAGGCGCATCTTCCGATGGGGGACGATCCCAACCAGCAGGGCAACTCACGGCGCTGGCTCATCCGCGCGCTCGACGGCTCGCTGCGGCGGCTGCAGACCGATCACGTCGACCTGTACCAGATCCACCGGCCCGCTCCGGACACCGACGTGGAGGAAACCCTCTCCGCCCTCACCGACCTGATGCGCGCGGGCAAGGTCCGGGCCATCGGCACGTCCGCCTTTCCCGCCTCGGACATTGTCGAGGCGCAGTGGGTCGCGCAGCGGCGCGGCCTGCAGCGGTTCCGCACTGAGCAGCCGGTCTACTCGATCCTCAACCGGGGCATCGAACGCGAGGTGCTACCGGTCTGCCAGCGCTACGAGATGGGCACCCTGGTCTGGAGCCCGCTGGGCGGAGGCCTGCTTACCGGCCGGTACCGCAAGGGCCAGCCAGCCAGCACGCACCGGGCCAGCTTCGGCTTCAAGCACCTGAGCGACGAACGCCGACTCGACGTCGTCGAACAGCTCATTCCCCTGGCGCAGAAGGCCGGGCTGCCGATGACTCACCTGGCGATGGCCTTCACGATCGCCCACCCGGGCGTGACCTCCGCGATCATCGGCCCGCGCACCATGGAGCAGCTCGACGGCCTGCTGGCCGGCGCCGAGACCACCCTCGACGACGAGATCCTGGACCAGATCGATGCCATCGTGCCTCCCGGCACCGACATCGGGACGCTCGACATGGCCTACAACCCGCCTGCCATCGGGCAGCCCCGGCTGCGCCGCCGCCTGCCCGGCGAGCGTTCCGCGGCCTGACCGGGGCCCGGTCAGGCGACCCGATGCACCGCATGGCCGCGCGCCGGCGGGTGACTGGAGCGCAGGCGCTAGCCGTCGAGGAGGGACACCAGGCGAGCCGGGGCGATGGCACGGTAGGCGTCCTGGCACAGCTCAGTGACCTCGGTCCAGTTCAGGTCACGGTCCAGCCGGACACCGATCCAGCCCCGCCCACCTACGTATGGTGGCCGGAAGAAGCGGCCGGGTTCGGCGGCGGTTAGCTCCTGCTGCGCCCCAGGCAGTCCGGCACACCACAGGTGCGGGAAATCGTCCGCGTGATGGCCGTGCGCCCACAAGGTCACGAACGCCTTCTTGCCGCTGACGAACCACGTCGGCGCGCCGTGACTGAGCCGCTCGGCAACCTCGGGCAGCGCCAGGCAGATCGCCCGTACCGGCCCGGCCAGCTCAGCTGTCATCGGATCTACCCCGCGTGCCCGGCCAGCCTCAGTAAATGAAAGGGACCAGCATCTTGGTTGACCGCTTGTACGCCGGATAAGCGTCAGGGAAGAGCTGGGCCATAGAGCGCTCCTCCACAATGGCGCTGTACAGAAAGTACGCGCCAGTCAGTAGCACCGCTACCAGCCAGTACAGGCTGACCGCGATTGTCGTGCCGAGCAAGCCAAGGATTATGCCCGAGTAGATGGGATGACGAATTCTGTGGTATGGGCCGGAAGTGACGAGTTCCGGATCGGCTTTCTGAGACATCGGCATTCCCCAGTTCCGGCCGAGGTACACCCTGGCCCAGACAGCCAGCGCCAAGCCCAGCAAGAAGACAGCCAAGCCGATGCCCTGCAGCCACGGGTCGTTCGTGGCCACCTGCCCCTTCAGAGCTTTACCCCGCAGCAGGAGAAGAACGATCAGAATGATACCGACCCGGAGGCCTGCGAGCCGGGCCCACCGGCTCTGGCCAGCCTTGACGCCGACGGATGCGGCCAGCCAATAGATCCAGAAGACTACCCAGCCAGCAAGGATGACGACGTCAACAACATGCATAACAGAACTCCCTTGAGCATGTTACGACGGCGAAGCCAACTACGGCGCCCCCGATGACATGTTCGTTATCGGGATCGCCCGCCCGCCCAGCCGGGCGTGGGCCGTGACCCGATGTCCGCGCCGCGCTATAGCGGCTTGCGATATACTGCTAGCCGGTATAGCGTTGCTCGTAGTAGTCTGACGGGCGGGCGCGAGCAGGAGGGTCACATGACCGACCGACTGGATCGCTGGGCTGATCCGCCGCTGCTGGTGCTGGCCAGCCTGGCCGGCGAGCCGAAGCACGGATACGCGATCATGCAGGACGTGGCGGACACCATGGGGGTGCGGCTGACCGCCGGAACCCTGTATGCGGTGATCGCCAGACTGGAGTCGCGCGGCCTGATCGAAGCCCTGGATTCCGGGGACCGTCGCCGGCCCTACCGGCTCACCGCGGCTGGGGCCAGCGCGCTGGCCGAGCAGTCCGAGCGGATGCACCAGGTCGCTTTCGTCGCCCGGGAACGCCTGCGTGTTCGCTACGGCGGGGCCGTCTCATGAGCGGGGCACTGGGCACGGGTGCCGCGCCGCCACCGCAGGCCGGATCATCGTGGGCCGGGAGGCTGGCCCGGGCGGCGCTGGCCCTGTACCCGGCCGCCTGGCGGGCCCGATACGCCGATGAGGTCCGCGTCCTGCTCGAGGATTCCGGCGCCGACCTGCGCACCGTGGGCAGCCTGGCCGGTCAGGCGCTACCGGCGTGGGTCTGGCCCATGCGGCACCTGTACGACCGGCCCGCCCGGATCCGGGCCAGCCTGGCCACAGTGCTGGTGGCGTGGACGGTGCTGACCGGCCTCGCCGCAGTGTTCGTGCAGCTCACCCAGCCCCCGCCATCCCCGGGGGCCCAGCTCACCGGGGTGGGGCAGCTAGTCGTCCCGCTGTCGTACGGGGTGTTCGACGTGGCCGTCGGCGTCTCGGTGCTGGCCGTCGCCGCCGGGGGCCTGCCGCTGTGGCTGATGATGATGCGCCGGGCCCGCCGCGAGCAACGGCCACGCGAGCTGGCCTGCCTGCTCGCGCCGGTGGTCGTGCCCGTCCTGTTCCTGGCCGTGGGCGCGGTCACGACCATCTTGGTCCAGCCCGGCACCGGCCACGGGCCGCTCGCCCTGGCGGCGCACCTGGGGCTGGCGGTCCTCGGATTCGCGGCCGGCGTGCTATCCGCCGCCGGGCCCGCGCTGGCACTGCGCAGGCTCCGCCCCCGCGGCCCAGCCGTCCGCCTGGCCGCCCGGGCCGCGGGCGTCGCGGCGGCGGCCATGGCCCTGGCCGGCGCGGCCAGCATCGTCACCGCGATCGGCCTCTACCGCTGGGCACCCCCCTACCACCCGGGCTGGCCGCTCGCGGTCTCCCCGCCGCTGGTCCTGCTGGCGGCCGTCGCGGTCGTCAGCGCTGCGCGCGGGACCCGCGCCGTCCGCTCACCCGCCGCATAGCGCAGGCCACGTAACGCCCGCCGCGCCAGCACCGGCGCGGGACAACTCCCTCTGCCCAGTCCACCTGCCTCGGTCGCTCCATGCTGCCTGCATGCGGCCGCCGGGAACTCCGGGGCACCATCCTCCGACCAGAAAGCGATCAGCTGATGAACGACGTAACCATCGAAGTCGACGGGCTGCACAAGCGGTTCGGGCCGACGGTGGCGCTGGACGGGATGACGTTCGCCATCGCGCCGGCGCAGGTCACCGGGTTCATCGGCCCGAACGGGGCCGGGAAGTCCACCACGATGCGGGTGATCCTGGGCCTGGACGCGCCCGATCGGGGCCGGGCGCTGGTCGGCGGGCGGCCGTATGCCAGCCTGCGGCGCCCGCTGACCCACATCGGGTCGCTGCTGGATGCGGCGGCGCTGCAGCCCAGCCGCACCGCCCGCAACCACCTGCTGTGGCTGGCGCACTCCCAGGGCCTGAACGCCGGGCGGGTGGACGACGTGGTCGCGCAGGCCGGGCTGCAAGCGGCGATCCGCCGCAGGGCCGGCGGCTACTCGCTGGGGATGCGGCAGCGGCTGGGCATGGCTGCGGCGCTGCTGGGGGATCCGCCGGTGCTGATGTTCGACGAGCCGTTCAACGGCATGGACCCGGAGGGAATCGTGTGGATGCGCGGGTTCCTGCGGTCGCTGGCCGCGCAGGGCCGCGCGGTGCTGGTGTCCAGTCACCTGATGAGCGAACTGGAGGACACCGCCGACCATCTGGTGATCGTCGGCCGCGGCCGGGTGATCGCCGACACCAGCACGGCCGAACTGCTGGCGGCCGCGTCCGGTGACCGGGTCACGCTGCGCACGACCGCGCCGGCCCAAGCGGCGGCGGCGCTGGAGCGCGCCGGGGCAACCATCACCGGCACCGGCACCGGCACACTGACGGCGTCCGGGCTGGCCGCGGAGAAGATCGTGACGCTGCTCGGCGCGCAGGCGGTGCCGTTCTCCGAGGTGTCCGCGCACCGGGCGACGCTGGAACAGGCCTACCTGGAACTGACCAGGGACGCGGTCGAGTACCGCGCCGAACCCGCCAGGGGGGCCGCGCGATGACCGCTCCGGTGATGACGCCGTACCGGCCGGGCACGACGGCCGGGCACGACAGCTTCGCACACCTGCTGCGCGCGGAGTGGACGAAGTTCCGGACGGTCCGCGGCTGGATCATCACCATCTTCATCGCGGCGGCGCTCCCCACCGGGTTCGCGCTGCTCAACATGGGCCAATGCACAGTCACGACTGGGACTGCGGCCGGGACGGGGACGTCCGCCTGTCCCGCTGCCCCGACGGGACCCGGCGGCGAGGCGGTAACCGACCAGTTCTCCTTCGTGCGCCGGGCGCTGGCCGGAAACGGCAGCATTACTGTCCGGGTCACCTCTCTGACCGGCCTGTACTCAGGCTCCGGCGGCAGCAGCGGCGCGTCGCCCTCCGGCGGCGCGGCGGCGCCGAACCCGACCGCCGGCTGGACGCCGGGCCTCCAACCGTGGTCCAAGGCCGGGATCATCATCACCGCATCCATCAAGCCAGGCTCGGCGTACGCGGCGATGATGGTGACCGGCAGCCACGGGGTGCGGATGCAGTGGAACTACACCGGCGACACCGCGGGCCTGGCCGGGAACGTCACCGCGGCGACACCGCGCTGGCTGCGCCTGGTCCGCCGCGGCGACACGATCACCGGTTACGACTCCGCCGACGCCAGCAGCTGGACCAAGGTCGGCACCGTCACCCTCACCGGCCTGCCGGCCACCGCCCAGGCCGGGCTGTTCGCGGCATCTCCGGCCCGCAGCACGGTGCTCAGCCAGTCCGCTTTCGGCCAGTCCGGAACGTTTGCCACCAGCCAGGACACCGGCACCTTCGATCACCTCAGCCTCGGCGGCAGCTGGCCAGGGGGAGGGTGGACCGGCGACGATGTCGGGGACACGTCTGGCCCCACCGGGCTGGATCGGCTCCGCCTGGCCGGCGCCGGGTTCGGCGTCAGCGGCAGCGGTGACATCGCGCCGTTCGTACCCGGCCTTTCGGTGGGGGCTGGCATGCGGATCGAGGACGCCATCAGCGTCGGCTCGTTCGCCGCGCTGATCGCGGTGGCCGTCCTGGGTGCGCTGTTCATCACCGCCGAGTACCGGCGCGGTCTCATCCGCCTCACGCTGGCTGCGTCCCCGCGCCGCGGCCGGGTCCTCGCGGCGAAGGCCATCGTGATCGGCGCGGTCACGTTCGCCGCCGGGATCGCCGGAATCGCGATCGCGCTCCCGGTCGGCCTGGCGAAGCTCCGAAGCGGCGGCAACCCGATCCTGCCCGTGACAGCGCTCACCGAACTGCGTGTCATCGCCGGGGCCGCCGGGCTCATCGCCGTCGCCGCCGTCCTCGCCCTGGCCCTCGGCGCGGTGCTGCGGCGCGGCGCGGTCGCGGTCACCATCGTGATCGCCGGGATCGTTCTGCCGTACCTGCTCGCGATCACGGCCCTGCCCCGCCGGCGCCGGAGACTGGGTGCTGCGGATCACCCCAGCCGCCGCCATCGCCATCGAGCAGACCGTCCCGGCGTATCCGCAGGTCACCGCCGCCTATACGCCGATGTACGGCTATTCCCCGCTCGCGCCGTGGGCCGGGTTCGCGGTGCTGTGCGCCTGGGCCGCAGCCGCTCTGGCGCTGGCCGCTTTCCTGCTGCGCCGGCGAGACGCATGAGCCGGACCCTGCACGCGGAGTGGACGAAGCTGCGGACGGCGGGCGGCGCCGGCTGGCTGCTGCTTGCCGTGGTCGTCCTCACCGCGGCCGTCGGTGCGGCCACCGCGGGATCGGTGACCTGCCACGTCGTCGGCGGGTGCGGCCAGGATCCGGCCAAGCTCTCGCTCGCCGGGGTCGACCTCGGGCAGGCAGTGGCCGCGATCATCGCCGTGCTAGCCATCGGTGGCGAGTACGGCACCGGGATGATCCGCCTCACATTCACCGCGATGCCCCGCCGGCTCAGCGTTCTCGCCGCCAAGGCCGCGGTCGTCATGGGGCTGGTGCTGGCGGCCGGGACCGTCGCCTCGGCTGGGTCGGTGCTGGCCGGGCAGCTTATCCTGCCCGGCCACGGCCTGGCCGGCCCGCCGCTGTCGCTGGGGAACAGCGCCGACCTGCGCGCGGCCCTCGGCTCCGCGCTATACCTGGCACTGATCGCCCTGCTCGCCCTCGGCGTCGCCACTGCAGTGCGGGACTCCGCGGCGGCGACCGGGATCGTGCTCGGCCTGCTCTACCTGTTTCCGATACTCGCCGCCACCGTCTCCGACCCGGCCTGGCACCGGCACCTCCAGCAGATCGGGCCGATGACCGCGGGTCTGGACATCCAGGCCACGGCGAATATCCGCGCCCTGCCGCTGACCCCCTGGCAGGGACTCGCCGTACTCGCCGCCTGGGCCGCCGGAGCGCTCCTCCTCGGCGGCCTGGCGCTCCGGCTCCGCGACGCGTAGGTCCGGGCGCCGCCGGGCCCGGACACCTCCGCCATGAACATCGGTGGGGTTACAAGGAATCGAGGGCGAGCTGGCCGGCCTGTGGGTCGACTTGGCTGATGACCGGGGCCAGGACGGTCAGCCCTGCGGCGACGGCGACCGGCGGGACACCCCGGGTGGCGAGAAGCGTTCGGAGCCAGTCGAGCATGTCGGCCAGCACGATCGGATCGCTGACCAGGCGGGCGGCCGCGATGAACTGGGTGATGAAGGCGAGGTCTTCTCTGTGTGCGGGCGAGTTGTTCGGTGTTGTACTTGTCGTCATTGGCGGGTAGGCGGCGGTGAGGGCCTCGAACGCGGCTCCGGCGATCTCCGGTGCCATCGCGTCGAGTCGCAGCGACGGCTCGTCGATCGGGGTCGGCTCGGTGCGGACGAGCCGGCGGCTGGTGCTGCCATTCGTGCAGGATGCGGACGGCGTCGTCGATCCCGGCCGCCCAGGCATCCACGCCCAGCCGGGTCGCCCGGTCCGGGCCGGCCCGAGCGCTCGTCCCCCGGCGATCACCGGAATGCCATGGCGGTGGGCGGCGTCGGCCAGCCGGGTGACGCCGGAGAAGAAGAGCGCCAGGTTGCAGCTCACCGCGAGGGCGTCAGGGTGGTGCCGCGCGATGAGCTTGGCGACGTGGTCCATAGGGGTGGATGCCCCCAGGAAGGCCACCGTGAAGCCGTGCGAGCGGAGCATCTCGGCGAACATCTGGGCCGGCAGTCGAGTGCCAATCGCCTTCGGCGCAGGCCACCACGACCAGCCCGCCAGGCGGCCGGGGCTTCCACCGAGTTGGCGATAGCATCCAGCGTTTTCTGGGTAACACCGCTGGCCAGATGTTCATCGGCGACGGTCCAGTCGTTGCGCAACCACCGTTCGCCGACCTCGCGCTGGGCGACGCCAAGCAGGCCGACGATGATCTCATCGAACGGGACACCGCGGTCCAGCAGGTTGAGCGCCAGACGGACACCGGACCGGCTGTCGCCGATGACCGCGTGTTCGAGGTACCCCTCCACCAGGGCGGCCCCGGTGTCCCCGCCGATCACCGGGCGACGACCTCGAAGCGCCGGAACCGGCGCGGCCGCGGCCGGTCATCGCCGCCCGGGATGCGCCGATGAGACCGGCGGTGATCTTCGGAGCGCATATATGCCGCGAAACACTCCGGGCTATCCCACCAGGAGATCATCACCAGACTGCACGGGTCGGTGACTTCGGCCCACACCTGGAGCCCCTGGAAACCGGGCCAGCCGTCCACGGCGCCCAACCGATCACCAAACGAAGCATCGAGGGCCTTGCGGCCCGCCTCGGGAACGGTAAGTTCACTGACCGCGACAAACCGCGGCGGCTTCGGCTCCGATACCGGTGCTGCGGGCACAGGTGTCATGAGTAGTCCTCCTTGATAGCCCATTGCCATTGGTCACGTCCGGACGCTTTCGCCCGGTACATGGCCCGGTCGGCCGCATCGAGGGCCCGCCGGGGATCGGGACGAGCCGGGGCGATGCAGGCCGAGAAGGTGATCGGGTATGGCCGTGTCTTCTGCCACTCGAGCCGAAGGCGGGTGAGGAACGGCTCGGGCTGGCTTTCCGACGCGATGACCACGAACTCCTCGCCCCCGTAACGGCCGACCCGGTCCGCGGCTCGCACGTTAGCGGCCAAGGTCTGGCCGAGGATGCGGAGAACCCGGTCGCCCTCTTGGTGGCCGAGGGTGTCGTTGATCGCCTTGAAGCGATCGAGGTCGATCATGATCACGGTGTCGCCGGGCCGGAGACGGCCCAGGGCACGGCTCAGCATCCGGCGGTTAGCCAAGCCGGTCAGCGAGTCAACAGAGGCGTCTACGGCGAGGCGCGACGTCTGGTCGGCGAGTTCCAGGGCACGCTGGGCGTCGCGTACGAAGATCGGGAGGTGACGTTCGAGGAGCATCCGGGCGACGCTCGAGCGCGGAGCCGCGGGCAGCACTGGCTCGCCCACCCCGAACGACACGTCCACCGGAAGAGCGTCGCCGGTCGCGGGCAGGGCCGCGACCGGCACCCCGCCGAGATCCTCGACAAGGTCCCTGGCCACCGCGGAGGCGTCAGCCGCGGTCTCGATCCACAGCAATGCACGGGTCGCGTCGAGGACGACGGACAGCGCTGCGTCAGCGCCCACCGGCCAGCCCAGGAGGATGCTCAGCCCCGGAATCGCCATCGCCGATTGGCTCGTCTCCGGCGCTGTCCGCCGGGGACGCTCACCGCCAGTTTCAGCCACGGGCCAGCGCTCCGGAAAGAGCGGCGCTCACCGCAAACATATCTTCTCCGAGACACCCCGAGCCATTGCGCTCCCTTGACCGTTAAGAGGAGCATCGGGGCCAGCGGAGTGGCCGCACCGTCCCGCCCGATCAGGCAATCCCCAGAAAGCCCTGCCCGACGTTATCAGCGCGCGGCACACGTTGCCGGAAATCCTCTCGGCCTCGCCAACAAAGCCTCTCGGACAGGGGGAGGCTTTATGCCGGGTTGGAAGTTATTCCGCCCCTTATGCCTTTCCCGCGGCAGCCGGTGGTGGCGGGATGCCGTTCAGCGTGGTTATCTCGTGGCGATGACGGGAGCGCCGATGAGCAGCGATGGGCCGGTGCAGGTTGTCTTTCCCACATCCGCGGACGGGCGCAGGAGCACGTCGGCGGTGGGCAGGGCGGTGGTTGCGGATGCGCTGCGGGCGGCCGACCCGGCAGGGCAGGCGATGCGGAGCGGGATACGAACTGGCGTAAGGGCTATGTGGTGCACTTCCGCCGGCTGGTCGAAGCCGGGCTGGCATCGAAGGAGGGCGCGGTATCGGTCGCCCGGGACGGGCTGGAGTCGCTGCACGGGCAGATGCGCGTGGTGCATGCAGACGGCGAGGAGACCGGGCTCGGCAGTTTGCTCTCGGCACCCGCGGACCGGCTTGTTACCACGGTCACCGTGCCGGGTGCTGGGCAGCCCGGCGAGGGCCTGTCGCTGCCCTACCGCGGCGACGGACTACGCGGCGACGCGCTGCTGCGCAGGCTGGAGGCGTGGGTAGACAGCGGCGTAATCGAGCCGTCGTGCGCAGCTGCGGTCCGGACGGTCGAGGCGCACCCGGAGTGGCTCCGCCTGCCCGGCCGCACGGTCGCCGTGCTCGGGGCGGGTGCCGAGGTGGGACCGCTTTCGACCCTGCTGGGCTGGGGCGCCCGGGTGATCGCGGTTGACCTGCCCCGTCCCCCTATCTGGGAGCGCATCCTGGACACGGCACGGCGCAGCGCGGGGACACTTCTGGTTCCTGTCGCGGCGCAGCCGCCCGGCCAGCACCAGCCCGGGGGCAGGACCGAGGACCTCGCGGAGCGGGCCGGCCTCGACCTGACCAGCGACGTCCCCGCGGTCGCCGACTGGCTCGCTACCTTTGACGGCCCGCTGGTGCTGGGCAACTACGTTTACGCTGACGGCGCGGCCAATGTCCGCCTGTCCGCTGCCGTTGACGCACTGACCATGCGCTTGCAGGCCGGGCGCGGCGATGTCGCCCTCGCATTCCTCGCGACGCCGACCGACGTGTTCGCGGTCCCGGCCGAAGCCGTCGCGCAGTCCGCGCACGCCTACGCAACCCGGTCGACCGGGGTGAGACTCACCAGCTGGCCGCTGCGGACGCTGTCCGGGGGCCGCCTGCTCCACCGCGCCTACCCGCCCGGCGCTGACCCCGGTATCAACGACAGCCTGGTGCCGCAGCAAGGACCTAACTATGCGCTGGCCAAGCGGCTGCAGCGGTGGCGCGCCACCCTGGCCCGTGACGCCGGCGCGGCCGTGTCGATGAACGTCGCCCCACCGACACGCACCAGGTCGGTCGTGAAGAACCAGATGCTGGCGGCGGCATACGCGGGCGCGCACCGGTTCGGCGTCGAGGTCTTCGAACCCGCCACCACCAAGGTGCTCATGGCCGCGCTCCTCGTCCATGACCTGCACACCGGCGGTGGCCCAGCGCACCCGCATCCCTGGCAGGACGAGGCGCACGGCGCCGCGCATGGCGGGCTGTGGCGCATCGCGTACACCCCCCGCAGCGCGCTCGCGCTCGCCGCGGCGCTGGGCTACCGGGCGCCAGAAAATGATGCGCGGGCCTGATCCGCTGCGCTGCGTCTGTGCTTGACCCAGCCGCGCAGGGAAGTGCTACCTGGCGGGCGGGTGCGGTGCGGCGACGCGTGCCGTGACGTCGCCCAGGAGCGTGTGTCCATGGATGCGGATCACGTTGTGGCGTTGCTCCCTGGGCACGGCTGGCACGGCGTTGCGCAGCTCGCCCCGCAGCACACCGCCGGACATCTCGACGTGCGTGCCTTCGGCGACGAGTACATCCACATCGCGGAATATCGCATAAGCGTCGATGACGATCCCGGCCGGAGCGCTCTTGACCTGCGACAAGTCGATGGTCACGTCACCGAGGAGGGCGACGGCGATCAGTTCATCCTCGACATCCCAGGCCTGCGCGCGCTTGCCGTGCCGGCCCCCTTCGATGACCGGGTCCAGAGCGAGGAGCCAGCGCCGGCTCTGGCTCTGGCTCTGGCCAGCTCCGGTTCGCGTCTCTTCAGGGCTGCCGTCCACGGGACTCACCTGGCCTGCCGGGTGGCGAATTAGTTGATTGAGTCTATCAGTTATATTAGCCTGCTGTCATGCCGCCAGCCAGGGATGATGTGCAGTCGATGGTGGTGGCGCTGTTCACCCTGACGGCCGGGCTGGAGCGGGCCAGGCGCCAGAAGAAGGCCGCGGGCGCGCTGAGCCTGCTGCAGGTTATCGCCGGACGCGACGGCATCCGGCCGTCAGACATCGCTGACCTGCAGCTCGTTCACCCGTCACTGATCACCCGGCAGGTCCGGGAACTGGAGGACGCGGGTTACGCACGGGTCACCGGAGATCCCGCTGATGGGCGCTCGTGGCTGGTCGCGCTCACGCCGGAGGGACAGGACGAGATGCGACGCCTCCAGCAGGCAGGGCTGGACCGGTTTGCCTTGTTTGTCGCCGACTGGGAGCCGGCTGAGGTCCGGGCGCTGACGGCGCTGCTGGACAAGCTCCGGACATCCATGGCCGCCGTCGGTGAGCGCGAGCAGCGCCCGGCCGCCCGCCGCGAACGGCCAGGGGCCGCTGACCGGCGCGGCCGGGCTGGCCGTCACATGGCGCAGCGCCAGACATGACCGGCGGGCAGGGCATCGCCATCGCCGGCCGCGTGCCCGGCCAGCCGCGCGACAGCCGCCTGCTGGCCTGGGGGGTGATCGGGCTGGCCGCACAGGCCGCGTTCATGGCCGGATGGCTGATCGCCGAGACCTGGCAGGGCCCCCGGTACAGTCCGGTGCACAACACCATCAGCGACCTGCAGGCCGCCACCGCGCCGCACGCCTGGTTCCCCATCGCCTGCTTCGCCGTCGGCGGCCTCGGCAGCTGCGGCTTCGCGGTGTTCGGGCTGCGCCCGGCCCTGGCCAGGGCCGGGCAGGTCGCCTGGTATGCGCCGTGGATGCTGGCCTGCGCCGCGCTGGCTCTGGGCAACTCCTTCCCGCTGATCCCCTGCCGGCTCGCGGACCCTGGATGCACCGCCCACCATCAACTGGTCAGCCCCGGCGGGCTGACGGACGCGATCGTCGCCAGCATCGCCTTTCTCGTGCTGGCCTGCACGCCCTTCCCGCTGTGGCGGCGGCTGAGGGTACTTCCCGAGTGGCAACCGCTTAAGCCAGTCATGATGGCAGCACGCATTGCCGGCCCCGCCTGCTTCCTCCTGCTGGCCATCTCATCGAACGCAGACATCGCGCAGGGACTCACGGAGCGGGCCCTGGCCACCATCTGTGTGCTGTGGATGAGCGCGCTAGCCGTCAGGCTGATCTCTGTCTCCCGCCATCCGCGGCCACTCGCCGCAAGCCGCACCGGCTAGGTGATACTCACCAGCAACCCGTCAGCCCACCGGAAGCAGCACTCCCGGCAGCCGTCGTGCGGCGGCGGCCGGGGGGAGCGAAGGCCCGGGAGGAGGCACTGGCGTTCAGTACCTTGTGCTGGGCTTGCTGATCAGGCTACCGGCTCGTCCGTGGATGCTGCGGAGGGCTGCTGGGTCGGGATCCGGCGGCTGGCGAACAGTGCGATCAGCGCGATGATGGCGAGCAGTGACAATGATGCGCGCAGTCCGTCGATGCGGGCTTTTTCGTTCTCCTTGACGATGGCGTCGGCCGTTTTTGCGGGTACGCCGGCCTTGTCGAGCTGGGTTTTCAGGTCGCTGTCGGATATGAACGGGATACCGGCGGCCAGTTCCGTCTGCGCCTGGGAGGCGACATCTTTGGGAACGGCGGGATTTCCCTGGATGCCGCCGAGGAAGGACGCGGTCAGCGCCGAGATGAGAACCGCGCCGGCCAGCGCGGTTCCGATGGACGCGCCGAGGTTGGTGACTGTGTTCTGGACCCCGCCGACTTCACCGCTCTGCTCGTCGGGCACCGACGAGACGGTAACGCTGCCGAGTTGCGAGGCCAGCGCGCCGATGCCAACGCCCGCGAGCAGCATCGGCCAGGTCACGATCTCGGGCCCGGCGCCCACCTCGAGCGCGGCCACCATGATCACGATGCCGGCGAGCAGGGCGAGGAACCCGATCTGGACAACGCGGCGTGGTGAGGCGTGCGGGAAGACCCTGGGAATGCCCACGGCGGCCAGGAGCAAGGTAATGGACAGCGGCAGCAGCCGCACGCCAGTGTCGATCGCCGAGAGCCCGAGCGCCACCGACAGATACAACGGGACGGCGAAGAACAGCCCGGCTTGCAGGAGGTACTGGAAGAAGAACGACGTGAGGCCGCCCCGCAGGATCGGGTTCCGCAGCATCGCCGGATCCACTAGCGCGGAGGCGCCGTGCGCCAGACGGTGACTCTCCCACGACAAGAAGACCCACAGCACAACCCCGCCGCCCAGGATCAGCCAGATCACTGGCGACAGCCCCAGCCACTCAGGAGCACCTGTCTTGGGCTGGACGAAACCCCACGTCCCGGAGCGCAGCACCCCGTACACGATGAGGCCCAGGCCAAGGGCGGACAGCACGGTGCCGACCAGGTCGAGCCGCGCACCCTCCTCGGCCGGGGTGTCGGCCATCCGGCGGGTGAGCCCCAGGATGATGAGCACGACGAAGACCTCACCGACGAATACCCACCGCCAGGAGGCATAGGTTGTGAACAGGCCACCGATCAGGGGCCCGGCCGCGACCGCGATCGCGCCGGCCGAAGCGACCAGCCCGTATGCGCGCGGGCGCTGGTCACGGGCGAAATTCGACGCGACCAGCGCGACGATCGCCGGCATGATCAGCGCGGCCCCCACGCCTTCCAGGACGGACCATCCCACGATCAGCACGGCGAGATTGCCTGCCAGTGCGGTGGTCAACGACCCGCACCCGTAGATGACGCACCCGACGGCGAAGGCGCGTTTGCGCCCGAGGATCTGGCCGACCTTGCCGCCGGTGATCATGAGCGAGGCCATCACGAGCGTATAGAAGGTAATTGCGGTCTGAATCCCGGTCACTGTGGTGCCGACGTCCTTGGCGACGGTTGCGATCGATACGTTCATGACCGAACTGTCAAGGGTCATCAGGAACTGCGCCGAGGCGAGCGTGAGCAAGACGATCCCGGCCGCCGCGGGCGCGCGTTCAGCGGCGCGGCCCGCTCCGGCCGCTTGGCTTACATCCATACGGCCAGCTCAATTCCTCGGGAGCGACAACCAGGCCCAAACAATCACACTCGACGGGCTGCCGCACATCACCCATCGCAGGTGACCGTAGGCCGGTTCCCGACCCCGCCCTGGAGAAGTTATCGACCGCCCAGAAACGTGACTCACCTGGCCAAACTGGTGGACGGCGACGTGCTGTCCGGCTGGGCGCGGAAGGATGCGAGGTGGCGGAGCCGCGGCCATTCCAGGGCTGCCTTGGGGGCGGGGACGCCGGGCCGGTCCCTGGGCACGACCACGCGGAGCGCTCGTGGCCGGATAGTGCAGCGGACTGGGGTGGGCAGCATGACTGTCTCGCCATCGATGCCCACCGGGATCTGGGCGGCGTCGGCGTCCACGGTTACTTCCGCAGCGGTGAGCATCGTCAGTCCCTGGCCGTGCCCGCGGCGGGCGAGTTCGACCGCCTGCCGGGCGCTGTCCACCCGGACGGCGACCAGGCCCAGGGTGCCGGCATCCAGCCGGGCCCGCCTGCCCAGGCCCGCGATGTCGCTCATCTCATATGGGTTGTTGCTGACCAGCAGGGCCTGCGGACCCTCGATCCTGGCCCCGGCGGCCTGGGCGGACAGGTGGGCCCCTTGGTGGCCGTTGAGCAGGTCGGGCAGCATCCGCAAGGTGGTGCCCCGCTTGTCGTCACGGTAGGCGGGACTGCGCACGACCTCGGCGTACGCGCCGAACGAGGCGTTGTTCACGAACGTGCGGTCACCGATGATGCCCAGGTCCACCCGCAGTTCCTCGCCGTCGCTGAGGGCATTGAGGCAGGTGGCGGGGTCGTCGCGGTCCAGTCCCAGGTCCAGCGCGAAGTGGTTGCGCGTCCCGGCGCTGATCACCAGGAAGGGCAGGCCGTGCTCGGCGGCGATCCCGGCGACCAGCGCCTGGGTCCCGTCGCCGCCGGCCACCCCAAGCAGGTCAGCGCCATCGGCGACCGCCTTGCGGGCCAGCGCGGCCACGTCCACGATTCCCGGGCCCTCCAGCAGTGCCACCTCGGCGCCCAGCTGCTGCGCCTTTTCCGGCAGCCCGAACTTGGTGACCTTCCCGCCACCCGACCTCGGGTTCATGATCAGGAACGGCCGCCGCGGGCGCGCCGCCGGGCTGCCGGGCATGGACGAGTCCTGGCCGCCGGTGCTCAGCGCGGCGCGTGCGGAAGCGGCCGCCACCAGCATCAGCGCGACCGCCACGACGGCGACCCAGAGCAGGTGGTGCCACGCGAACGCGACCAGGATGCCCACGGGGGCCACGACCACCAGGACCAGTGCGATCCACCGGAGAACGCCGCGGTTGGCCAGGAACCAGTACCCGCCGGCCAGGACGGCGCACCCGCCGATCGCGGCCAGCCCCACCAGCGTGAGGCTGCGCCACCCGGCGACGGCGAGCAGAAGCGCCACCGCGGCGAGCACAAGAGCGAACGAGGCGCGGGCGAGCCAGCGCCGGGCCAGCAGACTCATCAGATGTCACCCCCCGAGGCAACTATGTCGTGGGCCAAGCGTGAAATCCACCCCGGCATGAACCCACCGTGGAATGTCTTCCCGGGGTCAGACAGTGCCGTAGCTCCCTCCCCGGGGGGCCCAAAGACCCTCGTCTGGCGGGGTCGCGGCCTGCGTGTGGCCGCCGATGGACCCCCCAGGTCAGGACCTCCGGCCCTGAGCAAGCGCTTTGCCGCCGGCGGAGTGTGAAAGAGCAGGCCGCGGGCTCACTAACCGTGTCCGCCCGGCGGCCGCCCGTCATGGGCGGGACCGGTGCCGGATGAGGTTGATCAACGACGGCTGGAGGGGTCCCGGGAAGAATCTGCCTAGGGAGGCCGCAATGACGTCGGCAACCATGAAGCCAGCCAGCGACGCAGGCGGGCGGCACGCGGAAGGCCAGGGCTACGGCCTGGTCCTGTTCGCGTCTGTCCTGCTGTTCGTGGTCGGCTTCTTCAACATGCTCTACGGCATCGCCGCGATCGCCAACTCGCACGTGTTCGTGGCCAACGCGCACTACGTGATCGGGGACCTGCGCGCCTGGGGATGGGTCACGCTCATCATCTCGGTCCTGCAGCTGGTCGCGGCGGGCGGCATCCTGACCGGCAACCAGCTCGCACGCTGGTTCGCGGTGGCCGTGGTCGGGATTGACGCCATCGCCATGATGTTCTTCATCCCGGCCTACCCGTTCTGGGCCCTGGTGATCATCGCTGTGGACGTGGTCGCGCTGTACGGGCTGTGCGCCTATGGCAGCCGGGCGAACATCGAAGCCGCCTAGCAGTGCGTTGACCGGCGCGGCCGCAGGCCCGGGGGGTGCCGTAAACACATGGCACCCCCCGGGCCTCGGCATTTCGAACCACGCTTCTGGCTCGGGGCGGGATCGTCTGGGCTGCTCATTCACCGATATCGGGTTTCATCGTCGCCGGAGCGGTCTGGGTCAGAAAGACGACTCCGACACACATCACGGCGAAAGCGACCGCGGCCAGAGCCAGTACCGCGGCGTCCGGTTTGAAATGCTCGTCGAACAGCCACACGCTCAGGGCGATGCTGACGATCGGGTTGACGATCACCAGAAACGGCTGGGAGATCCGCAGGGGCCCGACGTGAAGCGCCACTTGTTGCAGGAAGGTGCCTGCCGCACCCCCCACGGCCAGGGCGTATACCGGCCAGCGGGTGAACATTCCGGCTACGCCGAACTGGCTGAGCGTGTCCGTCGTGGCCTTGATGACCGTCGCCTCGAGCGCCCAGATGGTCGCAGCCGCGGCGGCGTACAGGGCCGCGCGGCGGCCGGGGGATCCTCGTTGCGCCGCGGCAGCCAGCACAGCAGCGCCGGCGCCGCAGCTTACTGCGGCCACGATCCAGTGCTGACTCGTCGGGGTGGGGTGGCCGCCTTCAGGTTCCCCGGCAACGATGAATACGGCCAGGCCAGCGCAGGTCAAAGCGGCGGCGATCCAGGTGATCCGGCGGATGGACTGGTGAATCCAGAACCGGCGCAACACGAGCGCGAACACCAGTTCGGTGACCAGGAGCGGCTGCACGACCGAAACCACGCCATCGTGCAGGGCGAGCGCCTGGAACAGGAATGCCGCCGCCAGGGCTACCCAGCCGAAAAGCCACAGCGGATTGCGGAACAAGTACGAGACCACCCGCCAGCCCGACGACCGGCGCGGACCCGCCGTGCTGGCCACGTGCTGCGTGCTGACACTGGCCGCGTTAGACAAAGCAGCCAGCAGAGCGAACACGACGGCCATGCTGGAAACCCTAAAGCTCCCGGACCAGGCCGCCGGGTTGAGTCGCCCTGGGCGCGCGAAAACTTGCCGGGCCGAAGTAAGCGTTCGGCGCCGCTAGCGGGTTAACCGGGTGTGAGCCACGACAACGCCGAGAAGGCGGCCCGGACGCTGCGGATCCAGCGAGCGCGGCTGACCCGCTCACGGCGAGCGCACCTGCCCGCCGCCGCACTGCTGCTGAGCGGGGTCCTGGTGGCAGGATGCACCGGCGGCTCAGGCAACCCGGCCAAGCATGCGCCGAGTAGCTCCGCGAAGCTCAGCGCGAATTCTGGCTGCCTGTCTCCCCCGGCCTCCTCCTGCTATGCCCCGCAACAATTCCGGGTCGCGTATGGCATCCAGCCCTTGCTGGACAGCGGGATCGACGGCCGCGGCGAAACAGTGACGGTCCTGGCCCCTCCCCAGCTCCCCAACATCCAGGGAGCGCAGAACGGCACCGTCCCGGTAGCGCAGTCCTCCACCGGCAGGCAGCCCCACCCCCTGGTGCGAACCCGGCTACCACCGACATCCGCCAGGACCTGGCGGCATTCGACCGCATGTTCCGGCTGCCCGCCCCGCGGATCCAGGTCGTAGCCACCCTGGCCGGCTCAGCCTCGCCCTGGCAGGGGTCCGCCGAGGAGGTCCAGGATCTCGAGGTCGTGCACACGGTCGCCCCCGCCGCCACCCTCCGCGTGGTCTTGCTGCCCGCCGACGTGCTGGACAGCGCCGCGAACGCGACCGCGGACATGATCGCCGGGTTGCGGCTCGCCGTCTCCGGCACTGCCGTGGCGTCGATCGGCTGGAGCTTGGGGGAGCACTTCTTCACCAGGGCTCAGGTGGCCGAGATGCACTCCATACTGCGGGGGGCGGCCGCGCACCATGTCACGGTGGCCGCCAGCTCCGGCGACAACGGTGCGGTCAGCGAGACTCATGGCGGCACGCCGGTCAAGGAGGTCAGCCTTCCCGCCTCCGACCCGCTCGCGCTGGCCGTCGGCGGCACCACGCTCACCGCGAACCCCGTGACCGGCACCTATACCAGCGAGACCACCTGGAACGGCGCGACCGGCAGCTTCAGTGTGACCCCCGGAGCATCGGGGGGCGGCTTCAGCCACCTGTACTCCCGTCCCGCCTATCAAGATGGCGTCCCCGGTATCTCAACGAGGAGGGGCGTGCCCGACGTGGCCGGTGACGCCAATCAGCTGGGCGGCCTCCCGGTCGTCTTGGCCAGCGGCCGCCAGTCAGCGGTCAACACGGCCCCCGGCACCAGCGCCGCCACGGCGCTGTGGGCGGGACTCATGGCGCTGGCCGACCAGGACGCCCAGCACAGCCTCGGCTTCGTCAACCCCACCATCTACCGCATCGCCCGCGGCGCCAGCTACCACAAGGCCTTCCACGACATCACTACCGGTAACAACTTGACGCTCGGCCCCGTCAACGACAAGTACCAGGCCGGTCCCGGATGGGACCCGGTAACGGGCTGGGGAAGCCCCAACGCGCAGGCACTCGTCCCCCGGCTGGCCCGCAGCTAGACATACCAGGATCAGGCAGCCGCCCCGGCGCACAGCGCGGCGGCCGGGCGCAGCCCTCACGCCACCAGGCCGAGCTCGCGGAAACCGGAGGCTAGTGATACCCCGCGATCATCAGGACAAAGAACGCGGCAATCGCAGCAGCCGCGAGTACCAGGACCACGGTGGCGACGCGCATGAGGACACGCAGACGGGGTGTTGCCCACCCGTCGTGGGTGATGCCACTGGCCCGCTGCCAGGGTTCGCTGAGTATGCCCCGTCTGGGCAGGACCCGGGGTGTGAGGGGGAAGGTCGCTACGCCTGCTACCCAGCCATCAGCTGAGACGTTTACCCGCGTGATGGACCATGTCGCCCAGGGCTTCGAGGCTCTGGGCGCAGCGGTCCTGGTCGTCGGCATCGTGTGGGCTTTCGTGCTGGCGGTGATGGCGTGGCGGCGGTCAGGGCAGGCGTCGCAGGGCTATCTCTCACTGCGCACCGCCTTCGGCGGGACACTGCTGCTCGGACTGGAAATCCTCGTCGCGGCCGACCTCATCCGTACCATCGCCGTCGCACCCACCCTCGACAATGTCCTGACCCTCGGGCTGATCGTGGTGATCAGGACGGTGCTGAGCTTCTCGCTGGAGACCGAGATCGAGGGTGTCGTGCCATGGCGGCGGGCGCAGATGAGCGGCGTGGGGGGGATCCGCCAGGCCTCGGCCAGCGCACTGAAGTTAACGCGAAATCCGTGATTGCCGCTCGAGGAACGCCGCGCCGGTGCGGGACATGGCTGTCCGCCTTTGGCGGCGTGCTTTTACCGCAGATTCGTACCGCAATTAGCGTGATTCAAGGCAGCTATATACCCCCGTTTGGGTGATGACGGGCCGGCGCCTGGTTGCCAGCCTGACGTGGCGGCCACCATTTCCGGGAAGACGAAGGCGAGCGGATCGCCTGCTCAGGACGTACGGCAGGACGTTTGACCCTGCACTGCTAACACATGGTCGGGGATTGTTGAAGTGCTGATCGGTGGCTGGCTCTTGAGTGAAACCTCCGCCGCAGTGCTGCTGGACGGCAGCAAATAGAATCGTTCTATGTGAACGCGGAGAGGACCCCGCCGTGTATTTCCTCTTGTGGATCTTGTGTGCTCTTATCTGGATCGCAATCGCGTTCTGGCCTGCACGTGTTGCCGGCCGAAAGGGTCACAGCTTCATCGGGTACTTCATCTTCAGCTTGTTCTTCTTCCCGGCCGCGCTCATCATCGCGTACCTCGTGCCACCGCGGGCTCTGGCCGTCAGGTAGTTCTGAGAGTGCTGGGCCTGGTGTCACCGACCTGCAGCTGCTCTGAAGGCGGGCACGGGCGGAACCTCATCCTGACGAGGTGATGCCCCCCCGGAGTGGCTGCTGTTTGGCTGGCAGCACAGTTCCGGTACCGCTCGCACCCCGGAAGCTGAGGATGAACCACCCCAAAAGCAAACCCACCTGCTGCCCAACGCCAGAAATGCTCAGTGGCGTCCGCAGCCTGGAGGTGCGCTGGATCTTCCCAGGCCGGCTCGAGGCCGCGGTGGCCGGATGGTTCGGGCTGTTCCCGGCCACGGCCGAGTCACGCGAGGACATCTACCTCATGGCCCCGGAGTTGCCTGGCCTGTCGGTGAAACTCCGCGGGGGCCGGGCCCTGGAGGTCAAGGTGCACCGGGGCAATGCGGGAATCCTCGAGGTGGCGGGCCGTGCCCGGGGATGTGTGGAGTCCTGGCAGAAGTGGTCGTTCCCGTTCAGCCCGCTGAGCCAGAGCAGCGGTGACCTGGCCGCCTGGAAGCCGGTACGAAAGAGCCGCGAATCAGCCTGTTCTCGCTGGACAGCGGCAGGATCGTGGCGAGCGGCCCAGGGCCCGGCCAGCAGGCGAAATGCGGAGTGGAACTCACCGAGGTCCGCCTCGGCAGCCAGGATTGGTGGTCCCTGGGGTTCGAGGCGACCGGGCCCGCCGGCCTGCTCCGTGGCACGCTCGAGGCCACTGCGGCATTCGTGTTTGCCCGGCCCATGCCCAGCGGGACCGAACCCGGCCCGGAAGAATCCCGGTCCTACGCGGAGTGGCTGAGCCAGCGCCCAGACGCCGGCCGTGGCAGTTAATTTGATCTTGATGGGCGGCCATCTGTGGCGTGGCATGTCCCGCTCCGACGTCAAGGAGTTCGGGGAGATCATCGACTCCGGGCAGGCCGCCCTGGTCATCGTCGGCGAGAGCACGATCGAGCAGGCCATCGACAAGGCCGCGCTGAAGGCCGAGAAGCACGTCGCCAAGGAACTCAACGTGAGCCCGAAGGACGTCAACAAGGCCGTCCAGGAAGCCGCCACCCAAGTCAGCTGACCACCGGTCCGGGCCAGACGATGGCTATCTCGCACCGCCAGGCCAGGCGCCGCCAGCCAGCGGGCGCCCCTTCCAGCGCCAAGCCTCAGTAGCAGAAGGCGGAACCGGCACGCGCCCGGCCATCCTTCCAGCGTCAGCTGGTACTGGGTTGCGTCGTCTGCGGTGCCGGTGGTGTCTGCGAGGCTGGTTTGGCGGTGAGTTTTTTCAGCAGGCCCGCCAGGAGCAGGACGATGATGGCGATGCCCACCCCGGCGAGGCTGAACAGGATCCGGCGGCCCTCATGGCTGAGGTTGGACGGGTCGGGCACATCCGCGGCGATCAGCACGGCAGCGGCGATGGCTGCGGTGTAGAAGGTGTAGCTCATGGTGCGGATCGACGCCCCCAGCGCGAGCAAGACGACGACGATGACTTCGAGGGCGGTGATGTTGTCGACCGGCAGCAGGACCAGGACCGCCACCGCGGCGCCCACGATCGTCCCGGCCACCCGCTGCTCGGAGATGAGGGTGGATTGCTGCAGGCTGGGTTTCATGGCGATGATGGCGGCGATCGGCATCCAGTCGGCGTCGGGCAGCTTCAGCCCGAAGGAAATCCCGACGGCGATCGCTACCGCGATGGCCCGGATGACGGCGAACAGGATCAGCGGCCGGGTCAGTGGCCTGGGTGAGATATCGCCAGGGATCTCGGCGACCGGCTACGGCTGCGGGGTCCGTCCGCGCACCAGCCACATGATGGATGCGTAGGCCAGCCACAGGGCCGATCCGATCAGCCAGGCCAGCGCCTGCTTCCACGATTGGGCATGGATCAGGCCAGAGCTGTACAGGCCCGGCAGGTGGAAGGACAGGAGGGTGGGCAGGCTGAGGGCGATGATGAACCAGATGTTGAGCAGGTAGGCCGCGACGAATCGGTGCACGCCGTATTTGACCGCCAGCCCGCTCAGCAACGTGACCACGAACGCGGCCAGCACTACCCATCCCCACGGGCCAGCGCCGATGCCGAACGCCAGGGCCGTCAGCAGCGCCCCCACCGCGGCCATGACCGCCATCTTGGCCACCCGGGGGCCGTGCTTGCCGCCAGGGTCGCTCAGCGCCACCAACAGCGCCCCGAAGATCGCGCTGAGGAAGTACCTCCGGTCGGCAGGCAGCACGCCCACCACGATCAGGAGCCCGAGGATGACCCCGAAGATGACGAATCTGCGCAGCTTGAACTCGTGCCACTCGACCTTGAACACGTCGGCGATCTGGCTCATGACACGTCCTTGATCCGGGTTGGGGCGGTGACCTGCCCTGGCGGCGGACCAGGCGCCGCGGGAGCTAGGTCCCCGTACCCCACGGCCCGGACGGCACCAAGGTCTGGGCAGGCGGACAGCCACGCCGGCGCGGCCTGCCTAGCGGCCAGGGCGGCGAGAGGCGATGTCGCGATCCTGTCGCGCCAGGCCTGCTCACAGTCGCTCGCCGAGCTGGATGATCCACCAGCATCGACAGTGTGCCCACCCCGGCCACCGGGCATCACCCACCAAGGGTGACCATCCCGACATGGCCGAGCTTTGGTTCCCGGTACCGCCGCTGGCTGGCGATGTGGTGCTGCTGCGCCCTTGGCGCGAGGCCGACGTGCCGGGCATCGTGCTGGCGTTCAGTGACCCGGTGATGCAGCGGTTCTCGTGGCGTACTACTCCGTACACCGAGACCGATGCGCACGACTACGTCGCTGGGCAGGAACAGGCCCGCCTGCGCGGCGAGGGGCTGGCATTCGCGCTGGTCGAGCCGCGCGACCAGGACGTGGTGCTCGGCTGCGTCTCGCTGTCTGAGGTTCGCCTGGATCTGGGCTGCGCCGCGGTCGGGTATTGGCTCGCCCCCCAGGCCCGCGGCCGGGGTGCCGCGACACATGCGGTCCGCCTGCTCGCCCGGTGGGCATTCGCCGAGCTGGGACTGGCCCGGCTGGAGCTGACTTGCGGTCCCGACAATGAGGCGTCGCAGCATGTCGCCGAGCGTTGCGGGTTTTCCCGTGAGGGCCTTCTTCGTTCGCACGTGCCCTTCAAGGGAGCCCGCCGCGACAGTGTGATCTACAGCCTGCTGCCTGGCGAGCTGCGTTAGCCGAGTTCGGCGGCCGCCGAACAGGAGCGCCATCAGCAATAAAATAAACAGTGCGGCACGCGAAGATCCCGGAATCTTGCCCGCACAATCTTCTCGCTGATTCGCGTTGCCCCCTTTGCCACAGCGCCCATTACGCGCCGCACATCAGGTACTCGAAGAAGAACCGCAGGTCGTTCAGCCCGGCCCAGATGTTGAAACGTCACCGTTCCCGGTGCCGTGGTCCTGCCGCATACTGGTCCGGTGGAACCGGCAGCTGATTCCGTCGGGGGGCAGATCCAGCCCCCCGCGGGCCGCCGCAGGCGGGCACGCCGCCCGCGGTTAGCGGGGCCATCCGACCAGGCCCTGCACCGGCTGGCCGGCTGGTATGCGATCGCCCTGCGCCTCGGCGGCGCGGTCTTGTTCACCGCGGTAGCCGTGCTGGCCGCAACGAAGCAGATCTCCGGCTGGTGGCTGGGCGCGCCGCTGACTGCGCTGTGCTTGTGGTCAGCCTTCTTCACCTGGCGGGTCCGGCGGTCCGGGTTGACGCCGACCGTGGTACTGGCCGACGCCGCGGTTATCTCGGCGCTGGCGCTGGCGCAGCAGCACCTGGTCCCGGCCGTGCTGATCAAGGACAGCACGACCTGGATGCTCCCGCTGGCCTGCACGTCGGTGTACATCCTGCAGATCGCGCTGCGGCCGTGGCTCGGGCTGCCCGGGGCCGCGATCGTGGTCATCGCCTACGGGCTCGGCGCCGGCCACCCGGCCGATGCCTGGCTGCTGGTGGTGGAGACGATCGTCGCCGCCGGGCTGGTGGCGGTGATCCGCGGCGGCGCCCGGCAAGCGGACGCGATCGTCGCCGCCGGCCTGGAGACCGAGCGGCAGATCCGGGCCGAGGAGGCGCGGCGCGCTGACGAGCGAGAGCAGCACCGCCAGCTGCACGACACCGTCCTGTCGACCCTGACCATGGTCGCGGCCGGCGCCTTTGCCGAACCGTCCCCGGCGCTGACCGCGCAGGCGGCCCGGGACCTGCGCGTGCTGCAAGGGCTCGCGGGCGCCCCGGCCGTGCCGGGCGGGCTGGCGCCGCTGACTGACCTGAGACCGAAGCTGGAGCGGGCCGCGGCCAGCACCGATGACCTGGCCGTGCGGCTGAAGCTCGTCCCGGTCACGCTGCCGTCTCCGGTCGCGGATCAGCTCGTCGCCTGCGTCGGCGAGGCGCTGCGCAACGTCGAGCGGCACGCCGGAACCGGCCAGGCGGAAGTGACCGTCACCGGCGGTGCGGGCTGGGCGGTCGTCAAGATCACTGACCGCGGCCGCGGGTTCGACCCGGCCGCCACCCCGCCATCCCGCCGGGGCATCCGCGAGTCGATCACCGGGCGGATGCTGGCGGCCGGCGGCCGGGCCGCGATCGCCAGCCGTCCCGGCGCGGGCACGACCGTCACCGTGAGCTGGCCGGCATGACCGCCGTGCAGCCGACGGCGATGATGTCCGGCCGCTATCAGCGGGCCTTCACCATCGCTGTGGTCTTCCTGGTCGCGGGCTGGCATCTCGCCGGAGCGGGCGGGCAGCTGCTGCATAACCGGTCGGCCTACGGCTCGTTCGCCTTCCAGGGCGCCATGTGGCTGGTCATGGCGCTGGCGATCACCGCCGGGTCGGTCCTGGTGCTGCGCGGAGCGCCCGGCTGGCGCCCGGCCTGGGCGGTGGCCGTGATCGCGCTGGCCGCCAGCACGGCAGCGGCGGCGGCCAGCCCGGCCGGCCAGATGCTGGCGGTCAACTGGGCGTGGGGGAGCGCCGGCTGGACGGGCGTGCTCGTGCTGCTCCGCCGCCGGTTCGCCGAGCTTGCGTGGTTCCTCGCCGCCGAGGCCCTGGCCATCCTGGGCGTGCAGGTGCGGGACGGGCTGCACCGCACCGACCTGGCCGGGTTCCTCGCCGTGCTGGCCTGGTCGACCGGCGCCCAGGTGGCCGTCGCCGCCGGGGTCAGGGCGCTGGATGTCGCCGCCGGCCAGGCCGCCGCGGCGGCGCGGAGTGAGCACGCCGCGCGCGAGCGGGCCGCCACCGCGGAGATCATCCGGGCCGCCCGGCACGCCCGCTGGCTGGCGCTGCAGGAAAGCGCCGTCCCGCTGGTCGCCGAGCTGGCGGCGGGGACGGCTGACCCGGGCGACGCGCAGGTGCGCATCAGGTGCGCGGTCCAGGCGGCCCGGCTGCGCCGGCTGCTGGCCGAGGGCGATGAGGTACCCGGATCGCTGGTGCACGAACTGCACGCGAGTGCCGACGTGGCCGAGCGGCGCGGGGTTGCCGTCGAGATCGAGACGGCCGGGCCGCTGCCGCAGGTGCCCGGCCCGGCCCGGCGGGTGATCACCGACGCTGCCATCGCGATCCTGACCGCCGCGCGCAGCCAGGCGCGGATCACCCTGGCGGCGGTGGCCGCCGGAATCGCCGTCAGCTTCGTCGCCGATACCGGCGCGGTCGTCCGGCTGCCCGCAGCCGGCGAGGGGGTCGCCATCGAACAGCAGCAAGACGGCGGCATGCTCTGGGCGGAGGCGCGATGGAACAGCCGGTGACGGTGGCGATCATCGAAGACCATCCGGTCGTCACCGAGGGGGTGGCGTCCTGGATCCGGTCCGATCCCGGCCAGCGGGTGCGGCTGGTGCAGACGGCGCGCGACCTGACCGGGCTCCGCGCCGCGCCGCGGCCGCCGGCCGATGTGGTCATCCTGGACCTGGAGCTGTCCGGCGAGCTGGTCACCACGCAGATCCCCGGGCTGGTGGCAGCCGGATACCGGGTGGTGGCCTTCTCCGGGCACAGCGATCCGGCGATCGTGATGGAGACGCTGGACAACGGCGCGCACGCCTACGTGTCCAAGGAGGAGGGCCGCGACCATCTGGTCGAGGCCGTGCTGGCGGCTGCCGCCGACCGGCCGTACGTGACCCGGTCGCAGGCCAGGGCGATGCTCGCCGACCAGCGCCCGGCCCGGCCGGCGCTGTCGGAGCAGGAGCGGCAGGCGCTGCTGCTGTGGTTCCAGGGCATGTCGAAAGCATCGGTCGGGCGGCGCATGTCGATCAGCGAGAACACAGTCCGGCAGTACATCAGCCGCGCGCGCGCCAAGTACGCGGCCACCGGGCGGACCGCGCCGAGCAAGGACGCGCTGCTCGCCCGCGCGATCGAGGACGGCGTGATCAAGCCGGGCGAGATCATGCCGTACAAGTCATTCGCCCGCGCCGCGGCCGACCGCCCCAGCCTGGGTGCCCCGGGCCGGTGAATGGCCCGGGACACCCAAGCCCCCCCGGAGCTGCCCCCCAGGCGAATCGGCCGCAGGCCGACGCCGGGCCGCATGGCCGGGCGCCGCGGCGTCATCAGATCGCGGGCTGGCGCACAGTCAGCATTCCCGATCGAGGGCGACACTGTCATGACGCCCGATCGGGTGACACGACGGCGGGCAGCCATCGAAGTGCGTGCTAACGCTGCCGAAGTGCGTGATAACCGCGGCCAGGGGCGACCAGCGCGACGGCGCTGCGGCGAGACCAGGCCCTGGGCGCGTGGGCTTGCTCAGGCCCGGGTGCTGGGATTGGTGTGTCTGGGACCGCCGACCAGGAGAGTGGCGAGCCCGAAGGCAAGAAGGCACAGCCCGGCACCAAGGCCAGTGACCGTCGATGGTGCCACCGCCGAAGCCAGCCCGACTACCAGGGCCGCCGCGGCGACGGCGAGAAGCACCACCGCGAGTGGGCGCAACGTCGGATTTTGCAGTGCTGAAGCGAGCGGGAAGAAATGCACCCCGACGCCGAAGCAGATCCACACCGGTATCCACTGATACTGGCCGGTGACCCCCAACACGGCGGCACCAGCGCCGAGCAGGCCAAACTCCAGGCCAACGATAACGCTGTACTTGCGCCGGACCGCCGGATCGGTCATGGCCGGCAAAGGGCCGGTGGACCGCCTGGCCACCCCCACCCCGATCACGGCGAGCGACGCACCTAGCGCCGCGCCCACGGCGAGGGGAATCACCAGCCACGACGGCGCGGCTGCCTGACCCCACCCGAACCACACGAATGCGAAGAACCCGTCAACAGCCACGGTGACCCCGCGGCTACGCCCGGCCGGAAATAGCCGCGATGTTCTCTCCACCAGGTCATCTTCACAGTCCCCAGGGCAGCACGCCATCAACTGCGGACGGCACAGCCAGACATGTACAGCTGCCGTCCGCCCGGCTGGGACTGCGCGTAGTGTCGGACCTGATCACGGCAAGGCGCGCAGGGTCGAGGAGGTCCGCCCATGTGTCGCTGGCTGGCCTATCGCGGAGCACCGCTGCGGCCGTGCGAGCTGATCCTCCATCCCCAGCACTCGCTCGTCGCCCAGTCGCTGGATTCTCCGCTCGGGGCCGAGACCGTCAACGGTGACGGATTCGGCTTCGGCTGGTACTCAGCCGAGCGGGCCGGGGAATCTTCCCGGGCTCTTCCGCAGCACCGAACCCGCATGGCACGACCAGAACCTTCGTGAGCTCACGCAGGCCATCGAGTCCCCGCTGTTCTTCTGCCACGTCCGCGCGGCTGCCGGCCCGCCGATCCAGCAGACGAACTGCCATCCGTTCCGGCTCGAGAACTGGCTGTTCATGCACAACGGGCGCCCTCGCCGAGTTCGCCTCGGTCAAGCGTGACCTGACCTTCGCCGTCGACCCGTCGCTGTACCCTCATATCACCGGGACCACCGACTCTGAGGTCCTGTTCCACCTCGCCCTGACCTTAGGCTTGCGGGCGGACCCATAGCGGCAATGGCACAGGCCATCCGGTTGGTGGAGTCGGCCGGGCACGCGCACGGCGTCAACTTCCCGTTGCAAGGCACCGTTGCCGTCTCCGACGGCATCACCATCTGGGCCTTCCGCTATTCGTCTCAGCGGCCGTCGCGGTCCCTGTTCCACTCTGTCGATATCGTCACCTTCAACAGATGTACCCGGACATCGAGCGCCTGCAGATGTTTGGCAAGCGCACCCACGTCGTGGTCTCCGAGCCGATGGCCGACCTGCCCGGGGCCTTCATCGAAGTCCCCGAATCCACCGTCGCTGTCCTCGATGACTCCGGCTACCACCACCACCCGTTCCTGCCCGACGAACTGTAGCGGCTCAGCCATTGGCGGGAGGGACCGGGCATGACAGACAGCGTGGCTGCGGGCGGGATAGACGGTGCGGGGGAGCACGGGACCGTGCCGGGGGCGGATGGGGTGAGCGGCGCGACGGCCCAGAAGACGGACCCGGTGGCGATGGGGATGGCGTTCCCGCGTACGCACCAGATGCTCTGGCTTGAGTTCGGGGACCGGAAGGACTTCGATGATCCGCGCCGGGAATGGCGGCGGCTGTTCTCGGAGTTGCTGGGTACCTTCGCGCTCGTCCTGGCGGCCGCAGGGGGAGGGCTGCTGCACGCGAAGGGGCAGATCAGCCTCGCTGCGGCGGTCGTCGCCCCGGGCCTGATGGTGACGGCGATCATCTTGTTCATGGGCGCGATCTCCGGCGCGCACCTCAACCCGGCCGTGTCGCTGGCGTTCGCGCTGCGCGGGGACTTCCCGTGGCAGCGGGTCCCGGGATACATCGTCATCCAGCTCATCGGCGCGGCGCTGGCCTGCCTGTTTCTCGCGCTGGGTGTTCGGGAACGTTGAGCATCTCGGGGCGACGCTGCCGGGCCCGGGTACCAGCCCTGGCAGGCCCTGCTGATGGAGATCGTGCTCACCGCGCTGCTGGTCAGCGTGATCCTGGGTACCGCCTCCGCGGCGCAGAACGTCGGCGCGATCGCCGCGCTCGGCGTCGGCGGCTACATCGCCCTGGCCGGCCTGTGGGCAGCACCGGTCAGCGGCGTGTCGATGAACCCGGCCCGCTCCTTCGGCCCCGCCCTGGTCAGCGGTGACTGGAGGAGTTACTGGGTGTACCTGGTCGGCCCGATCGCTGGTGCGCTGATCGCCGTCGGCTTTGCGCATAGTGCTGCGTGGCCGCGGCGGTGACGTTATCTCGCGTGCGGCCGGCTCCGGCGTGCTGGACCGCGGCGCCCTGGCCGCCAAGGCGGAACTGGCCGCAGGACATCGACCAGGGCAAGGTCGTCCCCCCGGGCATCGCCGGCACCGGCAGGTAGCGGAGCGGGCCATGACCGGCGCCTCGGTGAACCGTCAGGCGGTGGGGCTGGCGGGTTTGCGGTGGATCCGGTAGTGGAGGACGAGAAAGGGCAGTCCGAAGACGGAGAAAGCGTGTTCAGCCCGCAATTCGCCATCGTGGACGTAGACGTCGAGCTGTTCGGCGAAGCCGTGAACCGCGAGCACCGTGAGCTGCTGGGTGGCGGGGTCGGTGTGGGCGAGGTAGTGACCGGGCTGGTCCAGGTCACTGCGGCTGGTCAGGATCAGGCCACCGCCTGGGCGGGGGCGTGGTAGCAGGGTGGCGGTGAAGCTGGCCTGCGGGAGCGGGAAGCCGACGCTCACGTACCCGCGGCCACTGTGCCGGTAGGTCGTGTAGATGCCGACGTAGATCGGTTCGTCGGTATCGGCGAACGACCGGATCCAGCCCCGGATGGCCACGACCCCGTCGTCACTCGTAGAGATCGTGTCGATCCGGCTGCGGATGCCTCGTTGTGTCTCACGCTGGTTCATGGGCACGTTGGCCTGCCCAAGGGGTCGCGCGACCACGGTCCGGTACAGCAGGTAGCCGGGACGTACCCAGGGCCGCCACTGCGGGACGATGTCGAGAGTGAACCGGGTGGTGTGTTCGTAGAACTCACGGACCCGTGGGTCGATGCCCGCTGGGTCGAAGTCCGGGCCGGCCAGCTCGCTCACCGAGGCGACGATGCCGACGTCGGGTGCGCCGGCGACGTAGCGGCCGCCGAGCATCCCGGCCAGCTCACGGACATAGCCGGTGCCGACATAGCGGGACCGGGATTCCCGTGGCACGACAAACGGCAGATCCTCCGCCCGGACCTGTTCGGCGAGCAAGCTCACCTGTGCGTCCCGGAACACCAGTGCCGACGCCACCCGGTAGGCGGCCATCGTGACAGCGGCAGTCACCGAGGCCGGCACCGGGTGCCCGCGCGCTGCCAGCCCCCGGCCCACCGCCGCCCCAAACAGCGGCCCGAGCAGCACCTTCTGCGGACGGATCCCGAGCAGCCCACCGAGGGTCCCGGTCGCCGCCCCCACCGCGACGGGCCCGGCGCCGGTCACCCGGCCAGCGGCCCATCCGAGCGGAGCAACGAGCGCCGCGCTGGTCGCGATCCGTGCCCACAACGGCGGTATCTCGCCGGGACGCTGCCGCGCCCGGGCCAGCGCCTCGCAGGCCCCCAGCGCCGCCGCCCCAGCGACCGCACCCACGCCTGCCGCCCGCGCACCCCGATGGCCAGCCAGGGAAGCCCCGGCCAGGGCGCCAATGACGCCGGCCAGGATGACAGGCTGCTTCCGGCCCGCCAGGGCACCACGCTCATCGGCTGCCATCCCCGAAACCTACCGGCACGGTCCTGCGCCGCATGCAACCGGCCAAGCGTGCTGACCGTCCAACTGGTACCTGGACTGGAGACTTCATGTACTCGCTCAGCAGCACCCGCCCACGGGGGCTCATGCTCGCGGCGCTCGCAGGTGCCGTGCTAGCGGCAGCGGGCTGCGGACGCGCCCCCGCCGCGGCCAGGGCGCCGGTGCCTGCCTCGGCGATCGGGCGGCTGACGGCCATTGCACACCGTGCCGCCAGCAGCAACGGAGACCCGGCCCCGGCATGGATCACAGCGGTGATGACCACGCGAGCCAAGGCGCTCACCTCGGCCACGCCCGGTGACTACGTTCCCGGCTCCGCCCACGTCAAGGTGTTCCTGATCACCATGCGCGGGCACTTCACCGCTGGAGAGGCCAGCGTGCCACCTGGGGCGAAGGCGCCAACCGGCCGGTACCTGTCCCTGGTCATCGACGCCAGGACCTTCCAGGGCCTGGACTTCGGCATCGGCCCCAAACCGCCGCCAGTTCCACCCGCCAGCCTCGGACCGGTCACCTATCTCACCGGCCACGGGTTGTTCGTGACCTTGGGCTCTGCCTACTGAGCCGTCTGGGTGGGAGCGTGGCGGTGATCGGTGCCCGATCGGAAGGGCCAATGAGATGAGGCGCACAACCGGAACTGCTCTGCTAGGGCTCAGCGCTTGTGGGTATCCGCTTACCCAGGCCGTCATCCACCGTTGGGGGGTGCGCGGGGCAGCCGTGACGGAGTCCGCATGTGCCGCACTGGCCATCCGCGACGCTTCGATGGTGGCCAGTGGCGCCCTGGGCAGGCTCCGCAGCGTCCCTGCGGCGCTACTGGGCCTGGAACTCACCGCTGGCGCCGTGGCCTCGCTGGCCGGGTTGCACCCGCTCCTGAGCGGGCAATCGGCCGATGGAACCGCGCCCGCGAGGACAGGTACCGCAGACACTGTGCGGCGCGCGGCCGTTGCCACGTTGTTCGCGGTGCATGCCATCAGGTTCGCCATTTACCTTGGCCCGGACCAGGGCCTGCGCCAGGCAGGGGAGGCAGCGGCCAGTGACCGATCAGCCGTTCCGCACGATCATTGAGCCGTTCCGCATTCACTCCGTGGAGCCGATGCGGCAGACCACCCAGGCGGAGCGGGCGGCCCTGCTGGCCGCCGCCGGATACAACCTGTTTCGGTTGCGGGCCGAGGACGTACTGATCGACCTGCTGACCGATTCGGGTACCGGGGCGATGTCAGCGGCGCAGTGGGCCGGCATTCAGCTGGGCAACGAAGCCTACGCAGGCTCTCCCTCGTTCCGCCGGTTCCGCGATGCGGTGACGAGCCTGTTCCCGTTCCGGCATGTGCTGCCCACCCACCAGGGCCGGGCCGCCGAGAAGATCCTGTTCACCGTGGCCGGGGGGCCGGGCCGGGTGGTGCCCAACAACACCCACTTCGATACAACCCGCGCCAATATCGAGTTCACCGGTGCGCAGGCCGTGGACCTGCCCATACCGGAGGGCCGCCAGCCGGCGCTGCGGCATCCTTTCAAGGGAAACATGGACGTCGCGGCGCTCGAGCGGCTGCTGGCCGAGCAGGCCTCGGCGGTTCCGCTGGTGATGCTGACCGTGACCAACAACTCTGGCGGCGGCCAGCCGGTGAGCCTGGCCAACATCCAGGCGGTCCGGGAGGTCTGTGACCGCTACGGCAAGCCGCTGTTCCTGGACGCCTGCCGGTTCGCCGAGAACGCGTGGTTCATCAAGACCCGCGAGCCCGGCTACGCCGGGGTCGCGGTCACCGCCATAGTCCGCCAGATGGCCGAGCTGGCGGACGGGATGACGATGTCGGCGAAGAAGGACCCGTTTGCCAACATCGGTGGCTGGCTGGCCCTCAACGACGACAGCCTCGCCGAGCAGTGCCGCAACCTGGAGATCCTCACCGAGGGCTTCCCGACCTACGGCGGGCTCGCCGGCCGCGACCTGGAGGCGATCGCGCAGGGTCTGCACGAGTGCACCGACGATGACTACCTGCGCTACCGGGTGCGCTCCATCGCCTACCTCGGCGAGGCGCTCGAAGGTGCGGGAGTACCGGTCGTGGTCCCCTTCGGGGGCCACGCCGTCTTCATCGACGCGCGGGCCCTGCTGGCCCACCTCGACCCCCTCCAGTACCCCGGCCAGGTACTGGCCTGTGCGCTGTATGAGGAAGGCGGGGTACGCGCCTGCGAGATCGGAACCGTGATGTTCGGCATGCGCCCCGACGGCACCGAGTCCCCCGCCGCGATGGACCTGGTCCGCCTGGCCATCCCCCGCCGCACCTACACCCAAAGCCACATCGACTACGTCATCGAAGTCGCCACCCGGGTCGCCAGCCGGGCCGCCAAACTCCCCGGCATGCGCATCGTCTCCCAGCCCAGCCAACTACGGCACTTCACCGCCCGGTTCGCGCCGTTTCACTGACCGCCGGTAACAGCAGCACCACACCGGATCCGCCTGACGATCCCGGCAATGCGCCCCCGCGCATCCAGCACCGGCAGCGCGTTCACTCCGTGTTCGGCCATGATCGCGGCGGCACCGAGTTCGGCGATCTGCCGCCGGGACACCTCGGCTGACAGGATCGCTTGCGACCCGTGGAAGGTGCCGGGCCACTGGTGCACCTCGACCGGCACGCCCGCCTGCAGCAGGCGCTGCGCGTAGTCGTTGGCTTCGTCGCGGTTCGGATCGAACTCCGCGCTGGTGATGTAAGCAGGGGGCAGGCCGGACAGATCGTTGGCCCGCACCGGGGCGGCGTATGGATCTGCCCACGAGGCCACGCCCCAGATCCGGAACGTGGCGGATCGCCGAAACGTAATGCGCGCCGACCCGCCGATCTGGCGCAGGCCCGCGCCGCATGAGGTTGTCGTTCTGTGCCAGCTTGACGTCGACCTCTCGGGCTCTGCGCCGTCGACATGCCCGCGGTCGCTGCGGGCTCGACGGCCAGCGCGTGCTAGTCGAGCAGTGCGGTGAGCTTCTTCGGCGCGAGGATCCGGTAGCTCTCGGTCACGAGCTCACGGATCTCCTCCCAGTCCGTGTCGTCGGTGAGCAGCACCCCGATGCGATCACGGCCGGCTCGCGAGGCGAAGAACGGGTGGCCAATGGACAGCAACGCCTCGCGTTCGTCTGGGTCGGCACGCAACACGAGCAGCGGGACGGGCTTGCCGGTCGGGCCCTCCCGTGCCACGAGCAAGCAGAACGACCTCCGGCGGATGTCGAACGACTGCGCCGTCGATCTCGCTCTGGTTAGTGAACCGTCGACCCGCACCGTCACCTCGGGCAGCGCCAGGCATAGCGTGCGGACCCGCTCGACGATGTCCTCCGGGACCTCTACGGGCGCGCTCACGCGAGACATCCGGCGCGCCGCTGACGAACCACCGTCGTTCCCTTGCCGCACCGACGACCTACCGGCGGAACGCGGCTCGGGCTGCGGCTGCGGTGGAGCTGAAGTACTCGGGTGGTTCGATGAAGCCCCACTCGTTGAATGTCCGAGCCGTTGGTGAGGGCGCGTCGGTAGCCGAAACAGGCGAGGTAGAGCGTCCGGATGTACATGACCGCCTCGAGCCGGTCGAGTTCGTCGTCGGTCGGCTCGACGTGTCGGCGGTAGGCGTTGACGGCAGCGTCGATCCGCTCCTGGTTCGGCCGACGTGGGTTCCACGAACCCGTGCCCCACATCAGGTAAGCGAAGTCGGCGAGGCGCGGTCCGCGCCCGGACGCCTTCCAGTTGATCGCGACTGGCCCTTGTTCGCTCAGGACGGCGTGATCGGGGGCGTGGAGGAGATTTCCGTGGAGCAAGCCCTCCGGAAGGCCGTGACCGTCGTCGGCCGAGCGCACCTGGTCGCGGAGCTGCTCGAATCGCTCGCGCTCGGCGGCCGCGACCTTCGTGTCGACGGCGTCGAGAAACGACAGGGCGGCCAGCAGGTCCTGACGCGGCGTGCCCTCACGGCTCGGGTCCTCGCCACTCGCTCCACCCGGGCGGCCGACGGAATCGTCGTACGGCAGCGCGTGCAGCCGTCCGAGCAGCTCACCCATCATGGCGAACTTCGCGGCACCGTCGGGGAGCTGGACGCCTTCAACGAACCGCGTCACGAGGACCGCGCTGCCATCGAAGTCAGATACCGCATCATCGACCGCCAGGCGCTCCGCGGGATAGTCCTGCCGCTCCAGGAATCGCAGGATCGCGGCGTCGCCCTCAACACCGGCACGCGGCCGAGCGGGGGGAAACGCGCGGGCGACCCACGGGCTGCCGTCATTGCGGTCGATGCGGAACACGTAGGTCTTGTGCACACTGAGCTTCGTCGCCGCGACCGGGTCAATGCCGTAGCGATCCCGGAGATGAGCGAGAAGCCGCTCGGCAACGGGCTCGTGGTGCATTCGCGCACCGAGACCCTCGAGATCCGTCAGCGCTTCGGTGTAGCGCTGCCCAGTCTCCTCGGCGTGGCGCCGGACAACCTTCTTGAAGCTGGCGTCCTTGGTCATGGACAAGCCTCCCCTTGACACCCTCGTCCCCCAGCGACGCGGTGTTGGAAGATGGCCTGTGACATTGACGACCGAGAGGGCGAATCCCCTTCGCCAATGGAACCCCGGCTGGGGCGGATGTTCCACAGCTCGGCGACCGGTCGCCGCCGTGAACAAACTCTTCCTGAGGCGCTCGGTCTTCGTCAAGCGCTTCACCCACGAGATGACACTGCGGGAAGTGCCGGCAGTGAGGCGCGGACGACCAGGAGCGCTGCAGCCCACCGAACTTCGATCGCGAGCCCAGCCCGGATGCGCCGCGGTTGGACCGGCGCCGCGGCGATCACTTGGGGTCGAGCCGACGTACTGGGATCAGGACGAGCCCGAGGCCGCATACCTTGTTCAGCAGCCCGTGCAGGGCGGCCTGATCGGCTACCGGCCCGCAGATGACCGTCTGGCTGCCGTCGCTGCTGACCTGCAGGCCGTCGAACCAGGCAGTCCAGCGCCGGTCAAGGGCCTCCCCTTGCACGCGGATCTCGTAGCGCGATCCTGGTGCCATGCCGCTCACGCCGGTGTGGCCCTGGGCGGGCAGCTCATCGGAGCTGGCATGCCAGTCATCTGGCGTTCGGGCCTGGATGCTGTCATTCGTGCCGTCCTTACGTGGAGGGTCTGTGGTCTGGACACTACGAGGGCGCGGCAGGCCGGGCGTCACCCGGAAGTGCCAGTGAGGTGGATTGTTGGTGACTGCACCGGGCAGTAAAGCGCCATAGGGCCGCCGCGGCCACCCAGGATGGCTGGTGGCAAGCCCTCCTGGCAGCGAGGAAGAGGATCGAGGGAAGTGGGGAGTGTGCAGGCCGGCGATGACTGAACCCTCCGCAGCTACTTCAGCGCAGGCAGGGCGGCGGACGTGCTGCTGGCCACCAAGCTGCATGTGCCCGGGCTGGGACCGGACCTAGTGCCCCGTCCGCGGCTGACCGAACGGCTTGATGAGGGGCTGGGACGCGGGCTGGTGCTGGTGTGTGCCCCGGCCGGGTACGGCAAGACGGTGCTGCTCGCCGGGTGGGCCCAGCGTGCCCGGCCACCGGCCGCGTGGCTGTCGCTGGATGCCGGGGACAACGACCCGGCCCGATTCTGGCGCCACGTCCTCGCGGCGCTAGACCGGGTATGGCCGGGAGTTGGCGGCGAGGTGGGCCCGCTGCTCGGCCCGCCCGCCCCGGCCTCGTTCGAGCCGCTAGTAACAGCGCTGATCAACGAGCTGGCCGCCCGGGCCGATGGCGAGCAGATGCTGCTGATCCTCGACGACTACCACGTGATCGGCGCCCCGGAGGTGCACGCCTCGGTTGACTTCTTGCTGGAGCACAGGCCGGAAAACCTTCAGCTGATAGTGGCCAGCCGGTCGGACCCGCCGCTGGCGCTGGCCCGGCTGCGGGCTCGCGGCCAGCTGGCCGAGGCGCGCGCCGCGGATCTGCGGTTCACGGCCGGCGAGGCGGCCGCCCTGCTGCGGCAGGTGGCCGACATCCCCGAACGGACGCTGTCCGATGCGGCCGCGGCGGCGCTGACTGCACGTACCGAGGGCTGGGCGGCCGGGCTGCAACTGGCCGCGCTGTCGCTGCGCGGGCAGCAGGATGTGCCCGGGTTCGTGACGGCGTTCACCGGCAGCCACCGCTACGTCCTGGACTTCTTGGCCGGGGAGGTGCTCGACCGCCAGGACGAGCGGTTGCGCGCCTTCCTGCTGGAAACCTCAGTGCTGGACCGGCTGTCTGGGCCGCTATGCGATGCAGTGACCGGCCGCACCAGCAGCCAGGCGTTGTTGGAGCAGGCCGAGCAGGCGGGCCTGTTCTTGATGCCGCTGGATGAGGTCCGCGGCTGGTGGCGCTACCACCATCTGTTCGCCGACCTGCTCCGCGCCCGCCTACAGGCCGGACAGCCCGGCGAGGTGGCGCGGCTGCACCGCAACGCCGCAGCCTGGTACGAGGAACATGGGCTGGCCGATGACGCGATCCGGCACGCGACCGCCGTCGGGGAGATGACCTGGGCAGTCCGGCTGATCGAACGGTACGCCGATGAGTTTCTGCTGCGCAGCGAGGGCGCGACTGTGCAGCGGTGGCTTTCGGCGCTCCCTGCTGAGCTGGCCACCTCCCGGCCACGGCTGCTGCTGGCCCAGGCCTGGCTGGACGGGCTCGGCGGCCGCGGGGCCGCGACCGCGATGTTCGCTCTCGGCACAGGCATCGCCCTGATCGATCTGCTCGTCAAGGACACGTCCGGCGACACCGGCCTGCCGCCGTTGCTGGGCTGGGCCGGGATGCTTCCGTGCCTGGCCGGGCTCCTGACGGTCACGCTGCTGTGGAGGAGGTCGTGATGACCGGGACAGCAGTGAACTCGACAGCCGCAGCCGGGCGAGCAGACGGCATCGGGGTGAACGGCAAGGAGATGACGATGGACGCCCGTATCAATTACCTCGGCAACCCGCTGGCGCTGAAGCTGGTCAAGCACATCAACTCGGCATGGGCCGTTGTGCATGATTCGGTCCTGCCGACCGTGACGCAAGAGCTGGTGAAGATCCGGGCTAGCCAGATCAACGGCTGCGGCTTCTGCACTGACATGCACATCAAGGACGCCCTGCACGTGGGAGAAAGCCAGCAGCGGCTGAACCTGGTCGCGGTGTGGCGGGAAGCGACGGTCTTCACCGACGCCGAGCGGGCCGCGCTGGAACTCGCCGAGCAGGGCACCCGCATCGCCGACGCCGCCGGTGATGTGACCGATGAGGCCTGGGCGAACGCGGCCAAGCACTACGACGATGACCAGCTCGTCGCGCTGGTGGCGGTCATCGCCCTCATCAACGCCTACAACCGCATGTTCGTCATCATGCGGCAGCCCGCCGGGGATTAATGGCCCGGCCAGAGTCACTACGCCAACTCCGCCGTTGGCCGGTGTCTACCCGTTCGAAGGCAAGGCCGGCGACGGGCGGGCAGGACTGGCGGGATCGCATCACGGCCCAACCCAGCGTCAGGCGGCGCTTTCGGCCATTTTCTGCTGGGCGTCGGCGATGGCGCCCTTGCGGGCTTGCACGTGGTGGCCTTCGGCTTCGCCGGCAGCTTTCTTGATGGCGCGGGTCACGGCGGGCTCGACTTTGGCGGCGGCGGAGTGCGCGTAGGCGAGGATCAGGGCTGTTCTGTCTCCTGCGCTGCTGCGGCGGACCGCGCTTCCCGGAGTCCCGCACGTTGTTTCCGCTTGACCCCGGGTGGTGCCGCTGCCGAGAATCATTGCCATGCCGGTGGTGATCGTCACCGCGAGCGCCCCGGCGGCGCGGCGGTGAGAGGCGGCCGGATCCCGCTTGTGGATAACCGGCCCGGCGGGCGTCGGCAAGTCCACGGTTTCCTGGCAGCTGTTCGCCGAGGCGGCGAGTTCCAGGACGCGTGCCGCGTTCGCCGATGCCGACCAGCTGTGCATGTGCTACCCGGCCCCGCTAGATGATCCAGGCCGTGACAGGATCCGGGCGCTTAACGCCGGCGCCGTGATACGGAACTACCGGGCGGCGGGCGCCCGGCGCGTGATCGTCAACGGCGTCGTCGATCCCGCTCTGGGTATGCAGCCCGACCTGCTCGGGCAGGCGGAGCTGATGGTGTGTCGGCTGCGCGCGGACCCGGAGGAGGTCGTGCGGCGGTTCAGCGCCAGGCACCAGCGCGGCGAGGGCAACCTCGGGGAGGCCCTGCAGCGGGTGCGCGAAGAGTGCGATCGCATGGACGCCAGCGCATTCGCCGACGTGTACGTGGACACAACCGGCGTGCCCGCCGCCGCGGCGGCCCGGCTCGTACGGGACAGCTGCGCCGCCTGGCCCGGCTTCGGCGACGTAGTCGGCGATCGGCCGGGCGCGGCGCCGGCGTTCCTGGGCGGCAGGGCCGAGAACGAGGCGGGCGGTGCCGGCGGGCGGGCCCTGCTGCTATGCGGCCCGGTCGGGATCGGCAAGTCCACGATCGCCTTCCAGCTGTACCGGCGGTGCCTGCGGGCCGGGCTCACCGCCTGCTACATCGACCTGGACCAGATCGGATTCCTCAGACCCCCCTGGGACGGTGACCCTGGCAACCACGGGCTGAAGGCCGCTAATCTCGCGGCCATCTGGCGGATCTACCACGCCTCAGGAGCCAGGCACCTGGTGATGACCGGGCCAGTCGAAAACCAGGCCGCGCTCCAGACCTATCTGGCGGCGTTGTCAGCGGCAGCGGTGACCGTGTTCCGCCTGCACGCCGGGCCCGCCGAGCTGCGGCGGCGGATCATGACCCGCGGCGAAGGAGGCAGCTGGCCTCAGCCCGGAGACCCGCTGCGCGGGCAGCCAGCAAGCTACCTGTCCCAGATCGCCCGGCAGGCAGCCGCAGACGCTCACGCTCTCGATAGCACCCGCCTCGACGCCATCCGAATCGGCACCGACGGGCGCACCGCAGGCGAATCTGCGGACCTGGTAGCCGCCGCGGCGGGATGGCCAGGCCAGGGACGCGCAGCCGAAGTCCCGCATCGCACCAGGTGATCAGCGTCCGGTCCAGGCGGGCGCGGTGGTCGTGGACCAGGGGCACTGGTGCGGTGCCGTATGACCCGACCATCTACCTCGGTTCTGCCGCCATGGCGTCCCACTGCGCCCGGCTGGGTCTTGCTGTGGCCAGCAGCTATAGCAAGATCATCAAGAGTCGGTACAACCCGCGATGATGAAGCAGTGGCCGTTCCGCGTCCGGAACCGCCACACCCAAGATCACGATCCACGGCTGGAGTACCAGGCGACCCGGATATCTCGTAATTTTGACGTAACTGGTCACGTACCTGAATGGTCTTGATCAGGTAGCGGTGGGCATCCAGGGCTCGCCCTCGGCGAGCATGACGAGGGCGTTGAAGAAGCTGAGGCCGTGCTTGGCGGCAGTGGAGAGATAGCTGCGGATGGCGCAGAATTGCCGGGCGCCGGTGAGGGTCCGCAGACACCCGGATACCTTCTGTTTCAGCTTGACCATGCGGATGTCGCGCTCAGTTCCGTTGTTGTCCGGGGAAACCCGGAAGTCCCTGGTGAACCGCAGGTAGTCATCTTGGCGGTCCAGCAGGCGGCGGGCCAGCGCGTGGTGCTTTTTCATCAGCGCGGTGGAGCGGGCCGCGGTCTGGCTGGCCCCGATCAGGGCGGCGGAGCGGAAGGCGTGGATCTGCGCGGCCATCACGGCCGGGTCCACCACGTCGCGGCACTGGCTGATCGTCTCGCTGACCAGCTTTTGCATCGCGGTAAGTGCGTCGGCGGCCTGGGTGGCCCAGCACCACTGGCCCTGGGGGGCCAGGTCGGTGACGGCCTGCAGTTCCCGCCGCGCGTGCGCGCAGCACAGCTGGTGGCCCGCAGCGGCGTAGCTGTCATAGGGCGCCCAGGCGTCGTGCACGGCGACCCCGCCGAACGAGGGGAGGACGCCCATCGCCTCGATCGCCTGCTTCCCCCGCCTGGGGTGGACCATCAGCAGGGTGTAGGTGCCGGTGCGGGCGCAGTGCACCCAGTGCAGCCGCCCGTCCACCCGGAACCCGGTCTCGTCGAACCCCGCGACGTCGCTGCCGGCGATCTGCTCGCGGGCATGCTCCAGGAACCCGCCCAGCTGCCGGCGGCCCGCGCGGTGAGCGCGGCGACCGTCCCCGTCGACAGCGGCACGCCGAACAATTCGGCCAGCGCCTGCGCGGTCCGCTTCTTCGACAGGAATTGCCCGATGTACAGGTAGACGATGACCGCGGCGATCCGCGGCCCGTAGCACGCCGGCGCCTCCGCGCCCTCCGGGGCCGCGGCCTTGGTACGCACCCCGCAGGCGCATTCCCGCTCGATCAGCTGATGCTCGGTCACCTCAGCGTTGACCGGTGGCAGGTCGAGCACCTGGCGGCGCTCCACCGATGTCACCGGCCGTCCCGCCAGGCCAGCGCCGCAGCGCCCGCAGCAGCCCGGCTCATGCCGGACCTCCCGGTCTGGCCGGGCCACCTGCATTAACGTCGTTCCCTTATGCCCGTCCTGCCCGCCCGGCCGGCGCCCGCTCTTCTTCCGCAACGACCGCGGCGCCGGCTTGGCCAGCCCCTCACTGGACGGCGGTTTGGAGGAGTTCCGCGGCGTCTGCCTCAGCCGTGCCTCAAGCTCAGCGATCCGCTCCAGCGCCCGGTCCAGCTCCGCCCGCGTTTCCGCCAGCTCCGCGCGCAGCGACACCACCAGCGCGGCAAGCACTCCATCCGGCGGCGGGCCTTGATCAGCAGGCACACCGGGACACTACAGCCCGGCAAGCCCGGCCCAGGCAGCAGACTGAGAACCGGTACGCGGTACCAGCTCCGCGCCGTCAGGCTCGCATTTCGTGATCGTCTCGGCCAGAAAGCTCGTCGATCGCTGCCGCGCGTGCCTTCGTCTGCCCGGCAGACGGCGTGAAGCCGGAGCCCCCGATCCCATGGCGCATCAGCCGCCGCTGCCTGGCCGTCGGCCCATAGCCGGTCAGCACATGGCGGATAGCCGAATGGCACCACCACCAGGTAGCTGCAGTCGATACCGGATTGACAGCTACTCTTAGGCGACGCTCGATCCGGTTCATCATGCCTCCCGCTGGAGACGGACCCACCTGCCCCCCATGGTCCGCCGATCACGGCGAAGATGCGAACCGGCACCGACGATCGCCTGCCCTCGGCCCGCCGCTTTCACCCGGCGCCGACAGCTCCGGCCAAATGGTGAACCTGACCAGTTACATTTTGACCAATGCGGCCAGATAGGTAATAACAGCGAAGAATACCCGAATACACGCACTCCGTTAAAGTCATTGACACGGCGCGATAACTGTCAAATAATGTGCACACATGCGCTGCTCCGGACCTCGGCGGTGAACACCTGTAACCTCTGCCGAGGATCTGATCGCATTGCCCGATCAAACTGAGGATCTGCAGGCCAAGCTGATGGCCATGACCAAGCTGGCCATGCTGTACCCGGATACGTTTAAGATACTCTTGCTCGCCGCTAGGGAAGCGCTGCGGCCGATAAGCGTCGAAACCCGGCTGGATGGCCATTCACAGGCTTCGGTCATGCCATGGGAGCCTTGAGTATGCAGCAGATAGCCCGGCTCCCGGACGGGGAGCCACCCTCGGCAACCCTGATCACCACAAGGGATTTCTGGTTGACCGCGCTAAGGACTACGCTTGGCCGTTACAAAGCGCAAAACTGGGAATCTGCTCGCAGTGACCCAAATCATCGGCAGCAGAACTCTCGCCCGCCCGGTTCGACGATATGCGCGCCGTGAACCTATGAAGCGTCACGAGAAATCTCACCGTGGGTGACGAAAGTAGCGGCCATTCGCTGACCCTCTGTATGAGCGGCAAGAACCAGCCTTGAAACGGCAGATTCAGGACGTTGCCCGTTGCCCGCTGCCCGCCGGACAGGCGGCGCGGCCTCTGCCGAAGGCGTTCTTCCTGCTCAGCTCCCCGGATCCCGGCCCAGAACCTGGGATCTGTGCACCGAAGGCCACAGCCGCCGGCGAGGCGAAGCCCCACTCGAACGCTGTACGGCATCTCATGCGGCTCCGGCTGCGGTACTTTGCTGCTGCGCAGCCGATCCCTGCTGTTCGAATTATGCTTTTTACCAGGTGGAGCTAAGAGGGCTCGAACCCCTGACCCCCTGCGTGACGCGTTCCCGTTCCGCGAGGGCGGCGATCAGCAGATCCGGGCCCAACCGCCCTGACCTGGCCACCGCGCCACAGCGCCGCCTGCACGTCCAGAGCACGGCGCCAGTCCTCGTCATGGGTGGGCAGCCACTCGTAGCCGACATCCCGGTCGGCCCGCAACTCATCGAACTCCTTGCCGGTCCTGGTGGCCCAGCCCAGCTCGATCTCGTCCGGTACCTGAAAAGCCGGTAGCCCGCGCGCGTCAGTGGCGGCTCCCCCTTTCTCGACTCGCGTGCGCCTCCTCGACCCTTACCGCCTCGGCCCGGGACAGCAAACGTGGCCTCGCAGGTGTGGCTCACGTTGGCTCCTACCTGCAGAGCTTGGGCGGCGAGACTTACCTGATCCTTACGCCATCGGAGCGCACTTGCAGGCGTCTCAGTCAGAGATGTAGCGTCGCCGAAGACCTTACGCAGCCGGAAAGTGATCAACACAAAGTCCGCCCGATGACAATCAGAACCGAGAGCCGCATAAAGATCGCCAGCAACGTCCGTGAGGTGTGGGCGTATGTCTGTGACGTCGGACGCTGGCCGGAGTGGGCGCCAACGGTTCTCGAATGCTGGGTTCGCGGAGGAGGGCCGATTCAGCCCGGCTCGCAGGTGGAGCAGCGGGCGAAGGACCTAGGGCGGACTCACAGCCGGAGCCAGGAAGTGACCGCTGTCGAGGCACCCGGCTCCGTGGCGTTCGCCGGGCGAATGGGTATGTCCCCGTCGCGCTGGGGCATGGAACTCGAACCGGTGGACGATAGGCAGACCGACGCCACGATGTGGATTGAGGTTGACCTCGCGGGCATCATGCGCGCGGTCCCCGGCCTTCTCAAGGGCAGTCTTCAGCGCGTGAGCGATCGCGAGATGGTGGCGATCAAGGCCGCGGTCGAGTCCGATACGCGGGGAGGCGCGGAGTCCTAGATGGGGTGGCGCGCGCTTCTACCGCGACGCTACCGGGATCTGAGGAGCACACCGTGAGCCAGACCGATCGCAGGCGGGATCGCCTGATCGAGACATACCGCAAGAAGGCGGAGCACTACGACATCACCTCCCGGCTCTACCCCGTGCCCGGCTACCCCCATCGGGCACAACGCTTCCGGGCCGTACAGGCGCTCGGTCTTCGTGCGGGTGACAGCGTGATCGACCTCGCATGCGGCACAGGTCTGAACTTCCCGCTGATTGAGGAGCTGATCGGTCCCGGCGGCCGGATCATCGGCGTCGATCTGACCGACGCGATGCTTGCCCAGGCCCAGGATCGGATAGAGGGGTACGGCTGGAGCAATATCAGCCTCGTGCAAGCCGACGCGGCCGAGTACGGCTTTCCAACCCAGGTCGACGCGATCCTGTCCACGTATGCCCTGACGCAGGTGCCCGAGTGCGCAGAGGTCATCGCCCACGGCGCCGCGGCCCTCTCCGGAGGCGGACGCTGGGTTGTGCTGGATGTCAAGGTTCCCGGCAGCACGCCTGGGTGGCTAACGCAGCTCGGAACCGCTGTTGTGCGGCCTTTCGCCTCCATAGATGAGTGGATCATGCGCCGTCCGTGGGAGGCGATCCGCGCAGCCATGCAGGAAGAACTGGCCGATCTCTCCTGGACCGAGTTGTTCTTCGGAACCGCGTTCCTCGCTGCCGGGACCCGCGGCCCTGGAACCTCAGGTGTGCCACCGCGGGGCAGCGGCCATCAGTAACCGTGGCGAGGCAGCCGCTGGCTCAGGGGTAAGTTGGCTGAGTGCCCGCTCGCGCGCTATTTCATACCGCTCCGCGCTGCGTGGATATCAGGGAAGTGCCTACACCGCGGCCCGCGGCCGGTGAGGTCCTCGTCCGCACCCTGTGCTCTGGCATCAGCGGTGGCACCGAGCGACTGGTGTACCGCGGCGAAGTCCCCGCCGACATGGCGCTGGACGACACGATCGACGCGCTCGGCGGTACCTTCTCCTATCCCTTCGCCTATGGGTATGCGTGCGTCGGCGAAGTAGCGGAGTCCGGGCGGGCGGTTTTCGCGTTCCATCCGCACCAGGACGTATTCGCGGCGCGGGCCAGTGACCTGATTGCCCTGCCGGCTATCGATCCTGCGTCCGCGACCTTGTTCCCGCTGGTCGAGACGGCGTTGCAGGTGACCCTCGATGCCGGGACCGGATATCGCGACCGGGTCATCGTGCTCGGCGCCGGCGTGCTCGGGCTGCTGACCAGCCTGCTGTTGCAGCGCTCCGGGTGGCGGCCGCTGCTGGCCGAGCCGCAGGCGTGGCGCCGCGCTTTGGCCAGCAGCCTCGGCGCCGCCACCGCAGCACCGGAGGAACTGGTGAAAGAGAAGGTTCCGCTGGTCATCGACGCCAGCGGTAACCCGGATGCGCCAGCGATGGCACTGAACATGCTGGCCCACGAGGGAACCTTGTTGATCGCGTCGTGGTTCGGCACCAAACCAGTGGTGCTGCCGCTCGGCGGCGCCTTCCACCGGCGGCGTCTGATCATCCGCAGCACTCAAGTTTCCACGATGCCGGCCCGGCTGTCCGGAACCTGGACCCGGTCTCGGCGCCGCCGGGAGAGTGCTGAGCTGATGACCGAACTACCGTTGGCACAGCTGTGCACTCACGTCTTCGCCTTCGGCCACGCAGCCGAGGCGTTCCGAGCCGTGGACCAGGGGATACCCGGGTTGATGCATGCCGTGCTTGACTACGACGGGAGTGCCGCCGGTGACCTGTGAAGTCGGGCTGAGCCGAAGCGTCCGTGCATTCCACATCATGCCGGGACTGCCCGGGCCAGAGGGGCAACTGCATGATCATGACTACCGGATAGAGATCGTGGTAGATCGCGAGCAGCTCGACGACCGGGGCATGGTCTGTGATCTGGATGTACTTGAAGCAGCGCTGACCGAGCTGACCAGCCGGGTCGAAGGCCGCAACCTGGAGGAGATACGCCCAGCCGGGGCCGAGGCGGTCACAGTCGAGGTGTTCGCCCGCTGGGTGCATGACAGCCTCCGGCCCGCCGTCGCGGCCGCGGGCGGCGAGGCACTGGCCGTCCGGGTGTGGGAAACTCCCCTCGCGTTTGGCGGATACCGCGCACGATGCTGACGTTCTGCCTGATTACCCCGGGCGACCTGGCATCCTGATCGGCCGCTGAACCGTTCTGCTGACGCGTTCGTCTTGCTGTCATGGGAACAGTCGACACAACATTCTCGTCATCCTCGCGGGACAGCCATATGACACTGGGCTGGGATAACCCCACAGCAGATCCCACCACCACCATCCTGTTGCGGCACGGCGATACTCAACTGTCACCCGAACACCGCTTCAGCGGGCTGCGCGACCTCCCGCTTAGCGCCAACGGAACCCGGCAGGCCCAAGCCGCCGCCTGCCGCCTAGCCACCGGTGCCCCGATCGATGCCGTGGTCAGCTCACCATTGCAGCGCGCGGTGGCCACCGCCGCCATCGCGGCCGGCGAACTGGGCTTGACCTCAGTCATCGATGACGATCTCCGTGAAACCGACTTCGGTGACTGGGATGGCTTTACCCTGGCAGAAATCCAGCAGCGATGGCCCGCAGCCGCGGCAGCCTGGCGACGCGACCCCGAACAGGCACCCACGGGCGGGGAGAGCTTCGCCGAGACCGCACACCGGGTCAACCGGGCCTGCGACCGACTGCTGCGGGACCATGGCGGTCAGACCGTCCTGGTGGTAAGTCACATCACCCCGATAAAGATCCTGCTGTGCCGGGCTCTCGGCGTCCCGCTTGGCACCCTTTACCGGCTATATCTCGGCTCCGCCTGCATTAACGAGATCCGATGGCACGGCCACGGATTTGCCGCCGTCCATTGCGTCAACGACACCAGCCACCTTCCCTGACTCACCGGGCCCGCTGGGCTGGTGGTGCATGGGCCGACGCCGCTTGGGACGAGGCCGCGCTGAAGGCGCCGAGGAACTGATTGCGGAAGGCGTCCATTGGCTCGAGCGGGGCGGAGGGACTGGGCAGCAGCCCGTCCTGCCAGCGCCAGGAGGCAATCTGCCGGAACACGGCAGGGTCGCGGGCGATGATCGAGGCCACCACCTTGTGGCTGGCCCCGGGGCCGGTGATGGGCGCAGCGGGCTGCTCGTCGCCGAGCAGGATGAGCACGAGGTTTGGGTCGTTGAGCTCGGTGACCCATGAGGTGAGGACCTGCAGCGAGTACTGGACCGACTTGGCGAAGGCCTGGCGCTGCTTGCTGGCGTTGTCCAAGACGGAGAGCCGGGTCTCGCCGCGCGCGGGCATCGGGTCGAATATCGAGCCGTTGCCGACCTTGTCCCAGGGCACCATGGTCGGCACCGGGGCCCAGGGATAGTGCGAGGAAACCAGGTCGATCTCGGCCATAACCGGCTTGTGACCAGGGCCGAGCTCGAGCCGCTGGAACGCGGCCATGATGTACTGATCAGGCATCGAGGCGTAGCTGAAAGCCGGGCCGCGGTAGCCGACATTGAACCGGTTGTAGAGCTTGCCGTAGTGGTAAAAGGACGTGCCGGGCGGCCAGACGGGGGCGTTCTCGGGACTGTCGTTCACGGTGCGCCAGCCGGCCTTGTCGAAGGCGTCGCTGAGGGTGAACCGGCGGCTGGCGACCAGCTTGGCATACCGCAGTTCGGTGTTGACCCACAGCCCCGACTGCAGGGTGGAGTGGGCGAGCTGGCTGACCCCGCCGAAACCCGGGGAGGTGAGCCAGGCGCTCCGCGTGGACCAGCCGGCGTGGGCCAGTCCGGCGGTGTCCCGGCGCAGCGCGGCGTTGACGCCGGAGGAGAAGTTCGTGCCCTGAATGGCGACCTGCCCGTAGCTCTCGACGAAGGCGATGATGACGTCCTTGCCACGCAATCCGGTGAGCAGGTCCGAGGCGGGGACGCTGGCTTCGGGGTCGGAGCGGCGGAGGACCTGCTCGAAACGGCGCTCGTCGCGGAGCGCTGCCTGGGTGCCGCGCACCTGCGCGACGACCAGCCTGGCGGCGCTGGCCGAGGCGACCGGTGATCCTGGGATGAGTTGCAGTGCCAGGCCCGCGCACAGCGCCCAGACCGCGGTGAGGGCGGCGAGTCCGCGAACCGTGGCGCGGCGATGCCGGGCGGCCGCGGTGGTGATGTGAATCGTCGCCGCTGTGATTGCACCGGCGAGCAGGATGAGACCGAGCCAGAGCGCAGCGAGCGCAATGTTCGTGCGCGTGGGGCCGATCGTGTCGCGTACCACGCCAATAGCCGGGCCGATGTCGGCCCAGCCGAACACCGGGTTGAACGGCCGCCCGATCTCCAGGTAGAACACCATGTTGAGGATCTTGACGATAGTGAGCAGGAAGAACAGGATTCCAGCGACGGCGGCCAGGATCCGTCGCGGCCAGGCCGGCAGCACCAGCGCGATGGCCACCAGGACCAGCCCTTCCACCGGGATGCGGGCAAAGGCGGCCGGGGTGAGCTGCAAGGCACGGTCGGGCGCGACGAGAACACCCCACACGAGTACGACCGAAAGCACGGTGATGGCCAGCCGCAGAGCCCGGCGGGTGCGCGAGCCGGCCCGGTGCGGTACAGCCAGATCACGTCGTGGCCGAACGACTCGGCCAGCAGCAGCAACGCGGCGGCGACCGCGATCATCCCGGCGAGGTGATCGAGCTGCCCGGATACGGCGACGGTGAGCACGATGCCCTGGACCGCGGCCACGACCTTGCGCCAGTACCTGGGTGGCAACGGCGCGGCCAGCCATGGGATCAGCCAGCCCGCTAGCAGCAGCGCGTAGCGGGCGGCGCCGATGGCCAGCACCCAGGCGCCGTAGTCCCGGGACACGGCGATGCTGAGCAGCAGGATGAGGAACGCGTCAACCTCGCCGTCGATGCGGCCGCCCAGCGCGGTGGCGGTGCCGGTCCGGCGCGCCACTTGCCCGTCCACCGCGTCGAGGACCAGCGCGACGATGGACAGGGTGACCAGCGCTGTAACCGACACCGGCCGGCTGAACGAGTCGGCAACCAGGCCCGCGACCCCGGCGATCAGCAGCGCCCGGGTCAGGGTGACCCAGTCCGCCGGGAAGATCATCGGCTGGTCGCTGCGCATGCGGGCGGTGACGAGCAGCGCGGTCGCCGCTGAACCGGTGGCCAGTCCGGTGATCCAGCCGGCGACGCCGAGACCAGCCGTCGCGGACACGACGCCGAGCAGGGCGGCTGTGGCGAGCATCCCCAGGATCGTCGCGACCCGGATCGCAGGCAGCGCGCCTTTGCCCGCGACCCGAAGCGCAGGAGGCGCGGCTTCGTCCGCAGGCTGAATCGTACGCATCGCGCCTCCCTCTCCGTAGCCACCCGCCGCCATTCCTCATGGAGACAACGGGTCCGCGATCACGCTGGTTCACCGCGACCGGCTGCGGCCCCGCCACGCTGCCCCAGCCGGACGGTTGAACTGTGCGCCTGGCCGGCCCGTTCAACCCGGTATGGCTGGCTTGCACTCAGTTCCGGCCGGGATCGGTCCAGCCGTCCGCCGCTTCGGCCCGTCGTTGCTGCGCCTGGCCGCCGGCGCCGCCGTGCTGTGGTTTCTCTGGCGGCAGGTAGGCGCGGCGCCGTTCGAGGACGGGCTGCGGGCAGTGACCTGGCAGGCGGTCGTGGCCGCCGCCACGCTCACTGTCCTGACTACGGTGTGTTCGGCCTGGCGGTGGCGGGTCGTCGCCCGGGCACTCGGCGTCGGCATTGGCCTGCCAGCCGCGGTCGGTGCCTACTACCGTTCCCTGTTCCTCAACTCCGTGCTGCCCGGCGGGGTTCTCGGCGACGTGCACCGGGCGGTCACGCACGGCCGGCGCGCTGGAGATGTGGTGCTGGGGCTGCGTGCGGTGGCATGGGAACGGCTGTGGGGTCAGGTCATCCAGGCCGTGGTGACCGTCGTCGTGTTGCTGACCCTGCCGTCGCCGGTTCGGCCCGCGCTGCCGTATGTTGTCGCGGGCGTGGCGGGCGTAGGCGGGTGTGCTGCGCTGGTCGTGCGGCGCGCTGCTCGCCGCGGCCGGTCGCGGCTGGGACGCGCCGCCCGGGCCGTTTCCGCTGACCTGCGTCGCGGCCTGCTGGCCCCGGACGTGTGGCCGCAGCTCACGCTGGCCTCGGTGCTGGTCGTGGCCGGGCACACGGTCACGTTCGTCATCGCGGCCCGGGTCGCCGGCTGCACCGCACCCCTGGGCGAACTGATCGCGCTGCTGATGGTGGTCCAGACGGCAGTGGTGATCCCCTTGAGCATCGGCGGGTGGGGGCTGAGGGAAGGAGCCGCCGCCTGGGCCTTCAGCGCGGCCGGGCTCGGCGCGGCCACTGGGGTCACGGTCGCCACCCTCTATGCGGTGCTCATGCTGGCGGCGGTTGCTCCGGGCGTTGGCCTGCTGGTGGGGGACGCCGTTCGCCGCCGTCGCGGTCCGGGACACTCGGGCGAGTCGAGTCGGCCCGATCCGGCGCCGCGGGCGTTGGAGATCGTTCATGGCCGTGCCCGGTGACCGGCCTCAGCACGCCGCTGACGGCGGCCTCAAGCTGGTGCCAGGCCGAATGGCTCGTCCCGTGACCGGGACGGTCCGGGCGGCAGCGATCCGCCGGCGTATTCAGATCCCGCTGCTTTTCGGTGACGGCTACTCAACCATTGCCACAGTCGTCAGCTTCACCGGCCTGACCGACGCACAGCAGCACGTGGCCCTGGAACTCGGCCTGCCGCCGCCGCCGGGCTGCCACTGGTGCGCCTGCATAGTGAATGCCTCACCGGTGACGTGTTCGGCAGTCAGCGGTGCGACTGCGGGCCGCAACTGCGCGAAGCGGTCGAGCGGATCACCAAGCACGGCGGGTACGTGCTGTATCTGCGCCAGGAAGGGCGCGGCATAGGACTGTATGACAAACTCGACGCCTACGCGCTGCAAGATCGTGGTCTGGATACGTACGACGCGAATCTCGCGCTCGGTCACCGGGCCGACGAGCGCGACTACACCAGCGCGGCCCAGATGCTGCACGCGCTCGGCGCCAACCGCATCGGGCTGCTGAGCAACAACCCGGACAAGGGCGCTCAGTTGGACCGCCTGGGCATCACGATCGCCAGGCAGGTCCCCACCGGGCTGCACCTTACCGGGACCAACGCCGCCTACCTGGCCACCAAGGCCCGGCGCGGAGGGCATGATCTGCTTCGGCGCGGACTTGAACGTGCCGCCGAGCCGCACCGGCACACCGGCCCGCTCGGCTCGGCACACCTCGGGACCGAGGGCCGATGACAGACACCCGCGAGCATCCGCCGCCTACCAACGCGTCAGCTGCGGCGACTGCGGCCGCCCGGCCGGGCCGCGTTGTCGGCCTGGACGGGATCCGGGGCCTGGCCGCCCTGTACGTCGTCGTCTACCACATCTTCTTGCGCGCCTGGCCGGGATACCCCGGAGCCAGTCACGCCCCGTTCTGGGCGACCTTGCTGAGCTATGGCCGGGGTGCGGTCGCGATGTTCATCGTGCTGTCGGGTTTCTCGCTGGGCCTCGGCCCGGCGCGCTCTGGGTGGCGGTTCAAGTCGATCAAGACGTACGCGCACCGACGGGCATGGCGCATCCTGCCGCCGTACTGGGCCGCGCTCGCATTCAGTCTGGTGATGACCTTTTACGTGCTCGCCCAGCCCGGCCAGCCGGTGCCCACTGGGAAGTCCGTTGTGGCGTACGGCTTGCTCGTGCAGGACGTCTTCCCGGTGGGCGCCCCCAACCGGGCGTTCTGGTCGATCGCCATCGAAGCCCAGCTCTACGTCCTGCTGCCGCTGCTGCTGCTGCTCGTCCGGCGGGTCAGTGCCCCCGCGATGGTGGGCCTGGTGGCCGCCATCGTCGTGTCCATCGGCGTGCTGGGACCCCATGTCGGGCTGATGAGCACCGCCCTGGTCAAGTTCACCCCCGACCTCGCGGTGCTATTCGCCGTCGGCTTGCTGGCCTCCGGGATCGTCACCGCCGGCGAGCGCACCCGATCACGGCCCTGGGCCGGTTACGCGCTGGCGGCCGCGGTGCCGGCAATGGTGTTGATGGTGGTCAGGGGCTCCGTCTGGTCGTACTTCAATCTGTTCTGGCTCGACCTGGCCTGGGCTCCGGCGATCGGCTGCTTCCTCGCCGCGGTCGCCACCTCGCGCCCGCGGTTCGTCGTCCGGTTCCTTGACAGCCGCCTGCCGCGGAGCCTCGGCTCCTGCTCCTACAGCCTCTACCTGACGCACCTGCCGATCGTCATCGCCGTGTCCTTCGGCCTGGTGTGGGGTCGTGTCACCTCCGGGACGCCGATGTTCTTCGTGCTGGTCGCGATCCTGCTGCCCGTGACCGTGTGCTTCGCCCGTCTGTTCGCCGCTGTGTTCGAGCTCCCCTTCCGGTGGCACCGCGGGTGGATTCCGCTGCGGCAGGCAATGTCGGCCCGGCTGTGGCAGCTGCGGCGAACAGGGCCGGCCGTCGTCGCCGGGCGCTGGCGGGGCGCTAGCTGGGCGAGCGGCCCGCGAAATCTAGCTGGTGGGCGATGTAGACCAGTTCGCCCGCGGCCAGTTGCCGGCTGCGCTCGGCCAGCCAGTCGGCCAGGTCCGCCGGTTCCACCCGGTCCTGGCGGTTCCGCAACGCGTTCTGGATCGTGTTAAGGATGCTGCGCAGGAAGTAAGCCTCATCGCCCTGGTAGTTCCCATCTGGGTCGGCGCTTACGACCCAGTCCGACGACCCCGCGGCCAGGGCGGGCGCCCCGGCAGCCCGCAGGTGGTGAAACAGGCGGCGGCCCGTCCGGCTTTCCCCGGCCGGCCGGCCGTAGCGAACGCGCTCATCCATGTCGCGGTGGTAGGCCCGCATGATCTTGTCGTCGTGGGGATGGCCGGGCGCGAAGATGCTCTCGCCGTCGTAGTTGATCGTGAACCAGTAGACGCCGCCGGGGGCCAGCAAGCGCAGCAATCCGGGCAGGACGGCCGGCACGTCCACCAGGTCCAGGACGGCGTTGGCGATCAGCACATCGGCCGGCGCCGCGTTAGCGGCCTCCAGGTAACTGCCGAGCTCGGCGTGCACCAAGCGCACCCGGAGATCACCCACCCGCAGCCCATCTGGCAGCAGATCGCTGCGCAGGCCCCGCGCGCCCGCCCAATCGCGCAGCCACCGGCGCGAGCAATCCAGCAGCTGCCGATCCGCATCCAGCAGGACGTACTCGCCGGCGCCGACCGCGCCCCAGTCCATCAGACGGGCCACCATCGTCCCCAGGCCGGCGCCGACCTCCAGCACCTGCGACGCACCCGCGGGCATCAGGCGGCGCATCTCGGCCAGCACATGCCGGTTAAGCGCCCGGTCATCCACGGTCGTCTTCGCGGCCAGGTAGCGGGCATAGTCGAGGGGCATCGAGGCATCACCGAAGCAAGTCATTGCTTCTCGGCTGCCATCGCGAACTTGCGTACGCCGGTCGTCCCGGGTCGAACCGCGTCCACCGCTGCTACGTACCACACTGTGTCAGGTATGACGGATCGGCGGCGGGTGTGGTTCAGCCCGGCCGCAGGGTGGAGGCTGGCTCGGTGCGGCAAGCGCTCTGAAAGGGCCGGAACATCGTGCGGGTCCACGTAGTAGTTCCCGAGGGGTTCGACAATCCCGGCCAGCCTACTGGCGGCAATATCTACGACCAGCGTGTCTGCGCCGGACTGGCCAACGCCGGGTGGGATGTGCTGGTCACGACCGTCGCTGCGGCATGGCCGGTACCCGGCCCGGGCGCCCGCGCCGACCTGGCCCGCATCGTTTCCGCCATCCCCGACGGGGAGACCGTCCTGATCGACGGGCTCATCGCCTCGCCGGCCGCCGCGCAACTGCTGCCACACGCTGGCCGGATACGAATGACAGTGCTGCTGCACATGCCACTGGCCACCGCCCTCGACACACGCCATGATGCCAGCGCGCAGCGCTCCGAACGAGTCGTGCTTCGTGCGGCCACCGGCGTTGTCGTTACCAGCGAATGGACCCGCCAGCAGGCCCTGACCCGATACGCGATCCCGGCCCACCGGGTGCACGTCGCCTGCCCCGGCGTCGATCGGGTCGCTGCCCCGGCCCGGCCCGTCCGCGGCCAGCTGATCTGCGTCGGAGTCCTCGGCCGCCACAAGGGGCAGGACCTCCTCGTCGAGGCGCTCGCCGGCCTCGCTGAGCGGGAATGGCATTGCGTGCTGGCCGGACCGCTCGACCGCGACCCGGACTTCGTCGAACAACTGCAGACCCGTATCACGCGCCTCGGCTACGGTCACCGCGTCCGGCTCGCCGGCGTCCTGACCGGCGCGGCGCTCAGCCACGCGTACACCACCGCCGACCTACTCGCCGCGCCGTCCCGCTCGGAGACCTACGGCATGGCCGTTACCGAAGCGCTCGCCCATGGCCTACCCGTCATAGCCGCCGCCGTCGGTGGGCTGCCCGAAGCGCTCGGCTCCACCGCCGATGGCACCCGCCCCGGCCAACTGGTCCCTCCTGGCGATCCGGCTGCCCTTGCCGCCGCGCTCGGAGACTGGCTGGGTGACGAGCGCCACCGACACCGGCTACGGGCCGCCGCACGACAGCGGCAGTCGACCCTGCGCGGCTGGGAACAGACCACGCAGGAGATAGCGAACGCACTGACCGCCCATGGGTGCCGTAGGCCTGTGCCGTCCGGAGTGGACAACCTCGGCGATAGTGGTGACACCAGCACGGCAGGCCGCGCGCCGCGCAACCAGGACCCTCAATAGGGCACCAGCCACGGTCAGTGGCCCGGACTCCAGGCGCCCGGCCATGCGTGCTGTCGCGCTCAAGCAGCGAAAGAGGCAACGAGATGGAGTACACCCGGCTCGGTGAAACGGGGCTGAAGATCAGCCGGCTCGCGCTGGGCTGCATGAGCTTCGGCGACCCCACCACCGAAGGCGCCCACCAGTGGGCCCTGGCCGACGACCAAGCGCAGCCGTTCTTCCAGCAGGCGGTCGAGCTCGGCATCACCTTCTGGGACACCGCGAACGTCTATCAGGCTGGCACGTCGGAGGAGGTCACCGGCCGCGCGATCCGGCGCTATTCACGCCGTGAGGACATCGTGCTGGCCACCAAGGTGTTCGGCAAGATGCACGAGGGTCCCGGCGGATCCGGCCTGTCCCGCAAGGCCATCCTGGAGCAGATCGACGCCTCCCTGACCCGGCTCGGCACCGGCTACATCGACCTGTACCAGATCCACCGCTTCGACCCTGACACCCCCGTCGCCGAGACGATGGAGGCCCTGCACGACATCGTCAAAGCCGGCAAGGTCCGCTATCTCGGCGCATCGTCGATGTACGCCTGGCAGTTCGCCAAGCTGCAACGCGCCGCCGACCAGGGCGGCTGGACCCGGTTCGTAGCCATGCAGAACCAGTACAACCTGCTGCGCCGCCAAGATGAGCCGGAGCTGATGGCCATGTGCGCCGACACCGGCGTAGGCCTCGTGCCCTACTCCCCGCAAGGCAAAGGCCGCCTGGCACGTCCCTGGGGCCAGCAGTCCATCCGGTCCAGCGTTGACCATGTCGTGCAGGCCTTCGACTCACCGCTGGACGAACCCGTCGTCAGCGCAGTGCACAAACTTGCCGAAACCCGCGGCGTCACCATGGCCCAGATCGCGCTGGCGTGGGTGCTGCGTAACCCGGCCATCTCCGCCCCGATCGTCGGCGCCACCAGACCGCACCATCTGCCCGAAGCCGTCGCCGCGCTCGAACTGAACCTGACCGACAGCGAGGCTGCCACGCTTGAAGAGCCCTACAGCAACCATGGACCGTCCTGGTACTGACCCAGCCCTGCCCCGCTCGACGCCATCGAAGACGAGAACGATCGGGCACGGACGGGGCACAGGGTCACCGAGGCGCTGAATCGCCGACACGGTGTCCGCACTCGGGCTGGTCACGTGGGCGACGTGAGTAGCTGAATTTGCCGCTACCCCCAACGGGCCAGGCCAGCCGGGACATCCATCGGTTACGCATGACGTATCCCCGCCGGCAGAAGAGTCGGCTGTCTCCTCCCAGCACGTAACCGGTCGCCCATCCGTTCACCGCTAATGGCCTGTTCAGCGAAATATGGTCCGGCCTGAACCACCGGGGCTGCGCGTACGTACCTGTCGTAGGGACCGGACGGGGAGAGTTGCGTGCTGGGCAATCTGATCAACAGGCATGACGCGGTCCGGCTATACCGGAAGCTGCGCCAAGGACATCTGCGGCAGATCGCAGACAAGGTGCGGACGCCAGGGCCGAAACGGGTGATGGACTTCTGGTCAGTGCCCGGACACGGGTCAGGCCCGGTGCAGTGGGACGACATACCGGCGGTGCGCCGCCGCTGGCACACGTTCGGCGACCTGGAAACCCGGTTCGCCGAGCATGCAACCCGCCGGTGGCTATCGGGCCGGTCAGGCCTGCGAGCCCTGTCCCTGGGGTGCGGGCCGGGCGACCGGGAGCTCGAGTGGGCCCGGCTGGGCGTGTTCGCGCAGATCACCGGCGTGGACATCTCCCCCGAGCAGATCGAGCGCGCTACCCGGAACGCCAAGGAGGCGGGCCTGGACCACCTGCTGAGCTTCCACGTAGCCGACGCCCGGCAGGCCCTGCACGAGGCCGAGGGTCAGTGTGACGTGGTGCTCGCGCTGAACTCTCTGCACCACTTCAGCCGGCTCGGGGAGATCATGCGGCTGATCGCCCGGGCACTCGCCCCTGCCGGCCTGCTGATCATGGACGAGTACGTGGGCCCCTCGCGCTTCCAGTGGGCCAGCGGGCAGATGCGGGCCGCGAACGCGCTCCTCACGATGCTCCCTGAAGGGCACCGGACCCAGCGCGACGGGCAGGTCAAGCGCCGGGTGGTCCGCCCGAGCCGGCTGTCCATGCGGCTGGATGACCCGTCCGAGGCCGTGGAATCCAGCAGACTGATACCGGCCCTTCAAGGGCATTTCGCGATTCTGGAAGAGCAATCCTACGGCAGCCTCCTGCACTTGGCGCTGCACGGCATCGCCCACAACTTCCTGGCCGAGGATGACCCGGTCACCGCTCAGGCCCTGCGGTTGTGTCTGGCCGCCGAGGACCAGGCTCTGCGCCGGCTCGGGCACGACTTCACTTACGCCGTCTGCTCCGCCCTGGCCGCGCCGGTGCCAGACGCGTGCGCAATCCAACGTCGCGCGCCGCAAGGGCCCGGATACGACACCACCTTGGACGAGGCCAGCTAAGGCGCCGCGAAACGGCTGAACGGCATTCGCGTGCCAGCGGCGGGGGGTGCCACAACGCTGCAGGTGCCTTGCTGGTGCGGACCAGGCGGCTGTCCGGATGGCCCTCACCGGCCACCGGCGGCACATCTCGGCCGGCGTGGCGGTCGTCTCCTGGGGGCATCGCAGGAGGCGTGCCAGCCCGGTGTCACGTGCCTGAGGTTTTCGCCCCGGTGGGAGCAGGTCGATCTTGACGCTGACATTTGTCCAAGACTGATAGCCGGCAGCCCCGTATCGTCCCGTGCATGGCTGATTACGACGTTGAGCACTCGCACGGGATCCACGTGGTCCACGACGGCCCGCGGCAAGCGCCGCCGCTGTTGCTCATTCATGGATCGGGGGCTTCGGGCGCCTCTTGGGGCCCGGTGGCCAAGGCACTCGCCGGCCACCATCAGGTGATCCGGGTTGACCTTCCGGGGTGCGGCCAATCCCCGCCCGCACCGTCGTACGACGTGCCTGAGCAGGCAGGCCGCGTGGCTGTGCTGCTCGACGATCTCAGGCTGCGGCACCTCACCCTGGCCGGGCACTCCAGCGGCGGTTACGTCGCAACCGCGCTCGCCGAGCAGCGCCCCGACCTGGTGGGGTCGCTCGCGCTGATCAGCACCGGCCCGAGTCTCGGCGCGCTCCTTCCGCAGCCGTTCATCCTCCGGGCCCTGCTGGCTCCGCCTCTCGGCCCGCTCCTGTGGCCGAGGCGGTCGGACGCGATGATCCGCAAGGGGATCAGCGCGACGACCGCTCGCCCAGTGGACATCCCCGACGACGCGGTCGCTGACCTGAAGAACACCACGTACCGCGCGTTCCGGAAAGTGCTGCGCTGCAACGCCGCCTACGTCGCCGAGCGGAGCGTACCCGAACGTCTGGCCGACATCGATGTCCCCGTGCTGGTGATCTTCGGCGCCGCCGACCCCCGCTACGAGCCGTCGTCGGCGCACCAGTACGACGCGGTGCCGAATGCACGGGTCGAGATGCTGCCCGGCGTCGGGCACGTGCCCATCCTCGAAGCGCCCGAGACGACCAGCGAACTCCTGCTGGGCTTCACGGCGGCGGCCGCGGACACCCCGCCGGTGATCCGCACGGCATAGACTGCGCGCGTGCTGCCGGCCGGGACACCACCCAGCTGGACGTGGTCGGACGTGGACGTCGCCGTACCGCGCCCGTCAGGTCAGCTGCCAGGGATCAGCATGGCCGGGTTCCGCCAGCGTGTCCCCGCGCTCGTGGACATCGCCATGATCGCCCACCCATCTGTCACCCTGATCGTCGACCTGAGCGAGGCTGGAGGCATTGTCCACGACGCCCACGGGCGGCACCAGCGCGGCAGCTTCGTCGCCGGGCTTCTTCCGGGCCAGCTTCGGGCCGGCGGATGGCGGGGCGAGTGCCTCCAGATCCGGTTGTCGCCGGTCGTCGCCGCTGCGGTGCTCGGCGCATCGATCGAGCTCACCGGGACCGTGGCATCCCTGGAAGACATCTGGGGCCGCGACGCCAGGCAGCTCGAGGAGAGGCTGCGCACTGCCACGTCGTGGGACGAACGGTTCACGATTGCGGCGGATGTCTTCGGCCGGCGGCTGGGCGCCCGCCCATCGGTCGATCCAGAGGTCGCCTACACCTGGCGACGGACGGTCACCAGCCGAGGGCGGGTACGGGTCCACGGCCTGGCGGATGAGGCCGGCTGGAGCCGCAAGCGCCTCTGGTCCCGCTTCCGGTCCCAGATCGGCCTCACGCCCAAACGCGCTGCGCAGTTGGTGCGCTTCGACCACGCCGCTCACCTTCTCGCGGCGGGCCACGCCGCCGCGAGCGTTGCCGCCCACAGCGGCTACGTTGACCAGTCCCACCTCAACCGCGAAGTCAAGGCGATCGCCGGAGTCACACCCACCGCCGTGGCCACCGCGCCGTGGCTCGCGATCGACGACGTAGCGTGGCCTGCTGCACCACGGACCTGACACCGCCGGCAGCCGCGGATACATCCAGCCGACCTCCGCCGAACAGCCCGCGTAACGCCAGGTCCACGATTCAGCCGGACTCGACACTTGTGCTGCCATTGGCCCCCAGGTGCCGGGAATGCGCGCACCTGCCGCATGGTGCGCTGATTACCAGAGTCGTTCACGGCAGCCCTAGTGCCACCAGCTGTCGAAGCGCTGGCCGCCGCCTGATTCACTGGGTGATGACCGGGTCGGTGGTCCAGTTCCGAGAGGAGCGCTGTGGACCAGAAACGGATGAGATCGTCATCTACTGGCGGCCGGACTACGTGCTCTGACCACCACGGTCGGCACGGTCTCGTTGCCGTCCGCGACCGACCGGACGAACGCCCGGGCACCGGAGTCCTTCCGGATGTTGACCTTCTGTAGTGCAGCCCGGGTGAACTTCAAGCGCAGCAGCGGGTTCAGGGGTGGGCCGGGCGCTGGTGAACCCGTCGAAGCACACCTGCTCGGGGCGGTGCGGGCACACGCCCGCACGCACTCGATTGATCGTTAAGCCGGGTGACCAGGTTGACCTCTCATCCCGCAAGTAGCGCCCGTCGGAGCGTGCAGGATCCGTCCCGGAGGCGAAACGTTCGTCCGGCGCCTGGGGCCCGCCGACGTTGATCCCTGCACCCGTTACCGGCCGTATCGGCAACTGGTACCGGCCAAACCGATAGATGGCATCACGATGCGTGACGACGAGGGCCGGTGAGAACGCGCCGAGCCGCCGTTACGGGTGGCTGGAACCTAAGGGCGGCCAGAGTCGGTGAGGGTGCGTATTCGGCTGATCCGTGCGGCGCCGCTCGCGTGAACCGATGCGCTGGGTACGGTTCAGCGAAAGGGCCGGTTCATACAGCTTGCGCCGTGACTAGCCAGGCCGCGCCAGGCATGGTCACCCCATCTGGCAATGCGTACGCCGCCAGGCGGTCCCGGACCTGTCTGGTCAGCTCGGCGGCTTGTGCTGGGCTGAGCCCGGTCAGGATCTCGGTGGCTGCCGGGGAGGCACGCTCGTATTCGAGCACGTCGTCTACTTCGCGGCCGATGAGCATCGGCTCGTCCGCCTTCGCGAACTCGATGCCGCCGAACCCCGCGCCGCTTAGCAACGCGCTCACCCGGCCGGTGCCGGCGAGGGAGAAAGCAGCCGACGGCCCGGGTAGCTCGCGGAGGCCGAGTACCGCGGCGGCCTCGGCGAACCCAGTGGTAAAGATGGGGTTCTCCTCGCGGGTGCGCCAGCACAGGAACGCCAGCCTGCCGCCGCGCCGAAGCGCCTTCCTCAGCTTCCCGAACGCCGCCGCCGGGTCGTCGAAGAACATCACACCGAAGCTGCTCAGCACAACGTCGAAGACCGCGGCCCCGAACGAGTGCACCTGGGCGTCGGCAACCTCGAACCTGGCATTAGCGACGCCAGCACGGGCGGCGAGCCGGCGCGCTTCGGCCACCTGGATCCGGGAGAAGTCGGCGCCCAGAGCTTGCCCGCTGCCGGCGGCGCGCGCTGCGAGGATGGTCGTGTCACCGCATCCGCACCCGACGTCGAGAACGTTCTCCCCGTCCCGGATCTGCGCGGCGGCGAGCAACCGCGCCGTCAGCCGGTACAGCATCCGCCCATGCCGCGCATGCTGCTCGATGAACTCCCGCCCGCTGGCTCCGTTCCAGTCCTCGGCCTGCTCCGCATTCACCGCCACGACGGGCACGTTACATCGATGCGCCGTTCGGTACCTTCGTGCTGGAAAGCGCGACGACCGCAGGGCATGCCAGAGCGGGGAGCTCTGCGCGCAGCCGTTTGTCTGATAGACGCAGCGACGGACCACCCCGAATCGGCAGGGAGCGCCATGATGGCCGTCATGGACCAGCCACGGACGGTGAGCGCCGCCGGTCTGCACGCGTGGCTCGCTGGACCGCCGCTCGGCGCTGGCCACGGACGTCAGACGGTAAGGCTCGCGATAGCGCGGCGAGGGGTCGGCACGTGGCGGACAGCGGACAGCCCCTAGTGCTGCGGCTGGCCCTGGACGGCTGGGGCTACCGGACGGCGGTGCCGATGAGCCCGTTCCTGGTGACCAGGGATGCCAGCTCACCTTCGTCCACGTCGTCGGCGCCTTCCGCTCGCAGCGGCAGTACCAGGTAGCGGGTCTCGGAGTTGGCGTCCCAGACCTGGATCTCGGTGCTGCCGGGCAGTTCAACCCCGAACTCGGCCAGTACGGCTCGCGGCTCGCGCACAGCCCGCGAACGGTAGGCGAAGCTCTTGTACCAGCTCGGCGACGGTCCGAGCAAGGCCGTCGGGTAGCACGAGCACAGCGTGCACACGATCAGGTTGTGCACGGCCGGCGTGTTCTGGACCACCCTCAGCAGGTACCCCCGGGTGCCGGCGCCGAAGCCGAGCTCGGCCGCCGCCGCGTTGCCGTCAGCCAGCAGCCGGTCACGGTAGGCCGGATCCTTCCAGGCACGTGCGACCATCCGGGCGCCATTGACCGGCGAGGCCCAGGTAAACACCTGCTCGAGGATCTCGTCGAGTTCGGAGTCGGTGGCCAGCCCGGCGGCGATCAGGCGCTCTTCGAGCCTGCGGACCCTGGCCGCCACAGGAAGCTCGCCGTGCCCGCCGCTCACGGCGCCTCCTCTAGGTAGGACTCCCACATGTCGATGATCACCCAGTGCGACCCCGAACCCCACAGCCCGGCCGCGGGAAAGCGCACTGCATAGACCGGCTCAGCGCGGACGATCCCGCGCACCGCCTCGTCCGGCAGCGGCCAGGTCGCCCGGACCTCGATGACCTCGCCGACATGGCCGCGGACATACCGCGGCAGCCTGGTGTGACCATCGGGATCTGCTGCCCGGGCCCGCACCCGGGAACCCGCGGCGAACCTAGTCACCAGCTAGCAGTCCTCGCTCGGCAAGCAGCATCTCGGCCGCCCGCAGCCAGCGCTCGTAGTAGGACAAGGTCAGGTACTCGGCGGGCGGGATGCGCTCGATAGCGTCGCGCAGATCATCGAACGCCGCGTTGATCACACCCCGCCGCTGCAGCACCCGGATGATCGCATACACCCGCGCTTCCCAGTCCGCGTGGAAAAACCGCCCGTCATCCTCGGCAGGGACCGGCCCGAACCCAGTCTGCCCGCCCATATCGTGCACCCTGCTCACCTGACCCACGCTATCGCGGCGGCTCCCCGGCCAGACCTCACGCACTCACCTAAATCCTTATGCACTGGTACCCCGCCGCAGCGAGGATCGGCGAACTCGCTCAGCATGCTGTCATATGGCCTGATCTGGTACGGCTCGGACCACGTGCGGCGATCGCCCCGGATGCGGACGATGCCGTTGTCCCGTTCACACAGCACTGCCGCCGGCCGCAACAGCGGGCCGTGCCAGATGCTTTCCCGCTTGATCTCGGAGTCCAGAGCGAAAACGCTCTGGCCGCCGCCCACCGGCAGGCCGAAGTCGATGGCGTAACTGAAGTCATCCCCGGTCAGGCCCAGCTTGACGGTTTCTAGGGTCTGGCGGGACTGCCGGGCTGGTTGCCCGGCTTGCTGGCTCGGCTCGGGGTGGAGCTGGCCAGCGTGTGGGAGAGTATCGCGTCCGCGACCTGGACGAGGGGCTGCCTGGCGTCGATGGGGATCGCCCCGGATGCGCGCAAGCGGTCCTGCAATTCCGGCAGCTTGCGGCGTAGGTACTCGCGAGTGTCCCCGATGCGGCCCCAGTCGTGGTAGTCCCGGCGTGCATCCAGTCGTGCCAGCATCGTTGGCTCGTCGATCTCCAGCAGGAACACCTGAGAGAAACGGTCGGCCACCTCCAGATAGTTGTCCGCTCCGCCGCAGACATACAGGGTCGCCGGTGCTGCGGCCCGGATCAGTGCGTCCAGGCGGGCCGGGTACCAGGCCCAGCTGTGCCGGGAAAGCCAGGCAGAGTCCGGCTCTTCCGGCTCTTCCTCCACCACGTTGCCGACGGCGTTAACGGTCCGCGCGAGCAACGGGTCATCGTCGGCGTCGATGGCTGCCAGGCCGCGGCGGGCAAGCACGGCGGCGATGGTAGTCTTCCCGGCGCCGGAACAGCCTGCGATCTGGACAGCGCTCATCGTCCTCTATCGTCGGCCGGCTCTGATAGCGGGTGCAAACGAATTTGTGATCCCCGCGCGGGACGCCCGGGCGGTCATCGCCACAGCTGTGATCGGCGACTGATGTGCGACAGATCTCCCCAGTCCCACTGCTCGCTGACCAGTTCGGTGCGGCGATAGTCCGCCTTGCCGGACAGCTGCCAGCCGGTGATGGTGATGGATCGAAAACACCAGGGCCCCGCCCGGGACCAGGCATCGGTGCAGCTCTCCCAGCAGCGGCCGCCAGTCGTCGATGTAGTGCAACACGAGCGAGGCAACCACCGGATCGATGCAGACGTCGGGCACCATGTCCAGCGGCTATTCCAAAGAACCGCTATTGGCTGACAACAGGCCCGTAACCTCCGCCACTAAAGATCTTTTAGCTGGGTGTACGGAGCGAAGCAGCACACCTCGAACTCGCAGTTGCCGACTCCGACAACCTGACTCCGCCTGCATGTTTATGCGCGAACTGGTGAGCTGCGGACGCACTGTCATAGCCGCGATTAGGGCCGCCGGTGGGATCGGCGTGTGGCCAGGGTGCCGGTTGGTCAGGCGGCGCGCCGCCCGATCAGTACGCGCAGTCCGGTGGGCAGCTGCTCGGTTCCGAACGCGGAGGCCACCGTGACCTGGACCCCTTCGGCGGCGAGCAGCGCGGGCACGCGGGCGGTGTCGATGAGCACGTTGTGGTGGGTCTCGTCGTCGCGGCGCCAGGAGCCGTCGCTGGCCCGGACGAAGGTGGTGATCTGGCGCACGAACCGGCCGGGTGCGGGGAGCTGGAAGCGTGTGATGATCGCCCAGTCGTCGTGGACGCGGGCAGCGGGCGGGGCGTCGTGCCGGGCCTGCCCGTAGGCAAGGTCGCAGATGTCGATGGCGAACAAGCCGCCAGGCCGCAGCGCTCGCGCGATCGCGGTGAGCGCCTGGTCGATGGCGTATTCATCGGGCAGGTAGCTGAGCACGTGGCCGGCCGAGACCACGGCATCGGCCGGGGGCAGCACGTCGCCGGGAAGGACCAGCAGGCGGATGTCCTCGGCGGCCGGGGCGTGGCTGCGGGCCAGGTCGAGCATCGCCGGGGAGGCGTCGGTGGCGATGACGCGGTGCCCGGCGGCGGTCAGTTCCCGGGTGAGCAGGCCACTGCCGCAGCCCAGTTCCAGGACGAGCCCGTTTCGCGACCGCACCGGCTCCAGCAGCGCCAAGATCCCCGGCGCGCAGGCCCGGGCGTGGAAGCCAAAGCCGCGGTGGTGAACAAGCGCGAGGTCGCGGCGGTAATAAGGGTCTTCAGGCGGCGCCACCCAAGGAGTGTCCCGCGCACATCACACTTTGAGCCAGCCCGCGAGCGCCGCAGCGGTCAGCAGGACATCAAGACGTCCGGTCATGCCGCGATCAGGTACGTCACTTTCTCGCCAGCCTGCGACGGGCCCCACCTGGTACCGGGCATGGAGGCCCAGCCGGCGATCATGTGCACGTCGCGCGTGGTCGCTATGCCCACCGCCCACTTACTCCACGGCCAGACGTCGATCACGGTGTGTGTCTGTCACTCGGCGACTGGCGCGCAAGTAGCCGCCGATATGCGGCTTTCGAGCGCGTCTGTGCCTGTCGGCTGAGCCGCGCAGAACGGAGTGATCTGCAGCTGGCTGCGGGTGGATTAGGGCATGGCGCGGAGTTCATCCGGGGCGCGAGCCGCATTTGAGGAGGGTGGCGGTGCGGCCGTAGCGTCTTTGTTTCCTGCGGGCCCGGCAGCCCGTCACGCGGGTTGGCCAACGGGCTCGCAGTTCTGCCTGGGCGCAAACTTGGTCCGGGCCGAACTGGCGGAGGGGCCGGCCTTCCTCATACCCGGATGCCCGGCCTGCCCGCCGGCAGGCCGGTGTAGTCGGACCCGATCCCCGGTCAGGCGGCTGGCCGGCCGATGCTTGCCGGTCAGGCGTGCAGGCCGGTGACCGTTTCGGCGGCGGCAGCGAAGGCGGGATCGCCAGTTGCCGCGTGCCCGCGCTGGCAGGCCTCGACGAGCTTCACCTGGTGCGGGTCCAGGCTGCGCACGGCCGCCACGGTGAGGTCACTGCCTGGCGGGCGGGCTGGGTGAGGTTGGGTGACCGGTTGGGTGGCTGCGTACAGCGCGGCGTGCTCGGCGTGCACCTGGGCCAGCGCGGCGGCGGCGTCGGTGGCCGCGATGTGGGCGGCGAGGATCTCGACGGCCATCGCGCCGGTTACGCCGTGCAGGTGGACGATGCCGGGCCGGGCCAGGTAGCGGCGTGCGCCGTCGGCCGCGGCCCGCACGACCGCCATCCGGACGTCACCGGCGGGGGGCAGCGGGCCGGTAGGCTGGCCTTCGCGGTAGCGGGCCGCCCAATAGCCGAGCGCCCGGGCCAGCTCGCCGCGCCGCGGCGGCGTGTCGGCTGCGTCAATGGCCCGCACCGAATGGGCGGTCCGGATGGCGCCGTGGAACAGCGCGGTGCGCAGCGCGGGCATCAGCCGCGGCACCCAGGTGGCGACCACAGCGGGCCAGCCGTCGTCGTCGATGGCTTGGGTGAAGTAGCCGATCCACTCGCCGAGCCGCTGGTAGTCGCCAAGCGCTTGCCGCCACTCGAACCCGGCCGGCACCACCGGGTCAACCGATGCCCCGCCCGCCCGGGCGAACCGGCGCGCCCAGCTGTCGATGTTACCGGTGCAGTCGAGCATGGCCAGCGCCTCGCAGGCCATGGCTCCGTGGTTGACGAAGCCGTTAGGCAGCTCGAAGCTGGCAGCCGCCATCCGCTCGAACGCCTCGTCCAGAGCTGGCGCAGTGTCACTCACGTCGTCCTCCTCGCCGCTGCGGCCCATCAGCCTCTGCCGCCATCGGTTCGGGCCACCGATGCCCACTCTGGTGCCTGAAGTCCCCTTGAGGTCAAGGGGCTACCGCCGTCGCCGTGCTGTACGGCCTGGCTTCCTGAGTGGCCCGCGGCGTAACGCCGCCGCCGGGTAGCCCGTTGTGGTACCTAGAGGTGTGGTGGCGCATCCGCGTGAGGTGCGCGGCCCGAGATGATGCGATGAGATGGATCAGGCACAAGGCCGTCTCCGTGGCGGCAGCGGTTGTGCTGGCAGGCGTCGTAACTGTGCTGCTTGCGGCCTGCGGGCACGCTTCGGCACCGCCGCACGCGCCCCAGCTCCGGTCACCGTTTACTGGCGAGCCGGTGCCCTCGCTGAACCGGGTGCTCGCGGTGAAGATCGACAACATCGTGAACGCCAGGCCGCAGACCGGGCTCATCCTCGCGGACATCGTCTATGTGCTCCCGGTCGAAGGTGGGCTGAGCCGATTCCTGGCGATCTTCTCGTCCGACTACCCGCGCGTCATCGGCCCGGTGCGCAGCGCGCGGGAGGACGACCTGGAGCTGCTGCGCCAGTTCGGCCGGCCTGCCTTCGCCTACTCGGGCGCGACGGCCACGCTGCTGCCGTACATCCACCGGACCGCCAGGATCGTGGACCTCTATGACGGCATCGCCAGCGGGTACTTCCGGGACAACAGCCGCATCGCTCCCTACAACCTGTACGCCCACACACGGCAGCTGCTGCGGCAAGCTCACCGCGCGAGCGTGGCCCATGACATCGGTTTCCGCTTCGGCCCGCCGCCGCCGGGCGGCAAGGCCACCCAGTCAGCGTCGGTGTCCTACCCGGCGGCCTCGTTCCGCTTCACCTGGTCGGCGGAGAAAGGCCGCTGGCTGGTGTCGATGGACGGCAGGCCGGCGGTCACCACCGACGGCAGGCGACTGTCGCCCGCCACCGTGGTGATCCAGCACACCACGGTGCGCACCTCCCGGTTCCTGGAGTACGGCAAGCCTCCCCCGTACGCGGAGAGCGTCGGGTCAGGCACGGCCCTGGTCTTGCGCAACGGCAAGGCCTGGACCACCCACTGGTCCCGGCCGAACGCCAACGGCGGCACCACCTTCACTACCGTGTCCGGGCAGCGGATGACATTCGCCCCGGGCCAGGTCTGGGTCGTCCTCGCCTACCGATAGGGGCGAGCCGACCGGCGCCTGGTTCTCCCATGCCCTGCGTAACATGCCGCTGACCTGGGCGTTGTAACCGCAGACCGTTACGCCTCGCCCGCCGCGCCATCCGCGCGTGAGCCACCGCCTGGGATCCCCCGCCAGCCTGATCTGGCATGGGCTCGTATTCAGGGTCAACGAATGGCAGTTGTTTCCGTCACCCAGGGTGAGATTCCTCGTGACGTTTCATGAGTTCACGACGCGCCTGCCGAATCGGCGCGGGTGAAAGCTGAGCAGGATCCATGGGCTGCCGCGCGCAGATCATCTAAATCTGGGCGTCCTTCGCCTCGTCACTCGATCGACCTACTCGGTCTCGGCCACACGCTGGCTTCGCGGCGCGATGATCCGCTCGTTGAACCCTTCCAGCCGGGCCTGCCCCCTTGCGCAGTATCTGCGGCTCGAAGGTCCCGTTCCGGTCCCGCGGCACCGCGAGGTCCACCGCGCCCACATCGGTCAGCTCCGTCTTTGCGGTGGTGCCGTTACGGTTGTTGCCGCTGCCCCGCCCGGCCGGGTCGTGGTTGTCGTAGCCCAGGTGGCCGGTCATCTCCTCGGCCAGCGCCCGCTCCAGCACCGCCTTGGTCACCTGGGACATAGGCCATCAGGGGCGAGCAGCTCCACCCCTCGGCCGCGGCCTGGCTCAGAAGCTGATCGGCCAGCTCCTCATCGGCCAAAGGCGGCGGCCCGGCGGGCCACCATCGGAGTTGCCGGGCAGCATCGCGGTGTCTGACATTACGTGTGCGTCCGCGAGCCGCTTTCCTGCGGCTCGTTGTCAGGCCACGTCACGTACACAGCCGGTAGACACGCCCTGCGGTCGCCCGTGCCGGCCGGGCTTGAGTTCGGGGTACGGTGAGGAAAGACGGCCCCGCAGCTGTGGTGTGGCGGGGGCGGGGGAGGCCGGATGCCGGACGACGGGCGGAGGGCCCGCATCGTGGCGGCAGTTGGCGAGCGGGACGCGATGGCTGGTGTCGGCGAGCTGATGCGCAGGCTCTGCCGATTCGCTGCGGATGAGATGTCCTTGTCCGGGTGCGCGCTGGTGCTGATGTCCGGGACCGGCGCGGCGAGTGTGCTTGCCGGTGCCGGGCGGCACGCGCGCACGATCACCGGGCTGCAGATGGAGCTGGGTGAAGGTCCGTGCCTGCAGGCTTATTCCTCTGGGGTTCCGGTCTTGCTGCCGGACCTGGCCGCGAAGGAAGCGAACCGCTGGCCGACGTTCGCGGCGGCCGCCTTGGCGGTCGGCGTGCAGGCCGAGTTCTCCTTGCCGCTGAGCGGTGGGCCGGGCGGTATCGGCACGCTCGACCTATGTCGCGACGCGCCGGGGATGCTTAGTGACGAGCATCTGGAGGATGCGCTTGTCACGGCGGAGATCGCCCGTGATGCAGTGCTGTATCAGCAGCACGCACCGGGTGGCCCGGGTCTGGCGGAGCTGCTGGAGACAGTCGGCACGGACCGGATCGTCATTTATCAGGCGACCGGGATGATCGCCGCGCAGCTAGGTGAAACTGTGTCCGACGCGCTCGCCCGGCTGCGTGCTGCGGCGTTCGGGAGCGGGCGCCCGATATACGACATTGCGCAGGACGTCGTTGATCGGCGGGTGCGGTTCGATGAGTGAGGTCGGCGGGGAGCGGGCCGGGCGAGCCGCCGGCAGCTATGAGGCTGACCGGAGGGGCCGCACGGCCCGCGAGGCCGCGCTGGCTCGCGCGTTCGTGCGTCTGGCGGACACGCTGGCCAGCGACTTTGACATTGTCGAGTTCCTGCACGGCCTGACCGTTGATTCGGTCGAGATCCTGGGAGCCGAGGCAGCGGGGGTCATGCTGGCCGACACGCGCGGCGAACTGCGGCTGATCGCCTCCTCGGAGGAGCGGATGCGGCTCCTCGAGCTCTTCGAGCTCCAGGGCGCGCAGGGCCCGTGCCTGGACGCGTTCTCCTCTGGCCGGGGCGTGCAGGCAAGCGCGGCCGACAGCCGCAGCCGCTGGCCGGTATTCGCCTCGGAGGCATCCGCAGTGGGCTTCCGGCGGATGTGCGCCGTCCCGCTGCGGGTGCGCACGCGTGTGATCGGCGCCCTGAACCTCTTCCGCGGCGGCGACGAGCTGTTCACCGATGCCGAGATGGAGATAGCGCAGGCCATGGCGGAGATGGCAGCGATCGCGCTGATCCAGGAACGGGCGCTCAGGGAGCACAACCTGCTCACAGAGCAGCTGCAGGCGGCGCTGAACAGCCGGGTGGTTATCGAGCAGGCGAAGGGAATGCTCGCGGAGTACCTGGCCGTGACTGTCGATGAGGCATTCCAGCTGCTGAGGAAGTACGCGCGCGACAACAACCGCAAGCTCACCGAAGTCGCCAGCGACGTCGTCGACCGCAAGATCACGAGCGAGGCGATGGCCAGACGGCCCGGCGGCCGATCGTAGCTACTTGACGAACGCGCCCTTGTACTTGTGGTCGGTGTCTGGGCTCGAGCTATCAGCTGGGCGTGCAAGCCGGCACCAAAGGGACTTTGGGCTCTAGTTCCGGGACGGGACCCGTCTTCAACTGGAGTGTCGGTCACCAAGGAGGCTCTGCGGCATGGGCGTGACGGAACAGATGCGGCAGCATCAGGAGCGTTGCGTGTTGCATCAGGTCAGGCTGCGGATGCTCGTTCATGATCTGACGGGTGCGCTGGTTACGTCCCGGGTCATTTATGAGACGGCGCAGGGAACAAGCGCCATCGTGGCCGAGGCGAAAGCCGGCTGCCGGACCGCGCTGGCGCCAGCTGCGGGCGGCCGGCACGGTTCAGGCCATGCGTCCCTGCTCGGAACGCGGCTGGCCCGGCTGGAGGCAGCAGCAGATGACGCTGTTGCCGCAGCCCGGGCCAGCGATACTGCCGCTCTGCGCCAGCATCTCGGCAGGTTCGATGCGCTGACAGCTGCGATTTGGACCGTGCTGCCCTCCGTCTTCACCCCGGCTCGGCCACGGAGCCAGGGCCGGCGCCCGTTTGCAGCCGGGGCTGCCTGATCTAGGTGTCGTTGACATGCGTGTGCCGTCCGGCCGATCCCCGGTAGCGGCGAGGGATCGCTGGCCTCGAAGGCGGCCTGGTGCCAGTCCTGTAGGGCTATCCGCGGGCCGGAGGGGACGTTGGTCCCTGGCGGGGTGTTCACCGTGCCTGGTGCGATTAGCGGGATGTTTGCCGCTGATGAGGTGCTGCTGGATCTGAGCTTCGGTGCCGCTGCGGCACGGCTCACGGAGGTGGCTCGCGGCGGGCTGCTGACTGACGTGTCGCAGGGAGCCTATGGCGATGGCCTTACTGGCCTGGCCCGGGTCGGCCCGCTGGGCGCCGCGCCGGGCGTGTCCAAGCTGGTCGAGGTGCATTTCCTGGACGTGGCGGTCCGCGGTGAGTCCGCCGTGCTCGCGCTGCGGTGGCAGGCGACCGGGCCGGGCGGCAGGCTGTTCCCTGCCCTGGACGCTGACCTTGCGCTGACCCCTATTGGGGAGCACGCCACCCGGCTGTCGCTGTCCGGGGCCTACCGGCCGCCGCTCGGCCCGGTGGGCGCGGGCCTGGACAGGGCGATCTTCCACACGGTGGCCCAGGCGACGATACGGTCCCTCCTGACCCGCGTCGCGGACGCTCTCACCCGCCTCCCGGACCCGGCCGGTGCCGCGCCGGAAACCGGCATGACACCGCCCGTGCCATGGCTGGCGGCACCCGATCAGCCTTAGCCCGGCTGCCTGCCGGGGGGCGAACCGGGTTGATGGTGACCGAACAGCACGTCCCTGAAGTCCGCGATCGCCAGGTCCAGCTCGCCGATAGCTTCCTGAACCTTCCCCGCCGCAGTATGGCCGCCCATCAGTCCCAGTGCCGTTTCAAGACAGAGCCCGGCGGAGAACAGCCGGGCCACCACAATGTCCATACCCCCGGCGATGCGGCCGTGATCGTGTGCCAGGCGCTGCATCACCTCCGCCGGGTCACCCGCCCATCCAGGCGGGGGACCTCGCACCGGCCGTACGGGCGGCTCGGCCAGCTCCGGTATCGGCCCGTCACGGGGCACGCTTGATGAGATAGGCATCGCTGAGGCACCTTCGGTCCTAACCGGCCATAACTGGCCGTGCCGCCATGGTCCGGAGCGACGCGGTCACCTGCGCACCTGCTCTGGCCAGGCGCAGGATCTGATGGACGCTTCCCCACCAGCGAGCCTACGCTGGCTCTGCGCGCCTGGATAGGCGGCCACTGCTCAGCCCATGGCAGACCGCCGGCGCTACAGAACGACCGGAACTGGGCGGGCAACATCGGGCGAGCCACAGAACTCCCGCCCGCACCGATCGGCGGATAGTTGTTCGTCACGCCTTCTTGATCGGGTATCACATGGAGTAGCTTCTGGCCGTCGGCTGGCACAGATGGCTGCTGTCGGGGCGGCGATAGGATCATGGCACCGGCCCGCACGCGCGCGGCCCGCGGTGCCGGGTGCTACCGGGGAGGTCGCCATGCTGGAGGCGTTCGCGGATCTGTCCACACCGCTGGTGGCCGATGCCTGCTTGCGCTGTAGTGTTCCGCTGCAGGCCGCCCCGTCGGGAATCCGGCCGGTCGTGGCCGGCCAGGGGATCGCTGGGCGGGTTCTGCCAGTGCGGCACTACGGCAGCGTGGACGTGTTCCTGGAGGCATTTGGCCGGGCACAAGCCGGCGACGTGCTGGTCATCGACAACGGCGGCCGCTCGGACGAGGCATGCGTCGGCGACCTGGCGGTGCTGGAGGCCGAGGCAGCCGGTATGGCGGCCCTGGTGGTGTGGGGCCTGCACCGCGACACGCCGGAACTGGCCGCGATCGGCCTTCCGGTCTTCAGTTACGGGAGCTACCCTGCCGGGCCGGTGCGGCTGGACGAGCGGGAGCCCGAGGCGCTGGTCACCGCGCGGTTCGGGCCGCACCTGGTCAGCGCCGGGGACATCGTCTTCGCCGATGATGACGGCGTGTTGTTCGTCGCGGCACAGCGCGCCGAGCAGGTGCTGGTCACAGCGCACCAGATCTGGCAGACCGAGCGGGACCAGGCTCGCCGGATCCGGGAGGGCCAGACACTGCGCCAGCAGACCGCTTTCGATGACTACCTGGCCCGGCGCGCCGCTGACCCGTCATACACCTTCCGGCGGCATCTGCGCCGCATCGGCGGGGCCATCGAAGAATAGGATTATCTCCTTGGCGCCGGGCCTCACCCCGCTCCGGGCTGTCACCGCCAGCCGGCCAGCCGGATAACAGGAGGCGGGTCCGGCGACGGCGTAGGCGATGGCCGCGCCCCAGTCCTCGCCCGCGACGCGGAACTGGTCGAAGCCCAGGTGGGTGGCCAGCTCGGCGACGTCACCGGCCATCGTGGCGGTGTCGTAGCCGGTCAGGGGGCGCTGGGAGCCGCCGACGCCTCGGTTGTCGACCGCGATGACGGTGTAGTGCGGGGTCAGCAGCGGCACGACGTGGCGCCAGTACGACATGGTCTTCGGCGTGCCGTGCAGCAAGAACACCGGTTCGCCGGCGCCGCCGATCGCGGCCCGGGCGAGCTCAGGCAGCGGGCTTGCCCCATGCCCGGGAATCAGGAACGTGGCCGCTCCTTGATCCCGCTTGCAAGCAGGCCCGTCACCTCGGCGATCCGTGCCGCGCGCAGGTCGGGCCGCCGCTTCGTGGCGTCGATGTAACGCAGGTAGCCCTTGCGGTAGAACTGCGCGAGCGTGTCGAAGAACGCGCCGGCCGTGGGGTTGGCCTCCAGCGCGGCGGCAATGTCCTCGGCAAGATCACCGCGCTGTGGCCCCTCGGGCGATAGTTCCACGGGCACCTGCGAGCCGATCACGATACCCGCATGCTGCATTCTCGCCGGGTTCATCGTGAACACCCAGCCGTTATCACCAGGCTCAAGCGTCACCCGCACCCGGCAGCCGTTGACCATGCCGCTCACGTGATGCAGGGCCTTCACGCCCCACTCCGTATCCGGGTCAAAGGGCACCACGATCAGCGCGTGATCCCGGGGACCGGCTACGATCCGGGCATCAAACCGCTGAACACACATGGCTTATCGTGACACGGCGACTGCCGCGCCAGCGCGCCGGGAGCAGTGTGGGCATGCCACGGGCCAAGCTGCGTGCGGCCGCGCTGCGGGGCCGCCTAGACTCCAGACCGACATCCGCAGGGGCCCGGCTGGATGCCGCGCGATTGGCGGCAGAAGCGCGCATTCACGCCCAGCGCTGGCAACGCATAAACATGCGGCCTGGCCGCCTGCCTGCTCGGCCGTGGCCGGAATTGCCAGCGGTGCGGAGAGCTCTTGATAAATGCGCGCGTGACCGAGCCGCCGATCTGGACAGTTGGCTGCTCTCGCCTTACCGCCAGTCGACGCGCGCATATTAGGTCGTTCGGCGCACGGACGCCGCTCGGATCTGGCGAATAGCCGACGTATCGTGCAACGTCTGCAGATCGACGGCTCATTGAGTCATTTGCTGCGGGCCTGTTGCCTGATGGTCTCGCCGAAGGCCGCCAGTGAGCCGGCCGCGCCGACACGTGCCCGCACGTGTCCCGCGGCGGCCGCCGGTGCCGCGGCGCCGGAGTGGCGCCGGACGGCACCCCGGTCCGGTGGCAACGTGCGGATCTGCGGGTGTGCCCTGACTTCCCGTCTGCTATTTCTTGCTTTTGGCCTCGATGACGGTGGTCAGCAAGCCGGTGCAACGACGGGCTCGTGGCGGACAGGAAAGCTCACGGACCTGGCGATGAAGCACCTGGCATGTGCCTGTTCATGGAGCTTGACGGCCGCCTCGACCATATCCGGGGACGACACGGTGACCCTCGGCCGCAGGACGACCTCGGTGAACTGGCCGTCGCCGTCATTGGTCTCCTCCATCGTTCCGTGCGCGTCGTCGGCGTAGCTGGTCACAACCACACCTGAGACGGCGCACAAGTGGAGATACCAGAGCATGTGGCACTGTGACAGCGCGGCGGTCAGCTCAAGTTCGGGGTTCCACCGGGCCGGATCACCGCGGAACAGCGGTTCAGAGCTTGCCTCTATCGGCGGACGTCCGTCGGCGGCGACCTGATGGTCGCGACCGTAGTCACGGTAGCCGCTGGTACCCGAGCCTCGATTCCCTGTCCAGCCAACGGAAACCTCGTAGGTGTGACGTCTTGGCATCGGCTTTCTCCGTGGGGCTACTCGCTGGAGTTGGGCGGGTCCGGCTGATATTTGTCTTTCCGGTCTGCCTGGTCAGCCGGCCAGGGTGGTCGAGCGCAGCACAGATCGGGCACACGCCTGGGCCATCTGGGCCGTCGCCGGGTGTGATGCGGGTGAGCAGGAGGCGGACAGGGGTGCCGCACAGGTAGTGGGTCTGCAGGGCGGCGAGGATCTGACCGCCTGCCTGGCAGGCGATGTGGAGCAGGATCTGGGGCTGCGCGCGGTCGTCCTCGCGCATGCCAGCTGGATCGGCTGAGAGTGCGGCCCATGGCAGGCCTGCCTGGCTTACCGAGTGCGCTGTGTCGCCTGCGCCGTTGCCCGCCTGGTCACGTCCGGGGCCGGTCAAGGAAGCGGTGCAGTCCGTTCCTGACGCCGTGGGTGGCTCGCCGGCGACTATCTCTCGAATGCGGGCGGCAAGATCTTCGTCGTAGGGCATCGCTTAACCACTTCTTCCGTGTCACCGCCGACGGCGGCTCCTACCCAGAACGGCGCCCATGCCGGCCAGATGGGAGCGGGCGCCGAACACATGTACTGCGCCCGCACCACGTCAGCAAGCGAGGAACCCTCCGTTTCTGCGCCAGTTTCGCCCCATGGGTGGGCCATGACACCCAGGTCGAGGAACCTATGTGGACACTCGCTGCTGCTTTGGGCGTCCCGACAGCCAGCGAGCGACTCACACGAATCGTACCCCCGTTTCGTAACGACGATCCAATAAGTTATTCTGGCCGCTATCCGGCTGCAGCGGTCGCCGGACCCGTCCCGCGACGCTCGCGGGACGGCTTGCGAGAGGCGGTGGTCCTCATGGGCGCGCTGGTCACCTACCGGCTGCATGATTCGGTCGCGACGATCACAATGGACGACGGCAAGGTCAACGTGCTGTCCCAGGCGATGCTCACCGAGCTCGGCGCTGCCTTCGGCCGCGCTGCGGCTGACCGGGCGGTGGTCGTGCTGACCGGCCGAGAGGGCGTGTTCTCGGCGGGCTTCGACCTGCCAGTCCTGCGGGCCGGCGGCACTGAAGCGGCCGACCTGCTGCGCGCCGGATTTGACCTGGCAGCGCGGCTGCTGGCCTTCCCGACCCCGGTCCTGATCGCCTGCCCAGGCCACGCCGTGGCGATGGGGGTGTTCTTGGTGCTGTCCGGCGACTACCGAATCGGGACCTGCGGCGCTTACAAGCTCACGGCCAACGAGGTCGCCATCGGCATCACCATGCCGCGGGCGGCGGTGGAGATCTGCCGCCAGCGCCTAACCCCGGCCTGCCTCAACCGGGCCGTCGTCCTTGCCGAGGTCTTCCCGCCCGAGGAAGCCGTCGCCGCGGGATTCCTGGACCGGGTGGTACCGGCCGCGGAGCTAGCCCGGGCCGCCGCCAGAGCGGCAGCCGAGCTGGCCAGTCTCGACCTGGACGCGCACGCGGCCACCAAGCAGCGCGCCCGGCAGCTGGCGGGGTACGCACTCCGGGAAGCCATCGACGCCGACGACGCCGAATACCGGGCACAGCTTGCCGCGGAGCCCGCAGGCTGACCGAGCCGGGTTCCGCCGCCCGTCAGGCCGTGATCGCATGCCAAGCCGATTCGCAGCTGCCGGCGAGAGCCAGGTCAGAAAAGCTGATAGCCACGGAGGATTCGACGGTGCCCAGAGCCAAACAGCGGACCGGTCAGCTGCGCGAACACATCGTGCAGGTGGCGGTTGCGATGCTGGCCGCTGATGGGGCCGGAGGTTTCACCACCCGGAAGGTCGCCGAACAGGCCCAGACGTCGCCGCCCGCCGTCTACGAACTCTTCGGCGACAAGGCCGGCCTGGTCCGGGAGGTTTTCTTCGAGGGTTTCCGGCTCCTCGGGGACTGCTTCGGAAGCCTGCGGGAGTCAGGCGATCCGCGCGCTGACCTGCTCCGCGGGGTCCAGGCGTTCCGGATCTTCGCCCGGGACAACCCGGCGCTGGCACAGGTCATGTTCTCCCGGCCGTTCACCGACTTCGATCCCGGCCCGGCCGAGCTGGAGGCCGGGGCGGCCACGCGGGAGTTCATCGTGCACCAGGTCCGGCGCTGCATCGACGCCGGGATCATCGACGGCGACCAGACCGACATCGCCCACGGGCTCCTGGCCCTGGCCCAGGGGCTGGCCACGCAGGAGGCCGCCGGGTGGCTCGGCTCCTCCAGGGCATCGGTGAACCGCCGGTGGAATCTGGCCGTCCACGCCCTTCTCGCAGGCCTCACCCCGTCAAGCCCAGCCATCCCTGCAACTCGGCAGGACACACCGTGACCTGGCAGGCAGCGGCCGGCGATGGTCCTCGAACGACTGCGGCACGCCGACGTGATCGACGCTGAAGGCAGCAATCACCCCCGGACCCCAACGCCGCGAGGATCACTGCTGGCATACAGAACCGGCCAATCTGCAAACTGTGGCCCGTATGGTCGGCGCCTTCGTCAGAAGCGCCGAGTCGGCGATATGTGCGTCGTGACCTTATGAAGCGTCACGAGCAATCTCACCATGGGTGACGGAATAGCTTGCCATTCGCTGGCCCTCTGCCTGAGCGGCAGGTGCCGGCCTTGAAACGGCAGATCCGGCACACTGCCCGCTGGCCGCCGGGCAAGCAGGACTGGGCGCCCGAAAGGCGTTCTTCCTGCTCAGTGGCCTGAAACCTGGCCCAAGACCTGGGATCTGTGCGCCGCCGCCCGCGAGGGCAAGGTCCAGCTCAAACGCGCGGGCGGCATCTCAGGCGGTCCCGGTTGCTGTACTTTGCTGCTGCACGCTGGGCCTCGGCTGTTCGAATTTTGCTTCTGACCAGGTGGAGCTAAGGGGACTCGAACCCCTGACCCCCTGCTTGCCAACAACAGGCAGCACGTCCACCCGCGTCCATCCCCGCAGGTCACCGTCCCTAGACGTCCAGGCAGATCCGTCCGGATCCCGGTCTGTTGCTGTACTTTCCTGCTGTACTGATCACCTTGGGCCTCCGCGGCCAGACGTCCAGGTACCAACCCCGCTGCGCGGCCGGGGAAGCCCGTCAGGCCCATGGCGGGAACCGAGCTGGGTGCTGAGACTGCCACGGTAGCTACGCAGGGCTCGGACTCGCCACTGCTTAATCTTCTTCGCCGGGCGCGGGCCCGGCGCGACGATCACGGTGGAGGCTGAGCGAACTGGCGCATGCCTGGTACGAAGATCGCCTCTCCCCTGACTGGCGGCCGCATACGCGGGAGGGCAATCAGGCGATCCTCGATCGGCTCGGGCTCGCCGGGGATTTCTGGCGCCTTCCTGGCTAGCTGCCCATGGCCACCCGTGCCGCCTTACCCCTGCCGCACATGCACAAGTGCTCCTGCCTGCGCGTGGAATCTGGGCTAGCGCCCCGCGCCAGCCAAGGGAATACAGCGACCCCCCAGTGTAGTTACCGATATATCGATGACCTATCGATGAGTCATCGTTACCGATCTAGAACAGGAGTACCTTCATGAACGAGTTCCCTCACAAGATCACCGGACAAGGGATCCATCCGAGCGCCAGCCGGATGCAGCGCCGCCGGGTGCGGCATCTGCACTCCCACCGCCACCACCGTTTCGGAGGCTGCGGTTCCGGAGCCGGGCAGGGCGCCGGGCGCCGCGAGCGCGGCGAGCGGATTCGCGCCGTGCATGAGCTGCACCGGGCACTGGCAAACGTAACCCGTACCGGGGACGAGCAGCTGGGAAGTGAAGCCGCGCGGATCGTCGCCGAGGCAACGTCGCGGCTGAACGGGCTGCTGGCCGCTGACCGGTGACACTTGCCGCTGACCGGCACGTCCCGGGCACGAGAGCAGGAGTGGTGGACCGCTGATGAGACGCGGTTCACCACCCCTGTCGTTTAGCCCGGGACCCGGGCGGCTGGCTGGTCGTTCATCACCCCGGGAGCCCAACTGCTGGCGGCGGCCCGGCCGCCAGATGGGGCAGCCCGTAGGCCGGGCTGCCCCTGGACAGGGCTTCTTGACCAGCGTTGACGTTACCCCCGGGTGGACGTTGATGTTCTTGCGTGCTGAGCACTTACGTATCAACGAGGCCGGAACCGGGAGCCTCACCGCTCCCGCTTCTCGCACTACGTCACTGGCCTCGACTTGAACGAGGCGCACACTGCCGCCGTTCGGCGCGGTAGTTGGTGTCTGACTTAGCCGTCCTAAATCTAGGCAGATCTGGCCAGTCTGTGCGTTTCCCGCAGCCGCCCGGGCACCGCCGCCGAACCTGCTGCGCGGCACCACGTGCGCGGATGCCGGCCTGCGCCGCCGTTTGCCCCGCCCATGAGGAAGGTAACGGCCTGGCTGTCCCGGGCTGCGACCAGGCACCCCGGTTAACCTGCCCGTCCTCGCATCGGTTGGCTGGCGTTGCCGGGGCGCAGGACTGGGGAGGTGCCGTAGGCCCAGGAAGCCCAGAAGGCCAGCCGCGGCCAGAGTGGCGCCGGCCAGCAGCAGGGCAAGCTCGAAACCGCGGCGGAAGGAGGACACCGCTGGGTCAAGGGCAAGTCGGCCCACGGATGCGGCGACCGCGTGAACCTGGCCGCCCGCGACGTCGGCACCGGCCTGCGCTGCGCTTTGCCGCTCGACTGGCGGGAAAGACCCGGACTGCCGGTGCCAGTCGGCCAGGATCACGCTGGCGCCGATCGATCCCAGGATGGCCAGTCCCATCGTGGTGCCGATCTGGCGGCAGGCATTGAACAGGCCTGACCCGATCCCCGACGATCCCTCGGGAACCTCGGCCATGGCCGCTGTCGAGCCCGCCGGGACCATCAGAGCGAAGCCCACCCCCACCAGGACGTAGCAGGCAGCCGCCCAGGCAAACGGCGTCGCCGTCGTCAGCCGGCTCATGCCGAACACGCCCGCGGCGGCGATGAGGCAGCCCCACCCGACGGCCGGGGCCACCGGCAGTCGCCGCTTCACCCACTTCCCCATCCGGGCAACGAGAAAATACGGAATACAGAAGAAGAGCCAGGATAGGCCGGTGCGCAGCGGAGACCATCCCTCGATATTCTGAAAAAATAGTGTGACGTAGTAGATGAATCCCGAGAACGCAAGGTAGGCCAGCAGGTATACGGCACACGCCCGGCCAAAACTTGGGGTCCGCAGCAACGACGGGGGGACCATCGGTGACGCGGCCCTGTGCTCCCACAACCAGAAAGCAGCCAGGACCGCCATCCCGGCGCCGACGCAGACACCCACCACGGGTGAACCCCAAGTGGCGTCAGCGGAATCGACGAACCCAAAAGTCAGCAGGAGGAGACCGGAAGTACTCAGCGCGACACCCATGCTGTCGAAGGGACGAGGCGCGGGCTCGCGGGACTCAGCGACCGCTACCGCCGAGATGACCACGGTCGAAACCCCGATCGGGACGTTGACCCAGAAGATCGATGACCAGGGGAACACGCTGAGAAGCAACCCGCCGAGTACGCTGCCGCCCGCCACGGCCAGGCCGCTTACCGCAGCCCAGAGCCCGATCGGGGCCACCCTTGCCTCCGGCGGATACGCCTCGGAGATCAGCGAAAGCGTCAGGGACGACATAACGGCGCCGCCAATTCCCTGGACCACCCGGAAGCCGATCAGCATCCCGCCCGAAACCGAAAGAGCACAGCCGACCGAGGCCAGCGTGAAGACGACGACACCGGCCATGAAAACCCGCTTGCGGCCGAAATGATCCCCCAGTGCACCCCCAAAGGGGATCAACGCGGCCAGCGCCAGGGCATAGGCACTCACCACCCACTCCAGACCCGCAGGCGAGAGGCCGATCTCGTGCTGAATAGACGGAAGGGCGACGCTCACGATCAAGACATCGAGCACCATCATGACCTGAGCCGCGCACGCCACCGTCAAGGTCAGCCGCTGCCCCAGCCCTCCCCCCACAGCCATGACACACGCCCGCCTCCCGCGGCCGCCCGCCACGAACCGTCGTCTGCGCCCCGGCGCAGCCAGTACGCACGGGCGGCCTGCCGCGTAAGTGGCACTCTCACGACGCCGCGAGTTCCCCTGACGCCCGTGGAGACTCCATAATACGGATCTTGTTCCAGCAAGGGTTCCCGTCTCTCTCGCCCTATGAGAACGCCGGGCACAGGTGCTGTCCAGTAACCGCGTGGTCGCACAGCCAGTGCTGAGATATACCGCGCCGCGCCGTTGAGACACGCCTTGACCCGTTCGAGCCTGCCAATCACCACATCGCTAAGAACGATCTGCTTCCCGGTGTGCCCCCACCGGTACATCGAACAGCGGAACTTCTACCGCAGTTTCCAGGCCCGGTGCACAGGGGCTGGCGCCCCACACATCCGGGTGCACCGGCTGACTCGAACCTGCCACGGCGGCTGAGTCGCCGGGCCACGGCGGGCCAGGGTCAGTGTCCTCATCCCGCTCGATGGGCTGGCGCCTGGCGAGACCAAACTCGCCGCCCTGATCCGCCTCTACGAGCAGCGCGGCCAGGCCGGCGACCCGCGGTACGGCAACCGTGCCAATGCAGCCGAGCTGGCCGGCCAGCTCGCGGACGTAGCCGCCGTGCGCTGGGCACACAGCTATGAGCTAGCACAGCAAGCGGCGTGACCGACCGGGCAGCGCAGATCCGCTTCGAGAGCGGCCCCATGTCGCTGCGCACAACAATGTTGCTGCGAGCCGCCTACTGCTTGTACTTTCCTGCTGTACTCGGCTGAAGGAAGCTGACCCATCGTTCGAAAAATCTCTCCGACCCAGGCAGAGCTAAGGGGACTCGAACCCTGACCTCTTGCTGCAAACAGCAGGCAAACCGTCCATCGGCGTCCATTTCCGCAGGTCACCATCCTCACCCGTCCCTGTGCGACCGCCCCTGTCCGCGTATGTTGCGGTACTTTCACGCTGTGCCGGGTGCAGGATCAGGTGGCGGTTCCCCGGGGTACCACCCACCCGGCTGGGTCCCCGCAGCCTGGCGCGATCCGCTGAGTAGCGCCCGGATGATACGTCAGTTCAGGCGGCTGCCGCGGCCACGCGCCGTTCGGGCTGGCGAGCCGGTTGCGGTAGCGCCCCTTCTGGCCAGCCGGAGTGTGAGCCGACGCGCTGATCCTGGGCCAGGTCGTCGATATGCATGGCGAGCAGAACGGCACCATCTATCAGGAGGTCACGCTCGGTGGAACTGATATCGCCCCGGTTAGCCCGCTCGCGGAAGATCGCGCCGATGTGCTGGAGTGCTGCATCAACTGTAAACACGGTGATCACAATTCCCACCTCCATCCCAGACCTACCACCAGGGATCCCAAGCCGGTTATGGGCTTTGGTCCTCTCCGTGGGCCTACGGCGGAACCAGATCTGACCAGGTATTACGGGCCGGACGGCGCACACCAGCCTGTCGGTGCGTGCTGGTCGTCTGGCCTCCTCTGCCAGAACGGAGCGGAGCGTAGGCGATACGTCCGGTAAGTGTGCCCGGCGGCCAGCCCCAGGTGTTAAGCCCGAAGGTCCCCGCAAGGCCGGGCCGAACGTGCCCGCGAACTCTTCAGCCGGGCGACGGCGGGCTTGCGTCGGTGGCGGGCCGGTCGCCGGGGCTGGGGATTGTCCACAGGCCGGGTCCGGGCTGCCTTTGGCTCCTCTTTCGGCGTAGCGTTAGAGATAGAGGCCCGGCGGGCCGGGCCCGGGAGGGCGTTGAGTCCAGTCCCTGCTGACGCTTTCCTTTCTTAGCCGAAGGAGCCGGCAGGTGAATGATCGCCTTGATCGTGCGGGCAGAGGGACGTATTCGTGCCCGCGGTTGCGTCGCTGAGATGGCTGGCGACAGGCTTGGCCGGATCCTGGCTGCGCTATCTGGCGGGGGAGATGGGTGGTCCTCTGCCCGGCTGTGCGCAGTGTGCCCGGGGATCGTAGGGGTGAACGGTGCCGGGGTCATGCTCATGTCGGGTGACATCCCGCGCGGGTCGTTGAGCAGCACCGATGATGTTAGCCAGCTGATCGAGGAGTTGCAGTACACGCTGGGCGAGGGCCCGTGCGTGGATGCCTACCAGCAGGACCGGGTGGTGGCCGAGCCTGACCTGGCCGGGCCGGTGGCCCGCCGGTGGCCCGCGTTCACCTCGCCGGCGCTGCAGGCGGGCGTGCGGGCGGTGTTCGGGTTCCCGCTGCGGGTCGGCACGGTGCGGCTGGGGGCGCTCAACCTCTACCGCGACCGGCCGGGCCCGCTGAACGGCGAGCAGCATGCTGACGCGCTGGTCGTGGCCGATGTGGCCGCCCGCTGGGTGCTGGACGCCCAGGCCGGGGCACCCTCCGGCGCGGTGGCGAAAGAGCTGGAGGCCGGCGCTGACTTCCATTTCGCGGTGCACAACGCGGCGGGCATGGTCTCGGTCCAGGAAGGGATCAGCGTCGCCGGGGCGCTGATCCGCCTGCGGGCGTTCGCGTTCGGCAACGATCGCCTGCTCGCCGATGTGGCTGATGATGTTGTCGCCCGCAGGCTGAGGCTGGGATGAGCCCCGCTCACCCGGCGCAGTCGGGCGGGGACAGGCCGCTAGCAGGATGGATGCCGCGGCCCGGGTCCCGGTCTGGTGCCCGGCGGCCGTGACGGGCTGCCGGGCGTGCAGGAGGTGAGTTGAGATGTTCGAAGCAGCCGACGCGATGCGATCAGTGGCCGAGATGGCCGACACCCTCGTTGACGACTACGACGTGGTTGACCTGCTGACCGGGCTCGCGGACCGGTGCGTCAGCGTGCTCGGCGTGTCCGCGGCCGGGGTGATGCTGGCCTCTCCCGCGGGCAGGCTGGGGCTGGTGGCCTCCTCTAGCGAGGTGATGCGCCTGCTGGAGTTGTTCGAGCTGCAGGCCCAGGAAGGCCCCTGCCTGGATGCCTTCCGCACCGGGGAGCGCGTCGTGCGCGAGGATCTGCAGGCCGAGTCCGGCCGCTGGCCGTCATTTTCCGCCGCTGCCCTCAGGGAGGGTTTCCAGTCGGTGTCCGCCCTGCCGCTGCGGTTTCGTGATGTCACCCTCGGCGCCCTGAACCTGTTCAGCGTCACCCGCGCCCCGATGGCCGAGGCGGACGTCATCGTCGCCCGCGCCTTCGCGGATCTTGCCACCCTTAGCATCGTGCAGCATCGTGCCAGCGCCGGGGCGCAGCGCGTGAACGAGCAGCTCTCTGCTGCCCTGACCAGCCGCGTGGTAATCGAGCAGGCCAAGGGCGTGGTCGCAGAGCGCGCCGGTGTTGACCTGGCCGAGGCTTTCTCCCGGCTGCGGGCCTGCGCCCGCGATAACAACCTACGACTCACCGATGTCGCCGAGGCGGCCGTAGCCGGCACCCTCGATCTCGATCCGCTGGCGTGGGCCCGTGGCGTACGCTGGTGAAGCTCGCCCTTTCGGCCATGACCCGGTTCGTGGCCTGGCTGCGTGCCCGGCGGAGGACGTGATCATGCAGGAGACGGGCGCGGGGCGGCGCTCGCCGGTGACGGCGAACCGTCACCTGGCGGGGGTGTCCGGCTCCTACGACCAGGCCCGAAGCGGCGTGGGCGTCGCTGGGCTGATCGCCCTGGCGCCGGGTGAGCCGCGGTTCCTGCCTGTCGTTCCGGCACCATGTGAGCACGGGCCGTCCTGTCCCCGGTGAGGCCGGTCAGGCTCATCGTGACCCGCCGGCGCTGCGTACCCTGGATACCGGCGATGATCGCGATCCTGGCCGGCTGTGAGCACCTGCATGATCGGTCCCGGCCAACTCGGCCTGGGTGCGGCAGCGATCATCACTCAGAAAGAGCTGCCGTGTGCGTGAGCCGCATTCCAGTCAGCCGTGCTCGCCCGGGTCACCGGCAGCAACGCCCGCGCCGGCGTCGAGCGAGACACCGCGGCGGGGCCTCCCCCGCCAGCATCGTGCTCGCCCACGACGGCGGCCCGCAGCCGGACCCCACCCTCATGCAGCAACTCGATCGCCTGGTCGGGACGATGACCGACGCCGGGTACCGCTTTGTGACCGTGAGCGAGCTGCTGGCCGCCCGGGGGCCGGGATCCGCGGACGGAGTCCCCGGTAGGCCGCATCCCGATAGCCCATAATGCTGGCAAGTGCGGCACCGTCAGCCGTCACAGAACCGGGGAGGGCGACGTGAGCGCAGACGCCGAGCCTAACGTTTACGCTCTGCTGAACGACGGCACCACGATCGAGATCCGGGCCGCGCGGCCCGACGACTTCGACGCGGTGCGGGACATGCACGCCAAGATGTCCCCGGACAACCTGTACCTGCGTTTTTTCAGCATGAGCCCGCTGGCTGGCGAGCAAGAGGCGCGCCGGATATGCCGCGAGCCCGCCCCGGACCATGCCGCGCTGCTGGCCGTGCTGGACGGCGAGGTGGTCGGCTGCGGTACCCTCGAGCGTTACGGCGCTGGGTCCGAGTCCGCGGAGGTCGCGTTCACGGTCGCCGATGACCTGCACAACCGCGGGGTCGGCATGCTGCTGATGGAGCACCTGATCTCGCTGGGCCGCGGCCGGGATATCCGCGCGTTTACCGCAGAGACGCTGAGCGAGAACGCGGCCATGCTGCGGGTGTTCGCCGATGCCGGGCTGCAGGCGCAGCGCTCCCTGGTGGACGGCGTGTACGACTTTACGTTCCCGCTGCCCTCCGGCGAGGAGGACGTCACCCTCGGCGCCTACCGTGACGCGGTGGCCGAGCGGGAGCGGTCTGCTGGCGTGGCCAGCCTGCGGCACGTGCTGGCCCCGGCCTCGGTCGCGGTCATCGGCGCCGGCCGGCGGGACGGCTCGGTCGGGCGGGCAATCCTGCGCAGCATCGTCAGCGGCGGCTTCCCCGGCCCCGTCTACGCGGTCAACCCGGCCGCGGCCGAACTGGACGGCGTTCCCTGCCTGCCGTCGGCGGCCGCCTTGCCTGAGGGTGTCGACCTGGCGGTCATCGCCGCACCGGCCGCGGCGGTGACCGGTATCGCCGGGGAATGCGGGCGGCGGGGGGTCAAGGCGCTGGTGGTGCTCGCGGCGGGACTCGACCGCTCCGGCCGTGCGGAGGTGCTGGACATCTGCCGCCGCTACGGCATGCGGATGGTCGGGCCGGCCAGCTTCGGTGTGGCCGACACCAGTGCCGGCCTGGACGCGACGTTCGCCGGCCACCATCCCCAGCCGGGAAGCGCTGGCCTGGCGTTCCAGTCGACCGGTGGCACCGGCTTCGCCCTGGTCCAGCACCTGTCACGGATCGGCGTCGGGATCTCCTCCCTCGTCTCGCTCGGCGACACAGACGACGTGTCCGGCACCGACATGCTGCTGTGGTGGGACTCCGACCCGGCGACGAAGCTGGCCCTGTTGTATGTGGAGTCGATCCGGAACCCGCCCAAGTTCGCCCGCACGGCCCGCCACGTCGGCCGCAGCGTGCCGGTCCTGACCGTGATTGTGGGCCGGTCCATGACGGGCCGGCGCCTGGCCGGGGCGCGCACCGCGGCGGCTACCCCCCTGCTCACCAGGCAGGCCCTGTTCGAGCAGGCCGGGGTGATCGCTGTCGCGAACCTCGGCGAGCTGCTCGACACCGCGGCCCTGCTGGCCTCACAGCCGGCCCCCGCAGGTCCCAGGGTCGCCATCGTGTCCAACACCCGCGGCGCCGCGGTGCTCGCCGCCGACGCGTGCGGCGACGCGGGCCTGCAGGTCGCCCGGCTGGCCGGGGACACCCAGCAGGCGCTGCGGGACCTGCTTCCCCCCGATGCCGTGGTGGCCGGGCCGGTCGACACCACCCTGCTGGTCGGCCCCGGAACCTTCCGTCAATGCCTGGAGCTGGTCGGGGCCGATCCGGGCGTCGACGCGGTGCTGGCGCTGACGACCACGAGCGCGGGCAGCGACCCGGTACCCGAGGTAAGCGCCGCGCGGCTGCCGGTGCCGATCGCCGCCACGGTGCTGGACCAGGTGGAAGTGGTCCGGCTGCTCCGGGCCCCGGACGCGGGCTCCCCCGCCGTTCCGGCCTATGCCTACGCCGAATCCGCCGCCCACGCCCTCGGCCACGCCGCCCGCTACGGCATGTGGCGGGCGATCCCGCCGGGAACCGTGCCCGACCTCGACAGCCTGCGCCCGGACCGGGCGAGGGAACTGGTCGCGGAATTTCTGGCCGCAAGCCCGGCCGGCGGCTGGCTGCCGCTGGACCCGACCGTGGAACTCCTCGCCTGCTACGGCGTGGCGCTAGCCGACAGCGTCGGGGTCGTCACCGAGGACGACGCCGTCGCGGCCGCAGCCCGGTTCGGGGGCCCGGTCGCGCTCCGGGCCGATGTGCCCGGCCTGGTGCGCGCGCGTGGCGCCGGCGCCCTGCTGATCGATCTGCACGGCGCGGACGAGGTCCGGCGCGGGTTCCGCTCGCTGACGGAGGCTTTCGGCCACCAGCTGGCCGGTGTCATCGTCAAGCCGATGGTCACCGGCGGCGTCGAGGTGATGATCAACATACTGCAGGAAGAAGCCGCCGGCCCGCTGGTGCTATTCGGGGCTGGCGGTGCGGCCGCCGATGCGCTGGCTGACCGCGCCGCGCGGCTCGCCCCGCTCACCGACTCCGATGCCGACGAGCTGATCCGCTCCATCCGCGCCGCCCCGCTCCTGCTCGGCCGCCACGGCGCCCCCGCCGCCGATCTGACCGCGCTGCGGGACCTGCTGCTGCGCGTCTCCCGGATGTCCGATGACCTGCCGCAGATCGCCGAGCTCGAACTGAGCCCGGTTTTCGCCCGCCCGGACGGCATTCAGGCCGTCGATGCCCGGATCCGCCTTCAGGCCGCCGAGCCCGCGGACGCCCACCTCCGCCGGCTGCGCTGACCGCCCGGCCATCTA
>CAVWSA010000018.1:0-18080 GCA_963757545.1 uncultured Actinomycetes bacterium | reverse complement strand
ACTCGCTGCTGCTGGTGCACCATCTGCTGACCGTCTACCGGCGCCGGCCGCGGGTGGTGATGAAGGCCGCACTCCAGCTCGACCCCACCGTGGACGTGGTGGCCAACCGGGTGCCCAACGTGTTCATCCAGGGCCGCCAGACCGGCGAGCACATCTTCGCCGTGCAGATCAGCCGGCTGGTGGCGGTCTGGACCAGGCTGGCGCGCTGGTGCTGTTCCCCGAGGGCGGCAACTGGACGCCGGGCCGGTGGCGGCGCGGCATCCGGCGGCTGGAACGGCTGGGCCGGGACGACCTGGCCGAGCGGGCCCGTGGCATGCCGAACCTGCTGCCGCCACGGCCCGGCGGGGCGCTGTCCGCCATCGCGGCCTGCCCGGCGGCCGACGTGATCTTCGTGGCGCACGCCGGCCTGGACAAGCTGGTCAGCGTGACCGACGTCTGGCGCAGCCTGCCCATCGAGCACACCGTGCACGCGAGATGGTGGCGGGTGCCCGCGGCCGAGGTGCCCCGCGCGGCCGACCAGGACGCCCAGATCCGCTGGCTCTACGACTGGTGGCAGCGCATCGATGCCTGGATAGCCACGCAGACCACCGGTACCGGCCCGGAGCGCCCGGCTGACATCCCGCCCGGCACCGCCTCCGCCAGCTGAACGCCACTGCCGATCGGGGGCTTTACCCCCGGCGGCTGGGATCGGCCAGCAGCAGCAAGGCCCGGAGGCACGCGTCCAGGACGAGCCCGAGGATGGCGATGCTGAGGATGCCGGAGAAAACGAGCGCGGTGTTGAGGTAATCGCCAGCCTGCATGATCAGGTAGCCCAGGCCGCTGGTCGCGGCGATCAGCTCGGCGGCCACGATGCTTGTCCAGGCCCCGGCCATGGAGATGCGCATCCCGGTCAGGATGCCCGGCAAGGACTCTTACCCCGGCCAGAGCTCTCCGGGTCACCCGGTCCGGGCGACGCGCCGACCCCGGCCCGGTCCGCACCATGGACGGACAGGGTCATATCCACCGCGCGCGGAGGGCACCGATGCCAGAAGGGCTCGATCCGGTTGAGGCCGGCCGGAAGCTGCATGAGCACACCCATGAGGAAGAAGAACGAGCAGCGCACCGCGAAGCGGACAAGGCGGCCGAACGCCACTCCCGCATCCTGCAGACCGGCGAGGCGCTGCTGCTCGCGCTGGTCACCATCGCCGCCGCCTGGGCCGGTTACGCCGCGGCCAAGTGGGGCACCGCCTCCCGGGTGGAGATTGCGCGGTTGACCACCCTGCGCAACCTGGCCACCCGCGCTGACCTCGAGGCCCTGACCACCCGCAACTTTGACTCCTCCACGTTCAACGCCTGGTTCATCGCATTCACGCTGAACAGCCCGCAGAAGGAAGCGATCGCCATCCGCCGGTTCCGGCCCGCGTTCCGGGTCGCGTTTAACGCCTGGATCGCCACCAACCCACTGCACAACCCGAAAGCCCCGCCCGGGCCGACCTACATGCCGCAGTACAAGCTGCCGCAGCAGGCCACGGCCAACGCGCTGGACGCCGCGGCCACGGCCAAGTTCGACGAGGGCAACCACGGCGGGCAGATCAGCGACAACTACATCCGGATCACCGTGTTCCTGGCCGCGGTGCTGTTCCTGGTCGGCATCGGCAGCACGTTCAAGCTGCACCAGATCCGGTACGCCCTGATCACGTTCGGCACGGTGCTGCTCGTCCTGGCCGTCGTCCTGCTGTTCAACGAGCCGGGGCTGCCCGGCTAGGGCCCAGCCCGGCACGGAATGATCTGGCCGACCCCGGTGTTATGCGGTACAGTCGCGGTAGGCGATGCATTTCCGCCTTATGGTGCGCGTACCGCGCGGCCTCTTTCCTAGCTCCGTCGCCCCGTAATATCCCGGCTGACGTCGAGCGACTACCAGGGATCCAGCGTCCCGCGCTGGTTCCGGAATTTTCCTGGCCGCTCACCACGCGCCCATTTCCGCAGCGCCGCACGGCGCTTTTCCTGGCGTGCCCAAAAACGGCCGCCCATCGAAGGGAATTGCCCTAATGACAACCACACTCACCAGAGAACCCCAGGCCCGGCCGAAGCAGGCCGAGCCGCCCAGCAGCCCGCCCATCCTGGTGGCCGCTGCTGGACATCACCGACGGCACCGCGTTCGTCCGCCGTGACGGCTATCGCCGCGGTCCCGGCGACGTGTACGTGCCCGCCGCCCTGATCAAGCAGCACGGCCTGCGCAAAGGCGATTACCTGGAGGGGACGGCCCGGCCGCCCCGGCCGGGCAAGGCGCGGGACAAGTACCCCGGGCTGACCCAGGTCACCGCGGTCAACGGCGGCGACCCGCGGGCAGCCGCGGCGCGGCCCGACTTCGCCGCGCTGACCCCGCTGCACCCGCAGGAACGGCTCCGCCTGGAATCGGACGGCGGCTCCCCCACCGCCCGGATCATCGACCTGGTCACCCCGATCGGCAAGGGCCAGCGCGGCCTGATCGTGTCCCCGCCCAAGGCCGGCAAGACCATGGTGCTGCAGGCCATCGCGGCCGCGGTCGCGGCCAGCCACCCGGAAATCCACCTGATGGTCGTGCTGGTCGGCGAGCGGCCAGAAGAAGTCACCGACCTGCGCCGCACGGTGCGCGGCGAGGTCGTCTACTCCACCTTCGACCAGCCCGCCGAAGAGCACATCGCCGTGGCCGAGCTGGCCATCGAGCGGGCCAAGCGGCTGGTCGAGCAGGGCCGCGACGTCGTCGTGCTGCTGGACTCGATCACCCGGCTGGGCCGCGCCTACAACCTGATCGCCCCGCCCAGCAGCCGCATCCTGGCCGGTGGCGTCGCGGTGAGCGCGCTCTACCCGCCGCGCCGGTTCCTCGGCGCCGCGCGCAACGTGGAGCACGGCGGCTCGCTGACCCTGCTGTGCACCGCGCTGGTGGACACTGGCTCCCGGATGGACGACGTGTTCTTCGAGGAGTTCAAGGGCACCGGCAACATGGAGCTGCGGCTGCGCCGCGATCTGGCCGAGAAGCGTATCTTCCCGGCCGTCACGTGGCCCCGTCCAGCACCCGGCGGGACGACCTGCTGATGACGGCCGAGGAGCACGAGATCACCGCCCGGCTGCGCCGGGTGCTGACCGAACTGGACCCGCAGCAGGCCCTCGAGCTGCTGCTGGACAAGGCGCGCAGCACCAGCTCCAACGCCGAGTTCCTGCACCAGATTCAGCGCAACGCCTGAGCCTGGCCGGTCAGCCCGAGGGCGGGTAGTAGACCGTGATGCTGATCGAGCCCGGGTTCACCGTGATCGGCGTCTGGTAGGTCCCGGGGCCGCCGGTGGCCGGCGCGGACAGCGACACGGTCACGGTCTGGCCCGCGGCCAGCGAACCCGAGGCCGGTGAGATGGATAGCTCCCCGCCGGCCAGCGAGTCCGTGATGCTGAACTTGACCGGGCCGCCGCTGGCCGTCAGCGTGAACGACCCGGTGTACGGGCCGCCCTGGCTCGCCTGGGTGAGCCGCACGGTCGTGCTGGACGCCGTCAAGGTGCCCGGCGCCGGCGGCGGCGTGGGTGACGCGGACGGTGACGGCGAGGAGGACCGGCTGCGCGACGCGGACGGGCTCGGCGTGGCGCTGCGCGCGGCGGCCGGGGTGGTGGCGGCCGGCTGGCGGCCGCCGGTGGCCGGCGCCTGGGGTGCTGGCCGCCGGGTACGGGGTGGACCGGCCGTGCTTCCGTGCCGCGCCCGGGCTGGCCGATCCGGTGCCGAGCGGGCCACTGGACGGGCCGCCGCCGCCGGATGGGGTGGCGGCCAGTGCGGCGGGCGCCTGCCCGCCGTGCTGCATCAGGTCGGCCGCGAACACCGCGCCGCCGGCCAGCAGCAGCACGGCCACCGCGGCTGCCCCGGTGAGCAGCGCGGTCCGGGAGAACGTCCGGCGCACCGGCGGCAGGCCGCCGGCCTGGCGCCGGGAAGCCGTCCGGGCGCCACGGGCCGCCCCGCCGCACCACCAGGTCCCGGTGCTCGGCCGCCACCGGGCTGCGGTCGGCGACCAGCCGGAACAGCTCACGCCGCAGGCCGACCGGGAGCAGGGCCACCGGCAGCAGGCTGAGCAGCGCGGCCGGGCTGAGCTCACGGCGCTTCCGCTCGTCGCAGATGTCACAGTTCTCGATGTGCCGGTTGATCCGCTTGCGCAGCAGCACGGTGAGCTCGCCATCCCAGCCGTCCAGGATGGTGGCCAGATAGGGGCAGGCCTCCTGCCCGGTCCGGGCCACCAGCAGCGCGCCCAGCGCGGTCTCGAACTGGGTGCGGGCCCGGGACGCCAGCGCGTGCGCCTGGTTGCGGGGCACGCCGAGCGTGGCGGCCAGGTCGGCCCCGTCCAGCTCGTGCCGCAGGTTCAGCTCGATGATCTCCCGCTCGCCCGGGTTCAGCCCGCCCAGCGCTGACCGGACGAGCTGGCGGAGCTCGGCCTGTTCCGCCGCGACGCCGACCTCCGGCGCGTCGTCGACCCACTCGTCCACGTCGTCCAGCGGCGCGGCGGTGGCCCGGCCACGCAGCCGGCGGTGGCACTCGTTCCGGGCCACCGCGTACAGCCAGGGCCGCAGCCGGTCCGGATCGCGCAGGCCGCCCAGTTTGGCGGCGGCGATGACGAAGGTGTCCTGGACCGCGTCGGCGGCGTCGGATGGCTCGCCGAGCATGGTGCAGCGTACGCGTGCAGCGACTGTGCGTACGGTCGACGCCGCGGCAAGACCACCGGGCTGGCCGGCCACGATGGCCGCGACGATCTCGCGGTCCTGCATGCGCTCACCGTATGCGGCCGGCCACGACGCTGCCCAGACATGCCGGAAACACTGGTACACAACGGAAATCCGCGGCCATCCCGCCGGGCTCCATGATCATCCGCGGGTGTTCCCCCAGGTGGCCCGGGTATTAGGCTGAAACCGCAGGTAGCCGGGCCGTTGCCGGGCGCCTGCGAGGCCTGAATGAAGTGGCCAGCCGGGACTGACTGACAGTACAGTCCGGAATCGGAGGCCGCGGCTTGGCCGCGGCGGCGCGGCAGCCCAGGCAGGTGGTGTGGGAACGGCATGAATCCGGTATGACCAGCGCCCCACCCGCCGTGACCCGGCCGAAGCTGTCACCCCGGCTCCGCCTGCTCGTTGCCTTCCTGTGTGCGCTGGTGCTGGTGGACACCGTGTTCTTCACCGCGCTCACCCCGCTGCTGCCCTACTACAAGCACCTGGCCGGGCTGTCCAAGGCCGGGGCCGGCATCCTGGTCGCGATGTACCCGCTCGGCACGCTGATCGGCGCACTGCCGGGCGGCCTGCTCACCGCACGGCTCGGCGACCGGGTGGTGGCGGTGCTCGGCCTGGCCCTGATGAGCGTATCCACGCTGGTCTTCGGTTTCGCCTCGTCCGCCGCCGCGCTGGACGCGGCCCGGTTCGTCCAGGGCCTGGCCGGGGCGTGCACCTGGGCGGCGGCGATGGCCTGGATGGCCACCGCCGCGCCGGCCGAGCGGCGCGGCGAACTGCTCGGCATCGCGCTCGGCGCGGCCGTGGTCGGCGCACTGTTCGGCCCGGTGGTCGGGGTGGTGGCCGGGCAGGTCGGCGCCGGGCCGGCGTTTTCCGCGGCCGCGGTGGCCGGCGTCATCCTGATCGTGGCCGCGTTCTTCATGCCCGCCCGCAGCGCCCGAGCCGCAGGGCCTGCGGGCCGCGCTGCCCGCCCTGACCAACCCCCGGGCGGCCGGGGGCCTCTGGCTCACCCTGCTGGCCGGACTGGCGTTCGGTGTGGTGGATGTGCTGGTCCCGCTACGGCTGGCCGGGCTGGGCGTGGGCACCGTGCTCATCGGGGCCACGTTCCTGCTGGCCGCGGCCATCGAATCGGCGCTGTCGCCGCTGGCCGGGCGGCTGTCCGACCGGCGTGGCGCGCTGCTGCCGCTGTCCATCTCGCTGGTCGCCGCGGTGCTGGTCAGCCTGCTGGCCCCGGTGCTGGCGCCGGCCGGGTGCTGATCGCCGTGCTGATCGTCGGGATGCCCGGCTACGGCACGCTGTTCACCCCGTCGTCGGCGCTGCTCAGCAACGCCGCGCACGGCCTGGGCCTGAACCAGGGGCTGGCGTTCGGGCTGGCCAACCTGGCCTGGGCCAGCGGCCAGACGGTCGGCGCGGCGGCGGGCGGGGCGCTGGCCCAGGCCACCTCCGACCTGGTGCCGTTCGCGCTGCTGGCCGCCGTCTGCCTGGGCACGCTGGTCGTGCTGCGCACCCAGGGCCACCGGATCGCGTCAGATTAGCCCGCGGAAAAACTCCTGGATGTCGGCCACCAGCACGTCGGTGGCCTCGTGCGCGGCGTAGTGGCCGGGGGCGTCGGCCGGGCTGCCACCCGGCGCGGCCTGGCCGTAGCAGTGCCAGCTGACGATGTTGCTGTGGTCCCGGCCGGCGAACTGCCGGATGGACTGGAAGTCCCCGCCGAACATGGCCAGGCCGGTCGGCACGGTGGTCGGCCCGGCCGGCTTTCGCCGCGGCGACCTCAACTGGCGCTGGCAGCGTCCGTAAACCGGCCGGCCTTGCGATCTTGCCGGGCGCTGCCGTGGGCTTTACCTTCTGCCTAGGTATCCAGCTAGCGGGAAGGACCATCAGCCATGCGCAACGCCCAACCTCGCTACCACGGGCAGGCCTTATTAGCCCGGACCGTCCGACGGCTGCTGCCCCGGCGCCGGATCCTGGCCGCCGCCGCCAGCCTGCCGCTCATCATCGCCGCATTCACCGCGGTGACCGCGGCCACCGCGCCCGCGGCGCAGGCGGCGTCCAATATCTGCCTGACCTATGACACCAGCTACTGCATGGCGTATTACCCGCCAATTCTCGGCCAGTCCGGGAGCGGGATATACGGCGTCCATCCATCGGAGTGCTCAGCCACCAACGACTGCGGCTGGAACCTGGTCTACGAGGGGTACTGGAGCGCCGATGGCATAGTCGGCAGCGAATACGAGCTGCAGACGGCGGGCAATACGCACTACTGCGCGGCCACGACGTCCATCACGAATGGTTACGTCGGTTTCGCGGCCTGCGGCGCGAACGGGACGATCTGGGTGGCGGATGCCAATGATGCCGCCGGGGAATACCTGATCAGCCGGTTCGAGCTGGACCATAATCCGCCGAGCGGGCTTTCCAATGCGAGCATCATCCTGGTCTACAGCCCAGCGGACTCGATCGAGGCCAGCATCGGCTTCGAATGGCAGACCGGCGGCACCACCCTCGGGCGGTGGAACATCTAGCTGGGCTTGCGGGCCTGCCGGGCCAGGCGACTATCGTCCCAGTAGGTCGTCAGGGGGACGATGACAAACGGCTGGCTGGCCAGGGTCGGCACGGACCCGCGGGAGCGGGCCCGCGAGATCGCGCGGGCTCACACCACGTTCCTGTCCAGCCGGGCTCTCAGCGAGCTCACCGCCGGACTGCGCGATGTCGTAGCCGATTCCTGGCTGCGCTCCTCGGCCGCCAACGTCGATCCGGATGCCGATCCCCCCGGTCACCATGACCGGCCCCGAGCTGGACGGCTACCGCTCAGAGCACCCGCTGTCCGCGGTTATCCAGGTCATCCGGGAACTCGATGGGGGGCACCGCGGAAGACGGGCAGCACCTGTGGGCGGTGTGGACACGGCCGGCCGGCTCCTGTGGGTGGAAGGTCACCGCTCCGCCCGGGCGCGGGCGGAGCGGATGAACTTCGTGGAAGGCGCGCTCTGGGACGAGGAGCACGCGGGCACCAACGCCCCGGGCACCGCCCTGGCGGTGGACCACGAGGTGCAGATCTTCGCGACCGAGCACTTCCGGCACACCGTCCAGGACTGGACCTGCGCGGCCGCCCCCATCCACGACCCAGTCGACCGGGCAGGTCCTGGGGGCGCTGGACATCACCGGCGGTGACGTGGTCGCCCACCCGCACAGCCTGGCCCTGGTCCTGGCGGCCGCCCGGATGGCCGAGACGCGGCTGCCCGGTCCGGGCGGCGGCCCGGCGAGGCTGTGGCGGCCCGGCACCCGCCCCCCGGCCCGGCTGGAAGCACTCGGCCGGGGCGAGGCCGTCCTGCGGCTGGACGGCCAGGACATCCGGCTGAACCGGCGGCACAGCGAGATCGTGTTCCTGCTCGCCGCCCACCCGGACGGGATGACCGGCGCGCAGCTCGCCACCGCCCTGTATGACGATTTCGCCAACCAGACCACGCTGCGGGTGGAGCTGACCCGGCTGCGCCGGATCGTCGGCGACCTGCTGCGGTCCCGCCCGTACCGGCTCACCAGCCTGGTATCCGCCGACTACCTGGAGGTGCGGGCCGCGCTGCAGCGCGGCGACGTGGCCGCCGCGCTGGCCGCGCTACCCCGGCCCGCTGCTGCCCCGGTCCGAGGCGCCGCGGCGCTGGCAGCCGAGCGGCACTGGCTGGACACCCTGCTGCGCTCCGCGGTCATCGCCTCCGGCTGACCCGGCGGTGCTGCAACCGTGGAACGAGCAGTTCGGCTTCGAGGACCTGGAGCCGTGGGAAAGGCTGGCCGCCGTGCTGCCGGCCAGGCTCGGGCCGCGCGCCGCGGCCGCCTGGCCCGGGTCCGCCAGCTGCGCGCCGAACTACGGGCTGCCTGACCTGCGCCGTCAGCGCCGGGCCATGCAACGTTGAGGTAACGTCCGCGAAACTACCGGTGACCTCCGATGCCCGGCCGCCCGCGGCGGACGGCTGGATGCCCGCTGGAGGTCAGCACCATGACGCGTTACGCCGCACCGGGGCAGCCCGGCGCCCAGATGAGCTACCAGCCCCGCTACGACCACTGGATCGGCGGCGAGTACGTCAGCCCCGGCCGCAGGGCCGCTACTTCGAGAACCCCTCGCCGGTCAACGGCGCAGCCGTTCTGCGAGGTGGCCCGGGGCACCGCCGAGGACGTCGAGCGGGCGCTGGACGCCGCGCACGGCGCGGCGCCCGGCCTGGGGCCGCACCTCGGCCGCCGACCGGGCGAACGTGCTGAACAAGATCGCCGACCGGATGGAGGCGAACCTCCAGGCCCTGGCCGTCGCGGAGACGTGGGAGAACGGCAAGCCGGTCCGGGAGACCCTGGCCGCCGACATCCCGCTGGCCATCGACCACTTCCGCTACTTCGCCGGCGCCATCCGGGCGCAGGAGGGCAGCCTGGCCGAGATCGACGACGACACCGTCGCCTACCACTTCCACGAGCCGCTGGGCGTGGTCGCGCCAGATCATCCCGTGGAACTTCCCGATCCTGATGGCGGTGTGGAAGCTGGCGCCCGCGCTCGCGGCCGGCAACGCCGTCGTGCTCAAGCCCGCCGAGCAGACCCCGGCGTCGATCCACTACCTGATGAGCCTGGTCGGCGACCTGCTGCCCGCCCGGCGTGCTGAACATCGTCAACGGCTTCGGGGTGGAGGCGGGCAAGCCGCTCGCGTCCAGCGCCCGGGTGGCCAAGATCGCGTTCACCGGCGAGACCACCACCGGCCGGCTGATCATGCAGTACGCCAGCGAGAACCTCAAGCCGGTCACCCTGGAACTCGGCGGCAAGAGCCCGAACATCTTCTTCGACGACGTCTCGTCGGCCACCGACGACTTCTACGACAAGGCGCTGGAGGGCTTCACCATGTTCGCCCTCAACCAGGGCGAGGTGTGCACCTGCCCGTCGCGGGCGCTCATCCAGCAGGGGCACTACCAGGAGTTCCTGGACGCGGCGGTGGCCCGCACCGAGAAGATCGTGCCGGGGCAACCCGCTGGACACCGACACGATGATCGGCGCGCAGGCGTCCAACGACCAGCTGGAGAAGATCCTGTCCTACATCGACATCGGCCGGCAGGAAGGCGCCCGGGTGCTCACCGGCGGCGAGCGTGCCGACCTCGGCGGCGAGCTGGCCGGCGGCTACTACGTGCAGCCCACGATCTTCGAGGGCGACAACCACGATGCGGATCTTCCAGGAGGAGATCTTCGGCCCGGTGGTCTCCGTGACCTCCTTCGCCGACTTCGACGACGCGATCAAGATCGCCAACGACACCCTCTACGGCCTGGGCGCGGGCGTGTGGACCCGGGACGTGAACACCGCCTACCGGGCCGGCCGGGCCATCCAGGCCGGCCGGGTGTGGACGAACAGCTACCACGCCTACCCGGCGCACGCGGCGTTCGGCGGGTACAAGGGCTCCGGCATCGGCCGGGAGACCCACAAGATGATGCTCGACCACTATCAGCAGACCAAGAACCTGCTGGTCAGCTACTCGCCCGAAGGCGCTGGGCTTCTTCTAGGCCGGACGAGACGACGTGATGACGCTCCGCGCGTGGACGTCACCCCCGCAGCGGCCGGCCTGCTCCGGTCGCTGCGCGGGCGCTCACGGGCCGCTGATGTTCCACCAGTCCGGCGGCTGCTGCGACGGCAGCGCCCCCATGTGCTACCCGGACGGCGAGTTCCGCACCGGGACCTCCGATGTGCTGCTGGCCGAGCTGGCGGTGCCCGGCGTGGCCGAGCCGGTCAGCTTCTGGATGTCCCGGGACCAGTTCGAGCGGTGGCGGCACACCCACCTCACCGTGGACGTCGTGCCCGGCCGGGGCAGCGGCTTCTCCCTGGAGGCGCCGGAGGGGGTGCGCTTCCTGATCCGCTCCCGGCTGCTCACCCCGGAGGAGAACGCCGACGCTCAACCGACGCTCCAGCCCGTTAACCGGGACGCCGCGGCCGGGACCGGCCCGGTCCCCACGGGCAGGGCGCGGAGGCGAGGAGCTGGGCCAGGTGCTGGCCGCGGACCCCGCCGAGCTGGCTGGCCTGGGTGCGGCAGGAGAACCCGTCGGCCAGGAAGACCGTGCCGGGCGCGCGCCCGCCGCAGCGCGGGCAGCAGGGCCAGCTCCGCCACCGCCGTCGACACCTCGTAGTGGCCGCTTTCCATGCCGAAATTCCCGGCCAGGCCGCAGCACCCGGCCAGCGTGGTGACCGTGGCCCCGGCCGCGGCCAGCAGCGCCCGGTCCGGGCCGTAGCCCATCACCGCGTAGTGGTGGCAGTGCGGCTGGGCGATGATCTCGGTGCCGGCCAGGTCCGGGCGGCGCCCAGTCCGCGGCCCGGGGCCGAGCGGCGGCGGCGCGGTGAGCAGCTCGGCCAGCGTGCGGGTGGCGCCGGCCACCGCGGCGGCCCGCGGCTCCCCGGGGAACAGGTCGGCCAGGTCGGACCGGAGCACCGCGGTGCAGGACGGCTCCAGGCCGACGATCGGCGTGCCCGCCTCCGCGTACGGGCCGAGGATGGCCAGCAGTGCCGGCCAGCCGGCGCCGCGCGCCGTCCAGCTGCCCGGTGCTGATCCAGGTCAGCCCGCAGCAGGCCGGACGTCCAGGGACGATGACCTGGTACCCGGCCCGCCGCAGCACCGTCAGCGCCGCCTGCGGCCACCCCGGGGTCGAAGGCGTCGCTGAACGAGTCGGCCCACAGCACTACCGGGCGGCGGGCCGCGGCCCCAGGGACCGCGGCCGCGGGGCGCACCGCAGCCGCGCGGCGGGCAGCAGAGCGGCGGAACGGCACCGCGGCGAACGACGGGATCGCGCGCCGGCGGTCCATCCCGCCGGCGGCGAGGACCGCCGTGGCCAGCGGGCCCATCCGCAGCACCGCATTGGCCAGCCGCGGCGCGGCCCCGGCCAGCCGGGCCCAGCGCGGCAGCTGGCCCAGCGCGTAGTGCGAGCGCGGCCGCAGCCGCCGCCGGTAGGCCCGGTAGGCCACCTCGGACTTGTACCGGGCCATGTCCACCCCGGCCGGGCAGTCCGCCGAGCAGGCCTTGCATGACAGGCACAGGTCCAGCGCGTCGCGCACCTCGGGTGAGGTCCAGCCACCGGAGACCAGCGTGCCGTTGGCCATCTCCTGCAGGACCCGCGCGCGGCCCCGGGTGGAGTCCTTCTCGTCCCGGGTGGCCAGATAGGAGGGGCACATGAAGCCGCCCGACCCGGACGAGTCGGCCCGGCACTTGCCCACGCCCACGCAGCGGTGCACGGCCGTGGTCAGGTCGCCATCGTCGTCGGTGAACGCGAAGCCCGCCTGCCTGGGCAGCGGGGCGGCGGCCGGGCGGCGCAGGTCGGCGTCGAGCGGCCGCGGGCGGACCAGCACGCCGGGGTTGAGCAGGTCGGCGGGGTCCAGCAGGTGCTTGAACGCCCCGAACGCGGAGAGCGCGGCCGGTGAGTACATCACCGGCAGCAGCTCACTGCGGGCCCGGCCGTCGCCGTGCTCCCCGGACAGCGACCCGCCGTGCGCGGCCACCAGGTGCGCCGCGTCGGTCAGGAACTGGCGCATGACACCAGGGCCGCCCGGGTGGTCCAGCGGGAAGTCGATCCGCACGTGGATGCAGCCGTCCCCGAAATGCCCGTACAGCAGCCCGTCCAGCTGGTAGGAGCCGAGCAGCGCGCGGAACTCCCGCAGGTAGGCGCCGAGCCGGCCGGGCGGGACCGCCGCGTCCTCCCAGCCGGGCCAGGCCTGCTTGTTGGCCGGGGTCCGGCCGCCGAGCCCCGCGCCGTCCTCCCGGATCCGCCAGATCGCGGAGGCCTCCGGGCCCGCCGGGATCACCGCGGCGCGACCGCTCCGGCGTCTGGCCAGGGCCTGGGCCAGGGCGATCGCCTCGGCCGCGGAGTCCGCACCCATCTCCACCATCAGCCAGGCGTCCCCGGCCGGCAGCTCCGGCACCCGGGACGACCCCTTGCGGCGGCGCACCACGTCCACCATCCGGGCATCCAGGCCCTCGATGGCCAGCGGCGCGTGGGCCAGGACCGCGGGCACCGCGTCGGCCGCGCCGGCCACATCCGGGTAGCCGAGCACGACCAGCGCGTAGGCCGGCGGCACCGGCACCAGGCTGACCGTGGCGCCCAGCATGGTGACCACGGTGCCCTCGGTGCCGGCCAGCGCCTTGGCCAGGCTCGCCCCGTTCTCCGGCAGCAGGTGCTCCAGGGAGTAGCCGGACACCTGGCGGCGCAGCCGCCCGAACTCCTTGCGCAGCAGCTCAGGTTCGCCGTGACCAGCGAGTCCAGGCCGGGCACCGGGTCAAGCCCGCGTGCCGGCCGTGAACCGCCGGCCGGTGCCGTCCACCACGTCCAGTTCCAGCACGTTGTCGGCGGTGCGGCCGTAGGCCAGCGCGTGCGCGCCGCACGCGTTGTTGCCGATCATCCCGCCCAGCGTGGCCCGGGACTAGGTGGACGGGTCGGGGCCGAAGCGCAGCCCGTGCGGCCGGGCCGCGTCCTGCAGGCTGGCCAGGATCACGCCGGGCTCGACCCGGGCCGCGGCGGCCTGCGGGTCGATGTCCAGCATCCGGCCCAGGTGCCGCGAGGTGTCCAGCACGATCCCCGGGCCCGACCGCGTTGCCCGCGATCGAGGTCCCCGCGCCGCGGGTGGTCAGCGGTATGCCGGTGCGCCGGGCCACCTCGGCGGCGGCCAGCATGTCCTCGGTGTCCTGGGGGAAGACGACGACCGCGGGCACCACCCGGTAGTTCGAGGCGTCGCTGGAGTACTCGGCGCGGCGGCGGGCGGAGTCATCCACCCCGCCCCTGACCACCGAGCGCAGTGCCCGGGCGATGTCGGCTGGATCCACGCCTGTCATCCTGCCGTGCCCAGGTCACTGCGCTGCACTGGCCCCCGGCTGGATCTACCGGCGCCACTTCCAGCCGGTCCCGACCCCGATCAGGTGCAGGGACAGGCAGACCAGGCCCAGCAGCATCAGGCTGGTCAGCTGAAGATGGCGTTGCTGACCGCCACGTTGGCGGCGTTGATGATGAACGCAATGGCAAAGAGAATGGCTGCGATGAAACCCAGCATGGGTCATCCTCCTGTTAGCTGGTGCGGCTGAAATGTGCGTCGCAATGCGGCCTGGCAGGTACCCGGGGCGGCTGCGTTAAACCATGAAATGGCGCATCATCGGCAGTTTGCCGGGCACTTATCCGGACGTGGCAGCGCATCCCGTTCCTGGTATCCCTGGCCGGGGCGGCCCGGTGACCCCGCCGCCCTGGTGGGCCTGGTTCACCGCGGCCGTCGTGCTCGGCACGGTGCTGGTCGCGGTGCTGGTGGCCCGGGGCCGGGGCAGCCCGGGTTCGGTCTCGGTGTCGGTCAGCGCCGCCCCGGTTTCCACCGTGGTGTTTGACGGCCCGCCCGGCCAGCTGTCCATCGCCGGCGCGGCCCGGGGCCGGCGGGTCACGCTGACCGGCCAGGTGCACTGGGTACCCGGGCACCGGGCCGCGGTGGCCACCGGGCCGCGGCAGTCCGGGCACGTGCTCCGGCTCGGCTACCGATGTGCCGCGGGCAGCCCGTGCACCGGCCATCTCCGGCTGGTGCTGCCTGAGCGCACCGCGCTGGTGCTGACCCAGCCCTCCGGCCACGTGGTGATGTACCGGCTGGCTGGACGGCTGCGGATCATCGCGCGCAGCACCGACGTCAGCGCTTCAGCGCTGCGCTCACCCGCGCTGACCGCGGTGATCACCTCGGGGCACCTGAGCGCCACCTTCGCCAGCCCACCCCGCCAGCTCGCCGTGACCCTGCTGTCCGCCCAGGCCACGGTGCGGCTGCCGGCCGGGTCCGGTTACCGGCTCAGCCAGCAGGTCAGCTCCGGATACCTGCACGCCGGGATCCGGCAATCGGCCCAGGCCAGCCGGACGATCAGCGCCCGGGTCACCGCGGGCGAGCTCGACCTGGAGTCCGGCTGACCCGCGGGACCTAAGACCGCATATATCGGCCTAATGGCCTCTTAACGATCCGATCCGCCACGCATCGAATGAAGGGACCAGCCACTGAGCAAATACAGAGGTTCGGCAGGTGGAGACGATGGCGGACACGACCCGCAGGCAGTTCCTGCAGTACAGCATGGCCACCGGCGCTGTGCTGGCCACCCCGGTGGCGGGGCGTGGCCTGGCCACGGCACTACGCAGCGGCCGCCGGTCCGGGCGGCGGGCCGGCTCTCGCAAGTTCCGTGAGCCGCTGCCGGTACCCGGTCACGGGATCGTGGTGGCCACCCCGAGCGGCACCAACCAGTACGCGTTCACCCAGCGGCCGATCCGCCGGCGGCTGCACCCCGACCTGCCGCCGACCCCGGTGTGGGCCTATGACGACGGATCCGGCCTGGCCGGCCAGGCCGGCTCGTTCGGCATGGTGCTCGCCGCGCAGAGCGGGACGCCGCTGCACGTGAGTTACACCAACCAGCTGCCCGACGTCGTACCCGGACTGGATCCCGGTGGACCCCCGGCTGACCCGACCGGAACGGCAGCCACGTGCGCCCGATGACCCACCTGCACGGCGGGTTCGTCGCGGCCGACAGCGACGGGAACCCGACCACGGACGGCGGCGCTGGGCTACGCGCCGGGCGCAGACGCAGCACGTCGTACTACAGCAACGAGCTGCCGCAGATGCCGGCCTCGCTGCGCTGGTTCCACGACCACGGGATGGGCACCACCCGGCTGAACGTGTTCGCCGGCCTGGCCGCCGGCGTACCTGATCCGGGACTCCTACGACACCGGCACCGAGCCGAACCCGGTCGGGGTGCCGGGCGGGGCCTACGAGATCCCGCTGGTCATCCAGGACCGCCTGTTCCGCCGCGGACGGGACGTTCCGGTACCCGGTCAGCGACCATCCCGGGGATTACCTGGATCGGCGAGTACTTCGGCGACCACATGCTGGTCAACGGCAAGGTCTGGCCGTACCTGGACGTGGAGCCGCGGATGTACCGGTTCCGGGTGCTGAACGGCTGCAACGCGCGGATCATGAGCCTGCACTTCGGCGGGCTGCCGATGTGGCAGATCGGCGCCGAGGGCGGCCTGTTCGACGTGCCGGTCCCGTCCGCCAGGCTCGTGCTGTCCCCGGCCGAGCGGGCCGACGTGCTGGTCGACTTCCGCGGGCTGGACGGGCCGGACGCTGGAACTGCGCAACAGCACGCCCGGCCGCGCCGGTGTCCACCCCGGCGCCCGCCGCTGGGGCCGGTCATGCAGGTCCGGGTGGGCACCTCGGTCACCCACCGCGGGCCCGCGGCGAATCCCGGACAGCCTGCCCGGGCAGCGGGCCCGCCTGCACCACCCGGTCAAGACCCGGTACATCACGCTGAACGAGATCGCCGCGGAGACGGCGGCCTGGACCTGAACCTGAACGGGGTGGACTTCGAGGCCGACGCCGGTGACGGAGACCCCGAAGGCCGGCACGGTGGAGGACTGGGTCTGGGTGAACATGACCGGCGACACCCACCCCATGCACGTGCACCTGGTCACGTTCCAGGTGGTCGGCCGCACCCCGTACGACGTCGCCGCCTACCAGAAGAAGTACGGCGGCCCAGCCGGGGTGCCCGGCGGGATCAGCCCGGAGCCGTTCGCCACCGGCCCGATGCAGCCGCCCACCCCCGACGAGCGCGGCTTCAAGGACACGGTCAAGGCCAACCCGGGCTACTTCACCACCATCCGGGCCAAGTTCGACCTGCCCAAGGGGGTCACCGGGCCGCAGAGTTACGTGCACCACTGCCACATCGTCGAGCACGAGGACAACGAGATGATGCGGCCGTTCACGGTCGTGCCGTGAGCACGCCCGCCCGGGTCCCGGACGGCCCTCCCCCGGGACCCGGCTGGACCGGATCAGGCCGCCTCCGGGACTCCCGGCCGGCGCTGGCGCGGCGGGCACCGCGTGCTCCTCGTGCACGTACCGCTTGCCGCGCAGCAGCGAGGCGACCGCCGCGATCAGGCAGGCCGCGATGGCGAAGTCGAACGCGATGTCCAGGCCGTGGGAGAAGGCCGGGAGATCAGGGCCGGGAAGAACCTGCGCCCGGTCAGGTAGGCGCGTGGCTGGCGGGCAGGCTGGCTGAGCGACGTGGCCGAGCAGCGTCTGCACCGGGTTGTAGCCGAGCAGCGCGGCGAACATGCACCGACACCGGCGGCAGCGCCGCGACCCGGGCCGCGGCGGCGCGCGGCACGCCCTGCGCGATCAGGCCGTGGCTGAGCGCGGCGGGCAGCGACGAGGCCAGGCCCAGGATGATCAGCGAGAAGAAGATGCCGATGGACAGCACCATGGCCGAGTTCTGGAACGTGGCGCTCATCCCGGCGCCGACGCCGCGGCTCTCCGCCGGCAGGCAGTTCATGATCGCCGGCCCGGTTGGGCGAGGCGAACAGCCCCATGCCGAGCCCGTTGAGCAGCAGGATCAGCGCGAACTGCCAGTAGGTGAAGTCGACCGGCAGCAGTCTCCAGCAGCACGAACGACAGCGCGCGCGACGATCATCCCGCCGGTGGCGAACGGGCGCGCCCCGTACCGGTCGGACAGCCAGCCGGACACCGGCCCGGCGACCAGGAAGCCGGCGGTCAGCGGCACCATGAAGATGCCCGCCCACAGCGGGGTCTGGCTCGAAGCTGTAGCCGTGCCGGGGCAGCTAGATGCCCTGCAGCCAGATGATCAGCACGAACAGCAGGCCGCCCCGGCCCAGGCCGGACAGCAGGCTGGCCAGGTTGCCGGCGGTGAACGCCCGGATCTTGAACAGTCGGCAGCCGGAACATCGGGTCCGCGACCCGGGTCTCGATCGACGCAGAACACGGCCAGCACGGCCAGCCCGCCGAAGATAGCGGCCACACGAACGGGCTGGTCCAGCCCATGGTGTGGCCGCCGTAGGGCTGGATGCCGTAGGTGATCCCGACCAGCACGGCGATCAGCCCGATGGCGAACGTGACGTTGCCCCACCAGTCCAGCCTGGCTGGCCGCCGGACGCCGAGCTCGCGGAGCTTCAGGTAGGCCCAGACCGTGCCGAACAGGCCGAACGGCACGGACACCAGGAACACCAGCCGCCAGTCCAGCGGGCCGAGCAGCCCCGCCGAGGATCAGGCCGATGAACGACCCGCGATGCCCGCGACCTGGTTGAGCCCGAGCGCCAGCCCGCGCTGGTCGGCCGGGAACGCGTCGGTGAGCAGCGCGCTGGAGTTGGCCATCAGCATGGCCCCGCCGACGCCCTGCAGGATGCGGCCCAGGATCAGCCACCAGGCGCGCCGCGGTGCCGTGCAGCCAGGTCAGCCGCGAGCAGCGACCGAGAACACGCTGAAGACCGCGAAGCCGAGCGTTGTACATCCTGACCCGGCCGTACATGTCGCCGAGCCGTCCGAACCTGACCACCAGCACCGCGGTGACCACGAGGTAGCCCATGATCAT
>CAVWSA010000017.1:0-10599 GCA_963757545.1 uncultured Actinomycetes bacterium | reverse complement strand
ACGGTGATCTCGGCGGGGCGGTGACCGAGGGCGGCGGACAGCCGGTCCGCTTCGTTGACGCAGGCTCTGGCGACCTCGGGCAGCCGGGCTGGGGTGAGGCGGCAGGCCGGGGCGGACACCGACAGCGCGGCCACCACGACCGCGCCGTCCCGGAACACCGGGGCGGCCACCGCGACCAGCCCGGGTTCCAGCTCTTCGTCGGTGACCGCGTAGCCGCTGTGCCGCACTCTTTGCCAGTCCTCTTCCAGCGCGGCGCGGCTGGTGATGGTCCTTTTGGTACGGGCCTCCAGCCGGCCAGCTGGCAGCTCGGCGGCGCCGTACGCGAGCAGCACCTTGCCCAGCGCGGCGCAGTGCAGCGGCACGGGCGGCCCAGCCAGTTGGTCCCGCCGATCAGGTACCGGCTATCCACCTGGGCGATCTGCTCGACCATGCCATCCCGGGCCACGCCGAGGTTCACCGTCTCGCCGGTCAGCTCACCGAGCCGGTCCAGGAACGGCCGGGCCACCTCGGTCAGGCCGGCCTCCGCCCCGCCGCGCCAGGCGTACCGGACGAACACCTCACCGGGGGAGAACCGGCCGTCCGCGGTGCGCCGTACCAGGCCGCCCCGCTCCAGCGCGTCGAGCAGTCGTGACGTGGTGCTCTTGGCCAGCCCGGTGGCCGCGGCCAGCTCGGTGAACGTCACCGAGTCCGCCGCGTGCACCACCTCGGTGACCAGCCGCGCCGCCCGGTCCACCGCCTGGGTTCCGGTGGGGGTGGCCGGACGGCTGCCTCCCACGTGCCCGCCTGTCTTGTTAGCGCCTGTTCTGCGCACGCCCATGAGTTCCATGTTACGGAACTCTGTTCTACTATGTGATGCTACGTAGGGGTCCGGGAGAGGGTCAAGATTGGGGGTGCCGATGTTCCGCAACACGATGCCGCGCTACGAGATCCTGTCCGCCGACGCGATCAGCGTGCTGGACAAGGGCTGGCGGCGGATCGTCTCGGAGATCGGCGTCCAGTTCGCCAAGCCCGAGGCGGTGGAACTGTTCCGCCAGGCGGGCCAGAAAGTGGACGGCGAAGTGGTCTTCCTCGACCCGGGCTTCGTCCTGGAGCAGGTGGCCAAGGCGCCCCGGGAGTTCGGCCTGCAGGCCCGCAACCCGGCCAACAACGTGCACATCGGCGGCGACGACATGGTGTTCGGCGCGGTGTACGGCTCGCCGTTCGTCCGCCAGGGCGATGTCCGGCGGGACGCCACCCTGGACGACTTCCGCCGGCTGTGCATGCTGTCCCAGTCGTTCGGCGAGCTGGACTCGGCCGGGGGCGTGATCTGCGAGCCGAACGATGCCCCGCTCGACTCGCGGCACCTGGACATGATCTACGCGCTGCAGACGCTGACCGACAAGATCTACATGGGCAACGTGGTGTCCGGGCCGAACGCGGCGGACACCATCACGATGACCGAGATCCTGTTCGGCGGCGGGCAGGGCGCGGCCAAGGGCCGGGCGGCCATCGAGCGGACGCCGGCGGTTGTCTCGCTGATCAACTGCAACTCGCCGCTGCGCTGGGACGACCGGATGCTGGACGCGCAGTTCGAGTACTGCGCGGCCAACCAGCCCGTGGTGCTGACCCCGTTCCTGCTGATGGGCGCGATGTCACCGGTGTCCATCCCGGCCGCGCTGGTGCAGCAGCTGGCCGAGGCGCTGTCCGGCATCGCGCTGGCCCAGCTGATCCGGCCGGGCTGCCCGGTCATCTTCGGCTCGTTCCTGTCCAACATCGACATGCAGTCCGGCTCGCCCAGCTTCGGCACCCCGGAGTCGGCCATCGGGCTGCTCTGCACCGGCCAGCTGGCCCGTCACTTCGGGCTGCCGTTCCGCACCGGCGGCGGGCTGAACTCCAGCCAGACCGCGGACGCGCAGGCCGCCTACGAGGCGCTGATGACGCTGCTGCCGACGTTCCTGGCCGGCACCAACTTCGTCATGCACGCGGCCGGCTGGCTAGAGGGCGGCCTGGTCAGCTGCTACGAGAAGTTCATCATCGACATCGAGCTGCTGCGCATGCTGCGGGTCGAGTTCACCCCGCTGGAGATCGACGAGGAGTCGCTGGCCTTCGGCGCGCACGAGGAAGTCGGGCACGGCGGGCACTTCCTCGGCGCGGCGCACACCATGGAGCGGTTCCGGACGTGCTTCTACCGGCCGCTGCTGTCCTCCACGGCCAACTACGAGCGGTGGCTCAAGCTGGGCGGCAAGGACACCACCGCCCGGGCCGGCGAGATCTGCGCCAAGACGCTGGAGGAGTACCAGCCACCCCCGCTGGACGACGCGGTCCGCGCCGAGCTGGAAGAGTTCGTCGCCCGCCGCCGCGCCGAGCTGGGCGACTAGCCGGGTCCCGCGTGCCTCCCCAGCCCTGCCACCCAGCCGGGTGCCTGGGTTTCTGGTCGTGATCATGAGTTTGGCGCTACTAGATTCGCACTGAAGTCATGATCACGACTCCGCAGGGTCCGGGGCGGGGCCGGGTCTGGGTCCTTCAGCGCGGCGGTGGATGACAGCTCGGACACGATCACCATCACCGGGACCGATGCCGCGCCGTTAGAGACCACGGTGGTGCTGAGCACCCTGCTGGGCTCGGCCACCTGCACGTACGAGGCGGACGGGGATACCGTGACCGGCGCGGTGTCCAACACGGACAACTCGATCACCTTCAGCAACCAGCAGTTCGACCTGGAGTCAGGTTCGTCGCTCTGCTTCAGCAACGGTTACTTCTCCGCTACCTATGCACCGGTGCAGGACAGCACCGCCGGCGGCGCCGCGGTCTATGTGAACTGATCAGCGGGGCACTGCGCCGCTCCGCCGCGGCGGCCCCGGGCCGCCGCGGCGGCTAGCATGTGGGCCGTGACTGAGCCTGACTTCGATCCCGAGCTGATCGGGGCGCAGGGCGCCGGCCTGGCCACCATGGCCGGTGGCACCGTGCTGGACACCTGGTTTCCGGCCCCGCAACTGATCCCCGCGCAGCAGGCGGGCGGCAGCACCCGGCTGTCCGCGGCGGAAGCCGTCGCGGCTCTCGGCCCGGACGCGGCCGGGCTGCTCGGGTCCGATGCCGACCGCGGCGTCGAGGTCGTCGCGGTGCGCACCACGATCGGCCGGCTGGCGACCGCCCCGGCCGACGCGCACGACGTCTACCTGCGGCTGCACCTGCTGTCCAGCCGCCTGGTCCGGCCGCGCGGCTGCAACCTGGACGGCATCTTCGGGCTGCTGGCCAACGTGGTGTGGACGAACCACGGGCCGTGCCCGGCGCCGGACTTCGAGGCCACCCGGCTGCGGCTGCGGCGCCGTGGCCCGGTCACCGTGCTCGGGGTGGACAAGTTCCCCCGGATGGTGGACTACGTGCTGCCCTCCGGGGTGCGCATCTCCGACGCGGACCGGGTCCGGCTCGGCGCCCACCTGGCCGAGGGGACCACGGTCATGCATGAGGGCTTCGTCAACTACAACGCCGGCACGCTGGGCAGTTCCATGGTCGAGGGCCGGATCTCGGCCAGTGTGGTGGTCGGCGACGGATCCGACGTGGGCGGCGGAGCGTCCATCATGGGCACCCTGTCCGGCGGCGGCAAAGAGACGATCTCGGTCGGCGAGCGCTGCCTGATCGGCGCGAACGCCGGGATCGGTATCTCGCTCGGCGACGACTGCGTGGTCGAGGCCGGCCTGTACGTGACGGCGGGCACCAAGGTGGCGCTACCGGACGGCAACGTGGTCAAGGCACGGGAACTGTCCGGCCGGGCCGGGCTGCTCTGGCTGCGCGACTCGCAGACCGGTGTGGTCCGGGTCATCGAACGGTCCGGTCACGGCGCCGCGCTGAACGCCGCGCTGCACGCCAACGCCTGACAGAACGGGAGCGATGACCGTGCGGCTGGCCACCTGGAACGTCAACTCGGTGCAGGCTCGGCTGCCCCGGCTGCTCGGCTGGCTGGACGAGGTCCGGCCGGACGTGCTGTGCCTGCAGGAAACCAAGGCCCCGGACAGCGGCTTCCCGGCCGCCGAGGTCGGTGAGCTGGGTTACCAGACCGCGCTCTATGGCACCGGCCGGTGGAACGGGGTGGCCATCCTGTCCCGGGCCGGCCTGGACGAGGTACGCCGCGGTTTCGCCGGTGAGCCAGGCTTCCCCGACCCGGAGGCCCGGGCCATCTCCGCCACCTGCGCGGGTTGCCGGGTGTGGTCGGTGTATGTGCCGAACGGCCGGGCGCTGGACAGCCCGCACCTGGCCTACAAGCTGAACTGGCTGGCCGCGCTGCGGGACGCGCTGCGCACCGAGCTGGCCGCGCCGCGCCCGGCGCCGGGCCGGCTGGCCCCGGCTGATGGTATGCGGCGACTTCAACATCGCGCCCACCGATGACGACGTGTGGGACCCGGCGGCGTTCGTGGGCTCCACCCACGTCACCCCGGAGGAGCGGGCCGCGCTGGCCGACCTGCTGGCGCTGGGGCTCACCGACCTGCCGGCCCGGGCGCTCAAAGGCCAGCCGTTCACCTACTGGGATTACCGGGCGGGCATGTTCCACAAGGGCATGGGCATGCGGATCGACCTGGTGCTGGCCAGTGCACCGGTGGCCGACGCGGTCAAGGACGCCTATATCGACCGGGAAGCGCGTAAGGGTAAGGGGCCGTCCGACCACGCCCCGGTCGTGGTGGACCTGGACCTGCCCGAAGCGGGCTGCGCAACGCCAGCCGAAACGGCTGGTCAGGCACGGTAGAGGCGCGCTGGGCTGGGTAGCATCGAGCGGCCATGGTGGCTCTGGTCTGGTTCCGCCGGGACCTGCGGGTGCATGATCACCCGGCGCTGTGCGCCGCGCTGGCCGGGCATGAGCAGATCGTGCCGGTGTTCTGCCTGGACGACCGGCTGCTGCACGGGCGGCACGCGTCCGGCGCGCGCACCGCGTTCCTGCTGCAGTGCCTGACCGACCTGGATGAGCGGCTCGCGGCGCGCGGCGCCCGGCTGGTCATCCGGCACGGGCCGCCGGAGCGGGAACTGCCCGCGCTGGCCCGGGAGACTGAGGCCAGCGAGGTCCACCTGAGCGCCGACCCGAGCCCGTACGAGGCGACCCGGGGCCGCCGGGTGCGCGCCGCCCTGGAGCAGGCCGGAGCCAGTGGGCACGCGCACCCTGGGGTGAGCGTGGTGGACGACGTGCGCGCGATCCTGACCGGGCAGGGCCCCCTACACGGTCTTCACCCCGTTCCACCGCAACTGGCAGGGTGTCCGGCGGCGGCCGGTGCTGGACGCACCCGGGCAGCTCAGCATGCCGCCACGGGTCCGGCATGGCCGGGTGCCGTCGCTGGCCAGCCTGGGCCTGTGCCGGGAGGTGGCCGAGCCTGCCCGCGGCGGGGAGAGCGCCGGGCTGGCCCGGCTGGCCGCCTTCCTGGACGGGCCGGTGCGCGATTACGACGCCGGCCGGGACCAGCCGGGCACGGATGGCTCGTCGCGGCTGTCGCCGTACCTGCGGTTCGGCTGCCTGTCGCCGCGTGCGGTGGAAGACCAGCTGATCCGGGGAGCGGCGGGGATGCTAAGGGTGAAGCAGCACTGCGGCGCCAGCTGTGCTGGCGGGACTTCTACCAGCACGTGCTGGTGCATCACCCGGAGAACTCGCGGCTGGAGTTCCAGCCGCGCTACCGGGGCACCCTGGACTGGCCGGGCGACGACGCCGACTTCGCCGCGTGGACCGCGGGCCGGACCGGGTTCCCGCTGGTCGACGCGGGTATGCGGCAACTGCGCCGGGAAGGCTGGATGAACAACCGGGTGCGGCTGCTGGCCGGCTCGTTCCTGACCAAGGACCTGGGCATCGACTGGCGGCGCGGCGAAGCCTGGTTCATGCACCTGCTGCTGGACGGGGATCAGGCCAGCAACAATGGCAACTGGCAGTGGATCGCGTCGGTGGGGGTCGATCCACAGCCCGCGTTCCGGCGGCTGTACAACCCGGTGCTGCAGCAGCAGCGATTCGATCCCGGCGGCCGGTATGTCCGGCGCTACCTGCCCGAACTGGCCCAGGTGCCGGACAGCTACCTGGCTGAGCCGTGGCGGATGCCGCCGGAGGAACAGCAGCGGGCGGGCTGCCGCATCGGCCAGGATTATCCGGCGCCGATCGTGCAGCACAAGGTGGCCCGACTGGCCGCACTGGACCGGTACCGGGCCGCGGCGGTTACAGGCTGATGATCAGCATGTAGCCCATGACCAGGCCCATCACGATGTTGCAGCAGGCGGCCAGGCGGAGGGACAGCGGCGGGCCAGGAGCGGTCCGGCTGGCGCTGGCTGAGCTGGGGACGGCCAGCGCGGTACTGGCTGGGCGGCCGGCGGCCAGCGCGGTGCTGGCTGGCCCACCGGCGGTAAGGGCAGCGCTGGCCGGGCGGCCGACGGTGAGAGCGGTGCCGGCTGCGGCGGGGACCGGGTCCGCGGTGGCCGCGGCCAGCGTGGCCGGGGCGGGCCGCCAGGCGCGTACCCGGGCCAGGGCGGGCAGCCGGTCGGCGGCCCACATCACGTAGCCCACCATGAACTGGGCCAGGATCAGAGCCAGCAGCGGGAAGTGCACGGTGTCCCCGGCCGCGCCAGCCATGCCTGCGCCGGACAGCCCAGCGGGCCGGGCCACGGTGGCCAGCATGTAGACCATGGTCCCGGACATGATCAGGTGCGGCAGGTGGTGGGTGCCCACCGGCCGGAGCCGGCCGGTGGCCCGGTAGGACAGCGCGATCCGGCCGCCGAACCACGCGGTGGCCACGCCGAAGACCAGGCCCCAGATGCTGGCCCAGATGGTCCCGCCCGGCTGCGCCGGGCCGGGCAGCGGCAGGGCACGCGGGACCAGCATGCCGGCCATGGCCACGCCCATCAGCACGTGCACCAGGTTGACGTCCTGCTCGGTAGGCCGCCGCCTGGTCCGGGTGACGACCAGCCGCCCAGCGCAGTACAGCGCGGTCAGCAGCATCAGCGCGGCGAAACTGTCCGCGAGCCAAGCCGGTCCGGCCATCCGCGCCTCCTCTTCTCGTCGGGTGGATTGTGCGGGCTGTCGGGTGGACTGTGCTGCCGGCCGGGTGGACTGTGCTGGCTATCTGCTGCGCTGTGCGGGGTGGCTGCGGCGGGCCAGTAGGCCACGGCCAGCAGCATCAGCAGCGGGCCGGTGCCAGGGTCGGTGCCCATGCCGGTGAGGATGCCGCCGAGCGCCTGCCCCACCACCCAGGTCGCCGCGGCCAGCAGCACCGCCAACAGCAGCGTGGCGCGGGCCGCGGAGCGCGGTAGGTACACGCCGACGGCGACCACCGCGAGGCCGGCGGCCAGCAGCGCCGACGCGAGCAGTCCCTGCCCGGCCAGCAGCGCGGCGGCACCGTGCCCGACCGAGCGGAGCCAACTCGGGCTCCCCGCCGGCCATCGCGGAGATCATGCCGGACATGGCCTGGGGGGCCCGGTTGGCAGGCTGCACCGCGAAGTAGGCCAGGCTGGCCCAGAGCAGCAGCCACAGGCCGCGTGCCGCCGGGGCGCCGATCGCCCGGGCGGCGGCGAACGGGGCCGGCCGCCGGGACGGTCCCGCGGCCACAGCAGCACCGCGAGCAGTGCGTAGATGATCACTGCGCCGGGTGCGCCGGTCACCGGGCTCGCGGCCGGGGTGAGCACGCCGCCCAGGCCCTCGCCGAGCCACCAGACCCCCAGCGACCAGGCGATCGACGCACCGAGCGCGACGCGGACCGTCCGGCGCCAGGCAATGCCCAGCCCGAGCAGCAACTGCACGGACGCGAACAGGGCGTTGCTGACCATCCCTGCTGCGCGACCAGGCCGGCGTTCCAGGAGATCGGGTGGGCCACCAGGGTGGGATTACCCGGGGCCGAGTCGGCCAGCATCCGGCTGAACGCCCGGGTGAACATGAGCGCCTGAGCCTGCAGGATGGCGTCCAGCAGCCAGAGCGCGCCCAGCGCCAGTTGCAGCAGTCGCCGGGTGTCCGGGGCCCGCCAGGCGGTCGCGGACACCCCGGCATGATCGCCCGGCCAGGACCCTTCGGGCCGGGCAACCGCGAGCTCACTCATAACCGGGACTCCTGGCTTTCCGGACGGCCGGGACGCAATAGAAAAGCCTAGATGTGGATTTAACCGACGGCAAGACATGTCGGTTCACATGGTATTGATCACGCTCCTGAGCTGCGGTGATCTGCGGTGTGCCGGCATGTGGCAGGAAATTCATAAACCTCCTAGGGGTATCTTCCGATACCCCTAGGAGGTATTTCAGCGAGAATATTTCGGTAAACCAAATAACGGCCATTGTGACGGGCCGGCGCTGCTGCGTGGTGAAGGGGCGCCGGGGGCGCGCACCGCGCCACTGGTCGGCCCGGTGCCGCTGGTCGGCCCGGTGCCGCTGGTCGGTCCGGTGCGGGCTGGTCGGTCCGGTGCGGGCGGTCACTCGGGCGAGGCGCGGGAGGCGGGGGAGTTCTGGAGGAGAAATTTCGGCAGAAAGTGTTGGTGCCCGCCGGGGCGCGGACTCCTACCTCCGACGGCGTAACCCGGCGCCGTCGTAAGGAGGGGACGCGGCATGGACTCACTGACGAAAGCTTCCGGGGTCGCGGTCAGCATGCTCGTCGCGGCGACAGCCAGCGTGCTGCTGTTGCTGCCCGCGCACCCCCGGATGCGGACGTCGCGTGGGACCGGCACGACACCGGCGGTCATGGTGGCCTCGGCCACCGCGACCCCGCCCGGCCCCTCGCCGGTGCTGTCCGGGGCGGCTCATCGCTGCCTGGCCCCGGCGGCACCGTCGGAGCACTGCCGCGTATCGGGGGACAGCACCGGCGGCACCCGGGCAGCCACTGCCGGGCGCCGCCGGTGCCGTCACGGTCCGGCGGTGCCCGGCCGGCCGGGCACCGGCCCGCCGGGCACCGGCCGGGAGCGCTCCGGCCGGGGTGGCGACTGCCCGACCGGAATTCCGCGACGACCGCGGTGATAGGCCCGAATTGGCGCGCGGGCCGGCCATGGAGTCCTACCGTAAGCCCATGCGCGACCGGGACATTGTGGCCGCGATCGTCGCAGGCGACCCGGCTGGGTTGTGCACCGCCTATGACCGCTACGCAGCGGATCTCTTCTCTTACTGTCAGATACTGCTCACCGAGCCGGCCGACGCGGCTGACGCGGTGCAGGACACGTTCGTCATCACCGCCCAGAAGGTCAGCGCGCTGCGCGACCCGGACCGGCTCCGGCCCTGGCTCTACGCGGTGGCCCGGAACGAGTGCCACCGGCGGCTGCGGTCCCGGGATTCGGCTGCCCCGCTGGACGAGTCCGCCGAGGTGACCGACGACACCGCTGACCTTGGTGCGGGGCTGGAACAGGCCGAGATCCGCGAGCTGGTCTGGGCGGCGCTGGCCGGCCTGACCCCGAGCGAGCGGGAGATCATCGAGCTGACCCTGGGCCACGAGCTGACCGGCGCGGACCTGGCCGACACCCTGGGGGTGCCGCGGAACCAGGCGCACGCCATGGCGTCCCGGGCCCGGGCGCACTTCGAGGCGGCGCTGGGTGTGCTGCTGGTCGCCCGGTCCGGGCAGGATGCGTGTGCCGAACTGGCCTCGATCATGGCGGGCTGGGACGGGAAGCTGACCGTGCTGCTGCGCAAGCGGGTCAGCCGGCATATCCGGCGCTGCGACATCTGTGGTGCGCGGCGGCGCCGCGAGCTCACCCCGGACAGCCTGCTCGGCGTGCTGCCGGTGGCGGTGCTGCCGGTCGCGCTGCGGCACCAGGTGCTCAGCCTGGTGGCCGATTCCTCGCCGGCTGCGGTAGCCCGGCGGCTGGCCATCGGCCAGCGGCTCGGGCCGGTCGGGCCCAGTGGCTTCCCCCGGCCGATCAGCCCGCCTAGCTCGCTCCGGCTGGCAGGCCAGCATCTGCGGGCCGGGGCGGCGGCCGGCGGCGCGATCATCGCCGGCGGTGCGCTGCTGGGCGGCGTGATATTGCACCATCACTCCGGCCAGGGCCCGGGCGGCGCGCCCGGCGCGCACCCGGAACCATCGGCCGCCGGGCCGGCCCGGCCGCCCGGCGCAGGGCCGGGCGGGGCGTCCGCGCCGTCCGGCGCCGCCGCGCTCGCCGGTGGCGGCCACCCGGCGACCAGCCACCCGGTCGCCACCAGCCCCGCGGCCGGCGGCACGCCGTCGGCTGGGGCGACGGTATCGACGTCCGGACCGGCGTCCGCCGCGGTCGGCGTGACCGGAACGCTGTCCGTAGCCCCGCTCCAGCTGGGTCTCGGGCTGTCGCTGGGCGGCTCGTGGACCGGGACGTTCACGCTGACTGCGGTCGGCGGCCCGGTGAGCGACTATCACATCACCGTGCCCGTGGCCCTGCTGTCGGACATCACGCTGAGCCGGACATCGGGCTCACTGGCCACCGGCCAGAGCGTGCAGATCACGGTGACCGCGGTGGGCAGCGGGCTGTTCTCCACCGCGATCCTCGATGTCAACCCGGGCGGCCTGAGCGTCGCCGTCTCGTACAACCTGACCCTTTAACCACCCACCCGACCTGGTCCGGGCGGCCGTGGCCAGGTTTGCGTTAACCGGGCCACCGACCTGGTCCGGGCGGCCGATATGAGGTGTGCGGCGACGGCGCCGGCACGCCCGGATCGAGCGGTTACCCG